>NZ_VAHJ01000003.1:0-823734 GCF_006386585.1 Pseudomonas sp. Hp2
GCGCGGCCGAACGCGAGGCGCGCCGCGCGCCGCCTCCCGCGCCCGACCGGCCCGCCGCGCCGGCGCTGCCGCCGCTGGCGGCGGCGATCCTGGCACGCGCCAAGGCCAAGGCGGCCGCGAAAGGACAATCATGAGCACCAAGAAAGAAGCCCGGCGCAAGGGCGCGGTGTCCGCCGGCGCGAGCGCCGCGAAAAAGCCGGCCACGCGCCGCGGCGGCACCATGACCCGGGCCGAGATCGTGGAGATGTTCTCGCGCCTGCGCGAACTCAATCCGCATCCGACCACCGAACTCGAATACTCCACGCCGTTCGAACTGCTCGTGGCGGTGATCCTGTCGGCGCAGGCGACCGACGTCGGCGTCAACAAGGCCACCCGCAAGCTGTACCCGGTCGCCAACACGCCGCAGGCGATCCTCGATCTCGGCGAGGACGGACTGAAGCGCTACATCTCCACCATCGGCCTGTTCAACGCCAAGGCCAAGAACGTGATCGCCACCTGCCGCATCCTGGTGGAACGGTACGGCGGCAAGGTCCCGCGCGAACGCGCCGCGCTGGAAGCGCTGCCGGGCGTCGGCCGCAAGACCGCCAACGTGGTGCTCAACACCGCCTTCGGCGAACCGACGATGGCGGTGGACACGCACATCTTCCGGGTTTCCAACCGCACCGGGCTGGCGCCGGGCAAGGACGTGCGCGCGGTCGAGGATGCCCTGCTCAAGCGCGTGCCGGCCGAGTTCCTGCAGGACGCGCACCACTGGCTGATCCTGCATGGCCGCTACGTGTGCAAGGCGCGCAAGCCGGACTGCCCGCAGTGCGTGATCCGCGACCTGTGCAAGTACAAGGACAAGACGCAGGCCGCGTAGGCGCCGCATCTTCGACGCGGCGCCCACGCGGTCCCGCACCGGTCACGCCGGATTGAGCCCCACGCGCGCCGGCCCGCGTCCTTCGGTACGCGTCTCCAGCGCCTGCCAGTCGACCACCAGCGTGTTGCCGCGCGCGGCCGCGTTGCGGGCGAAGTCGCGCAGCAGCTCCAGGCAGGCGTGGTCGACATGGCGCAACCGGCTCACGTCCAGGTGCAGTTCGCGCCCGGGCGGCACCTGCTCCAGCGTGCGCGCCATCTCCGGCACGCGCAGGAAGGTGGCCGAGCCGTCCAGCGCCAGCACGAGCCGGTTGCCCTCGCCCTCCGGCTCATGGACGTTCACCTTCAGCCGCGAGGAATGCAGCGACAGGCGCAGCAGCGACAGCGCGAAGCCTACGATCACCCCGGTCAGCAGGTCGGTGGCAACGATCGCCAGCATGGTCGCCAGGTAGATCGCCGCCGTGCCGCGGCCGTAGGCGGCGAGCGTCCGCACCTGGCGCAGGTTGACCATCTTGACGCCGGTGTAGATCAGGATGCCGGCCAGGCACGCCACCGGCGCCATCCGCAGCAGCCACGGCAGCAGCATCGCGAACACCAGCAGCCAGCCCGCATGCAGGATGGTGGACATCCGCGTCGCCGCCCCGGCCTGCACGTTGGCCGCGCTGCGCACGATCACGCCGGTCATCGGCAACGCGCCGAGCGCGCCGCAGACCATGTTGCCGACGCCTTGCGCCGCCAGTTCGCGGTCGTACTGCGTGCGCGCTCCCGTGTGCATGCGGTCCACGGCCGCCGCCGAAAGCAGCGTCTCGGCGCTGGCGATGAAGGCGAAGGTGATCGCCGACACCAGCAAGGTGGTGTCGAGCAGGCCGGCCAGGTCGGCCCAGCCCGGCACGCGGATGGCCTCGAGCAGGTTGCCCGGCACGTCGACGCGCGCGACCGCGAGCCCCTGCCACTGCGCCAGCGCGGTGATGCCCACCACCGCGAGCAGCGCGCCCGGCACGAAGCGCAGTCGCGCCGGCCTGAGCTTGTCCCAGGCCAGCATGATCGCGATCGTGCCCAGGCCGACCAGCAGCGCGGTACGCCCGACGCCCTGGTCGAGCGCGCGCCAGAGCACGCCCGGCAACGCGGCGAAGTTCTCCAGGCCACGCGCCTTGGGGGCCGCATCCATCAGCACGTGCGCCTGCGAGGCGATGATGAGGATGCCGATGCCCGACAGCATGCCGGCCACCACCGCCGGCGAGGTCATGCGGAACCACACGCCGGCCCGGCACAGCCCGGCCAGCAGCTGGATGACGCCGGCCAGCAGCACCACCGGGCCCAGGGCGGCGATGCCGTGCTGGCGCACCAGTTCGAACACCAGCACGGCCATGCCCGCGGCGGGGCCGCTGACCTGCAGCGGCGACCCGGCCAGCACGCCCACCACCAGGCCGCCGACGATGCCGGTGATCAACCCGGCCGCCGGCGGCACCCCCGAGGCGATGGCGATGCCCATGCACAGCGGCAGCGCCACCAGGAACACCACCATCGAGGCCAGCAGGTCGCGCCCGAACAGGCGCTGCCGGAAGTAGTCGCGAATCGACGGGGATCGCATGGCCGCGCTCCTCACGCCGTTTCGGCTTCGAGCGCGGCTTCCAGGGCCAACCGCGGCGGCGGCGTGGCCTCCGGCGTGCGACCGTCTTCGATCAGCAGCGGCACGAAGCGGCCGCTGCGCGCGTCGAAAGCGCGGATCTCGCCATGGGCGATGTCGTAGATCCAGCCATGGATGCGCAGCGTGCCGGCGGCCAGCCGCGACGCCACCACCGGCTGCGTGCGCAGATGGTCCAGCTGGGCCACCACGTTCTCTTCGGTCAGGCAGGCCAGCGCCTGTTCGCTGTCCGGCGCATGGCCGTGGTGGACGGCCACGTGGCGGGCGCTGTCGGTGTGCTTGAGCCACGCCGCCACCGAGGGTACGCCCTGCAGCGATTCCGGCTTGAGCACGGCCTTCATCGCACCGCAGTCGGAATGGCCGCAGACCACCACGTGGCGGACCCCGAGCACGGCGACCGCGTACTCGATCGCCGCGACCACGCCGCTGACGTGTTGCGAGTACGGCGGCACCACGTTGCCGATGTTGCGGTAGACGAACAGTTCGCCCGGCCGGGCGGAGAACATCAGTTCCGGCATCACCCGCGAATCGGCGCAGGTGATGAACAGGGTGTGCGGCTTCTGGCCGGCGGCCAGCTGGCGGAACAGGTCACGCTGGCCGGGATAGACGTGCTGACGGAAATGGCGGAAACCTTCGATCATGCTTTCCATTGGGGGAATGCTCCAGGCATGCAGGGGCCGTGTCCGCGGCGCGGGCCGCGGAAGGCGGGAACAAGGGCGGTGTCGCGGGAGGACGGCGCGTCAGCGGGCGCCGATCGGAGGCCGGTGCAGCGGCTCGGGCCAGGCGCTGCCCGGCGGTTCCAGCAGGCGGGTTCCGGACAGCGTCGCGTGCGGGCGATGCGATTGGAACGGAGCGCGCGGCAGCATCGCCTCGTCGGCCGCCGGCTCCGGGTCCTCGGGCGCGCAGGCCTGGTCGTGGCTCGCCGGCGAATCCGGCTCGGCCAGCACGCCCTGGCACTCGCCCGCGAACGTCGTCGCAGGCACCAGGGCCATGACCAGCATGAAGACGAGAAGACAATGGAACACGCGCGGCAACATGCCCCGGAAGCTACGCGAGACGCGCGCGGCGGGCCAAGTGCTGCAGAGCACAAAAACGCGGATTTCATGGCGAATGCGCGGCTCGATCAGCCGGCAGACATCTGCGTGAAATATGCCTTCACCCCGCGCGCGACCGATGTCACGCCGCGACCGTGCCGGCGGTTGCGGCAAGGCTCCGGACGCACCGCGGCGGGCATCCGCGCGCAGGCGATGCGGCGCGCGACAGCGCGCGTGATCTTCGTCGCGTTCGCACGCGACGCAGTGCGCAACGAAAAACGGCGGCAGGTCACCCTGCCGCCGTCGCGATCGCATAGGCGAGCCGGATCAGAACTGCACGTCGCCGAACACGCCGAACTCGTTGGTCTTCAGCTCGTTGGCGGTGTCGGCCTTGGTGTGCTTGTACACGGTGGCCAGCTTGATGCCCTTGGTGATCGGGAACTCGACACCGAGGTGGTAGTAGGTGTTCTGGTAATCCGGGTTCACCTGCTTGCTGGTGTCGACCTTGTCGTAACGGCCGAACGCGTTGATGCCGCCGTCGGTCAGCGCCACGTTGGCCCACAGCGACCAGCCCTGCGCCTTGTCGTCGGCGACGTTGGTGACGGCCCAGTTCTTGGCCTGGAACCACTCGCCGCCGAAGCGGAACTTCGACGAGGCGTAGGCCGCCATGGCGTTGATGCGCTCGGCGGTGTGCGGCGGATCGACCAGTTCGGTCTCCAGGCCGCGCTTGCCGGAGTAGCCGCCCACGGCGATGACGGTGTTCTGGGTCGGGGCGTAGCCCACGCGCGCCTCGAAATCGACGCCCTTGCTGCGACTCGGGTTGCGGTAGCCGCGGCCGTTGCTGATCGAGGCGGCGTAGTTGAAGCCGTTGGCGTCGCCGCCGGCATGGATGCCCCAGTCCGCCGAGGTGCCGTACGACAGGCGGTCGACCAGGGTGTTCTGCACGTAGCGGTAGCCGTAGTACTTCTCGACGAACGGGATCCACGGCGTGTCGGCCGCGCCGGCGCGCAGGAACAGCGCGTCGCTGAACTTGGCCTGCACGTAGGCCTTCTTGATGAAGACCTCGACGCTGTTGGGCTGGTTGGCGCCCGCGCCCGAACCGAACGACAGGTACTGCGCGTCGGTGGTCAGGTTGGCCGACCAGACCTCGTTGAAGGTGTGGTCGAAGGTCAGGTAGAAGCGGGTGACGTCGAAACCGGTGCCGCTGTTGGCGGTCTTGGTGCCGTTGTTCTTCTGGTCGATGCTGGTCGCGTCGAAGAAGATGCGGCCACCGATCTTGGTGTCGTTGACCAGCTTGGCGAGCTTGTCGACCTTGCTGCTGGCGGCCTGCGCGTCCTCGGCCGCCTTGGCCTGCACCACATTCACTTCGGACTGCGCGTCGGACTGGGTCTGCAGCGACTGGGTCTGCTCCTGCAACGCCTGCACCTGGGCCTGCAGGGCCGCGATCTGGGCCTGCAACTGCTCGAGCTGTGCAGCAGTCGCCGCCGGGGTGGTCGCCTTGGCGGCGAAGGCGTCGGTGGACACCAGGCCAAGGCTGGCGATGATCGCCGTGGCGAGCAAATGGGAACGCATCTGGGATTTCTCCATGGGTGGTTTTGGCTTCAGGTAACGCCCGCACCGTCACGCGAATGGCGGCCAAACGTTTTGTGAAGATTCCGTCAAACACATGACGGTTTTGAGTCACACCCATGACCGCTCGAAGACAAGCGTGCCGGAGCGCACTGTCATCCAAACGTCATCCTTCCGTAGCGAGAGATTCATCTAATCGACTTGCAATAGCCGGCGCTGTCGGCCGTCGCGCCGACCACCACCCTAGGAGCAATCTCGAATGCATTCCCTCAAGAACCGCGTGCTGGTCGGCCTCGTCGCCGCCTCGTTCGCCTTCGCGTCGCAGGCCGCCGACATCACGGGCGCCGGCGCCTCCTTCATCTACCCGGTGATGTCCAAGTGGTCGGCCGACTACGCGAACGCCACCGGCAACAAGGTCAACTACCAGTCGATCGGCTCGGGCGGCGGCATCGCCCAGATCAAGGCCGGCACCGTCGATTTCGGTTCCTCCGACGCGCCGCTGAAGCCGGAAGACTTGGCCGCCTCCGGCCTGGCGCAGTTCCCGTCGGTGATCGGCGGCGTGGTGCCGGTCGCCAACGTGCCGGGCCTGCAGCCGGGCGCGCTGAAGCTGGATGGCCCGACCCTGGCCAACATCTTCCTGGGCAAGATCACCAAGTGGAACGACCCGGCGATCGCCGCGCTCAACGCCGGCCTGACCCTGCCCGACCTCAAGATCACCGTCGTGCACCGCTCGGACGGCTCGGGCACCAGCTTCAACTACACCAACTACCTGTCCAAGGTCAGCCCGGACTGGAAGGCCAAGGTCGGCGAAGGCACCACCGTGCAGTGGCCGGCCGGCATCGGCGGCAAGGGCAACGAAGGCGTGGCCGCCTACGTCAAGCAGATCCGCGGCGGCATCGGCTACGTCGAGCTGGCCTATGCGCTGCAGAACAAGCTGAGCTACGCGCAGTTGAAGAACGCCGCCGGCCGCTTCGTGCAGCCGAGCGACGAGAGCTTCGCCGCCGCGGCCGCCAGCGCCGACTGGGCCAACGCCAAGGACTTCTACCTGGTCATCACCAACGCCCCGGGCGCCAATTCCTGGCCGATCACCGCCACCAACTTCATCCTGGTGCGCAAGAAGGCCAAGCCGGCCAACCTGAAGAACACCACCGATTTCTTCCGCTGGATCTACGCCAACGGCGACGCCCAGGCCAAGCAGCTCGACTACGTGCCGCTGCCCGACTCGCTGGTGCAGCAGATCGAGGCCTACTGGACCAAGTCGGTACAGAAGTAATCGAGCCAAGGCAGGCGAAGGGGCGCCTCTCCCTCCCCTTCGCCCACCGCGACGCGGGCCTTCGTGGCCCGCGTCTTTTTTGGGGACCCGGGATCCGGCTGCTCTCGCGGCTCTTCGCAGGAGGGACTTCCGCCCCGGCAACAGGCCGGCAAAGCCCGCCGGCGCCGGAGCCGTCCCGGGCAACGCCTCTCCGAGGCAGCCCCCCCCCCCGCCTTTCCGCGACCCAGGTCCCGAATCCCGGCCCCGGAGCCCTGTAATCAACATGTAACAAAAACATCATTTCATAGCGTGGCCCGCCGGAATCACCGGCAAGAACCCGTTATGGAGCACCGCATGAAACTGCAATCGGCCGGCCTCGCCGCCCTGTCCCTGGCCATCGCCCTGGCCATGACCGCTTGCAACAAGCCGGGCAACGAAGCCCAGCAGCCCGCCGACGCGGCACCGGCCGCCGGCAATGCGTCCGCCCCCGCCGCCGGCGATGCCAAGGCGGCCGAGATCTCCGGCGCCGGCGCCTCCTTCATCTATCCGCTGATCTCGAAGTGGTCGGCCGACTACAACGCCGCCACCGGCAACAAGATCAACTACCAGTCGATCGGCTCGGGCGGCGGCATCGCCCAGATCAAGGCCGGCACCGTCGACTTCGGCTCCTCCGACAAGCCGCTGGCCAGCGACGAACTGGCGCAGTCGGGCCTGGGCCAGTTCCCGTCCGCGATCGGCGGCGTAGTGCCGGTGGTCAACCTGGAAGGCATCGAGGCGGGCAAGCTGCGCCTGACCGGCGCGCTGCTGGCCGACATCTTCCTGGGCAAGGTCAGCAAGTGGAACGATCCGGCCATCGTCGCCGCCAACCCGGGCGTGAAGCTGCCCGACGCCAAGATCAACCTGGTGCATCGCTCGGACGGCTCGGGCACCAGCTTCAACTTCACCAACTACCTGTCCAAGGTCAGCCCGGAGTGGAAGGAGAAGGTCGGCGAAGGCACCTCGGTGCAGTGGCCGGGCGGCGTCGGCGGCAAGGGCAACGAGGGCGTGGCCTCCTACGTGCAGCAGATCAAGGGCTCGATCGGCTACGTCGAACTGGCCTACGCGCTGCAGAACAACATGCCGTACGCGTCGCTGCAGAACGCCGCCGGCAACTGGGTGCAGCCGAGCGCGGAGACCTTCGCCGCCGCGGCCGCCAGCGCCGACTGGAAGAACGCCAAGGACTTCAACCTGGTGATCACCAACGCCCCGGGCGACCAGGCCTGGCCGATCACCGCCACCAACTTCATGCTGATGCACAAGCAGGCCAAGGACCCGGCGCGCGCCAAGGCCACGCTGGATTTCTTCAAGTGGGCCTTCGAGAACGGCCAGCCGCAGGCCAACGAGCTGCACTACGTGCCGCTGCCGCCGGAGCTGGTGCAGCAGATCGAGGCGTATTGGGCGGCTGAGTTCAAGTGACGATTCGGCCCATGCGCCGCGCGCATGGCCTTGCCGAATCGTCATCCCCGCGTAGGCGGGGATCCAGCGACTTGCGCTTTCCTCCTCCTGATCCACGGATAGAAGCGTAGAAGCCAAGTCGCTGGGCCCCCGCCTTCGCGGGGGCGACGCAAGTCATCCTCACCCGCGCGGGAACGACGGCCCTCCACATCGGAATCCTCAATGAACGCCACCGTCATTCCCGAAGCGATGACCGCCCCCCGCGGCCGCGACCTGCGCGACGCCCGCGCCGACCGGCTGTTCAAGGTGGCGCTGACCGCCACCGTCGTCTTCGTCCTGATCGCCCTCGCCAGCGCCGCGCTGTCGATGCTGTGGGGCGGCCGCCACGCCCTGCAGATGGAGGGCCTGAGCTTCTTCTACTCGGCCGAGTGGAATCCGGTCGAGAACAAGTACGGCGCGCTCGCGCCGATCTACGGCACCATCGTCACCGCGCTGATCGCGATGCTGATCGCGGTGCCGGTGAGCTTCGGCATCGCCTTCTTCCTGACCGAGGTCGCGCCGCGCTGGCTGCGCGCCCCGATCGGCACCGCCATCGAGCTGCTGGCCGGCATCCCGTCGATCATCTACGGCATGTGGGGCCTGTTCGTGCTGGTGCCGGTGATGACCGAGTACGTCACACCGTTCCTCAACGACCACGTCGGCACGCTGCCGCTGATCGGGCCGCTGTTCCAGGGCCCGCCGCTGGGCATCGGCATGCTCACCGCCGGTTTCGTGCTGGCGATCATGGTGATCCCGTTCATCTCCTCGGTGATGCGCGAAGTGTTCCTGACCGTGCCGACCCGGCTGAAGGAATCGGCCTACGCGCTCGGCTCGACCAAGTGGGAAGTGAGCTGGGACATCGTCCTGCCCTACACCCGCTCGGCGGTGATCGGCGGCATCTTCCTCGGCCTGGGCCGCGCGCTCGGCGAGACCATGGCGGTGGCCTTCGTGATCGGCAACACCGTGCGGCTCTCGCCGTCGCTGCTGGAACCGGGCACCACCATCGCCGCGCTGATCGCCAACGATTTCGGCGAAGCCACCGAGACCTACCGTTCGGCGCTGCTGCTGCTCGGCTTCGTGCTGTTCATCGTCACCTTCGTGGTGCTGGCGATCGCGCGGCTGATGCTGCAACGCCTGTCGCGCAAGGAGGGCAACTGATGTCGGCCGTCTCGCAACGCCTGTACAACCGGCGCCGCCTGGTCAACGCGGTCGCGCTGGCGCTGTCGTGCGCCACCGCGCTGTTCGGCCTGTTCTTCCTCGGCTGGATCCTGTGGACCCTGGCCGCCAAGGGCATCGCCGGCATCAGCCTGGACCTGTTCACCAAGACGACGCCGCCGCCGATGCAGGAAGGTGGCCTGGCCAACGCATTCTTCGGCAGCGCCGTCATGTGCGTGCTGGCGATCGTGATCGGCACGCCGCTGGGCATCGCCGCCGGCACCTGGCTGGCCGAGTACGGCAACGCGCGCAAGGCCGGCACCGTGGTGCGCTTCGTCAACGACATCCTGCTGTCCGCGCCGTCGATCGTGCTGGGCCTGTTCGTCTACACCCTGTACGTGATGCAGACCGGCGGGCAGTTCTCCGCGTTCGCCGGCGCGCTGTCGCTCGCGTTCATCGTGCTGCCGGTGGTGGTGCGCACCACCGACGAGATGCTGCGGCTGGTGCCGGCGCAGATGCGCGAGGCGGCGCTGTCGCTGGGCATCCCGCAGTGGAAGGTGATCGTCCAGGTGCTCTACCGCAGCGCCTCGGCCGGCATCGTCACCGGCGTGCTGCTGGCCCTGGCCCGCATCTCCGGCGAGACCGCCCCGCTGCTGTTCACAGCCTTCGGCAACCAGTACTGGAACACCAACGTGTTCCGCCCGATGGCGAGCGTGCCGGTGGTGATGAACCAGTTCGCCGGCAGCCCGTACGAGTCGTGGCAGGTGCTGGCCTGGGCCGGCGCGCTGGTGCTGACCGTGTTCGTGCTGCTGGTGAGCCTGGGTGCGCGCGCCCTGCTCCTGCGCAACAAGATTTCCCATGACTGACCTTTCCTGGAAGCCCGCCATGAACGACCTCCACAACGCCGGCCAGAGCGCGGCCATGAGACAGCGCATCGCCGTGCCGGTTTCCGGCGAGACGGCGCTGGCGCCAGCACCGGTCAAGCTGGCCGCGCGTGGGTTGAACTTCTACTACGACAAGTTCCACGCGCTGAAGGACATCAACCTGGAGATCCCGGAGAAGCGCGTGACCGCCCTGATCGGTCCCTCCGGCTGCGGCAAGTCCACCCTGCTGCGCATCTTCAACCGCATCTACGCGCTCTATCCCAAGCTGGAGGCGCGCGGCGACGTGCTGCTCGACGGCGAGAACATCCTCTCGCCGAAGTACCCGATGAACCGCCTGCGCAGCAAGGTCGGCATGGTCTTCCAGAAGCCGGTGCCGTTCCCGATGACGATCTTCGAGAACGTCGCCTACGGCATCCGCCACCACGAGAAGCTGTCCAGGAGCGAGATGAACGACCGCGTCGAGCAGGCGCTGCGCCAGGGCGCGCTGTGGGACGAGGTCAAGGACAAGCTCAACCAGAGCGCGCTGGGCCTGTCCGGCGGCCAGCAGCAGCGCCTGTGCATCGCCCGCGCGGTGGCCCTGCGCCCCGACGTGCTGCTGCTCGACGAGCCGACCTCCGCGCTGGACCCGATCTCCACCAGCCGCATCGAGCAGCTCGTGGAAGAGCTGAAGAACGACTACACGATCGTGATCGTCACCCACAACATGCAGCAGGCGGCCCGCGTGAGCGACTACACCGCCTTCATGTACCTGGGCGACCTGATCGAGCACGACCGTACCGAGACGATCTTCTCGCAGCCGTCCAAGCAGCAGACCGAGGACTACATCACCGGGCGTTTCGGCTGATGCCGAACCGCCGTGATTCGTGATTCGTGATTGGCGATTCGCAGAAGAAGCCCCAGCCACGAACCGATGCCGCCACGAATCACCAATCACGAATCACCAATCACGGACATGCCATGAACAACCTGCCCAACGACCACATCGTCAAGAGCTACGACGAAGAGCAGCACCGGCTGGTCGCCGAGATCATCCGCATGGGCGAGACCGCCGTGGCGCAGCTGGAGGCCGCGCTCGACGTGGTCGAGCGCCGCGACGACAACGCCGCGCACCGGATCATCGCCAACGACGAGGCGATCGACGCGCTCGAACACGCCATCAGCCACGACGTGATGCGGCTGGCGCTGCGCGGCCCGATGGCCCGCGACCTGCGCGAGATCCTGGTCGGGTTGCGCATCCCGTCCGACATCGAGCGCATCGGCGACTACGCCGCGAACGTCGCCAAGCGCTCGATCGCGCTCAACGCCGTGCCGCCGCTGCCGCAGACCGTGGGCCTGCGCGCCCTGGGCGAGCTCGCCGCCGAGCAGGTGCGCCAGGTGCTGCAGGCCTACCGCAGCAACGATGCCGAGGCCGCCATGCAGGTCCGCACCGCCGATGCCCGTCTGGACGCGCAGTACACCGCGCTGTTCCGCGAGCTGCTGACCTACATGATGGAAGACCCGCGCAACATCACCCCGTGCACGCACCTGCTGTTCATGGCCAAGAACCTCGAGCGCATCGGCGACCACGCCACCAACATCGCCGAGAACGTCTGGTTCCTGGTGAACGGCGACCAGCCGCTGCCGCCGCGCGAGAAGCGCGACGACACCAGCACCACCGTGGCTCCCTGAGAATCAACCTGAATAGGCGGCCACGGCGGCCGGGGGACTTAATTTCGCGTTCACGCGGCGGACTCTAGCGTTCGTTCCGCAGGCGGATCCTGCCCAGAGGAGAACCACCCATGAAACGCGTCCTCGCTTCGATGCTCGCAGTGGCCATGCTGTCCGGCAGCGGCCTCGCCTTCGCCGATCCCCCGCCGCATGCCGGCGGCCACGGCAACGCCCATGGAGACAAGGGCAAGGGCCCGCCGCCGGGCCAGGTCAAGCGCTGGCAGAAGGGCGACCGCCTGCCGCGCGACCATCGCGGCGTCTATGTCTCCGACTACGCCCGCTACGGCCTCAAGCCGCCGCCGCCCGGCCACCAGTGGCGCCGGGTCGACAACGACTACGTCCTGGTCGCGGTGGCCACCGGCATCATCGCCAGCGTGATCCTCGGCGACCATTGACCCGGCACGACAAGGGCCCCGCCAAGCGCGGGGCCCTTGTCGTCCACGCGCCCCTGGAGCGCGCTAAGCTGCCGGCTCATCCACGCGACCGGAGCACGACATGAACCGCATCAACCGTACGGCGACCCTGGGCGCAGTCCTGGTGGGCGGCAGCCTGCTGGCATCGCCGGGTTTCGCGATGACCGACCTGGCCCAGGGATACGCCCTGGGCGCCGCTCAGGACACGACCGGCACGCCGAAGGATCCCCAGCCCCGGCGGACCCCGGCCCCGCGGCAGGACGCCGCTCCCAGGCCGCAGGAAAAACAGGACGCCTCCGAGCCGGCGCCGGCGCACGCCGACAAGGCCAAGCACAGCGAGAAGAAGAAGGACGCTTCCGGCAAGCAGATGAGCGAAGGCAAGTGCGGCGAAGGCAAATGCGGTGGCGCGCTCTGACGGCGCGGCGCCGCACCTCGCCGCGGGCCTCGGCCTGCGGCGTGGCCTGATCGGCGCACTGCTGGAAGCCCCGGCCAGCGCCTTCGATTTCCTCGAATGCGCGCCCGACAACTGGATCGGCGTCGGCGGCGCGCTCGGCGAGCAGTTGCAGGCGCTCGCCGAACGGCATCCGCTGACCTGCCATGGGCTGTCGCTTTCGCTCGGCGGCGTCGCGCCGCTCGACGAGGAATTCCTACGGCGCACCCGCCGGTTCCTGGACCGTCACCACGTCGCGCTCTACAGCGAGCACCTGAGCTGGTGCAGCGACGATGGCCAGCTCTACGAGCTGATGCCGCTGCCGTTCACCGAGGAAGCCGTGCGCCACGTCGCGGCGCGCATCCGCCGCGTGCAGGACGTGCTCGGCCGGCGCATCGCGGTGGAGAACGTTTCGTACTACGCCGAGCTGCCCTCGCCCGGGCAGGCCCGCCTGTCCGAACCGGAATTCGTGCGCGCCGTGCTGGACGAGGCCGGCTGCGACCTGCTGCTCGACGTCAACAACGTGCACGTCAACGCGGTCAACCAGGGCTACGACGCGCGCGCCTTCATCGACGCGATGCCCTCCGCGCGCATCGCCAGCTACCACGTCGCCGGCCACCACGACGAAGCGCCCGGCCTGAAGATCGACAGCCATGGCCGGGACGTGCATGCCGACACCTGGCGGCTGCTCGCGCACGCCTATGCCCGCCATGGCGTGCGCCCCACCCTGCTGGAAAGGGATTTCAACCTGCCGCCGCTGGCGCGACTGCTGGACGAGCTGGAACGGGTCCGCGACCTGCAACGCGCGTTCCCCGTGCAGGCCGCGCATGCCTGAAGCGCTCGAACGCCTGCTGGCGGGATTCGCCGCGCACCTGCGCGATCCCGCGCATGCGCCGGCCCCCGCAGGGATGGATCCGCGGCGGCTGCAGGTCTACCGCGAGCTTTACCTCAACAACCTGGAAAGCCTGCTGTCCGGCAACTTCCCCGTGCTGCGTCGCACGCTCGGCGACGCGGCGTGGCGGCGGCTGTGCGACGACTTCGCCCGCGACCATCGCGCGCGCTCGCCGCTGTTCACCGAAATAGGCCGGGAGTTCCTCGATTACCTGGACGAGCGCGACCCCGCCGCGCTGCCGCCCTGGCTGCCGGAACTGGCGCACTACGAATGGATCGAGCTGGACTTGCTGCTCGACGACGCTCCGCTCCCGCCGCACCTCCCCGATGGCGACCTGCTCGCCGGCACTCCCGTGCCGTCGCCGGCCGTGCGGTTGCTCGGCTATCGCTGGCCCGTGCACCGGATCGGCCCCGATTTCCAGCCGGAGGCGCCGCCGCCCGCCCCGACCTGGCTGTTGGCGCATCGCCGGGACGGCCAGGTGCGCTTCGCCGAACTGTCTCCCTTGGCCGCCCGCCTGGTCGCGCTGCTGGGCGAAGCCGGGGCCGGCAGCGGCAGGCGCACGCTCGAACGGCTCGCCGCCGAAGCCGGCGCATCCGCCCGCGAAGCCTTCCTGCAAGACGGCGCGCAGTTGCTGTACCGGCTGCGCGAGCAGGGCACGATCCTCGGCACCGCGCCCTGATGCGGGGCCGGCACGGGAAGCATGGAACGGGCCCGGCCGTATCCCGCGCCGCATCGAATCAGCCAGGAAAGGGGCCAGGCCCGCAACGGCGGATGTTTTTCGACCTGCTAGGCTATTGCGATGAGCAACAACGTCGAAACCCCACCCGCCCCCTCCGTGATCCCGATGTCGCGACGCTTCCGCGGTTACCTTCCCGTGGTCGTGGACGTGGAGACCGGCGGCTTCGACTGGAACCGGCACGCCCTGCTGGAAATCGCCTGCGTGCCGATCGAGATGGACGAGAACGGGCTGTTCCGGCCCGGCCAGACCACCAGCGCGCACGTGGTGCCCGCCCCGGGCACCGATATCGATCCCAAGTCGCTGGAAGTCACCGGCATCGTGCTCGACCATCCGTTCCGCTTCGCCAAGGAGGAAAAGGCCGCGCTGGACCACGTGTTCGCCCCGGTCCGCGAGGCGGTGAAGCGCTACGGTTGCCAGCGCGCGATCCTGGTCGGCCACAACGCCCACTTCGACCTCAACTTCCTCAATGCCGCGGTCGCGCGTACCGCGCACAAGCGCAACCCGTTCCACCCGTTCAGCGTGTTCGACACGGTGACGCTGGCCGGCGTGGCCTATGGCCAGACCGTGCTGGCGCGCGCGGTGCAGGCGGCCGGGCTGGAGTGGAACGCGGCCGACGCGCACAGCGCGGTCTACGACACGGAGCAGACCGCGCGGCTGTTCTGCAAGATCGCCAATGCCTGGCCAACAGGCGCGGCAGGCGCCGGCTAGCCAAGTCGCATCCGCAAGGCGCGCGCGGCACGCGAGGCTTCGGTTTCCCTGGCCATCGCGGCCAAGCCCTGTCCCGGCCGCCACCTTTCGAGCGAACGCCGTGGCCTCAGCCGCGCTGCCGGACCGCCTCGAACAACGTCACGCCGGCCGCGACCGACACGTTCAGGCTCTCGATCTCGCCCGGCATCGGGATGCGTACCAACTGGTCGCACTGTTCGCGGGTCAGCCGGCGCAGGCCGTCGGCCTCGCCTCCCAGCACCAGCGCGACGTTGCCGCGCAGGTCCAGCGCATACAGGGAGCCTTCCGCCTCGCCGGCCAGGCCGTAGATCCATACGCCTTGCTTCTGCAGGTCGCGCAGGCAGCGCACCAGGTTGGTCACCGCCACCACCGGGATGCGGTCGGCGGCACCGGCCGAGGTCTTGCGCACCGTGGCGTTGATCGTGGCCGACTTGTCCTTGGGGATGACCACCGCGGTGACGCCCGCCGCGGCCGCGCTGCGCAGGCAGGCGCCGAGGTTGTGCGGGTCCTGCACGCCGTCGAGCACCAGCAGCAGCGCCTTGCCCCCGGCGGCCTCGACCAGGCCTTCAAGCTCGTTCTCGTTCCAGGTTCGCGCCGCGGCGTACCGGGCCGCCACGCCCTGGTGGCGGACGCCGCCGCCGACGCCGTCCAGCGCCTGCGCATTGACCCGGCGCACGTCGATGCCCTTGCGGCGGGCGTTCTCCTCGATCTCGGTCAGGCGCGGGTTCTTGCTGCCCGCCTCGACCAGGACCTCGCGGACGTTGTCGGCATCGTTCTCGATCGAGGAAGCGACGGCGTTGACGCCGACGATCCACTGGTTCTGCTTGCTCATGGCGGGCTACTGGAAAAGAAAGCGGGCATGGTAGGCGCTGGCGGGCATCGCCGCCATGCTCCACCTCAGGAAGGGGTCTTCATTGTGGGAGGGACTTCAGTCCCGACGCTTTTGGAAGACAACCCCTGTCGGGACTGAAGTCCCTCCCACGAATAATGCTCCAACTCATCAAGGCCAGCGCTGGGTGTCGTGGTCCGGATGCTGGTTCGACACGAGCCGCGCCAGGAACTCCGTCGCCTCCACGTCCTGCTCGGTGCGCGTGCCGGGCAGCGCATGCAGGGTATCGACGAACGGCAGCTTGGCTTCCAGGCCGTACTGCAGCGTCGGCGGCAGCCGTTCCGGCTGGTCGAACGCGCCGGCCGCGATCGCCATGCCGTCCGGCGCCTCGTAGGTCAGCGGCGTGCCGCATTCGGCGCAGAAGCCGCGCTTGACCAGGTTCGAGGAGGCGAAGCGCTTCGGCTCCCCGCGCGTCCAGGCGAATTCCGCGCCGCGCACCGACACCAGCGGCGCGTAGTAGGCGCCGAACGCCTTCTGGCACATCCGGCAATGGCAGATCGAGGCATGGTCCAGCGTGCCGCGCGCGTGGAAACGCACCGCTCCGCACTGGCATCCGCCGCTGTATTCGTCCGTCATGGTCGCCCTCTCAGTATTTCTGCTTGGTCCGCTTGGCCGGCTTGCCGCGCGGCGGCAGCGGCGGCAGGCCGTCTTCGGGTTCCGGCTGGTCCAGCCGCTCCACCAGCCGGAAGTCGATCTTGCGCTCCTCCATGCTGGCCTTCAGCACCAGCACGCGTACCCGGTCGCCGAGCCGGTACTCCATGCCGCGGCGCTCGCCGGTCAGCGTCTTGCGCACCGCGTCGAAGTGGTAATAGTCCTGCGGCAGCTGGGTGACGTGCACCAGGCCGTTGACCTTCGACTCGTCCAGTTCCACGAACAGGCCGAAACTGGTCACGCCGCTGATCACGCCGTCGAAGCGGCCGCCGACGTGCTTCTCCATCCACGCCGCGCGGTAGCGCTCGTCGACCTCGCGCTCGGCCTCGTCGGCGCGGCGCTCGCGCTCGGAGCATTGCAGCGCCAGCGCCGCCATCTCGCGCGGCGTGTACAGGTACTTGTCCGGGCGGCCGCCGGTCAGCCCGTACTTGATCGCGCGGTGCACCAGCAGGTCCGGGTAGCGGCGGATCGGCGAGGTGAAGTGCGCGTACGCCTCCAGCGCCAGGCCGAAGTGGCCGCTGTTGTCCGGCGAGTACACCGCCAGGCTCTGGCTGCGCAGCAGCACCGACTCCAGCAGCGCCGCATCCGGGCGCTCGCGCACCTTCTTCAGCAGCTTGGTGTAGTCGCCGGGCTTGACCTTGCCCCATGGCGGCAGGCTCAGCTTGAACTCCTTGAGGAACTCCAGCAGGTCCTCGTACTTGTGCTCCGGCGGCCGCTCGTGGATGCGGTACGGCGCCGGGATGTGCGCGCCCAGCAGGTACTTCGCCGCCTCGACGTTGGCGGCGATCATGCATTCCTCGATCAGCTTGTGCGCGTCGTTGCGCACCAGCATCCCGGCCTGGGCGACCTCGCCGCGATTGTCGAGCACGAAGCGCACTTCCGAGGACTCGAACTCGATCGCGCCGCGCCGCGCGCGCGCCTTGGCCAGCACCTGGTAGAGCTGGTGCAACCGCTGCACCTGCGGCAGCAGCGGGCCTATCGCCGCCTTCGCCTCGGCGTCGTCCTCGCCCACCGCCTTCCAGACCTGCGTGTAGGTCAGGCGCGCGTGCGAGTTCATCACCGCCTCGTAGAAGCGCGAACCGGTCACTTCGCCCTTGCGGTCCACCTGCATGTCGCAGACGAAGCACATCCGGTCGACCTTGGGGTTCAGCGAGCAGATGCCGTTGGACAGCGTCTCCGGCAGCATCGGCACCACGAAGCCCGGGAAGTACACCGAGGTGGCGCGCTTTTGCGCCTCGTCGTCCAGCGGCGTCCCCGGCCGCACGTAGTGGGACACGTCGGCGATCGCCACCACCAGCCGGAACCCGTCCTTGTTCGGCTCGCAGTACACCGCGTCGTCGAAGTCCTTGGCGTCCTCGCCGTCGATGGTCACCAGCGGCGTGCGGCGCAGGTCCACGCGCTTGCCGACCATCGCCGGCTCGACCGCCAGCGGCACCGCCGCGGCCTCGTCCAGCACTTCCTTCGGGAATTCGTAGGGCAGGTTGTGGCCGTGGATCGCGGTCTCGACCAGCAGCGACGGCGTCAGCTTGTCGCCGAGCACGGCGACGATCCGGCCGATCGCGGGGCGCCGGCCGTCCGGCGGCGCGACCAGTTCGCACACCACCAGTTGCCCTTCCCTCGCCCCGCCGGTGCCGTCGGGCGGCACCTGCACGTTGCGCTGCACGCGCTTGTCGTCCGGCTCGACGTAGGCGATGCCCAGTTCGTAGAAGAACCGGCCGATCAGCCGGGTCATGCGCCGTTCCAGCACGCGCGCGATCGCGCCCTCGCGACGGCCGCGCCGGTCGATGCCGGTGACGTTGGCGAGCGCGCGGTCGCCGTGCATCACCTTGCGCATCTCGAACGGCGGCAGGAACAGGTCGTCGCCGCCTTCGTCGGGCTTGAGGAAGCCGAACCCGTCCGGGTTCGCGATCACCGTGCCGGCGATCAGGTTGGTATGCCGCACCGGCGCGAAGCCGCCGCGGCGGTTCTGCACCAGCTGCCCGTCGCGCACCATCGCCCCGAGCCGGCGGCCGAGCACCTCGATGCGCGCCTGCAGCCCGAGCCGTTCGGCGATTTCCTCCGCGGTCTGCGGCCCCTCGCAGGCTTCCAGGAATTCCAGGATCGCCTCGCGGCTGGCGATCGGCTCGGCATAGCGTTCGGCCTCGCGCGCCGCGTGCGGGTCGTGGAAGCCGCCGGCCTGCGGGGGCGGGCCGAGCGGCTTGCGCGGTTTGGGCGCCTCGCCAGGCGACTTGCCGGCGCGCGGCTTGCCGGCGGCCGCCGCCTTGCCCGGCTTCGCGGCCTTCGGCGCGGGGGCGATGAGCGACTCCGGCATCCAGGCCGGCAATGCGCGCTTGCCGGCCTTGCCATGCGGTTTCGGGGACGCGGCCTGCTTCGTCGCGTGCTTGCGGGGCGCCTTGCCGGCGCTTGGCGTTTTCTTCTTCATCGGCGCCATGGTAACCGCGCGCCTGCATGCGTACCGTCATGCCGGCAGGCATTGACAGACACCGCGTTCACCTCCAGAATTCGCGGCCCACCTGCCCAGGTGGCGGAATTGGTAGACGCACTAGTTTCAGGTACTAGCGGGTAAAACCGTGGAGGTTCGAGTCCTCTCCTGGGCACCAGGATCCAAGAAACCCGCCTCGCGGCGGGTTTTTTCGTTGGCGCGCCCGGCTCAATGGGCCGGGGCGCCGATGCCCGCCTCGCGCAGCGCCTGCGCCCAGATCCGGTAGCCGGCCTCGTTCGGGTGCGTCGTGTCCGGGAACAGCGATTCCGGCAGCGTGCCGTCCTTGTCGAGGAAGCGCGCGCCGATGTCGAGCCAGCGCACCGACGGGTCGCCGGCGAAATGCGCGGCGAGCAGGCGGTTGGTCTCGGCGATCGGCGCACGCAGCGCATCGCCGGCGTGGCGCCCGCGCGGGAAGATCGCCATCAGCACGATCCGCGCCTTGGGCAGCCGTTGCCGGACCTGCGCCACCACCGCCTGCACGCCTTCGGCGACCTCGGCCGGGGTGCTGGTGCGCGCCTGCTCGGTGCCGGCGAGATTGTTGGTCCCGATATTGATGACGACCCACTCCGGGTCCAATCCGTCCAGTTCGCCCTGGCGGATCCGCCAGAGCACGTTCTGGGTGCGGTCCCAGCCGAAGCCGAGGTTCAGCACGCGCCTATCGCCATACAGCCAGCGCCACGATTCCGGCCCGCTCGCGCGCACGCCGCGCGGCGTGCCAGACCAGAAGTGGGTGATCGAGTCGCCGATCATCACGACCTCCGGGTCGAGCGTGCGTGCAGCGGCCAGGGCGCCGTGGTGGCGGGCGAACCAGTCGTACGAATCCTGTTCCAGCCGCGGCACGGGGATCAGCGACGTGTTGAACGACGTGCCCAGTTGCGCCATCGGCACGCGCGGCGGCTCGCCGAGCAGGCGCGCCAGGGTCGGCTCGATCGCCTCGGCCATCATCCGCTGCCCGCGCGTGTCGGGATGCAGCGCGCCGGCCGGCGGATCGAAGCGGGTGTCGTAGAAGCGCGTGGTGTCGAGGCGGCCATCGCGCACGAACACCGAGCCGATGTCCAGGTAGGTCACCCGCGGGTTGTCGCCATAGCGCTCGGCCAGGTAGCGATTGACCTCGGCATCGGCGCGGCTCTTCTCGGCCGACAGGTCGCTGGGCAGCAGCCCGAGCAACAGGATGTGCGTCTGCGGCAGTTTCTGCTCCAGCCTGGCCACCACCGCATCGATGCCGAGCTGGGCCTGCTCGGCGCTCTGCTTGAGCCAACCGGTGTTGTTGGTGCCGATCATTATCACGGCCACCTTGGGACGCAGGCCGTCGACTTCGCCGTGATCGAGCCGCCACAGCACATGCTGCGTGCCGTCGCCGCTGAACCCCAGGTTGAGCGCGCCGCGCGCACCGTAGAAGGCGTTCCAGGTCGGCAGGAAATCCTCGTCCGGCGGATCGCCCTTCTCGTAGTTGTGGGTGATCGAATCGCCGATCAGCAGCAACGGCGCATCCGGGTGCGCACGCACCTGTTCGAGCACGTGCTGGTGGCGCTGCGCCCACCACGCCTCGCCCAGCCGGTCGGCCGGCACCGCCGAGACCGGCAAGTCGTCGGCCGCCAGCGCGCCCGCCGACAGGCCCAGCCCCGCCAGCAGCGCGAACATCATCGCGCGCGCGCCCCGCGCTCCCCGTTTCCAGTACGCCATCTGCCACCCTCCTCCCGGTACGTGGCGCCGATTGTGTCCAGCCGAGCGCGCGCGGGACAAGGAATACCCGCCATCGGATTCGGAATGCTTGACACGCGTTCTCGGCCAGGCCAAAATTCCCCTCCTGAGTCGCCCAGGTGGCGGAATTGGTAGACGCACTAGTTTCAGGTACTAGCGGGTAAAACCGTGGAGGTTCGAGTCCTCTCCTGGGCACCACGACTCAAGCCAAGAACCCCGCTTTTTGCGGGGTTTTCTGCTTCATGGCCCCGGCTTCCGAAGCACCGCTCGGCGCGCCGCGACGTTACCGTCGGCGGAAGGCGTCCGGCACGCAGCGCCGCGTCGCGCCCCAGAACGCCACCGCAAGCAAGCTGACCGCCGCACCCAGCAGGCACACGCCGTGCCATCCGGCGCGGGCATAGGCGTAGGTCGTGGCGATCGCTCCGAGCCCGCTGCCGACCGCATAGAACAGCATGTAAAGCCCGACCAGCCGGCTGTGCGCCTGCGGCCGCGTGCGAAAGATCATGCTCTGGTTGGTCACGTGCAGCGCCTGGCCGCCCAGGTCCAGCAGCACGATCCCGAGCAGCAGCGCCCACAGCGAACGGTCCATCAGCGACAGCGGCCACCACGCCAGCAGCAGCACCACGAGCGCGGCGATGCTGGTGCGCTGGCCGTATCCCCGGTCGGCCCACCGGCCGGCGCGCGCGGCCGCCAATGCCCCGACCACGCCGGCCAGCCCGAAGGCGCCGATGAGCGTGTGCGAGAAACCATGGGGCGGTGCGCTCAACGGCAACACCAATGCGCTCCAGAAGATGTTGAAGACCGCGAACATCAACAGCGCGAGCACGCCCCGGACCTGCAGGACCCGCTCCTCCCGCAGCAGCGCCAGCATCGAGGCGAGCAAGCGCGGGTAGCTCATGCCGCCGGGCGCGGGCGGCAGCGCCGGCAACCGCCTCCACAACGGCCACGCGATCGCCAGCATCGATCCGGCGGCGCAGAAGTACACGCCGCGCCACCCGGCCAGATCGCTGATGCCCCCGGCGAACACGCGCGCGAGCAGCAGGCCGATGAACACCCCGCCCTGCGCCGTGCCCACCACATGGCCTTGTTCCCCGGGAGCCGCGGCACTGGCCGCGTACGCGATCAGCCCCTGGGTCATGGCGGTGCCCAGCAGGCCGACGCAGAGCATGCCCAGCAGCAATACCGTTGCGGATCGGGCCAGCGCGACGGCCACCAGCGCACCCGCCAGGGCCAGCAACTGCACCGCCATCAGCCGCCGGCGGTCCACGCGATCGCCGAGCGGCACCAGCAACAGCAGCGCCAGCGCGCAACCGGCCTGCGTGGCGGTGACCACGCCGCCGATCGCGGCCCGCTCGATGGCGAAATCCCGCGCCAGCGCATCCAGCAACGGCTGCGCGTAGTACACGTTCGCCACGCTCAGCCCGCTGGCGGCCGCGAACAACAACACCAGCCCGCGGGGCATGCCCGCTCCTTCGCAGGCGTTTGCGGGTCCGGCAAGGGACGAAGTTTCCATGGCGGTAATCCAGTTTCAAAACAAAACCGATTGAACGATGCGCCAATTGGTTTTAAATTGCAACCACAAGACACCCGCCCGGATCGCCCGCCGTGCCCGACCGCAAGCCGCCGAACGACCAGCCCTGCCCCGTCGCCCGCTCCGTCGACGTGGTCGGCGACCGCTGGGCCCTGCTCATCGTGCGCGATGCCTTCGACGGGCTGCGTCGCTTCGGCGATTTCCAGCGCAACCTGGGCGTGGCGCGCAACATCCTGTCCGATCGCCTGCGCACGCTGGTCGACGCGGGGATCCTGGAGACGCAGGCCGCCTCGGACGGCACGGCCTACCAGGAGTACGTGCTGACGGCCAAGGGCGAGAGCCTGTTCCCCGTGGTGGTGGCCTTGAGGCAGTGGGGCGAGCGCCACCTGTTCGCCCGCGGCGAGCGGCACTCGACGCTCATCGACAGGAGGACCGGCAAGCCCGTCCCGCCAATGAGACCCCAAGGCGGCGACGGCGGCGACCTGAGGCCGGAAGACACGCAGGTGCGGAAGCTGCGGTAGCGACGCGCCCAAGCGGCGAAAGCGCTTGCTTCCAAAAGCAAGAAGCGCCCTCATCCGCCCTTCGGGCACCTTCTCCAACTGGCGGGAGTAGGAAGCCTTGCCCGTCGAACGACACCGGTAAGGCCCGTCGGACGGAAGTCCTCCCGCAGCTCGCATGAGGCGATACGAGAGAGCTCCTCGATCGCGTACGCCGGCAAAACGCGGGTTGGAGCGGCCCGGGCCGTTCGATTGACACCCCCGGGGGCGCACCTACAATCCGCGAAACGGCGCCCCCTGGCTGCAAGCGCGTTCCATCGATCAAGGACCGATCCGTCTCTCCAGCGAAAGAAGGAATCCTCCCGATGAAGACCCCCACGAAAGCAGCCGTCCTCCTCCTGGGCGCCGCCCTGGCCGCCACCGCGCAAGCGAAGGACGACGCACCGCTGGCCGGATCGTGGCGGCTGGTCAGCTACCAGGTCGAATCCAAGGACACCGGCAAGAAGATCCCGGCGATGGGAGACCATCCCACCGGCCGCGTGATCTTCACCGAGGACCACCGCGTCGCCTTCGTCCTGACCGGCGAAGGCCGCAAGAACGGCACCACGGATGCCGAGCGGGCGGCGCTGCTGAACACGCTGGTCGCCTACACCGGCATCGAGCAGACCAAGGGCAACCAGTGGTGCACCAAGGTCGAAGCGGCCTGGAATCCCGAATGGGTCGGCACCACCCAGTGCCGGGAGTTCCGTCGCGAGGGCGACCGCCTGGAAGTGCTGACGCCCTGGCGGCAGATGCCGAACTGGCCCGGCACCACGCGTTCGATCATCACCTTCGTGCGCGACAAGTAGCCTGTCCGGTCGCGCATGGAGAACGCCGGCCCAGGGCCGGCGTTCTTCGTTCCGGACGATCCGCGTAAAAAAAGCCCCGCCGATGGCGGGGCTTTCGTCATGCGGCGCGCCCGCTCAGTGGCCGCCTGCCGCGGCGGCGCTTCCGGCGCCGGCGCCGAACGGCGGCTTGGCCAGCCACAGGAAGCCGATGATCACCAGGAACGTCCAGCCCAGCAGGTAGAAGATGTCGTTGAAGCCCATCTGCGAGGCCTGGTGGTTGATCATGTTGTTGAGGAACGCCGCGCCGTGCTGCAGGTCGCCCTGCCCCATCGCCGCCACCCGCTCCTGCATGCCCGGGTCGTAGACCGAGATGTGCTCGGTCAGGTGCGCGTGGTGCTCGACCGTCCGCCGCGACCACAGGTAGGTGGTCAGCGATGCGGCGAAGCTGCCGCCCAGCGTGCGCAGGAAGGTCGCCAGGCCCGAGCCCGCCGCGATCTCGCGCCCGTCCAGGTCCGACAGCAGGATCTGCAGCACCGGCATGAAGAACAGCGCCACGCCCACGCCCATGACCAGCTGGATCGTCGCCACGTGCTGGAAGTCGACCTGCAGGTTGAAGTTGGAGCGGTAGAAGCTGGTGAACGACATGAACACGAACGCGATCGAGGCCAGCAGGCGCAGGTCGAAGCGCAGCGCGTACTTGCCGACGAACGGCGTCATGATCACCGGCAGGATGCCGATCGGCGCCGTGGCCAGGCCCGCCCAGATCGCGGTGTAGCCCATGTCGCGCTGCAGCCACTGCGGGATCAGCAGGCTGACGCTGAAGAACGCGGCATAGGCGACGATCAGCGCCATCGTGCCGGCGCGGAAGTTGCGGTGCCGGAACAGGCGCAGGTCGACGATCGGGTCCCTGTCGGTCAGTTCCCAGATCACGAACACCACCAGCGCCACGGCGGCGACGCAGCTCAGCACGACGATCTTGTCCGAGCTGAACCAGTCTTCGTCGTTGCCCAGGTCGAGCACGATCTGCAGCGCGCCGACGCCCACCACCAGCAGGATCAGGCCGATGTAGTCCATCTTCGGCCGCTCGGTCGGTTCGGGGCGATTGCGCAACTGCGCGCCGACGATGGAACTGGCGATGATGCCCAGCGGGACGTTGATCAGGAAGATCCATTCCCAGCTGTAGTTGTCGGTGATCCAGCCGCCGAGGATGGGGCCCGCGATCGGCGCCACCACCGTGATCATCGCCAGCAGCGCCAATGCCTGCCCGCGTTTCTCGCGGGGATAGATCGAGACCAGCAGGCTCTGGGTGATCGGGTACATCGGTCCGCACACGAAGCCCTGCAGCGCGCGCGAAACCACCAGCATGCCCATGCTCTGCGCCAGGCCGCACAGCAGCGAAGCGAGGGTGAAGGCCAGCGTGGACCAGACGAACAGCTTGGTTTCGCCGAAGCGGCGGCTGAGCCAGCCGGTCAGCGGCAATGCGATGGCGTTGCTGACCGCGAACGAGGTGATGACCCAGGTCGCCTGCTGCGAGCTGGCGCCGAGGTTGCCGGCGATGGTCGGCAGCGAGACGTTGGCGATGGTCGTGTCCAGCACCTGCATGAACGACGCCATCGCCAGGCCGATCGTGCACAGCGCCACGCTGGCCGGCTTGAAGCCGGCAGCGGGCGCCGGTGCCGCCGGCGCTGCGGGAGCTTGCGAGGACATGGCGTTGCTCAGCCCGCCTGGGCCTGCGACGGCAGGTTGGCCTGGATGATGCGATGGATATCGTCATCGGCCGCCTGCAGTTGCTTGGCGTACACGTCGGTGTCGAACACCGGGCCCTTGGCCGGCTGCGCCGGCAGCACCGGGCCGTCCTGGTCGTGCAGGTTGACCTCGGCCTTCATCGACAGGCCGATCCGCAGCGGGTGCTCGGCCAGCTGCTTGGGATCGATCGTGATGCGCACCGGCACGCGCTGCACGATCTTGATCCAGTTGCCGCTGGCGTTCTGCGCCGGCAGCAGCGAGAACGCACTGCCCGTGCCCAGCCCGAGGCTCTCGACGCGGCCCGTGTAGGTCACGCCGCCGCCGTACAGGTCCGAGCGCAGCTCGACCTCCTGGCCCAGGCGCATGTGCTTGAGCTGGGTCTCCTTGAAGTTGGCCTCGACCCAGGTCTGCTCCAGCGGCACCACCGCCATCAGCACGGTCCCGGGCTGCACGCGCTGGCCGACCTGCACCGAGCGGCGCGCGACGTATCCGGACACCGGCGCGACGATCGCGCTGCGCGCGTGGTTGAGGTAGGCCTGGCGCAGCTGCGCCGCGGCGGCCTGCACGTCCGGCTGGGTGGCCACGACGGTGTCGTCGACCAGCGCGCGGTTGCGCTCCAGGGATTCGCGCGAACCGCTGACCGCGGCCTCGGCGGCCGCCAGCTCGTCGCGGGCGTGCGCCAGCTCCTCGTTGGAGATCGCGCCGCTCGCGGCGAGGTTCTTGCGGCGCTCGAAGTCGGAACGGGCGCGCTGCAGCGTGACCTGGCGCGCGGACAGCTCGGCCTGGGCGCTCTCCACGCTGCGGTACAGGCCGCGCACCTGGCGCACGGTCTTGGCGAGATTGGCCTCGGCCTGCTGCAGGGCGACCTCGGTGTCGGCCGGGTCCAGCTGCACCAGCAGCTGGCCGCGTTCCACGCGCATGCCGTCCTCGGCGCCGATGCTGACCACGGTACCGCCGACCAGCGGCGTGATCTGCACCTGGTTGCCCTGCACGTAGGCGTCGTCGGTTTCCTCGAACCAGCGGCCGTACAGGAAGTACCAGATCGCCACGGCCGCCAGCAGCACGATCACCAGCACCGCGACGATGCGCAGCAACTTGCCGCGACGGCTCGGTGCGGCGTTGTCCGTCGAGGGGGAAGCGGAAGGAGTCTGACTCATGGGAGATGCTCTCAGGAATGCTTGGAATCGGGGGAGGCGGTTTCGGCGGCGGCGTTGCCGGCGGACTCGGGCGCGAACCCGCCGCCGAGCGCGCGGCGCAGGCGCACCGAAGCCAGGATCTGCTGCGACTGCAACGTGGCCATGCGCTGCTGCGCGGTCAGCAACTGCTCCTGCACGCTCAGCACTTCGAGGTAGCTGCCGATGCCGGCGCGGTAGCGCTGCTGCGCCAGGTCGTGGGCGGACGTGGCGGTGGCCAACGCCTGGGCCTGGGCTTGCAATTGCCCGTCCAGCGAGCGCATCGCGTTGACCTGGTCGGCGACCTCGCGCAATGCGCCGATCACCTTCTGGTTGTAGTCGGCCACGGCCAGGTCGTAGGCCGCGTCCTTGCCGGCCAGGTTGGCGCGCAGCCTGCCGCCGTCGAAGATCGGCAGGCTCAGCGCCGGCGCGACCACGCCGAACACCGAGGCGCTCTTGAGCAGGTCGCCGACCTCGTTGTTGACCACGCCGCCCAGCGCCGTCAGGTTGAGGCTCGGGTAGAACTGGGTCTTGGCCGAGGCGATGTCCTTGTTGGCCGCCTCCACGCGCCAGCGCGCGGCGACCACGTCCGGACGGCGGCCCAGCAGGTCGGCCGGCAGCACGCTCGGCAGTTGCAGCGCCAGCGGGGACAGGCGCGGGCGCTCGATCGACAGGCCGCGGTCGGGCCCCTTGCCCACCAGCGCGGCCAGCGCGTTGCGGGCTTCGTCGATCTGCTGCTGCGCGGCCTGCACCTGCTGCTGCGCGGCCGGCACGCGGGCCTCGGCCTGGCGCAGTTGCAGGTCGCTGTCGATGCCGGCGCTGCGGCGCTGGCGGGTCAGTTCGAGCGCCTTCTGCGAGCGTTCCAGCTCGCTGTTGGCGACGTCGAGCATCTGCCAGGCCTGGCCGAACTGGGCATAGGCCTCGGCGATGCCGGCCGACAGTTCGAGCCGGGCCGCCTGCGCATCGACCTGCGCGGCGTGCGCCTGGTCCACCGCGGCTTCCCAGGCGGCGCGCTTGCCGCCCCACAGGTCGAAGCCGTAGCTGAAATCGAACACGACCTGGCCGCTGCCGGCGTAGCTGCCGCCCAGCTCGCTGCCCACCATCGACTCGGGCAGCTGCAGGCCGGTGTAGCCGCCTGAGACCGAAAGGCTCGGCTTGCGCTCGGCATCGCGCGCGCCGGCCTGGGCCTGGGCCTGGCGCAGGCGCGCTTCGGCCGATGCCAGGCTCGGGCTGCCCTGCAGGCCTTCGGCGACCAGCGCATCGAGCTGCGGGTCGCCCAGCGCCCGCCACCACTCGCTGCTCGGCCAGCCGGCCGGGCTCAGCGCGACGCCGGACAGGGTCTTTTCGGAATGGACGTCGGCCGCGTCCAGCAGGCGGCCTTCCGGCGCCAGCCCGCGGCTGCTGGCGCAGGCGGCCAGGGCCAGGGCCAGCGCGGACACCGCGACCGGCCGCCACATGCGCGTGATCGTTGGGAGGTCTGGGTTCATGGCGAATTGAGTGAATCGCGTACTCGGGTCAGGAGAAGGGTGAGTTGCTCGCGCTCTTCCGGGACCAGGTCGCGCAAGGCGAAATCCACGACCCGGTCGCCGCGGCGCTTGAGCCGTTCGTACAGCGCGCGCCCCTTGTCGGTCATCACGATCTGCAGGGCGCGCCGGTCCTGGGCGTGCGGCTCGCGGCGGACGGCGCCGAGCGCCTCGAGCTTGTCCAGCAGGCGGGTGATCGCGCTCGGCGTCTGCTCGAGGGCCTGCGCCAGTTCGTTGGCGGTGCACGGCGAACTGGATGCCAGCACCTTCAGGCCCATGTAATGGCTGAAGCCGAACTCGGGCAGTTCCTCGCGCATTTCCGCATCCAGGTGGCGCCTGAGGCCGTCGCGGACCTGCCGCAACAGCAACCCGAAGGACGGCGGGTGGAGGGGAGAGGGGGAGCAGATCATAGGGTCGCCATTTTGTTCCGGAGAAAATATTTGTCAACGCAAATATCGAAACTGGAACTAAATGGCGTATTCAGTCGCACTTTGGAGGCGCGTATGTTCGGGCCGAACGGGGCTGGCCTGGTAATACAATTCGGACAATGGATATCGAAATCACGCCAAATCCCGAGTCCGCGATCGATCCCGCGATCCACGTCTGGTTCGAGCGCCTCGACGGCCCGCCGCTGCTGGCGTTCCAGGTCCACAGCGAGCACGGACTGGCCCGCGAGGTGGACTGGCACCACCATGCCCGCGGCCAGCTGATCTGCGTCGAGTCGGGGCTGCTGACCACGCGCACCGAGCGCGGCGACTGGTCGCTGCCGGCCGGCTGCGCCGGCTGGATGCCGCCCGGGGAACGCCACACCGTGGCGGTCTCCGGACCGATCCGGGGCTGGGGCGTACTGGTGACGCCCGAGGCCTGCACCGCCCTGCCCGGCCACCCGTGCGTGCTCGGCATCAGCGACCTGGTGCAGTGCCTGGCGCGGCGCCTGGCCGCGCACGCGCCCGAGGAGATGGGCGAGCCGCGCCTGCAGCGGCTGGCCGCGGTGCTGCTCGACGAGCTCGGCGATGCGCCGCCGCAAGGCCTGCACCTGCCGATGCCGCAGGACCGCCGGCTGCTGCGCATCGTGACGCGCCTGATCGCGGACCCGGCCGACGAGCACGCGCTGGACTACTGGGCGCAATGGGCCGGCCTGTCGCCGCGCAGCCTGAGCCGGCACTTCCGTGCAGAGACCGGCATGAGCTTCGGCCAGTGGCGCCAGCAGGCGCGGCTGGCCGAATCGCTGCGGCTGCTGCACGCGGGCCAGCCGGTCGGCGCCATCGCCCACCAGCTCGGCTACAGCAGCGCCAGCGCCTTCGTCACCGTGTTCGCCCGCCACTACGGCGCCCCGCCCGGCCGCTATCTGCAACGGTCGGGCCGGCACCGTCCGCCGCCGCGCTTGGCTTCCCCGGCCGCATCCGGATAATCGGGCCCCTTCGAGCGTCGCGGCCGCGCCGCGCGCCCACCCTGAGCAGGTATCACCCACGCAATGACCGATCTCACCCGTCCCACCTTCCACGGCTTCGAACAACTGCCGCTCCGCGAGTACGCCGAACGCGCCTACCTCGACTACTCCATGTACGTGGTGCTGGACCGCGCCCTGCCGTTCGTCGGCGACGGGCTCAAGCCGGTCCAGCGCCGCATCGTCTACGCGATGAGCGAGCTGGGCCTGAACGCCGCCGCCAAGCCGAAGAAGTCGGCGCGCACCGTTGGCGACGTGATCGGCAAATACCATCCGCACGGCGACAGCGCCTGCTACGAGGCGCTGGTGCTGATGGCGCAGCCGTTCTCGTACCGGTATCCACTGATCGAGGGCCAGGGCAACTTCGGTTCGCCGGACGATCCCAAGTCGTTCGCGGCGATGCGCTACACCGAATCCAAGCTCACTCCGATCGCCGAGGTCCTGCTGGGCGAACTCGGCCAGGGCACGGTGGACTGGGCGCCGAACTTCGACGGCACGCTGGAGGAGCCGACCTGGTTGCCGGCGCGGCTGCCGCACCTGCTGCTCAACGGCACCACCGGCATCGCGGTCGGCATGGCCACCGACGTGCCGCCGCACAACCTCAACGAGATCGTCAGCGCGCTGATCCGCCTGCTCGACGACCCGGACTGCAGCGTCGCCGACCTGTGCGAGCACGTGCGCGGGCCCGACTACCCGACCACCGCCGAGATCATCACCCCGGCCGCCGACCTGCGCGCGATCTACGAGAGCGGCAACGGCAGCGTGCGCGCCCGCGCCACCTTCGCCAAGGAAAACGGCAACATCGTCGTCACCGCGCTGCCCTACCAGGTCTCGCCGTCGAAGGTGATCGAGCAGATCGCCGCGCAGATGCGCGCCAAGAAGCTGCCGTGGCTGGAGGACATCCGCGACGAGTCCGACCACGAGAACCCGGTCCGCGTCGTGCTGGTGCCGCGCTCGAACCGGGTCGATGCCGAGCAGCTGATGGGCCACCTGTTCGCGACCACCGACCTGGAGAAGAGCTACCGGGTCAACCTCAACGTGATCGGCCTGGACGGCCGCCCGCAGGTCAAGAACCTCAAGCAGCTGCTCAACGAGTGGCTGAGCTTCCGCAGCGATACCGTCACCCGCCGCCTCAACCACCGCCTGCAGAAGGTCGAGCGCCGCCTGCACCTGCTGGAAGGCCTGCTGGTCGCGTTCCTCAACCTCGACGAGGTGATCCGCATCATCCGCACCGAGGACGAACCCAAGCCCGTGCTGATGGCGCGCTTCGGCCTGTCGGAGGAACAGACCGAGTACATCCTCGAGACCCGCCTGCGCCAGCTGGCGCGGCTGGAGGAAATGAAGATCCGCGGCGAACAGGAAGCGCTGGAGAAGGAGCGCGAGCAGATCGTCGCCATCCTCGGCAGCAAGGCCAAGCTGAAGAAGCTGATCAAGGACGAGCTGACCGCCGACGCCAAGAAGTTCGGCGACGCGCGCATGTCGCCGCTGGTGCAGCGCGAGGCCGCGCAGGCGATCGACGAGACCGAGCTGGTGCCGAGCGAGCCGATGACCGTGGTGCTCTCGCAGAAGGGCTGGGTCCGCGCGGCCAAGGGCCACGACGTGGACGCCGCCGGGCTGTCCTACCGCGAGGGCGACGCGCTACTGGCGGCGGTGCGCAGCCGCAGCACCCAGCAGGTCGCCTTCCTCGACTCGGAGGGCCGCGCCTATTCCACCGCCGTGCATACCCTGCCCTCCGCGCGCGGCAACGGCGAACCGCTGACCGGGCGTTTCTCGCCCGCCTCGGGCGCTTCGTTCCTGGCCCTGGCCAGCGGCGACAACGACACCCGGTTCGTGCTCGCCTCCTCGCACGGCTATGGCTTCGTGACCCGCTTCGAGAACCTGACCGGCCGCAACAAGGCCGGCAAGGCCATGCTCAACCTGAGCGCCGGCGCCGGCGTGCTGCAGCCCGCCCTGCTGGCGAACCCGGCCACCGACCGCATCGTGGCGGTGACCAGCGCCGGCAACCTGCTGGCGATCCCGGCCACCGAGCTGCCCGAACTCGACAAGGGCAAGGGCAACAAGCTCATCGAGATCCCCAAGGCCAAGCTCGCCACCGAGCGCGTGGTCGCGGTGGCCGCGGTGGCGCCGGGCAACACCCTGCTGGTGCGCAGCGGCCAGCGCACGATGAACCTCTCGTTCAAGGACCTGGACGCCTACCTGGGCACCCGCGCCACGCGCGGCCACCTGCTGCCGCGGGGCTGGCAGAAGGTGGATGGGCTGGCCGTCGAATGACGTCCATGCAACAGCCAAACGAACAAGGCCGCTCACGGGCGGCCTTGTTCGTTTCGGCGATGTCGCTTTCTGTGGGAGCGGGTCTACGTGGCCTAGGGCCACGTAGACCCGCTCCCACAGGAGATCGCGCCCCGACTACTCAGCCAGACTGCCCTCGCCGAGCTTGGAAACCTGGTACAGCTCCAGGCCGATGCGCTTGATCAGGCCGAGCTGCTGCTCCAGCCACCAGGCATGGTCTTCCTCGGTGTCCTGCAGCTGCTTGAGCAGGATGTCGCGGCTGACGTAGTCGCCATGCTCCTCGCACAGCTTCATGCCGGCGGCGAGGTTGGCGCGCACTTCGTACTCGACCTGCAGGTCCTTCTCCAGCATCTCGACCACGGTCTTGCCCGGCTCGAACGGCAACGGGCGCATGTCCGGGTCGCCTTCCAGGAACAGGATGCGCCGCAGCAGCGCGTCGGCATGCTCGGTTTCCTCCTCCATCTCGTGGTTGATGCGCTGGTACAGCGCCATCAGGCCCTGGTCCTCGTAACGGCGCGAATGGATGAAGTACTGGTCGCGGGCGGCAAGCTCGCCGCGCAGCAGCTGCTTGAGGTACTCGACGACGTCGGGATGGCCTTTCATGGGGGGATCTCCGTGGGATCGACCGGGCGCATGGTGCCTCATCCGGCGCGGCGATGATCTAATCGGAATCAGTTTCAGTTGCGTAACCAATGTCGCCCGGCTGCCATGCCGACCGGCTACCATCGGGCGACCACCCGGGGGACCATGGCATGCGCAAACTGCTGGGCCGGCTGCTGCTGGCGATCGTCGTGCTGGTGCTGGCCATCGCCTTGGCCGCCTACCTGATGCTGCGCGGCAGCCTGCCGTTCCTGCAGGGCGACCAGGCCCTGCCCGGCCTGGCCGCGCCCGTGAAGATCGAGCGCGACGCGCTCGGCATGGTCACCATCGACGCCGCCAGCGAGGCAGACGCGATGCGCGCGCTCGGCTACGTGCACGCGCAGGAACGCTTCTTCGAGATGGACCTGATGCGGCGCTCGTCCGCCGGCGAACTGGCCGAACTGTTCGGGCCGGCGGCGCTGGACATCGACAAGCAGATGCGCGTGCACCGCCTGCGCGCCCGCGTGCAGGCGCACCTGCGGCGATCGCTGGGCGGGCAGGGCCCGGTGCTGGAGGCCTACCGCGACGGCGTCAACGCAGGCCTGGGCGCGCTGCGCGTGCGGCCCTGGGCCTACCTGCTGGTGCGCCAGCGGCCGCGTGCCTGGACCCTGGACGATTCGATACTGGTCGGCCTGGCGATGTACGCCGACCTGCAGGACCCGCGCAACCAGCGCGAGCTGGCGCTGGCGCGGATCCGCGGCGTGGTGCCGCCGGCGCTGTACGCGCTGCTCGCCCACGACGGCTCCGAGTGGGACGCGCCGCTGTCCGGGGAGCCGCATGGCAACGCGCGGCTGCCGGATGCGGCGGCGCTTGATCTGCGCAAGCTGGCAAGTGACGCGGGCAGTGCCGGCACGTCTGCGGCATTCACTCCACCGTCCGCTCCGCGGACGGTCCCCCTCTCTCCCGCCGGGCGGGAGGGAGGCGTCGGTTGGCCGCCTGCGGCAGCCGATTCCTTTGTGGGCAGCAACAACTTCGCGGTGGACGGCACCCTGACCGCGGACGGCCGCGCCATCGTCGCCGACGACATGCACCTGTCGCTGCGCGCGCCCAACATCTGGTTCCGCGCGCGGCTGCGCTACCCGGATCCGAAGGCGCCGGGCGGCAAGGTCGATGTCGCCGGCTTCACCCTGCCCGGCATCCCGGCGGTGATCGTCGGCAGCAACGGCCACGTCGCCTGGGGCTTCACCAACAGCTACATCGACACCGCCGACTTCGCGAAGCTCCCGGCCGATGCGGATCCCGGCCTGCTGATCACGCACGAGGAGACGATCCGCATCGCCGGCGCGGAACCCGCCACCTTGCAGGTACGCGAGAGCGCGTGGGGGCCGATCGTCGGCACCGATCCCGACGGCAGCCTGCTCGCGTTGCGCTGGACCGCCCAGTTGCCGGGCGCGGTCAGGCTCGACTTCATCGACATGGCGCGCGCCGGCGACCTCGACCAGGCGTTCGCTGCCGCCGACCGCGCCGGCATTCCCACGCAGAACCTGATGATCGCCGACAGCACCGGCCGCATCGGCTGGCGGCTGATCGGTGCGCGCCCGGATCGTGGTCCCGGCTGCGTGCCGGATGCGTTCGGTCCCGCGCTCGTCCCCGACGTGAAGCCGGCCGTCGGCGCGATCATCGACGCGCCGTGCGCGCCATGGTCGTTGATCAGCGATCGCGCGCCGTTCCTGGTCGATCCTCCCTCGCATCGCCTGTGGACCGCCAACAACCGGCTGGTGGATGGCGAGCTGCTCGCCCGGCTCGGCAACGCCGGTTACGACCTGGGCGCACGCGCACGGCAGATCCGCGACGACCTGTTCGCCAAGCCCCACTTCACCGAGAAGGACCTGCTGGCGATCCAGCTCGACGACCGCGCGCTCCTGCTGAAGCGCTGGTGGAAACTGCTGCGGCAGGTGGTGGAGCACAGCGACGACCCCGCCCTGCAGCGGCTGGAAGCGGCCACCCGCCACTGGGACGGCAGGGCATCGGTGGAGTCGGCCAGCTACCGCATCGTGCGCGGCTTCCGTGGCACGACGCTGGACATGCTCGAGGCCGGGCTGCTCGCCCCGGCCAAGGCCAGGCTCGGCGACGCCTACGTGCCGCCGCGGCTGGCGCAGTTCGAAGGCGTGGCATGGCCGTTGCTGGAAAAGCGTCCGGCGAACCTGCTGCCTCCGCCGCATGCGAGCTGGGACGCCTTGCTCGCCGATGCCGCGCGCACGCTGGAAAAGGACCTTGCCGAACAGGGCCCCGCGCTGTCGGAGCGCACCTGGGGCGAACGCAACACGGCCGCGATCTGCCACCCGGTCTCGCGCGCCCTGCCCGCCTTCGCCAAGCCGCTGCTGTGCATGCCGGCCGACCAACTGCCGGGCGACCGCGACATGCCGCGCGTGCAAGGGCCGGCGTTCGGCGCGTCCGAGCGGATGGTGGTCTCGCCCGGGCACGAGGCCGACGGCATCGTGCACATGCCCGGCGGCCAGAGCGGACATCCGCTGTCGCCGTTCTGGGGCGCGGGTCACGAGGACTGGGTGCACGGGCGCGCCACGCCGTTCCTGCCGGGGCCGGCCCGCTACACGCTGACGCTGCGTCCGCAATGAACCTGTCGCCGGTCGCGTGAAACCGGTCTGCACGCGCCGCAATCACAGGTGAACGCGCGCCACTCGGATGACGGCGAGCGTGGGAACCTCCCTCAGGAACGGCGACACTAAGCCAGACATTGAGCAAAGCCCCACTCCTCGTCATTCCCGCGAAGGCGGGAATCCATGGACGTAGAGCCATTACCAGCAATGTCCTTGGATCCCCGCTTGATCAGCCATGCGGCTGCTGAAAAGCATTTCGCGGGAGTGACGTCCCTGATCCAGGCCCTCCTTGAGCACCATGCGCAGCCCCCTCACAACAATCGCTCCATGATGCGAACCCTCCTGCTTCCCTGCCTGCTGTTGGCCGCAACCGCTGCGCAGGCATCGCCCTCCACCCCGGAGGGATGCACCGCCCGCGCCGCACCCGGCGACGACCTGCAGCAGGCCATCGATCGCCTGCCCGCCGATCGCCCGGCCACGCTGTGCCTGGCGAAGGGCGAGTACCCGCTCGAGGGATTGCTGGCGATCCGCCGCGACGACTTCACCCTGCGCGGCGCCGGCCACGACACCGTACTGCGCATGGCCGACGACGTGCAGCAACCCTTGCTGGTGATCGGCGACCACCTGCACGCGGTGCCCGCCATGCGCATCCGCAACGTCGTCGTCGCCGACCTGCAACTCATCGGCGGCCGCGCCGAGCACGAGTTCATGCCCGAGCACCCGTACCTGAGCAACAGCGCGGTGGTGATCCGCGCCGGCGACCACATCCGCCTGTCGGGCCTGAAGGCCAGCCGCTGCCGCAGCGCCTGCCTGCTCAGCGAGCGCGACAGCCGCGACCTGCTCTTCGAGCGCAACGACGTCTCCGGCGCAGCGTGGGACGGCGTGTCGTTCAATCGCACCGCGCGCGTGCGCCTGGTCGACAACCATATCCACGACAACGTGGCCGCCGGCATCACCACCGAGCACCTGGAGGACAGCGAGATCCGCGGCAACCGGCTCGAACGCAATGGCAGCCAGGGCATCTACCTCGCCGACGCGCGCCGCAACCGGTTCGTGGACAACCAGTTCCTCGACAACAAGTCCGCCGGCGTATTCCTGACCTGCTCGATCCGCTACCGCACGCCGGAAATCCTGTGCTGGGACGGCAGCATGAGCCAGGACAACCTGTTCGAGCGCAACGTCTTCAGGGGCAGCCCCTACACCTACACCATCGGCGTGGACCGCGCGGCCAACTGCAAGGGCGGCGATTTCAGGCCGAACCTGTGGCGCGCCAATCAGGCAGACGCATCCGGGTTCAATCCGCCGGTGGAGGTTTACGGCGAATGCGTGCGGAGCCAGTAGAACGTCGCTCGATTGCACACGCATGAATGTGGGAGGGACTTCAGTCCCAACAAGCTTCACCGGTGAAGTCCGTCGGGACTGAAGTCCCTCCCACAAAAACCACTCGATCCGACAACGAATCTTCTCGGGACAATGGCTGCCGCGAACCTACTCCCCGGCAGCCTTCCGCCGTGTCATCTCACGACGCCAGCGCCTGCTCGTGCACCCCCGCCACCGCGCGGCCGGACGGATCGGCCATCCTGGCGAAGCTCGCATCCCAGGCGATCGCCGCCGGCGACGAGCAGGCGATCGACTTGCCGCCCGGCACCGTCTCGGCCGCGGCCGGGCTCGGGTAGAACTGTTCGAACAGGCTGCGGTAGTAGTACGCCTCCTTGGTCTGCGGCGGGTTCACCGGGAAGCGCTTGTCGGCCGCGGCCAGCACGCGGTCGGAGACGTGCGCCTCGGCGTACGCCTTGAGCCCGTCGATCCAGCCGTAGCCCACGCCGTCGCTGAACTGCTCCTTCTGCCGCCACAGGATCGATTCGGGCAGGTACCCGTCGAACGCCTCGCGCAGCACGCCCTTCTCCATCCGCTGCGGGCCCTCGCTGGCCTTGTCGATCATCTTGTACTTCGCGTCCATCCGCATCGCCACGTCGAGGAACTCGCGGTCCAGGAACGGCACGCGCGGCTCCACGCCCCAGGCCATCATCGACTTGTTGGCGCGCAGGCAGTCGTAGTTGTTGAGCGCGTCGAGCTTGCGCACCAGCTCCTCGTGGAACTCGCGCGCGTTCGGCGCCTTGTGGAAGTACAGGTAGCCGCCGAAGATCTCGTCGCTGCCCTCGCCCGACAGCACCATCTTCACGCCCATCGCCTTGATCCGCCGCGCCAGCAGGAACATCGGCGTGGACGCGCGGATGGTGGTGACGTCGTAGGTCTCGATATGCCGGATCACCTCCGGCAACGCATCCAGCCCTTCCTCGAAGGTGTACTCGAAGCCGTGGTGCACGGTGCCCAGCGCCTCGGCCGCGACCTTGGCCGCGGCCAGGTCGGGCGAGCCCTTCAGGCCGATCGCGAACGAATGCAGGCGCGGCCACCAGGCCTCGGTCCTGTCGTTGTCCTCGATGCGATGGCGCGCGTAGCGCGCGGCCACCGCGGCGACCAGCGAGGAATCCAGCCCGCCCGACAGCAGCACGCCGTAGGGCACGTCGGTCATCAGCTGGCGGTGCACCGCCGCCTCGAACGCCTCGCGCAGTTCCCGAGGCGAGACCTGCACGCCCTCGACCGCCGCGTAGTCGCGCCACGGCCGCTCGTAGTACCGGGTCAGCTCGCCGGTGGCGGTGTCGTACCAGTGCCCCGGCGGGAACTGCGCCACGTCGGCGCAGGTATCGGCCAGCGACTTCATCTCCGACGCCACGCGCAACCGCCCTTCCTTGTCGTGCCCCCAGTACAGCGGCACCACGCCGATCGGATCGCGCGCGATGATCGCGCGTCCCTTGGCCTTGTCCCACAGTGCGAAGGCGAAGATGCCGTTGAGGCGGTTGAGGTACGACGCCGGTTCGTCCTCGCGATACAGCGCGTTGATGACCTCGCAGTCCGAACCGGTCTGGAAGGCGTAGGGCTGCGCCAACTCGCCCTTCAGCGCCAGGTGGTTGTAGATCTCGCCGTTCACCGCCAGCGCCAGTTCGCCGTCCTCCGACAGCAGCGGCTGCGAACCGCCCGCGGGATCGACGATCGCCAGCCGCTCGTGCACCAGGATGGCGCCGTCGTCGATGTACACGCCGCTCCAGTCGGGGCCGCGATGGCGCTGCCGCTGCGAACACTCCAACGCCTGGCGGCGCAGGGCCTGCCGGTCGTCGCCGGGTTGCAGGCCGAAGATGCCGAAGATGGAACACATGGGATGACTCTCCTGGATTGTGGGGATTGCACGTGTCTGGAAACTTCGCCCTGCCGCCCGATCGCCGGCGGCGCGGAAACCCAGGCAACAAAAAACCCGCATCGGCCGATGCGGGTTTCTGGTCACTGGGCGCTTGTTTGCTGCTTTCGCCTAGTCGCAGACCCGCATCGGCCGCGCACGATTATTCGCCGCATTGTTGGTGCGGTTCGAAACGTTCGCGGTGGCGAGGACGGAAAGCGACATGGCGGCGACGTTAACCCGGCCCGTGCGGCGGCGCAACTGTTACGCGAGCAACCGTTCGACCAGGCGGCGGTACAGCGCCGGCAAGGCCTCCAGGTCGGCGACGCGCACGTGCTCGTCGACCTGGTGGATGCTGGCGTTGACCGGCCCGACCTCGATGCACTGCGCGCCGAGCGGCGCGATGAAGCGCGCGTCCGAGGTGCCGCCGCCGGTACTTTCCTCGGGCGGCGCGCCGGCGAATTCGTCCAGCACCTCGCGCGCGACGCTGCGCAGCGTGCCTTCCGGCGTGTAGAACGGCTCGCCGCTGCGATGCCACTTCAGCGCGTAGTCCAGCCCGTGCCGGTCCAGCAGCGCGGCGATTTCCGCTTCCAGCCGCGGCGCGTCCCAGTGCGGGTTGTAGCGCAGGTTGAACAGCACCTGCAGTTCGCCGGGGATGACGTTGTTGGCGCCGGTCCCGGCGTGGATGTTGCTGACCTGCAGGCTGGTCGGCGGGAAGCTCTCGTAGCCATCGTCCCAATGCCGCGCGGCCAGCTCGGCGATCGCCGGCGCCGCCAGGTGGATCGGATTGCGCGCCTTGTGCGGATAGGCCACGTGCCCCTGCACGCCCTTCACCGTCAACGTGCCGGACAGGCTGCCGCGGCGCCCGACCCGCAAGAGGTCGCCCAGCCGCCCGGTCGAGGACGGCTCGCCGGTGATGCACCAGTCGATGCGCTCGCCACGCTCGCGGAACAGCGCCGCCACCTTGCGCACGCCGTCGATCGCGTCGCCCTCCTCGTCCGAGGTCAGCAGCACCGCCAACGTGCCGGGATGGTCCGGATGCGCGGCGACGAACTGCTCCGCGGCGACCACGAACGCGGCCACGCTGCCCTTCATGTCGGCCGCGCCGCGCCCGTACAGCACGCCGTCGCGCACCTCGGGCACGAACGGGTCGCTGGCCCAGGCCTCGGCCGGCCCCGGCGGCACCACGTCGGTATGGCCGAGCAGCACCAGCACCGGCGCCCCGCTGCCGTGCGTGGCCCAGAGGTTGTCGACCGCGCCGAAGCGCAGGTGCTCGCAGGCGAATCCGGCCTTCGCGAGGCGCCCGGCGATCAATGCCTGGCAACCGGCATCCTCCGGCGTCACCGAGGGCCGGGCGATCAGTTCGCGGGCCAGGTCGAGGACGTCGCTCATCTCAGCCGGCACCGAACAGCTTCTTGAAGCCGTTGTCGGAGAATCCCTGGCTGAAACCGCCGTCGTCCTTCACCACCACCGGCCGGCGGATCAGCTGCGGGTGCTCGCGCAGCAGCAGCTTCCACTCGGCCTCGCTGCCGGGCTGCTTGCGGTTGTCCGGCAACTGGCGCCAGGTCGTCGAGGACTTGTTGACCAGCGCATCGAAACCGCCGGCCTTGCCCGCCCATTCCAGCAGCGTCTCGGGGCTGGGCTTGTGCTCGCGATAGTCGACGAACGTGTAGGCGACGCCGAAGCGGTCCAGCCACTTGGTCGCCTTCTTGCAGGTGTCGCAGTTCTTCAGGCCGTAGATCGTGGTCATGCCAAATTCCAGATGCTTGCAATCCAATAGCCCCTCTCCCGGCGAGGCAGGGGCTGGTGCGAGGGTACGGGGAAGCCCCCCTCGCGAATGGCCGGGCGCACGAAGCCGCGCCCGTACCCTCGCCGGACCCTCCGGGGTGCCTTCTGCGGAGGGGAGAAGGAACAGAATCAGTCCGCCAACCCGCGCAGCAGGTCGTTCACGCTGGTCTTGCTGCGCGTCTTCGCATCGACCTGCTTGACGATCACCGCGCAGTACAGCGAGTGCGTGCCGTCCTTGGACGGCAACTGCCCGGACACCACCACGCTGTACGGCGGCACGTAGCCATAGCTGATCTCGCCGGTCGCGCGGTTGTAGATGCGGGTGCTCTGCCCGATGAACACGCCCATGCCGATCACGCTGTGGTGGCCGACCACGACGCCTTCCACCACTTCCGAGCGCGCGCCGATGAAGCAATGGTCCTCGATGATCGTCGGGCTGGCCTGCAGCGGCTCCAGCACGCCGCCGATGCCGGCGCCCCCGGACAGGTGGCAGTGCTTGCCGACCTGCGCGCAGGAACCGACCGTGGCCCAGGTGTCCACCATCGTGCCCTCGCCCACGTGGGCGCCGATGTTGGTGAAGCTCGGCATCAGCACCACGTCCTTGCCGAAGTAGCTGCCGCGGCGCGCCACCGCGCCCGGCACCACGCGCACGCCGGCGGCGCGGAACCTGGCCTCGTCGTAGCCGGCGAAGCGCGCCTCGACCTTGTCCCAGAACGGCGCGGGGCGGGCGTCCACCACCGCCATGTCGTTGACCCGGAAGTACAGCAGCACCGCCTTCTTCAGCCACTCGTTGACCTTCCAGCCGCCGTGGCCGTCCGGCTCGGCGACGCGGAACTCGCCGCTCTCCAGGCCGTCGATGACGCGGTTCACCATCGTCTTGGTGGAGCCTTCGATCTCGTCGATGGTCAACATCGCGCGGCGCTCGAACGCGCTCTCGATGCCGAACTTCAGCTCGGCCACGCCCGGCGCCGGCGGCTTGCGCAGGCTGCGGCGCGCCGCGTGCTCGGCCTGCGCCTCCGCGGCCGCCTCGGTCTTCGGTGCGGCCTTCGCGGCCTTCTTCGCGGCGACCGTCTTCTTGGCGACGGCCTTCTTGGTGGCGGGCTTCTTGGACGCGGGCTTGGTAGCCATCAGGGGATCTCCAACGTGCTTACTTGGGGTCGAGACAGGCCAGCAGCGCGTCGTGCAGGGCCTGGCGGGAGGGATCGGTCAACGGGCGGTCGTGCTCGTCCGTGATCAGGAACTGGTCCTCGGCGCGCTCGCCGAACGTGGCGATGCGCGCGTCGTGCACGCGCAGGTGATGGCTGCGCAGGACCTGCGCGAGGTCGGCCAGCAGGCCGGGCCGGTCGGGCGCGACCAGGCTGAGCCGGGTGCGGCCGCCATCGGCGGAATCCTTGAACTCGATGCGCGGCGCGAAGCGGAAGTGCCGCAGCTGCCGCGGCACCACCCGGCGCGAGGTGCGCACGTCGGCCAGGTCGCCGGCGAGCACGTGCGCCAGCGCCGCCGCCAGGCGGTCCGGGTCGCGCTCGGCGAACGCGTCGGCCGGCAGCACCTCGAAGGTGTCGAAGATCGCGCCATGCGGCGCGTCGAGCACGCGCGCGCGGTGGATGCCGTAGCCCTTGCGGTCGAGCGTGGTGACGATCGCGGCGAACAGGCCGTCGCGGTCGGGCGAATACACGAACACCTCCACCGCGTCGTTGTCCGGCGCGGCGCGGCGCGCCTTCACCAGCGTGCCGCCGATCTCGACCTCGATCAGCGAGATCGCCTGCCAGGCCAGCTGCGCAGGACGGAAGCGCAGGAAGCATTCTTCCGGCATGCCGGCGAACTGGCGGTCGATCACGTCGTCGGGCACGCCCTGCACGTGCAGCAGCGCGCGCGTGGACTCGCGCGCCTCGCGCAGGCGCTCCTCGCGCGGCGGCGGGTTTTCCAGGCCCTCGCGCAACGCCCGCCGGGTGGCGAAGTACAGGTCGGCCAGCAGCCGGTCCTTCCAGGTGTTCCACAGCTTGGGGCTGGTGCCGGCGATGTCGGCGCAGGTCAGCAGGTACAGGTAGTCCAGGCGTTCGCGGCTGCCCACCAGCGAGGCGAAGCGATGGATCACCTCCGGGTCGGAGATGTCCTGCTTCTGCGCGGTCACCGACATGCGCAGGTGCTGCTCGACCAGCCACGCCACCAGTTCGGTATCGCTTTCGCTGAGCTGGTGCGCCACGCAAAATTCGCGCGCATCCACCGCGCCGAGCTCGGAGTGGTCGCCGCCGCGGCCCTTGGCGATGTCGTGGAACAAGCCCGCCAGCAACAGCAGTTCGGGCTTGCGCAGGCGCGGCCACACCTCGTGCGCGATCGAGAAGCGCTCGTCGGCGCGGCCGCTGGCGAACTGGGCGAGATTGCGCAGCACCATCAGGGTGTGCTGGTCGACCGTGTAGACGTGGAACAGGTCGAACTGCATCCGCCCGGACACCTTGGCGAAGGCCGGGATCCACTGGCCGAGCACGCCCAGCCGCGCCATCCGGTTCAGCGTCTCGACCGCGCGCGGCCCGCGCATCAGGGCCATGAAGGCCTCGCGCGCCTGCAGCGGCGCGTCGGCATAGGCCGGCAGGAACCGCAGCACCTCGGCCAGCGCCCGCGCGGTCAGCGAATGCAGGCCGCGCACGTCGCCGTTGGTCGCCCAGGTCGAGAACAGCGCGAACACCTGCAGCACGTCGCCGTTGGGCCAGCCCGGCGCGTCCGCCGCCAGGTAGCCGCGGCGCAGCGAGAAGCCCTCGCCCACCACCACCGGCACCGCCTCGCCGTCGAACTGTTCCTCGAACCGCTGCAGCAACCGGTCGCTGATCCTGCGCACCATGGCCGCGCTGCGGTAGAAGCGCTGCATCATCTTCTCGACGCCCAGGCTCTCCGGGTCGTCGTGGAAGCCGAGCCGTTGCGCCAGCGCCTTCTGGTAGTCGAAGCGCAGCCGCTCCTCGGGCCGGTTGGCGACCAGGTGCAGGCCGAAGCGCAACCGCGCCAGTTCGCGCCGCTCGCGCCGCAGCGCGGCGGCCTCGTCCGGGCCGAGGTGGCCCAGGCCGACCAGGGCGTCCAGGTCGTGCACGCCGAACGTGCGCAGCGCCATCCAGCCCAGCGTATGCAGGTCGCGCAGCCCGCCCGGGCCTTCCTTGATGTCCGGCTCCAGGTTGTCGGCGGTGTCGCCGAAGCGCTGGTGCCGGGCCTGCAGTTCCTCGCGCTTGACCAGGAAGAACTCGCGCGGCGGCCAGATCCGCTGCGGCGCGATCGCGGCCGCCAGCTGCGCCTGCGCCTCGGGGCCGGCCGCCAGCGGGCGCGACTCGACCAGCGCGGTCAATACGGTCTGGTCCTCGGCCGCCTGCGTGCATTGCTCCGGCGAGCGCACCGCGTGGCTGACCGGCAGCCCCGCGTCCCACAGCAGCGCGAACAGGCGCGCCAGCGCCTGCTCGTGCAGGCGCTGCGACTCCGGCGCGCCGAGCACCAGCAGGTCGATGTCCGAGCGCGGAAACAGCTCGCCGCGCCCGTAGCCGCCGACCGCGTGCAGGGACAGGCCTGCGTCCCCGGGGACGCAGCGGGACCACGCATCGCGGATCAGCTCGTCGATCGCGCGCGCGCGCAACGCCAGCAGGCGGTCGATGTCGTCGGCCTGGTCGAAGCGCCGTCCAAGCCGCGCATCGGTGTGGGCGAGCGACTGGCGCGCCTGCGCCGCCCATTCGCCATCGCCGGCGATGTCGGTTCCGGACAGACCCGCCGCCGGCAGCCTGCTCACGCGCGCACGGGGTCGTTGGGCGACAGGGTCAGCACGTCCACGCCGTCCTCGGTGACGGCGATCATGTGCTCCCACTGCGCCGAAAGCTTGCGGTCCTTGGTCACCACGGTCCAGCCGTCCGGCAGCACGCGGGTGTAGCGCGTGCCCTCGTTGATCATCGGCTCGATCGTGAAGGTCATCCCGGGCTTGAGCACCAGCCCCTCGCCGGGGCGGCCGTAGTGCAGCACCTGCGGTTCGTCGTGGTACACCTTGCCGATGCCGTGGCCGCAGTACTCGCGCACCACGCTGAAGCGCTCGGACTCGGCGTACTGCTGGATCGCATGGCCGACGTCGCCCAGGGTCGCGCCCGGCCGGACCGCGCGGATGCCGCGCCACATCGCCTCGCGGGTCACCTCGACCAGCCGCCTGGCCATCACCGAAGGCGTGCCGACGTAGTACATCCGGCTGGTGTCGCCGTGCCAGCCGTCCTTGATCACGGTGACGTCGATGTTGACGATGTCGCCGTCCTTGAGGACCTTGCCCTCGCTCGGGATGCCGTGGCAGATGACGTTGTTGACCGAGGTGCACACCGTCTTGGGGAAGCCGCGGTAGCCGACGTTGGCCGGGATCGTGCCCTGCACGTTGACGATGTGGTCGTGGCAGATGCGGTCCAGCTCGGCGGTGGTCACGCCCGGCTTCACGTGCGGCGCGACGATGTCGAGCACCTCGGCGGCCAGGCGGCCGGCGATGCGCATCTTCTCGATTTCTTCGGGTGTCTTGAGATTCACGGTCATGCCGGCGATTATCGCCGATCCGGGCTGAATCTGAACGGGAGCGGGCCATCCGCGCCGTCCCGGCGGCCCTGGCTATGCCCGGATTTGCGCGGCCGCGGCCGACGGGCTATCATCCGCGGGATTTTCCCGGCCCTCGGCCACGGAAATCCGTCCACGCCGGACGCCACCGGCGAATCCACACCTGCCGCCCACATCCGTGCCGGGGTGCCCCGCGAGGGGTTCGGACACGGACGCGGCAGGGAGGCCCAACCCCGGAATCGCATGCGCGGACCTCAACGAGAACGGCCGCGCGCGGAAGCGATTCCACATCCAACTGGAGTACAGCAATGCCCCAAGTCACCATGCGCCAGATGCTGGAAGCCGGCGTCCACTTCGGCCACCAGACCCGCTACTGGAACCCCAAGATGGCTCCGTACATCTTCGGCGCGCGCGGCAAGATCCACATCATCAACCTCGAGAAGACCGTCCCGCTGTTCAACGACGCGATGAACTTCATCTCGAGCGTCGCCCAGAAGCGCGGCACCATCCTGTTCCTGGGCACCAAGCGCAGCGCGCGTGACGCCATCAAGGAAGAGGCCGAGCGCTGCGGCATGCCGTACATGACCCAGCGCTGGCTGGGCGGCACCCTGACCAACTTCCGCACCGTCAAGCAGTCGGTCGCCCGCCTGAAGGAGCTGGAAGCGGCCGAGACCGACGGCACCTTCGACAAGCTGGTCAAGCACGAAGTGCTGGGCCTGCGCCGCGAGCGCGACAAGCTGGAAGCCTCGCTGGGCGGCATCAAGGACATGAACCGCCTGCCCGACGCGATCTTCGTGATCGACATCGGCCACGAGGACATCGCGATCAAGGAAGCCAAGAAGCTGGGCATCCCGGTCGTGGCCGTGGTCGACACCAACTACGATCCGGCCCTGGTCGACTACGCGATCCCGGGCAACGACGACGCCATCCGCGCCGTGCAGCTGTACGCCCGCGCCGCCGCCGACGCCGTGCTGGAAGGCAAGGCCGCCGCCCCGAACGCCGCCTCGGTCCGCGAGGAAGAGTTCGCCGAGGCTTCCGAGGAAGCCAAGCCGGCCCGCCGCGCCCCGGCCAAGAAGGGCAAGAAGGAAGAAGCGGCCGAGTAATCGGCCTGCCATGCGGCCATGCCACGCTGCATGGCCGCTCCTCCGGCCGACGGGCCACCGGCCCGTCCCTCCAGGCCGGATCGAATACCCGTTGGCGGGGCCTCGCCCCGCCCTACACACCGCATACGAGGTAATCCCGTGGAAATCACTGCTTCCCTGGTCAAGGAACTGCGCGAGCGCACCGGCGCCGGCATGATGGAGTGCAAGAAGGCGCTCACCGAGAACGCCGGCGACATCGACGCCGCGGCCGAGTGGCTGCGCAAGTCGGGCCTGGCCAAGGCCGACAAGAAGGCCGACCGCGTCGCCGCCGAAGGCCGCATCGCCGCGGCCCAGGACGGCGGCAAGGCCGTGCTGGTGGAGATCAACTCCGAGACCGACTTCGTCGCCAAGGACAGCAACTTCATCGCCTTCACCGACGCCGTCGCCCAGGCCGCCCTGGCCTCCGGCGCCGCCGACGTCGATGCCCTGAAGGCCGCCAAGCTCGCCTCCGGGGAGACCGTCGAGGAAGCCCGTGCCGCCGCCGTGGCCAAGCTGGGCGAGAACATCCAGATCCGCCGCCTGGTCCGCGTCGACACCGCCAACAACGTGGCCGCCTACGTCCACGGCGGCAAGATCGGCGTGCTGGTCGACCTGGCCGGCGGCGACGCCGAGCTGGCGCGCGGCCTGGCGATGCACGTCGCCGCGATGAACCCGCCGCACAACAAGGCCTCCGACGTGCCGGCCGACTTCATCGCCAAGGAGAAGGAGATCGAGCTGGCCAAGATGTCCGACAAGGACAAGGCCAAGCCGGCCGAGATCCTGGAGAAGATCATCTCGGGCAAGATCAACAAGATCGTCAACGAGGTCACCCTGTACGGCCAGCCGTACGTGCTGGACAGCGACAAGTCGGTCGAGCAGGTCGTCAAGGCCGCCGGCGCCGACGTCGTCGGCTTCCAGCGCCTGGTGGTCGGCGAAGGCATCGAGAAGGTCGTCGAGGACTACGCCGCCGAAGTCGCCAAGGCGATGCAGGTCTGACCCCGGGCATTGCGCCCACGGAAAAGCCGCGGCTCGCCGCGGCTTTTTTGTTTTCCGGCACGGGCATCGGCGGCGTGCCCGTTTGGTAATGTACTTGCGGCTGAACAGCGGCAGAATACGAGCATGTCCCCAGAAATCCAGGCCGCCCTGGCCTCCTGCCGGAACCTGCCCTCCCCGCCTGGCGTCGCACTGCGCATCATCGAACTGGCCCAGGACCCCGATGCCGACGTGGCCACCGCCGCGGACGCGATCGCCCTGGACATGGCGCTCAGCGCGCGCATGCTGCGGGTCGCCAATTCGCCCCTCTACGCCAGCCGGCGCCGGGCCGAGAACCTGGGCCAGGCCCTGGCGATACTCGGCCTCAACGCCACGCTCAGCCTCGCGCTCGGGTTCTCGATGGTGCACGGCCTGCACAACGCGTTCGGGCCGCACCCGCTGCACGAGCGCGTCTGGCGCCGCAGCGCGGTCACCGCCCTGGCCTGCCGCGTGCTCGGCCAGGCCCGCGGCCTGCGCAAGCCCGAGGAACTGATGCTGGCCGGGCTGCTGCAGGACATCGGCATCCTGGCGCTGCTGAAGGCGATGCCGGACTCCTACGCGCCGCTGCTGGAGAGCGCGACGGACAACGCGGCCCTGGTCGCAGCCGAACGCGCCGCGCTCGGCTGCGACCATGCCGAGGTCGGCAGCTGGCTGGCCGGCGAATGGAACCTGCCGGAATACCTGCGCACCGCCATCGCCCGCAGCGAAGCGCCCGCCGATCCCGCCGAACCGTTCGCCGCCTGCGTGGCGCTGTCCGGCCCGGTCGCCGACATCTGGCTCCGCGACGACCCGCTGGAGGCGCGCGGCATCGCCTTCGCCCGGGTCAAGGACGCGCTCGCGCTGGATGCGGAACGCTTCGAGAAGGTGATCGAGAAGATCGGCGAATCGCTCCCGGACATCGGCGCCCTGTTCGACATCCGGGTTCCCACGCCGGGGCACGTCGAAGCGATCTTCGAGCAGGCCCGCGAACTGGCCTCGCTGCGCGGCCTGCGCGAACTGCAGGACCTCGCCGACGCGCGCCGGCAGGCCGACGAATCGGAGAACCGCGTCCGCCATTTCGCCGAGCAGGCCAGCCGCGACGCGCTGACCGGCGTCTACAACCGCCACCAGCTGCATTCCCGGCTGGAGCAGGAGTTCGAGATCGCCCAGCGGCATGGCCGCCCGCTGTCGATCGCGTTCATCGACCTCGACGATTTCAAGCGCGTCAACGACAGCCACGGCCACCTGGTCGGCGACGAGGTGTTGCGCAACTTCGCCCTCGCCCTGCAAGGCGCGCTGCGCGCCAGCGACGTCATCGCGCGCTACGGCGGCGAGGAGTTCCTGGTGATCCTGCCCAACACCACCAGCGCCGCGGCCCAGGCCGTGCTGCAGCGCGTGCTCGCGGCGACCTCGCGCGCGCCCATGGCGCGGCTGGCCGACGGCCCGCTCCACATCACCTTCTCCGCGGGACTGGCGACCCAGGGCGACGGCTGGCGGTTCGATGACGTCGAAGAACTGCTCAAGGCCGCCGACAAGGTGCTCTACCGCTCCAAGCACCGCGGCCGCAACCAGGTGAACGTGCACGGCGCCGAACCGCATGCGGCGCAGGCGTGAGAAAGACCGTGCGGCCGGCGGCCGGCGCGATGCGCATGACCCCGCGACCGCGGTCGTTGCCGCCCCCCCGCACCGCCTCGTCGCACTCGGACCGGGAAGGCTTCCCGGCAACCGGGTGAACGATCGCCCTGGCAGCCGGCCTTCATCGTCGAGCACGCATGGATTCCCGCCTTCGTGGAAACGGCTGCGCCCCGGCGCTTCCGAGGATCGAGGACGCGGACTAAGGAAAAATTTACATCTCCGGTGCGCGCGCATCCGCTAGAATTTGCGCCGTTTGCCGCCCCCACTCCGAGGTACTCCCATGTCCGAACTCGCCTATCGCCGCGTCCTGCTCAAGCTTTCCGGGGAGGCGCTGATGGGAGAGGAGGACTACGGCATCGACCCGAAAGTGATCAACCGCCTCGCCCACGAGGTGATCGAGGCCCAGCAGGCCGGCGCGGAGATCGCGCTGGTGATCGGCGGCGGCAACATCTTCCGCGGCGCCGGCCTGGCCGCCGGCGGCATGGACCGGGTCACCGGCGACCAGATGGGCATGCTCGCCACGGTCATCAACGCGCTGGCGATGCAGGACGCCCTCGAGAAACTCGGCGCCAAGGTCCGCGTGATGAGCGCGATCAAGATCAACGACGTCTGCGAGGACTTCATCCGCCGCCGCGCGATCCGTCACCTGGAGAAGGGCCGCATCGCGATCTTCGCCGCCGGTACCGGCAATCCGTTCTTCACCACCGACTCCGGCGCGGCGCTGCGCGCGATCGAGATCGGCGCGGACCTGCTGCTGAAGGCCACCAAGGTCGACGGCGTCTACGACAAGGACCCGAAGAAGCACGCCGACGCGGTCAAGTACGACAGCCTCACCTACGACGAGGTCATCATCCAGGGCCTGGAGGTGATGGACACCGCCGCCTTCGCGCTCGCCCGCGACAGCGACCTGCCGCTGCGCATCTTCGACATGGGCCATCCCGGCGTGCTGCTGCGCATCCTGCGCGGCGAACCGATCGGCACGCTGGTGAAGGGCCGCAGCTAAAAGCTTGGGATTCGGGATCCGGTAGACTGCCGGATATCGACCGGCCTTGCGCGGCCGGCCCGGCACCCGGCCGCACGTGAATCGGGGCCATCGGCCTTTGCGAACCCCGGGCCCCGGAACCCGGGCCCCGGCCTTCCCGGCTATAATCGCCCGATTCAGTTCCACACGGACTCCGGCGATGCTCAACGAAATCAAACAAGACGCTCAATCCCGCATGGCCAAGAGCATCGAGGCCCTGCGCCACAACCTGGTGAAGGTGCGCACCGGCCGCGCTTCGACCGGCCTGGTCGACACCATCCGGGTCAACGCCTACGGCAGCGAGGTGCCGCTCTCCCAGGTGGCCGCCGTGTCGGTTTCCGACGCGCGCTCGCTGGTGATCAACCCCTGGGACAAGGGCATGGTCGGCGCGATCGAGAAGGCGCTGCTCGCGTCCGATCTCGGCCTGACCCCGAACACCGCCGGCACCACGATCCGCCTCAACCTGCCCGCGCTGACCGAGGAGCGCCGCAAGGAGCTGGCCAAGGTCGTGCACGGCGAAGGCGAGGAAACCAAGGTCGCCATCCGCAACATCCGCCGCGACGCCAACCAGAAGGTCAAGGACCTGCTCAAGGACAAGGCGATCACCGAGGACGAGGTGCGCCGCAGCGAGGAAGAGATCCAGAAGATCACCGACAAGGCGATCAAGGACGTGGATGACGTGGTCAAGGCCAAGGAACAGGAATTGATGGCCGTCTGACGTTGCCGACCGCGGCCATGCGTCCAGACTCCGAACCGTCCCTGCTGCCCCGCCACGTCGCCATCATCATGGATGGCAACGGCCGCTGGGCGCAGCGCCGGCGGCGCCCGCGCGTGATCGGGCACCGCGCCGGCGCGCGCGCGGTCAACCGCACCGTCGACACCTGCCTCGAAAAAGGCATCCGGGCGCTCACCCTGTTCGCGTTCTCCAGCGAGAACTGGGGCCGGCCGCAGGAAGAGGTCGACGCGCTGATGAAGCTGTTCCTGCACGCGCTCGAGCGCGAGGTGGAGGAGTTGCACCGGCGCGACGTGCAGGTGCGCTTCATCGGCGATCGTTCGCGGTTCGCCCCGAACATCCGCGAACGCATGCAGCAGGCCGAGGATTCCACCGCCGGCAACCGCAGCCTGGTGCTGTCCGTCGCCGCCAGCTACGGCGGCCGCCAGGACATCGCCCAGGCGGCGCGGGCCCTCGCCGAGGAGGTCGCGGCCGGGCGCCTGGCGCCGGGGCAGATCGACGAGGCGTTGCTCGCCCAGCGCATGGCCCTGGCCGACCTGCCGCCGCCGGACCTGTTCATCCGCACCGGCGGCGATACCCGCATCAGCAACTTCCTACTCTGGCAACTGGCCTACACCGAGCTCTGGTTCACCGAGACGCTGTGGCCGGACTTCGATGCCGCCGTGTTCCAGCAGGCGCTGGACGACTACGCCGGGCGCGAGCGCCGCTTCGGCCTGACCAGTGCGCAGGTCGCCTCGCGCGCGACGGAGAATTCTTCCGCATGACCCAGACCCGCGTCATCGCCGCCCTGATCATGGCGCCGGCCGCCATCTGCGCGATCCTGTTCCTGAGGACCGACTGGCTGGCCGCGGCGGCCGCCGTCGTGTTCCTGACCGGGCTGTGGGAGTGGCTCAAGCTGTCCGGCGTCGACGACACCCTGCCGCGCACCGTGCTGCTGGTCCTGAACCTGTTGCTGATGGTGCTGCTGGTATGGGCGTCCGCCGGTTCGATGGTGCTGTTCCAGATCGCCGCGCTGGTCGGCGTGGGATGGTGGCTGCTGGCGTTGCTGTGGCTGCGCTTCTTCGACTTCGGCGCCCGCCCCGACAGCCGCGGCGCCGGCGTGCTCAAGCTCGCCGCCGGCACGCTCGCGGTGATCCCGGCCTGGTCGGCGCTGCTGCTGCTGCACCTGGGCACGCGCGAAACGTTCGACGGCACCGCATCGCTGCAGGACCACCTGTGGCTGCTGACCGCCTTGGCCATGGTCTGGGCCGCCGACTCCGGCGCCTATTTCGCCGGCCGCCATTTCGGCCGCCACAAACTGGCGCCCCGGATCAGCCCGAACAAGACCGTCGAGGGGCTGGTCGGCGGCCTGGTCGCCGGTCTGCTGGTGGCGGCCGCCTTCGGGCTGCTGGCCGGCCTGCCCGTGGCCGGCCTGCCCAAGCTGCTGCTGGTCGCCGCCGTGGCGGTGCTGGCCTCGGTGCTGGGCGACCTATTCGAGAGCCTGCTCAAGCGCCATGCCGGCGCGAAGGACTCGGGCAACGTGATCCCGGGGCATGGCGGCGTGCTGGACCGCATCGACGGCGTGCTCGCCGCGCTGCCGGTGTTCGCGCTCGGCAAGGACATCCTGGGTTTCTGAGATGGCCGGCAGCCATATCCGCCAGGTCGCCGTGTTCGGCGCCACCGGTTCCATCGGCGCCTCCGCGCTGGACGTGATCGCGCGCCATCCCGACCGCCTGCGCGCCAGCGTGCTGGCCGCCGGCAACAAGGTCGACGCGCTGGTCGGACTGTGCCGCCGGCACCGGCCCGACCATGCGGTGATCGCCCGGCCCGGCCTGCTGGACGACCTGCGCGCCGGCCTGCGCGAGGCCGGCCTGGACACGCAGGCGCACGCCGGCCAGGAGGCGCTGGCCGAGCTGGCCGGCGACGCGGCGGCCTGCGATACCGTGGTCGCGGCGATCGTCGGGGCCGCCGGCCTGCCCTCCACGCTTGCCGCGGCGCGCGCCGGCAAGCGCCTGCTGCTGGCCAACAAGGAATCGCTGGTGCTCGCCGGCGAGCTGCTGATGCGCACGGCCGCGGCGGCCGGCTGCGAGATCATCCCGATCGACAGCGAACACAGCGCGATCTTCCAGTGCCTGCACGGCAACGGCGCCGGGCCCGGCGTGCGCAAGGTGATCCTGACCGCCTCGGGCGGGCCGTTCCGCGGGCGCAGCCGCGCCCAACTGGCCGATGTCACCCCGGCCCAGGCCGTGGCCCACCCCAAGTGGTCGATGGGCCCGAAGATCTCGGTCGACTCGGCCACCCTGATGAACAAGGGGCTGGAGGTCATCGAGGCCCACCACCTGTTCGGGCTGCCGGCCGACCGCATCGAGGTGCTGGTGCACCCGCAGAGCCTGGTGCATTCGCTGGTCGAGTTCGTCGACGGCTCCACCCTGGCCCAACTCGGCCTGCCCGACATGCGCACCACCCTGGCGGTCGGCCTGGCCTGGCCGGAGCGGATCGCCTCCGGCGTGGCCGGCCTGGACCTGCGCGCGCATGGCCGGCTCGATTTCGAAGCGCCCGACCTGGATGCCTTCCCCTGCCTGAAACTGGCATGGGCCGCCATGCATGCCGGCGGCTGCGCGCCGGCCGTCCTGAACGCCGCCAACGAAGTGGCGGTTTCAGCCTTTCTTCAGGGCCGGATCGGTTTCCTAGCCATTCCTGCGCTGGTCGAGCATGCGCTCTCCACACTGCCCGGGGAAAATGCGGATACGCTGGAACACCTGCTGGCGGTGGATGCCCAGGCCCGCCAGGTGACCGAAGCCGCCCTCGCCCGCCACTGATGCCGATCTCCCTCCCTTGCCTGCCCTCGACCGCCGCCAATGAGTGACCTGCTCGGATCCATCTGGTGGATGATCGTCAGCCTGGGCGTGCTGGTGACCTTCCACGAATTCGGCCACTTCTGGGTCGCGCGCCGCTGCGGCGTGAAGGTGCTGCGCTTCTCGGTCGGCTTCGGCCGCCCGCTGTGGTCGCGCCGCGACCGCCACGGCACCGAGTTCGCGATCGCCGCGATCCCGCTCGGCGGCTACGTGAAGATGCTGGACGAGCGCGAAGGCAACGTGCATCCGGCCGAACGCTCGATGGCGTTCAACGCCAAGTCCGTGTGGCAGCGGATCGCGATCGTCGCGGCCGGCCCGGCCGCCAACCTGCTGCTGTGCATGCTCCTGCTGTGGGCGATGTTCGTGATCGGCAAGCAGGACTATTCCGCCACGCTCGGCCACGTCGAGGGCCTGGCGGCCCAGGCCGGCTTGCGGGCCGGCGATCGCGTGCTGTCGGTCGACGGCCGCGACGTCGCCAGCTGGAGCGACACCAGCATGCTGCTGACCACCGCGGCGATGGACCGGCGCGACGTGCGCATCCGTGCGGTCGACGCCGATGGCGGCGAACGCGCGGTCACCGTGCGCATGTCGCAGCTGCCGGCGGGCTTCCAGGAACAGCGCGTGCCGGAACTGGCCGGTTTCGGCTGGCAGTTCCTGACCCAGCCGGCGCAGGTTTCCGAGGTCGCCCCGGGCTCGGCCGCCGACGGCGTGCTCAAGCCGGGCGACCGCATCGTGGCGATCGACGGCCACCCGATCGACTCGGCCGAGCAGGTCGCCCCGCAGATCCAGGCGCTGGGCGAGCGCGGCGGCGCCGGCATGGTCGAGGTCGAGCGCGACGGCGACCGGCTCGCGCTGGAACTGGTCCCGACCCGCGAAACCGGCACCGACGGCAAGCCCGCCTACCGGATCGGCATCGCGGTGGGCCGCGCCGCCGCCCCCGCCTACGACGCGCGGCTGCAATACGGCGTGTTCGCCGCGGTGCCGGCCGCGATCCGCGAGACCGGGCGGATGGCCGGCGATTCGCTGGGCATGATCCGGCGCATGCTGACCGGCCAGGCCTCGGTCAAGAACATCTCCGGCCCGATCACCATCGCCAAGGTCGCCAACGCCTCGGCCAAGCGCGGGCCGGACTGGTTCCTGTACTTCCTGGCCCTGCTGTCGCTGAGCCTGGCGATCATCAACCTGCTCCCGATCCCGATCTTGGACGGGGGACACCTGCTGTATTACCTTATCGAGTTGGTCAAGGGCAGCCCGCTCAGCGAGCGCGCCATGGCCGCCGGGCAGTACGTGGGCCTGGCGGTGCTCGCCGGGTTGATGGGGTTGGCGTTCTACAACGACATCCTCGGCCGGGTCCCGTGACCACCGAATCCGAATCCCCGCATATGGAACCGTGGTGCCGTCGCGAAGGATTCGCATCCATGCCCGTCGTCATACGCCGGCAACCCGCAACCTACGAATTCGACTTCAACCGGATGTGACATGACGAGATTTCCCACTCGCCGCTTCCTCGCTCTAGCCCTTTCCGCCAGCCTGGGCCTGCCCGCGCTCGCGAACGCGGCCGAGCCCTTCGTCGCCAGTGACATCCGCGTCGACGGCCTGCAGCGCATTTCCTCCGGTACGGTCTTCACCTATCTCCCGGTCAACCGCGGCGACACCGTCGACGACGCCAAGGTGGCCGAGTCGATCCGCGCGCTGTATCGCACCGGCTTCTTCGAGGACGTGCAGCTGGACCGCCAGGGCAGCATCCTGGTCATCACGGTCAAGGAGCGCCCCGCCATCAACAAGCTGACCGTGACCGGCAACAAGGACATCAAGAGCGAGGAACTGCTCAAGGGCCTGAGCGACATCGGCCTGAGCGAGGGCGGCACCTTCGACCGCCTGAGCCTGGACCGCGTCACCCAGGAGCTGACCCGCCAGTACAACAACCGCGGCAAGTACAACGTCCAGATCACCCCGACGGTGAGCCCGCTGGACCGCAACCGCGTGGACGTGGCCATCGCGATCAAGGAAGGCAAGGCCGCCAAGATCCGCCACGTCAACCTGGTCGGCACCGACAAGTTCCTGGACAGGGACATCCTCGACCAGTGGGAGTCGAAGGAGCACAACTGGAAGTCGTGGTACAGCCGCGACGACCAGTACTCCAAGGAAAAGATGTCCGGCGACCTGGAGAAGCTGAACTCCTGGTACCTGGACCGCGGCTACATCGACTTCAACATCGACTCGACCCAGGTCGCGATCAGCCCCGACAAGCGCGACATGTTCATCACCGCGGGCGTCACCGAGGGCGAGCAGTACAAGATCTCCGAGATCAAGGTCAGCGGCGACACCGTGCTGCCGCAGGCCGACGTCGAGAAGCTGGTGATCCCCAAGGCCGGCGACATCTTCTCGCGGGCCCTGCTGGAATACAGCGCCGACGCGATCACCAACTCGCTCAGCAACGTCGGCTACGCCTTCGCCAAGGTCAACCCGATCCCGACCCCGGACCGCGAGCACCGCACCGTCGCGGTGAACCTGCAGGTCGTGCCGGGACCGCGCGTCACCGTGCGCCGGATCATCTTCAAGGGCAACACCCGCACCTCCGACGAGGTACTGCGCCGCGAGATGCGCCAGTTCGAGAACACCTGGTACTCGCAGGCCGCGATCGACCGCTCCAAGATCCGCCTGCAGCGCCTGGGCTACTTCGAGACCGTGGACGTCGAGACCCCGCCGGTACCGGGCAGCAACGACCAGGTGGACGTGGTCTACAACGTCAAGGAAACCACGTCGGGCAGCTTCCAGATCGGCCTGGGCTACTCGCAGACCTACGGCGTCACCACCTCGGTGCAGCTGTCGCAGAACAACTTCCTGGGCGGCGGCAACCGCGTCTCGGTGGAAGCCTCGCGCAGCAGCTACCAGGACCGCTACTCGTTCTCCTACACCAACCCGTTCTTCACCGACGACGGCGTCTCGCTGGGCTACAACCTGGCGTGGCAGAAGCTGGACTACTCCGACTACAACGCCGCGCAGTACAACAGCAAGCGCGGCTCGGCGCAGGTGGTCTTCGGCATCCCGATCACCGAGAACGACGCGTTCTCGCTGATGCTCGGCATCGACAGCAACCAGATCACGACCTACCAGGGCTATACCCCGCAGTCGATCATCGAGTACATCGACGCGGTCGGCCAGCGCACCTTCCACACCTGGCGCAGCGAGGTGGGCTGGGCGCGCGACACCCGCAACGACTACTTCATGCCGACCCGCGGCATGTACCAGCGCGTGGGCGCGGAAATCGCCCTGCCCGGCTCGACCGTGGAGTACTACAAGCTCACCTATTCGTTCTCCAAGTACTGGCCGATCATCCCGTCGCTGGTGCTGAACACCCGCCTGGACCTCGGCTACGGCGACGGCTACGGCAAGACCTACAGCCGCGACATCTGCGGTACGACGACCAGCACCGGGTATACCCCCGAGGCCTGCAACGGCAGCAACCTGATCCGCCGCGTCAACGCCTCCGGCCTGCCGTTCTTCGAGAACTTCTACGCCGGCGGCACCAACTCCGTGCGCGGCTTCGAGGACAACACCCTCGGCCCGCGCTCGGAGGCCACGGTCTACTACAGCCGTGGCCAACCGCTGGGTGGCTCGGTCAAGACGGTCGGCTCGCTCGAAATGTACTTCCCGAGGCTGTTCAACAGCCCGTCGGCGCGCGTCTCCGCGTTCTTCGATTTCGGCAACGTCTACAACGGCTGGGACAACTTCAAGGCCAACGAGCTGCGCGCCTCCACCGGTATCGCGCTGCTGTGGCGCGCGCCGGTCGGCCCGATCTCGATCAGCTACGCCTTCCCCCTGAAGAAGGAAGACGGCGACGAGATCGAGCGCCTGCAGTTCACCTTCGGCGGGCAGTTCTAGCGAACTGCCCGCCCCGCCAGGGCTTTGCCCTGGCGGACCAGACTCCTGCACAGCAGGAGTCTGGTGGGCGACTGGCCTACCAAATCCCCGCGCCGGCGGCGCGCCCCCTTTACTAAAGGGGGCTTTTCTCCAGCGTGATGATCGCTACCTGCTCGGATAAAGAGCACAGCTTGGCCTGCCCGCCAGGCAGCCGCAACATGACCGCCATCACGACGCACGGTAGAATTCCGGCGTGAATACTCCTACCTATACCGCCCAGGACATCGCCGAGCGCTTCGGCCTGCAGGTGCATGGCGACGGCGACGTGGCCATCCACGGCGTCGCCACGCTGGCCCATGCCGGCCCCGGCCAGCTCAGTTTCCTCGCCAACCCGCGCTACCGCGCGCAACTGGCCGACAGCCGCGCCGGCGTCGTGGTCTTGCGCGCCGACGATGCCGAGGCGGCATCCGGCACCGCGCTGGTCGCGAAGGATCCCTACACGGTCTTCGCCAAGATCGCCGCGTTGTTCGACGTGCCGCCGGCGCGCGCGGCCGGCATCCATCCGAGCGCGAGCATCGATCCGAGCGCGACCGTGTCGCCCACCGCGCATGTCGGCCCGTTCGCCAGCATCGGGGCGCGCAGCGTCATCGGCGACGGCTGCATCGTCGGCCCGGGCTGCGTGATCGGCGAGGACTGCGAGGTCGGCGAGGGCAGCGAGCTGATCGCGCGCGTCACCCTGGTCACCCGCGTGCGCCTGGGCAAGCGCGTGCGCGTGCATCCCGGCGCGGTGCTCGGCGCGGACGGCTTCGGCCTGGCGATGGACGCCGGCCGCTGGATCAAGGTACCGCAGCTCGGCGGCGTGGTGATCGGCGACGATTGCGAGATCGGCGCCAACAGCTGCGTCGATCGCGGCGCGCTGGAAGACACCGTCCTCGAGGAGGACGTGCGCATCGACAACCTGGTGCAGATCGCGCACAACTGCCGCATCGGCGCGCACACCGCCATCGCCGGCTGCACCGGCATCGCCGGCAGCGCCAGGATCGGGCGCTATTGCCTGATCGGCGGCCACGTCGGCGTGGTCGGCCACCTCGAGATCTGCGACAAGGTCGTCATCACCGGCAAGTCGGTGGTGCGCAATTCCATCCACGAACCGGGCGAGTACTCGTCCGGGACCCCGCTCACCGACAACCGTACGTGGCGCAAGAACGCCGCACGCTTCAAGCAGCTCGATGCCCTTGCCCGGCGCATCCTGGCTGTGGGCAAGGAGAAAGAATGAACGATACGCTGCAGTTGCCAATCGACGTCACCCGCATCCAGGAGCTGCTCCCGCACCGCTATCCCTTCCTGATGGTGGACCGTGTGCTGGAGCTCGACCATGAAGCGCGCCGCATCGTTGCGCAGAAGAACGTGAGCATCAATGAGCCGTTCTTCCAGGGCCACTTCCCGGGCCGCCCGGTGATGCCCGGCGTGCTGATCATCGAGGCGCTGGCGCAGGCCGGCGGCGTGATGACGCAGCTGGGCCTGGGCCGCGACGCGGACTCCACGCTGTTCTACATGGTCAAGGTCGAGAACGCGCGCTTCAACAAGCAGGTGGTCCCGGGCGACGTGCTGATCCTGGACGTGCAGATGAAGCGGCTGATCCGCAACATGGGCTGGTACTACGGCGAGGCCAGGGTGGACGGCGAAGTGGTCGCCTGCGCCGAGGTGATGTGCGCCGGCGCCAAGGGCTGAACGCATCCGGAGGAACGATGAGCAACGACACGCCCCTGATCCACCCCACCGCGGTCATCGATCCGTCGGCCAGGCTCGCCGCGAACGTGCGCGTCGGCGCCTTCACCCTCATCGGCCCTGACGTCGAGATCGGCGAAGGCACCCAGATCGGCCCGCATTGCAGCGTGTACGGCCCGACCCGCATCGGGCGCAACAACCGCTTCGTCGGCCATGCCGCGATCGGCGGCGACCCGCAGGACAAGAAGTTCGCCGGCGAGCGCACCGAGCTGGTGATCGGCGACAACAACCTGATCCGCGAGTTCGTCACGATCAATCGCGGCACCGGTGGCGGCGGCGGCGTCACCACGATCGGCAACGACAACTGGATGCTGGCCTACACCCACATCGCGCACGACTGCCACGTCGGCAACCATTGCGTGTTCTCCAACAACACCACGCTGGCCGGGCACGTCGTGGTCGGCGACTGGGTGATCATCAGCGGCTTCTCCGGGGCGCACCAGTTCTGCCGCATCGGCGCGCACGCCTTCCTGGGCATGGGCGCGCTGACCAACGGCGACGTGCCGCCGTTCACGATGGTGGGCACCGATGCGCTCGGCCGTCCGCGCGGCATCAACAGCGAAGGGCTCAAGCGCCGGGGCTTCTCGCCCGAGCGCATCGCGGCGATCAAGCGCGCCTACCGCACGCTGTACGTGGCCGGCCTGCCGCTCGCCGAGGCCAAGCAGGAGCTGGCCGACCAGGCGCGCAACAGCGAGGACGTGCGCAGCATGCTCGAATTCATCGAGCACACCGAGCGCCCGTTGCTGCGATAACGGCCACGGCTCGTGATCCGGCGAAAAGCAAAAGCAATGCGGGCGCGCTCATGGTCCTAGCTTCTTCGAACCGCGAATCGCGAATCACGGATCGCCGCGCAGCGCCGCTGCGCGTGGCCCTGCTCGCCGGCGAGACGTCCGGCGACCTGCTGGGCGCCGGCTTGATCGAGGAACTGCGCAAGCGCTACCCCGATGCCCAGTTCGCCGGCATCGGCGGCGATGCGATGCGCAACGCCGGCTGCGAGACCTGGTTCGACGCCAGCGAGCTGTCGCTGATGGGCTTGTTCGAGGTGCTTCGCCACCTGCCGCGGCTGCTCAAGCTGCGCCGCGAGTTCCGCGAGCGTGCCCTGGCCTGGCAGCCCGACGTGTTCGTCGGCATCGACGCGCCCGATTTCAACCTGCCGGTGGAGCGCTGGCTCAAGCAGCGCGGCGTGCGCACGGTGCACTACGTCAGCCCCTCGGTATGGGCGTGGAAGGAAAAGCGCGCCGAGAAGATCAGCGCCAGCGCCGACATGGTGCTGTGCCTGTTCCCGATGGAGCCGCCGATCTACCACCGGCACGGGGTGGATGCGCGCTTCGTCGGCCACCCGATGGCCGACGCCATCCCCTACCAGGTCGACCGCGACGCGGCCCGCGCCGAACTCGGGCTGTCCTCGTCCAGCCCGGTGCTGGCGATCCTGCCCGGCAGCCGCCACGGCGAGATCAGCCGCTTGGGCGAGACCTTCTTCGAGGCCGCCTGGCAGCTGTCCGAGCAATTGCCGGGACTGCACGTGCTGGTGCCGGCCGCCAACCCGGGCTGCAAGCCGCTGATCGCCGAGCAGCTGTCGCGCTCGGCCCTGCCGGTGCTGCGCTCGCACGTGCTCGACGGCCAGGCGCGCACCGCGATGATCGCCGCCGACGTGGTGCTGCTCGCCTCCGGCACCGCCACGCTGGAGGCGATGCTGGTCAAGCGTCCGATGGTGGTCGGCTACAAGGTCGCGCCGCTGACCGCCCGCATCGTCAAGGCGCTGAAGCTGATCAAGGTGAACCGCTACGCGCTGCCCAACATCCTGGCGAACGAGGACCTGGCGCCCGAGCTGATCCAGGACGATTGCACGCCCGGGAAGCTCGCCGCGGCCGTGCTGCACTGGTTCCGGCACCCGGAGGCGGTGGCCCGCCTGCAGCCGAAGTACCTGCAACTGCACGCGGAACTGCGCCGCGACGCTTCGGCGCGCGCGGCCGAGGCGGTGGCGGAGCTGGTGCGGGGCCCGGCACCGGGGGCCGGGGTCCCGGAGCGGGTGCCGCGATGAAAGCCCCGTCCCCCGGATTGCCGCTGTTCCCCGGATCCCCGGCCCCCGACCTCCGGCTCTACGCCGGCGTCGACGAGGCCGGCCGCGGCCCGCTGGCCGGACCGGTGGCGGTGGCGGCGGTGGTGTTCGATCCGTCCAAGCCGCGCATCAACGGGCTGGACGACTCCAAGCAGCTCGGCGCCGAGCGCCGCGAGGTGCTGTACTCGCGCATCGTCGAACGCGCGCTCGCCTGGAGCGTGGTGCTGGTGGCGGTCGAGGAGATCGACCGCTTCAATATCTTCCAGGCGACGATGCTCGGCATGCGCCGCGCCCTGGAGGACGTCGCGCACGTCGCGCGGTACGCCAGGATCGACGGCAACCGCGTGCCCAAGGCGTTGCCCTGCCCGGCCGAGGCGCTGGTCGGCGGCGATGCCCGCGACCGCACGATCATGGCCGCGTCCATCGTCGCCAAGGTCACCCGCGACCGCTACATGCAGGAACTGCACCTGCGCCATCCGGAATACGGCTTCGACCAGCACAAGGGCTACGGCACGCCGGCACACCTGGCCGCGCTGCGCCGGCATGGCCCATGCGCCGAACACCGGCGCAGCTTCGCGCCGGTGCGCGACTGCCTTGCAGGCGACGGGGCCCGCGATCCCGCACCGGCGCCCCTGGAAAGCCTCCCCAGCCACGACCTGGAGCTCTCCTAGCGAAGCCCCGGGGCCCCGGGACCCGGGTCCCGGCTGTCAAGCCTTGTCGCTCCGCCCCCTCCGGACTACCCTGCCCGGTCACCGCAGTGATCCGGCATGACCACGTCCCGCTTCGTTCATCTTCATATCCACACCGAATTCTCGATGGCGGATTCCACGATCCGCGTGCCCGAGAAACCGGACCAGGCCGATCCCAAGAAGGCCAAGCAGGCCAACCTGCTCAGCCGCGCCGTCGAACTCGACCTGCCCGCCCTGGCGGTCACCGACCTGAACAACATGTTCGCGCTGGTGAAGTTCTACAAGGCGGCCGAAAGCGTGGGCATCAAGCCGATCGCCGGCGCCGACGTGATGATCGCCACGCCCGACCAGGCCCCGTGGCGGCTGACGCTGCTGTGCCGCGATCGCGAGGGCTACCTGAGCCTGTCGCGGCTGATCTCGCGCGCCTGGCTCGAAGGGCATCGTCCCGAGGGCGGCGTGGCCGTGCACCCGGAGTGGCTCGCCGAGCACCACCACAACCTGTTCGCGCTCGCCGGGCGCGAGAGCCTGGCCGGCCGGCTGTTCGCCGAAGGCCGGCACGACCTGGCCGAACAGAGCCTGGCCGATTGGCAGCGCGTGTTCGGCGACGGCCTGCACCTTGAGCTGACCCGCACCGGCCGCGACGGCGAGGAGGCGTTCAACCGCTTCGCCCTGCATGCCGCGGGCACGCGCGGCCTGCCGGTGGTGGCCAGCAACGACGTGCGCTTCCTGCACGAGAAGGACTTCGACGCGCACGAGGCGCGCGTGTGCATCGCCTCCGGCCGCGTGCTCGACGACCCCAAGCGACCGCGCGAGTACAGCCCGGAGCAGTACCTGAAGTCGTCCGAGCAGATGTGCGAGCTGTTCGCCGACATCCCCGACGCGATCGACAACACGCTCGAGCTGGCCAAGCGCTGCAACATCGAGATGCGCCTGGGCACCTACTTCCTGCCCAAGTACCCGGTGCCCGACGACGAGACGCTGGACACCTGGATCCAGAAGCAGTCGCGCGAGGGCCTGGAGGAACGCCTGCAGAAGAACCCGCTGGCGCCGGGCAAGACCCGCGAGGACTACTTCGAGCGGCTCGAATTCGAGCTCGACACCATCATCAAGATGGGGTTCCCCGGCTACTTCCTGATCGTGGCGGACTTCATCCAGTGGGGCAAGAACCACGGCATCCCGATCGGGCCGGGCCGCGGTTCCGGCGCCGGTTCGCTGGTGGCGTGGGCCCTGAAGATCACCGACCTGGACCCGCTGCCGTACAACCTGCTGTTCGAGCGCTTCCTCAATCCCGAGCGCGTGTCGATGCCGGACTTCGACATCGACTTCTGCATGGACCGCCGCGACGAGGTGATCGACTACGTCGCGCGCAAGTACGGCCGCGAGCGCGTCAGCCAGATCATCACCTACGGCACCATGGCCGCCAAGGCGGTGGTGCGCGACGCCGGCCGCGTGCTGGGCTTCCCGTACGGCCTGGTGGACGGCGTCGCCAAGCTGGTCCCCAACATCCTCGGCATCACGCTCAAGGATGCGATGGGCGAAGGCAAGGACAGCGAGATGGCCTCGCCCGAGCTGATCCAGCGCTACCAGAACGAGGACGACGTCCGCGACCTGATCGACCTGGCGCGCCAGCTCGAGGACCTGACCCGCAACGCCGGCAAGCACGCCGGCGGCGTGGTGATCGCGCCGGAGCCGCTGACCGAATTCTGCCCGCTGTTCGCCGAACACGACGAGGGCGGGCGCGGCAAGAACCCGGTCACCCAGTTCGACAAGAACGACGTGGAAGAAGTCGGCCTGGTGAAGTTCGACTTCCTCGGCCTGCGCACGCTGACGATCATCGACTGGGCGGTGAAGGCGATCAACCGGCGCCATGCGCGCGCCGGCATCCCGCCGATCGACATCGCCGCGATCCCGCTCGACGACCCGGCCACCTACAAGGACATCTTCGCCTCGGGCAACACCGGCGCGGTGTTCCAGTTCGAATCCTCGGGCATGCGCCGCCTGCTCAAGGACGCGCGCCCGGACCGCTTCGAGGACCTGATCGCGCTGGTGTCGCTGTACCGCCCGGGCCCGATGGACCTGATCCCGGACTTCAACGCGCGCAAGCACGGCCAGCAGGAGATCATCTATCCCGACCCGCGCACCGAAGCGATCCTGAAGGACACCTACGGGATCATGGTGTACCAGGAGCAGGTGATGCAGATGGCGCAGATCGTCGGCGGCTACTCGCTCGGCGGCGCCGACCTGCTGCGCCGCGCGATGGGCAAGAAGGTGCCGGCCGAGATGGCCAAGCATCGCGAGATCTTCCGCGAGGGCGCGGCCAAGGGCGGCGTGGACGCGGCCAAGGCCGACGAGATCTTCGACCTGATGGAGAAGTTCGCCGGCTACGGCTTCAACAAGTCGCACGCCGCCGCCTACGCGCTGGTCAGCTACCAGACCGCCTGGCTCAAGCGCCACTATCCGGCCGAGTTCATGGCCGCGACCCTGTCTTCGGACATGGACAACACCGACAAGGTGGTCGGCTTCCTCGACGAGGCGCGCAACCTCAACCTGCAGGTGCTGCCACCGCGCGTCAACGAATCGGCCTACATGTTCGAGGCCGCCAACGCGGACACCATCCGCTACGGCATCGGCGCGATCAAGGGCGTCGGCCGCGGCGCCTGCGAGGCGATCGTCGAGGAGCGCCAGCGCGGCGGCGAGTACACCTCGCTGCTGGATTTCTGCACGCGGGTGGACTCGTCCAAGCTCAACCGGCGCACGCTCGAGGCGATGATCAACGCCGGCGCGCTGGACGGGCTGGGCAAGAACCGCGCCTCGCTGATGCTGCAGCTGCCGGAAGTGCTCAAGGCCACCGACCAGATGGCCAAGGAGCGCGAGTCCGGGCAGAACTCGCTGTTCGGCGGCCCCGACCTGTCGGCGCCGGCGATCCACCTGGAGCTGCCGGAAAGCAAGGAATGGCCGCTCGCGCAGGTATTGAACGGCGAACGCGAGACGCTCGGGCTGTACCTGAGCGGCCATCCGTTCGACCCGTATCGCGAGGAAGTGAAGGAGCTGGTCGGCTGCGACCTGGGCGCCCTGGAGAAGATCGTCGCCTCGCAGCAGCGCGGCGGCGGGGGCGGCGACGGCGAGAAGCGCGCCTGGCGCCCGGAGGTCAACGCCGTCCTGGCCGGCATGGTGGTCGGCGTGCGCCGCAAGGGCGACAGCCAGGTGTTCGTGCAGTTGGAGGACGGCCGGGGCCGGGTGGAATGCTCGGCGTTCTCCGATGCGATGGCCGAGTTCGGCGACCTGCTGACCCGCGACCGCATCCTGATCGTGCGCGGCGGCCTGCGCGAGGACGAATTCAACGGCGGCTACAGCCTGCGCATCCGCCAGTGCTGGGATTACGAGCAGATCTGCGCCCAGCACGCCCAGCGCCTGATGCTGCGGCTGGACCTGCGCGACCGCCAGGCCTGGCAGCGCATCGATGCCCTGCTCGCCCGCCACCGCCCCGGACGCACGCCGCTGCGGCTGGACCTGCTGCTGCGCTCGCCCAAGGGCGGCGTGGCCGGCATGCTGGACCTGAACGGCAGCGGCTCGGTCCGGGTCGATCCGCAGCTGATCGACGCCCTGCGCGGCGACCCGGCGGTACGCGCGCTCAAGGTCAAGTACAACCCGCCGTGGGCGCAATGAAAGGCCGCCTCCCGTTCCGGGCGAGGCCGGCCGGCGTCTCAGCAATCCGCGAGACCATGCCGTCCGAAGTGGCACGGGCGCGGCCCACGAAGCGCCGGCCGCGCCGCATGAATGCGTAAAGGCGCCGTACACACCCCCGGGCGCACACTGCGCTCTCGGACCCATGACGGCCTAGGACTCCCCACCATGAAAGCCCTGCTCGCCGCTCCGCTGGTCGTTGCCCTGCTCGCAGGCTGCAGCGCCGCCCCGAAAGCCTACGAGATCGACAACCCGACCGCTTCCGCCATCACGGTGACCGTGGACGGCACCGAGCACCGCGTGCCGGCCGGCGGCTCGGTCGCCCTGCAGCTGGACGCGGGCGCCCATACCCTGCACACCGATGCGCTGGGCGACATCAACTTCCTGGTGTCCTCGGCCGACCGCGGCGGGCTGATCAACCCGACCCGCAGCGCCTACGTCATCGCGAGCACCACCTCGCCCTCGCACGAGCCGGTGGTGAGCCGCTTCGACGACGCCCACCCGGGCGTCACCCTCGAAGGGACCACCTACGAAGGCCCGTACCGCCTGAGCGACGAGCTGATCATCAACCGCAGCTGGCGCGCCGGCGTGCACGATGCGCCGCCAGTCGGCCGCGCCCGTGCGGACGATGCGCTGGCCGATGCCAAGATCTTCGCCGCGCGCGATTTCGTGAGCTACTACCAGCACGTGGTCGAAGGTCCCAGCACCTTCTCCTACGTGGTGAACCCCGGCATGCCGTCGCCGACCTACCTGACGGCGCTGGAGGATGCCGGCCTGCCGAGCCTGGCGCCGGTCCTGGCCTACGACACCGGCGAGTTGCGCCGCGTCTACACCGCCTACCTGGGCTCGTTCGAGCCGGCGCTGCCGAGCCGCGATGCCGGCACCCGCCTGGTCTACGTGCAGCCCGGCACTTCGCGCCACGCCGCCCAGCGGCAGTAAAGCGCTCGTCCCAAAGCCCCGGCCAAGCGCCGGGGTTTTTCGTTGGGGTCCATTCGCGTTCGATCGGAACCTGCGTCCTGGGTCGTCATGCGGCCCGATGCAGTCTGCTCCTCGTGGGAGGGACTTCAGTCCCGACGGGCGGTATCGGCCAAGCGTCCTCCTTGGGTCTTCGGCGGCCGGAGCTCGACCGTTTCCGGCATCGATCCGCACCGGGGCGTACGGGCCGCGACGGAGCATTCGGCTACACTTCGCCCCTTTGGTTCCTCACGGCGTCCCATGAATCCGAACTACCTCGACTTCGAGCAACCCATCGCCGACCTGGAAGCCAAGATCCAGGAGCTGCGCAACGCCAGCACCGGCCCGGCGGTCAACGTGGAGGTCGAAGTGCGTGCCCTGCAGGACAAGCTGCGGCTGCGCACCGCCCAGATCTTCCGCGATCTCTCGGCCTGGCAGGTCTCGCAGCTGGCGCGCCACCCGCAGCGCCCGTATACGCTGGACTACCTGCGGGTCATGTGCGACGAGTTCCAGGAACTGGCCGGCGACCGCGCCTTTGCCGACGACAAGGCCATCGTCGGCGGCCTGGCCCGCATCGCCGGCCGCCCGGTGGTGGTGATCGGCCACCAGAAGGGCCGCGACACCAAGGAGAAGATCCGCCGCAACTTCGGCATGCCCAAGCCGGAGGGCTACCGCAAGGCGCTGCGCCTGATGAAGCTGGCCGAGCGCTTCCGGCTGCCGCTGCTGACCTTCATCGACACCGCCGGCGCCTGGCCGGGCATCGATGCCGAGGAGCGCGGCCAGTCCGAGGCGATCGCGCGCAACCTGATCGAGATGGCCGAGCTGAAGATCCCGGTGATCTGCACCGTGATCGGCGAAGGTGGCTCGGGCGGCGCGCTGGCGATCGGCGTCGGCGACCGCACCCTGATGCTCGAGTACGGCACCTATTCGGTGATCAGCCCGGAAGGCTGCGCCTCGATCCTGTGGAAGGACGCGGCCAAGGCCAAGGATGCCGCCGAACAGCTCGGCCTGACCGCCAAGCGCCTGAAGGACCTGGGCCTGGTCGACAAGGTCGTGCGCGAGCCCACCGGCGGCGCGCATCGCAACCCGACCCAGATGGCCAAGCGCCTCAAGGCGGTGTTGCTCAACGAACTGGACGCGCTGGAGAAGATCCCCGTGGACCAGCTGCTGGAAAAGCGCTACGAGCGCCTGCGCGGCTACGGGGCGTACGAGGCGGCGTGAGGAGCCGCGATGGCTGGTTCGTAATGGGGAATCCGCAAAAGCGGCATGGCTGGCACGCCGCTTTTGCGGATCGCGAATGCCCCATCACGGCCGTCAAAACGGCTTGAACAGCACCAGCCAGATGATCGCCACCAGCGCCAGCAGGGGCAGTTCGTTGAACAGGCGCAGCGTGCGCGAGCCCGGCAGCGGCTTGCCCTGCTCGGCGCCCTTCAGCCAGCGCCCGGTGAAGACGTAGTAGGCCAGGATCGCCACCACCAGCGCGAGCTTGGCGTGCAGCCAACCGGTGCCCGGGCCGACCATGGTCGGGAAATCCGGGATGAAGCGGTATCCCAGCCATAGCACCGCCCCCAGCGCCACCGCCAGGCCGAACATGTTGTGGCCGAAGCGGTACAGCCTGCGGCCCATCAGGACCAGCCGCGCGCGCACGTCGGCCTGCCCTTCCGTTTCGGCGATGTTGACCAGGATGCGCGGCAGGTAGAACACCGCCGCCATCCAGGCGATCACGAACAGCAGGTGGAAGGTCTTGATCCACAGGTACAGGGTCATGCGCTGGCTCCGCGGCTCGCGTGTAGGATGGCGCGCATTTTCACCGATCCGGCCAGGCGAAACACCGTACGCGATGGACAAGACCTACGACCGCGACTACTTCCGGCATTGGTACGGCAACGCCGGCCTGCACGACCGGGCGCGCCTGCGGCGCAAGGTCGCACTGGCCGTCGCGCAGGCCGAGCACTACCTGGAACGCCCGATCCGCAGCGTGCTCGACATCGGGTGCGGCGAAGGCGCGTGGCGCGCGCCGCTGCGGGAATTGCGCCCGCGCGCCAGCTACCTCGGCTTCGACGGCAGCGAGTACGCGGTGCGCCGCTACGGCCGCAGCCGCAACGTGCACCTGGCGCGCTTCGGCGATTTCGCCTGGCTGCGCCCGTGTGCGCCGGTCGACCTGCTGGTCTGCTCGGACGTGCTGCATTACGTGCCCAGCCGCGAACTGGCGCAGGGCCTGCCGGGCCTGGCCGAGCTGTGCGGCGGCGTGGCGTTCCTGGAACTGTTCACGGCCGAGGACGAGTTCGAGGGCGACCATGCCGGTTTCCAGGCGCGGCCCGCGCGCTGGTATCGCTCCCGTTTCGCCAAGGCGGGGTTCACCGCGGTCGGCTCGCACTGCTGGCTGTCTCCGGCGCTCGACGGGCATGCGTCGGCGCTGGAAAAGGCTTGAGCCCTTCCGCACCTGCAAAGCAGGAAAACCCCATTAAGGTGCAAATGCGCCAATTCGGGTATGCTGCACGGCAGCAAACCGCCAGACGGATGGGTGACGTGCTTTACCAATTGCATGAACTGACCCGTAATCTGCTTGCCCCGTGGGTCCACCAGGCCCAGGCCAACGCCAAGATGTTCTCCAGTCCGGACAGCCTGTGGGCCACCCTGCCCGGCGCGGACCGCCTGGCCGCCAGCAACGAGCTGCTGCATCGCCTCACCAAGGACTACGAGAAGCCGGCCTGGGCGCTGGACGACGTCGAGGTCGACGGCCATTCGCTGCCGATCATCGAGCGCGAGGTGCTGACCAAGCCGTTCTGCCGCCTGCTGCGCTTCAAGCGCTTCAGCGACGACCCGGCATTGATGGCGCGGATGAAGCAGCAGCCCGCCGTGCTGGTGGTGGCGCCGCTGTCGGGCCATCACGCCACGCTGCTGCGCGATACCGTGCGCACCCTGCTGCGCGACCACAAGGTCTACGTGACCGATTGGGTGGACGCGCGCATGGTGCCGGTCGAGGAAGGCGATTTCAGCCTCGAGGACTACATCGCCTACGTCCGGGAATTCATCCGCCACATCGGCGAGCACCAGCCGCGCCTGCACGTGATGAGCGTGTGCCAGCCGACGGTGCCGGTGCTGGCGGCGGTGTCGCTGATGGCCGCGCAGGGCGAACGCACGCCGGAGTCGCTGGTGATGATGGGCGGGCCGATCGATGCGCGCTGCAGCCCCACCGCGGTCAACAACCTCGCCACCCGCAATCCGATCGAGTGGTTCGAGAACAACGTCATCCACACCGTGCCCTACCCCTATCCCGGCCATGGCCGGCAGGTGTATCCCGGCTTCCTGCAGCATGCCGGTTTCCTGGCGATGAATCCCAGCCGGCACGTGATGTCGCACTGGGACTTCTACACCAACCTGGTCAAGGGCGACCTGGAGGACGCGCAGGCGCACCGGCGCTTCTACGACGAGTACAACGCCGTGCTCGACATGCCGGCGCGCTACTACCTCGACACGATCCGCGTGGTGTTCCAGGAATTCCTGCTGCCGCGCGGCAAGTGGAAGGTCGGCGGGCAGTTGGTCAAGCCGTCGGCGATCCGCAACACCGCGCTGCTGAGCATCGAGGGCGAACTGGACGACATCGCCGGGCTCGGCCAGACCGAAGCCGCGCATGCGCTGTGCACCGGCATCGACGAAGCCGACCGCAAGCACCTGGTGGTGGAAGGCGCCGGCCATTACGGCATCTTCAGCGGGCGCCGCTGGCGCGAGATCGTCTACCCGCAGGTGCGCGAGTTCATCGCCCGCTACGATGCGGTGCCGGTCAGCCAGCGCCGTGGCTCGGCGGGCGCGAAGGTCACCCCGCTGCGGCGCAGGCGCGGCGCCTGACGCGCCCCCGCTGTACGGGAACGCTCGAACGCCGCGGTCGCCCGCGGCGTTTGCGTTTCGCGGCGGCCCGCGTCAATTGCCGCGCACGAGCAGGTGCTTGGCGAACAGGCCGTGCACGTGCCCGAGCAGGCGCACCAGGTGCAGCGTGGCGAACAGCATCAGCACGCCGGCCAGGGCCATGGGGATCGAGAGCCAGGGCGCGTCCGCGGCCAGGTTCCAGTCGTCGATGTAGATGCCCGTGTGGCCCGGCGCCAGCAACGCCAGGGGACTCAGCAACAGGGCCAGCGAGCACGCCGTGAGGACCGTCGTCACCGTGAAGTAGACGACGCCCAGCGGCAGCATCAGCACGAAGTACAGCAAGGTGCTCCAGGTGCGCGCGTCGGTGAACATGTCGGCGATGCGCTGCAGCCACGGCTTGGGCGGGCCGGCATGCGGCGGGCGCCGCGGCATGCGCACGCCGAGCAAGGTCTCCACGACCCGCCCTTCCACCAGCGCGAGCAGGCGCGTGGACCCGAAGAACAGCACCAGCAGCGGCAGGCCGACGATGGTGACCGACAGGCCCAGCGACAGCGAGAAGCCGGTCACCACCCAGGTGAAATAGAAGATGCCGGTCGCCAGCGCCAGCACGAGATAGAAGAGCGCGCCGTAGGTGCGCGGGTCGGCGGCGATGCCGAAGAAGCGGCCGAGCGGCGAGCGCCGTTTCGGCGGTTGCGGCGGACGCAGCGCGCGCGTCACCGTGACTTCGGTCTCGCGGTAGATCTCCGCCACTTCCTCGGGCGCGCCGTAGCTGCCGGCGACCTCGGCGATGACCTCGGCCTCGCTCTTGCCGGACTGTTCGGCCAGTTCCGAGCGCAGGTATTCCTCGGCGTCGTAGAGGGCGTCCTGGACCATCGCCGGGTCGGCGCCGGCCAGCGCCTGGCGCAGTTGCGCCAGGTATTCGGGAATCGTGGTCGGCAGCGGCCGAGGCGTGCGTTCGGTGGTCATGCGTTGTCCCCCTCCAGTACGGAATCGACGGAATCCCGGGTGGCGCGCCAGGCCTCGGCCCATTGCCGCAGGCAGGCGCGCCCGTGTTCGGTGATGCGGTAGTAACGGCGCGGCGGGCCCGCCTGCGACGGTTCGACGTGGCTGTCCAGCAGGCCGGCGCCTTCCAGGTTGCGCAGCACCGGGTAGAGCGCGCTCTGCTTGCCGCTCAGCACCCCGTCGAGCCGCTCCAGCCGCTTGGCGATGAGATAGCCGTACAGCGGTTCCTCGGCGCGGTCGAGCACCGCCAGCAGGGCCAGCGACACGGTGCCGGCGCTGAGCTCCTTCTGGAACTTCCTGAGCTGGGCTTCGACATCCACCATGGCGGCCTCCACTAGGTTGGAGGCAACACTATCCTCAACTTCGGTATAGCGGATGTGCCGGTAGTCATCCCGGCCTTCGGCGCCGGCCGCCAGGCACGCTGCACCGCGGCATTGCGCTCCACTACAATGGGCGGATGTCGCCCGATGCTGCCGCACACCCCCGCCCCTCCCTGCAGCGAGTCTTCCTGACGGGCCTTCTCACCCTGCTGCCGGTCTGGCTGACCTGGGTCGTGGTCAAGTTCGTGTTCGTGCTGCTGTCGGGCATCAGCAGCCCGTGGGTAGTGCCGCTCTCGGCCCGGATCGCCGCCTCGTTCCCGGGGTCGCTGGACTGGATCGAGGCGTTGTGGGTGCAGAACACCATCGCCCTGCTGGCGACGCTGCTGGCGATCCTGCTGGTGGGCTATCTCAGCCGCAAGGTGATCGGCCAGCGCCTGCTGCGCTGGTTCGAGGCGGTGATGCGGCGCATTCCCCTGGCCAGCATCGTCTACGACAGCGCGCGCAAGCTGCTGGACATCCTGCAGACCCAGCCGGGCAGCACCCAGCGCGTGGTCCTGATCGACTTCCCGCACCGGGACATGAAATCGGTCGGCCTGGTCACCCGGGTGATCCGCGAGCACGGCACCGGCCGCGAGCTGGCCGCCGTCTACGTGCCGACCACGCCCAACCCGACCTCCGGCTACCTGGAAATCGTGCCGGTGGAGTTGCTGACCCCGACCGACTGGAGCGTGGACCAGGCGATGAGCTTCATCATCTCCGGCGGCGCGGTCTCGCCCGAGACGGTGCCCTTCACCCGTACCGCGGACCGCTGAACGCATGCACCCGGCGCGCACGCTCGACGACCGCGCGGTAAGGCTGTTCATCGCGCTGTCGGCGTTCTTCTGCGTCAACGCCGCGCTGGCCGAGTTCATCGGCGTCAAGATCTTCGCGCTGGAGGACACCCTCGGCATCGCGCCGCTGAACTGGAACCTGTTCGGCCAGACCGGTTCGCTGAGCTTCACCGCGGGCACGCTGCTGTGGCCGATCGTGTTCATCATGACCGACACGATCAACGAGTTCTTCGGCAGCCGCGGCGTGCGCTTCATCTCGTGGATCGCGGTCGGCCTGATCGGCTATGGCTTCCTGTTCGCGTTCGCCGCGATCCATCTCGCGCCCGCCGGCTGGTGGGTGCAGGCCGCGCAGTCGCAGGGCGTGCCCGATTACCAGGCCGCGTTCGCCGCGGTGTTCGGCCAGGGCATGTGGACGATCGCCGGGTCGCTGGTGGCGTTCCTGGTCGGCCAGTTGATCGACGTGGCGGTGTTCCACCGCATCCGCCGCGCCACCGGCGAGAAGCATGTCTGGCTGCGCGCGACCGGCTCGACCGCGGTGTCGCAGTTGGTGGACAGCTTCGTGGTGATCTACATCGCCTTCGTGATCGGGCCGCAGCATTGGCCGCTGTCGCTGTTCCTGGCGGTCAGCACGGTCAACTACGTCTACAAGATGCTGTTCGCGGTGCTGCTGATCCCGCTGCTGTACGTGATGCGCCGCGGCATCACCGCCTATCTCGGCGCGGCGCGCGCCCAACGGCTGCGCGAGGAAGCCGCGGCATAGCGGGCCTTCGCCGGGCGGAGGCAACGCTTGGCGCGGCGGGAACCCCTGCCGTCGTCGGCATACCGGCAGGCCGCCCCCGCCTCTCACGAGCATGAATCCTTGCCGCGCCGCGCGTGCCGGATCGCTGGCCGTACGCTTCCGGATCGGGCAAGCTCCCCGGCTCGCTTGTTGCCGGAGCCCGCGATGCCGTTGCCGCTTTCCCGCCTGCTTTCGCTCGCCATCGCGGCGGCATTGAGCCTGTCGCTGGCACCGCCGGCCGAGGCGGCCAAGAAGAAGAACGCCAAGTCCCAGACTAGCCAGCAGGCGCGCGCGAAGACCGCCAAGTCGACCCGGGCCGCCCGGCCCAAGCCGGCCCCCGCCCCGGCCAAGGTCGACAAGGCCACACGGCTGAACGCGCTCTACGACCAGTACTGGGACGCCTCGCTGAAGCTCAATCCGCTGCAGGCCACGCTGCAGGGCGATGGCCGCTACAACGACCAGCTTCCCAACTTCCTGTCCGCCGCCTTCCGCCAGCAATCCCACGATTTCGTCACCGAATGGCTGGCCAAGGTGGAGGCGATCGGCCCGGACGGCCTGTCCGGCCAGGACCTGCTGAGCTACGAGATCTTCGTGCGCGACGCCAACAACGCCCTGGCGGCCGAACAGTTCCCGAGCTGGATGCTGCCGATCAACCAGTACTACAACGTCGCCAACGTGATGGCGATGCTCGGCTCCGGCACCGGAGCGCAGCCGTTCAACACGGTGCAGGACTACGACGACTGGTCGCGCCGCTCGCTGGGCATCCCGGACCTCTTCGACCAGGCCATCGCCAACATGCGCGAAGGCATCAAGGCGGGCGTGGTGCAGCCGAAGGTGCTGATGCAGAAAGTGCTGCCGCAGCTGGACGCGCTGATCAAGCCGACCGCCGAACAGAGCATCTTCTGGGCTCCGGTGCGCAACATGCCCGAGTCGTTCCCGGCCGAGGACAAGGCGCGCATCGCCGCCGAGTACAAGCGCATGATCGAGTACCGGATCATGCCGGCCTATCGCGCGCTGCGCGGCTTCATCGCCACCGAGTACCTGCCGGCCTGCCGCGACACCGACGGCCGCGGCGCACTGCCCAACGGCGCCGCCTGGTACGCCTACGACGTGCGCCAGAGCACCACCTCGGCCGACATGGCGCCCGAGCAGATCCACCGGATCGGCCTGGACGAGGTCGCGCGCATCCAGGCGCAGTTGCAGGACGTGATGAAGCAGACCCGCGCGCGCGGATCGCTGCAGAAGTTCTTCAAGTCGATGCAGGAAGACAAGCGCTTCGCCTTCAGGAGCGAGGCGGAACTGCTGGACTACTACCGCGCGCTGCAATCGCGGGTGCAGGCCAGCGCGCCCAGGCTGTTCTCGCTGGTGCCCAAGGCGGGTTTCGAGATCAAGCCGGTGGAGCCGTACCGCGCGCAGACCGCCTCGGCGGTGTCCTACCTGCCGCCCAGCGCCGATGGTTCGCGCCCCGGCACGCTCTACGTCAACACCTCCGACCTGCCCAAGCGCAGGACCTGGGAGGCGCAGGACCAGTTCCTGCACGAGGGCGTGCCCGGCCATCACTTCCAGCTCGGCCTGCAGCAGGAACTCGGCCATTTGCCGCGCTTCCGCCGGTTCGGCGGCGAGACCGCATTCGTCGAAGGCTGGGGGCTGTACAGCGAATCGCTCGGCAAGGAACTGGGCCTGTACGAGGACCCGTACAGCTACTTCGGCTACCTGCGCAACGAACTGTGGCGCGCGGTGCGGCTGGTGGTGGACACCGGCCTCAACGGCAAGAGCTGGAGCCGGCAGCAGGCGATCGACTACATCCTCGACAACGCTCCCGCCACCCGCGAGGAAGCCGAGGCGGAGGTGGAGCGCGCCATGGCGATCCCCGGCCAGGCCCTGGCCTACAAGATCGGCGAGCTGAAGATGCAGGCGCTGCGCGATCAGGCCAGCCGCGAGCTCGGCCCGGCGTTCGACGTCCGCGAATTCCATGCGGAGGTACTGAAGGACGGCTCGGTGCCGCTGGACGTCCTGCAGGAAAAGATCGGCCGTTGGATCGCCTCCAAGAAGGGCGGCAAGCCGTCGTCGTAGGCGTGGCCGGGGCGGCGACGGCCCCGGCCTCTCGCTGGCCGGCATCGCGGGATCGATCTTCAGTACCGCGCAGGCGGGGAATGGCGGCAGGCGGCACTGCGAGGCATGCCGGGAGCACCGGCAGGCCGCCTAGGCGTCGTCCTTGGCTGGATGCAATCGCATCGCCAACGCCGCGATGTCGCGCGGCGTGGTGCGGCAGCATCCGCCGATCAGGCGCGCGCCCGCAGCGCGCCAGGACGAGGCGCACCCGGCCAGCGTACCGGTAGCCCCGGGGTCGGCGTGCCAGGTCTTGTCCGCCGCGTCGTAGCGCTCGCCCGAATTGGGATAGGCCACCAGCGGCAATCGCGTGAGCGATGCCAGGTGCGCGAGCGCGTCCTCCACCCGTTCCAGCGCGATGCAGTTGATGCCGAGCGCCACCACCTGCGGGTTGGCCTGCACGCGCGCGACCACGTCCGCCAGCGGCGTGCCGTCGCTCAGGTGCGTCGCGTCGCGCAGGGTGAAGGTGAACCACGCGCGCATCGCCGGGAATTCCTCCAGCAACCCCAGCAGCGCGTCGATCTCCGGCGCGGACGGCTGGGTCTCGCAGGCCAGCAGGTCCACGCCGGCGTCCGCGAGCGCGGCCATGCGCGGCCGATGGAACGCCAGCATCCGCTCGCGCGGCAACGCATAGTCGCCGCGATACTCCGAACCATCGGCCAGGCAGGCGCCGTACGGGCCGATCGAGCCGGCCACCAGCAGCGGCCCCGCATCCGGATGGACTTGCAGGTGATCGGCGCGCGCCTGCTGCGCCAGCTCGGCGCTGCGCCGGATCAATCGCCGGGACTGCGCCAGGTCGAGCCCGCGCGTGGCGAACCCTTGCGGGGTCGCCTGGTAGCTGGCGGTGATCGCGCACTGCGCCCCCGCTTCGAAGTAGTCGCGGTGCACCCGGTAGATCAGCTCCGGTCGCTCCAGCAGGACCCGTGCCGACCACAGCGGATCGTCGAGGTCGCAGCCGCGCGCCTGCAGCTCGGTCGCCAGCGCGCCATCGAGCACGATGCAGCCATCGCCGGCCAGCAGCCGCGCGAGCGGATCCGTTGCAGCGTCGGGAAGGTCCGGTGCCATCGTCGCGTTCCGGCCGCCTGGGCCATCGCGACATGGTAGCCGGGCATGCACGTCGCCGCGCCCGGCACGAGCAGGCCGGCCCTGCCCACGGGCACCGGCGGACGCAAGGGAGGCCTGCGCTATGCTGGCCTGCCGCACCGCATCAACGCCCCCCATGTCCGCGTCCACGTCCCATCCGCCCAGCGAATCCGGCCTGCGCCTGGCCGGCATCCACCATGTCGCGATCATCGCCTCGGACTACGAACGCTCCCGGCACTTCTATCGCGACATCCTGGGCCTGCGCGTGCTGGCCGAGCACTACCGGCAATCGCGCGACTCGTGGAAGCTGGACCTCGCGCTGCCCGACGGCGGGCAGATCGAACTGTTCTCCTTCCCCTCGCCGCCGCCGCGCCCCAGCCGCCCGGAAGCGCGCGGCCTGCGCCACCTGGCGTTCCGCGTCGGCGACCTCGACGCCGCCGTCGCCCACCTGGCCTCGCACGGCGTCGCCTGCGAGCCGGTCCGCGTGGACGAGTACACCGGCCGCCGTTTCACCTTCTTCGCCGATCCGGACGAGTTGCCGCTGGAGCTGTACGAACAGGAGCGCTGACCCTCGCCGCACGGTTTCCGTACCCGGGCGAATGGGTATACAGTCGGCTCCATCCCGGCCCGCGCCGGTCAACGACATCCCTGGGAGGGGAACCATGCGCAACACATGCAAAGCCCTGCTGCTCGCCCTGCCGCTGGCGGCGGCCTCGATGCTGGCCCAGGCCGCCGAAACCCCGGTCGGCCGCTGGACGACCATCGACGACAGCACCGGCAAGCCCAAGTCGATCGTCGAGATCGAGCAGGCGGCCAACGGCACCCTGACCGGCAAGGTGGTCGAGATCCTGCAGTCGGACAAGGGCCCCAACCCGGTCTGCGACAAGTGCGACGGCGAACGCAAGGGCAAGCCGATCAAGGGCATGACCATCCTGTGGGGCCTGAAGCCGGACGGCGCGCAGGTCTGGGACGGCGGCTCGATCCTCGATCCGGCCAAGGGCAAGACCTACAAGGCCAAGATCACCCTGACCGACGGCGGCAAGAAACTGCAGATGCGCGGCTACATCGGCATCGAAGCGCTGGGCCGCACCCAGACCTGGATCCGCGACTGACCGCGCGCGGCCCGCATCTCCAGGACAGCGACCCGGCCCAGGCCGGGTCGCCTGTTTTGGGCGTGCGATAATCCCCTGTCCCCCGCAACACCATCATCATGACCCGCACCGCTCTCGTCACCACCGCCCTGCCCTATGCCAACGGCCCGCTGCACCTGGGTCACCTGGTCGGCTACATCCAGGCCGACATCTGGGTCCGCGCGCGCCGCCTGAACGGCGACAGGACCTGGTTCGTCTGCGCCGACGACACCCATGGCACGCCGATCATGCTGGCGGCGGAAAAGGCGGGCGTGACGCCGGAGGCCTTCATCGCCGGGATCAAGGCCAGCCACGAGCGCGACTTCGCCGCCTTCGGCGTGGCCTTCGACCACTACGACTCGACCAACTCGCCGGTCAACCGCGAGCTGACCGAGCAGTTCTACCTGAAGCTCGAACAGGCCGGGCACGTCGCGCGCCGCTCGGTGGCGCAGTTCTACGACCCGGCCAAGGGCATGTTCCTGCCGGACCGCTACATCAAGGGCATCTGCCCCAACTGCGGCAGCCCGGACCAGTACGGCGACAACTGCGAGGTCTGCGGCGCCACCTACGCGCCGACCGACCTGAAGGAGCCCAAGTCGGTGATCTCCGGCGCCACGCCGGAAATCCGCGACTCGGAGCATTTCTTCTTCGAGGTCGGGCATTTCGAGGGCTTCCTGCGCGACTGGCTGGCCGGCGACGTGGCGCTGCCGGGCGTGAAGGCCAAGCTCAAGGAATGGCTGGACGCCGAGGGCGGCCTGCGCGCCTGGGACATCTCGCGCGATGCGCCGTACTTCGGCTTCGAGATCCCCGGCCAGCCCGGCAAGTATTTCTATGTCTGGCTGGACGCGCCGATCGGCTACCTGTGCAGCTTCAAGACGCTGTGCGCCTCGATCGGCGAGGACTTCGAGTCGCACCTGCGCGCCGGCACCGCGACCGAGCTGCACCACTTCATCGGCAAGGACATCGTCAACTTCCACGGCCTGTTCTGGCCGGCGGTGCTGCACGGCACCGGCCACCGCGCGCCGACTCGGCTGCACGTCAACGGCTACCTGACCGTGGACGGCGCCAAGATGTCCAAGTCGCGCGGCACCTTCGTGATGGCGCGCACCTACCTGGACGTGGGCCTGGAACCCGAGGCGCTGCGCTACTACTTCGCCGCCAAGTCCTCCGGCGGCGTGGACGACCTGGACCTCAACCTGGGCGACTTCGTCGCGCGCGTGAACGCCGACCTGGTCGGCAAGTTCGTCAACCTGGCCAGCCGCTGCGCCGGCTTCATCGACAAGCGCTTCGACGGCCGGCTGGCCGCCGCGCTGCCGGACCCGGCCCAATACGACCGCTTCGCCGCCGCGCTGGCGCCGATCCGCGAGGCCTACGAACGCAACGACCCGGCCGCCGCGATCCGCCAGACCATGGCGCTGGCCGACGAGGCCAACAAGTACATCGACGAGGCCAAGCCCTGGGTGATCGCCAAGCAGGACGGCGCCGACGCCGAGCTGCAGGCGGTATGCACCCAGGGCCTGAACCTGTTCCGCATCCTGGCCGCCGCGCTCAAGCCGATCCTGCCGCGCACCACCGCCGAGGCCGAGGCCTTCCTGTCCGCGCCGGTGACGTCGTGGCAGGACCTGGACCGGCCGCTGGCCGACGGCCACGCGATCCAGCCCTACGCCGCCCTGTTCACCCGTATCGACCCGAAACTGATCGACGCCATGACCGAAGCCTCCAAGGACACCCTCGCCGCCGCCCCGGCCGCCGCGCCCGCCAAGAACGCCGAGCCGAAGGCCGCGCCCGCCGCCAAGCAGGAAGAGGCCGGCCAGTACATCGGCATCGACGACTTCGCCAAGCTCGACCTGCGCATCGGCAAGGTGCTGGCCTGCGAGTTCGTCGAGGGTTCGGACAAGCTGCTGCGCTTCGAACTGGACGCCGGCGAGCTGGGCAAGCGCCAGATCTTCTCCGGCATCCGCACCAGCTACGGCGAGCCGGACCGGCTGGTCGGCCGCAACGTGGTGTTCATCGCCAACCTGGCCCCGCGCAAGATGCGCTTCGGCGTGAGCGAAGGCATGATCCTGTCGGCCGGCTTCGACGGCGGCGCGCTGGCGCTGCTGGATGCCGACAGCGGCGCGCAGCCGGGCATGCCGGTGCGGTGAGGGCGGGACCCGGCGAAAGCATCCGCGCTTGCCCGCTCCCGCGCAGGCGGCCCGCTTCTCCGGCCCCGAGTCTCCCAACCAGAGCCCCGGCTCCATGCAACTGGCCCTGTTCGACTTCGACCACACGGTCACCACCTGCGATACCTACGCACGTTTCCTGCGTCGCGTGGCCACGCCCGACCGGTTGGCGCAGGCGAAGTGGAAGGTCGGCCCCTGGCTGCTGGGCTATCGCGCCGGGCTCGTTTCGGCCAAGGCGATCCGCGCGCGCGTGACCCGGCTGGCCTTCGCCGGCCGCGATGCCGCGCAGATCGCCGCGCATGGCGAACCGTTCGCGCGCGAGGTGCTGCCGCCGCTGCTGCGGCCGGAGATGATGCGGCGGATCGCCTGGCACCAGGCGCAGGGGCATGCGGTGGCGCTGATTTCCGGCTCGCTCGACCTGTACCTGGCGCCCTGGTGCGAACGCCACGGCCTGCACCTGCTCTGCAATCGCCTGGAGCAGGACGCCGCCGGCCGCCTGACCGGGCGCTACGATGGCACGGACATCGGCCCGGGCAAGGCCGGGTTGGTCCGTTCCCGTTTCGACCTGGCGGGATTCGAACGCATCCACGCCTATGGCGACAGCCGCGAGGACAAGCCGATGCTCGCGCTCGCCCACGAACGCTGGTATCGCGGGCGACGGATCGCCTGACGCATCATTCCTGCCGCAGCCTCGCGCCACACCCATGTCCCCCATCGCCGACCTCGCCGAACGCCTGGACCGCCTGTTGCCGCAAACCCAATGCGGCCAGTGCGGCTTCGACGGTTGCCGCCCGTATGCCGAGGCGATGGCGCGCGGCGAGGCCGGCGTGGACCGTTGCCCGCCCGGAGGCGATGCGGGGGCGCGTGCGCTCGCGCGCGTGCTGGGCGTCGAAGCCCGGCCCTACGACCGCGGCCGCGGCGAGCACAAGCCGCCGCAGGTGGCATGGATCGTCGAGGCGGACTGCATCGGGTGCACCAAGTGCATCCAGGCCTGCCCGGTGGATGCGATCGTCGGCGGCGCGAAATACATGCATACCGTGCTGGCGCCGCTCTGCACCGGCTGCGAGTTGTGCGTGCCGGCCTGTCCCGTGGACTGCATCGTGATGCAGCCGCCCCCGCCGCATCCGTAAAGGCGGGCCGGCCCGGCCCGCCGTCGTTCCGCGATTCGATCGGCACGATCGCAGGTCGCCGCATCGAATGGCCTCGTGCCCGCCCAGGCGGGCACGTCGAGGGCGAAGATGGCCGGGGCCCGATGCCGATCGGCGTCCGCGGGCGGAGCTTGCTCCGCCCGCGGCGGCATGGCTCAGATGGTCGCGGTGACGACGATCTCGATCTTCCACTCCGGGTTGGCCAGCTTGGCCTGCACCGTCGCGCGCGCCGGCGTGAACCCCGGGGCCACCCAACTGTCCCACACTTCGTTCATCGCGGCGAAATCGGCCATGTCGGCGAGGAAGATCTCCGCGCGCAGGATCTTGGTCTTGTCGCTGGCCGCCAGCGCCAGCAGCCGGTCGATCTCGGCCAGCACCTGGCGGGTCTGGCCCTGGATGTCGGCCGTGGCGTCCTCGGCCACCTGGCCGGCCAGGAAACACAGGCCGTGGGCTACGGTCATCTCCGACATGCGCGTGCCGGTCTCGTATCGCTGCAGCATTTCAGTGTTCCTCGGGTTGGACATCGGCATTGTCACGCGAAGTCGCCTGCGGCGCAGCCCCCGCGCGATTCCGCCATCCCAGCCATGCGCCGACCATCACCAGCCATCCCACGATCAGCACGATCGCCAGCTTCTGGCTCAATCCGCGCGGCGCGCTGCGCACGCCGGCGTTCCAGGCCAGCACGGCAAACGCCAGCACGCCCACGGCGAAGGCCGGCCCGAACCGGTCCCGCCACCGGGGGTCGTGGCGAAACCACCACGACTGCAACAGCACCGCGGCGATCACGCACAGGAATGCGGTCTGCGCCGACAGCAGGTGGACCAGCGGCGCGACGTCCGGCGCCAGGTCCGGCAACCAGCTGTCGCCGATCGCCACGCCGCCCAGTCCCAGCGCGGCGCACCAGAACAGGCCCAGCACGGTGCGGCTGCGTGCGCCCGCTTGCAGCGCCTGCTGCAGCGCCAGGGCCACCACGGCCATCGCCGCCGCCATCAGGCAATAGGCGGTGCGCAGCCCCAGTCCATAAGGGCCATGCAGGTAAAGGCTCAGTTGCGCGTCCACCCAGGCCAGGTCGTCGCGCATGAACTGCAAGGCCACCACCCATGCCAGGAAGGCCGACCCGACGATCGCCGCCAGCCGGCCCGCCGCCGCGATCCATGCAGCCTGCCCTTCCCCGTCCCTCGTCCCTCGTCCCTCGTCCCCGTTTCCATCATGCCGCCATCGTCCTCCCGGACACCACGCCCGCTCACAATGCTTTGCCCTATGATGCGCGCCGGCAACATCGGAGGCACCCACCATGATGTCCGATGACGCGTCCCATCCTCCGATCACCGACGGCACGATGAACCACGGCCCTGGCGTTCTGCACGACCGGCAATGCCGGCCTTCTCCCTCTCCCGGTCCTTCCAGGCCCTTGTCGCCATGACGGAAACCCCTGCCTCCCCGGCATCCCCCCCAAGCGGTTGGCGGCGCGCCCTGCCGGTCCTGGTCAGCCTGGCGATCCTGGCGATGGCGCTGCGGGCGCTGTCGGCCGAGTTCACCGAGCATGGCTATCGCCAGATCCGGGAAGCCTTCCGCGCCTTCGGCGCGGGGCAGATCGCGCTGACGCTGCTGCTCGGATTGAGCAGTTATGCCTGCCTGGTCGGGTTCGACAGCATCGGGCTGAAGCGCACCGGCAAGCGCTTGCATCCGGCGCGCGTCGGCATCACCGCGTTCCTGGCGCACGCGGTCGGGCAGACCCTGGGCTTCGCCGCGCTCACCGGCGGCGCCGTGCGGTTGCGCGGCTACGGCAGCGTGGGCCTGAGCCTGGCCGAGATCGGCCAGGTGGTGTTGATGAGCACCCTGGGCTTCGTGTTCGGCGCGTGGGTGCTGCTCGGCCTGGCCCTGTGCCTGGAACCGGAAGCGGCCGCGCGCGCCCTGCCGATCCTGCCCGGCGCGGTGCGCATCGCCGGCATCGCGATCCTGCTGGGCTACGGCGCGATGCTGGTCCTGGTCGGCCGGCACGGACGCGAGTTCGGCTTCGGCACGCACCGCTTCTGGGTGCCCGACCGGCGCACGGTGCTCGTGGTCAGCGCCTTGAGCGTGTTCGAGCTGGGGCTGGCGAGCGCCGCGTTCTACGTGCTGTTGCCGCCGGATCCCGGCACGGGCTATTTCGGCTTCATCGGGCTGTGGCTGGTCGCGGTGGTCGCCGGCCTGGTCTCGACGGTACCGGCGGGCCTGGGCGTGTTCGAGTGGAGCCTGCTCAAGCTGCTGCCGCAGGTCGCGCCGGCGGCGCTGCTGGCGGCGGCGCTGGCCTACCGCATCACCTACTACATCGTGCCGATGCTGATCTCGATCGCGATGGCCGCCGCGACCGGCCTGCGCAAGCCTGCGCTGGTCGGTGCCAGCGGCGCGCGCGCGGCATGGAAGACCTTGCGGCCGTGGCTGCCGCAGATCATCGCACTGGCGGTGTTCGCGGTCGGCGCGGTGCTGGTGATCGACGGCACCCTGCCCACGCCCAAGTCGCGGCAGCAGGTGGCGCCGTTGCCGTTGATCGAGACCTCGCACCTGCTGGTCAGCCTCGGTGGCGTGGTGCTGCTGCTGATCGGCCAGGGCCTGCAGCGACGCAGCCATTCGGCATGGGCGCTGGCGCTGGCGATCTGCGTGGCGCTGGTACCGCTGGCGCCGATGCGCGGCAGCCACTACTCGGTGGCCCTGTTCTCGCTGCTGACCGCGCTGGCGCTGTGGGTGGCTCGCCGCGAGTTCTACCGCGAAGGCGCGCTGCTCGACGAGGCCTGGTCGTGGCGCTGGCTCGGCAACCTGGGCCTGGTGCTGGTGGCGACGTTCTGGCTGCTGTTCTTCGTCTACAGCCACGTCGAGTACAGCAACGACCTGTGGTGGCAGTTCGCCACCTCGGCGAACGCGCCGCGCGCCCTGCGGGCGCTGCTGATCGTCTGCGTGTGCCTGATCGTGTTCGGCCTGGCGCGGCTGCTGCGCAGCGCGCGCCGTCCGCTGCCGCCGGCCGACCCGCAGACGCTGGAGCAGCTCAGGCCGTTGATCGCCGCCAGCGCAGACACCCAGGCCTGCCTGGCGCTGACCGGCGACAAGGCGCTGCTGCGCGACGACGCCAGGACCGGCTTCGTGATGATGCAGCGCTACGGCGGCTCGTTGATCTCGATGGGCGATCCGGTCGGCCCGCCGGAGGTCGCGCGCGCGTTGATCTGGCGCTTCCGCGAGGAAGCCGACCGGCTCGGCCTGCGCCCGGTGTTCTACCAGGTCGGCGAGCAGCACTGGCAGACCTATCTCGACCTGGGCCTGACCCTGGTCAAGCTCGGCGAGGAAGCGATCGTGCCGCTGCAGGACTTCACCCTCGAAGGCCGCGAGCGCGCCGAACTGCGCCAGGCCTACAACAAGGGCAAGCGCATGGGCCTGAACTTCCGCATGGTCCCGGCCGAGGAAGTCGCCGCGCTGCTGCCGCGCCTGCGCGAGATCTCCGACCAGTGGCTGGAGGAAAAGGCCGGCGAGGAAAAAGGATTCTCGCTCGGCAGCTTCGACCCGGACTACCTGTGCCGCTTCCCGATGGGCGTGGTCGAGGTGGAAGCCGAAGGGCGGATCGTCGCCTTCGCCAACATCTGGGAGGCGCAGGCCAGCGGCGAGCTGTCGGTGGACCTGATGCGCCACGCCAACGATGCCCCCAAGGGCACGATGGACTACCTGTTCGTCGCGCTGTTCCTGTGGGGTGCCGGCAACGGCTTCACCCGCTTCTCGCTCGGCATGGCGCCGTTGTCGGGGCTGGCGCAGCACCGCCTGGCCGGGCGCTGGAACCGCTTCGCCAACCTGGTCGCCCGCCACGGCGAGCGCTTCTACGGCTTCAGCGGACTGCGCCGCTTCAAGGCGAAGTTCGCGCCGGTCTGGCGCCCGCGCTATCTGGCCGCGCCCGGCGGCATGCACCTGCCGGCCGCGCTGTTGGACGTGACCCGGCTGATCTCGCTGGACCCGCGCCAGCACGACTGACCGGCGGGAGCGGTCGCGGCCGCTCCCGCGGCACCGCGCCTCAGGGCGCGGTGTCGTGCAACTGCTGCAGGATCGTCTTCGCCAGCGTCTCGTAGTCGCCTTCGAAGTGGTGGTCGCCCGGCAGGCCGACGCGGCGGCTCTGCTTGGGCAGCGACGGGCACAGCGCGTCGTCGTCGTCCACCCCGTAGATGCACACGGTGCGCTGCACCGGCAGCCTGGCCATCTCCGGCGCGATCGGCAGGCCGTCGTCGTCGCCGCTGGATATCCAGTTGCTGACGTGGAACTCGTAGTCGGCGAACTTGCCGATCGACAGCAGCGCCGCCATGCGCATCTGCGCGAGCGTGGCCGGCGGCAGGTGGTTGATCGCGGCCGGGAGCACGTCCGCACCCTGCGAGAACCCGATCAGCACCACGCGCGAGCGCTTCCAGCGCTGCGCATAGAACCGCACGATGCGATCCAGGTCGTCGGCGAAGCCTTGCGGGGTGCGCTCCTGCCAGAAATAGCGCAGCGAGTCCACGCCGACGACGGGGATGCCGGCCTGCGCCAGCGCGCCGGCCACTTCCTTGTCCAGGCCGGCCCAACCGCCGTCGCCGGAAACGAAGACCGCGAAGGTATCGCCCTGCCCGTCGGCGGCGGACGGCACTTCCACGATCGGCAATCCCTCGAGGTCGGCCGGCGGCGGCGGCAGGCTGACGCCCTTCTGCGCCCCCAGCGAGCGGATCGCGGCTCGCAGCCCCGGCAGCAGGTCGCCGCTGGCGCTGCGCTTGAGCAGGCGCGCCTGCGGGATGCCCTTGATGAAGTCCGCCACCGGGACCGCATCGCCCTGCTTGCCCTGCGACGATGCCGCCAGCCACGGCACCGGCAGGCGCGTGGCCTTCAGCGCGCCGGCCTTGCCCACGCCGTCGCCGCAGATCGCCTTGGGCGGGACCGAGGCCGGGCGCAGCCCGTCGGTCAGCACGCCCGCCAGTACGTTCGCCGGCGCCTGCGCGGCCACGGCGTAGACCAGGGCCGAACCCTCGCCATCGCCGACCAGCAGCGGCAGCCGGTAGGTCGGCACGTGATAGAACGCCTGCACGTAGCGCGAGAAGTTCTCCACGTCGCCCGACGAGAACGCGCAATCGCCACCGTCCTTGTCGAGCACCCTGTACAGGTGCGCGGTGTCCACCATCGCCACCATCGCGCCATCGGCGCGCAGCGCCTCGGCCTGGGCCTGCCGGCGCGCGCCGTCGCCGATGCCGCCGAACCAGATCACCATCCGTTGCGGCTCGCCCGCCGGCTGCAGCACCGGTACCTGCTCGAAGCGTCCATGCGTGACCGTCTCGGGCCCGGCCGCCGCGGCGCCCATCGACACCGCCAGCACGCCCGCGCCACACAGCGACTTCCACAGTTCAAGCCTTCGCATCATCGATTCCTGGAATGAGGGCGTGTCCGCATCAGGCATCCGCACCGGGATGCCGCTCGAGCCAGCGTGCCAGCGCCTGCCGGTACTCGGCCAGTTGTTCCTCGTACAGATCGTAGACGCACAACGGGCAACCGCTTCCGCAGCACTCGTTGTCCGCCGGCCGCTCCGGAGGCTGCGGTCGCGGATCGAGCGGGTCGTCGGGAAGATCGGTCATCGGTACGGCGGGCAGCGCTGCGTGGGACACCCCGCCATTGTAGGGCCGGCCACGTAGCCGAAACGTCGCCGGGCGCCCGGTCGATCGCCGCGCACGGTGCGGCGCCTCAGCCGCCGGTGGCGCGGCGCAGGTTGGCGCGGGCGCGTGCGTCGTAGCGCTCATGGAAGAACCCGCTCAGGAATATCCGCGGCAACGCCAGCAGCCCGCGCAGGAAGCGCTTGCGCTCGTGCCGGAACAGCAGCCCGGGCACGTGCCCGCGATACTCCTCGGCGATGCCCCGGTCGTAGGCGTCGAAGACCGCTTCCGGGGCGGCCAGGATGGCCATGTCGCAATCGAGGAACAACGCGGTTTCCTCGTCCACGTCCTGCGGCCGCAGCTGGCCATGGCGGGCGGTGAGCAGGATCAGCCGTTCGATGCGGTCCAGGTCGTAGCCGGCATGCGGCCACCAGCGCGCGATCCATTCCCGCGCCATCGCCGCGGACTGGCGCTCGTTGTCCGAGCGCCCCGGGCGGTAGACCGCGTCGTGGAACAGGATCGCCAGCCAGACCTCGCACGGATGCCGCCAGCCGGGTCCGGCCTGCACCTCGTCGAAGTGCCGCCAGAGCGCGCGGACGTGCCCGAAGTTGTGGTACGCCCGCGGCGGGGTGGCATAGGCCTGTTCGATGGCCTGCCACTGGGCCGGATCGAGCGCGACGGGCGGGGAATGGTCCATGCGCGCAGCCTAAGCGCGGCGCGCCGTTCGCGCCACCGCTCACGCGAGCGGCCAGCGTCCTTCCAGCTGGTAGCGGGTCTGCCCCAGGAAACTGCGGATCAGCACGAACTCGCGCGCGCGCCACTGCACCGGCTCGACACGCCGCAGCGGCAGCGCCGTGTCGGTGTAGAGCAGGGTCATGTGCGGCGTGAACGCGGTATCGCCGGCGATGCCCTGTTCGGCCATCCGCCGTGCCAGCGTGCGCTGCAGCTGGAACAGGCCTTTCATGCCGTCCTCGCCGCGCAGCACGCAGGGCATCTGCCGGCGCCGGCCGCCGAACGTCCCCACCCGGTCGAAGCGCACGTCGAAAGCCTCCATCCTCAGCCGCTCCGCGGCCGCGCGTGCGCGCGCCAGCAAGGACGGCGGCAGTCCGGCGTAGTCGCCCAGGTGATGCAGGGTGACGTGCAACCGCGCTTCCGCCAGGGGCTTGCCGGACAGGTTTTCCTGCCCGACCAGATCGCGGGCCAGGCGGCCGGCCGCGGCCGCGGTTTCCGCGTCCGGCATCACCGCAAAGAACAGCCGTTCGCTCGGCTTCTCCTCGCCCAACCCGAGCGACAGCTGCGCGTCGGCCGAGGAGAGATAGAGGAATGGCCGGGTCATCGACATGGCTACCTGCTTGCCAGCAGCGTCTTGCGGAGGCGCGGATACTAGCAAAGCCCGGCCGGCGCCGGCATGCGCCACCGGCCCGCCGCAGGAGTAGACTGCCGGCACGCCCTGCTGCGCGGAGGTGTCGGATGATCAGCCTGGCCTCGTTCGTGCTCGCCACCGCCCTCGCGGTCGCGCCTGCACCGGAATCCCCGCCGTCCTCGCCGCCGCCTCCGCCACCGGCGGTGGACACCTTGATGGCGATCCCGCCGGAGCTGCGGCACATGCTGCAACAGCGCGTGATGCGCCGCAGCCCGCCCAACTCGGAAGAACGCCTGCAGCGGCTGGTCGACCTGCTGTTCTCGCAGGACGGCCTGGGCCTGCAGTACGGCGCGAGCGACACGCACAGCGTCGCCGAGAGCTTCGCCACCCGGCGGGTCAACTGCCTGTCCTTCACGATGCTGTTCCTCGCGCTGGCGCGCGAGGCAGGGCTGAGCGCGCGCCCGCAGGAAGTCGGCCAGGTGCTCAGTTGGTACGAACAGGGCGGCATCGGCTACAACTACGGCCACATCAATGCGCAGGTCCGGATGAACGCCCAGGTCGCCACGATCGACCTGGACAGCAACATCCTGATGGACCGGCGCGGGCCGCGCGTGATCTCCGACCTGCGGCTGTTCGCCCACTACTACAACAACCGCGGCGCCGAACTGATCTCGGACGGCCAGTTCGCGCAGGCCCGCCCCTACTTCGAGCAGGCATTGCGCATCGATCCCAAGCTGGCCGATGCCTGGAACAACCTGGGCGTGCTCAACGCCCACGAGAATGCGCTGGACGCCGCCGCGGCCGACTACGCGCAGGCGCTGGCGCTGGACGCGCGGCACGCGGCCTCCATCTCCAACGCGCTCAACGTGTATCGCAGGCTCGGCGACACCCAGCGCGCCGCGCAGATGCTGGCGCGCCTGCAGCAGGTGCAGGCGCGCGACCCGTTCCACCAGTACGTGCTCGGCACCGAGGCCGAGCGCCAGGGCGACTACGCCACCGCGTCGCGCTACTACGCCAAGGCGATCCGTCTCTACCCTAATGCGCACCAGTTCCATTTCGGGCTGGCGCGGGTGGCCTTCCTGACCGGCGACGGCAGGCTCGCCGACCGCGAGCTGCGCCTGGCGCACACCCTGGCGCCGGCCAGCGAACAACAGCGCTACCAGGCCAAGCTCGACAGCCTCCGCCGCTGGTCGCGCTCGTCCGCCAGCCTGCGCCCGTGACGGCGCCGGCCGGCGGCCGCAAGCGTTCCCTCAGACGAACATCCCGCCCGAGGCCTCCACGCGCTGCGCGTTGATCCAGCCGCTCTGCGGCGCGAGCAATGCCGCCACCACCGGGCCGATGTCGTCGGGCAGGCCGGCGCGGCCGAGCGCGGTGACCGAAGCCACCATGGCGTTGACCTGCGGGTTGTCGCGCACGGCGCCATCGCGGAAATCGGTCTCGATCGCCCCGGGCGCCAGCGTGTTGACGCTGATGCGGCGTTCGCCGAGTTCCCTGGCCAGGTAGCGGGTGAAGACCTCGATGCCGCCCTTCATCATCGCGTAGGCCGAATAGCCCGGCAGCGAGAAGCGGGTCAGCCCGCTGGACAGGTTGAGGATGCGCCCGCCGTCGGCGATCAGCGGCAGCAGCGCCTGGGTCAGGAAGTACGGCCCTTTCAGGTGCACGCGCACCAGTGCGTCGAACTGGTCCTGCGTGGTCCTGGCGATCGGCGCGTCCAGGCCGATGCCGGCGTTGTTGACCAGCGCATCCAGGCGCTCGCGCCTCCAGCCGGCGAGCACGCCGCGCACCGCATCGGCGAACGCGGGAAAGCCGTCGGCATCGGACACGTCCAGCGGCAATGCCGCCGCCAGGCGTCCTTCGGCCTCGATCCGGCGGACGACCTCGGCCGCCTCGTCGGCATGGCTGCGGTAGGTCAGGATCACGTCGCTGCCGGAGGCGGCGACGGCCAGGGCGGCATTGCGGCCCAGGCCGCGGTTGCCGCCGGTGATCAAGGTGGTGCGGGGCGAAACGTTCATGGCACGGGTCCTGTCGGAAGAAACGATGGGGCCCACGTTATTGCCGTTGTGGCGACGCATAAACCGCTCCAGAATGATTTCATCGTTCGCGCATCGAGAACAATCATGGACACGCTGGACCTCCTCCGCAGCTTCCTGCGGGTCGCGGAACTGGGTTCGTTCACCCGCGCGGCCGATTCGCTGGGCCTGCCGAAGGCCAGCGTCTCCACCGCGGTGCAACGGCTGGAAGCGCGCCTGGGCACGCAGCTCCTGCACCGCACCACCCGGCGCGTGCGACTGACCGCCGACGGCGAGACGTTCTACCCGCGCGCCCGCGAACAGCTCGACGAGATGGAAGAGCTGCACGGCATGTTCCAGCAGGGCGATGCGCCATTGCGCGGCCGGCTGCGGGTCGACATGCCCACCGGCATGGCGCGGTTGCTGATGCCGCAGTTGCCAGGCTTCCTGGCGAAGCATCCACGGCTGGAGATCGAGCTGAGCGGCACCGACCGGCGCGTGGACGTGGTGCGCGAGGGTTTCGACTGCGTGCTGCGCGTGGGCGCCCTGGACGACAACACGCTGATCGCGCGTCCGCTCGGCGCGCTGCGGATCGTCAACTGCGCCAGCCCCGCCTACGTGGCCACGCACGGCATGCCGCGCGGGCCCGACGACCTCGCCGCCGCGCACATTCTCGTGCACTATGTCGGCACGCTCGGCCAGCGCCCGCCCGGCTTCGAGTACCACGACGGCCAAGGCTATCGCTGGCTGCCGATGGCCGGCCCCGTCACCGTCAACAACGGCGACGCCTACGTCCAGGCCGCGCTGGCCGGCCTGGGCATCATCCAGGTGCCGGTGCACGGGGTGCGCCCCCTGCTCGAGTCCGGCGAGCTGGTCGAAGTGGCGCCGCATCTTTCCGCCGAGTCCATGCCGGTCACCCTGCTCTACGCGCAGCGCCGACGATTGCCCCGCCGCGTCTCGCTCTTCATGGACTGGCTGGCCGACAGGGTGCGCCCGCACCTGCAGCCGTGATCTTCGCGCGAGGCCGCTTCGCACTCATCCCAAAGTACATGGCACGCTCTAAGATCGCCCGGTCCCTCGCCCCGGAGCCTTCCATGCGCCGACTGCTGTACACCACTGCGCTGCTGGCCGTCCTGCAGGCCGCGCCGGCCACGGGCGCCGTACCGTTCTGGGGCGCCAGGACGTCCAGCCCGATCGGCACGCCGGCGGCGGACCTCGAGCCGGGCGAATGGTACTGGGGCGGATTGAGCAAGGGCTGGGGACCGATGGCGGTGATCGTCAGCCTCACCGAGCAGCGCGCGTATGCCTATCGCAACGGCATCCTGATCGGCATCAGCACGGTCAGCACCGGCAAGCCGGGGCACGAGACGCCGACCGGGGTGTTCACCATCCTGCAGAAGGACAAGGACCATCGCTCCAACCTCTACAACAGCGCGCCGATGCCCTATCAGCAGCGCCTGACCTGGGACGGCGTGGCCCTGCATGCCGGCGGCTTGCCCGGCTACCCCGAATCGCATGGCTGCGTGCACCTACCGTCCGAGTTCGCGCGGTTGCTGTTCGAGAACTCCAACATGGGCATGGTGGTGGTGATCTCGAAGGCCGGCGTGAGCCCGGACGCGCTGGTGCATCCGCAGCCGCTCAGCCCGATCGATCCCGGCACCGGCGCCGACGTGCCGATGCAGCCGCTCGCCAGCGGCGAGACCTACAGCTGGCATCCGGAATCCTCGGCGCAGGGCCCGATCTCGATGGTGCTGAGCGATGCCGACCAGCAACTGGTGGTGTACCGCAACGGCGTCGAGATCGGCCGCGCGCGGGCCAGGGTGCACGACCTGCCGCCCGACTTCGGCACCCAGGTCTACCTGGCCGGGCAAGGCTTCCTGCCCGGCACGCTGCCCGGCCTGCCGGACGTACGCATGCCGAACTGGCTGCACGTCGCGGTCAACGGCGATGCCACGTCCGGCGAGATCGTCGCCGCCCAGACCATCGGCAAGGTGGAAGTGCCGCCCGATTTCCTCCGCCAGCTCGTGCCGCAGATCATGCCGGGCGCGGCGCTGGTGGTGACGACCCAGTCGGTGATGGCCTCGACCACCGGGCGCGCGCAGCAGGTCATCGATGCCGACCCGCCGGAGCAGGCGGCGAACTGAGCCGCCTGGCGGCGTTCAGGCCTTGCGCAGGAAGACGGTCTTCAGCACCAGGCCCTTGATCCTGTCCGAGTTGCCTTCGATGTGCCCGGCATCGTCCTCGACCAGGCGGATGTTGCGGATCACCGTGCCCTGCTTGAGCGGGATCGAGGAACCCTTGACCTTCAGGTCCTTGATGACGGTGACGGTGTCGCCGGCCGACAGCACGTTGCCGTTGCAATCGCGCACCACCAACGCCTCCGCCTGCGCCTCCTCCGCGGGCCATTCGAACCCGCAATCGGCGCAGACCCACTGCCCGCCGTCGACGTAGGTGTTTTCCAGGGTGCATTGCGGGCAGGCGGGCATGGCAGGCGTTCCAGGACGCGGAAGGGCCGCCATTGTAGTGGCAAGGCACGCGCGCGCCGGCTCACGTGGACCGCACGCGGCTGGCGCGATAGTGCCCCTCCACGCACGCATCGACCTGCACGCATGGCCAGCAACAGTGGTTCGAAATGGGTGGTCTACGTGGCGCTGGTGGGCAATCTCGCCATCGCCGTGGCCAAGTTCGTCGCCGCCGGCATCTCCGGCAGCTCGGCGATGCTGAGCGAGGGCGTGCATTCGCTGGTCGACACCGCCAACGAACTGCTGCTGCTCTACGGCCTGCACCGCGCCGCGCGCCCCGCCGACCGGACGCATCCGTTCGGCTACGGGCGCGAGCTGTACTTCTGGAGCTTCATCGTCGCGCTGCTGGTATTCGCGATGGGCGCCGGCGTGTCGATGTACGAAGGCGTGATGCACGTCCGCGAGCCGGAGCCGGCCACCGACCATGCGCTGGCCTACGCGGTGCTCGGCGTGTCGGTCCTGTTCGAGGGGACCTCCTGGTGGGTGGCGCTGCGCGAATTCCGCGCCCACAAGGGCCGGCTGGGCTACTTCGAGGCATTCCGCCAGAGCAAGGACCCGAGCACGTTCACCGTGCTGCTCGAGGACAGCGCCGCCCTGCTCGGCCTGTTCATGGCCCTCGCCGGCCTGCTCCTGTCGCAGTGGCTGCAGATGCCGGTCTTCGACGGCATCGCTTCGATCGGCATCTCGCTGGTGCTCGGCTTCACCGCTTTCCTGCTGGCGCGCGAGACCAAGGGCCTGCTGATCGGCGAGCCCGCGCACCCGCACGTCGCCGAGTCGCTGCTGGCCATCGCCGGCCAGGACCGCGACGTGCACGCCGCCAACGGCGTGCTGACGCTGCAGATGGGCCCCAACCAGGTCGTGGCCGCGCTCAGCGCCGAGTTCGAGGACGCGCTGGCCACGCCGCAGATCGAGGCCTGCGTCACCCGCATCGAGACCGCCGCGAGGCAGCGGCATCCCGAGCTCACCGCGCTGTTCGTCAAGCCGCAGACGCCGGAGACCTGGCGGCGCCGGCGGCAGGCCCTGGACCGGGGCGAGCAGCCCTCCTGAGCGCGCGAACACCGATTTAACGTTTGCCGGCGCCCCTTGAGCTAAACTATTGTCACGTAAGGCTTTCATCGACGCCCCCTCGCTTCCGCCGTCTGCCGGCGACTGTCTCGACCCGAGGGGTTCCGCCGGCAATACCCGCTCCACGGCACTGCGTCCCTCACCGCCTTTCCAGAACGCCCCCGCCGCCGGCGGGCGGTCTCGATCACCTTCAAGACAGCACAGGAGCCACCATGGCACGTCCAGCCAAGTCCAAGACCCAGCCGATCATTGCCCGCAACGAAGGCAAGGGGCAGCCGCTGACCCGCGAACGCATCGCCGCCGACCTGGCCGCGTTCCGCAAGGCCGGTGGCCGGATCGAAGTGCTCAAGACCCACTTCGGCCAGGCCCGCAACGACGCCGACAAGGCCGACTGAGCCGTTCGACGCGCCCGACCCGGAGGCCGCCCCGTGCAGACGCGGGCGGCCTTCGCGTATCCGGGCCTCCGATCCGCGCATGAAGCGGCGCTTCCGGAACCGGATCCCGGGTTTCCGCCGCGCATCGCCACGGGCGCAACGGCCTGTGGTCCAATCGGGACGATTCGATCTCGAACCGCCCCCCATGCCCGACCCCGCCCCCACGCCCGCGCCCAGCCACGTCCTCGGTTCCGACCGGATACCGCTGCTCGGGGAAACCGTCGGCGCGCTGCTCGAACGCATCGCGCGGCGCTGGCCGGACCGGCCCGCGCTCGTGGTTCCGCCGCAGCGGGTCAGGCTCGACTACGCAGGCTTCGACGCGGCCGTGACCCGGCTCGCCGCCGGCCTGCTGCAACTCGGCCTGGAACCGGGCGACCGCATCGGCATCTGGTCGCTCAACCGCGCCGAGTGGGTGCTGATGCAGTTCGCGACCGCGCGCGCCGGGCTGATCCTGGTCAACATCAATCCCGCCTATCGCAGCCACGAACTGGAGTACGCGCTGACCCGGGTGGACTGCAAGGCGCTGGTGCTCGCGCGCCGCTTCAAGACCTCCGACTACCCGGCGACGCTACGCGAGCTCGCGCCCGAACTCGACCGCAGCGCGCCGGGCCGGCTGCAGGCGGCGCGCCTGCCGGCGCTGCGCCACGTGATCGTCCTCGGCGACGAGGCCGCCCTGCCCGGCACCTGGCGCTTCAACGACATCGCCAATTGCCGCGACTGGCATGCGCAGGCCCGTGTGGAGGCATTGCAGGCGTCGCTGTCGCCGGGCGACGCGATCAACATCCAGTTCACCTCCGGCACCACCGGCTCGCCCAAGGGCGCCACGCTCAGCCATCGCAACATCGTCAACAACGGCTTCTTCATCGGCGAAAGCATGCGCCTGACCGAGCACGACCGCCTGTGCATCCCGGTGCCCTTCTACCATTGCTTCGGCATGGTGCTCGGCAACCTCGCCTGCGTCACCCACGGCAGCTGCATGGTGGTGCCGGGCGAGGGCTTCGACCCGCTCGCGACCCTGCAGACCGTGCAGGACGAGCGCTGCACCGGCCTGCACGGCGTGCCGACCATGTTCATCGCCGAACTCGAGCATCCGCGCTTCGGCGAGTTCGACCTGTCCTCGCTGCGCACCGGCATCATGGCCGGTTCGCCCTGCCCGGTCGAAGTGATGAAGAAGGTCGTCGGGCAGATGCACATGGACCAGGTCACGATCGCCTACGGCATGACCGAGACCAGCCCGGTGAGCTTCCAGACCACGCCCGACGATCCGCTGGAACGGCGCGTCGACTCGGTCGGCCGCGTGCACCCGCACGTGGAAGTCCGCATCGTCGATGGCGACGGCAACGTCGTGCCGCGCGGGCAGACCGGCGAACTGCACACGCGCGGCTACTCGGTGATGAAGGGCTACTGGAACGATCCCGCGCGCACCGCCGAGGTGCTCGACGCCGACGGCTGGATGCACACCGGCGACCTGGCGACGATCGACGAGGACGGTTATTGCCGCATCGTCGGCCGGCTCAAGGACATGCTGATCCGCGGCGGCGAGAACATCTATCCGCGCGAGATCGAGGAGTTCCTCTACGCCCATCCCGCGATCGCCGACGTGCAGGTGTTCGGCGTGCCCGACCCCAGGTTCGGCGAAGAGGTCTGCGCCTGGATCCGGCTTGCCGAAGGCTGCGAGCTGACCGCCGAGGAAGTACGCGACTACTGCCGCGCGCGCATCGCCCACTACAAGGTGCCGCGCTACGTGGAGTTCGTGGACGGCTTCCCGATGACGATCACCGGCAAGGTGCAGAAATACCTCATGCGCGACGAGATGGCGCGGCGGCTCGGATTCTGAGGATGCGGGCGGGACGCTTTAGAATCGACGCCCCTTCCCGCTCCTGCCCCCGATGCCCAGCCTGCACCCGCCCCTTGCGATGATCCGGGACCTGTTGCCGCAGTGGAACCGCCAGGTTCTCGACATCGCCGTCCCGGCGCTGGAGGTCGTCGTCATCCTCGCCGTCGCCGTGCTGACGCGCGCGATCCTGCGCGGCCTGATGCGGCGGGTCGGCAAGCGCTACCACGTGCCTGCCGAGATGATGATCGGGCTGCGCCGGGTCGGCAGCTTCGTGATCTCGGTGGCGGCGCTGCTGGCGATCCTGCGCGTGTTCGGCGTATCCGGGGCCGTGCTGTGGACCGCCTTCACCGGCTTCGCCGCGGTCGGCGCGGTGGCGTTCTTCGCCGCATGGAGCGTGCTGTCCAACATCTTCTGCACGTTCCTGATCGTCACCACCCGTCCCTTCCGCCTGCACGACCACATCGAGCTGCTGGAGAACGGCGAGAAGCCGGGACTGAAGGGCAAGGTGATCGACATCAACGTGATCTACACCACCCTGCAGGAAACGGACGAAGCGCGCGGCAACACCGTGCTGCAGATCCCCAACAGCCTGTTCTTCCAGCGCACCACGCGGCGCTGGCGCGAGGGCGGCTACGACAACGGCTGACGCGGCCTCGCATGGATGGCGTCGGCGGAGCCTTCGCCCAATGCATCGCATGCCGCCACGTTCCGCTGCACGGCACGCCGGGCGCCGCCGCGGTCCGGGCGGCGCCGGCAAGCGGCCGTCAGCGCAACTGGCTGTCCTTGCTGCCGCGGCGGTTGTAACCGCTGTGGTCCCGCTCGTCCTCGTCGTGCGCCTGCTGGCAATCCACGCACAGCCGCACGCCGGGCACCGCCTTGCGCCGCGCCTCCGGGATCGCGGCGCCGCACTCCTCGCAATGCGTCAGCCCCGGCCCGCTCGGCAGCCGGCTGCGGGCGCGCTTGACCGCATCGTCGACGGTCGCCTCGATCTGGTCGTGCACCGCGCCATCGCCTGCCCATCCGGTCGCCATTGCCTTCTCCCGATTGCCACTTCGACAAGATGGCCGCGGCAACCGGCGTTTCCAAGTCCGCGCCATCAGTCGCACGACATGGTGAGATGGATGCTGCAACGCACATCGCCGGGGCGATTGCTTTAGAATGCGCCCACGCGACGCTCAGGACCTGCTCCAGACCCGTCGCTTTTTTGTTTTTGCGTGACGGTCCGCGCCTCCACATGGCAGCGCGGGATGCGGACCGACCGCAGTGGCCCGCGCCTTCACGTGCGGGGTGAAAATCTAATGCCAGGCACAGTTCCCGGTCGTTCCAGCGCATTGCCGGGCGACCCCCACGGAGCCCTACCGATGCTTTTCGAAACCCTCGACACCACCGGCCACGAACAAGTCGTGTTCTGCCACAACCGCGACGCCGGACTGAAGGCCATCATCGCCTTGCACAGCACGCGGCTCGGGCCGGCGCTCGGTGGCGTGCGCATGCGTCCGTACCCCAACAGCGAGGCCGCCATCAACGACGCCCTGCGCCTGAGCCGCACGATGACCTACAAGAACGCGCTGGCCGGGCTGAACGTCGGCGGCGGCAAGGCGGTGATCATCGGCGATCCGAAGGCGGACAAGAGCGAGGTGCTGTTCCGGGCGTTCGGGCGTTTCGTCGAATCGCTGGGCGGGCGCTACATCACCTCCGAGGACGTCGGCACCGACGTCAACGACATGGAACAGATCTACCTGGAGACCGGCTACGTCACCGGCGTGCACCAGGTCCACGGCGGCTCCGGCGATCCCGCGCCGTTCACCGCCTACGGCGCGCTGCAGGCGCTGATGGCGACGCTGAACCGCAAGCTCGGCCACGAGGAAGTGGGCAGGACCCGCATCGCGATCCAGGGCCTGGGCCATATCGGGATGGAACTGGTCAAGCTGCTGAAGGAGCGCGGCGCCAAGCTGTTCGTGGCCGACCTGGACAGCCGCCTGGTCGACCGCGCCGTAAGCGAATACGGCGCCGAGGCGGTCAGCCCCGACGCGATCTACGAAGTCGAGGCCGACGTGTTCGCGCCCTGCGCGCTGGAAGGCGCGATCAACGAGGACACCCTGCCGCGCCTGAAGGCCGGCATCATCTGCGGCACCGCGAACAACCAGCTCTCCAGCGAAGCGATCGGCGCGGAACTGCACCGCCGCGGCGTGCTGTACGCGCCGGACTACGTGGTCAACGCCGGCGGCGTGATGAACGTGTCGCTCGAGATCGACGGCTACAATCGCGAGCGCGCGATGCGGCTGATCCGCAGCATCTACCACAACCTCGGCAAGGTCTTCGATCTGTCCGAGCGCGAGGACATCCCGCCGCAGCAGGCGGCCGACCGCATCGCCGAAGCCCGCATCGAGACGATCAGCCGGCTCAAGCTGCCGCTGGGACGGACCTCGCCGCGCTTCACCGGCAAGCTGCGCGGGGAGTGACCGCGACGCCCTGCATGGCGCGGCGCCGCTGAAGGCACCCAGCCGACGCCCCCGCGCGGGCGGGACGCAGCAGCGTCCCGGCAACGCCGTCCCCGTCAGAAGCCGAGCAGATAGCGCAGCCCGAACGCGCGGTCCTCGCCGCGCGCGCCGAAGCGCTGGTCGTAGCCCAGGCCCAGCGCTCCGAGGCGGCCCAGCGGCGCCTGCACCGAGAACCCGAACAGGCCGCCCGAACGGCCCGGCTGCAGATCGGCGAGCGTGCCCCACGCATCGGCGCCCACGAACCCGACCTGGCGCGACAGGCCGTTACTGGCCAACGCCTGCTGCCATTCCGCATACGCGCCCAGCGCGAGGCCGCGCCAGCGGTACTCACCGCGCAATCCCGCCAGTACCTGCGTGCGATCGGCCGTGTCGGCATCCGCGCGCAGGCCGAAGCCTTCGCCTCCCTGCTCACTGAAGCCATCGCTGTCGATGCGCACGTGATCGGCGCCCAGGTACGGCGCCAATACCAGGCCGGCGCGCTGCCAGCGATAACCCGCCTCCAGGCTCGCGGAAAAGAAACGCGCGCCGTAGTCCACCGAGGTCTCCGCGCGGGCCTGGCCGAACTGCAGCTCGCGGGCGATCTGGCGGTGCACCTGGCCGCTTCCTACCTGGCCCAGCGCGTAGAGGTGATCGCCGCGCCGGCCCCAGTACGCCTGCGCCTGGACCTGCCGGTTGCGATCGCGCGAGGACGGCAGCGTCGCGTCGCTCATCCGCGCTTCGCCGAACGCGAAACCCGCCACGCCGCCGTCGCCCTGCATGAAGTCGTGCCCGACCATCCATCCCGCCAGCGCGCCGCCGATCCCGGCGAAACTGCCCTGGCCGGTACCGCCGAGCGCCTGGCGCCATGTCCCGCCGTGCGTGCCGCCGGACCATGCCACCGCCCCGAAATGCTGCGACAGCGCGCGCCGCCCCAGGTCCACGGCGTCGAACGTCGCCGTCATCGCTTCCGCGTGCGCCTGCCCGGACAGGCTCTGCAACGAAGCCAGCGCCTGCTTCGCGTCGGCCGATTGCTGCAACGCCGCCGCACTTCGGACGAAATCGCCGCCGACCGGCCCTGCCCCCTGCTGTTGCGCGTCGATCTGCCGGAAGGCCTGCTCCACACGCGTCGCCGAGGCCAGCGACGCCGTGGTGATGCCGGGCAGCGCCGCCGCCGCCGTCGCCACGTCCAACCGCTGCAAGGTGATGTAGGCCGTATTGGCGTCGTACGCCAGCGTGCCCTGGCCGACGAAGACGCCCGGCCCCCAGGTCAACCGCGCGAACGTACCGCTCAGGCCGGCGTCGGCCCGCAACACGGTGTAGGCGGTGTTGAGGCTCACGTAGCCGCGCTTGCCGAGCACCTGCAGTTCGCCGGCGATGCTCGCGCTGCCGGTGGCATGGAGCCAGTCGCCCACGTTCAATGCCAGCCTCGCGTCGGCGGCCTGCACGTAGTTGCCGGACACGCCCAGCGTGCCCTCGCCGAGTTGCAGCGTGCCGGCGTTGTCGACGCTGCCGCCGATGCGGTAGCTGGCGCTCAGCGTCGCGCCGCTGGCGATGCTGGCCGCGCCTCCCAGGCTGGCACTCTGCAGCGTCCCCTCAAGCACCTGGGTACTTCCCTCGAAGGTATTCAGCGTGCTGGCGAGCACCAGCGTGCCGGTGCCGCGCTTGACCAGCCCGCCGCCGCCGCTGATCGGATTGGACCAGGTCGACGTCCCGTCGAACGACACCGAGACATCGCCCCAGTCGAACTTCGCCGGACCCAGTACCGCCCTGCCGACGTCGAGCAGGCCATAGCCGAACACCGGGTCCACGCCCGGCGCGCCCAGGTCCGTGGCCGTACCGAGCAGCGTCTGCCGCACCAGGTCGTTGTTGAAATACGGGAACGCCTGCCACACCAGCGCGGCGGCGCCCGAAACCAACGGCGCCGCGAACGAGGTGCCGCTGCCGTACCAGTACGAAATGCTGCCCGCGGTATCGTCGTGGCCGGTGAACATCGAGGTTCCCGGCGCCACCAGGCAATACCGCATCGCCACGCCGCAGGCGTTGGAATAGTCCGCCAATCGGGATGGATTGGCGGTATCCAGCGCGGCGACCGCCAGCCAGCCGCGCTCCAGGTCGGCCGCGGGCCGGGTGCCGTTGGGGCCGGGCTGGCTCGGCAGCGCCGCCATGTCGGACGGGTCGGACCTGCCGTCGTTGCCGGCCGCGAACACGACCAGGCCATCGTTGGCGAAGATGAAGTTGCGGTACTCGTTGGCGATCGGGGCCGTGGCGCTCGGGTTGGTCCAGTACAGGCCCGCCCACGAGTTGTTCATGATCCTCACGCCGGCCGCGACCAGGTCGTCGTGGACCACCTGCAGCCCGAGCGCGCCGTTGACTTCGTTGCCTTCGCCGGAGCCGTCGTCCTCGGGCTCCTTGTCGTTGATGATGCGCGCCGACACGATCTGCGCACCGGGCGCGATGCCGCCGGGCCAGTTGCCGACCGGGGCGCCGGCGGCGAGCTGGGCGACCGTCGTGCCGTGCCCGACCACGTCGTCCACGCGCAGGTTGTTCGCCGACGGGTCCACGTAGGTGTAGTTCGCCACCACCCGCCCCTGCAACGCGGGATGATTGCGGTTCACGCCGGTATCGACCACGCCGATGCGGTAGCCCGCGCCGGTGTAGCCGAGATCGTGCGCGGGCCGGGTATCGGTCAACGCCAGGTGCGCGTCGACCGCCGGCTGCGGCGTGCTGGGCGGCGGCGTCGTGGGTGGAGGCGTCGTCGGAGGCGGCGCCGGTGGAGGCGATGCCGGCGGCGGCTCCGGGCGCACCGAGCCCCCGCCTCCGCCCCCTCCGCAGCCCACCAGGGCCAGCGCCAACGCCGAAGCCAGCAAGGTCCTCGCACGCACCTCGTTCATCGCGATCTCCCCGATTCAATCCATTGAGTCGCGGACCCATGGTCGTCCGCGCAAAGCGCATCTATACGGCATCGCGCGCCGCTTGTCGCCGGTCTGGCAAGCCGGACGCCGCGCCCCGATAATCGGGAGATATTTCAAAACGGTATTCGTCCATGTCAGAGATCGTCATCGCCGCGGCCAAGCGCACCGCGATCGGTTCCTTCCTGGGTCAGTTCAACGGCGTCCCGACGCCGACCTTGGGCGCCGCCGTGATCCAGGCCGTGCTCGAACAGTCCGGCGTGCCGGCCGCGGATGTCTCCGAAGTGATCATGGGCTGCGTGCTGCCGGCCAACCTCGGCCAGGCGCCCGCGCGCCAGGCCGCGATCGCCGCCGGCATCCCGGTATCGGTCGGCGCCCTGACCATCAACAAGGTCTGCGGTTCGGGCATGAAGGCGATCATGCTCGGCCACGACCTGATCAAAGCCGGCTCGGCCAGCATCGTGGTCGCCGGCGGCATGGAGTCGATGAGCAACGCGCCGCACCTGCTGCCGAACTCGCGCACCGGCAACCGCTACGGCAACTTCCAGGCGGTCGACCACATGGCCTGGGACGGCCTCACCAACCCGTACGACGGCCTGGCCATGGGCGTGTTCGGCGAGAAGGCCGCCGAGAAGTTCGGCTTCACCCGCGAGCAGCAGGACGCCTACGCGATCGAGTCGGTCAAGCGCGCGCAGGCGGCGCAGTCCTCCGGCGCGTTCGACGACGAGATCGTTCCGGTCAAGGTCGCCACCCGCAAGGGCGAGGTGCAGGTCGCCACCGACGAGCAACCGGGCAAGTCCGACATCGCCAGGATCCCCACCCTCAAGCCGGCCTTCAAGAAGGACGGCACGGTCACCGCCGCCAGTTCGTCCAGCATTTCCGACGGCGCGGCCGCGACGCTGCTGCTGAGCGCCGAGGAAGCCGCTAGGCGCGGCATCGCGCCGCTCGCGCGCATCGTCGGCCACGCCACGTTCTCGCAGCAGCCGGAGTGGTTCACGACGGCACCGGTCGCGGCGATCGACAAGCTGGCCAGGCAGGTCGGCTGGTCGCTGGACGAGGTGGACCTGTTCGAGATCAACGAGGCCTTCGCGGTGGTCGCGATGGCGCCGATCAAGGAGCTGGGCCTCCCGCACGCCAAGGTCAACGTCAACGGCGGCGCCTGCGCGCTGGGCCACCCGATCGGCGCCAGCGGCGCGCGCCTGGTCGTGACGCTGGTGAATGCGTTGCGCAAGCGCGGTGGCAAGCGCGGAATCGCCACCCTCTGCATCGGCGGCGGGGAAGCGACGGCGATCGCCATCGAATTGATTTGACAAGGATTAATACCACCCTTTCAAACCTGAATGCGGGTGCCCTTGACACCCGTCTTGGGGTTGTCATCATGTTGGGGGCGCGCATTCGCGCGTTGCCTAACTAACGACGAGGATTGAGACAAATGAGCATCAACAAGCTGCTGATCGCGGGCGCCCTGGCTCTGGCCCTGGCTGCGTGCTCGAAGCCGGAACAGGCTCAGGACGCCGCTGCTTCGGCCAACCAGGCCGCTGCCGACGCCCAGGCCGCTGCCGACCAGGCTGCTGCCGCCGGCGCCCAGACCGCCGACGCTGCCCAGGCTGCCGCCGACACCGCCGCCACCGCTGCTGACACCGCCGCCGACGCCGCTGCTGCCGCCACCGGCGCTGCGACCGACGCTGCCGCCGGCCAGGCTGCTGACGCTGCCAAGGCTGCCGAAGGCACCGCCGAGCAGGCCAAGGACGCTGCCGAAGAAGCCAAGAAGTAATCACTTCTTCGCACTTCGCGAGTTCGGGAAAGCCGCTGGTCTCCAGCGGCTTTCTTTTTGCGCGTTGGCTGGCCATCAACGCGGCGCCGGCCGGCCTTGACGCCGGCTAGATCGATGGCCGCCTAGGCTGTCCCTGCCTTCATCCAACGGAGACAGCCATGAATGCGTTTCGCACCTTCCTCGCGGGTTCGCTGGTGGTGTTCGGCCTGGCCGCATGCAAGGGACCGGATGCCGAGCAGGCCAAGCGCGATGCCGCGTCCGCGGCCGAGCACGCCGCGGCGGCCACCCAGCAGGCGGCCAGCGATGCCGCGGACAAGGCCAAGGCCATGACGGCCGAATCGCGCGAGGCGCTGGGCCAGGCGGCCCAGGACGCCAAGGCCGCCGCCGCCGACGCCAGCCGCGCCACCGCCGAGGCGGCCGATGCCACCGCCGACAAGGCGCACGAGCTTGCCGACAAGGCCGAGCGCAGCGCGGACGAACAGAAGAACTGAAGACCGGCCCGGCCGACGCCGTGCCTGGCTCGCCAGGACGCGGCGTCGATCAGGGCAGCGCGCGCGCCAGCAGCTCCTTCGTGTCGGCCGATGCCAGCGTGCCGAAGGCGAGGCCATGGGCACGCTCCAGCCGGCTGCCGACGAACGCCGCCGCCGCTGGGCTTCCGGCACGCAGCAGCAGGGCCGCTTGCAGCGACAGCACCAGTTGTTCGCTGGCCGCGCGCGCATCGAACTCGCCGATGCCGCCGGCCAGCAGCGCACGGATGCGCTGCACGGCCTCGACATAGCGGACGTCGCGATCGCCGGCGGATTCCAGTTCGGCCAGCACCGCATCCACGCAGCCCGGTTCGCGCGCCAGCGCCCGCAGCACGTCCAGGCACTGGATGTTGCCGCTGCCCTCCCAGATCGAGTTCAACGGCGCCTGCCGGTACAGCCGCGGCAGCATCGACTCCTCGACGTAGCCGGCCCCGCCCAGGCATTCCTGGGCTTCGTTGACGAAGGCGGGCGCGCGCTTGCACAACCAGTACTTGCCCAGCGCGGTGGCGACCCGCGCGAAGGCGGCCTCGCGCGGGTCGCGCGGCGCCGCATCCACCGCCCGCGCCACGCGCAACGCGAACGCGGTGGCCGCTTCCGATTCGATCGCCAGGTCGGCGAGCACGTTGGCCATCAGGGGATGCTCGGCCAGGCGCCTGCCGAACGCGACGCGATGCCTGGCGTGGTGCAGCGCCTGCGCCAGGGCCATGCGCATCTCGGCGGCCGCGCCGAGCATGCAATCCAGGCGGGTCATCATCACCATCTCGATGATGGTCGCCACGCCGCGCCCCTCCTCGCCCACGCGCAACGCATGGGCACCGCAGAGTTCGACTTCGCTCGAAGCGTTCGACCAGTCGCCGAGCTTGTCCTTCAGCCGCATCAGCCGGAACGCGTTCTTGGTGCCATCGGGCAGTCGGCGCGGCATCAGGAAGCAGCCTAGTCCGCCCGGCGCCTGCGCAAGCACCAGGAATCCGTCGGACATCGGCGCGGAAAAGAACCACTTGTGCCCGACCAGCGCATAGCTGCCGTCGGCCTGCGGCGTGGCGACCGTGGCGTTGGCGCGCACGTCCGAGCCGCCCTGCTTCTCGGTCATGCCCATGCCCAGGGTGATGCCGGCCTTGCCGGCGATCGGCACCTCGCGCGGATCGTAGTGCGGCGCGGCCGCCTTGTCGGCCCATTCGCGCAGTGCCGGGAACTTCCGCAACACCGCCACGCCGGCATGCGTCATCGTCAGCGGGCAGCTGGTGCCCGCCTCGGCCTGGTGGTGCAGGTAGCTCAATGCGGCACGGGCGACGTGCGCGCCCGGCGCCGGTTCGTGCCAGGACAACCCGGCCACGCCGTGCTGCTTGGCCAGTTCCATCAACCGGTGGTAGGCCGGGTGGAACTCGACGCTGTCGATGCGGTGGCCATAGCGGTCATGCGTGCGCAGGCGCGGCCGGTCGCGGTTGGCATCGAAGCCGAGCCGGTAGATCTCGCCGCCGGCAAGCGCGCCGTAGGCCGCCAGCCGCGGCGCGAAGTCCGAGGCGCCCTCGCGCCCGACCGCCTCGCGCAGGACCGCGTCGTCGGCCCACAGGTCGCGCTCCTCGAACGGCGGCGGCTGGTTCTCCACTCGATGGGTCTCGAAGGCGGGCATCTCGTCCATGCGCAACTCCCAACTGGCTCGTGTCCCGATTGTCGCCGACGCGGGTGCGATGGCCATTGTGCGCTGCGTGCATCGCAGCGCACGGCTGGCGGAGCCGTCAGTCGGTTTCCGGCCGCGGCACGGCCGGGGACGCCCCGGGCAGGCATGGCGCATCCGTGAGCGCGGCCACGAATGCCTCGTCCAGGACGAGCCGGCCGAACCAGCCCCGCTGGGTACCGCTGAGCACGCGCAGCATGTGGCCGCGCCCGCCGGGCATGCGCCCCAGCGGCAGGAAGCCCAGGTCGCGGGCACGGGCGGCCAGGTCGCGCTCGGACTGGAACAACGGCGTCAGCCAACGGCTCCAGAACTGGTAGATCGTCACGTGCGCGCCCCGCTGCCGCTGGTAGCAAGCCAGCGCGGCATCCACGTCGCCCTCGCCTCGCAAGGCCTCGCACAGCGTCCAGGCGTCCATCAGCGCCATGTTGACGCCCTGCCCCAGCTGCGGGCTCATCGCATGCGCGGCATCGCCCGCCAAGGCCACGCGACCGCGGTACCAGCGTGCCACCACCGCATCGCGGTAACTGGCACGCGCCAGTTGCGTGTGCACGGTCACGCCCTGCAGCCGTTCGCGCGCCTGCGGCCAGATCGTCGCCACCTCGTCCAGCCATGCCGGCATGCCGCGCGCCTGCCATCCGTCGAAATCCTCGCGCGGCAGGCTCCAGAAGAAACTGAGTCGCGGCGTGGGGTCGCCCGGGCGCGTGCCGACCGGCAGCAACCCGATCATCTTGCGGGCGGCGACGTAGCGCTGCCGCAGTTCGTCGGCGAACGCCCAGTCGCCGCGCGGCAGCAGGCACCACAGCGCGCCCCACGGGTATGTGCGGTCCAGCTTCGTGGCCTGCACCTGGCCGCGCAGCGCCGAGGCCGAGCCGTCCGCGACGACGATCAGGTCGTAGGGGCCATGCCAGTGGCCTCCGCCATCGCGCAGGCGCCGCCGCTCATGGTCGATGGCGACGATCGGGGTACCGGCGTGCAGCCCGGCCCGCCCGCTCCAGGCCTGCTCCAGCACCGAGAACAAGGCGCCCCGCTGCATGCCCAGGCCGAACAGGCGCGCGTCGAGGTCGCTGTAGCGCATGTCCATGACGGCGCGGCCGCAAGGCGTCTCGCCGTACAGGCGCGCGACCGGCGCGCCATGCGCCAGCGCCTGCCGCAGCAGGCCCATCTTCCACAGCACCTGCAGCCCGGTCGGCTGCAGCAGGAATCCCGCCCCCACCGGCCCCGGTTCGGCGGCGCGTTCGAATACGTCCAGCCGATGTCCATCGCGCGCCAGCAGCACCGACAGCGCCTGGCCCGCCGTCCCGTAGCCGACGATCGCGATACGCAGTGGACGCTCCATGTCTTTCCGTTCCGCTCCCATAAAAAACCCCGCCGAAGCGGGGTTCAATGCACGATCAGGCGATGGATCAGCCGATCGGCGTGATATTCGAGGCCTGGGCGCCCTTCGGGCCTTGGGTCACGTCATAGCTGACCTTCTGGCCTTCCTGCAGGCTGCGGAAGCCCTTGGCGTTGATCGCGGAGAAGTGCGCGAAAACATCGGCGCTGCCGTCCTCCGGTGAGATGAAGCCAAATCCCTTGGCGTCGTTGAACCACTTGACGGTACCGTTCGGCATGGTGATGCGTGACCTTGTTTACAGTGAATTGGGTGGTGTGCGGCAAACCGCACACGCCGAGTATGCAAAGCTTATGCCCCGATGACAATCACCCCGAACGCAGGTCAACCGCGGGCAAGTTCGCCGATCAACTCGGGAAGCCCCGACGAAGCCGCTTCGACGTTCGCCAGCACTTCGGCCATCGTGATCTCTTGTGCATCGCCGCATCCGGCCGCCCAGTTGGCGACGATCGCCAGGCATGCGTATTCCAGGCCCAGCTCGCGCGCGAGCGCGGCTTCGGGCATGCCGGTCATGCCGACCAGGTCGCAGCCGTCGCGGCGCATCCGCGCGATTTCTGCAATCGTTTCCAGCCGCGGCCCCTGCGTCGCGCCATAGCATCCGTGCTCCACCGTCTTCACGCCGACTACACGCGCGGCGGCGATGACCTTGCTGCGGAACATCGGCGAGTACGGATGCCCGAAGTCGACGTGCACCACCTCGCTGCCCGGCTCCTCGCAGATCGTCGAAACGCGGCCCCAGGTGTAGTCGATCAGTTGGTCGGGGCACGCCAGCACGCGCGGGCCGAAGTGCTCGGTGATGCCGCCGACCGTGTTCAGCGCCAGCACGCGGGTCGCGCCGACCTGCTGCAACGCGGCCAGGTTGGCGCGGTAGTTGATCTTGTGCGGCGGGATCGAATGGCCTTCGCCGTGCCGGGCGAGGAACGCCACGCGATGCCCCAGCAGCGTGCCGACCCGCACCGGACCGGAGGGACTGCCGAAGCGGGTCTCGACCTGGTGGCTCTGCACGTCGTCGAGTTGGGCGAGCTTGTAGACGCCGGTGCCGCCGATGACGGCCAAGGAAATGGGAAGCATGTGTAGTTCGCGTCGCTGAGGAAAAAAGCCGGGCCCAAGGCCCGCCGGACCCGAAGGCCCCGGCGTTCGCCGGCGCCGCGGGTCCCGGTCCTTGTCTTTACTGCTTCATTGCATAGATCGCGGGGATGCCGCGCAGTTGCTCGCCGACGTCCATGCCGAACCCGAACACGTAGCGGTCCGGGACCTCCACGCCGAGGTAGTCGGCGGCGATGCCGGGCACGCAGCGGCCATGCTTCTTCACCGCGAGCACCGCCAGGCGCACGTCGGTGGCGCCCTGCTCCAGGCACCACTGGCGCACGCCCTGCAGGGTATAGCCTTCGTCGAGGATGTCGTCGACCAGGATCACGCGGCGCCCGAACAGCGCGGTGGCCGGACGATGCTTCCACACCAGCTCGCCTCCGACGGTCTCGCCGCGGTAGCGGGTCGCATGCAGGTAGTCGAACTGCACGTCCTGGCCGCGCGATCCCAGTTCCAGCGCAAGCTGGCCGGAGAACGGCAACGCCCCGTGCATGATCGTCAAGTACACCGGCACCTCGCCGCGGTAATCGCGGCTGATCTCGTCGGCGATGCGGGCGATGGCCGCGTCGATGGCAGGGCGGTCGATCAGCAGGTCGGCCTGGTCCAGGGCCTGGGGGATGGAAAGAGTGGGCATCAGGCGGTTTTTCCGAGTTGTTCCAGCAAACGGGATTGTGAAGCGGCATGCCGGCCGTCGGCCAACAGGCCGTCCCAGCCGAGGGCGCCGCGGCCGATCAGGCCGATCAGCGCGGCGGTATTGAGCTGGCGCCCGGCCACCGCGGCGAGCGCCTCGTCGACCAGCTCCGGGTGGCAGACCAGCACGGCGTCGCAACCGGCATCGAGGTGGGCGTGCACGCGCGCGGCGACGCCGCCGGCGCCGTGCGAGGCGGCCATGCCGATGTCGTCGGAGAACACCACGCCGCGGAAACCCAGCTCGCCGCGCAGGATGTCGCCGATCCAGCGCGGCGAGTAGCCGGCCGGTTCGGGCGCGACCTGCGGGTAGACCACGTGCGCCATCATCACCGCGTCGGCGCCGGCGCGGACGCCCTCGGCGAACGGGACCAGGTCCTCGCGCCGCAGCGCCTCCAGCGGCCGCGGATCGACCGCGACGTCGACGTGGGTGTCTTCCAGCACGGTGCCGTGCCCGGGAAAGTGCTTGAGCGTGGCGGCCATGCCGGCCTCGTGCATGGCCTCGACGTAGGCACGGGTGAACGCGGCCACGACCTCGGGGTCGGCACTGAAGGCGCGGTCGCCGATCGCGCGGTTGCCGCGCGCCAGGTCCACGACCGGGGCGAAGCTCAGGTCCACGCCGCTGGCACGCACCTCGCTGGCCATCAGCCAGGCATGTTCGCGCGCGAGCTGCAACGCCGCCTGCGGATCGCGCGTGTACAGCTCGCCAAAACCCTGCAGCGGCGGCAGCGCGCTGTAGCCTTCGCGAAAGCGCTGCACGCGGCCGCCTTCCTGGTCCACGCAGATCAGCTGCGGCAGGCGCGCCGCGGCACGGATCGCGGCCGTCAGCTCGACCACCTGGGCACGCGAGGCGAAATTGCGCTTGAACAGCACCACGCCGGCGACACAGTCGTGTTGCAGCCAGTCGCGCTCCTGGGCGGTGAGCTCGGTGCCGGCAACGCCGATCAACAACATGCAAGGTTCTCCGGGGACGCGCGGCGGATGGCGCAGCGCCGCATTGTCGCAGAAGCCAGGCCGGAACGTCCCCGGCAGGCGGTGTCCCGCCCGCCATGGCCGCATCGGCGATTCAGCGGTTCACGGACCGCCGCTGCGCGCGCGGAGCCCTGCCGGCGGTGCTGGCGGACGCGGTCCCGCGGCTCAGGCCTGGCAACCATCGGTCCCGCAGGCCTCTCCCTCGGGACCCGCCTGGGCTCCACCTTCCGCCGTGACCCTGGCCAGGATCTGGGCGAACGCCTCCGGCGGTTGCGCGCCTTGCACCAGGTAGCGGCCGTCGATCACGAAACTCGGCACGGCAGTGATCCCCAACGCCCGTGCCTGGGCCAGTTGGGCCTCGACCTCGGCGACTCCTTCGTCCGATGCGAACAGCGCGCGGACACGTTCCTCGCCGAGGCCGCCCGCGGCGCCGGCAGCGATCAGCGTGGCGATGTCGGCCAGGTTGCGGCCCTCGGCGAAATGGGCCCGGAACAGCGCTTCGGCCACCGCGTCGGCATCGCCCTCGCGCGCGGCCAGCCACAGCAACCGATGGGCCGGCAGCGTGGTCACCCGCACTTGGCCGCGGCCGAAGTCGAACGGCAGGCCCTCGGCACGCGCGGTGGCCTGGGTCTGGGCCAGGATCTGCTCGGCGCGTTCCTGGCCGCCGAACTTGGCGGCATACGCCTGCCGCAGCGGCACCGGCTCGGTGCCGGCCTCGGGATCGAGCTGGAACGCATGGAAGTGCACGTCCAGCGCCGGGGCGCCGGCCCCCAGCAATTCCACCCCGCGCTGGAAGCGGCGCTTGCCGATCCAGCACCAGGGACACACCACGTCGGACCAGATGTCGATTCTCATCGGTCCCATATGCGGGCGCCGCCCAGGCAGACAAGCCCGCCTCAGGCGCCTGCCGGGCCCCAGCTCGAGTACGGGCGCACCGCCAAAGCCAGGTTGTAGTAGCGCACGTCGTCGGTGACCTCCTCGCCCAGCCAGTCCGGCCGTTCGAACGACTCCCCGGCGTAGTCCAGCTCGATTTCGGCCACCACCAGCCCGGCGTTGTCCCCCAGGAACTCGTCCACCTCCCAGAGATGCCCGGCATGCCGGACCAGGTGGCGGCGCTTGTCGATCAGCCCGCCGACGCACAGCGCCAGCAGCGCGCGCGCGTCCTCGACGGGGATGGGATAGTCGAACTCCTGGCGGGTATGCCCCACCTCGCGCGACTTCAGGTTGAGAAAGGCCCGGTCGCCTTGGATGCGAACCCGCACCGAAGCCTTCTGTTCGCCGCGGTCCATCGCGCCGAGATCGTTGATGTAGCCCTGCGCCATCGGGACGACCTCGTGCGCGGCTGCGCGCCAGCCATCGCCGGTGACTAGGAATTTGCGTTCGATTTCCAGGGGCATGGGATTCTGGATTCTGGATTCTGGATTCTGGATTCGGGATTCGGGAAAAGCATTTTTGCCTGGGCTCGGCTGTGACGCGCCCTGATGCATCCTGCGGGGCTTTTGCTTCTTGCAGGAGGGACTTCAGTCGGCAAGCCGGTCGGGACCGAAGTCCCTCCCACAACGGCAATCCATCCGAGGCAGCCTTTTCCGGGTCCCGTACCCTCGGGTCCCGGACGACATCACGGCCGCTCGAACAACGCAATGCTTTCCACGTGCGCGGTATGCGGGAACATGTCCATCGCGCCGGCCGCCTTGAGCCTGAAGCCTTGTTCGTTGACCAGGTAACCGGCATCGCGCGCCAGCGAACCGGGATGGCAGCTGACGTAGACGATGCGGCCGAACTTCTTCAACGGCAGCTGCTTGAGCACGTCGATCGCGCCGGAGCGCGGCGGATCCAGCAGCAGCTTGTCGAAGCCCTCGCGCATCCAGGGCGCGCCACGCTGGTCCTGGGTCAGGTCGGCCGCGAAGAACCGGGCATTGTCCAGGCCATTGCGTGCGGCGTTCTCCTTGGCCCGCGCCACCAGTCCCGCGTCGCCTTCCACGCCGACCACCTCGCGCACGCCGCGCGCCAGCGGCAGGGTGAAGTTGCCGAGCCCGCAGAACAGGTCCAGCACGCGGTCCTCCGGGCCGGCATCGAGCAACGCCAGCGCGTGGGCGATCATCTTCTCGTTGAGCTTGGCGTTGACCTGGATGAAGTCCAGCGGACGGAACGCCAGTTCCACGTCCCAGTGCGGCAGCCGGAACGAGAGCGGCACCGGCTCGGCTTCCAGCGGATGCACGCTCTCCACCCCGCCCGGCTGCAGGAAGATCGCAAAGCCATGTTCCCGGCCGAACCGCGACAGCGCCAGGCGGTCGGCCTCGCTCAGCGGCTGCAGGTGGCGGAAGGTCAGCGCGATCGCCTCGTCGCCGGCGATGAACTCGATCTGCGGGATGTCGCGCTTGCCCTGCAGGCCTTCGACCAGTTCGGCCAGCGCCGATACCTTCTCGCCGATCCGGGGGATCACCGTATGGCAGACCGACAGGTCGGCGACGAAGCGCGGATCCTGCTCGCGGAAACCGACCAGCGTCTTGTCCTTCTTCTCGACCCGGCGCACCGAGAACCGGCCCTTGCGGCGGTAACCCCAGCTGTCGCCGGCCAGCACCGGCAGCACGGCCTCGGGGCTGACGTGGCCGATCCGCTCCAGGTTCTCCATCAGCACGCGCTGCTTGGCGACGATCTGCTTGCCCTCGTCCAGGTGCTGCAGCACGCAGCCGGCGCAGACGCCGAAGTGCGGGCAGCGCGGGGCGACGCGGTCCGGCGAGGCCGCCAGCACCTCGACCGTCCTGGCCTCGTCGAAATGGCGGCTGCGGGCGGTCGGCTCGGCCAGCACCGTCTCGCCCGGCAGCGCGCCGCTGACGAAGGTCACCTTGCCGCCCTCGCCGTCGCGGCGGGCCACGCCGCGGCCGTCGTGGCTCAGGTCGGTGATGTCGGTCTGGAAAGGGGTACGGTCGAAGCGGTTTCTGGATCTGGCCACGTGGCGGAACGGCTGCGGGCGGACAAAGGGCGCGTATTGTCGCAGAACCCGCCGGCGGGGCGCCCGGCGCCCGTTCATTGTCGTTTGTGCCAAGGAACGGCAAACTGCTCCCCGGCAGCGAACGCTAAGCTGCCGGAAGCTGACATGGAGGCAGCATCGATGGCACTGGAATCCACTCCCCGTCTCTTGCTGGTCGAAGACGACCCGATCAGCAGCGGTTTCTTCAGGATCGCGCTGGAAGCGCTGCCGGCCGAAGTCGACTGCTGCGACTCGAAAGCCTCGGCCCTGGCGCTGGCCGCCCACCACGACTACGACCTGGCCCTGATCGACGTGAACCTGCCGGACGGCAATGGCACGGAGCTGCTGGCTTCGCTGCGCGATGGCCACCAGCACCTGCCCGCCCTGGCGCATACCGCGGAACTGTCCGCCGACGCCCAGCGCGACCTGCGCGACAACGGCTTCCTCGACGTCCTGGTCAAGCCGCTCTCGACCGACCGGCTGCTGCAGGCGGTGCGCCGCGGGCTGACCCGGAGCCGCACCGCGGCGCTGGAGGCCACCTCGAGCGAGCACGACTGGGACGAGGACGCGGCGCTGCTCGCGCTCAACGGCCAGCAAGGCCACCTCGATGCGCTGCGCGAGCTGTTCCTGGCCGAACTGCCCGCCACCCGCGACGCGATCGTGTCCGCGCTGGAACTCGACGATACCCAGGCGCTGCGCAACCACCTGCACCGGCTGCAGGCCAGCTGCGGATTCGTCGGGGCGGCCCGGCTGGCAGGGGCGGTGCGGCAACTGCGCAACGATCCACGCTCGTCGCAGGCCCGCGCCGCCTTCCACGAGGCGGTGTCGGCACTTCTGCGCTGATCCCTGGTTCGGGTGAAAGCCTGTCGCCGCTCCTCCTCCGGAGCGGCCCCACGTCGCCGATCGACGGGAACGGTGTCTTCGCCGCCGCGGGGCTCAATCCGGCCCAGGCGCCTCCGGATCCCGCGTTCCCAATCCCGCATCCCGGCTCCACCCCAGCATCTCCCAGGACTTCAAGCCGCGGCCCCCGAGGTGGTGCATCAGCACGGCCCGCATGCTGCGCCGCAACCCGGCCATGTCGTCCGCGACCGGCCGCTCGTCGGCCGCCAGCGCCAGCAGCGCGCGTCCGGTCGCGCTCTCGTGGCGGTCCCGCGGTCCGCGCTCGCTCAGCAGGCGCCGGGGGCCGTCGGCAGGATCGAGCAGGTAGCGCGCCGCCGGATCGATCGGTGCCCCGTCCGCATCGTGCTGCAGGTCGAAACCGAAGCCCAGGATCTCCAGCAGGTCGCGCTCGAACCGGCGCAAGGTCCAGGCCAGGGTACCGGGGTCGGCCAGCCGCTCGCGCACCTGGCCGTAGAGCTCATGCAGCTCCGGCAGCGGGTCGTGGCGCGGGGCCAGCCGCAGCAGCAGTTCGTTGACGTAGAACCCCGCCAGCATCGCATCGCCGGCCAGGCGCGGCGCGGCGTCCAGGGCCTCGGCCTGCCGCAACTGGGCCAGCTCGCCGCGCTGCACCGCGCTGAATACGATCGCCTGCAACGGCTGCAGCGCCGCCCGCAGCGCCTGCTGCTTCGGCCCCTGCACGCCGCGAGCGATCAAGCCCAGCCGGCCATGCTCGCGGGTCAGCACCTCCACCAGCAGGCTGGTCTCGCGCCACGGCCGGGCATGCAGGACGAAAGCGGGCTCGTGCTCGATCAGCATGGGGATCTCGAGGGGCTCGGGGCTCGGGGCTCGGGGCTCGGGGCTCGGGGCTCGGGGCTCGGGGCTCGGGGCTCGGGGCTCGGGGAAGCATCTTTGCCCGAGTTTGAGTGTCAAGCGACCTGACGCTTTTTCTGCAGGTTTTTTTGCTTTCTGTGGGAGGGACTTCAGTCCCGACGGATGGCCGGCAAAGCCCTGTCGGGACTGAAGTCCCTCCCACAACGACGCCCGATCGAAGCGGGCTTGTCGTTTTGCCGGGCCACCAGTCCCCGTCCCTGGCTCCGGCTTCTCCGGTGAAGCCTGTCGGGGCTGAAACCCCTCCTACGGCAGCACTCGACCCGAAGCAGGCATTTCGAGTCCCTGGGCCCCGGCCGCGGGGGCCTCACTCGTACCCGAACGCCTTCAGCGCCGACTCGTCGTCCGACCAGCCCTCGCGCACCCGCACCCAGGTTTCCAGGAACACCTTCGCGCCGAACAGGCGCTCCATCTGCTGGCGCGCCTTGGCACCGATTTCCTTCAGGCGGGTGCCGCCCTTGCCGATCACGATCGCCTTCTGGCCCTCGCGCTCGACCCAGATCACCGCGCCGATCCGCAGCAGGTTGCCGTCCTCGGCGAAGCGCTCGATCTCCACCGTGGTCGCGTACGGCAGCTCCTCGCCCAACTGGCGCATCAGCTGCTCGCGGACCAGCTCGCCGGCCAGGAAGCGCTGGCTGCGGTCGGTGATCTCGTCCTCGCCGAACATCGGCGGCGCCTCGGGCAGCAACGCGAGCACGTCCTTGACCAGCGCTTCCAGGCCCTTGCGCTTGAGCGCCGAGACCGGGTGCACCGCCGCGAACGCGCGGCCCTCGCTGACCTGCGCCAGGAACGGCAGCAGCGAACTCTTGTCCTTGAGCCGGTCGACCTTGTTGACGATCAGCACCACCGGAATGCCGGCGTCGCTGAGCACGTTGTAGGCCAGCGTGTCCTCCTCGTCCCAGCGCCCGGCCTCGATCACCAGCAACGCCGCGTCGACGTCCTCCAGCGAGCCGCGCGCGGCCCGGTTCATCACCCGGCTCATCGCCGAGGCCTTGAACTTGCCCTGCTCGCGGTGCAGGCCCGGGGTGTCGACCAGCACGATCTGCCCGGCCGGGAAGGTCGCGATGCCCAGCAGGCGATGCCGGGTGGTCTGCGGCCGGTTGGAGACGATGCTGACCTTGGCGCCGACCAATGCATTGGTCAGGGTCGACTTGCCCACGTTGGGGCGACCGATCACGGCAACGCTGCCGCAACGATGGGAAGGATTGTCGCTCACTTGCTCGGATCCAGTTGGCGGATGAGGGCGGCCGCGGCCTGCTGTTCGGCGAGCCGGCGCGAGGTGCCCTCGCCCTCGGCCCGCAGCGGCGGATCGCCCAGGGTGCAGGCTACCCGGAAATGCTTGGCGTGGTCGTCGCCGCTCTCGGAAATCAGTTCATAGGCCGGCAGCGGCCGCTGCCGCGCCTGCAACCACTCCTGCAGCCGGGTCTTGGCGTCCTTTTCGGGCTTGCCGACCGGCAGCGCCGCCAGCGCGCCCTCGAACCACGGCAACACGACCCTGCGGCACGCCTCGAAGCCGGCGTCGAGGTAGATCGCCGCGACCACCGCCTCCACCGCGTCGGCGATGATCGAATCGCGACGGTGTCCACCGGACTTCATTTCGCCCGGCCCGAGCGTGAGCCGCTCGCCGAGCTGCAGTTCGCGCCCGATCGCGGCCAGCGAGGCCTCGCGCACCAACTCGGCCCGCGCCCGGGTCAACGCACCCTCGTCGGCCTTCGGCCAGCGCAGGTAGAGCGCCTCGGCGACCAGCAGGTTGACGATGCCATCGCCGAGGAATTCCAGGCGTTCGTTGTGCGGGGCCCCGGCGCTGCGATGCGTCAGGGCCTGCTTCAGCAGCTCCGGATCGGCGAACGCATGGCCGATCCGGTCGCCGCGCCGAACGGTCTTACTGCTCACCACCGCGCCTGGTCAGGTCCTGGGTGCTTTCGAACTTGCCGACCACGTCGAGGTTGCCGACCAGCGGACGGCGTACCTCGTAGGCCACCTTCATGCGCCAGCCCCCGTCGATGCGCTCGAACTTCACGTCGTCCTTCTTCACGTTCTCGGAGTAGTTGATGTACAGGCGGCGGAAGAACAGGTCCTGCACCTTGCCCGGGTCCATGTCGCCGCTGCCCGGCTCGTTGGCCAGGCTCTTCATGGCCGTGCGCACCGAGTAGTACTCCTGGTACATCGGGAACAGCTTCATGCCGATGTAGACGGCGAACCCCACCACCGCCAGCACCACCATGAACGACAACAGCGTCATCCCATCCTGATCGCGCTTCATACGTCTCCCCTGCACGCCCCAACGTGCTTATTGAATACCTGTCCCGATCCGCGACGGATCGAAACTCCCCTTGCAGAACCAGCCCTCGCAGTTCAGCCAGATCAGGAACGCCTTGCCGCGGAGGTTCGCCTCCGGCAGGAAATGCGTCTGGGTCCAGAACCGGCTGTCCTCGCTATTGTCGCGATTGTCCCCCATCACGAAATACTGGCCCGGCGGCACCACCCAGTCGCCCTGGCCGGCCGGATTGGCGCGGTCGATCCATTCCAGCACGGTGTGCGGGCGGCCCGGCAGGTCCTCGGTCAGCAGCGTGGTCCCGGTCATCTCGGCACCGCGGCCCTTGCCGATGTACTCGCCCTTGACCTGGTACTTCATCGGCTCGCCGTTGATGTACAGGGTATCGCCGTGGAACCCGATGCGGTCGCCCGGCAGGCCGACCACGCGCTTGATCCAGTTCTCGTCCGGTCGGTGCGGCGGCTTGAACACCACCACGTCGCCGCGCTTGGGCTCGCCGGTCGGGATGATCTTGGTATTGGTGATCGGCAGGCGGAAACCGTAGGCGAACTTGTTGACCAGGATGAAGTCGCCGATCAGCAGGTTCGGCATCATCGAACTGGACGGGATCTTGTACGGCTCGGCCACGAAGCTGCGCAGGACCAGCACCACCGCCAGCACCGGGAAGAATGCCTTGGAGTAGTCCACGATCGCCGGTTCGGTGTCGAGCAGACCCGCCTTGCTGGCGCGGCGCTTGGCGAGGAACAGCTTGTCCAGCAGCCAGATGAAGCCGGTACCCAGCGTGAGCACCACCAGCGCGATTTCAAACCATTTCATTCGGGTTCCTTCGGAACGGGATTCGGGAGTCGGGATTGGGGATTCGCAAGAGCGGGGTCGGCTTGCGCTTTTGCCAATCCCGACTCCCGAATCCCTAATCCCGTTTCACTTGTTGTCCATCTGCAACACGGCCAGGAAGGCTTCCTGCGGGATCTCCACGCGGCCGACCTGCTTCATCCGCTTCTTGCCTTCCTTCTGTTTCTCCAGCAGCTTCTTCTTGCGCGAAACGTCGCCACCATAGCACTTGGCCAGCACGTTCTTGCGCATCGCCTTGACCGTGGTGCGGGCGATGATCTGCGAGCCGATCGCGGCCTGGATCGCGACGTCGAACATCTGCCGCGGGATCAGGTCCTTCATCTTCTCGCACAGCTCGCGGCCGCGCCGGTCGGCATGGCTGCGGTGCGCGATCAGCGACAGCGCATCGACCTTGTCGCCGTTGATCAGCACGTCCACGCGCACGAACGGGCCGGCGTCGAAGCGCACGAAGCTGTAGTCCAGCGAGGCGTAGCCGCGGCTGACCGACTTGAGCTTGTCGAAGAAGTCCAGCACCACCTCGGCCATCGGCAGCTCGTAGCTGATCTGCACCTGGCTGCCGAGGTAGTTGATCCCCAGCTGGGTGCCGCGCTTTTCCTCGCACAGCTTGATGATGTTGCCGATGTACTCCTCGGGCGTGAGGATGTTGGCGCGGATGATCGGCTCGCGGATCTCCTCGACGTGGTTCACCGGCGGCAGCTTGGCCGGATTGTCCATCATCACGATCGAGCCGTCGGTCTTGAGCACCTCGTAGATCACCGTCGGCGCGGTGGTGATCAGGTCCAGGTCGTACTCGCGCTCCAGCCGCTCCTGCACGATCTCCATGTGCAGCATGCCGAGGAAGCCGCAGCGGAAGCCGAAGCCCATCGCCTCGGAGCTTTCCGGCTCGAAGCGCAGCGCCGCGTCGTTCAGGCGCAGCTTCTCCAGCGCCTCGCGCAGGTCCGGGTAATCCTCGGCATCGACCGGGAACAGGCCGGCGAACACGCGCGGCTGCATTTCCTGGAAGCCGGGCAGCGGCTTGGGCGCCGGATCGCCGGCCAGGGTCAGGGTGTCGCCGACCGGCGCGCCGTGGACGTCCTTGATCGAGGCGGTGACCCAGCCCACCTCGCCTGCGGACAGCTTCGGCAGCACCTTGCGCTTGGGCGTGAACACGCCCACCGCGTCGACCTGGTGGTTGCGTCCGGTGGACATCACCAGCAGCTTGTCGCCGGGCTTGATCTCGCCCTGCATCACGCGCACCAGCGAGACCACGCCCAGGTAGTTGTCGAACCAGGAATCGATGATCAGCGCCTGCAGCTTGTCGGTGTCGCGCGGCTGCGGCGGCGGGATGCGGTGGACGATGGCCTCGAGCACCTGCTCGACGTTCAGGCCGGTCTTGGCGCTGACCGCGACCGCGTCGGCGGCGTCGATGCCGATCACCGCCTCGATCTCGGCCTTGGCGCGCTCGGTGTCGGCGGTCGGCAGGTCGATCTTGTTGAGCACCGGGACCACTTCCAGGCCCTGCTCCACCGCGGTGTAGCAGTTGGCCACCGACTGCGCTTCCACGCCCTGGGCCGCATCGACCACCAGCAGCGCGCCTTCGCAGGCGGCCAGCGAGCGGCTGACCTCGTAGGAGAAGTCGACGTGCCCCGGGGTATCGATGAAGTTCAGGTGGTAGACCTGCCCGTCCCGCGCCTTGTAAGGCAGCGATACGGACTGGGCCTTGATGGTGATGCCGCGCTCGCGCTCGATCGGGTTGGAGTCGAGCACCTGCGCTTCCATCTCGCGGGCCTCGAGCCCGCCGCAGAGCTGGATGATGCGGTCAGCGAGCGTGGACTTGCCGTGGTCGACGTGGGCGATGATGGAGAAGTTGCGGATGTTCCGCATCGAATCGGATGACATGGAGGTGGGCGGCGGCGCAGCCGTCGTCAGGATAACGCCGCATTATCGCACGAGCGGCCCGGTGGCGCCCGCCCGGCCTGCCTGCAGGAGCGGGGCCGGCCGCGGCGGGGTCCGAGCGCCGTCCGCCGCAGCCGCTCCTGCGGCTGCGTGCCCGCCGCGGCCGCGGCGGGCACGGGGCGACATCAGCCGCCGGCCTTGATCGCCACGTAGCTGGTGGCCTGGCCGTTGGAGACCAGCAGCATCACCACGTCGCCCTTCTTGTAGCTGCCCAGCGCGCGATTCAGCTCGGCGACGCTCCCGACCGGGGTCCGGCCGACGCGCAGGATCGCCAGCCCCGGAGACAGCGGCGGCGTGGTGTTGCGGGCCTGGGAGCCGGTCACCGCGGCGATCCGCACGCCCTGCCCGGCCTCCAGCCCCAGCCGGCTGCGCTCGGCGGCGGTCATGTCCGCCACCTGCAGGCCGAGCAAGGCGATGCTGGCAGGCCCGGCCGAGGGGCCTTCGGCGTCGTCCTCGATGGACTTCGCCGGCCCCTTGCCATCGTCCAGCGCGGTCAATGTCACCGTCACCTCGCGCGGCTTGCCGTCGCGCAGGATACCCAGGCGCACCTTGCTGCCCGGCGCCATCAGGCCGATCATCGGCGGTAGGTCGCTGTAGGACTGAATGTCCTTACCGTTGACGCTGCGGATCACGTCGCCGACCTCGACCCCGGCCTTGGCCGCGGCGCTGCCCGGCGGCAGGTCGTTGACCAGCGCGCCGCGGCTGTCCGGCAGTCCCAGGCCCTGGGCCTTGAGCGAATCGATCGGGCCAACGGCCACCCCGAGCTGGCCGCGGGTGACGCGCCCGGTCGCCTTGATCTGCTCGGCGGCGCTGATCGCCAGGTCTATCGGGATCGCGAAGCTGATGCCCATGTAGCCGCCCGAGGCGGAAAAGATCTGCGAGTTGATGCCGACCACCTCGCCGCGCGTGTTCAGCAGCGGGCCGCCGGAATTGCCCTGGTTGATCGCCACGTCGGTCTGGATGAACGGCACGTAGCGCTGGTCGGCGTATGGATTGCTGCGCCCGGTGGCGCTGACGATGCCGGCGGTGACCGAATGATCCAGCCCGAACGGCGAGCCGATCGCGACCACCCACTGGCCGGCCTTGAGCGTATTGGAATCGCCGATGCGCACGGTCGGCAGGTTCTTGGCCTCGACCTTCAGCAGCGCCACGTCGTACTGCTCGTCGCTGCCGATCACCTTGGCCTTGAGCTCGCGGCCGTCGGACAGCTTCACCGTGACCTGGCTGGCGCCATCGATCACGTGGTGGTTGGTCAGCACGTAGCCGTCGGCGGAAATGATGAAGCCCGAGCCCATCGACTTGCCGGCGATATCGTCGTCATCGCCGCCGCCCTGGCCGCGGCGAGGCTGGCCCGGCATCGGGAAGTCCGGGCCGAAGAAACGGCGGAAGAACTCGGGGATCTGGTCGTCGTCCGGCAACTGCTGGCCGCGGCCGGAGCGGCGCATCATGTCCTTGCGCGTCACCGTGCTGTCGATGTTGACGACGCCGGGGCCGACCTGCTCGACCAGGTGGGTGAAGTCCGGCAACCCCGCCACCAGCTGCGGCGCCGGCGTCGTGCTGCGGTTCGTCGCGATCGGCGACGATGCGGGCGCCGGCGTCTCGGGCTGCTGGGCGCAGGCGGCCAGCGGCAGCGTCATCGCCAGCAGGCCGAACATCTGGTTGCGGATACGGGGATTCATCGGGGCATGCCTCCAATGGCAACAGTCGCAGACAAAGGGGTGCTCATGACCCACGCGGCGCGTGGGCGGCTCGGGATGCAACGGAGTGGACCGGAATCGCGGTTATGGCTGCGGCAACGGCGGCTCGGAGGGCCCGTTGACCGCCGGCTGCGCCGGCAGCCGCGGCTCGAACGGATAGAACGCCGTACCCGCCTGCGGTCGCGCGAAACTGGCATTGAGCGCGCCATCGCCGGAGATCACCGAACGCGGCCACGGCTTGGCCTGCAGGGTCGATGGATGCGCAAACGGATTGGCCGCGACCGGCAAGGGCTCCGTACCCGTCGCGAGGACAGGCGCCACCTGGGGCGTCGCCGCGGCGATCCGGCGTTCCGGCTCCTGCGCCCGCGCCGCCACGCTGCGCGCGGCCTGCTGGTTGCGCGTGGCGCCGCCGTTGCGCCGCTGCGCCGCCGCGTCCTGGCGCCGGGCCGAGGCCAACGCGACCGCCGGCACCGCGGCCACCGCATCGGCCAGCGTGCCATCGGGAGCGGCCGGTGCGGCCGGGCTGGCCGGCATCTGCGCCGTCGTGGCGACCACCTTCACCGGCTCGGCGGCCGGGGCGGCCTCGTCGGGCAGTCGTTCGCGCGCCATGAACAGCGCCAGCGCCGCCACCGATGCGGCGATCGCCGCACCGCCGCCCCAGCGCCAGCCGGGACGGGCCTTGCGACCGGCATCCGCCAGCGGCAGGGGTTCGGCCGCCACCGCCGCGCGCACCCGCGCGGCGAATTCGGCCGGGGCCGGCGCGCAGGCCGCGCCGCGCAGCACATCGCCGAGCAACTGCCAGCGCTCGTGGCAACCGGACAGCTCCTCGTCGTGTTCCAGGCGGCGCAGCAGGAAACGGCTCTCGTCCGCCGCCAGCTCGCCATCGATCAGCGCGGACAACTGCTGCCGGTAATGGATTTCGAACTTGTCGTTGGTCATGGACGGGTTATGGCTCATACACGATGTCGCTCACGGGTCGCACTGACGGTTTCGAGCAGGGGACGCAGCTCGGCATCGATGGCTTCGCGCGCCCGGAAGATGCGCGAACGCACCGTACCGATCGGGCACCCCATCTTCTGCGCGATGTCCTCGTAACTCATGCCCTCCACCTCGCGCAGGGTGATCGCCTCGCGCAATTCCTCGGGCAAGGCTTGGACCGCGCGCATCACGGTTTGTTCCAGCTCCTGACGCATCAGTTCATGCTCCGGGGTGTCGCTGTCGCGCAACCGCGCCGCCCCGTCGAACTGCTCGGCATCGGCGACGTCGATGTCGTCGGTGGGCGGGCGGCGGTTGTGCGCGACCAGGTGGTTCTTGGCGGTGTTCACGGCGATACGGTGCAACCATGTATAGAACTGGCTGTCGCCCCGGAAGTTCCCGATCGCGCGGTAGGCGCGGATGAAGGTTTCCTGGGCCACGTCCTGGCACTCGCTCCAGTCGGCGATGTAGCGCCCGATGAGGGCGACGATCCGGTGCTGGTACTTGCGCACCAGCACGTCGAAAGCCGCACTCTCGCCGCGCTGCACGCGCCGGACCAGTTCCAGGTCCAGCTCCTGTGGTGTTTCGACTTCGGCCATGTCGGGCCGCACTCCTGTCGCCCGAACGAGGTCGGGCGTTGTGACCGCTGTTGGATGGAAAAGTTCAGTCGCCCGCCAGCGGCGACCGTCCCAAGGTTAACGGGCGTTACGGAAGCCTGGGAAATATCCGGCCCCGCCGCGCGCACGCTTCCCTACCCCTTATGGGATTTGACGTGAAGGAAACAACCTCTGGATGATAACGGGCCTTTCCATACATATCCGGATGGACCGACCCATGCTCTCAGGCTTCGATGGGCTCCGATTCAGTCACTGGCAGGCCGAGATCCGCGACGACGGCGTCGTGGTGCTGAGCCTGGACCGCCAGGACGCGCCGGTCAACGCGTTTTCCCAGGACGTGCTGCTGGAACTGGGCGATATCCTCGAGCGTATCGCCATCGACCCGCCCAAGGGCGTGGTGATCCGTTCGGCCAAGGCGAATGGCTTCATCGCCGGCGCCGACCTGAAGGAATTCCAGGAATACGACCGCCGCGGCACGGTGGACGACGCGATCCGCCGCGGCCAGGCCGTGTTCCAGAAACTCGCCGAACTGCCCTGCCCGACCGTGGCCGCGATCCACGGCTTCTGCATGGGCGGCGGCACCGAGATCGCGCTGGCCTGCGACTACCGCATCGCCAGCGACGCCCCGTCCACCCGCATCGGCCTGCCGGAGACCAAGCTCGGCATCTTCCCGGGCTGGGGCGGCAGCGCGCGCCTGCCGCGCCTGGTCGGCGCGCCGGCGGCCATGGACCTGATGCTCACCGGCCGCAGCGTCTCGGCCGGCGCCGCCCGGGCCATGGGGCTGGTCGACAAGGTGGCGCCCCCGGCGGTGCTGCTCGACGGCGCCATCGCGCTGGCGCTCTCCGGTTCGACGCGCCCGGTCAAGCAGCGCCTGCTCGGCTGGGCGACCAACACCTGGATCGCCCGCAAGATCCTCGCACCGCAGATGACCAAGCAGGTCGCGCGCAAGGCGAAGAAGGAACACTACCCGGCCCCCTACGCCCTGATCGGCACCTGGGAGCGCGCCGGCGGCAGCGGCATCCAGGCGCGCCTGGACGCGGAGCGCCGCGCGGTGGTCAAGCTCGCAGGCACCCCGACCGCACGCAACCTGATCCGCATCTTCTTCCTGACCGAACGCCTGAAGGGCCTGGGCGGCAAGGACGGCGGCGGCATGCCGTCGCCGGGCATCAAGCACGTGCACGTGATCGGCGCCGGCGTGATGGGCGGCGACATCGCGGCCTGGTCCGCCTACAAGGGCTTCGAGGTGACGCTGCAGGATCGCGAGCAGCGCTTCATCGACGGTGCGCTGTCGCGCGCGCAGGAGCTGTTCGCCAAGAAGGTCAAGGACGAGAGCAAGCGCCCCGTCGTGGCCGCAAGGCTGAAGAGCGACCTGGCCGGGGACGGCGTCGCGCAGGCCGACCTGGTGATCGAGGCGATCATCGAGAACCCGGAAGCCAAGCGCGAGCTGTACCAGTCCGTGGAGCCCCGCCTGAAGCCGGACGCGCTATTGACCACCAACACGTCCTCGATCCCGCTGGTCGAGCTGCGCGAACACATCGCGCGGCCCGGCCAGTTCGCGGGCCTGCACTACTTCAACCCGGTCGCGCTGATGCCGCTGGTGGAGATCGTCCAGCACGACGGCCTCGATCCGGCCAACGTCCAGCGCCTGGCCGCCTTCTGCAAGGCGCTGGACAAGTTCCCGGTGCCCGTGGCCGGCACCCCGGGCTTCCTCGTCAACCGCGTGCTGTTCCCGTACATGCTGGAGGCCGCCACCGCGTACGCCGAGGGCATCCCGGGCCCGGTGATCGACAAGGCCGCCGTGAAGTTCGGCATGCCGATGGGCCCGATCGAACTGATCGACACGGTGGGCCTGGACGTGGCCGCCGGCGTCGGCGAGGAACTGGCGCCGTTCCTGGGCCTGCAGATCCCGGCCGCGCTGCAGACCGTCGAGCCGGGCAAGCGCGGCAAGAAGGACGGCCAAGGCATCTACAAGTGGGAGAACGGCAAGCCCGTCAAGCCCGAGGTGCCTGCCGACTACAAGGCCCCGGAGGACCTGGAAGACCGCTTGATCCTGCCGTTGCTCAACGAAGCCGTCGCCTGCCTGCACGAAGGCGTGGTCGCCGACGCCGACCTGCTCGATGCCGGCGTGATCTTCGGCACCGGCTTCGCCCCGTTCCGCGGCGGCCCGATCCAGCACATCCGCGCGACCGGCGCCGATGCACTGCTCGCCCGCCTGAAGGCCCTGCAAAGCCGCCACGGCGAACGCTTCGCGCCGAGGCCGGGCTGGGACTCGCCGGTGTTGCGCGAACCGGTGGTCTAGCGCATCGTGCATGCGTCATCCCGATAGGCGATGGCAGGTTCACCGGATTGGGCGAAACGAAAAACGGAGCCGCGGGGCTCCGTTTTTCGTTTTGCATCGGCAGACGCTTCCCCTATCGGTGCACGGGACCGTGATGCCCCTGGGCATCTGCTGCGCCATGCCCATGCCCATGCCCATGCCCATGCCCATGGTCGTGGTCGTGGTCGTGGTCGTGATCGTGGTCGTGGCGATGTTCGCCGGGCCGGCCGACGCTGCAGGCATCGCCGCAGTGGTCCGCTTCGACCTGCAGGGTCACGTGGTCGATCTCGAAGCGCTCGTGCAGTCTCTGCCCGAGTTGGCGTCGCAGCAGGTCGGCATCGCCGCCCTCTGCCATCACCACATGGGCGGTGAGCGCCGGCGTGCTCGAAGCCAGCGCCCATACATGCAGGTCATGCACGTCCAGCACCCGCTCGTGCGCGCACAGCTCCGCGCGGACGGCATCCAGGTCCACGCCCTTGGGCACGCCTTCGAGCAGCACGTTGATCGCTTCGCGCAGCAACACCCAGGTGCGGGGCAGCACCCACAGGCCGATCAACACAGCCAGGATCGGGTCGATCACCTGCCAGCCAGTGAAGCGGATCAGCAGCGCGCCGATGATGACGGCCACCGAGCCGAGCATGTCGCTCCACACTTCCAGGTAGGCGCCCTTGACGTTCAGGCTTTCGCCGCTACCGGCCTGCAATAGCCGCATCGCGATGAGGTTGACCACCAGGCCCAGCGCGGCGATGAGCAGCATGCCGGTGGAAGCGATCGGCTGCGGCTCGCGGAAGCGCTGCACCGCCTCCCAAAGAATGTAGGCGCCCACCGCGAACAGCAGCGCGCCGTTGGCCAAGGCGCCAAGCGCTTCCAGGCGGGCGTAGCCGTAGGTGCGGCGCGCATCGGGCGGGCGGCGGCTCAGCCGCACCGCGAGCAGCGCGATCATCAAGCCCAGCGTGTCGGTCGCCATGTGCGCCGCGTCGGAGAGCAAGGCCAGGCTGTTGGTGATGAACGCGCCGGCGATCTCGGCCGCCATGAAGCCGCCGGTCAGGCCCAGCGCCCACCAGAGCGGCTTCTCGTGGCGGATCGTGCTCGGCGCGTGGCTGTGGTCGTGTCCCATCGTCTTGGCCCTGCTGGATGCGCGCACCTTATGCGCAGCCGCGAGCGGAGACTATTACACCCTCGATGCCCGGCTCGGGCATCGATGCATGTCCCGGGCCGGGCAGGCACGGCCCGTCTACGGGGACGCCACCAGCTTGACCACGCTGGAGAAGTCCAGCTTGCCGTTGCCGGCACGGCTGTTCATGGCGTAGAGGTTGCGTGCCAGCTCGCCGAGCGGGATCGAAGCGCCGGTGCTCATCGCCGCTTCGACCGCCAAACCCAGGTCCTTGAGCATCAGGTCGTTGCCGAAACCGCCGCTGTAGCCGCGCGAAGCCGGCGCATTCTCGAGCACGCCCGGCCACGGGTTGCACACCTCGGTGGCCCAGCTGCGGCCGGTGCTGACCGCCATCATCTGCGACAGCACCTTGGGATCGAGCCCGTGCGCGACGCCCAGTGCGATCGCCTCGCCGGTCACCGCCATGATCACGCCCAGCGCCATGTTGTTGCACAGCTTGGCGACCTGCCCGGCGCCGCTGTCGCCGACATGGAAGATGTTCTTGCCCATGGATTGCAGGACCGGGCGCGCGCGCTCCAGCGCGGAGGCCTCGCCCCCGACGATGAACGTCAGCGTGCCGGCAGCGGCGCCGGCGGTACCTCCCGAGACCGGGGCGTCGATCATCTGCAGGCCGCGCGACTGGGCGGCGGCGGCAACCTTGCGGGCGGTCGCAGGCGCGATGGTGCTGCAGTCGATCACCAGCGCACCGGCGGGAATGCCCGCGAGAATGCCATCGTCGCCCAGGTAGAGGCCCTCGACGTGGCGGCTGGCCGGCAGCATCGAGATCACCACCTCGGCGCCTTCCAGCGTGGCCTGCGCCGAACCGGCGGCCGATGCGCCCGCGGCGACCGCGGCGTCCAGCGCGGCCGGCACCAGATCGTAGGCATGCACCGCATGGCCGGCCTTGACGAGATTGGCGGCCATGGGGCCGCCCATGTTGCCCAGTCCGATGAAAGCGATACGGCTCATTGGTTCAGCCCTCCTGATAGGTGATGTCAGTTTGCCGATTGCGGAAGCGGCTGGCTGCCGCCGGCACCGGCCTCTACGCCAGGTCGGCCAGCGGATGCTTCGCTGCCGGCCATGGCGCCTCGAAGAAACGCGCGGCCCAATGTTCGTCGGCCTCGGCGAGCGTGGCCGGGTTCCAGCGCGGCTGGCGATCCTTGTCGATCAGCAACGCACGGATGCCTTCGGCGAAGTCGCCATGCGCCGCCGCGTGCAGCGCCACGACGTATTCGACGCGGAAGGTATCGGCCAGATCGTCGGTGGCCGCGTTGTGCTGCAGCGCCCAGGCCAATCGCGCCGAACCGGGGGCGCCTGCGCGCAACGTGGCGCGGGCCGCCTGCAACCACGCATCCTCGTCGTCGATCGCTTCGATCGCGGCGACGACGTCCTCCAGGACCGGCCGCGCCACGATCCGCGCGATCAGGTCGGCATGGGCCTGCAGCGGACCGGGCTCGGGCGAATGGGCGATGCCATCCAGGAATTGCGAGAGTTGCGCGTGGTCCAAGGCGGCATCGCCGCTCCAGTCCAGCATACGCAAGCCATCGAGCACGTCCGCGTGCCGCTGGCTGTCCACGCACGCGTCGGCCAGGCCCGCGTAGATCGCATCGCCCGCGTTCAACGGCGCGCCGGTCAGCGCGAGGAACAGGCCGGCGCCCCGCGGCACGCGCCGCATCAGCCAGCTGCCGCCGACATCGGGAAACAGGCCGATGCCGATCTCGGGGAAGGCCAGCTTCGACCGCTCGGTCACCACGCGATGGCTGGCGCCGGACATCAGGCCGATGCCGCCGCCCATCACGATGCCGTGTCCCCAGCACAGGATGGGCTTGGCATAGGTGTGGATGCGGTAGTCGAGCCGGTACTCCTCCGCGAAGAAAGCGGCCGCATAACGGTTGGCGCCGACATCGGTCGCGCCCGAGTCGCGGAACTCGCGCATGCTGCGATACAACCCGTGCAGATCGCCGCCGGCACAGAACGCCTTTTCTCCGGCGCCCTGCAACACCACGCAGGCGATGCGCGCGTCGTCCTGCCAGCGCCGCAACTGCGCATCGAGCAGGCGGGTCATCTCGAGCGACAACCCGTTGAGCGACTTGGGCGCGTTCAGCGTGGCGATGCCGATACGCCGCCCATTGTCCGCCTCGCGCTCTTCGAAAAGAACGGGCGCCTGCGCGTCGTGCGGGGCGTTCATGCGTTCTTCCATCGCGGACTGCGCTTTTCCAGGAAGGCGGCGACGCCTTCGACCTGGTCGGCGGTATCGAACAGGTCGACGAACGCCTCCCGCTCGGCCACCAGCGCCGCGGCATGGGTGCCGGTGCGGGTGGCCTGCACGAGCCTCTTGCAGGCCGCCACGCTCGATGGGCTCTGCTTCTCCGCGCGATGCGCCCATTCGATCGCACGCGCCTTCGCCCCGCCCTTGCCCACCACGTCCTCGACTAGGCCGATGCGCAGCGCGGTCGCCGCATCGACGCGCTCGCCAAGCAGGATCATGCGCTTGGCCCAGCCCTCGCCCACCAGGCGCGGCAGGTTCTGGGTGCCGCCGGCGCACGGCAGCAATCCCACCGTCGCCTCCGGCAGCGCCATCTGCGCGTGTTCCTCGGCGATGCGCAGGTCGCAGGCCAGCGCGCATTCCAGCCCGCCGCCCATCGCATAGCCGTTGATCGCGGCGATCGATACGCCACGGAACGCGCTCAAGGCCTCGAAGGCCTCGCCGAACCTGCGCGCCGCCTCGCGCGCGGCCGCCTTGTCGCCCGAAGCAAACTGCTTGAGGTCGGCCCCCGCCGAGAAGAACTTCTCGCCGTCGCCGACGATCACCAGCGCATACACGTCGCGATCCGCATCCAGCGCCTTCACCAGTTCGCGCAAGGCCGCGAGGCTGTGCACGGTCCAGGTATTGGCCGGAGGGTTGCTCAGCGTGACGACCGCCACGTGGCCATTGCGCTCGACCTCCAGGCCCGCGAACCCGCGTTGCGACCAGTCGCTCATCGCAGTTCCTCCTCGGTGTTGAGCAGGTGGCGCGCGACGATCATGCGCATCACCTCGTTGGTGCCTTCCAGGATGCGATGCACGCGCGAATCGCGCAGCAGGCGCTCGACCGGGTACTCGCGGATGTAGCCGTAGCCGCCATGGATCTGCAAGGCTTCGTCGCAGATCGCGAAGCCGGCATCGGTGGCGAAGCGCTTGGCCATCGCGCACCACACGGTGGCATCGCGCGCGCCGGCGTCGAGCTTGCGCGCGGCCGCATGCACCATCTGGCGCGCCGCCACCAATTGCGTCGCCATGTCGGCGAGCTTGAACTGCAACGCCTGGAAATCGGCCAGCTTCCTGCCGAACTGGCGGCGTTCGCCCATGTAGCGGCGCGCCGCGTCGAGCGCGCCCTGTGCGGCGCCGAGCGAGCACGCGGCGATGTTGATGCGGCCGCCATCGAGCGCCTTCATCGCCAGCTTGAAGCCCTCGCCCTCCCTGCCCAGCAGGTTCTGCGCCGGAATGCGCACGCCTTCGAAACTGATGCCGCGGGTGGGCTGGCTGTTCCAGCCCATCTTCTCCTCCTTGCGCGCATAGGCGATGCCGGCAGCGTCGGCCGGCACGACGAACGCGCTGATGCCGCGGGCGCCCTCCTCGCCCGTGCGCGCCATCACCACCAGCACGTCGGTGGCCCCGGCGCCCGAAATGAACGCCTTGCTGCCGTCGAGCACGTACTCGTCGCCGTCGCGCACCGCGCGGGTCTTGAGCGAGGCGGCATCGGAACCGGCGCCCGGCTCGGTCAGGCAGTACGAGGCCAGCTTCTCGCCGCTGGCCAGCAACGGCCCCCAGTGCTGGCGTACCGGGTCCTGGGCGAAGCTGGCGATCAGCCAGGTCGCCATGTTGTGGATGCTGAAGAACGCCGAGGTCGAAGGATCGACCACCGCCATTTCCTCGAACACGATGGCGGCATCCAGGCGCTTCATGCCCAGCCCGCCGCAAGCCTCGTCCGTGTAAAGACCGCAGAAGCCCAGCTCGGCGCCCTTGCGCAGCGCCTCGCGCGGGAACTCGCCTTCGGCGTCCCAGCGCGCGGCGTGCGGCGCCAGTTCCTTCATGGCGAAGTCGCGCGCGGCCTCGCGGAAGGCCTGCTGCTCCTCGCTGGGTTCGGTGGTGTCGTACGGCATCTGCATGGCGGCGTTCATGGCATCACTTCAGGTTGATCGTGGTGTTGACGCCGTGGCCCAGCGTCTCGTCGTCGAACCAGCGCGCGGTCACGGTCTTGGTCTGCGTGTAGAAGGTGACGACCTGCTTGCCGTACGGGCCGAGGTCGCCGAGCTTGGAGGCGCGCGAACCGGTGAACGAGAACAGCGGCACCGGCACCGGGATCGGCACGTTGATGCCGACCTGGCCGACGTCGATGTCTTCCTGGAACCTGCGCGCGGCCGCGCCGGACTGGGTGAAGACCGCGGTGCCGTTGCCGTTGGGATTGGCGTTGACCAGGGCGATGGCCTCGTCGAGCGTCTCCGCCTCCAGGATCACCAGTACCGGCCCGAAGATCTCCTCGTCGTAGATCCGCATGCCCGGCTTGACGCCGGAGAAGATCGTCGGGCCGACGAAATTGCCCTTCTCGTAGCCGGCCACCGCCGGATTCCGGCCGTCCAGCTCGAGCTTCGCGCCCTGCTCCACGCCGGAGGCGATCAGCCCCTCCACGCGCTCGCGCGCGGCGCAGGAGATCAGCGGGCCGACATCGGTGCCGGCCTCGGTGCCGGCGTTGACCTTGAGCGTCTTCGCCTTGGCGACCAGGTCGGGGATCCATGCACGCGCTTCGCCGACCAGCACCAGGGTCGAGGCCGCCATGCAGCGCTGCCCGGCCGCGCCGAACGCCGCGCCCACCATCGCGTTGAGGGTTTGCTCCTTGTTGGCGTCGGGCAGCACCACGGCATGGTTCTTGGCGCCCATCATGCACTGCACGCGCTTGCCGGCCAGCGAGGCGCGTTGGTAGACGTGGGTGCCCACCTTGGTGGAACCAACGAACGAGACCGCCTTGATGTCCGGGTGGTCGCAGATCGCGTTGACCACGTCCGGGCCGCCATGCACCACGTTGAGCACGCCCTTGGGAATGCCTGCTTCCAGCGCCAGCTCGACCAGGCGCATCGTCACCAGCGGGTCCTGTTCGGACGGCTTGAGCACGAAGGTGTTGCCGGTGGCGATCGCCATCGGGAACATCCACAGCGGGATCATCGCGGGGAAGTTGAACGGCGTGATGCCGGCGCATACGCCCAGCGGCTGCAGCAGCGTATAGGTGTCCACGCCGGTGGCGACGTTGTTGGCCAACTCGCCCATCTGCAGCGTGCCGATGTTGGCCGCGTGCTCGACCACTTCCAGGCCGCGGAACACGTCGCCCTCGGCATCCGGCAGGGTCTTGCCCTGCTCGGCGGTCAGCAGCGCCGCCAGCTCCTTCATGTTCTCGCGGATCAGCTGCTGGTACTTGAGGAAGATGCGGGCGCGGGCGCCGATCGGGGTCTTGCGCCAGGTCCGGAAGGCCGCCTTCGCCGCAGCCACCGCGGCATCGACCTCGGCCGAGGTGGCGAACGGCACCTTCGCGAGGACCTGCTGGGTGGCGGGATTGACCACGTCCTTCCAGTCGGCGGTCGTGGACTCGACGAACTCGCCGTCGATCAGCAGGGGGACACGGGAAGCGGAGTCGCTCATGGCGGGGGACCTGGATGTGAAGAACATTCGCATTGTTCGCATCCCGCACGCCAATTTCATCCTTGAATCTGCTTAATCGCGCTAAGATCGGCACGAGATCTTGCGAATATTGCGAATCATGAGCCAAGCCCATCGCCAGCTCGGCCTGCGCCTGCAGCGCCTGCGCCGCCTCCATGGGCTGACCCAGGCCGAGCTGGCGCGGCGCCTGCAGCTCTCCCCCAGCTACCTGAACCAGATCGAGCGCAACCAGCGGCCGCTGACGCTGGACGTGCAGCGGCGCCTGCAGGAGGTGCTCGGCGACATCGGCGACTTGCTCGACGCAGGCGATCCCGGCGCCCTGGTCGAACCGCTCGACCGGACGTTGCGCGCGCTCGGCCGCGGCAACCTGTCCACCAGCGAGCTGCGCCTGCTGGCCGGCAGCCTGCCGCAAGTCGCCCACGCCCTGCTGGACCTGCACCGGCAGCACCGCCACCTGCACGAACGCGCCGCCGCGCTCGAGCTGCAGCTGGGCAACGCCCAGGCCGCCGCGCCGCTGCTGCCGCCGGGCGACCAGGTCCGCGACTACTTCAACCGCGTGCAGAACCACATCGCCGAACTGGACGACAGCGCCGAAGCGCTCTACGCCGAGCTGGGCCTGACCCCGGCCAGCCTGGTCGGCCGGCTACGCCAGCGCCTGGCCGACCGCCACGGCATCGTCGTGGAAACGACCGAAGCGCCATTGCCCAACGCCAAGCGCGACCTCGATCCGGCGCACCGCACGCTGTGGCTGGCCGCCCATCTCAAGCCCGGCCAGCAGGCGTTCCAGATGGCGGCGCAGTTGGCCTTGCTGGAACACGCATCGCTGCTCGACGCGCGCATCGCCGACGCCGGCTTCGACGACCCCGGGCGTGCCGCGTTGATGCGGATCGGCCTGTCCAACTACTTCGCCGGCGCCTTGGTCATGCCCTACGGCGAGTTCCTGCGCAGCGCGCGGGAATCCCGCTACGACATCGACCGGCTGGCGCACCGTTTCGGCGTCGGCTTCGAAGCGGTCTGCCATCGCCTGAGCACGCTGCAACGGCGCGGCCATGCGGGCCTGCCGATCTTCCTGCTGCGCGTGGACCGCGCCGGCAACGTCTCCAAGCGCCACTCGTCCACCGATTTCCACTTCTCGCACGTGGGCGGTTCCTGCCCGCTGTGGATCGTCTACGAAGCCTTCAACCAGCCCGGCCGCATCCTCACCCAGATCGCGCGCATGCCGGACGGACGCGCCTATTTCTGGCTGGCGCGGCAGGTCAGCAGCGGCGAGCCGGGCTACGGGCGGCCACGCAAGACCTTCGCCCTCGCGGTCGGCTGCGACCTGCGCCACGCCGACCAGTGGATCTACTCGCGCGGCTGGGACCTGAAAGCGCTGGACGACGCGGTACCGATCGGCCCCGGCTGCCTCACCTGCGAACGCGAGGACTGCGTGCAGCGCGCGTTCCCGAGCCTGCTGCATCCCAGGACGTTACGCGGTGGATGAGATCAACCATGTAGTCGCTAAGCCACATCGACCTTATTCACTGGCAGAGCGCTCCGGCGCAACCCCGGGCGTCGCCCGTAGGTGAACCAGCGCCACAGCCATTCGACCGGCCCGAACTGGAAATGCCGCAACCACGCATGGCTGGCGATCACCTGCAGCACGAAAATCACCGCGCCCACCACCATGATCGCGGCGAGGCCGGGCCCCGGCCCGATGCCCAGGCCGATACCGTAGAACAGCACGATGCCGATCACACTCTGCAGCAGGTAGTGCGTCAGCGCCATGCGGCCGACCGGCGCCAATCGGCACAGCCAACGCTGTGCGGGCTCGAACAGATAGAGCAACACGAAGCCGCACGCGCCGGCGACACCCAACGCCAACGGCGCCGCGCGCATGACCACGCGGATCGCGTACTTGCAGAACTCGCTGTTGAGCAGTGGGAATTGCTGGCGCCATGTCGTCTGGAACGTCTCCACCAGCATCGCCAGCACGCCGACGATCAGTGCTCCCACGAACAGCCGCCACAGCAACGCGCGATGCCGCCGTGGCTCCTGCAGCAATCCGACACGACCAGCCCAATAACCGAGCAGAAAGCGCCCCAGCACGAACAGCAACAGTGCCCAGTTGGCCACGCGCGCCCACCGTGCGGTCGCGATGTTCTGGAGCAGCACATCCGACCAGGAACCGAAGCCGAAAGCCTGCAGCGCCTGCGCATAGACCTCGCCCGCGCGCGGAAGCCCCTGCAGCAACGGGCGAACCCATGACGACATCAGCGGCGGAAGCAACAACGCGAACGTCAGCCCGAGCACGATCAGCGTGCAGGCACCGGCACGCCGGAACACGGGCAGAAACAACCCCACCACCGCATACGTGAACAGGATGTCGCCCCACCAGATGAACCAGCCGTGCACGATCCCGATCGCCGCCAGCCCCAGCATCCGCCGGAAATGACGGCGTGTGCCGCCGGCCTCACCGCGCTCCATCTGCAGGGCGAAACCCAGGCCGAACAACAGCGAGAACACGGTGATGGCCTTGACGTCCACCAACCAGGACATCGCGAGCGCGACGATGCCGTCGCTCTTCGCAGTCGCCAGGCTCGCCCGTTGATCCTCCGGAAGCAGCGCATACAGTGAAAGGAACGTCAGATTGACCAGAAACACACCGAGCAGCGCGAAACCGCGCAATGCATCGATCAGTTCGTGACGGGGACGCGCGCGCCGCGAGTCGGCAGTCGCATGCACAAGCGGCAGGGAACGATCGGCGCTCATCGGGCTTCATTCGGGGGAGTCGCGGTTTTCTACAGGCCGCCGAGGCGGTTGTCCAACCAGAGGCTGATACATCCCTCCTGTCCTGCTGGGACCGGCGACATCGCCCCCTGGTGCGCGGGAGCCTGTGACTTGTACGGGCAACTTCGGTCCCGACGGGCTTTGGCAGTGCTGCTCCCGTGCCAGATCGGAAACCAGGCCCAACCCGGAAGCCGGGCTGAATGGTCTGCACCCGGCGGCACCACGGCTACAATGAGCGGCCCTCGCCGCCCGGCGTTCCAGCCGTCCATTGCATCAGATGACCGTATCGCTCGAATCACCGCGCCCGACCAAGGGAAACGCGGAGCACACGCCCTTGATGAAGCATAAAGTGGACGTGAAGCTCTAAGCGTCGGTTTTCTTGAGAGGGATCAATGGGTTAGGCCGACCAAAGCAGACTGTACCACAGGCGCTTGGCGATTTGGCAAAAGGATGGCTAAGGCAAAAATCCTACGCTGTCCCAAGTTGTCCCAAGCGCCAGAACACCCTTGCGGTCGGAGCGTTTTCCCATCCGGAACACCGTAGGGTCCGTCCTTTAGCCACAGCTTTTGCCACGCGGGGTTTAGCCATGGATTTGGCTAAACACACGCCGGTATGAAGTAGTACTTGGTGCGGTGCTTTTGCTAGCGGGGTGTGCTGATCCGCCCTTGACTCCCGCCCCGCCGCCTTCAAGCTGCTAGGGGCGTCGAGCGTCCCTCGCTCTCGGCGCAGGGCTCTGTGCTGCCCGCACCCCCGGCTACCCCGGGGGTGTTTTTGTTTCTGCGTACCGGTTCAGGGCTGTCCGCTTGCCAGAAACGACAATGCAAAGAAGCTGGTGGGATGGACTACTTCCTCGTCCCCCACGCCGACAAGGACCAGGCCAAGGCCCTGGGTGCCCGCTGGTCCACTGACCTCAAGCTTTGGTTTGCCGCCGACCCGGCGGTAGCCGAGCGCATGTCGGCCCGCTGGGTCCGCACGACCCCACCCCAGCCCGTGGAGGTCTTCCCGGGCGAGGACCGGACTTGGGGAAACCAGGTGCGCCTGGCCGTGAACATGATCCCTGCCAGTTGCCGAAACACGGGCGTGAAGACGTGCGTGTCGAAGAACGACTGGACCCGGATCCAGCTGGGAGTCCTGGGCCGGGCTCATCGTCATTGCGAAGTGTGCCGGCAGCCGGCCAATCCAGAACGCAAGATCTTCCTCGAGGTCCAGGAGCGCTGGGCCTACGAGAACGGGGTTCAGGTGTTGAAGCGCCTGGTGTGCGAATGCACCCGCTGCACCCTGGCCTCGCAATACGGGCGGGCCTTGGCCTATGGCCACGAGCCCGACACCCGCAAGTACCTCATGGAAATCAACGGCTGGACGGGCACGGAGCTGGAAGCCCACCTGCGCGACGCGTACACCTTGTGGTCCCAGCGGTCAGCTCAGCTGTGGGCCCTGGACCTGTCGATCGTGGAAGCGGCCGGGATCCGGGTTCACCTCCCCACCCCGGAACAGCGGCGCGAGCGTGGGGTGGATCTGACTGCTTTACGGCAATGAGCCAGTGGGTTCGGCGCAGTCACTTCCAGCGGAAGACGAGACACCTGTACGCCCTGGTGTTCGACTCCGAACGCGCGGTGTACGTCGGGCAGTCCACAGACATGAAACGACGGGCGCAGCAGCATGCCTCCTCACGGGGCGGCTGGCTGCGCCCGTTCCGGGTCATCCACCTCGAAACGATCGAGGGCACGTTCGCCCAGGCCGAAGAACGGGAATACATCTGGCGCTGGGTGGCCCATTTGAAGGGCTACACGGTGTACGTCCAGCCGCCCAATGTCCGGGTGAACCTGGGCCGGCGGATGGGGTTGCTCAGGCGGCTTGAGGCTTGGCGCACCTGGTTGTTCGTGGGTTGGCCGTCAGCCTAAAAGGCCGCGTTTGGGCTGGATCCGCTTTACCACCACGCGGCTCACTGCACAGTTGTTCTGTTTCACCAGGACCTCGCCGGCAGAAATGGCCTCGTTCTCCGATGGCCGGGGTCCCGTCACCACGTCCTTGCGCGCTGGATTGCCGAAACACCGCTGGATGGCCACGGACCACAGTCCGCCCTCCATTTCTCCTACCATCACTTGGCACATAGCTGCCCTCCTGGGGAGAGCGTAACACTACCGCTCCAACCCGCCCCGCCGGGTCCTCCCCTGCTCCCGCAGGACCTGGTCGTACTGCTGCTCCAGGGTGGGTGCGGGCTTCTTCTGGGCGTACTGGTGCCACAGGCCTTCCTGGACGGCGTTTTGTTTGAGCCGGTCGGCGCCCAGGCGGTTGCGGATCTGCTCAAGCTCCACTTCGGCGCCGTACATGCGGTAGCGGTCGGACGTAAGCCGCGTGAAGGCCACCAGGGCGGACTGGTTGTCGACCATGGCCGCGTTGGCGAAATGGAACACGGCCGGCTTGCCCTGCCCCTGGGCGTCGTGGACGGTGCGGCAGTAGCCGGCCTGCAGGTGGTTCCACTCCCCTGTGTCCACGGCCAGGGCAAACGACGGCTGGCCAGGCTTGCCTTCCACGCGCAGACCCAGGGCAAGCGACCCCTTGTTGGTGCGGGATACGCTTTCCACCACGGCCATGTCGCCGTTCTCCACGCCCAGGGTGTTGTCGTTCTTCGTGATCCGCACGCGGTCGCCCACGGCCACGGTCATGTCGTACTCGCGCTTGTCGCGCCGGGCCCGGAACGTGTGGTCTTCGCCCGTCAACACGCCCCGCTCGCGCAGGCCTTCGCGGAATTTGTTGGTCAGCAGCTGGCTGTCCTCGTGGGTGTGAACCAGCACCAGGCGGTTGTCCAGGGCGTGCGGGCTGTCCAGCCACTCGCGCGTGAGGCCCTGTGCGGCTTCCTCGCGGGTGTTGTAAGCGTCGATGGCGCCGCGGGCCTCGAGCTTTTTCATGATCATGGCGCCCTTGGCCGCCACCTCGCCTCTGGACTTGGGTTCGCCGCGGTTGTCCAGCACGATCCGGCCTTGGGCGTCGCGGTCATAGAACGCAATGGCAATGTCGCGGTCCTGGGCGTTCTTCTGGCGGCGGATCTCGGTCAGCTCGGCCTGGCCCAGTTTTTCGGAGACCAGCGCCATGCCCGCGCCAGCACCGATGGCCTGGAGCTGTTTCATGTCGCCTTGGAGGATCAGTTTGGCCCCGGCCTCGTCCACGTGGCGCATGAGCCGGCGCACGGCTTCGGTGTCGACCATGCCCGCCTCGTCCAGCACCACCACCGATCGGGACGTGAGCGCCGGCATGTCTTTTGTCAACTTGTGGCCCTTGTCCAGCTTCATGAGCAACTTGGTGACGGACATGGCTTCCATGCCGCTTTCGTCTTTCAGCTTTCCGGCCGCCTTGCGCGAGACGCAGGCGCCAATCAGTTCCTGGCCGTTGGCCTCGAAACACCGTTTGTAGAGATCCGCCACGGTGGTCTTGCCTGCGCCTGCCACACCTGCCATGACGGCATGGCCGCCACTGATGGAACACAAGTGGTGGACTGCTTCGCGCTGCTCGTCGGACAACGTGAAACCCTTCTCGGCCTGGTAGTCGGCAATGACCTGACCCACAAGCGGTTCGGGCACGCGCACCGACAGGTCGTTCTTGCGGGCGTCGGCCCGCTGCTGGACCTCCTGCTCCCAGTCCACGATCCTGGACCACGCATAACGTGTTTCAGAATAACGCCGCGATACGTGTGTACCCTGGTCGACCGCCGCCTGGCGTTCGGGGGCAATGGCCACCATGCTCTCCTTGAGCCGCTCCACGTCGGCCAGCAACGCCTCGGGGCTCTGGCCTGCACGGGCCCGACTGACCTCCCACAGGATGTCCTTCTCGGCCACGATCGCGGTGGTGGCGTGCAGGGCTTCGAGGATCTGCTCGTCGGTGCGTTGGGGCGCCAGCACGTCGGTGTGCTGCTTCAAGCGCTGGATGTTGCAGTCCTGGCCCACCGCTGGGATAGCCTTCTCCCAGGTGGCGAACAGTTCGGCTGGACTGGGCTCGTCCTTGTGCGCACGGGTCTGGGCCCAAGCCTGCTGGTGGGTCAGGCCTTCGGTCATGGCTTCCATGATTTCGTTCTTGCGGGTGGAGAAGGCCTTGATCGTGGCCTCATCAATGCCGGCGACCTCCCAGGAGCGCACGCCCGTGTCCTGCTGGTCCGGATCCAACTCGGCGCGCTGCTCGATGGCGTAGCCCAAGCGGCGCAGGTTTTCGGCCAGGTGCGCCATATAGAGGGTGTCGGCGGCTTTCTGGTGCCGGAACATCTCCGAACTCTCCCAGCCGCCCCACTTGCCATCGGCGTAGGCCACACCGTAGATCATGTTGTGGGTGTGCAGGTGTGGTTCGAGGTTGCGATTGGCCAGGTGGTCGCAGGACGTGATGACCAACCCATCGACAGGAATGACATCGATCCCGGCCTTGCCGCGGCGAGTCTCGACCTTGCTTTCCATGTACTCCAGCCCCTGGTCCACCGCGTCGCGGTGAGCTTGGAGGATAGCGCCGCGCTCTTCGGGCGAGGCCATGGCCAGCAGCAGCGACACGGATTTGGGCGCGTTGAACACGCAGTCATAGCCCACCTGGTGGCCGCCCTTCCATACGAACTCCGGGTGGCCGTTGGCAAGCTTGCGCGGCTGTCCCGTTTGCGGATCGAGCTTCAACACCTTCTCGGGCAACTTGCCCGCGTTCTGGCACAGCTTCTCTTTCTTGCCGTCGGGCGAGTAGCCTGCTGCCAGTTCCAGCATGGCGTCTTTTGAGACAGGCTGGCCGGTGAGGTTGAGCATGGCCGCGCCCTGCCCACGCCAGCGCATGGTGTCTTCTTCCAGCCCCGACACGACGTAGTAACCGGTAATACCGGCCACGTTGTTCAACAACTCCGTGGCCGTCAGGTATTCAATGACGTTGTCGCCTCGGGCATTGTTGCCGGTAGCAGTCAGGGGATGGAGCTTGAGCATGGATCCAGTGTGGTAGGTTTGTCGTTCTGGGCAAGGATCACATGCGACGTTCGTGTGGCAGTTCGGAAACACGGGCCATAGGCTGGACGTGCCGCGATAGTCGCTCACGTGCCAGGTTGATCATGGTTTCGGTGCGTTGGTGGACACTGACCATCATGGGGTCGGCCCCATGGGCCATGAGCGCCCGGACCTTCAACGCCTGGCCGGTTACGTCGGCCGTCATGATCATCATCAGTTCGCCCAGGGGTGTGCGTCCCTCTGCGGTTTGGGCATTGGGGTTGGCGCCGGCCAGCAACAGCTGGCGAAGCGGCCCCACCCCATCCATGTGAACGGCGTAATGGAGCGCTGTAGCGCCAAAGCGGTCGGCCTGGTTGACCGGCACTCCCGCCCGGATCAGAGGTTCGATCGCCTGGACATGGTTGTACTTGGCGGCCACGATCAGCGCGGTTGACCCATCACGGTCCTGCACCGCGAGGTCAATGTGGGGATGGGCCAGCAGCAGGCGCAGGTGGTGGATGTGGCGCTGCGCTGCGATCAGCAACGGGTGGTGGGTCTGCTCCCCGTCGGCGGACTGCCAGCATTCGTTGGGGTCCGCGCCAGCCTCCAGTGCTGCGCGGAACGGGTTGAGGGACAGGAGCTGCCCGTCGGGCTTGAAGAGGGTCATGACCCGCGTACCTTTCTACGACCTTCAAGCCAGTAGCTCACCGTACCTAGAACTGCGATCCCGAAGATAAGTAGAGCAAAGTCTACGTCGACTTGTGTAAGCACGAGTGACGCGCCATAGAAGTACAGGACGATGACGAGTCCAGTGACATCGTGGAAAATGGGGAATGCAGTACGCATGGATGCTCTACATTTGTGCGAGACAACCATGTTGTGCGACTTGTCGTTCTTCGCAAGCCCACTCACCCCGTATCTGTTCGCAACTACTGAAACAGGCGATCCAGCTCGTCCTGATCCAGGCCATCCCCTATCTGCTTGCCGGCTAGCACCTCGTCGCCGGTTGCGTCTTTCCGCGGTGGCTCGAAGCCTGCGGCCTTTGTGGTCCAGGTGGCGGCCAGTTGGCCCTTTCGCCGGTTGGGCAAGGTCTGACCCGGGAAGTCCAGGAGCAGCAGGTCCCCGCCCTGCTGGACGATCGCGCGGATAGCAAAGCCGGGGTCGGAGTCCTGTTGCTTGGGGACCTTGCGAAACCCCAGCAGGTCGGTGAGCTGGTTGGGGTACACCACCGGCTGGCCTTCGGTGTTCAGCCGTGCGTCCGGGGTGTGATCCATGCGCGCGACTTTCTGCGTGCCCAGCAGTCGGGACAGTTCTTCGCGGGTATCGCCCATTTGCACCTGGCAGATGATGTGGGTACCTACCATTGACTGCAACGCCTTGACCTGGTTGTCGCCGTAGATCTCGCGCAGCTGCGCCAGGTCCTGGTAGCCGGCCACGAACACCACGCCCTTGGATCTTCCTTTGTCCACCAGGGGGGCGAAGTCGATCTTGCCCACGGACGACATTTCATCGAACACGAACCCCAGGAAGCGGCCGCTCTCGTTGTCTTCCAGCTGCGGGGAGATGATGGCGGGCACGGCGACGTTGACCATGGCGGCGATATACGCGGCCGCCAACCCCTTGTCCGGGCCGGATTGGACGATGACGTGGCGTGGACCCTCGTATTGATCATCGGCCCAGTCGGTGATGGAGAACAGCCGCCGATTGCCCTTGCGGTCGAAGCGTTCGTAGTCGGGCCAGGCCCGCGCCAGGTCATCGATGACCTTGGTATAGCCGTTGAGCGTGGCAATGACGTTGAACGCCGTCTGGCCTTCGGTGTTGGAAATCAACCCGTAGGCCTTGCGGTAGGACTTGTCCAGGATGGGCGCCATTTCCTGGGCGCGCATGGACACGCGTTGCGCCAGGTCGGTCCACGTCCAGGTCAAGGGTTTTTCGTTTTGCAACGAGCGGACCACACCCAGCAGGATCTGGCGGGCGGCTTGCGTCCAGAACTTGCCTGAGCCCGAATCCTCGGGAATGAGGCTGTCGGCAAACGCAGCCGCCTGGGTGCTGGTGCGCACGTCGCGTGCTACCCACCACACGCGGGATCGACTGTCGAAGGGCGAAACCAAGGTGGCTTGTGGGAACTTGGCCGTGAAGTCACCCTTCACGTCATACAAGAACAGCTTGGTGCGTGGATGGGCGAACACCTGCTGGAGCAAGGCCAGCAGGATTTGCGTTTTGCCCGAGCCCACGGAGCCGGCAATCAGGGTGCTGCGAGACAGGACCTTTTTGGACAAGAAGAGGTCGGGATGGATCCACATGCCGAATGGATCGGCCTTCTGGTCCTGGATGGTGCCGCTGCGCTTGCGCGAGTTCTGGCGGGCGTCCTTGCCTTGAAGCAGGCGGGGGCCGGACACCACCCATTGGTTGGAACGGGGGATGAGGCCGGCGTAGCCTAAGCCAGCACCTGCCAGCAGGGCCACCCCCACGCCTGCGGCCAGCGTCGTCCAGTCGGTCAGCCATGCCGGGTTGTCGATCCGGGAATAAAACGCCGGGTCCAGCGCCAGGGCGCGGACGGTGTCGCGCCACCCCAGCCCCCAGTGGGCGAAGGGCAGGAACCCTACGGCGGCGCCCAGGGCGCCGTAGGCCAGGCCCAGGTCCCAGCGGCGGACCAGGGTGGAGGCGTCGATGTGCTTGCCGGGTGGACCGAAGGCGTCATAAATCGCAGGCTTCATCTACCCCAGGATGAGAAAAGGGGCTGGTGTGTCCAGCCCCTGCCATGTTTGCGCTCGTATAAATGGCTTGTCTTTCGGCGTCAGTAGCGCAGCGTCCAGCGCTGCCCCACCGCTTGGGCAAAGATGGGAGCCCGCTGCCACCAGGACACGGTATACGTCAGGTCCGGCGTGGGGCAGAAGTTCTCGGCCTCGACCTGGAAGTAGGGGTTGAAGGCTTCGGTGCTATCCGGGGACCACTGCGGCTTGCTGGGCAATTTGGGCTGCCAGGGCCAACGGAACCTGTGGCGAGCCTTGCTTCCGGAGCATTCGGCGATGGCCTCCGACAGACCCTCTACATCGCCCTCAATCCACAGGATCGCGTTGTCCAGCCCGTAAGCGTTGAGCTGGTCCATGACGGCGTAAGACACGGCCGGACAACCCTCAGAACGACCTGCCCAGCCGGTGCGCACGTAGTTGGACGGGTGCAGCACCACTGCCCGCTCGCGGGCGTTGTCATTGAACCCCACCATCAAGCCATCCAGGCGGCGGCGGGTAGAGCCGTCCTTGGTGTTCACGTACGCCTCGGCCACCGCGTACAGCCCCACGGATGTCATCAGGCTCCCTGGGGTGTTTGAGAAAACCGACGCTCTACCCGACTGGTCGGGATCCGAACCGCGACCATGTGCCACTTCCGTGCGCAACACCACCTCGTTGGTGCGGGTGTCGATCGCCCACAGGCGCTTGTCGGAGGATGGCAAGCGCATATCGGCCACGATCAATAGACCAGGGTCGCGTCCCAGTCGACGCGAGCAATCCAGCGCCTGCTGGGCATGGGCATGGGTGACCCGGGACATCCCGTCCACGCGCGGGATCTTGGCCTGCGCGGATGTAGCCAGAATGGCCATGCTGAAAATGAGGGCCCTCGCTCCCCACTTCATTGTGAACGGCTCCGGTTGCGGGTCTGGGACTGAGATTGAGCCTGGGACTGGCTGTCGAGCGCCCTTGCCTCGCGCAACTGGGCAAGCGAATTCTGGAGCCGCACGTAGCTGTCAGCGTCTTTCAGGTGGGCCTGAACATCGCCCACTTTCGTTTCGGCTTGCTGCTTGATTTGTGCGCGTTCGGTACCGGACGTTTTGGAGATTTCCGCGCCGCGCTGCTCCACATACTCGCTCGTGGGCCCCTGGAAGTTCGTCAATGACAGGCGCGACTTGGGCTGGGTTGCCTGCGCCGCACCCTGCTGTGGCGTGGCTTCCTGCTGGGCGCCCGTATTGACGCGTGGAGCCTGTTCGGCGGGTGTTTGCTGACGGACTTGCTGCTGCTGTTGAGCCCTACCCGCCCTGGCCTCGAAGTCCACCACGGCCATCGTGCGCAGGTAGTCGTCCTTGGCTACGGCCTGAGAGCCGGCCTTGGCAGCGTAGGCGTCGTAGCCCGCACCATACTCGGCTTCGACCTGCTCGAAGAACTTGGTGGCCTTCTCCGTACTTCGCTGCTCGGGCGACATGGGCAACCATTTGTTGTTGCTCTGTGGGTGCGCAGAAAAAGACGGTTCGCGTTCAATGCGCCAGTGGTCCTTCTGGTTGGCTTGCCACAGGGCCCACTCCGTTTCCGTAGGCTGGTTACGAGGGTTGTCCTGGTCTGACATGTACGCGCGATAGGCGTCCCTGTCATTGCCGCGGTAAGCTTTCAAGCGCTTCCACTGGATGTCGTCCTTGGGAGCCAACTCGTCGAACTTGCGCCGCTCGGGGTTGGGGTCGGCCGCAAAGGCTGCGTTGTACGCGCCCTCATATTTGCGGTAGCGCTGAGCAAAGGCCAGTTGCTTCTCGTGTTCGATGAATTCGTTGTATTTGGCCATGGCCGTGGGACTCCAAATTAGGTGGTTGAGGTTGGATTGGCGGTTGCGCTAACGGCTTCAAGCTCTCGCTTGCGCCGGTGGGCTTCCAGTGCAGCTTTTACGTCATCTACCGACATGTACTGGGTACGTGCGAAGTCGATCCGCTTGTGTCCGGCCCGGGTTAGTATCGCAATGACGGTGCCGCGTACCGACAGCTGGTTATTGACTTCCCAGTCTTCCAGCAGCTGGCGTTCCTCGTACTTGCCACTGATGTACACAGGCAGGTAGTTCTGGTCTTGCATTTCGCTCAACGGAGTACGCTTGGCCAGCCCGTTGTACGGCTGAATACCCTCACCCACCACTTGGAAGCGTGTGGATCCACGACGGTCCATGTCGCGCAGGACGTGAACCGCAGGATGATTCGGGTCACCGTAAATGGTGTTGTAGAACGTGTTGATTGCACGACTCACGTCCATGTAGCCCTGTGGCTGGGCCGTGACCAGCAGCTTCTTGACCTTGCCGGCCCGACCTTGCAGGTAGCGTACGGTTTGCTCCGAAGAATCGAATGCCAGGATCGACCGGAAGTTATTCAGGAAGAGATTCTTGGCTTCCACCGATTTCATGACACTGTCAAGGCTCTCGTAGGTCTGAGTGGCGTAAACAAAAAACAGCCCCATCGATCGTGCCATGCCCGCCAGTCCGATTTCCATGTTGGACACCATTTCCTGGCACTCATCGACCATATCCATGACCGCGCATTGGCCAGTGGCTTCACGCCAATGCTCACCATGGACTTCCTGACGGATCTGGATGGCCTTGAAGACCTTGGACTTGACCAGCTTTGCGATGATTTTGCCCGACTTCTTGAATTGGGTTTCCGGCAGGTTGACGCCTAGCCATGCGCCGTGGAGAACACCTAGTACATCCACACCCTCTTCCGTGTCAGCCCATGCGGTTTCACCCACGTCAACGCCATTCAACATGCCGCCACGTAGCTTGTCGGACTTGAGGAATGACAGGATGTCGCGGTTTACGTTGATCAGAAACGATGACCGCTGCTTCTCGTCGGTGTTGGGCCAGGTGTGCTGGAAGAAGTCGATAGCACGTGCGATGACCTTCCCCTCCTTCAGAAGGTCAGGGAAAATGCTTGTAGGCCGGTCACGGATCCGCTCCTGGTGTGCGGCCTTCTTCCTTTGAATATCTTCGGGGGTGTCGCTCGGCAAAGTGATGGGAGAGTACCCAAGAAAGTCGAAAAGCTGCTGCGCTTCATCGTTCGCGCGGAAGACACCATTGCCCGCATACACAGGAGTAGACAGGATATTGGCAATCCTGGAGTAGCAAGAGGGAGTCCAGGTGTACTGACGCGTGGACGCGATGAACTCTTTCCACTTGTCAACGGCAACAGCCAACAGGTCGATCTGGCTTTGAATGAAACTGGTGTCCAGATTTCGCCGCCGCGCTTCTTCACGCTCAACCAGCATGATGTCGATGAGGTGTGCAGATGACTCGATACGCGCCTCCGCTTCGGCTTTGGCCGCCTTTTCGTGTTGGACCAACGCCTGGAGAATCGTCAGGGCAAACAAATGAAAGTTGTCCGCACCATCCGTCCAAATAGCCTCGCTCTTGATCCCTTCGTCGGTCGCCTCGTTGAAGGCTTTGGCCACTGTTTCAGCGTCCATGCCCTGGAAGGGAGCAAACTTCGTTCCCGGCTCAATAACGATATCCAGCAGCGCGCGCATGTCAGCAACCATTGCGCCCTTGCCGTCAGACAGTACAGCGCCGATCTTCTCCTTCTCTGGAAGCGTTTTGAGCCAGACGGCCAGGGGCCGCAACACCGAAGAGGTTTTGCCAGTACCGGTGGCACCGAACACCATCATGTGGGTCGAAAGATCATTGAGAGAAAGACACATCCACTGATTGGGTTCGGGGGCACAAGGAAGATCCGCGCGCACTGTGACCCCCAACGCCCGCGCCAGAGGGATAAGGGAAGACTTGTCCCGGGCTGCCTCCCGAATCTGCTGAAGTCGGGCCGGCGCCAGGGGTCCGGTTTGGGTTGCTTGTACACTCATTGACCACCTGCCTTGAACTTGGATTGCATTTCGAGTTCGGCCGCACGCTGCCGGAAGTTCCCCCAGGTGTAGTACAGGGGGTAGGCGCAGGCGACCATGAGCCAGCCCATGGGCCGGAAGAAGGAAAGGGAGGGTGGTAAAAGGGCCAGGGCCACGTTCACCGCCAGCACGGAAGCGGTCACGACAAAGGCGTGCTGGAACCGGGTGAACAGGGAATGGATGGCGGTTCTCGACTTGCCACTGGTGGTGCCCGACCCCACGAACGTCATGACGAACACTGCACCCGCCAACATCGAAAGCGTACGCAGGTTGGTCGTATCCAGGCTGGGCCCGAACATTCCGCTCATCAACGCGGGCAGGACGACCGAAAGGCCCAGGACCTTGAGTACGGTGCCGGCGCTGTTTTCGGACTGGTACAGCGTGAGGGCGTGGAGCGCCAACAGGGGCAGGCAGACCGCGACGGCCAACAACGGGCTGAACAGTTTCAGCACCATGCCCAGGGCCATGATGACCGGGAACGCGCCCATGACCAGGCTGGTGGCCGTGCTGTCGCCACCGCGGAACAGGTCACTGGGCAGCATGTAGCCGTTGGTGGACTTGCCGTTCCGGGTCATGTGCCAGGTGTGGCCCTTGATTTCCAGATCGGGCGGAGCTTTGGCGAACCACTTGGCGAACTTCCACTGGGCCTCTTCATCGGTGCCTTCGGGCATGTACCACTCCCCCTCGCGCTGGACGGCGCCCAGGGACAGCAGTTCGGCATGGTCTTTGGGCTGGACGTACAGCAGCGGATCACCCGGCAATGGCGGGGCGCGGTTGACCAGCTCGCCGCCCTGGACGAGGAAGTCGTAGCGCTCCTGGGCCCGGGCGTACACCCCGGCTCGACTGTTGGTCGTAGCGGGGTTGAAGGGACGACGCAGCACGAAGGCAGTGGCCCGAGCCGTGAGTGTGGGCAGCAGGTTCAACGCGTCGTAGAGGTTGGCTCGTTGGCGCAGGAACGAAAGCGTGCGCTGGAGGTTGGTTTTCATGTCAGTTCCCCGCATTGATCAGACGCCGAAGTTCGCCCAGGTCATGGGCCCCCATGCAGCCGACGTGATAGATCTGGTTGTCGGCCCACGTGAACTGCACGGCGGGGTTGGCCTTCTTCTGGGCTTCCAGGGACCGCCCGAAATCCGCGCACTGCTGGATGGACCACGACTGACCCAGAGCCAGCAGCTCCGCGCGCTTGTCTTCGCAGCCCTGCTCGATGACTTTGTAGCGGTCACGTTGTTCGGCCGTGTCTCGCACGCGCAGCTTGGAGGCTTCGTCCAGGCACTGCTGGGCAGAAAAGTTCGCAACCTCCTCGGCCAGCGACTTCATGACGCTGGCGCGGCGGACGGCATATTCCTTGGCTTCCTCAGCGGCTTTTTCCTGGGCGCGTTCTGCCCGCCACTCTCGGAACTCGGTTGCCGACTTGCCCACTACACCCGTTAGCGAGTACAGCGCCGTACACAGGAGAAGGGAGGCAATGAAGACGGCGCGGGCTATTTGAGGGTGTTCCTGCTGGCGCAGGTTTTCCACCCACAACGCCGAGATCTCATGCGCTTCGTTTCGCTTGCGGGGCGTACGGTCCACTTCGATGTAAAAGTAGGTGTCTGCCAGGAACTGCCGAACGGACTTGTCGGGACCCGGGATCTCGTCCACGGAGGGCCCGCCAATGAACAGTCGGCCGTAGAAATCCAGGACCTTGCTGGCCAGGTACTTGCCTGGCTCGCCGGTACGCAGATGGACAAAGAACTTGTCGAGGATCATGTGTGCGTGAAGTGTGAGCGTTCAATCAAGTTATGCGGCTTGTCGTTTCTAGCAAGTTCGAAATTGCGTAATCACAAGCGCTTTTCGAGTTCGTCCAGCTGATTGAGCGCGTCGTCCTGCCAGGATTTCTCCGGTGCAGGCGTGGGCGCGGGTTTTGAGGCGGGCTTGGCCTTGGGTTTGGGAACGGCGACCGGGGCGGAGGCTGCCTTGGCCACGACGGGCGCAGGCGCGGCCTTGGGCTCCGGCTCGTCGACCGGCGGGGTCGGCTGTACGGGCTTGGGCGTGGGTTGGACCACGTCGGCCACCAAGTCAGCCGGATCGACCTGCACGGGCTGGGGCGAGGCAGGCGCCGGAACAATCGGAGTGCTGGACACGTCCACCGCAGGCGGGGCGGGAGGTGCGCTGGCTACTTGAGCGTCGTTGGCCGGGCCTGGGCTTGCGTTGGTGGGTGCGGCTACCGTTGGCTCGGCCGACTCCTTGTTACTAGAGAGGGTCCACCACCCGATCGCCCCCGCAGCGAGAAGGGCAACACCCACACCCACCAGCAGCGGCATGCGGGATTTCGTGACAGCAGGCCGGACCACGTCCACCTGCGCAGGGGTGTCGCCCAGGCGCTCTTCCAGTTGCGCCTTGTCTTCGGGGCTGTGCGCCAGCACCACGCACTGCTTGGGGTTGGGGCTGGCCTGGACATCGGCTACCAGCGCGTCCATGGCGTCCTCGCGCGTCTGATAGGGGTCGATGGCTCCCTGCTCTTCCATGTTCACGACAATGCCGTCGGCTTCGCGGGCGCGCCCTTCGGCGGGCTCGACGGGCGTTTCCTCGCCAGGCCAGAACTCGTTCTCGGTGTCGGCCTCGGACTGCACATCTGGGTCGGCTTGCGCAGGTGCTGCCTCGTCCTCTGGGTCGAAAACCTCGACGGCCGTTTTCTCTTCCACAGGTCCGGCATATTCCGCGGGCACCGGCTCCCAGGCGGTAGGCTCGGGCTCGATGACCTGTTCTGGCTCTGACGGTACCGCATGTGCTTCGCCGGCGCGCCCTTCGGCGTCAGGCTGCTCGGGACCCCTCAGGTCGTCCAGCACGCCGTCGAACATTGACGGCCTGGTCGGCTCAGGAATGGCGCTGCCGACTGGCTCGTCGACGGGCTTGGGTGCACCCGGAGGTGCTGGCTTTTCGTCCTTGGACGCGGGCAGCTCGAACAGGTCAAGGAAGTCGGTGTACTTGTCGTTCATAGGCGTGGGGTGCGAGGAATGTTGCGAAGCTTGTTGCGGACGATCTGTGCGATCCGCTGACGGGCCTTGCGCTCTTGCTCGGCGTGGTAGGCAATGAGGAACAGGAAGACTTCGCGTTCGTAGTAGTTCATGAGCGACGCCCCTTCTTGCGGGTGTACTTGCTCCGCTGCTTGGAGGAGCGGTTGTTGGCCGCGCTGGTCATGCCAGTGCTGGTCCTGCCGAACATGAACTGGTGGGTCGAAAAGTCAGCTAGGCTCAGTTCAAGCTCGGGGTTGCCCTTCCCTTGGCGGATCCGGCTCAACCTCGAAATCGATGTCATGCCTTGATTGGCTTCACCCTGCCAGTACTTGATGTCTTCCGGCTTGATGTCATCTACCAAGGCGGCGCCAGCTTCGAGGATCGGCAGTTCCCGTAGTACAGGGCGAAGATCCTGGACAAGACTCCCCATGCCGTCGTGGAGGATGGCTCCCATCGGGAGGTTCGTTGTAAGGTCGTATCCGTTCTTCTTCATTGGTGTGTTCTCGGTAAGAGGCCGGCCCCAGGACTCAGGACCGGCCAGGGTGATCAGGCGGACACGTCCGGAACGGGCGTGATGACGATCTGCGGCTTGCCCTTCCCGCAGTTGTCGACAGCGGTGGCCGGCGGGAACGCGGAGCGGGCGTGCAGCTCGGCCAGCGGGATCTGGCAGGCCTTCTGGTCACGGCCTTCCACGGCGATGGTCAGCGGCTCCTTGGAGCGCTTGGCCAGGGCGGCGATCTTGTCCAGCACCGCGGTGGTCTTGGGGTCGCGGGCGGACATGCTGGCCGGGTCGTAGGCGATCACGACACTGTCCAGGGCTTCCACCTTCTCGCCGGACCTGGCGGTGGCTTCCTTCGTGGCCAGGGTCGTGGTCATGCCAGCAGCTTCGGCTTCGCGTTGCAGCTCGCGGGCTTCTTCCATCTGCTTGCGGTAGCTGGCCACAGATCCGACAGCAGCGCCGACAGCACAGGCGGCCAGGGCCTTGTCCTTCTTTCCGGTCAGGTACGCCAGGGCACCACCACCGACACAGCCCAGTGCGCCGGACTTGAGCAATCGGCGCTTGTCGGCCTTCGGCTTGGCCGGTGCGGCTTCCACCTGCTCAGTGGTCGGAGAGTCCTGGGCCAGGACGGGTGCGGCAGCCATCAAAGTGGATGCCAGTGCGAGGGAGAGAGTGAGGTTCTTCATTGGGGGATGGTTCTCAGTGGGGGGGGAGTTATGACAGTTGCGTGCTGCCAACCGACAACAAGATTGACGCGCGCATAGAAGGCGCAATGGCAGGCCACTGGTTTTCGAAAAAGCTCTTCGCTGTATCCAGCTCAGATGATTTGAAATCCGGGTCGGCCAGTGAACGCAGGATGGTGTTGGCGTGGCGACGGAAGGTTTCGGCGGCGGCTGTCCAGATGGTGTCAGTGGTGTAGTAGTAATCGAGGGCTGCTTGGGTGTTCATGGTTGTTCCTTGTGGTGGGTGGGGGATTAGGAGCGAGGGGTGGGTGGGCGATGAATGCCCAGCTCATGGTCAGTGGGCTTTCGAGGTTGGGTACCAGTCGGGTTCTTCTGTCCGAAGAGGAACGCCTCCTTGACGGCTTCGCGCTGGGACTCTTTGAGGTCGGCCAGGAAATTGCCGAACACCTGGCGCAGCTCATCAAGGAAGCGGGCGCGCTCCTGGGCATGAAGTGCGTCGGACTCCAGAATTCGGTCCAGGACTCGGGATGTGTCGGCGCGCAGGTCGGCTGCGAACGCTTTCAGCGACACCATGGCGTCACCAGTCTCCATGGCGTTGGCTGCCGACTGCGCCATGAATTTCGAGAACGACATTCCGCGCGCGTCAGCGGCTTGCTGAAAGCGTTCGATCTCGCGTGCAGTGAGGGCAATGCTGGTCTTTCGCTTGGTCATGTGCTGCCGGGAATGGAGGGCTTGATGGCTTCCATTCAACATACGGCGCTTGTCGTACCCGGCAAGGGGTGTGGCGGTAATACTGCGAACCTAGACGCAAAGGCGTTTCGCGCCGTTTCGGGGTGTTTTTGGCGGTAATGGTGGCGGTAATGCCGAAAGCCTTACGGCACAAGGGTTTAGGCGCTGTTTTTGGGTTGTCCATTACCGCGCATGGAAAACACCAGAGGTGCGTGCTGTCCATGCTTTCGGCTTGCTGTTGGCGCTGACCTCGTCGCTTCGTCGACAGGCCGCCACACGACAAGCCACCTCGCTTCTGGCCAATAGGCCACGCCGCTTTTGCTTTTTCCGCCAGTCGACGACTAACGCTCCACCAGTCGTCGACTGGCGGCGCCCGTATTCACTCGCAACGCCTCCCCTTGCCCAGCACGACAAGCCCCCTACACTGGTTCCAGCGCTACTCGTTCAGGTTCCAATGACGCACCCCATTCCCACCATGACGCTTGACGACTTCCTGGCTGCGGTCGCTCCCCTCGATATTCGCCGGCCTCTGTCGCCGCCTTCCTATGCCCGTCGCAAGATCATGGCCACGGCCGGCTCAACCTGTCCGCTGTGCAGTGCGACCTACGACCGCTCACGGTCCAACGGCCCGCAGTTCCCCGTCATCGCTTCGTTCGTCCACACCTTCCTTGGCGGCCCACTGGTTGCTGACAACTTCTTCGTTTGCTGCCGTCGCTGCCAACAGATCCGCGCGTCTGCTGACCTCCTGACCGTCGACAACCTTCCTGACGACCTGGCCTCCCAGCGCCTGGCTGCGCTTCAACTGTCGGTCAACCATCTGTGCGCTCTGCCCCCCAGCACATCGCTGCCGGCGTTTCGTTCTGCCCTGGCCCAGCGCCATGCCCTGCCCCGCTCGCGCGTCTATGCCGCCCAGGCCGACGACGGCTTGTGCTTCATTGGTGTGTCTGCCCGCTATGGCGATGACCAGTCAAAAGGCCTGGCCAGACTGCTATCCAAGATCCATGGCAAGCCGCTGCTGCGCGACAAGCGCATGACCGTCTACCTGTTAGACGACACGGCATTCCGGTCGGTCGTCTGGCAGCTCATCGACGCCAACTGCTGGGTGGTCGGTGTCGGCAGACGGTCGGACCTGCGCGACTTCCAGGACTACTGGTGGCTCACATCGGCGTCGGTGGCCGAACTCCGACTGCGTAAGGTGGGCGGGGTGAAGGTGCCGGTGGACGTGGTCACCCGGGAGGTGGGACCGCGTGCCCTACGCCAGCGAAAGCTGGTGGCTCGCCGCCGCGCCCAGGCTCAGCGGGCGTGCGACCTGGCCGACTTGAAGCGGGCGGAAGCGGAGTTCGACCAGGCGTTCGTACGGTTACGAGCGCAACAAGCCATGGGGCTGCCGGGCGAGCTGGATGAGACCCGGTATTTCGTCAACCGTTATTTTGCCGCGTACATCAAGGTCCACGGGCGGGCGGACACGGTTACCCCAAGCGGCCGTACTTGTGCTAAAGAGAGATCGTAAAGGCGAGAGGTGAACCATGTTTTCAATCTTCCAATTTTTGCAAACTCATAATGACGCGACTGACGAGCCCATTCGTCACAGCCAGGATCTCCCCCAGCAAATCGCGCAAGCAGGAGCTGAACGTCGTTACAGGAACGCAGCCGACGCTGAAACGGATGATATGCGTCGCAAATACAACGAAGAGCGTCGCCAACGGCAACGGGTGACGGCTGTAGCCGGCCTGGTGGCGGCCGATCGCCTGGCGCTTCGTCGCACGCTGTCGTTCATCGAGGAGCGTTGGCGCGCTGGCGCTGAGGTCGACAAGACGTTCGAGGAAGCCGAAAAGCTCCGTCGCAAGGAGTTCGACGCCATTGTCGATGACTACGAAAAAATCAAGCGTCTCCACGCGGCCGCGGACGACATGACTTCCAATGTGGATGAGGCCCGCCAGCTCCTGGTCAATGACGCCCCCGTGCGGACGCGCTCTCGCGGCACGACGCGCCGGCCAGGGCGTTGACCCCAATCGTTCAGGCGGCCTGCCGTTCCCAGGTCCGGCGGTCCAGGTAGGTACGCTCGTCCACCTTCTCGATCCTGGTGCGCACTGAACTCGGCAGTTGGGCCTGGCCGAACACTTCCACCAGGGTGCGCCCGGTTCCGTCCCAGTAGCCGCGGGAAGACTTGCGACGGGCCTGCTCGGAGAAGGGATCGGCTCCACGCTCGATAAGGTAAGCGGCAATGCCGTCCAGCCGCTCGCAGGACAGGCGGTCGTCCTGGGCCTTGTGCTGGGCGTACAGGAAACAGACCATGGCCAGCGGCGTGAGGTCGTCTTCGCTGCGGGCATTGGTCAACTCGAAATCCCACTCATGCTCCGACTTGCCGTTGCCGAACTCGGGCGCGTAGCCCACCTGGGCGATGGCGCGCAGCTCAACCAAGGCGTCTTGGACAGCGATGAGGGACTGGGTCTGGATGGCTTCCGCCAGCCGGGGGTAAGCAGCCTTCATGGATGGCTCCTTGGCTTCTTGAGGTCGGTGACGAGGTGGTGGGCGCCGCCCAGGACTCGAGCTTTCTGGATGAGGCGAGCAATCCGACGCTGGGAGTTGTCCAGGGACAGCCAGCTTTCCAGCACGTCGTAGGTTTCGTAAATCAGGATCCCGGGTGTGCGAGAGATCGACTGGACCGTGTCGGCACGCTCCACCCAGTCGGGAATGTGGGCGCAGATCAGGCGGTAGCGATACGCCGGCTGCCCTAGCAACCCTCCGGCAATCGGGTTGACGATGACCGCATACGTATGTCCTGAAATGGGATCGACGTGGTGTTCGAGAATGCGCATGGCCAGTCCCTCTTACACGAACCGGTCCAGGATCCAGTCCCGTGGCGTGTCGAACAGAACTGAGAGAGTGGCCAGGCTCGCCAGGACCCACACCAGCTTGGTGAGGTCGTAGGACAGCCAAGCCATGCCAGCGGCAAAAGCGGGCAGGATGACCCAGGCCAGGGCGGCGGCGATGATGAGGTTGGTCTTGGTGTTCATGGTGTGGCGCTCCAATCAGGCGACGATGGAAGGAAGTACGATGGCGGTCAGGACCGCCAGACCAGTCAGCGCAATGGCCAACAGGCCATTGGTGCGCAGGGCGATGAAGGTGTGTTCCTGGGAGTGGGCAATGCGGTCAAAGAGGCTCATGTCTGGGCTCCGGTGGGTGGGGAGTGATAGCAGTTGCTAGCACATAACCAGCTTGTGGGAGTTATCAAAAATCGCAAGTTGTCAATGACGATAAGTCTGCGAACACATACGGCATTTCGTAAAAGAAAAACGCCCCGATCAACGGAGCGCTTCTTGACGTACTCAGCTATCTGCCCCAGTTTGTTATTGACGAACCAACCAGCCTCTGAACCGACCCTCAGCTCGACAAAGGTCGCCATATCGAAGTCCGCCGCAATTTCATGAAGAACCTGAACCCAACTGACAAATGAACATTGACAACCCAAAAGCAGGACCGAAACTCGGGAACACGCAAGGCTCATCAGCCAAAAGCGAGGCCACAGACCCGATTTTGTATGATGAAGTAAGGCAAAAGATACAACCACCATTCGTTTCCAGGACGCAAAAGGCGAGGGCCATGAGCGAAAAAGACAAAAACGACAAGGTTCGTGAGTTCACTTGTTGCGAACTTAGCAAACCCATTTCCGCAGTCATCACTGAGGGTGAGGATCTGTATGCCGCTATGAGGCACCAGTTTCTTGAACCCAAAACTGTCTTTGCCTCCAAGAAAGGGGTAAAACCTCAGGACCTTGTTTTTTCTCCTGTCCAAGAGGATGAACTAAAAACACTATTTTGCGGAGACTGATCCATGGAGATGGTGAGTCGGGCCGGGATTGTGTCTTGGCCGCCCATTACTGGCTCTCTTCTTCCTGTTGAAAAGTCTGATTACTTTCGTGCTGACGTAGTTATGGCGCGGGAGTCAGGGTTCAAAAAAGACCTGTATGAAATGGGTCATCTAGTCGAAGGAATTCGAAGAAATCTGCCTTTACCGCCTGATTACAAGACCCATCCATTGCGCGGAGACTGGACTGGGTGGTTGGATAGTCATTTGCGTCCGGATTTTTTGCTCATTTGGAGGTACCACAACTCAAATGGACAAAAGATCGTACAACTTGCGCGTTGCGGGCCACATAGTTGGGTTTTTTGACTATCTCAACCGATACCCGTTGACCCACGCCAGCCACAACCAGACGTGATCGCGTAGTCCGTCGATCGTCTTGCTGGTTGTCCAGGTCTTGCGGGACAGCCTGGCCAGGTCATTCCTCATCTTGGCGTGGACCAGGTTGATCTGGAACAACGGATCAAACGCGGTTGGATCCTTCTTCGGGGAGTGCGATCGCACATGCCTGACCCCGGGCAGACTGGTCTTGATCCACTTGGGGTAGTTCGCGTCCCCGTCTGTCGTGAACGTTGCCCCGGGTTTGAGATAAGCCGCCACGGTGCCTAGCAGTCTGGGGACGTGCCGAGACCGTGTATCGGTCGTCCAGCCGTTAGCCTTGCCCTTGGGCATGGAACTGGATAGCCGAGAGATGGTGAAGCCCAGAATTTCGCCCGTTTTGGCCCGAATGAGTACAGCCACCGAGACCTGTGCCCATCGGGCATGAATGAAGGTCTCCAACTCGTCCATCATGACGTGGCCAGTGCCGCCCGCCTGCCATAGGGCGGTCAGGTGTTCCTGGTGAAGGCGTTTGGCTTCTCCCGCCAAGTATTCCACCTTGCTCTGGATGGTCTGCGGGGAGCATTCCAGGAGCGTGGCCATCCGTCGCATGCTTGCCCCAGAGACCGCCAGATGGAAGATCTGCCGATTGAGGTCGGGGCGGTGCTGTTGGCGGATGGGCTTCACAACGGTGGCGGAGAAAGTCTGGCCACAGGCCCGGCACTGATACCGCGGAACGGGCTGGTGGTTGTGCCGTGGCCGATACGTGCCGTACTTCCGGTAGAACCCAGCGGGCGGGTTCCGGTGGTACTGGCAGGCCGGGTTGGGGCAGGCAGGCCGCGGGTTGCGCATGTGCGCACGGTAACCGAGAAATCGCCCAGTTATCCAAGTTGGGATAAATATCCGGTGTTGAATGCTTGTTCTATGGTCTGGATCGCAGGTTGTCTCAACACGGAACTAGGGCAGATAGCGTACTCAGGGGTGAGCTATCAGGTGCTAGCAGTTGCTATCACCCGTGCGGAGCAAGGCCACGCCAGTGGCCATGACCCTTCACTTCCATCCGTCGCTCTTACAGGTGTTCGCGCGACACGACGCGCCAACGCTCGCCTCCTGCCTCCAGCTTATCCAAGGCCTCTTCCACGATCGCCACGATGGCTGCGGTATTCGAGCCACTGACCCGGCGCTTCAACCGGGCGTGCAGGTTCTCAGGCACTCGCAGAAACAGCACCTTGTTCGGGCCTTCGGCCTTGGCCTGCACGATGATCCGGGGATGTCCAGGCTCTCGGAGGATGGTCAAGCCGCGCTCACGGTCCGGGTATGACACCTGGGCCACGTCGTCCGCGTTCAAATCAGTCCAGCTCATGGGGTCTCCTTGTCGGTGGGCTTGGCGGGCGGGGTGTCTCGGAGAACCCTGCGCACGATCTCCAGCTCGCGGTGGTCCGTGATAGCAGCTGCTCGCTCTTCAGGACTGGCCGTCGCAAGATCGATTTCTTCCAGCGTGCCGTCGGGATGGCAGATCAGGGCGCGGGTCATCAGCAGATCCCTCCCCCGTTTTCAATCGCCTCCACCAGCCTCCGAACTTCCGCTTGCGCCTTACCCAGGTGCGGCAATCCCTTGGCCGACATCACAGTCAGACCCCTGCCGTAGCAGTTGGCATACAGCGCCCGATCGCGCAGGACCACGCCGCCGGCAAAATGCTGGGCCAGCAGGTCGCGCTGCTCCTTGCGGTCGGTGCGAACGCGCTGGGCCACGGGCAGTACACGCAACCCCAGTTCCTGGAAGTAGCGCAAGCCGCGGGTGTGCACGAGGAAGCTGGCCGCGTCCAGAAGGGTGGGCACTACCACCAGGCGAGCCGGTGCATAGGTTTCAGCCAGGCCCGGCGGGTAGTCGTGGATATAGACATCGAACCCCGAGACCATGGCCGTCGTGGGCACGAACGGCAGTTCGACGCCTGCATGGGTGGCGACCTTCCCGAAGATCAGGCAAGAGCCCTGTGGGTCGTGGTCAACCAGCGCCACCCGACGACCTTGGGCCGCATAAGCACCCGCCAGTTGCAGGGCAACGGTGGTCTTGCCAACCCCACCCTTGGGGGAGGCCACGGCGATGTGCAGGCTCATTCCAGGCCCCAGTTCCGCACTGCCTGCTGGGCACGCTCGGCTTGGTTGTCCATGGCCTTGCTCGACAACCCACCGATATCAACGGAGGCAGCGAACCCCAGCAGCAGGCCAAGAAAGGTGTACAGCAGGAGGTTGTTGGTGGACTTCTTGTTCGCGGTTCTCATGGTGTGTACCAGCGGTGTGGATGGAAGCGAAGTAGTGATCGGGGTACTTGCCGGTGCTGCGCAGCCGGTTGAGGATTTCCCGATGGGATCGGTTCAGCAGCACTGACAGCTCGATGGCCAGGAAGTGGAAGGTGTCCAGATCCAGCGGTTGATCGGCCAGGTCGTGTTTGCGTTCTCGAACCACCTTGCGCACGTTGACCACCGGCACCTTCAACCAGTCGGCGATATCCGGACCTTGGAGGCCCAGGTTGCGCAGCTTGACGATGGCGTTCTCCCGCCGGATGGCTTCTGCGCGGATGGCTTCCATCGCGTGCTGGCTGGGAGAGGTGTGTGGTGTGTTGGGGGTGTGCATGGTGTGTGCTAGCAGCTGCTATCACTCCCAGCCTGCGCAAGTTATCGTTCTTGGCAAGTCTCTACCTGCGTACCGGAACGCAGTTGCCAAAAGAAACAGCCACCCGAAGGTGGCCGTGTTTGGGTTGCCGTGTGTCAGGCCTTTTCGGGCTGCGCTCGCTTGGCGTTGAGCGGCACGACCAGCCCTTTCCGCTTCAATGCGGCGTAGACGGCACTCAACTTCTCAATTCCCAGGGTGTCGGCGATCTGGCGGTAGGTGCAGCCCTGTGCTTTCAGCTGGGCGATCTGCTCGTCATTGATCCCGTTGCGCTCACGCTGCTCGCGGTAGCGACACAAGCCCGCGTCGCGGATGACTTGCCCCACGGCCGTGTAGGACTTCATGCCCAGTTCGGCGGCGATGGCCTGCTGGGTCAGTCCCAAGTGGTGCAAGGCCAGGATCTTCTGGTTGCGCGCTTCATTCTGGCGCCGCCTGGCGCGGGCCAGGGCGCTGTCGTTCTCTTCGTCCAGGATCTGCCGGACGCGCTCGCCTGACAGGCCAACGATGTCGCCGATTTCCCGATACGACAGGCCTTTGAGCCGAAGCTGTACGATTTCCGCTTTACGTGTTGCCGCCATAGAAATTCTTCACCATGTGTTCGCGCAGGACAGGTACCTGCTCGGGCATATGGATCTTGGCCAGGTCAAACGCCGTGCCGTCGGCATAGACTTCCTGCCGGGTCTTGGTCCCATTGACCTCCACGAACACCCCTTTCTTGATCAGGGCGTGAAGCGCCTTGACCTTGCCAGCGCGAATGGCAGCGTGGAGTTCAGGGGTCTTTTTGGGCGTGTGGTCGGGCTGGCGGATGAACATGACAAGATCCTCGGATGGTGTGTCCACCCAAGGTAATGAGCTTGTCGTTTCAAGCAAGCGGATGAGAGAGTGATGAATACACCAGCTCCCAATACCTGGAACCGGTTCGCAAGTCAGCGATCGAGGGGCACTACGCGAAGGTTGCGGCTGCGCCCGACGATGGCCACCAGGTCGCCCGCATGTACGGGAACATCAGCCTCCTGGACGATGGCCCAGGTCTTGCCATTGGGCTCCTGGACATAGATTTCCAGCCCACGGCGGTAGAACTTGCCCTGGACCGCGCGGCCAGTTGCCCCACCAAGAACGCTACTCACAACACGCTCAGTGCGACGATCATTGATCTGGTCACCTACTGCGTACCCGACGGCCGCACCGACAGCCGTTCCCGTATGGGTTTTCTTGGCCTGGATCCTAACCTCCCGGACCATCAGGACTTTGGCCACTCGAACCTGCTGCGCTACGCGGGCTTCACTGGATTGATAGGAGCGGGATGAATTATCGCCGGCCGAAACGGTAGCGACGGGGGCCAGGAGGGCCAGGGAGAGAAGGATGGCTGCGCGCATGGGGGACCCTCAAGGAGTGATCCACCCAAGGTAGTCAGGTTGTCGTTTCTAGCAAGCCTGTGGATTGCGATCTGGTTCAGTGCAATCGCAAAAGCCGCCGCAACCTAAGAGCCGCCTTCGGGCGGCTCTGCTATCAACTGCTAGCTCGGTGCTAGCACCTGCTATCACTCTTCCCCGGGGTACATCAGGGTCAACACCGGCTCACCGCTGTCGCCACCCGACACCGTTAGGCGCAGCTTGACCACGCGGGGCGTTTCGGCGTCGCCACTCACAGGCACCAGCAACATGTCGAAGTCCACGGTCGACTCGCCCGCCTGCGCAGCGGCGTTGGCGGCAAGCCTTGCCATGGTCAGGGCGTCGTGGACACGGCCAGCGGTGGACTGGCCCAGGCCAGGCTTGTGGCCTGCGGGCCAGTCCAGGGAGCGCCAGACTGTACCGGTGCAGGCAAGGGGGATCTTGAAGCCGAAGGGCTTGGCCATTTCGGTCAGATCCACCAGCACGCCGTCGGCCAGAGCCTGCGCGCGGGTGTACACGGAAATCGGCTTGCCCCAGAACTCGTCCATGGTGTCATTCATGCGAATACCCATTCGGTTGCGTTGTCTTCAATGTGTTCCAGCCACGCCATGACGCGGCCCGGAACGGGCTCGAGGCGTCCGGCATTGGTGTCGGTTTCGGCGGTGTCCAGCACCCGACCCAGCGTGCCACTGCAGCGGGCGTGTGGGCCGTACACCATCAGGGGCGTGCCCTGGCCGGGGTCGTCGGGGAAGACTTCCCGGCGGTCGGCCACTAGGGTCCAGCCGTCGGGGCCGTGATAGGTGGCCGTTAGGCCAGACAGTGAGGGGGTTGGAGCTTTCATCAGTGCTTGGTGTCCGAAGTGGTGTTGTGGGTGTCGAAGTAGTGGTTCAGCCAGACGCGGGCCGCCTGGTCTTCGGTTTCCCAGCCGATCTTGTCGGCCCAGAAGTTCACGGGCCAATCCAGACCAAAGGGGACCTGGCGGGCGTAGGCTCGGGCCAGGTGGCGCAGCTGTTCCATGTCCTCCACCGTCGAACCGGTGAAGGGCATGACGGAACAGGCGGTGGGAGAAACGCGCCGGACGTAACCGGGGCTGATCGGGCCTTTACGGGTCCTCACGCGGTCACCTGCTTGGCTTCCATCCGCTTGAACCACGCCAGGCCCAGTTCATCGATGGGGTCGCCCGCCACCTCGAAATCCAGCGGTGGCTCCACGCGGTTCATGCCGTCGACCACCAGTTGGTCGCCCCAGTAGCCGTTGCCCTCTGGCGTCCACACGGCACCATCTCCGTCGGAAGCGCGCACCTGCTGGATGGCGTCAGCGATGGTGTCGGCCTCCACCTCCACGGTGGCGGTGTGCGGCACTACCCGATCAAGCCGCAGATTGAAACGATAGGTGGCCATCAGGTGTTCTCCTTGGTCCAGAACCAGAAACTCTCGACGAACCGCTCAACGGTTCGGGGTTCGACGGGGCCGCTTGCCAACAACGAGCCGGCGACCGACTCGATCCGCAGGCGGTTCTTCCTTTCGGTGATGATCACCCCCAGCGTCTTGCCCTTGCGGACAATCCGGCCGTCCTCGGCCAGGTGGGCGTCGTAGGCAGTCAATGCGCTGCGCCAGTTCATGCCGTGGCCCTCGTGCAGTCGCCGGGCGCCATTTCAGCCAGCCATGCGTCCACCTCCTTGGTGTCGACGGCTTTGCCAGCCATGAGCTGGCGGGCGCACCAGTTGCCGAACTCTTCGGCAACCTCGTAGGCCCAGCACCCGGGGAAGCCCTCCGCCCGGAAATGGGTTCCGTAATGGCTGTCCAGCACATGCCCAAACGCCAGCACCTGCTCCACCAGCTCCAGCTGTCCACCGTCATAGCTGCCCGTGGTCGGGTCGCGGAATGCGGCGTCCACGCCCATACCGATAAAGGCCACGTCCAATTGATCTTTCATGCTCTGAACTCCACTGCCAGCCACTGGAAGGCCGGATCCTGTTCATCGAATGCGTCCACGACCTCCAGGCCAAGGTCGCGTGCCTGTTGCTTGGCCAGCACGTAATACAAGCCCTGCTCGACCTGTTCGCCAGACACGCTCATGTCAAACCGGACGAAATCAGGCGCACCCTCACGGCGCACCATCACCACCACTTTCATTGCTCGCGTCTTCATTGCTGGTTCCCTGCCCGGGGACATGCCCCCGCGATGTCCCTGGATGGGGACCGACCGCCGGCTGGCGGCGCGCAGTCAAGGGGAAAAGCAGCAGCGGCTGGCGCGGCCCGCAGGCACGAGGACACGGGCCGCTAGAGCGACCCTTGACGGATGGAGCGACGGCGGAAGGCACACGGCTATGCCGCTTACCCTGGCGAGTAAGCGAAGAAACCTGTGGGGTGTTGGGCCAGCGACCTAAGCCCGCAGGGGCCATCCATGATGGCTCGGCACGACGACGGGCGCGGTGGCAGCGATAGCGGTCAGGCCCCGCCACCTGAACCCAGGGGAAGACAACACCGAAGAAAACCCAGGGAATGTCATGAAGGTTTCAGCCGGAAATTCAGGGGAAAAAGGCTCTATCGAGGCCGGTCCATCAACCCCATCAGGAAATTTTGAACGCCTTTCTGGGACTGTTTCCGAAGCTGGAAAAGCTGCTCATTCCATGCATGGTCGCGGTCATCGATCACGTTGGAAAAGCCAAACGCGCCCGGCAAGACGATTGCAATGGGAAGGCCTTGACCATCCTTGATCAACTCCCCCTGACTGGAATTTTCATCGACAAAAACGTCCTGGAACAACACGTCTCCAGTCATCAACACCTGCCGATCGAGCAAGGTGTGTGTATCGAGCGCTGCAACTTTTTCAGAAGCTTGCGTTGGCCATGCAACGAACAGCAAGACCAACAACGTTGAAAGCGACGCGAGATGAGGCAAAGCGATTTTGCAAGGGTGCGGCTTGACAATGGCCATAGCGGACAAGCGTGGTGGGTGCTATCCCATCTTGTGGGAGATGTCGTGGATAGCAAGTCCGCCATGGCCATTGCGTGTTGCAATGCGCAGAACCTACAAGGACAAGGCAACGTCCGACGGGCGTTCGCGCACGGCGACCGATACCGCCTCAAGCGAAGGAATATCCATAGCGCCGAAGGCGACATCCACTCCACCCTCGACTTCGTGGGCCTGCTCCACCTGCGGCAAGGGCTCGTAGGCATACCGTTCCAGGCCCACGAAGTCGCAGATTTTCTCGGCCGCAGCAGCGGCCGTGTACACGAACGAGGGATCTTCCTTGGCGATCTTCATCCAGTGGTGGATGTACGCGGCATGCTGGGAGGGGTCGTGGCCAATCCCCAGTTCCACCCCCATGATGTGGCTGGCGGTTTCGGCAATCATCTCTTCCCTGGCATAGGACTCCGAACCAAACGCGCCTGACAGGTCTCGGGCCAGGCGTGATTCATGCCCCGTCCAGTGCGCCAGCTCGTGGGTGAGTGCAGCGTAGTAGCCGTCCGGCGTAATGAACCGCTCCGGGTACGGCATGCCGATCTTGTCGCTTCTGGGCGCGTAGTGCGGGCCACTGGCCCCATGGACGATTACGGCGCCGCTGTCCTTGACCAGCTGCTCGCACCGCTCAATCCGTTGGTGGGGCGTGGTCTCGGGCCGCTGGGGCGGCGGAGGCAGGCCTTCGATCTGCTCGGCGTTGAACACGTTGAAGAAGAAGGTGCGGGGCTTGTCCATCCAGGGCTGCACGACTGCCGCACTTTCCGCCTCCTGGCCGTTGGGGAACATCACATAGCGCAGCGGAATGGACTTCTCGCCCTTCCGGACCTGCGCCCCCACGGCCTGGGCCTGCTTGTAGGTCAACCAGCGGTTGTCCTCGAAATGGTTGACCATGCCGGCGATCCACAGCATGACGCGATTGCCGCCCCTGTACGCTTTGCCTGTCGTGGGGTTGTAGGGCAACCCATTGATCGTTGATGGGTCGCCCGGCTTCAAGAACGGCAGGAAGGGCTTGCCCTCCTTCATCAGGTCGATGAGGACTTGCGCCTGTGCCTGGGCAAGGTCGGCGTACTTCATTGAACGACGATTTCCACCTCGTCGCCTCCTTCCAACGCACGGCGTACGTAGTACAGCGCGGTTTCCAGATCAAACAGGTGGTCGTCCGAGTCGCCGGGCTCGATGACCAGCCCGTCCTCGCACTTGACAATGCGATAGCGGATGGCCGCTTCCAGGGCGTCGGACAGTGAAAGGGCGTCTTCCATGGGAACACTCGATGGCCAGAGTGCTCCAGCGTAGGAAGGGCGCAGGGTTACGCGAGTCGCGGCCGCTATTCGTGCGGGTTGGTTCGCAGAACGAATAGGAGGTCAGGTGTAGGCGTTGCCAACGGCGACAAGCTGGATAGGATGAGTGGGTGGAAAATCTAGGCTCGTTGGTTGATTTGAGAGTCAGGTCAACGAGAACGGTGTTTGCGACGAGAACGACGTTTGCGTTTCTTGGTTGAATTTTTTGGGGGTGGTGCCAGCCACCCCCTAATAATCTTCCAACAGGCCCATAAAGTAGGGCCCCATCGGATCCAATTGTGAACGAAGGGCGCCCTCCCCAGTCCACTGGATTGGGCGCAAGTAAAAGGTTCCACGAATTCATTTCGTGGGGCTCGTGGAACCTGAGGTGGGAGTGCTTGCCGTCGCCGCCCCACCCCAGGTTTTTATGACTCACATCCGCCGCCGTTCCCTCCCCTCTTCATCCAGTCCCACCTGCTCCATCAGCGCTGCGCGTCGCAGGCCTGCGCGGTGTCGGCGAAGGGCGGTCAGGAGTTGGCGTTCCACCGCAGGGTCAGGCTGGAGCGACGCGTAGTCATACACGCCCAGGCCATCCCGGTCGGTGGCCTGCCAATTGGCACCCAGGGACAACAGTTCTTCCGCGATAGGCACATGTCCATCCTGGACGTTGGCCAGCAGTGGCGTGAGGCCATCCATGTCCCGGTGCTCGAGGTCGGCGCCTGCGTTGACAAGCGCTGTGGGCACACCGGGAACGGTGGTGAAGAACAAAGGGGTGCGCAGCTGCCGGTCGAACCAGCGAATGTTGGGATTGGCACGCGCAGCCAGCAGGAGGCGTACGGCGGGCAGCGGCAGGTCCTGTCGGTGAAGCAAGCTCGAGCCATCACGGTGCAGGCTGTTGGGATCCACGCCCCTGGCCAGTTGGCCAGCAAGCTGGCCAGGATCGAGGCTGGCGCACAGCAATGCCGTGTAGTTGGGGTGGGTCGGACCGGTGCGATCGCGCACCCGGTCAAGGAGTGCTGGGAGGGATGACATCGGTCCCAGCATAGGCCCGATGTCGTGTGCAACAAGGCTGGATCAGATCCAGCCCCGTGCGGCCAGCGAGGTGTAGCCGTCGACCGTGACAACGAAATGGTCCAGCAAGCGCACGTCGATGAGCTTCAAGGCCTGGCTGAGCCGGCTGGTGACCGCGCGGTCTGCCGCGCTGGGTTCACTGACATTGGACGGATGGTTATGCGCGCAAATGATGGCCGCGGCATTGTGTTCCAGGGCGCGCTTGGCGATTTCGCGGGTATGGACTTCCGAGCAGTCGATCGTGCCGACGAACATATCTTCCACCGCGATTATGCGATGGCGGGTATTCAAGAACGCCACGGAGAAGACTTCACGCTCGTGTGAGGCCAGGCGATAGCGAAACATGGCGCCTGCGGTGGACGGGTCCGACAGCTGGGTGCCGTCGGAACGTACGCGGGTACGCATGAGGGTTTCGGCCTGCTCGATGAGGCGGCTTTGTTCGGTCGTCAGCGGCTTGGGGACTCGCATTGTGGTTTCCTCTGGCGCGCCGGATTGGCGTGCGCAGGACCCACGCCGGGGCCACCAGGCCGGGCCGCACCCCGGGCCCCGCCCGAGGGGCGAAACGCAGTGGAGCAGCCAAAGGCTTGCGACCTGGACCGACCCGGCAACGTGTCCGTAGCCCGACTGCGCGCCCAGGAACACGCGCAAAAAGAAAGCGGTGCCGAAGCACCGCCCTCCCCCTTGGGCCACACCTAACCCGCGGGAAAGCTATTCGTCGCCGATACCGTGTTAGTCCAGCACGAAGGCATAACCGACGCCGCCCATGGCCTTGCCATTCGACACCGACAGGCCCATGACCATGGAAGAGCGTTCCGTCAACCGCACCTTGGCACCAACCGCAAAGGCTGCGGTGGAACCGTACTGGCCCCAGGCGACATTCACCGACACCTTGCCCACGGGCAGGTTGGAGCCTGCGCTGGCCATCATCGTCAGGGCTGCGCTTTGCGCACCCACTCGCTCGATCGACTTGTTCGTTTGGACCCAACGATCGTTCCAGCGGTCTTCCAGGTCCCAGAGCTGACCACCGTTGACCGCGTCGGTCGAACCGCGCTCGATCCGGCCCGGCGCCACCGATGTGACGCGCTGGTTGCCGGCGTCCACGCCGTTGCGGGTCATGCTGGGTCCGCCCTGGATGGACACACCATTGTTGTTCACGGTGGTGGTGCCCACGGTCAGCGAGCCCTCTTCGCCCAGGTCGACGGTGTTGGACAGCGACACGGTCTGGGTGCCGTCGTCATTGCCCTGGACTTCGATGTTCTTGCCTGCGGCCACAGTGGAGCCATTGCCACTGCCGCTGGGACCTGCGGGGCCTTGGGGACCACGAAGCGAGTCGAGCCACTGCTGTTCGGTACCGACGAAACCGTTGTTGACGGCAACCTCATAAGCCGACAGGCCATCGGCACCCGCAGGACCTTGACCGCCACCACCCGGGTTTTGCTCGAGGTTGTGGACACGCCCATCCAGGTCGTACAGCGCGCTGCCCACGTCGTTGTAGGTCGCACCCGACTGGAAGGTGTAAGTGGGCGGAATGTAGTTGCCCAAGTTGTCGTAACCTGCCCCACCGCCCAAGGCCCAGGCGTTGGGTCGCAGCTGACCCATATTCGCGGCGTCGGAGTTTTCTCGGCCCTGCTCCACCTGCGTTACCCGGCGGTATCCGACCGCCACCTCGTTCTCTTGTGTCGTCTTCGTACCGTAACCAACACCGACAGAGTTGGCGTGGTTAGCCTCACATGAGGCGCCCACACACGTCGCGCGGTCGGCATTTACCTTGCTTCCAGCACCTACGTTGGTGCCATTGACTCCGTTGACTTCGGAGTACGCACCCACGGTCGTTGCATGCTCTTTTGTTGCTTTAGCATGTGCGCCGTTCACGGTAGTGTCGCTCGCAGTTCCCTCGGCACTTGCTCCAGTGACGGTAGCTTGGTTGCCGCAGGCCTTTGCTTGAATCCCCGTAGCGGTTGCACGACCGCCGCACGTTTCCGACAACGCACCCGTGGCTGTATCGCCTCCGTCGTTTGCCTTTGCCTGGTGGCCGGTGGCCGTAGTATTCGGCGCATTGGCTTCGGCTTCCGAACCGATCGCCTGCGACCAAATGGCCCTTGCTTTTGCACCCTTGCCTTTGGCAATTGCTTCGTCGCCTTCGGCGGCCGCGTCAGTACCTTCTGACATAGCGTCGAAGCCATCAGTGTGTGCGCCGTCGCCAATGACGATCTGGCCGGTCTTGACTGTGTTCGGAGAGGCAGGATCGGAAGGTGGAGAGATAGATGTATTGTTGCCGACCTGGATGTTGCCGTAGGGATCGACCACCTGAGCATTTGCGGCACCAGCCGTCAACAGGCCCAGCAAGGCGAGGGAAAGGAAAGACTGCTTCATGGTTAGGACCAAGGTGTGGGGGTCCTATCAACCTATGCACCTTGTCGTTCCTAGCAAGCGGTAACAGAACGCAAGGGGATGGCTTCCATCCCCTTTGCGAACTGCACGGCAATTCCGCTAGAACGGAATGTCGTCCGCCTGCTCTTTGTTGGCTGACTTGGCCACCGCCTTGGCTTTGCCCTTGCCGCGCGGCTGCTCGGCGGGCTTGACCGCCGGCTCGACTTCCTTGCGGGGCACTTTGTCGTAGACCAGCGCTTCAATGCCGAGGTCTTTCAGCGCCTTGTTGGCGTCACTGATCGCGCTTTCGACCTCACGCCAGTTGGGGCGTCGGTCGACGTACGGTTTCAAGGTCTCGGCCAGCTGGGGATCGACCGCGCGGGGAAGACCCAGACGGGCCTGGGCTGTGAGGGCGGCCAGCTCGCGGCGCATGACCGCTTGGGCCTGGCCTTCGGGGTCGTCCACGTCCGGGAAGCGCTCGGCCAGGACTTCTGCAAGGCGCGCGTTGTACTGCTCGGGCGTGGGAGTTTTCTTCTTGGTGGGCAGCAGGGCGTCCAGGCCCGCTTGACGGGTGGCCTGCTGTTCCGGCGTCAGGCCCTGGGTCCTGGGCAGGTTCAGACCTGCAATCTGGTCTTCGTTGAACACCGTCAGCAGAACAGGTTCGTAAGGTCGACCGTCCTTGCCACCCATCCAGGAGATGATCTTTGTGCCCACCTCGCCGCGGCGGACGGTGCCGCCCGCGGCCTTGGCCTGGTCGTAGGTCATCCACAAGGGACCCTGGAAGCCCTGGGACTTGGCGGCCATGGCCAGCTGCAGGGCGTTATCGCCCTGGAACGGGTAGCCGCTGGGACCGCGCGGCTCGCCGCCGATCTGGGGCATGGGGTTGTCGGGATCCTGCCAGCGCCAGAACATGGGCGCGGTGGTATTGCGCAGGTGGGAGTAGAAATTACGGGCTTGCCGTTGGCGGTACTCGGGTAGATCCATGGGGCACTCTTTTGATGATGACTTTGTGCCCTCGCTTGATTGCCGTTTCGACCAGTCGTTCGCAGTCCCAATACCTGGACAGGTGCTTGCCGGGGGCCATGAAGTTCGTGGCCAACTGCATGCGGAAACCTTGCGTGGTCTTGCCGATCTGGAAGCGATCGGCCGCCAGCAGGATTTCGGTATCGGTGAAGTTCGGATCTGTCATGGCGGGTCTCTATGCTCCCCCCATCGTGGGGAGAGGAATTTCATACGCAACCCGATTTGTGCGAACCACTACTCAATAGGAAGGAAAGTCGGCTCACCCGCGGCCAAGCGCTTCTGGCCCGCCGGCGACCGCTCGTACTCTTCCAGGACTTGGGGCTTGCGCCCTACCCCACCCGGGCGCAGTGTGCCGTCGGCCAGCCGGCGAACGCCGCCCCAGTAAAACTTCTTGCCCGTGGGCAGCCTGTAGTTGGGTTCGGCGTCGTTTTCCTTGCCGCGCAAGCGCAGGTAGGGATGATTGACCAGCATGCGGCGCAGCGCCTTGACCGTCGGGGCTGACAGGTAGGGCGCCACCGCCTCGTAGCGCTGGATCAGTTCGATGAGGTCGGCGTCCACCAGTTCGCGATCCGGGGTCTGGGTCCAGGACCTGGGAGGTTGGCGCAGATCGATGGATTGGTGATGTTCCACCACCCTGTCGATCCGCTTGGCCACCTTGGGCGAGACCCGGGCGGTCTTCCGCCCGGACTCGGTGTCGATGACAGACTTCGTCATTTGTCGTCTCCGGCAATGCAGGACCGGAGTATTGCATTAGCGCTTGAGCCGAGACAAACGTTCCAGCCGATCCAGTTCCTCCAACTCGGCCGGGGTGAACTCGGGGATGGTGTCTTCCCGAACTTCCTGGCGCTCGGTGGGCTGCTCGGCAAACGGGTCGTCCACCACCGTCTGGGCCTGGCGCTCCACGCGGAAGTTTCCGCGGCTGATCACTTCTTCGACCAACTGGTCTTTCTTGACGGTGGCCACTTCCTTGGGCGTGAGTGCCAGGTTGCGGATCTCCTTGACCCGGACCGTTTCGCCCATCTCGTTTTTGGCCGTGCCCTTGTACTCGGCCACGCCGGCCGCTTTCAGCCCGGGGCGACGCCAGAAACGAATCCAGAAGCTTTCTTCCTTCAAGACGTTCCCACCGTTGTTCTCGGTGTAATGGACGTAGCTCTGGTAGATCTCCTTCTTGGTGTGGGTATAGCCGTACTTGGGTTCGGCCGGCACCACCTCGCATTCCTCGAACCACTGCTCCACGTTGTCGTTCTGGCGATGGATTTTGGTCATCAGTTCCTTGACCGGAGCCGGAAGGTCACGCAGTTCCACCGGGCCACCCCGACGCAGATACCGCTGCAACCCTTCCACAATCCAGCCCAGCACCAGGTGGGACTCGCGCTTCATGATCTTGGCGTCCAGGTTCCGGACATTGTTGCCGCGCTCGCGGGCTGACGACGGCCACGGCACCGGGATAATGCGCCGACGCACGCCATCGGACTCGTCGCGGATGAGCGGCGGCTGGTTGGTCGTGATGATCCAGTAGGCGGTCGTGCGGTGGGTGTAGTTCGTCTTGTGCTTGGGGTTGACCATGAACACGTCGCCCGACACGATCGACTTGAACTGCTTCTCACCCCACACGCCCTTTTGGGCCACCTCATCCACGCGGATGATCGACGCGTCGACCAGGGCTTCCAGATGGTGCGGCTCGTCCAGCTTGTGCAGGTCCAGCGTGGCCACCTTGTGGTGGAAGGCCTCGATCAACTTGGACAACGTGCCCTTACCGGCACCACCCTCACCCACCCACCAAGCGACCGTCTGATGGGTATTGGGAACAAACGACATGGCGCACTGCTCCTGGACCAGGGCCCGCAGCTCCGGATCCGGCAGCGATGTGGCCAGGTACTGACCGAACAAGCTGTCTTCCGGCACGGCCGACGGAATGAAATCTTGGCCATGCTTGACGCCGCTTTTGCTCTTGACCTGGAAGGTCAGCCCCAGCGCCTTGTCCGGTGCACGGAGGGTGGCAAAGGTGCTATCGACGTGGAGATAGCCGTCCAGCAGCGGGATCACCACCCCATCCACTTCTTCGTCACGCTCGGGCGGTGCGAAACGATTGTGCTTGTACAAGTGGAGCTGCAACGACTTCCAGCAGTCGGCCGACTTGGATTCTCCGGCCGCGTCGGGGAAGAACCTGCGCAGCCAGTCCATCGCCTCGGCCTTGCCCGCGATATCGGTGGTCAGCTCCCAGAATGAGCCGTTCCAGCGACGCACCAGAACGGTGTTCTCCTTGGCTTCAGCCGCACATTCGCCCAGCTTGCCGGCCACCACGTCGTCGATGAACAGACTTGGGAGACTAGGCGATCCAGGCTTGCGGCCCGTGGCCGCGGCAGCCTTCTGGACAGCCTGCGGCAACGCCGCAACCTTGGCCTGCTTGCGCGCTTCCCGCTTGGCCTTGGTCTCGTTGGCCGACTGCAAGGTGGCCACGGCCGCCAGAATGGCCTGCTGGAGGTCCTCCTGGGAAAGTGCGGCCACCGTCGTGCGAGGCGGCACAATGGAGCGAGGGGCTACCACCTTCCTCTGCCACTTGGGATGGCTATCGATCCCCACAGGGGCAGACGCTTGACCACCCGCTACTTCATTCGTAATCTCGTTGTCAGACATGACTCGCCTTGTGTTGTGTTCAGGGAAGCCCTGGCAGGAACCCCGACTTTTTCAGATGACCCCGCCGCGCCAACGGCGGGGTTGTTTATTTGCAGGCCACCTTCGCAAGCTGGCCCGACTCGGTGTGGATCCGTTCCCGCCTCACCTTCGCCTTGCGCTTGGGTCGAAGCTGCACCACCCGCCCTTCGACGATCTCCCGCAGCAAATCACTGACCGTCCTGTCCTGACGCTCGGCTTCTGACCGGATCACGTCGCGAACACTGGGAAGCAACCGGATCACGGTGGGAACAGACTTTTCGCTATCGGAAAGCGGCGGACGACCACCGCGACTCTTTTGCTTGCTCATATCGATCTCTTCGGGGAAGTCCTTCGACCTTACGAGACGACCCCACCCCGTCAATAAGGCGAATACAAAACCTGCGAGATCCCAAGCAAAACGAGGCGAATGAGGCTGTCCGTGGCTTGTCGTAGCCTTCAAATCGGCGGATACAATGTATCCGCGCCCGCCACCCCTAAAGTCCGACGTCCGGGGTTGCATTTTGCCGTTTTGCAACCCCGGACTCGAGAAAAAGCCCTTGTTTTTAGGGGTCTGTCCGGGGTGTCCGGGGTTGAATGAAAAAATGTGAGCAATCAAGAACAGTGCTTCCAACGCACACATGTTTTCCACGCTAATAGTTTTGAAACGGCCCAAACCCCGGACACCCCGGACACAACGCTGTTTTCCAGGGGTTTTTTGTGCAGTCCGGGGTTGTTTTGGCTGTTTTGCAACCCCGGACCTCGGACTGCAGATCACGGCTTTCTGCGTAGCGATTCGCATTAGCGAGCCCTCTGCGGTACCACTTCCTCATTCCCACTCCGTCGCTTCCGTGCCGCCTCAACAACCTGCAATGCTTCATCCTCCGTCCCGTGAATTACCCTCACATCGTGCACTTCGCATTCATGGCAATAGGTTGGGCCTACGCCGTCGTCGCTGGTGAATTCCCAGTTCTGGTCTTGGATGTTCCACATGGCCCAGACCATGATTTCCACATCCTGGCTGCCGCAATTTCCGCAGTAGTGAACGTACTTACTCACATCGCCCTCCGCACCGTTGCTTCCTCCACCTCACCCTTTCGCTTTCTTGCAACCTCGGACAAACGCTGACGTTCCATCCAGGCCCAGGTCTGGGGCAAACGCGCCCGGTGCTGCTTGGCGTATCGCCGTGCCGGCCAAAGTCCAGGCAGTTTCAAGTCGGGGTCAGCGCCGAACTTCGACAGAAGACGCAACGCCTTTTCGTCAGCGCCAAGAATGGCTTGATTACACAGTTCGATGAGCCTGCGCGTACTTCCTTCACCCATCCATGCCCTGGCTACTTCAAGCGCCTCTTCTTGGGACCCACTTTCGTAAGTCGCCGCGCGCCCTTCGCAGATGTCGCAATAGGCATGCCTCCCCCGACTAACGGCGACGCACTCCCACGACTCGCTTGCGGGGTTCCACCGCGTCCAGTTGAGAACTTCAATACCAGTGTTTCCGCATTTATGGCAGTAGATGACACGCTCACTCACGGCCCACCTCCAGCGCCTGGCGCACACGCACAAGTTCGCCGCGCAGCGTGCTGGCGACGTAGTAGCGAGTCCCCTTGGGGATCGTCAGGCATGCCACGTGCCCGTTCAGTGCAACATGGACGACCGGCTTGCCGTCGGGCTCGTCAAAGAACAACACCGAGAACCCCGACAGCTCGATCTGGCGTGCGATGGCGCATTGCAGCGTCGAGAGTTCGGGCTGGATCCTGGGATAGTGAATAAGCGCGACAGGCACGCCAATCGCCCCGGGGGCTTGCGCAACCGGGGAGTTGGGCGTTGAGGGCATGTGTACTGTGATCATTGAAACCTCCATCGTTGTGGTGGAGGTAGCGTGATCTTCTGGCCTGCATAACCTGCGCCCGGTATCCGGGCTTAGATTCAGGTAGCCGCGGCCTTGTTTGGCGCGGTCAGCAGGCTACGAGCGAGCCTCACAGGATCTTCTTCTGGATAAGTAAAGTTCGATTTTCGGGCTTTTGCTAAAGTCCGATCTTCGGGCTTTGAGTTTCCGTACAGTCAGGTTGGGCGGTTTCGCCGCTCCGCCTTTCCACTTCATGGTCGGCCAGCGCCAGCCTGGCCAGTTCGGCGTACTGTCGGTCGAAGGTCTGTCGCTGCTCTTCCAAGGCGTACTGCTGAACCCGCCCCAGGATCTTCAACCACATTCCCCGTTCATCCCGATCGAACCACGGCCGCCGCAGGGCCTCGTCGAGCGTGAAATGTTCCAGGGCCAGGTCTTCGGGATTGGAATAGGCTTGATCCATGAGGCCCGGGGTCAGCCCGAGCGCCCAACCCACGATGGATTTGGTGTATCCCCGCTTGGGCTTGCTGGTGATCATGACCAACCACGGGTGTTGCTGCTGGAGTTCTTTCAGAAGGCTGTGGCTGACCGGATCCTGCTTGCCTTCCAACTCATCGACCTGGGCTTGAACCCCAATGCGCTGGATCCACGCCCGGTGCCATTCTTCGATCCGGTCACGCCTGCCTTGGAAAGCGTTGTTCTTGCCGCGATAGATGAAGGGGTTGGGCGGGTCCAGTTCCCTTCTTCGAGCGTGGCCATCGGCTTTCTTGATCCGCAGCCAGAAGTCAGCGACCTGGGTGTATAGCAGTCCTTCGGGCTTGACCTTGGCCGCTATCCACTCCCGCACCTGGGGAGCCTTCATCAGCTTGTCGTGTATCCCAAGACTTTCAATAGCCAGGTCCTTGCCAGTGGTCCAGTACTCACTCTCATAAGCTGGGGTGTGGGTCATGATCCCAAGGATAGCCAAGGCGGCCCGAAAGCCGCCATAGGCCCTCAAAAGAGGGCCAGTTGCGGCGCCGGCGGTGACGCCTAGAACAGGGCCAGTTGCGGCGGGGTGAGCCGGACCTGTTCGGCCAGCAGCCACAGGATCTGGGCCCGGGCCCGACCGATGTGATTGCGCACCGCGTCCAAGGCCTGGAACAGGCCGGACTCGGGACCTGCTTGTCGGTAGGCAATGCCCAGGTCGTAGTTCGACAGGGCGTCCAAGCGGCGTTCCCGCAGGTCGTTGTAGCGATCGATGTAGCGGGCCAGCTCGGCGGCGTGCTCTTCCAGGGCAGTCGGGATCTGCTCGCGCCGGGACGGTTCGTTATCGGACAGCTCGGGCCATAGCAGCGGGTCCAGGTGAGCCCACGGCTCGATGGTGTCGGCAGGGCCGTAGTAGCCCACCACCTGGTCCAGCATGGCGGGGTCGGCGTTGGCCCGCAGGGTTGCAACGTCTTGCTCGAAAATCGTCATGGCTCGTCTCCTGGGTGGGAGACCCCACGGGTACGGGCGAGCCAGGGCGGGTGCACTTGGCGCAACGGAACTGTGCGAGCACAGTGAAGTGGAAAAGCCGCAAGGCTTGCGCCCGCCTGCGGCCGTGCCAGGGAGCGGGGCCGAACCCGGGAGCGCCATGACACGGGTAAGATCGGGCCTATGGCTCACCCTTCCGACAGTGCTGACCAACGCCAGGCCGAACGCGCCACGCTCCAAGCGCTGGAAACGTTGTGGGGCGTTTCGTTCATAACCGGCACAAAGCTGCCGGTTAGCGTGGGCGTTGCGCCAGATGGGGTGGATCTGGAACGCAAGCTGGTCGTGGAGGTCTACGCCCGTGTGGGGCCATTGAAACCGGCCCAGGCGCACAAGGTGCGAGCCGACCTGTTCAAGCTGGCGTACTTGCGCAAGCTGCTGGGCCCCGAATGGCGGGTCGTGTTCTGTTTTGTCGACCACGCCGCTGCAGCGTTTCTCATGGGCAAGTCCTGGGCAGTACACGCGGCCCAGGCATTCGGGGTGGAGGTCGTGGTCCAGGAGCTACCCGCCCCTGTGCGGGAACGCGTGGTGGCCGCGCAGGCGCGCCAGCGCATGACCAACGCCCCCTTGGGTTGAGCCTGCCACGCAGGCCCCAAGGGTAAGGAGATTGCCACCCTGTCCGTAGACGGCACGCTTCACGGCCGCACCAGAACACGCTTCCATAAAGCCCCATGCAAGGGTGAGCGATATCGGTTGGCGGTCGGCCCGATCTGTTCGCGCGGGTGGCGGACACAGTGTCTCCCAGGATCGGACACGATGTCTTCATCCGCCATCCCGTTTGCGGGTCAGAAATCTTCCCGGCGCAAGGTCATCCCAGGCCTGGCGGCGAATGCGCCATTACGGGGCCTCCCACAGCGGGCCCTGCCCGTGGAAGACGACGTTGTTGAGGTAGATGGCACGGTGGGCGACCACGTCGCGGGCTTGCCTGGCGGTCAGGCCATTGGCCTGGAAGTAGGCAATCAGTTCTTCGTCCGTGGACTCTTCGTCGTTGGACAGGACGCCTTCGATCCAGTGGATGTCCTGGGCGGTGAGGTTCATATTGGCCTCCTGGGGTGTGCGAACCCCAAGGCACGGGCCACCCCGATCGAACGCACCGGCAGGGGGTAGCAACGCGGACCAGCCGCCAGGCTTGCGTGCGAGCGCGACCGTGCTGCTGTGGCTCGCCAGCCCCAGGAGCCTAGAGGGTCACGCCCTTGGCCACCGCCGCTCGGCGGACGTTCTCCGTGACGGGGACATGCTTGGCAAGAAGCCGAATGCTGGCCCAGTGCCACCCCATCAATGCGACATCCATGGGGGTCTGGCCGAGATCTTCCACCCGCTCCCGGGATACGGCCTGCAGCAGGTCCTGCCGCCCCGCCTGTATGGCGCGATCGACCAAGACCGGCAGAATGCGGCTGGATCGCTCCTGCGAATGAAAGCTCGAGGCCTGGTGAAACAGCGTCCAACCGTGATGGCCCCACTCGCAGTCGAGGGGTAGACCTGCGTCCAGCAACATGACAATAGGCTCAGGATCATCGGAGCCTTTCAGAATGCGGAAGGCCACCGACTGCCCTTCTCCACCGGCCAGGGGGTCGGCGCCATGCGCCAGGAACAAGGCCATGGTGGGCCCATCGACATCGTGGGTCCAGATCCAGGCCTCGAAGTAGGACAACTCCTGCCAGTTGTAGGGATCAGGACCGCGCCCGAACGCGTCGTTGGGCGAGTTGCGCGGGTCGTCCAGAAACGTGCGCAACAGCGCGAGGGGGTCATAACGCCAGCGCTGACAACTGCGCCTGGTATCCATCAGGTGCGAGAGATAAGCGTGCAGGGAGCGCGCGGATGAATGCATGGCAATGGAAGATGGTGTGTGTCCCATCATCCTATCGGCCTTGTCGTTTCTGGCAAGTCAATAGACGCGGCGGTAGAACAGCGCCATGAGAAGGGCCACGATCCAGCCAATCCCCGTCCAGCCCAGGAACGCATTGATCATGGAAATGCGGGTGCTGTGTGCTGCGCCCCGGTGTGCGCCGATAACACTGGGCAGGAAATATATTCCCCCCAGCCAGAAGGTGAAAAGACCGGAAACATACACGGGTGGCAAATGCCGGCTATGGAGAAGAATTGGTCCCCACGCCATCCAAAACCAGATCAGGTACAGGTAGAAGGCGATGAAGCAGGCGTGTTTGAAGAAGCGACTCATGGGGTCATTGACCGGCGGACGACAAGCTGCACGACTCGTCGATTTGTCGTCCCCGTCAAGTCCCCGTGTGCGTACGATTACATCATCCGGCCACGCGACTTGCGGGCCAGGTATTCGTCGGGGGTGGCCAGGTCGGTAGTGGGTCTTGAGTCCTGGGCCAGCTGGCTTAGTCGATACTGGCGAAACAGCGCCTTGACCGCCGGGTTGTACACGGTGTCCTCGGGCGTTTGCCCATCGTGGTTCTTCTGGTGGGGGTTGCCACCGGCTTCCACCAGGACACTGGCCAGCTCGTCATTCTCCGTCATGTGCAGCGGGGTATCGCCCCTGGCATTGCCGCGGTTGGGGTCCGCGCCCGCTGCCAGCAGTGCCTTGGCGGGTTCGAGACCGTAGGCGGCGTCAGCCATGGTGTCGTCCATGCACAGGTGAAGAGGCGTGTAACCCTCTCCACCCTGGTTGCGCCATCCGTAGCTAGGGCCAGGCTTGCGGTAGGCTTGAAACTGCGCGTCGCATGGGGCGTTGGGGTCCAACCCTTCGTCCAGTAGCGCCTTGACCATCGGTTCGCGCTCATGGAACGGGCCCAGTCTCACATCTTCTTTCCAGGCGGCCTCCTTCTCGCCTACAACGGCCGCATGCAGCACGCCGTTCATGGACGCGCCCGCGGCACGCAGCCGGTCCAGGAGGGGGCGGTTGCCTTGTCGGGCGGCCATCATGGCCGGGGTCTGGCCGGGTTCGTCAGGAATGGCCGTCCAATGGTGATCTGGACCTTGGACTTCCACCTTGTCCGGCACACGGATGTTTACATTGGCCCCCGCCTTGATCAGGGCTTCCACCATTCGGCCGTCGCGTCGCTGGACAGCCAGGTGAAGTGGTGCAAGTCCTGGTCGGTTGAACAGGTCTTTGCTCGTCAACAGATCGGGGTTAGCCCCGGCTGTCAGTAGCGCCTGCACCTGGCCGATGGATCCACGCTCTATCGCATGATGGAGGGGAAAGTGCTCGTTGGGGTCAGCGCCTGCTGCCAGCGCTTCGCGCAGGGCTTTGACGGGCTTCATCCCCAGGGCACGGGACCAGTCCTCGCCCTAGGTGCTGTCGACGATGTGTTCGGACTGAATCCAAACGGATGGCTTCACATCGCCCTCCCGCGGCTCCGGTTCTTCCGCGCCAGGTACTCGTCGGGAGTGGCCAGGTCGAGTTCTTTGCGGGTGGTCTGGGCCACCCCAGCCAACCGGTGCTGTTTCATTGCGGCCAAGAAAGGGCCACGATGATTGTCTTCCCACTTCCATCGCGTATCTGAAAGTTCGGGTTTAGCACCGGCGTCAATAAGGCGTTGACCCAGTGAAATCTTGTCGTCCAGGGAGAGGCGCGCAGAAGCCAGAACCGCGTCCAAAGGGACGGTACGTGTTCTACCTTGTTTTGTGACGCCGTTGGGATCGGCGCCATGCGCCAACAGCCAGTCGACAACGTCTCTCTGCCCATGGTGCGCAGCAACCCAAAGGGGTTCGTTCCCGCCCGTCTTGACCTGCCCCAGTTGAGCCGACACGCCCATCTGATCCAGTCGATCAAGCACGCCAAGCGCGCCAAACCGCGCAGGCATGACCATCATTCGTGATTGCCTGGCTGGATCTGTGGGCAGCGTTGCACCATATGCGACCAGCAGGTCAAAGACCTCCGGGGAGATCGTGGCCTCCAGTGGTGTCGAAGTGATCATCTTGCGTCCATCCTTGACCGGGATCTCGGCGTTAGGGTTGATCCCTTGATCCAGCAGGCTTTTCACCTTGCCCCGATCCCCTACTTCGCATGCCTTCCAAAGCGCGACCTCGCATTCCGAACGATGAACACGCTCCCACTTCTGAAAAGCAGGTGTTGCCCGCACGGCGTCAAGGAACGCAGTTTTCTGGCCAGCATGAGCGGTGGCAAATGGACGCTTCCAGTCAATGTGGGAATGCTCGTAGTCGCACACCCCCGCCTCCACCAGCAAACTCGTCACAACACCTTGCTTATCTGGATCTTGCATGGCGGCGGCTAGATCCAAGGGAGTTTTGGTGTTGTACCAGGACCTATCATCTCGCAAAGGTTCTTCTGGATCTGATCCGTTGGCGATTGCCAGCCGAACGGCGTCAACGTCTTCACGCAGGATGGCGTCGTGCAATGGGTACCTCACATCGCCCTCCCGCGGTTGCGCCGCTCCATGTACTCATCAGGTGAGGCCAATCCATCAGGACGTACACCCTGGGCTAGGCCAGCTAAGTCTTCCTTGGCCCGGGCAGCACAGTACGTGTCCACCGCCTGACGGGCTCGCGGAAAGGAGTCGATCCAGTCGCTCATGGCCTGGATAGGGTCCTGCTGGACCCGATCGCCGTTCTTCATGGCCCACTCGGCTGCTGTGTCGGGAAAGCCGGCCGCAGTGTAGTCCTGGAAGTCGAACCCCTCCTTGAACTGTGCCTTCTGGCCTACCGCCTTACCGGCCTGGCCAAACACCCGGGCCCACCGGGGGCCCGCCAGGATCTGGTTGTCCACGTCGCGTTCGGCGGCAGCAAAGCTCTGCTCAATCAGTTCTTTCCGATGGTGCTGGCTCACATTGCCCTCCCGCGGTTGCGCTGGCTCATGTACTCATCAGTTGAAGCCAAGTCCGCAGTCCTGGGCGTAGCCAGCTGGGCTAGGTCGTGTCGGCGGACCTGGGCGTCAATCCTCTGAAAGACAGCCGCCCCACCTTGCTCCTGGCGGAGACGATTCAACTCCTTGGCCAGCTCCTGGTCATCCTGGGCCACCCGCTTGATGGCCGCCTCGGTGATCTTGGTACTGTCCACCCGCCCCATGATGTCTGCGCGCAGATAGCCGTTGCCATCGCGACTGGGGTAGTACCACAGGTGGTCGTCCTGGCCCTTGGATGGGGCCAGGTTCTTCCGGGCCATGAACGGCAGCATGCCGGCGGCGTCCAGATGGGCCAGAAACTCATCCCGTGGCGAGATGGGCCTTGGCCCCGTCTCCTTGTAAGGATCGACGGCCGCCAGGTCGCGCAGGGTGTCAATGGAAATGGTCATGCCCGCATTCTGCATGGCTTGTCGTAGTTGGCAAGACCCATATCTGCGTGCGGTCTCGCACTCTCTGGCTTGCCAATTACGACAAGTTCAATAGCTTGGATGGGTACCCACACACCTGGTTTCCATGAAGTATCTACTTGTCCTTCTATTCGCCTGCCTGGTGCTCCCAGCGGGTGCCACTTCCGTTAGCCCCATGGGCCAGGCCTTGGAGGCCACGGCCACCACGGGTACCTTGCGGATCCACAACGAAAGCCAGGCCGCCAAACGCTACCAGGTCCTGGTGGACGGACTGTCCGTGGGGCCTGCGGGCGAACGTATCCAGGCTGCCAGCGCGGATCTGGCGTTCTACCCGTCCTCGGTCGTCACGTTGAAGCCGGGGGCAACGCAAACCCTGCGCTGGAAACGCACCACGACCGCGTCTGTTCAGGAGAAGGCTTACCTCGTGATCATTCGCGAGGAGCCTGTGTCTGTGGAGGACACGGGCGGCGTGGGGTTCAAACTTCACTACACCCCGCGCTTCATCAACCCCTGGGTGTTCGTGCCGCCGGGCGCCAAGCCTGCTTTGTCGGTCACACGCGAAGGCAGCGATCTGGTGTTTTTCAACCGTGGCACGGCCACCGCTCCGCTGACCCAGATGTCGTTTGCCGGCAACCCCATTCCGGGCAACTTCTTGGTTCTTCCGGGCGAGCGGTTCCGTTTGCGAGTGGAAGGCACGGGCCGTGAGGTCCATTACGTCTCCAGAGGTGTAGCGCAGTCGTTGCCGGTGGACTGACATGCGCTGCTTGGTCCTGGCCCTGGCCTTGGTGTTCGCCCTCCCCGTTCACGCCGAGGAAACCTTGGCGTTGCTGGTGGTCGACGGCCAGGCTGTGGCCCCTGAACCCGAGTTGCTGGACCCGGCCGCCCTGTCGTTTCCGGCTGCACGGTGGCAGGCATGGGGCGTTGTGATCCCCAAGACGCTACGAAGGAAACACCACCTTTCGCCCCAGGAGCTGGGGGTGGAGGTGGTGTTCGACGAACCCACCTTGGAGGTACGCCTGACCCTTCCGGCCCGCCTGCGCGCGGCCAAGCAAGTGGGGTATGTCCGCGCCCTTCCAGACCAGGTCTCCCCCGCGCCCACGGGCGTGATGGTCGACTACGACGTGGCGGCGTTCAACGACGGAGACAACACGCGGGTGTCGGTGGGTCATGTGGCCCGCACGCATGTGGCCGGGGGCCTTTTGACCACCACGGGGCAAGCCAACTGGGTGGAGGGCCAGGGCGAATACCTCCGCGGCACGACGACCTGGCGGCGAGACTTCCTGCGTTCGGGCACTTCGCTTGCGGTGGGCGACGTGGGATTGGCCCCCAACGGCTTGAACGATCCGGCTTTGCTGGGGGGCGTGCGGGTGGGGTCCGATCGGCAACTCACCCGCTTTGGCACCGGCCTGGAAATCCCGCTGATTGGCGGAGTGGCCGATACCCGCTCCACGGCCGAAGTGCTGGTCAATGAACACCAACGGGCCACGGGCCAGGTGTCGTCGGGACCTTTTGAGCTGGCGCCCTCCATTGCCCTGCCCGGCCTGAACAACGTGGAGGTCATCCAGCGCGACGCCTTCGGGCGTGAGCAATCGTTCTCGCGATCGTTTTATGCCCACCCGGACCTGTTGCGCCGTGGCAACAAGGAGTGGGATGTGGCGGCTGGGTCAGTCCGCACCAACCCCACCGAAGACCACTATGAGGGGTTTGCCGCGCAAGGTTCCTTCCGCTATGGCCTGACCGACCGCTGGACCCTGGGCGCGACTGCTCAAACCGGCAAGGTGGGAAACGACGGCGGGCACAACCTCACGCTCCACAACACGTTGTCCTTTGGGCGAGGCGGCCTGGTGCAGGCCGATGTGTCGGCGTCTTCGCGAGAAGATGGCGCGCGAGGTTCGGCGTTTCGCCTTGCCTATGAGCAACGTCGTTTCAATTGGTCCGTGACGGCCAGCCACACGAGGAAATCGGACGACTACTGGGAAATTTCCCAGTTGCAGGACCGGGCCTTCCGGATCCAGTCCCAGACCACGGCCGCCGTGGCGTTTCACCCCCAGGACCAGCCCTGGCGGGCCCAGGTGTCGTATTCGGACATCCAGTACGACAACGACCGCCGGCTCCAGCAGCTGGGCGTGTCGGGCTCGTATCGGCGCGGGCGGTCTGCTTACTTCGTGGGCGCATTGCATGACCTGGGCACGGGCGACAACCAGGTGTTCGTGGGCCTGCGCATGCCTTTGGGTCCGGGCACGGTCATGGCCTCCGCTCGCAGCGCCCCCCAGGTCGGGCCGTGGGTGGAGGCCAGCTTTAGCGGGCACACGGACGTGGCGGGTCGCGACGTACGCTACCAGGTGGGCGGCACGTGGGCAGACACCTCCCGCATTCACGGCCGCGTGGACACGCGCGTGGGGGGTGGCGACCTCACGCTCGAGGCCCGCAAGGGCCAGGACCAGCCCTTCATGGTCAACGGCCGCTATACCAACTCGGTGTGGGTGGGCGAAGGCGGCCTGATCAACGGCCGCAGCTACAACCCCTACGACTCGTTTGCCATCGCGGAAGTCCCCCATCAGGCCGGCGTGGAAGTCCGGGGCAGCTCGCGCCCCACGACGACCAACCCGCGCGGCACCGCCCTGATCCGGGGCTTGCCGAGCCTGACGCCCACCCCGGTGAACATCGACGCCACCCAGCTGCCGATCGACCAGCAGGTGGACGACAGCCAGCGCATGGTGGTGGCCCCACGCCAGGGGGGAGTGAAAGTCGAATTCCCCCTGACCCCATCCACGGTGCGCCAGTTCGTGGTGCGTCTGGGGGATGGCTTTGCCCCGGCAGGCGCGAAGGTCGAAAGTGACGCGGGCGAAACCTTCCGGCTGGCCGAACGCGGGGTGTTGGTGCTCGAACAGCCCTCGACCCGCGCCACGCTGACCACCGCCCACATGAAATGCGAACTGGTACTGCCGGAAGAAGGGGGTGAAGTCGTCTGCGCCCCTTGACGGCAACGACAAGCCACCTAACTTGCAGATATGGCCGGCGAGGGTTTCGTCAGCCCTTGTTGTGTATTCCCCTCCCCTTACAGGAACCTCCATTCATGAAGAAGCTTTTCCTTTTGGCCATGACCATGCTGGCCGCCCTGACCGCTCCGGCAGCCTTCGCCGACAGCTCCGGCACCACGACCGTCACGGCCACGGTGCCGTCGACGTGCGAGATTCAGTTCATCGATACCGTTCACGGCGATTTCTCGACCCACGTGACCTCCACGACCGCCACCGGCAACATCGCCGTGCTGTGCAACAAGGACGCGGGCTACTCGCTGTCCACGCCCACGCCCGACAGCGCAGGGCGTTTCATGCTCACGGCCATTAGCGGTACGTCGGGCGCCACCCTGGAAGCCGAGCTGCGCGAAACCGTAACCGGCCAGTCCTGGGGCAACACCGACCTGGTGGGCGGCCAAGGCACGGGCCAGACCGTTTACCACCCGTTCCAGGTGATCTTCAACCCGTCGGGTGGCGCGTTGCCGCCGGTGGGCAGCTACTCCGCCAACCTGACGATCGACCTGACCTCCACGTTCTGATCGCAAACGCACACCGCAAGGTGTGACTGAAAGACAAGAAGCCCCCGGTTGAACCGGGGGTTTTCTTTGTTGGGATACGTGGAATATATAAATCAGGGTTGCGGATATCGACAAATCGAACAAGATGAAAGCACACCCCAACTGAGAACCTTCAATGAACTTTCTTGCGATCAGCAACGGTTATGACATCAAGCCAGGCAATCCCACCCTCTTGCCCAATGAAACCGATTGCCCGTCCATTACGATGTCAGGGAATGGCCAGACCCCATTCGATACCTCGCAGGTGGTCCACAAGCCGACTGGACTCCTGCAGTCCGTTGGCAGCTATACGGGCGAACTCATGGTCGACTTAGAAAGCGAATACTGAGACGCGAGCATGCCTGAAAACCCCCGGTTCTCCCGGGGGCTTTCTTTGTTTGGATACGCATAACCAGAAATAGCTGCTTGCTAGAGACGACAACCTGCTAAGGATGAGGTGAGGCCCATATGACCTCACTTCAATGCTTCAGGACTCTGCCTCTGCTTCATCTCTACTCGAGCAAGACACTTCCCCACTCGTCCGGTTCGAGGTTCGCCCTTTCGTAAAGTGGGTAGGTGGTAAACACCAACTGCTTCCCGTCCTGGACGCAGCTGCACCCGAACTTGCCTCCGGCAATTGTTACTTCGAGCCATTCATTGGTGGCGGTGCATATTTCCTCCATCGTCAACCGCTCCATGGAACAATCTCGGATATCAATCCCGAACTCATCAACTGCTACCAGGTCATCCGCGACGATGTGGAAGGTCTAATTGTCCACCTGGCAACCCACCAGAACACGGAAGAACACTTTTATACACAGCGCGCGCTCGTTCTGTCTGGCTTGTCTGCTATCACCAGGGCTAGCCGCTTCATCTTCCTCAACAAGACCTGCTTCAATGGCTTGTACCGGGAGAATAAATCAGGGCAGTTCAACTCTCCGTTTGGTCGCTACGTCAACCCTACTATCGTGGACGCAGCTAACCTGCGGGCTGTGTCAACCTATCTGAGATATGCCCACATCGACATCATCCATTCGGGGTACGAACACGTCCTGGACAAGGCCCGGGCTGGCGATCTTGTCTACTTCGATCCTCCATACGTCCCCCTGACGGCGTCGGCCAGCTTCGTCAGCTACACCAAAGCAGGGTTTGGTATGAAGGATCAACAGGCCTTGGCCAACGCCTTTCGTGAGCTGGACCGGCGCGGCGTTCGACTCATGCTGTCGAACTCCAATACCGAAATCGTCCATTCGCTGTACAAGCCATTCCGGATCCAGGTGATCCATGCCACCCGCGCCATCAACAGCAAGGGGACAGGACGCGCCAGGGCGGCCAACGAAGTTCTGGTCACGAACTACTAACATGACCCTTCGCCACCCTAACCGCCTGAACAAGAAACGCGCCCTGGTGGTGAAACGCCGCCTTGGCGAGAAGCACACTTGCTCATGCCGCAAGTTTTGCCCGCCCGCATATCTGCCGGACTTCCGAACCAAGCGTATTCGTGAGCGTGTCCAGACAGCGATGGGTATCGACTAGAACGGCTGTCGCGTGGTTCGCATTCTTCGCAATATCCCCTTGCCAGAGACGACAACCTTTCTACCTTGGTGAACTACCACCCAGGAGAAAGCAATGGCACGCTTTGGCTCGTTCGATGAGAGCCCGACGTTTGAACGGATACCGCGGCGCAAGCGGAGGAGTAGCGACAGTATCAGTTCCAAGGAGTTGGATCGGCTACTGATTGCGTCGGGTCAAGCGTCACTCAATCGTTGCTCGAAGACAGCTTTCCCAACCAAGGCACATGCCGAACGGAGGATGTCACAACTGATCCATAACGGTACGCCCGTCAAACATGCGTACCGCTGCAATGCGTGTTCCCAGTGGCACCTGACCAGCATGCCAAAATCCGAGTCGGAAATGCTCGGCAAGTACCGGTCCCAGACCGGCTGTACCCGTTGGGCGTATTTCTCTTACGAGAGCGCGCTAGCTGCCCTTCACGAACGTAATGCGCGCCTTACTCCGGGCAAGCGTCCCTTCACTGGCGCCTACAAGTGCACGACGTGCGGTACTTATCACTTGAAGTGGACGCCGAAGTGAGCCTCACCGGGAAGCCACTTACCGAAAAGCAGTTGATCCGGCAATCGAAGCGGGAAGGTTTCAAGAGACTTCAAATGCTGCGCGAGGAACGTGAGCGAAGACAACGGGCCAAGGACGCTGTTGAACTAATCCGACAGATCAATTCTCCATCCGGACAGCGCATGCGCAACTGCCGGAAGAGGGCTCACCTAACCAAGAAGGCAGCCCTCGCCGAGCTGGAGAAGCTGAAATCCCACCCCTCTGGCAAGCACAGCAAGCTACAGCGGGTGTACCTATGCGATCGCTGTTATACCTGGCACCTGACCACATTCAATCCAAAACCTTGGAAGTGGGATTGACACCTGAAGGCGTCTCGTGACCGGTGTTGCGAACCCCTGCACATCTCGCAACTTGCCAGAAACGACAAATCGCTCACCTTGGGGATAGGCCCTCACCTTCTCCAGACAATGGCAAAGCGCACACCCAAGAACCTTGTCCACCAGGCCGCCCTGGCCCTGTCGCGTGCTGACGCCGACCAGGACCGTGCCGAAGTAGCTGCATGGAATGCCTGTCGGGCGCTGGACGAACTCCGTGATGAGCTGCCAGAAGGCAAGTTCGAGGAACACCTTCGCGACCAGGTGGGGTTGTCGTATGCGGGCGCCCGGATGGTGTCGGAAGTGTTCGCTGACCGCGACGACTTCCTGCGTAATTCCGCCCAGGCCGTGGCATTGGTCCCGGAAGCCCAGGCCACGACCAAGCGGCTGGCGGCGGCGCATGAGGCCCACCTGGCCAATCCGGCCACACGCACAGCGCTGTCGCGTGGACCGCGGACGAACCACGGCTGGGAAGGCGACACGATGGCCCCGCTCCTGGACTGGATCCATGGCGCGGAGAACGGGTTGTCCAAGACCGTGAAAGGCGAGGCCATCGCCCGCATGGACGCCTACATTCGTTCGGGCTGGGCGCAGCGGGATCTGGGGCCGGAGGGTGAGGTCCTGACCCCCAATGCCGGGTCGTTGCGTGAGGTCTTCAATCGGCTGCGTGCCGGGGAGACGGTGTCTCCACACGACATCAAGGCGTCGCTCGACTCCCGCTGGCAAGAGCTGTTCACGCCCATCCGTGTGGACAAAGTCCGACTGCATGACCAGACGTCGGAAAAGACCGCCCTGGGCTTTGAGTCGGGCGTACCCACCTTCTCGATGGACGGCAAGGGCACCACAGAAGCCGGTGGGCGCGTGGACGCTTTCATCCAGGACGCATTCAACCCCAAGGCCTGGCACATGGCCTTTGCCTCCACGTCGGAAGATAGCCGCAGGCAGGGAGACCAGATGACCCGCCACGTCGGGGGCGTGCTGACCGGCATGGCCATAGGCGCCCCGCCTTGGGAGGGGGAAGGCCACTATCTGGCCTCCACGTCCTACTACGCCCCGGCCATTGCGTCCGAAAGTCGGGCCAAGGCCATGAACCTGAACCCCAAGCAGCAAGAGCTGGTCAACCGCCTGGCGCTGTACGCCCAGCTGGACGACCCGTATGTGCGGTCGGTCCAGGGTGTAGGCGACGCCGTGTTGGCCACCGCCCACTACGCCATTGGCGCGGGCAAGACCACACAGGGGCGCGAGCTTGCGCCGCAAGAGGTACGGGACATGAACCCGCAGACGCACGCAAAGCAGGTGGTGGACGCAGTCAAGACCCTGGCCAACGTGGACTGGGATCGTACGTTCCGGCAGGCCGGCGAGAAGTCGGGGCGTGAGCTGATCATCCCCATGTGCCAGTCCGCGTTGGATGGCCTGGCCAAGCACTACCCCGAAACCCTGCCCGAGTTGAAGAAGGCCGTGCCCCACCTCACGCGGCTTGCCAAGGCCCAGGGGATTTCTGGCACGGGGTTGGAGCGGGACCTGCTGGGGACAGCAGCCGGGTTGAAGCACGTGCCAGCAGGCAAGGTTCGCCCCGCCCCGACCCTGACCGACGACCACGTGGGCCAGTTGAAGCGACACATCACCCTCCACAACGCCCGGGACAACATCAAGGGCGTGGTGCATGAGGCACTACACGGCAACATCAACGCCGTGGATGAGGAAGGCAACTCGGCGCTGCACATCGCTGCAGGTGACCGCAACCTGCAGCTCACACAGAAGCTGCTGTCCCGGAACATCGACGCCACGCTGACCAACGCGGAGGGCCAGACGGCCCTGCATGTGGCCGCAGGCGCGTCTGCGCGCACTGCCCGGGCCCAGAACGACCAGGCCCAGTTGGTGGCACTGCTTGCACCCCACTCCCACCTGGACACCCAGGACCAGGACGGCAACGCCCCGCTCCACCTGGCCGCAGCCAAGGGGCTGGATCGCACCGTAGGCGAACTGCTACGCCATGGGGCTGACCCGTCCGTGCGCAACCTGCAAGGCGAACGCCCTGCTGATCTGGCACGTGCCTATGCCCGGCAGGTATCCAGCCCCAACCTTCGCCTATCGGCGGATCGATCGGTGATGAACCTGGAAATCGCCGAGCAAGCCCGGGCAATGGTCGCCGTCCAGTTCAAGCACCCTGCGCAGATGAAGGCGGAACGTGAAGCGCGTGGCCATAGCCAGGACCTGGCGGCCACCCGGCCGCGGAATTCGCGGGTCAGGTACTAGATCTGCGGGAGGATACGCAGACGCTGACTTGCGATTGGCGACAAGTCTAACAAGATGGAGAGGTCACATTCTTTCCATCACCCATGACCAGTCTAACGATTGCTCGCATTCTGACTCTGCTGTTGGTTGTCATCGTTCTGATGAACGCCAAAGACACTTACAACCGCCGTAAACGTTGGTTGCGGATCGTATCGGGATTGCGGTTCAAGCATTTTGCGATCGCACTGCCGTTATTGGTCGCAGTCCTACTGACTGCCGGGTACTTGAAGTCCGTTTCACCTGAGTGGGCCACGCATGGCTGGATGTACTACGTGGGCGGCACCGGATCTTTTTTGGCAGGCGGGACATTCATGGACACGCCCGACGACACGGGCCTTATGCATTATCTGCTGTACCCCTTCTTCATCTTGATGTGGTTCACGCTTCCACTGCTCGCTGAGTTCGAAGAACGTGTGTTCAGGGGCAAAGCCGCCAGCTGGTCATGGCCTATGAATATCTGGATGACCGTCGCCTTTGGCCTGGTTCACCTAACGATGGGAATTCCCCTTTATGCGGGCGTCGCCCTGATCTTGGGCGGATTTGGCTTCTTGCTTGTCAATCGACATACAGCCCTGCGAGTCAACCAGAAGGCCGGCACGATGGAAAGCACGCGCGTCCACCTGGCGTATAACACCATCCTCTTTGCGCTGTTGCTGACCGCCCTGGCCATCCGGGATTTCGCTTAGATCCTGCGAACCGTTCCGCGAAAGTCTGGCCCACTGATTCGACAGACCCGACACCCTGCCTACCTTGATAGGGAGTTTGTCGGATCCCTGTCATGTCCCACCCCACCCGCCAGCGCGGCATAACGCTGATCGAGATCCTCCTGTGGAGTGCCATCGTGGCTGCGGCAGCAGTGGCCTTGTTCGTGTTCGCTGGTCGCGCACGGGTGGCTGCTGCCGTGGAGACGGAACAGCGACATGTGGAACAGCTGGTCAGAACGGTGGATGGGCTGTTCCAGCTCCAGCCCAACTTTGCGGCCCTGGGTACCAATGGCGCGGCTTACCTGGACCTGCGGGGCGCGGAGCGCTCGGGTTTGAAGTTCACGCGTACCGAGCATGGGGTACTGACGCTGGCAACGGGCGTGGGCAATGGGGAGTTGAACCTGGCTGTGTGGGATGTGGAACAGCCCAGCGGCCCGGCAATTCGTTCTGGCGGCTACCGGCTGGCCTACCAAGGATTGTCAGCGGCCGAGTGTGTGGGGCTGGCCTCGGCCTTGGGCAAGAGCGCCCATCAGGTCCGTGTGGGCGTGTCCGGCCTGGATGATGGGGCCGCGGGCCTTGTGGCCCACCGCTACGACCGTCCGGGAGGGCCCGACCAATTGGCCGAGCTGTGCGCTCGAGACGGTCGAGTGGTGTTCGTGTACTACGCCCCGGCACGGGCGATCGCGGCTTCCGTGCCGGGTGCGGGTGCAGTGGCGCCACGCTGCAGGCCGCAGAGGGAGATCACGTACGCGGTCTGTCCGCCAGGCCAGATGGGTGCGATCACGCAGGTTCGAGACGGCACCTGTACGGGCGTGGACAACGAGTTGGTGTGGACGGCCTGGTCGACGATCGACAGCACCTGTCAACCTGAGCCGGCCATCCCGCCACAGCAAACCCCCACAGCCCCACCCGACACCTGCACGTCGATCACGACCAGGCGCATGGCGGCGTGTCCGGCGGGGCAGACGGGTCATATCGTGGAGGAAAGCACCCAGGACACCTGTGCGGGCACCCAGACCCCGTGGACGCAGGTCCCGGGCCCTGCGGGCAATACCTGCCGGGCTCCGGAAACTCCTTGCACGATGTCGGCCGAAGGGCCTGTGCCCTTCGCTTGTCCTGCGGGCCAGGGTGGACAGATCCTGCGAACGCGCTACTCGACCTGTTCGGCTCCCACGGGCGTTGCGCCCCAGTGGCCTGCCTGGTCGGACGCCCACACGATCAGCAATACATGTACGGCCGCCTGTTCCCATGGGGGCTCCAGTTGTTGTACCCCCATACCTGAAACCCGTGTGGTGGAATGCCCCGCCGGCTCCTATGGCCCCGGTACGCCACAGATCCGTTTCCGCGGTTGCGTGAATGCCACTACGCAGTCCGGATCCTGGTCGGCATGGCAGCCGTACCGGGACCTGGAAGGGGCCCGGACCTGCGACGCCTGCCCAACGGACGTACTGACCGAAACGCAGCTTCAGTGGGTCGGGCGAACCGACCCATGCCCAGCCGGACAGTCGGGCAAGATCACCTGGGAAGCCGAACAGGTCAGAACGCGGGATATCGCAACCCAGTGTCCAGCGGGCACGACTGCACTACCAGCGCCCACGGTGGGCGACTGGAGCGACTGGGCGGACACAGGTTCTCGCCGCGCGATGGTGAACACCTGCGCCCCGGTCAGCGGGTGCCTTGAAATGACCGACCGCTATGGGGGTGTAATGGACACCCACGACGCCTACTACACCATTGCCTACGTGGCCAATGGAGTATCGGGCGGGTGCTACGCCAGTCGAAGGGACAACGGCATTACGGGCTTTGACGATTGCCGCGGTGGTGCCAATGGCGTCCTGGATCTTGCGGAGTGGTCGCGCGTGGCCAACGTGGGCGAAACCTATGTCACGAACGGCTCGCAAAGCGGCTGGGGTGGGAGTGCGCACGAATTCTGGGGATGGGATTACGAAGAGTTCACCCTGATCAATGACAGCTGCAAGCACACTCCGCCGACGGGGTGCCGTTGGGATGTCCAGCAAACCTTGATCGCTCCGAACTGGGGCAACTTGGACGGTGGCAGTATTGAGTACGAAGACGGCGTTGGCGGCGGCTGTTCGGCCGGTTGGGGTATTCCGGGGGGTGGCGTGCGTGCAACGTTTGACGCGTGCAAGGCCAGCATTCCTTCCACCCCTCTGCGGCCTTCTGCTCGATATCGGGAAAGCGAGTTCTCCAACTGGGGCGGCATTGCCGAAAATGCCTGGGAGGCCACTGCTTCTTCGGCGTGTGTGGAGCCACCCACGTCCGTCTGCGCTATTCCAGCGGGTACCGTGTTCAACTGGACCGTGGCAGGCAATGCCTGCACGTTCACCCAGGGCACAGCGACCACCGTGGCCAGCGGTGGGGTGTTTACGGCCACCGACACGATCGCCCCCACCACCGGTTCAGCAAACTTCACGTGCAACCCGAGCGGCTATACGGTCGATCCGTCCACGTACAGTTCGGGGCTGGATACCAACTGCGACCCACCCTCCCCGCGTTGGCCCGACACCGACCAGGACGGCGCGGTCAATCGCTTCTGTGCTTCGGCCGGTGCCGGATCCAGTGGCACCGTGTCGTGGTGCCCCAGCCCCCAGGTGGAAGCGTCCATCCATGTGGTCTGTGGATCTGCTGCACCCACGATGGCCACAACGCCCAATGCGGGCGCGACCTGTTCGACTGCGTGTGTTGTGCCATCGCCTAGCACCGAGACGAATACCGAGACTCGGACCGCCACGCAGGCTGTGCCCTGCCCTGCGGGTGAAACCGGCTTACATACGCAGAGCCGAAATGAAGTCAGAACGCAAACGCGGACAGCGTCGTGCCCGACGCCTTCGGGTTCCGTCGTGTGGTCAGGCTGGAGCGCTTGGACTGCCTGGACTGGGACCAGTGCCTGGACCACGACCTCCAACACCTGCGCTCCTGCCACTTACAACGGTCAGTGCTCGCAGATCAGCCGTCCTACCTCATGGGGCTGCGGTGAGTACCGTCTGGTGTCGGGCGCATGGGTCCCAACGCCAGGTTCCGTGACCATTGACGACTCTCTCAACGGTGGATGGTTCGGCAATGGCCTGCAGGGGACGAGATGTGTCTACGGCTACACCGATGTGTTGGACGCCAATGGGTATCCCACGCCCCTGACGGCCGCCGACCGGGCCAAGATCGTGTACGACTACACCACGCCTGCGCCCAATGACCTGGACGTGTTCTATCAAAACGGAAGCGATGGCTCCTGGGTGGGCAATGTGGCGTACAGCCACGTCTATGCCCGCAACTCGGCGCCGAACCCAATCCGCGGTGATCGGTGCGCCTGGACCAAGTGGGAATTCATGAATAACTAGAACTGCTGGCGGGCTCGCAAAAGTGGGCTTGCCGATTTTGATAACCCGCACATGATGGGGAGACACACCAGCGGGATCTGATCATGTCTTGGATTGATTACCTATTGCTTGCCCTATGCGCCTTAATGGCCATCTCGCTTTCTGATCGAGCGCTTAGGGTGATTGTCAATCTGATCTGCTTCATTCCAGACCGCCGCAGAATGCAAGACATGAGGAAATTTCTGGACTACTCCGCATTGCGACACGCCGTCAGAAACGGCGATGAAGTAGCGGTTGAATCACTTCTTACTTCGGGCGTATCCCCCAACCCTCCGACATCGAAATTCGAAACAGAGTGCGAGCCCCCACTTACCACGGCACTTCAAAAGGGCCACATAGCCATTGCCAGGCGCCTTGTAAAGGCAGGGGCGGATATCAGCAAGGAAGCCTCGAATGAGGCCCTATGCGCGCTGGCGGCTGTTAATCCTTTTAGGTGGTCAGAACTCACCCAGGAAGAACTGGACAGCCGCTTGAAGCGAGCCAACCTGGATGGTCTCATCTTCCAACCCTATGTTCCACACTCAGGCCCCTTTGGAAACATCGGCAACGGCAAGTCAGTCGTGACCAACGCGGTCAAGGAGCGACTTGCAATCGTTGCCCCAGACATTGCCAAGGACATTTCTCGAGCGCTCAACACCACCCATCAGGCCGCAACCGAACAAGATCGTGAGCGGCTGGTGTTTGATCACCTGGAACAGGTGGCGGAGCAGCGTATGAGCGCCGAACGTCGGGAACAACTGGCGGTTGTAGCAAAAGAGGCTAGGCCAAACGCCGGTAGTTCTGGCGAGTCCAGGAGGGCGATGTGAACATTATCACTGCCATCATCATTGGCTTTGCCATTTCTGCGGCAACCATTCACACCATCCATTTCATTCGTGAGCTGGCAAAGAACCGTCGCGCACGCATTAATAAAGAATATTTGACAGAGATCTATGTGGCAGCTTTGCTCAGCACATACATTGGCCCACCGGATCCAGACAACCCAAAAATCGCGAAGGACAGCAAACGCGACACACGGATCCGAATCAGGGCTGTGCTTTCGCATTACTTCAAGGATGGAGATATTACCCTCAAGAACCCTTCATTGAGCGATGTAAGACGCCTTCTATCCGAAGATTACGGTCGCCGCTGGGGTTGTATAGATCCCCCCACAGAGTTCGAGTACTTCCGCGGCCCGGTGTACAACGACTCATGGCTACCTCTAGCCGAAATAGTTCCGGAGCGCGTGCGGTGGCATGAAGAACATCCCGACGCACCCCTTTTCAAAGCTAGTTTCTCGGATGATCCCGCGGCCCTGGTGGTGTTCGTCAACCTCATGGATCGTGAATTGGAGGCAGCAAGAACGGAAGGAAAGAAGAAATTTCTACAAGAGTTTGTCGTTGCGAAGCCAGAAGCCAGGAACGATGAATTCCCCCGGAGGGCGATGTAATGGCCCTGCTTCCTACCTGGCCCGGTTTGCGAGGCCTCAAATCGCCCTATCCATCTAACACCTTGATCAGTTCACTTCATGAGCCTTTTCTTCCCTGCACCCGTTGCCATTCGGTCAAGCCCTGCTAAACCAAGGGCCTCGCGTCGCGTTGGCGTAAAGAATGAAAGGGGGGCGGCATGGGATTGCCGGCCGAACTACTGGAACCAATCCAACATCCGTCCTATCGGGCGCCTATTAGCAGGGGCCGGGCTCCTGTCCTGGACCTGGAAAAATATCGCCACCGTCTCATTGCGGATGCCGTGGCGCGCTCTGTTGATGAGGAAAACGCCCGCAGGGCAGAACAAGAAAAGGCCAAGCAGGCCGAGATCGATCGCCGCTTGGCCAGGCATGTGGCGTCATTCGAAGACATGCGGGCCAAGATCGTGGACCTACTCACTCTATATGGGTGGGAGGTGGATCCCGACCCCGAAACCCACAGGCATGGCGTCCTCTGTTTCCAGAAAGGAACCCTTTGGTTCATCACAGAAACATCAGGGTGGCCGCGTCTACTCAAAGAACTTCAAGCACAACCAAGCAAATGGGGTGTGCTTCCACAACGGAAACAAAAGGTTGAGGCTGTTGACTGGCTTGATTGGCGGTTCGGCACGTTGCCTCTGCCCTACCACCTGACACAATGGATCGAGGAGAATGAAATGGCACTTTCCAATCAAGACAAGCTGGACATAAAAGCGATGATTGCTGAGGGGGTGGCGGCGGGGTTGAAGGACTACTCCATTCCCGTAGGCAAAATTTCGTTTTCGACCGGGCAGGTTGTAGCCATCGTGTCTGTAATATTCGCGGGGGTGATAGCTGTGGGCGGAGCCATCATTGGAGGCTCAATCTATGTCCACCACGGATTAGGGAAGGTTGAGGCGGAGGTGGCCGCATTGAGCGTGAAAGTTGACGAAAGGCTGCCAGCCCAGCAATCGCCTACCTCAACGGATAGCGGTTCGTCCAAGCCACCCACAACCAAAGATGATCCCGCAACGCCCTAGCGGTTTTCGTGGTCATCCAGGACTTTCGGCCCAAGCGGGCCAGGTCATTTCTCATCTTGGCGTGAACCACATTGATGGCGTGGAGCGGATCGTAGGCGCCCGACACCTTCTTGGGACTGTTCAACTTGCTGTGCTTCACCCCGGGCAGGTGGGCGAACACCCACTTGCCGTAGGAACTGTCGCCATCGGTGGCGATCGTCCCGCCTGGTTTCACGAGAGGCGCAATCGTCTTCAACAGCCGTGGCACCGCCAGGTGCCTGGTGGACTGGTTCCAGCCCATCTGCTGCCCCTTCTTCATGTTCGAGGATAGCCGGGCAATGTCGAACCCCAGGATGGTGCCGGTCTTCACCCGCACAGCAATCGGCACGGAGACCTGCGCCCATCGGGCGTGGATGTAGGTCTCCAACTCGTCCATCATCACGTAAGCGGTGCCACCGTCCTTGGCCAGTTTCGCCATCGCTTTGGTGTGCTGCTTCTTGGCTTCCTGGGCCAAATATTCGACCTTTCGCAACACCGTATCCCGCGAACACCCCACCAAGATGGCAATGCGCCTGACGCTCGCTCCGGACACGGCTAAGGCGAAGATCTTCCGGTTGAGTTCTGGCCGGTGCTGTTGGCGAATGGGCTTGACCAGGGTGGCCGAGAACTTCCGGCCACACGCCCGGCATTGGTAGACCGGCACGGGCTGGTGGTTGTGCGCGGGCGTGCGGTAGCCCTTCTTGCGGTAGAAGTCCAAGGGAGCTGGCTTCTGCTTGCCCGCCCCCGGGCTTCGGTGGTGGACGCAGGTCGGGTTGGGGCAGTGGGCTCGGGGGTTGCGCATTGCTTCCAACCTAACCCAGAAATGGTCATCTATCCCAGTTGGGATACCTAGATGGACGGGAAAGACGATTTAGGCCGCTATTCTGCGAAAAGACTCACTTCAAGGCCTCGCAAACCGGGACAGGTAGCCCTGCTTCCCCCACCTGACCTACGCGCTTCTCTCTTCAAGTTGTCATTCTCTGACGACTTGACCCGCGATCAGCTTTCTGCCGCCATCACTCGATCGGACACGCTATCCACCGACGGCCCTGGCCAACTGATCGCTGACGCCTTCGCGTGGGCGGACAGCTTCGATTTGCAGGCTGACGACAGCTACCGCCCCTTGATGGTCTGGTGCAACGCCCGCGACGTGGTGGGTGCGATGGCCGCCATTGACGATCTCGCCTTCTACGCCGATCCGCCCCTGCTGCGCTCGAATATGGAACAGCGGCCCGCTGTTGACCTTCTGCGCGACTGGATTGATAGCCACCCCAACTGGCATGCGGCTGTGGAGCGCTTTTGTGCGTCGCGTTGTCGGGAGGTGTTGGTTGGTGTGGCGGGCTCTGCTCGGGATGAAAAGGAACTTACCCGTCGCATGTAAGAACTGCTGTTTTCCTCGCAGTTTCTGGCTTGCGGAAAACGATATCCCGCACAAGATGGAGAGACACACCGGAGTCTCCCATGGCCAGTCAAGTATCTAGTGTTTCGCACAACCTTGTGGTGCCAGCCACCGACCAGGAACGATCATACCGTCGCGTCATCGTTGAGTCCCCCTTTGCCGGTGATATCGAAAGGAACCAGGCGTATGCCCGAGCGGCGTTGCGTGATTGCCTGCTGCGCGGTGAAGCCCCGCTGGCCAGCCACTTGCTGTACACCCAACCGGGTGTTCTGGACGATAGCGACGCGGAAGAGCGCGTCCTTGGGATCGACGCTGGATTGGCGTGGGGTTGTCTGGCGGACGCCACGGTGGTGTACGCAGACTTGGGGATCTCGAGGGGTATGCGCTACGGGATTGAGCGCGCTGAACGCGAAGGCCGGCCCGTGGAGTACCGCCAGTTGGCAGGCTGGAAGCTTACGTCATGATCAAGGATCCGAACTTCGTCAACAAGCATGGCGAAACGCCGCTGTTCAAGGCCAAGACCGCCCGTGAAGTGGAGCTACTGGTGGCACGCGGCGCCGATGTGAATGCAACCGGCAAGAACAAGCAGACTGCGCTGTTCAGTGCCAAGACCTTAGAAGTCCAGGCAGCGCTGTTGGCTGCGGGCGCAAACCCGAACGCCGTCGACGGCATGGGCAGGACGCCCCTGTTTTCTGTTCCATCGTCCGATCCGGCGTTCACTGACAACCTCATCCGTGCGGGGGCCGACGTGAACTGGTCTGACCAGCAGGGCAATACGCCGCTTTACTACGCCGTGTGGGTCTGGAAGCCAGACGTTGTAACCCGATTGCTGGCCGCAGGCGCAAACGTCAGTGCGCGAAACAATGCTGGAGAAACCCCGTTGTTTTGGGCTCACGAGCCCGATTTCGCCGAACTGCTTCTTCAACATGGGGCTGACCCGTTTGCGACAGACAACGAAGGCAATCTGCCCCTTGTAGAAGCGGCTGTAGTCGCCCGGGCCGCACACCGTCGAAAGACGCTGCTTTCGGTCGTCGCGAACACGGCACGGGTTCCAGAGCTGGGTAGGAGGGCGATGTAATGGCCCTACCCTTCCTGGCCTCCTGGCTCTCCCGCCCCTGAAACCTTGCGCAAGACCGTTTGCCAGCCGTTTCAACCCGGCACCGATCCTGCGGCCCGCCTGATCGAGGACGCCCTGTCCTGGGCAGCCCAATATGGACAGGAGGAGCCAAATGCCCCCGCGCGCAGGTTCGCCGCATGGTCATGTGCCCGAGACGTCATCGGGCATGTCCTTGAGATTGATGATCCCGATTTCTGCCAGGACCCGCCACTGCTCCGTTACCGCTGGGCCGCCGATGGCGTGTCGGATGAGGACAGCATGAGGGACTGGGTGGAGAGTCAGCCGGAGTGGCGCCAAGCCTTGGGGCGGTACTGCGCTGCGCGTCGGCGGGAGGCTTTGAAAGCTCACGTTGCCCGTCCAGTGGTGGCGGAAGATTGCGGCAAGCGGAGGGCGATGTGACCCGCTCCCTCCTTCCCCTTCTCCTAATTCTCCCCTTGCTAGCCCGGGCCACGGATACAACCGATCCGGTCACCCTGGACATCGTGGAAGTTCATGCCGTACGGGAAAAACCGTACGCCTTCGCCGACAGTGTGGCGCGGGGTGCCAAGCGTGCCGGATGGAAGCAACAGGTCCAGCCTGCCGTGGCCCGGCTATCACCGCTGACCGATGAACAGTTAGCGAGTACCCAAGGGAACTACCAATGAAGCAGATCCTGATCTACCTGGGCTTGGCCCCATCCGAGCAAGATAAGAAGCTGCGTGCGCTGGTCGAAAATTCCTATACGTCATTGCGTGTAGTGGGACGCGGAACGATAAGAATTGACCCAGACGAGGTTCGGCAGTCGGAAGAGTTCAAGCGCGCCCTGGCGCTGGCCCGGGAGATTTGCGAGGACTGCGGATAGGTTCGCAGGTGGGGACTTGCGAATATCGACAAGTTGCACAGGATGGAGGGACACACCGGAGTCCCGCATGTCTTGCTCACTTTCTCGTATTACGAACACCCATGTGGTGCCATCCACGCACCAGGAACGCGCCCACCGCCGCGTCATCATTGAGTCGCCCTTTGCCGGCGATATCGATACGAACCAGGCTTATGCCCGGGCGGCGCTACGCGACTGCCTGCTTCGTGGCGAGGCACCACTGGCCAGCCACCTGCTGTACACCCAGCCCGGAGTCCTGGACGACAGCAATCCCGAAGAAAGGGTGCACGGGATCGACGCTGGGCTGGCCTGGGGCTGTCTAGCTGACGCCACGGTGGTCTATGGGGATCTGGGTATTTCCACAGGCATGCGCTACGGGATCGAACGCGCGGAGCGTGAGGGACGCCCCGTGGAGTACCGGCAATTGGCCGACTGGAAGCGGAGGGCACCATGAACCCAGCCCGCCACACCCTCATCCGCGACGCCTTGGACTGGGCCTGGCAGCAGCCGGTGGTCACGGAGCTGCGCTTGCCTGCCCATGAGACGCTTTTGCGTGGCGCTCAACGAAACCGCGCCTGCCACACCGCTGTAACCAGGTTGGCCGATCAACTGGGTGTCGACATGGGCCCCTACTGGGAGTTTGCCGGCCCACCCGTGCTGTCGCGCACTGATTACGATGATGACGCCCGCGACGTGCGTGTGGTGGAAGCCTGGATCGCACAGGAGCATGCCTTGGCCGAAGCCGTGGATCGCTACTGCGTGTCTGTGGAGCGCCGGAAAGCGCTGGGGGTGGTGGCAGGCGACATCACCACCCACACCCCAGCCCGGAGGATGTGATGGCCCTTTCCTCCCTGACTTCGCTGTTCTCCCGCAAGCGCCCCGACCAGGACGAGGAAGTCCGCCTGGCCCTTGTGGACGAGGCCCACCGTCACCCGGAGGTGCTGGCCACCCAGGAACGTCGATCGCTGTTGGTCACCGCCGTCAACGCCCAGCAGTCGGCCATCGTCAAGGCGGGAGGAGGTGCCCCCATGGACGCCATGATGGCGGAACTGGAACGCCGGCAGCGTGCGGCCCAGCTGGCCCAGAAGGCCTACGAACAGGCGGTGGAGAAAGCCGTTGACCAGGTGTGGAAGCGCTACCGGGAAACGGTGGCTTCCGGGCAACCTTGGGAGAGCATTCTGACGCCCGTGAAAGGATTTGGCGGGAGCGTTCGCCGGTTCGAGGTGGAACGCCAGGACAGCCCGGAACCCGTGGCGCCCAGCCCTATCCAGGGCCGGGTGTGGGGCACGGCCATGATCAAGCAAGGGAGAACGTCATGATCGGATTGGTGTTGGCTGCCGCTGTGGCCACAGGCAAATTCATGGTGTCGGTTACGATCGTAGAGCGCTGCGATGTTCAGGGCCGGACGGTGCAGTGCAACTCAGACAGGCCTTACCGGACCGAGCGTGATCCGCGTCCGGTTGTCGTGAAGGTCGAAGGTAAGGAACAGGTGGCGGATGGCTATGAGCGCGTGACGATCGTGTACTAGGTTTTGCGCACCCGTTCGCCGCCCTGGACTTGCCAAGGGCGACAAAGCGGACAGACTGGGGAAGGCCTTACAAGGTGTCCCCATGTCGAGCAATCATGAACTCATGAACGTCCTGCCCCCCAACGGGAACCTGGACTTTGAATTGGTAGGACAGTCGGCCCGTGCTGGCCGCTTGCCGGTCCATTCGTTCAGGATCCGAACCACCCTGAAGTCCGGGGAGCGCCTGGATATCACGCAAGAAGTGGCGGACGCATTGGGCCGCAAGACCACCAATGACGGCGCGCTCAATGAGGGCGGGATGGGCTACTACAAGCCCGACGCCATCGCCGGCTCTCTGGCCGAAGCATTGTATGACCAGGATCGCTACAAGCACACGTTCAAGGTTCGCACCGAAGAAGTCGTAAGCGACGAAGAGAAGCGTAAGCACGAACTGGTGGTTGGATTGCGTGCCGCGGTCCAGAACCCATACCAGCATGAAAGGGTCAGCGAGTACCTTGGACAAGGGGCTGATCCGAACGCCCAAGATCGTTATGGTCGTGCCCCCCTTCACCTAGTGAGCGGCCACAAGGCCGCCCAAGCCCTGCTGGACGCTGGCGCCAATGTCAGATTGAAGGATGGCTGGGGCGAAACACCCGCAGAAGCCAATCATCACAGCGCGGCCAAGGCCGTGATCCAGGCCGCTACCAACCGCGAGCGACTAGCCACGATGGCTACCTCGTCGAGCCAGACTTCCGCCCTCGCCTCCCCTGACGAGTACATGGCGCGTAAGGCGCGCGGGAGGGCCCTATGAACTCCATGGACATCAACGAAGTCGAACGCACCCTACGCAGGACGGCGGCCGAAAAGGCCGTAGCGCAGGCCGACAAGTACGGCTGGACGGAAGTCCGCCGGGACGTGTACCTGGACACCGCTGACCGGTTGAAAGCGTTCGGACACGATGTATCCGCCGCCCCTTACTGGATGACCACCCAGGACGGCACGCCTCCCCGCCCCATACGGGGTGCGGACGATCCGACGCTGCGCGCCATGGTCGACGTGGACCGGGACTTGACGCGGGCGGCCAAGCGAATTGATGAGATGGATCGCCAGGCGGCTGCAGGGCGTGGGCTGGATCTGGCCAGTGCCGATGACTACTTGGCCTGGAAGAGCCGCGGGAGGGCTCTATGACAATTGAAAACTCCGTTGACGCCGATCAGATCGAACGTTCCCTGCGCGTGGAAGCAGCCAAAGAGTTGATCGAGAAAACCGACAAATCTGGATGGCTGGAGATCAACGACTTTGGTGCGTTTCTCCATTCCCGCGACAGCATTCAAGCCGAGCAAGCCGACTGGCCTGAAGAGGATGAGTGCAAGAACTTTGATTTCAGTATTGCACCATATTGGCTCACAGGCGCTGGCGAACCAATGGCGATCTTTGGCCCCCAAGACGACGATCTGCTTTGCATGCTGGATATTGACGAGGATGAACTTGAAGCTGCCGTCCGTCTTGCAGAAGCAGAACAGCGACGCGAAGCGTTATCGGAAGTCTCGAAGACCTCCCGCGCGGCAAACAATCTAGCCTCGCCCGATGAGTACATGGCCCGGCGCAACCGCGGGAGGGCGATGTGACGTGTGCGATTTCTGCGAATGCCCTCGAGATCCTCCTCTTGCCAACGCCGATAAATCTGACAGCATGAAGTTGTAGATAGTTCACCGCGCTCTGCGTGGCTCCTCCACTGACATGGTGATCTACAATGAGTCGCAAGCTGCACCGTTCAATTACGTCAGAAACCCACACCTCCGCCGTCCTTGAAACTGCCGCCAGCGGCGGTAGCAAGTTCGGCAGGCCCGTGGCGCTTTCCACCGTCCGCGTGGCGAACGAGGACATCGATCAACTCCTGGCTACCCGCATTCGGAACAACCCGAAGGTTGAGGTCATCGAGTCCTGGAATGTCGACTCCAGCAGCACGGGGCCGCGATCGCGGTACGGAAAGACGCTTTCCGCTCTTTTGTCCGAACTGCCACGCCACACAAGGGGTGAGGCGATCTGGGATAGCGGCCCCCTCACGCCAAGTGGCAACGGGTCTGAAATCAAGTCGCTTATCGATACGATCGACGCAACAGTCAGACGTGAGAAGCTGGATGAAGTAGCCCAAGCGTCCCGTCCGCAAACTGATCTTGCGTCACCCGATGAGTACCTGGCCCGGAAGAACCGGAACCGCGGACTGCGCATGTAAGGGAGGGGGCTTTCGCCCCTTCACCCCTCTTGCCGTCAGATGGCGGCGTAGCCCGTCTCTTCGATGGCTGCCAGGACTTGGGCGGCGTGACCCAATCCATACCGGACATCGTCCGGTTTCAGGTCGATGGTCTTGAAGTACCTGGCGCCTGCCCAGGACTCAGGGACAGCGTGCGTGTGGCGTACGGCGACGAAGCGGTTGCGGGTGTGATGATAAATATCGATTTTCATGCGAGTTTCCTCATGTCAATGGCGTGGACCTCGGCACCATTGCCGCCCGACTTCGGGACGGTCCACCCGTTTATTTAGGCAGCTCGCATGGGCGTGAACCATGGAAGTTCGATCTTGTTTCGAAACCTGGCAGGTTTTTTACGGCTGGCCCTGTTCAACGGGCACGCACCAACCGGCGTCGTCGGCCGCTTCCAGCAACTCGCAGTAGGCCTCCCGCAACGCCGGGTCGCAGCCGTCCGCCCAGACCTGCTCCGGCAGGTCGCCGGCAATGGCGTTCCAACCGTTCCAGAAAGCGTCGGGAGGCTGGGTGTGGTCGGTAGCCACCAGGTAACGGGCCAGCAGGACCAGCCGAAAATCGCTCATGCGGCTTCCTTGACCACTTCGTAGAACGGATGGCGCTTGTCATCCAGGATGGCGAACAGCTCTTCGTCCGACCTTCCTTCCGGCGTCAGCCAGGCCATGGCGTGTTCGGGCTTGATGTTGATGATCGTGCGATCGTGGCCAGCTGCTGCCACCTCGGGTTCGGGCTCGTCGGTGATGGCCGCAAACGACCACAGGTCCGGCTCCTTGCCCTTGGGGTCGGTCCAGTGGGAGTACAGGCACGCGATGTACATGGTCTGCCCAGTACGGGGGCGGAACTGGATTTCTTTGGACCCACCCTTCCCGTCGTCGACGTTCTCGTAGAAGGTCTCGGCCAGCATGAGCGCATGCGTTGAGCCGAACTGCCGGCGCCAGAACTTTTGAAGATTGTCGCGCCGGGCGTTGTACTTGCCCGACACCTGCCCCGTCTTGGTGTAGTCGGTCGATGGGTCTGAGCCTTGCGGCCGGCACAGGTAGCGCATGGGCCGCACGATGGGCTGGCCGTTTTCGACGATCAGTACAGGGGCGTACCACAGCGGGAAGATCCGGTCGTCCTTCGACGGTTGATGGCTGGTGCGCTTGGCGTCGGCGATCCAGCGCTCCATCTGTTTGATCTTGTTGGTGGCGATCCGTTGTTCGTTGGCCGCCGTTTTCGTGGGCTTGGTGGCCAGCTTTTGTTCGGCTGCCGCCAGGCGCTCACGCTGCTTGTCCAGCTCGGCCTGGCTTTCGGCCAGGCGTGTCCCGTTCCATTCGGCGATCAAGTCCTGGATCTTGCGCTCCAGCTCCGTTTTGGGCCGCAGGAAATTGAGGTCCATGCCCTTGGGGATCTTGTGCCCGTCCGATTGCTTGTTCCGGATCCGGTACCGCTCGTCGCGTCCCAGGTACAGCTCCCAGAACGCCTTGATGTCGATGTCGGCCCCGAACTCTTTGACGTATCCGTCGTACAGCGCCCAGGCTTCGGCGGAGTAACACATGGTTGTTCCTCGTTAGGTCCGGATGTCGAGGGTGCGCTGCTCCAGCGCAACCAGCCCCAGGGTAAAGCGTTCCAGGTGAGGGCGCAGTCCCGCGACGGTCCGGGCGGTGTCGTCTTCCCGCCCCGGCACCGGGTGCTTGGCCATCAGCGTCACGAATTCGCCGGCTGCCTCCACGCAGAGGGACGCACTGAACCGCAGGAGGTCGACGACCTCGGTGTCGTGAACGCTGGCCTCGCCACTCCATCGCACAAGCGACTGGAAGCGGTGGTGGGTGTAGGTGTGCAGCGTTTCGCTGGACGCCTCCCAGGTCGCCCGCAAGCCGTCGTAGTAGTCCTTGCGGCGGGGGTTCTTGTCCGCGGCCACGCGCAGCAGTTTCGAGGGGTCCCCGGTGCGGGAGCCGTCCTGGAAATGCTCCAACTGGCTTTGCTCGGCGGCCAGCACCCACAGTCCGCGGACCAGCGCCTCAAACGCTGGTCGCAGGAGGGCATGGGCAGACGCGCGGTGATGGAGTTTGGTCAGCGCAACGACGGACGCATGGTGTTCAAAAACGACAAAGAAGGCGCCCACGGCAATCGTTTCGCGGCCGGAGACGTGAAGGTCCACGCCCCGCCCGAATGCGGCTTCTACCCAGTCGGCAACCGACTGAGCGAGGTCCAGCGCCAGCCGGATGTCTTCGTTTTCCAGGTGCGTGGGCCAGTCGTCCATAACGTGTTGGCGAGAAGGGTGAACGTGGGCATGGCCCTATCCTAGCGCCCGCCACGCATGGAACCTTATACCCGGATGTTCCACGCGCCCTGTTCAGGAAAAAGCGCTTTCGGGGTCGCCGGACCCGGGCGTAGCCTATTCGCCCCAGGGGTGGCTGCCACGTCCTGGGATCCCCGGTCTCATTCCTTGAGCCGCGGTTCGACCAGGATTGCCCGCCATGCTCGCCACGTTCTTCCCCCATCCTCCCACCTTGATCGGCCCCGTCGGGGTGTTTACCACCCGCTCCCTCCGCCTGCTCAGACCGCTGGCGGCATGCGGCTTTCCCAGCCCGGCGGAAGATTTCTTCACGGATGACGATCGGCTGGACCTCAACGAACGGCTGATCGCCAACCCGCCCGCGACCTTCCTCATGACCGCGGACTGTGGCGGGTCGATGGTCGACTACGGGATCCAGGACGGGGATCTGCTGATCGTCGATCGCTCCATCACGCCCCGGCCTGGCCACACGGTCGTGGCCCTGTGGGAAGGCGGCTTTGTGTGCAAGAAACTGTATGTCCGGGGCAACCGGATGGTGCTTGCAAGCAGTGCCGGCTTTGCCCCGATCATCGTGCCCGAAGACATCGAGCTGGATGTCTGGGGCGTGGTGCGCAGCAACGTGCACTTCCACCTGTGAGCGCGGGCCGTGCACACTGAACCGCCCCGCTTCGCGCTCATCGATGGCAACACCTTCTACGTGTCCTGCGAACGGGTGTTCGACCCCACGCTACGCGGCAAGCCCACGGTGGTGCTGGGCAACGGCGACGGGTGCTGTATCGCCCTGTCCCCGGAGGCCAAGGCCCTGGGCTTGAAGATCGGCACGCCCATCTTCCAGGTGCCCAAGGACATTCGCGATCGGGTCCAGGTGCGGTCTGCCAACTTCGCGCTGTACGGCGATTTGTCGGGTCGGATCGTGACCATCCTGCGCGGCCTGTTCCCGCGCGTGGAGGTGTACTCGATCGATGAGAACTTCGTGGACGTGGTGGGCCTGAAAGATCCGTTCGCTACCTGTCTGGAAGCGCGCGAGCGGATTTTGAAGTGGGTGGGCATTCCCTGCTGTGCCGGCTTAGGCTCAACACGCACGCTGGCAAAGGCCGGCAACAAACTGGCCAAGGACCAAAGCAAACGCGCGGTCAACGCCGGGCGCCTGGCCGTGTTCCATGCCACCCCACAGAACATCGACGCCCTCGCAGTCGAGGACGTGTGGGGTGTCGGGCGTCGCTTTGCGGCCCGATTGAACGCCGAAGGGGTGAAGACTGCGGCCGACCTGGCCGCCCTGCCCCTGGATCACGTGCGCGCCCGCTATGGCGTGGTGCTGGCGCGCACCGCAACCGAGTTGCGAGGCATTGCCTGCGGTGACCTGGAACTGGAAGAGCCCGACCGCAAACAGTTGGTGGTCAGCCGCACGTTCGGGCGGGATGTGGTGGACCCGATGGACGCCCTGGCCACCTTTACAACGGTGGCTTGCGAGAAGTTGCGCAAGCGCGGCCTGGCCGCGGGCGCGCTGTGGGTTTGGCTGGATGGAAACCCGTTCAAAGGCGACCCGTTCCACGCCTCACGGGCGGTGCCATTCCCTTTCCCTACCCAGGACACGGCCGAAGTGCTGCGGGCGGTGCGCTTCCTGGCCAAGTCCATCCAGGACCAGGCCAACCGGGGCAGCGGTGTTCAGGCCTACAAGCGCGGCGGGGTGGGACTGACCGATCTAGTTCAAGCCCAAGCCCGGCAGGCCGATCTATTCTTCGGGCCCGATGAGAAGGCCGAACGCACCATGGCCGTGCTGGACAAGATCAACGCCAAGTGGGGCCGCGGCACGGTGGGAGTGGGCACCGTGGGCTGGCGCGTGGGTGGCGCTCGGCCCGGGGAGCGTCGGAGGGGGTCCCGGGACGCGCAGTGGCGCCCCGAGTTGAAGGCGTTGTCGCCGGCGTATACGACGAGGTGGAGCGACCTGTTGCGGGTGAGGTAGACCCTTTCGGGCCCTGCCGGCTATAACAATGAGACCGGGCCAAGGGCCCATTGCGAACGGGGGATTTGCATGACCGAAGAACGAATTGCGATCAGTATGTGGGCACTCCAGGGCGTTCAGGTACCAGCCGAGATGAACATCCTGACGCTGGCCCTCAAAGACACCCCCTCCGCACGCAATCTCCCGGTTATCCAAAGAATCCACAGCGCCTGGGCCGATGAACCCGAGCGGATCCTGGCGTTCTTCATTCGCGACAACCCATCATTGTTATCCCACGCCAAGACAGTAATGGGTTTGGACGTGCTGGATTGGGGCGAGCCCATGACCAAACATGCGGTCGAAGAGGACTCGTTCGCCAAAATGCTGGTCTTGGCGTTGGCAGGAATACCCGTTTCAAAGGACCCCGCCCTGTCGTTCAAGAAGGCTGTCAAAGCCAAAAAATACGGCATGGTGCTTTGGGCCCTCCACGCCCACCCCTCCGTCGTTGCCGATCAACTTCGACGCGATTGGGACGAGTTCTACTTGGCCCTGAATGGCGAAGGCAACGGCATTCCCTATTTGGCAGCACAGGTGCTCAACGGTGTCATGTGCAAACACCAACCCGACGCCTGGAAAAAGAAACTAGCCGCACTCGCCAAGGCGAAGGGCAGGCCAGACGCTGCTGGCTATTTTGAGCAACAGGGAATGACCTTTGCGTCGAATCCCACCGCTGCCATCCAGAGCCTCTTCGGCCCCCATTGGCAGAACTATGCTCCCATCCTGTCGGATGAAGAACTTGACGATGATGAGGGAGAGTTCGGCGAAGACGAAGTCGAAAACGCCCTGCCCGATGTAAATGTGGCCGCCCTGCAGGGTGCGGAAAGTAATCCCACGGCTGCCATGTTGAAGGTCGTGTACGACCAGCACCCTGACAGGGCCCACTTGCTGCCTATCGTTCAGGCGTTGCAGGGGTGCTGGCACTCGGATCCGGCCCGGATCCTGGCGTTCTTCATGCGGGACAACCGCGCCCTGATCCCACGAGCCCGCGAACTGATGGGTCTGGATGTTCTGGATTGGGTGGACCCGATGTGGCAACACGCGGTGGCGTCTGACTCCTGGGCTCGCTTTGCCGTCCTGGTGATGGCCTTGGGAGGTAATCCGGAAACGCCCCGCCAGCCCCCGGCCGGTTTCATTGAAGCGATCGCCGACAAGCACTACGAGATCGCTGCTGCCTACATGTCGTTTTATGGCAACGTCGTGGGTCCGGGCGTGAGTGATCGCTGGACCCAGTTGTACTGGTCGCTGTTTGAAACGGGTGAACCCGCTGCCGTAGCTACAGCGCAAATGCTCAATGGCATGATGAAGCGCCACGCACGCAAGGTCTGGGATCGTGATATTGGTCACTTGGCCAAAAGGCTGTCGGAGTCGAAGAAAACTGCGTTGGACACGTGCTTGGGGTACCTGTCCAGCGAAGCGGACCATTTCGCGGACACCACAACGATGGTGCTGAGGACTTCTGTTATGCCCAGGTGGGAGGCCTACCCTGCCGAGGACCATGATGATGTGGAGGAAGGCGACGAAAGTGAGGCTGACGCTGTAGACGCGGTCGTAAGCACATATCTGGCGCTCGCGGACCAAGAACGCGCTGGACTGCCAAAAGAAGTCCTCAAGTCTTTCCTGGGGATGGCCCAGGGCTTGGCGTCTATGGCAGGGCTCGATCGCGACACGATTGCCCGGGCCGTCATCAACTCCGGGCGAACCTCGCAGAGCGCGAAGGATGTCGTTCGCGACTTGAAGCGCCTGAACATCGGCGTCTAGCGCACAAAGGAAGGGCCGCGAGAGCGGCCCTCTTTCTTACGACTTCCGCTCGTTCAACGGCGGCAGCGCCTTGACGATCTTCATGGTCTCCACTGATACCGTGCAGATCCGCTTGACCAGGTTGACGATGTAGGCGGGGTCGTCGGACCAGGTGTTGGGATCATTCACTATCCCAGATGCCTTATCGGTATCCTGGGCGAAACGCTCGATTATCCATTCAATTGCCGGCTTGCCATTGACAATGTAGTCCTGCGCCTCCTGGGGAATGCCAGAGAGAGTCAAGTGGCTGTTTACGATCAAGGTGGACTTATCTTCCTGCTTCCCCCTCTTAGTGAAGCGCATTTGAACCACCTTTGTATCTGCCCCAGGATCCAGCTTGAGCTGCCCAGCCTGCTCAACGAGCGGGTAGGGCTCAACCTTCTCGTAGTCCAAGTGCAGGTCAGCCAGTGCTTTCCCACCTTTGCTGAACGCCCAGAAGTCAACCGCGAATGGAATGCGCGGTAGAACCTTGCGCAGATCGAGAGCGTATTCCTCGCGGAACTCGTGTGAATGAAGGATCCCGTAGACGTAGAAGAAGACGTCCTTCTTGGTGATGGACTTGTCCTGGTAGACCTGGCGGAACTTGGTCAGTCCCTCATCGGAAATACCGTCGCGCCGACCTCCCCCTTGCTCGGACAGCAGGTCACCTTCCGCCTTTTTTTCATAGATATAGAGGGGGTAACAGTTGCCTTTCGACACCACTTCCAAGTCGGGCAGGTTCCGGTGGACTAAGGCAGAGAACTCCTTGGACGAGCCGGGCCCCGTAACCTGGATGACATAGTTCTCGCTGTCCTCCGCCGGGAAGATCTGCGGCATTTGATAGACGCAGTTGTTCAAGCGATCGTTGAAGTACATCCATTGCTTGACGAATGGCCGATAGGTTGCCGTACGCAGGCAAGCCTCATCGAACTCGTACTCACGCTGGCGCACCAGGTCAGCAATGACCTCTCGTGTCCACTTGATCTTCGTCGGATCCTTGTCAATGACAGCAGCGGCGTAATCTTGGGCACCCTTACCCTTAGCCTTGGCCTTAGCGCCATGCTTCTTCATTTCCTTGTTGTAGGTGTCGATCAGCCGGACCATTGACTTCGCCACAGTGGAGCGATCGAAGTTGTAAACCCAAGCGTCTCGATTGGTCTTTACACCGCTCGATCGCAGGGTGAACAAACCGCCCTTCTCGTCGGATAGGGGCAGAAGCTCTTGGTAACCCTTGCTCCGCTGATTGACCCAGTCGTGATGTTCGTTAGGAGTGATGATGGTCCAATCAACCGACCCCATGCCACCGAGTTCGACGAGGCGAGACAGCTTCTCTTCTCGACTCAAGTAGTCGCCAATGTCCTTGTAGTAGATGGCTGGCGCTCCTTGATGGCCCTTCTTTCGAACCAACACGGTGATTGCGATCGTCGAGCGGGAGCCAGAATCGAAGATCTTCCCACCTTCGCGCTTCCATTCTTCACCGGATGTGCGCGCATTCCCGCGCAGGTTGAATACGTAGATGGAAGAAAATTCATGTTCCAACGTGGCCCGGAACCCATCCATACTGTTGCCGTCGATCCAGCCGCCCCCCGTCACGAAAGCAATCACACCTTCCTCTCCGATCCGATCCGAAGCCCAGCGAAACGCTCGGATATAGGAGTTGTAGAGGCTGTTCTTGAGCTTCGAAGACGAATACTTTGCGTAGGTTTCGGCTACCCGGCTGTCGAGTCGCGGATAGTCCAGGTTCTGATTATTGTCGTTGCCATCGTCCTGACCTTCGGCATATGGCGGATTGCCCAGGACCACCCTGATCTTCTTACTTTGCTGCCTCTTGGCGCGCGCACTGTTCTCAGGAAGCATTTCCTCGAACTGCCCCTCTCCTTCTCCGAGTTGGAAGGTGTCGGTCAGCACAATGCCTTCAAATGGCGTGTAATCACCGCCCGTGAGGTCGTGGTATGACTCTTCGATGTTGATGGCGGCAATGTAGTACGCCAGCAGCACGATCTCGTTGGCGTGCAACTCCCCCTTGAACTTACGCTTGGCCGCCTCGGGTGGGATCAGGCCCGACTGGAGAAGTCGCACCAGGAAGGTCCCCGTGCCCGTGAATGGATCCAGAATATGCACCCCCTCATCCGCCAGACCTTGGCCGAACTCCTTTCTCAATGCTTCGTCGGCCGACTTGATGATGAAGTCCACCACCGGCACAGGGGTATAGACGATCCCCAGCCGGTCCGTCATCTTCTTGAAGGCGATTTTGAAGAACTTGTCATACAGTTCTGTAATGACCTTCTGCTTTCCCGCGGCGTTGTCCACGCCCTGGACGCGCATGCGCACGTCGGCGTAGAACTTGTCCAGGCTTTCGGTTTCCTTGTCCAGCGTCTGGCCTTCGAGGACCTTCAACACCTTGTCCATGGATACGGACACAGGGTTGCTCTTGGAGAACTGGTAGTTCTCGAACAAGGCCTCGAACACGGGCTTGGTGATCAGGTGCTGGGCCAGCATTTCAATTGCGTCGTCCTTGGAGATCGACGGATTGATGTTCTTGTGCAGGCCCTTCAAGAACTGGGCGAACGCCTTACTGGCCTTGCTGTCGGGGTCGGCCAACAGCAGCGTGATCCGGTCAATGTGGCGCTGAGCAATGTCGGCGACCTTCTCGGCCCACTGCTCGAGGTACTTGCGGGTGCCCACCTTCTTGACGATCTTGGCGAAGATCGCGTTGCGCCACTCTTCCAGGTGCGGGAAGGCAAAGCCCATCTGCTGACCACCCTGCCCATCACCCTTTTCGCCCTCGGTACCGGGCCTATTGCCACCCACGCCGATGACATTGATCTTGCCGCCGCCCGGATCGTTGTTCAGGTCGATCTTGTTGATCAGGGCATTGAAGCGGTCGTCGTGGGCGCGCAGCGCTTGCAGCACCTGCCAGACCACCTTGTACTTCTTGTTGTCCTTCAACGCCTCTTCGGGCGTGAGGTCTGCCGGCACACCGATGGGCAGGATGATGTAACCGTACTTCTTGCCTTCGGCCCTGCGCATGACGCGGCCCACGGACTGGACCACGTCCACCACACTGTCGCGGGGGTTGAGGAACAGCACGGCGTCCAGGGCGGGTACGTCCACACCCTCGGATAGGCAACGAGCGTTGGACAAAATCCGGCAGGTGTTGCCCTCACTCTCGGCTTTGAGCCAGTCCAGCTTCTGGTTGCGCAGCAGCACGTTGTAGGTGCCGTCGACGTGTTGGACTTCGCAGCGCAGCAGGTCGTTGTCGGACCCGTCGATGTACTGGTCCACCACTTCCGGGAACAGCTGGGCCAAGTGCTTGGAGGCCTTGATGTCCTTGGCGAAGGCCACGGCCCGGCGCATGGGGTGCGGATCAAGCTGGGCAGTGTTGTCGCCGTCCGTAGTAGCCAGGCGCTTGGACAGTCCATTCCAGCACCCGACGATCTTCACCACGTCGTCGAGGTTGAGTTCCTTGTTCTTGTCGGCCAACTGGCTCTGGAAGGTCTTGGTGACGGACTTCTCGTCCACGGCCAAGACCATGACCTTGTAGTCGGCCAGCAAGCCCTGGGAGACGGCCTCGCCGAAGCCGAGGCGGTGGAACTCCGGCCCGAACTTGGTCTCGTCGTCCATCGAGGCGATTTCAGCGCCCGCCTCGTCGGCCTTGGTCTTGCTTTCGTCGGCGTAGATCTTGGGCGTGGCCGTCATGTACAGCCGGCGCTTGGCCACCAGGAAGTCTGATTTGTGGACGCGCACGAATGCGCTTTCGTCCTCACCCGACAGCGTCACGCCCGTGGTGCGGTGTGCCTCGTCGCACACAATCAGGTCGAACTCCCCTACCCCGTGCTTCTTCTGGGCCTGGGAAATGACCTCGATGGACTGGTAGGTGGAAAAAATCACCGTGCGGCGTGTATCGCCTTTGGGCCGCGCGGCCATCACCTGACCCAAGCGCTTGGCGTCGGTCGTGGCCGGGAAGGCCAGATCGTGGACGGCGATGTCTTCGCTGTGCTTGCCCACTTTGGTGTCCGAACACACGGCAAACGCCCGGATCTCATCGGTGGCCTGCGCCGTCCACTCCTTCAACGTCTGGGACAGCAGCGAAATGGAGGGCACCAGGAACAGCACCAAGCCGTCGGAAGGCGTTTCCTGCTCCACGATCTTGAGCGAGGTGAAGGTCTTACCGGTGCCGCAGGCCATGATCAGCTTGCCGCGCTCGTGGGACTTGAAACCTTCGGCCACGGCCTTCAACGCCGCCTGCTGGTGCTTGAAGGGCTTCTTCTTGGTGCGCAGCACCACCTGGTCAGGCTTGGCCAGGGTGAACTTGGACCAATCCACGGCGCTGTCTTCCAGGTCCGCCACCCGCAGGCGGGCGCACGGGATCTGCTGGGCCTCCAACGCGTCTTCGGCGTGCTTGCTCCACTTGTCGGTGGTGGACACGATGAGCCGTGAGGCAAACGGGGACTTGCCCGACGCCGTAAAGAAGCTGTCGATGTCGCCCTTCTGCAGCGTGTAGCTGGGCGCGTAGAACTTGCACTGGATGGCCACCAGGGCACCGGTGTCGCGCTCCTGGGCGACCAGGTCAATGCCGGTGTCAGCCTTGCCCTTGCGGTCGGGCCACTCGTTCCACAGCCACACGTCGGAGAACCGCGACACGTACAGGGGGTCAGTGAGGAAATACGCCTTCATCAGGCGCTCGAACTTCCCGCCCTTGTCGCGATGATCTGTGGCGGCCTCAGCAAGCTCTTCGAGGATTTGGTGGATGGTGGTTTCGGCCATAAGTAGCTCGGGTATCAAAGGTCGCGGATGGGACCGCGTGTGTCGGTTTTGGCCTGCTCCGCAATGAGGGCCAGACGCTTTCGTTTATGGTTGTTCGTAGCCAGCTGGGCGGCCTCTTCCAGGACTGCGGCATAGATTTCAGTAAGCTGCCCGTGCGCGGCCAGGTCGGCCCAGTCTTCCGCCAGGGCCTCTTCCAGCGACAGCCAGATGAGGTCGCCTTCCTCCAGGTCCTGGTCGGACACGATCAGGGCGTGGCCCAGGACGCGGGACGGGCCCATCACCCACGGGTGCGGCTCGGTCAGCGAGGTCAGGCCCTCGAAGGCCATGATCCGCAGGTCTCCGCTTTCGCGCAGGGCCCGGCGCAGTGCGGCGGCCTGGGCTTCAAGGTTGGCCAGTTCGGCGCGCAAACGGGCGCGCTCGGCCTCCTCGCGAAGCTTCTGGCGCTGATCGGGACTGGAATACTGGGTCTGCGCCTCTTTCCAGGCGTTGAGCTGCGGATAGGGGAAGTACACCCTTTCGTTCTGGGAGCGGCTGCCCACCGATCGCTTCACGAAGGGGGGTCCTTCCCCCTTCTGGATGATCCGGTACAGGGTCTTGGTGGACATGCCCAGGAAGCGTGCCGCGGCCTCTCGTGAGACAACCGCGCGCACGCCCGCCTGCGCTTCTGCGAGTTCCTGGATGTGCTTGGCCTCCCGTTGGTCGAGAAGTGCCGAAAGGGCGTCCGCGTCCCGGGACACCTCAAGCGTTTTCATTCTTCCGTGTCCCCATGCTTCCGCCGCGTCCAGGCCAGCTGAACAGGCGGGTCGTTCGCTTCGTCCAGTACGGGTTTGTCCGGCCCTTTCAGGCGGTTCCAAGCCCGCGGGCTTGACCGGATGATAGCTTCCTCCACGGTCGCCATGGCCATGCGCACATCGGCCCATTGCTGGTCGGTGTAGAACTTCTCGGTCGTGGAGGCCGATTTGTCGTCGCCATCGGTGCCCCTGCTTTGGGAGTGCTTGAGCAGTTCGGACACCATGCGCCCGGAAAGGAGCTTGGACGCAATACGGCCGAAGGTCCGGCGGAAGTCGTGAACCGTCAGGCCCTGGTCGATATCTTCAGCCAGGTTGTAGCGCCCCACCTCTTCGCGCAGCAACGACAGCAGCGATTTGCTGTCTTTGTAATAGCCACTCTTGGCCTTGACCGATCGGGCGGGAAACACCCAGCCGGCATTGCGATAGCGAAACTCTTCGCGCCGAATGGCCTTCCTGTACACGGCCAGCTTGACCTCGTCCTGGGTGCGCTTTTCGGCTGCGGCCAGTTCCGCCTTGGCCTTGGCCAGGCGGCTTGCGTGGTTCTCCAAAGTATCCAGGCGGTCGTCCCACCGCAGGCGCAAGATCCGCTCGGCGAAATAGGTAATGGGGATGTGCTGGACGACACCCGTTTTGGTGTCATGCAAGAACGCCTGGGAGCCGCGCTTGCCGGTGGTGGGATTGACGGCCTCGGGATGAGGCGCCAGCCACACCCAGGACGCCTCCTGCTGGGTGAGCTGTCCCGGGGTGCAGTCGTCATACCAGCGCAGGACGGTGGCCTCGTTGCGACGCAACCCCCACAGCAAAACGATCAGCAGATAGTCCACCCCCACCTTCTGGTGGGCGTCGGTAAATTGCTCCCGCCGTTGTACCAGCGCCTTCAACGCCCGTTGCAGCGACTGGTCGTCGTCAGCGTCGCCCAGGGGGTTGCTGACCTCCGCCTTGCGATAGTGCGCCCGCAGTGCGGTGTGATTGCGGAAATAGCCCTGCTTGTAGAGGATCCGCGTGGGGTCGGCGGTGATTTCCGGGTCGCGTTTCTGGGCGCGCGACAAATGAGCCTCTTCCTCCATGGCCAACTGAATGGCGCGGTGGATGTCGCCAAAGGTGTGCTCGGTGGCCGCAAGTCCGGCCGCCCTGGCGCGCTGGATGTACCGGCCCCGAAACCCCAACGCCTCCAGTTCCGTGGCGCTCATGTTCCACCATTCTCCGACCGATCCCAACGCGTCCTTCTGGGCTTGGGTCAGCTGGTTGGACTCCGACATGCAGGCTTTACGGCAGGCATTCCAGGCCACGATCATGGGGTGTGGCTCCGGGGATCCAGGCATGGGGGTCAGGTTGCGCAGCTGCTTGTTCGCAAGGCCCACGCTGGGGCGCTCCACGCGCGTGAGGCTGGCCCGGACGGCAGCCACGCTGCTGGCTTTTCGTTGGCCGTTGCTCACCAGGCTTTCAAGGTGTCCGATGTAACGGTTCAGGCACTCCCGCACGGTGATGGTCCGCGCGGCCTCGGCGTCCTCATGGATCTTTTCGGCCCGCTTGGGGCTGTCTCCGGTGGTCTGGATGGCCTTGCGGGCGTCCAAGGCCTTGCGAAGGGCCTCTTCCAGGGTCAATTCCAGGACCGAGCCCAGCGTCACCCGTTTCGTTTGGGTGCCCACCCCCGTGCCCACCTGGACCTCGTAAGTGTTCTTGGTCTTGCCCACGCGCACCCCGAAGCCAGCCAAGCCCCGGACTCCGGGTGTCGTGTCTCGCTCAAGGGCCAACAGGATCCGGTATGGCTGCCCGTCGTGTTCGACCAGCTTGGTCCTGCCGGTGTGGGGATCGATCGCGGGATGTTCGTAGGGCGTGAGGCGGCGCAACTGCGCCTGGGTCAGGTGATAGCGTTGACCGCGCTGCCTGTCCTCCATTTCACACCCCCCTTCCACCTCGATTACACCCGCATAATAAGCCCTCTTGCCCTTAGCCATGGAAGTCGTCCTCTTGATCGTCGATGTCGGGTCTTTTAGCCATCTGCGTGCCCCAGAGGCTTTGCCTCAAAATTTGGCTAACGGATGGCTAAGTAAATTGGCCAAACCTGTCCCAAAGTGTCCCAACCGGCTCCTGCCTTCACTTCCGATCGCGAGCGCAAGCCATTGAAAAACAAGGATAGAACCAAGGCAGACGCCACGCAGGTTGAGCACACGCCTCTCATGAAGCAGTACTTCGCCGCCAAGGCCGAGTACCCCGACCTGTTGCTGTTCTTCCGGATGGGCGATTTCTACGAGCTGTTCTACGACGACGCGCGCAAGGCGGCGCGGCTGCTCGACATCACCCTGACCCAGCGCGGCAGCTCGGGCGGGGCGCCGATCCCGATGGCCGGCGTGCCGGTGCATGCCTACGAAGGCTATCTCGCGCGCCTGGTGGCGCTGGGCGAATCGGTGGCGATCTGCGAGCAGATCGGCGATCCGGCGCTGGCCAAGGGGCTGGTCGAGCGCAAGGTGGTGCGCATCGTCACGCCCGGCACCGTCACCGACGAAGCCCTGCTGGACGAGCGCCGCGACACCCTGCTGATGGCGCTCTCGCGCGGCAAGACCGGCTACGGGCTGGCCTGGGCCGACCTGGCCGGCGGCCGTTTCCTGGTCAACGAGGTCGACAGCGACGATGCGCTGGAAGCCGAACTGGCCCGGTTGGAGCCGGCCGAGCTGCTGATCCCCGACGAGGAAGCCTGGCCGGAATTCCTGCGCCAGCGCAACGGCGTGCGGCGCCGTCCGCCGTGGCTGTTCGACGCCGACAGCGGCCGCCGCCAGTTGCTGGCGTTCTTCAAGCTGCACGACCTCTCCGGCTTCGGTATCGACGACAAGCCGCGCGCCACCGCCGCGGCCGGCGCGCTGCTCGGCTATGTCGAGGAAACGCAGAAACAGCGTTTGCCGCACCTGACCTCGATCGCGATGGAAGTGGCCGGCGAAGCGATCGCGATGAACGCCGCCACCCGCCGCCACCTCGAACTCGACACCCGCGTCGACGGCGATACCCGCAACACCCTGCTCGGCGTGCTCGACAGCACCGTCACGCCGATGGGCGGGCGCCTGCTCCGCCGCTGGCTGCACCGCCCGTTGCGCCTGCGCGACGTGCTCGTCCAGCGCCACGACGCGGTAGGCACGCTGATCGACCGCGGCGCGGACGCCGACCTGCGCGAGGCCTTCCGCGCGCTCGGCGACCTGGAGCGCATCCTGACCCGCGTGGCGCTGCGCTCGGCGCGCCCGCGCGACTTCTCCACCCTGCGCGATGGCCTGGGGCTGTTGCCGCAAGTCCGCGCGATCCTGCAACCGCTGGACTCGCCGCGCCTGCAGGCGCTGTATGCCGAGCTGGGGGAGCACGACGCGACCGCGCACCTGCTCGCCTCGGCGATCGCCGAACAGCCGCCGCTGAAGCTCTCCGACGGCGGCGTGATCGCCGAGGGCTTCGACGCGGAGCTCGACGAGCTGCGCCGGCTCTCCACCCACGCCGACCAGTTCCTGATCGACCTGGAAGTCCGCGAACGCGAAAGCAGCGGCATCCCGACCCTGAAGGTCGGCTACAACCGCGTGCACGGCTACTACATCGAAATCAGCAAGGGCCAGGCCGACAAGGCGCCGGTGCACTACACCCGCCGCCAGACCCTGACCAACGCCGAGCGCTACATCACCGAGGAGCTGAAGGCGTTCGAGGACAAGGTGCTGTCCGCGCGCGAGCGTTCGCTGGCGCGCGAGAAGTTGCTGTACGAGCAGCTGCTGGACACGCTCGGCGCCGAACTGGAACCGCTCAAGCGCTGCGCGGCGGCCCTGTCGGAGCTGGACGTGCTCGCCTGTTTCGCCGAACGCGCGCAGGCGCTGGACTGGTCCCGGCCGGAACTGGAGACCGCGTCCTGCCTGCGCATCGAGCGCGGCCGCCATCCCGTGGTCGAGGCCGTGCGCGAGCACCCGTTCGAGCCCAACGACCTGGACCTGCACCCGGATCGCCGCATGCTGGTGATCACCGGCCCGAACATGGGCGGCAAGTCGACCTACATGCGCCAGAACGCGCTGATCGTGCTGCTGGCGCACATCGGCAGCTACGTGCCGGCCACGCGCGCGGTGATCGGCCCGATCGACCGCATCCTGACCCGCATCGGCGCGGGCGACGACCTCGCCAAGGGCCAGTCGACCTTCATGGTCGAGATGGCCGAGACCAGCTACATCCTGCACCACGCCACGCCGCACTCGCTGGTGCTGATGGACGAGATCGGCCGCGGCACATCGACCTACGACGGCCTGGCCCTGGCCGACGCGGTGGCGCGGCACCTGGCGCACGTCAATCGCTGCTACACGCTGTTCGCCACGCACTACTTCGAACTGACCGCGCTGGCCGACGAGACCTTCGAGGGCGGCCCCAGCGGCATCGCCAACGTGCACCTGGACGCGGTGGAACACGGCGAATCGCTGGTGTTCATGCATGCGGTCAAGGACGGGCCGGCCAACCGCAGCTTCGGCCTGCAGGTCGCCGCGCTGGCCGGGCTGCCGAGGGCCACGGTGGCGCAGGCGCGCCGGCGATTGGCGGAACTGGAGCAGCGCGGCAGCGAAAGCCATGCCGCGCAGATGGCCCCGCAGGCGCTGGACGCGCCCCAGCAGTTCGGCCTGTTCGCGCCGAACTCCGCCGCGCTGGACGCGCTGCAGGCCCTCGATCCGGACGAGCTGACCCCCAAGCAAGCGCTCGAGGCGCTCTACCGGGTCAAGTCGCTGCTGTAGCGCGGAGCGCTTCCATCGACGCGCCGGCCGCCTCCACGAAGCGGCCGGCACTGCTGGCGTCACATCGCGGGATTCGGATGCGCGGGCGCCAGCGCGTCGTCGCGCGCGTTGGCCGCGATCGCGGCCGGGCGCTGCGCATGCCGCGCGGCATAGGCCTCGAACGCCGGCCGCTTCTCCAGCGCGCCGATCATCATGTAGTAGTTGAGGAAGGAGGCCATCATCAGGTCGGCCGTGGTGAACCGGTTGCCGACCAGATACGTCTTGCCGGCCACCGCCTGCTCCAGCGTGCGCAGCACGTCTTGTTCGCAGCCGTAGCCCGCGTTCATCGGCGGCGCGAGCTTGCCGGCGTGCTTGGCGGTTATCAGCGCCTCCACCGGCCCGGAGAGGAAGAACAGCCAGCGGTAGTAGTCGCCGCGCTCGGGCGAGCCCGCGGGCGGCGCCAACCGCTTCTCCGGCACCAGCTCGGCCAGGTAGACGCACACCGCGGCGCTCTCGGTGACCACGGTATCGCCATGCCGGATCGCCGGCACCTTGCCCATCGGGTTGATCGCCAGGTACTCGGGCGACTTCATCGTGGTGCCGAAGTCCAGCACCGCCTCCTCGTACGGCAGGCCGGTCTCTTCCAGCATCCAGCGCGCGATGCGGGCGCGGGACATCGGATGGGTGTAGAAGGTCAGCGTGCTGCTCATGGCGTGCTCCTGCATTGGGCATCGGAAGGAACAGACAGTGTGTTCCCCGCTGCTGACAGCCGCTGTCAGCAGTCTGCGACCGGACGCGGCAATCGCCGGCGCAAGCGCAGCTTTTCCCAACGCCGCAGCAGCCGGTGGCGCTGGTCCGGGTAGCGCACGCCGGTATCCTCCAGGGCGAGCACGCGGTCGGCGCGGAAGTGGCGGAAATCGGCGCGCATCTCGCACCAGGCGGCGAACAGGCGCATGTCGGCGAGGAAGGCCATCGCGAACGGCCAGATCCTCCGCTCGCTGGACCGGCCTTGCGCATCGCCGTAGCGCAGCCGCACCACGTGGCCATCGCGTATCGCGCGGCGCAGCACCGGCAACCACGGTTCGGGCGGCACCGGGCTCCAGTCGGGCGCGAACAGCCCGCTGGTTTCCACCTGCAGGCGCAGGCCGTCGGGCAAGGTGCCGACCACGCGGTCCAGCGCCCGGACCGAGGCCGCCGCCAGCTCCGGGTCGGCATGCGAGGCCACCCAGCGCGCGCCCAGCAGCAACGCCTCCAGCTCCTCGGCCGAGAACATCATCGGCGGCAGCAGGAATCCCGGGCGCAGCTGGTAGCCGACGCCGGGATCGCCGACGATGTCGGCGCCCTGCCCGCGCAACGCGTCGATGTCCCGATACAGCGTACGCAGGCTCACGCCGAGCAGCTCCGCCAGCTGCGCGCCGCGCACGGGCGCGCGCCGGCGTCGCAGTTCGTCCAGCAGGTGCAGCAGGCGGGTGGCGCGAACGGTCATGCGCGGGCTCCATGGCGGACTTGCCAGCATAGCCTCGACATGCAGGCGCCGGACCCGGCAACGAAGGCCGGCACCGGCCCGCCGGCGACCTCTCGGGACCCGCCGCCAAGCGTTCGCCCAGGCGCTCCGGGCAGCCATGACAACGCCCCTGGCCCTTCGTTCCGGCGACATGCCGTTCTGCTAGGCTCGGTGTCCCGCCGTCCCCGGCATCGCCCAGGAAACGCCATGAACAACCCCTCGCTTGCCGGCAGCCTGCTGCAGCAGCTGCAAGGTTCCGGGATCCAGCAGATCGCCTCGCAACTGGGCGTGGACCCGAACCAGGCGCAATCCGCCGTTTCCAGCGCGGTGCCGCTGCTGCTCGGCGCGCTGGGCCGCAATGCCCAGCAGCCGGAAGGCGCGCAGGCCCTGCTCGGCGCCCTGCAACGCGACCATGCCGGCGCGTCCGCCGGCGGTCTCGACCTGGGCGGCCTGCTGGGTTCCGTGCTCGGCGGCGCTTCGACGCCACAGACCGACGGCGCCGGCATCCTCGGCCACATCTTCGGCGGCGACGCCCAGCAGGCCGCCAGCGGGCTTGGCCAGGCGACCGGCCTGGATAGCGGCAAGTCCGGGCAGTTGCTGCAGATCCTCGCACCGATCGTGATGTCCTTCCTCGCCCAGCGCTTCCTTGGCGGCGGCAGCGGCAGTGTCGGCCAGCTCAGTCAGGCGCTCGGCCAGGAGCACCAGCAGGCCCGCGCCGACGGCAGCGTGTCCGGCCTGCTCGGGCAGGTACTGGACCAGGATGGCGACGGCCAGCTCGGCGTCGGCGACTTGCTGAAGATCGGCGGCAGCCTGCTGGGCGGCAACCGCTAGGCTCGGCTGTTCTGGGCTGGAGGCGCCGCATGGCGAGCGCCTCCATGCCATAGCCGAGAACTATTGAAATATTCAAATTATTCGAATTCAACAAACGATCGGCGTTCCTTATCGTGTCTGCACCGTGAGGAGCCCGCCATGAGCCCGCCGATCGATCGTCTTGCCAACTCTCCGGATGCCGTGATCTTCCATCATGCTCCGGCGGCCGCACCCGCTTGGCCCATGCCCGCCCCGCACGCCCCGTCGTTGTCCGATCCGGTACAGCTGCAGCGCCACGACTGAAACATCCGTTCCCCGGTGCCCGGCTCCCGGACCGGATACCGAGCGGTCACCCAAGTGCGTACGAACCAGGTAGAGAAGCCATGACAACCGAAGCCAAGTGCCCTTTCCACCAGACCGCCGGTGGCGGCACCACGAACAAGGACTGGTGGCCGAACCAGCTGCGCGTGGACCTGCTGAACCAGCATTCCGACAAGTCCAATCCGCTGGACAAGCGCTTCAACTACGCCGAGGAGTTCAAGAAGCTCGACTACCAGGCGCTCAAGAACGACCTGCACGCGCTGATGACCGATTCCCAGGACTGGTGGCCGGCGGACTTCGGCCACTACGGGCCGCTGTTCATCCGCATGGCCTGGCATAGCGCCGGCACCTACCGCATCGGCGACGGCCGTGGCGGCGGCGGTCGCGGACAACAGCGCTTCGCCCCGCTCAACAGCTGGCCGGACAACGTCAGCCTGGACAAGGCGCGCCGCCTGCTGTGGCCGATCAAGCAGAAGTACGGCCAGAAGATCTCCTGGGCCGACCTGATGATCCTGACCGGCAACGTCGCGCTGGAATCGATGGGCTTCAAGACCTTCGGCTTCGCCGGCGGCCGTCCCGACACCTGGGAACCCGACCAGGACGTGTACTGGGGCCGCGAGACCACCTGGCTGGGCGGCGACGTCCGCTACGCGCACGGCTCGGAAGGCGTGGACAAGCCCGGCGACGAAGGCGTGCTGGTGACCGACAACGCCGCCGATGGCGACGTGCATTCGCGCGATCTCGAAAACCCGCTTGCCGCGGTGCAGATGGGCCTGATCTACGTCAATCCGGAAGGCCCGGACGGCAATCCCGACCCGCTGCTGGCCGCCAAGGACATCCGCGACACCTTCGGCCGGATGGCGATGAACGACGAGGAGACCGTCGCCCTGATCGCGGGCGGACACACCTTCGGCAAGACCCATGGCGCCGGCCCGGCCGACAACGTGGGCTCCGAGCCCGAAGCCGGCGAACTGGAGCAGCAAGGCCTGGGGTGGTCGAACAAGTTCGGTACCGGCAAGGGCGGCGACACGATCACCAGCGGCCTGGAGGTGACCTGGACCCAGACGCCGGCGCAGTGGAGCAACCACTTCTTCGAGAACCTGTTCAAGTACGAGTGGGAGCTGACCAAGAGCCCTGCGGGCGCGCACCAGTGGGTCGCCAAGGATGCGGAGGCTGTCATCCCGGACGCCCACGATCCGTCGAAGAAGCGGCGCCCGACCATGCTCACGACCGACCTGTCGCTGCGCTTCGATCCGGCCTACGAGAAGATCTCGCGGCGCTTCATGGAAAACCCCGACCAGTTCGCCGACGCCTTCGCGCGCGCCTGGTTCAAGTTGACCCACCGCGACATGGGCCCGCGTGCGCGCTATCTCGGCCCCGAGGTGCCGGCCGAGGAGCTCATCTGGCAGGATCCGATCCCCGCGGTCGACCATCCGCTCGTCACGTCCGAGGACATCGCCTCGCTCAAGCAGAAGATCGCCGCGTCGGGGCTGACGATCCCGCAACTGGTCTCGACCGCCTGGGCTTCCGCCTCCACCTTCCGAGGCTCTGACAAGCGCGGCGGCGCCAACGGCGCGCGCATCCGCCTGGCGCCGCAGAAGGATTGGGCCGTCAACCAGCCGCAGCAGCTCGCGAGCGTGCTCAAGACCCTCGAAGGCATCCAGAACGAGTTCAATGCCGCGCAGGGCGGCGGCAGGAAGGTCTCGCTGGCCGACCTGATCGTGCTCGCGGGCGGCGTGGGCGTCGAGCAGGCAGCGCAGAAGGCCGGCGTGCCGATCGAGGTGCCATTCTCGCCGGGCCGCAGCGACGCCTCGCAGGAACAGACCGACGTCGATTCGTTCGCGCCGCTGGAACCGCTCGCGGACGGTTTCCGCAATTACCTCAAGGGTCGTTACGTGGTGCCGGCCGAACACCTGCTGATCGACCGCGCGCAACTGCTCACGCTCACCGCGCCGGAACTGACGGTCCTGGTCGGCGGCCTGCGCGTGCTCGGCGCCAACGTCGGCGACTCCCGGCATGGCGTGTTCACCGCCCGGCCCGGGGTATTGAGCAACGACTTCTTCGTCAACCTGCTCGACATGAACACCGAATGGGCGCCGACCTCGCCGGCACGCGAGGTGTTCGAAGGCCGCGACCGCAAGACCGGCGCGCCGAAATGGACGGGCACGCGCGTCGACCTGGTGTTCGGCTCGAACTCGGTGCTGCGCGCGGTGGCCGAGGTCTACGCGAGTTCGGATGCGCAGCAGAAGTTCGTCCACGACTTCGTCGCGGCCTGGACCAAGGTGATGAACCTGGACCGCTTCGACCTGGCCTGACCACGGATCCCTCGGCAAAGGGAGCAACGGGAACGCCCCGGCCTGGCCGGGGCGTTTTTTGCTGCGTCCAATGCGAGATCAGCGCTTACCGGACCTGCAGGCGCTTCCGGTACCGCCGCATGGCGGCCCGGGCGTACCCCGCCCGTTCGTGCGCTCCTACATCGCGTCGATGTCGCCCAGCGCGCGGATCAGGCGCCGCGCGCGCTTGTCAGGCCGGTGTTCCGGCGGCTGGTAGCCGGTGCGCTCGGCGGCGCGCAGCGCCCGCGCCTCGGCCCGCCGCGCACGCGATTCCTCGCTTTCTTCATACAGTTGCTGCGCCACCGATGCCGGCCCCCGCTGCTCGCTGAGCCCGCGCACGACGATCTCGAACACCTCGTCGCCCCGGCTGATGCGCACCTGCTCGCCGATCCGGACGGCGCGCGACGACTTGGGCCGCTGCCCGCCCACCTCGACCTTGCCCGTCTCGATGGCCTGCTTGCACAAACTCCGCGTCTTGAAGAAGCGCGCCGCCCAAAGCCATACATCGAGCCTGACCGTGACGCTTTCCTGTACCTGTTCAGTCGCTGACATTCATTTCCCGGGGATCGCGATGCGTCCTGACCGGATCGCCCCGCCCGCATCGTTGGCGGCACGACCGGGACCATCGCCTCCACCCGGATGATCCTGCACGCGAAATGCGGCATCGGCCGGCATCAATCAAGGCTCCAAACGTCACGAAGTGTCGGCCGCCCGTCGTCCTGCTCATTTTCCAGCCATGCCGTACCGCCTATGCTCGGCGGCCACCTCTTCGATCCACCCGCATGCCCCACGCCTGGACCTGGGTCACCGAACTGGGCAACAGCAAATGGCTGCTGCCCGCCGCGACCCTGCTCATCGCCATCGCCTGGCACTCCAGGACCTTGCCTGGGCGGACCACCGTGCACGTGGGTCTTGCGATCCTGTCGACCTCGATGGTGGTGCTGGCCTCGAAGATCGCCTTCATGGGCTGGGGCATCGGCTCGGCTGCGCTCGATTTCACCGGATTCAGCGGCCACGCCGCGATGTCGGCCTGCATCTACCCGCTCCTGTTCGCCGTGCTGGGCACCGGCCGGAAGGCCGCGCGCGGGCTTCCCCTGGCCGGCTTCGCACTGGCCGCGTTCATCGCCTGGTCCCGGCTTCCGCTCCAGGCCCATTCGCTCTCCGAAGTCGTCGGCGGATTCCTCCTGGGAGCTGGCGGCTCGATCCTGGTCCTGTGCCATTGGCCATGGCACAGGCCTCCGTTGCCGGCCTGGCGCTGGTTGGCGGCGGCGCCTTCGGCGGTGGTCGTCCTGATCCTGGCGCTGCCCTCTTCGTTGAGCACCCACGGCGCGGTGATCGCCGTGGCCAAGGCGATCTCAGGCCGACATGAGATCCATACCCGCGACTGGCTGCACACGCATTCAGCCAAGCCTGCCCAGGAACGCATCAACCCGTTGACATAGTTCGAAATTTACGCCAACCTGCCGAGTGTCAATCTCTCCCATACGGATTTTCAGGAGCCACTCATGAAGAAACTCATCGTCACGGCCATCGCCATGGCTCTGTCGGCGCCCGTGTGGGCCGCTCCCCAGCAGGACAACCAGGACACCGGCGCCGCTCCGCAACCGGCGGGTGCCGCTGCTGCCGATTATTCGACCATCAACACCGCTGCCTGGATCTACTCCGGCGTGGCCGCTGCCGCCGTGCTGTACAGCGTCGTCGGCGACAGCTCGAGCAACGAGAACGATGCCGGCAATCCGGGCGGTCCGGGTGGTCCGGGCAACCCGGGTGGCCCGGGCACGGGCGGTACCGGCGGCACGGGTGGTACTGGCGGCACCGGCGGCTGATCCAGCTCGTCACGCAAATCAAGAGGCCCTCGCCGGGCGCAGCTTGGCGAGGGTTTTTTTATGTCTGGCGTCCACCCATGAACAAGACTCCGATGACCTACCTCCGTATTTCGGCCGCGTTGGCGACCGCCCTGTCCCTGTCAGGCTGCATCTGGGCCCCCGGCCAACACTTGCGCAACAGCGACATCAGCCGCGAACAACCCACCAGCGAGGACGGCAAGCTGGAGTTGATCCCGATCACGCCCAAGCTGATCGCGATGGATCGGGCCGCACAGCAAGCCGGTCCGTTGCCGTCGGCCTTGCTCGAGTACCAGCCAGAGCCCTACCGCGTCGGCCCGGGCGACTCGCTCTACATCACGGTCTGGGACCATCCCGAGTTGACCGTTCCCGCTGGTCCCCAGCAACAAGCCACGATGGCCGGACGCCTGGTCCAGGCCGATGGCTCGTTGTTCTATCCCTACATCGGCAAAGTCCAAGCGGCTGGCAAGACGCCGATGGAATTGCGCGATGAAATCGGCCAGCGCCTAACCAAGTACATTGAGGCACCACAGATAGATGTCGCCGTGCTGACCTACGCCGCCCATCGCATCTGGATTACCGGTGCAGCCGAGCGTTCGACCACGGTACCGTTGACTGTCGTCCCGCTGACACTGGGCGATGCCATTAGTCAAGCCGGCCTAAATCCGGCCGAAGCCGATCTTTCCGGAATCAAGCTTACCCGCGACGGCATCACCTATGAGCTGGACTTGGAAAGTCTCTCCCAGCAAAGCCACGGGCGCCGGATATATCTCAAAGACGGCGACAACATCTACGTGCCATATCTGGACCGCAAGGAAGTATTCGTGGTCGGCGAGGTCAACTTGCCAGGTGCCTACAGCTTCCGCACCAACGACATCTCGCTGAGCCAGGCCCTGGGCCGCGCCCGCGGCCTCGCGCAAACCACGGCCAAGGCCGATGCGGTCTACGTGATCCGCGGCAGCCGCGACCTGCAGCAGCACCCGTCCGTGGTCTATCAGCTGGAGGCCCGCTCCCCGACGGCATTCGCCGTGGCCAGCCAGTTCCAGGTCCAGCCGGGCGACGTGATCTTCGTCGGGGCTGCCGGCGTGACGCGCTGGAGCCGCTTCATCAACCAGTTGCTGCCGTTCACCAGCATCATTTCCAATGCGGCCAGCGCCAAGAACGACCTGGACAACTGACATGAAAGCCGGGGGCCGGCAGTCTCTTTCCACCTTGGCGCGGATCGGGTTCGGCGCATCGATCGCGATGGCGATGCTCGTCGTTGCCGGTTGCACTTCGGTCAGCCGCGCAACGACCGATGCGATCCGGCTGGCCTTCAAGCGCCAGGACATCACGCCTACGGCGCAACAGGTCGATGCCGTTCCGTACCCCCAGTTGTTGCTGCATTCCTCCGATATCAGCGGGGTGTTGATCCTCGGCTATGTCGACGAAGGCCGCCAAGCCTGGATGGCAGGCCGCGAAGCCGTGCTCTACCTGCAGAGCAACGGCTTGCTGAGCGGCATGTCCGATTCGCGACGCAACAGCAATGTGCGCGTGGAGGGGGAAGATCCGTTCCGCAACCTGGCTCGGCTGGAAGGTCCGGCGAAGGTCCAGCGGCGTTACGACTGGATGCCCGGCTACCATTACGACGTTCCCGTCACCGGAGAGTTGCGCCGGATCGGTACGGAGTCCGTGACCTTGCCGAACCGCACGCTGCAGCTGGTGCGCTACGAGGAGACCCTGGAAGGCCCTGGCATATCCGGTACCAACGTGTACTGGGCCGACCAGAACGGCTTCATCTGGAAGAGCCGGCAATACCTGGCTCCCGGCCAAACCGTAGAGATCGAGCAACTCAAGCCCTACCTGCCCGCGAATTCCTGACCAATGCCGCTACCCCGTTTGGCCGTCCTCGCGCTGCTTTGCCTGTCCGCGGTTCCCGCGGCGGCCCAGACAGCATCTTCGACCGACTCCATTGGCGTAAGCGTGGAGGGCGCGGTCCGGGCGCCGGGGCTCTACAAGCTCCCGGCCAAAGCACGCATCGACCAGGCCATAGCCGCCGCCCGCCCCGGCGCCGATGCCTACGTGCTGGGCGCCGCGTTGCTGCGCCGGCAGGCGCTCACCGAACAGGTACGCCTGAAGGCCGGGCTGCAATACGACCTCAAGCAGTTGGCCAACAGTGGCGACAAAGCGATTTCCGACACTGCGGCCACCTTGTCGGCATGGCTGGAGTCGCTGCCGGTCACGGGCCGGGCGCCACGCCAATTGTTGGAGCTGCGATTGCTGCAGATCCAGCCCAAGTACAACCCGGTCGCCTTCGAGGGCGACCGGGTGATCTATCCGGTTCGCCCGACCCAGGTGCAGGTCGTCGGCGCAGTAGTCCAACCCTGCGCCTTGCAACACGTTCCCGAGCAGGACGTGCTCGCCTACCTGCGCGCATGCCCAGGCAACCCCGCAGCCGATCGCGATACCGCCTACATCGTCCAGCCCGACGGCAACGTCCAGGTCGCCGGCATCGCGCTCTGGAACCGCAGCCCGCCACAGCCGTTGGCGCCTGGCGCAATCCTCTACGTCCCGCTGACCGAGTACGCCACGCGTACCGTCGATCCCGAGTTCAACCGACAGTTCGCCGAGTTCCTCGCAACCCAAGTTCTGCCGGCGCCCGGAGCCAGCCTTTGATCCTGCAGCCTTCCCATCCGCACCGTCGAACCGGCATGCGCCTGGCGCGCCTGACCCTGAGCCTGCTGGCCATGGCCACGGCCACCGTCGTTCATGCGCAACAAGCTCCCGCGCCCACCGCAAGCGATTGGGGCGGCATCGGCCTGCTGCAGACGCCAACGGCCCGCATGGCCGATGAGGGCGAGATCGCCTTCACCGCCTCGCATACTTCGCCCTACAGCCGGTACAACCTGGTCATGCAGCCGTTTCCCTGGCTGGAGGGCGCGTTCCGCTACATCAACGTCAGCAATCGCCGTTATGGCCCCGAATCCCTCAGCGGCGACCAGAACTACAAGGACAAGTCGATCGACTTCAAGGTACGGCTCTGGCGGGAAAGCCGCTGGGTCCCCGAGATCGCCTTCGGCATGCGCGACGTGGGCGGCACCGGCCTGTTCTCCAGCGAGTACCTGGTCGCCAGCAAGCGTCTCGGCCCCATCGACGCGAGCCTGGGCCTGGCGACCGGCTACATCGGCAACCGCGGCGATTTCGGCAACCCGCTCGGCTGGATCGACGAGGATTTCAAGACCCGCCCGACCGCCACGGGAGAATGGGGCAACCTGAGCGGAAAGAGCATGTTCCACGGCCGCGTCGGCGTATTCGGCGGCATCGTGTACCAGACGCCCTGGGACCGCCTCCAGCTGAAACTCGAATACGACGGCAACGACTACAAGCACGAGCCGCAGAACAACAACCAGAAGCAGGACACGCCGCTCAACCTTGGTGCGGTGTTCATGCTCAACCGCAACATCCAGCTCGCTGCCGGCTGGGAACGCGGGAACACGGCCATGTTCGCGGTCACCTTCCGCAGCAACCCGGGTCATTCGCCGAGGGCCCCCAAGCCGCTGGACGTACCGCCCGAACCCCTGCAGCGCAGTGCGGCGGTCAGCAACCAGGCCCTGTCCGGGCGGCCGGCCATGCAGGCCTCCACCATCACCGCGACGTCCGCGCCCGACTGGGAAGACGTGGCCCGCCGGCTGCGCAACAACGCCGGCATACAGGTCGAGGAGATCTCGCGCCGGGGATCGGAACTGTTCGTCACCGGACAGCAGCTGCGATACTTCTACCCGGCACAAGGCCTGGGGCGCAGCGCACGCATCCTGGACAATGCCTCGCCCGCCGACATCGAGTGGTTCACCCTTATCGACAAGCGCCTGGGCATGCCCATCGCGGAAACCAGCATCAATCGCGAGAAGTTCGTCGATTACGCGGAACATCGCATCGACCTGGACCAACTCAAGTTGGGCACCGAACTCAACGCCCCGGCAGAGCGCAGCACTGACGTGCTTTATCGCGCCCCGCTCCGCCATTTCGGCGGCGGCTTCAACCTCAGCTACAACCAGAACCTGGGTGGCCCGGACGCCTTCATCCTGTACCGCATCTCCGCCAATTATTCGGCCAGTTGGTTCTTCAACCGCAACACCTGGCTGACCGGTACCGCCAGCGGCAACCTGCTCAACAACTACGACAAGTTCAAGTACGACGCCCCGAGCAAGCTGCCACGCGTCCGCACCGACTTGCGCCAGTACATGACGACCTCGGACGTCACCCTGCCCAACCTGCAGCTGACCACTGCCGGCAAGCTGGGCCGCGACCTGTATGGCATGGCCTACGCGGGATACCTGGAATGGATGTACGCCGGCGTGGGCGGCGAACTGCTGTACCGGCCGATGGGCGAACGCTGGGCCGTGAGCGCCAACATCAATCGCGTCAGGCAGCGCGACTACGACCAGCACTTCGGCCTGCGCGACTACAGTGTCACCACCGGACACACGACGCTCTACTATGCCTTCGGCCGCGAACACCGCGTGCTGGCCGCGCTCAGCGCGGGTCGTTACCTGGCAGGGGACTGGGGCGCCACGCTGGACGTGGCCCGCACCTTCTCCAATGGTGTGACGATGGGGGCGTACGCCACCAAGACCAACATCTCCTCGGAGGAGTTCGGCGAAGGCAGCTTCGACAAGGGCATCTACTTCTCGATCCCGTTCGACCTGGTCCTGCCCCGTTCGACCCGTTCCCGCGCTACCCTGATGTGGCAACCCCTGATTCGTGATGGCGGGTCCATGCTGGCTCGCAAGTATTCGTTGTATTCGCTTACGAGCGAGCGCGACGAGTGGTTCTTCTATGAGAATCTGGGCAAGATCGATAGATAACTGAAAATCAAACCAATGCCTGCTAATTCACGATTTTCTAGATAGGTATCAACCTGCATCCTCAAGGATTCGGCACGTGGTCAGTCGAGGCCAGGCGATAGCCAGCGATTACCTCAGCGAGAATGCATGATCCGCTTCGAAGTCGCTCCAATGACACACCTAAATATTGGGACATTAATCGCGACTTTATCTGGATTTCAGTGGTCATCATACTACGCGACTACACCTATTCCACAAGCTTAAGCAAACGCACCGAATCGGTCAGCGCAAGACGTACGGTTATCGCATTATTAGATCGTGATATGATGGAAACCGGCTCGTCTTTATCAAGCAATGGATCATAGAGTTTGACCTTAACACTTTGCCCACGCACTCCATTGATCTTGAAATCGAAACTTTCCGGCGGCAGATCAGTTGGAAATCCAAATGCCATCACGTACATTGGGATTACAAAGCGACTATCATCGATTTGATAAGGGAGGACTTGGACAAGATCCTGATGCGTCAGCGCCGCCTGCCCCTTATCGTATGTAATTGCGGCTTGGGAAGCCTGCACCGATGAATACTCGAAACCAAGCTGTCGTGGTGATCTAATTTCAGTAGCCCCCGAGAATTCACGCGTCATTCGCTTGAGCGAGGCGAGCACGATGGAATTCTGCAGGCTGCTCGCAGAAAGCAGGCCAAAGCCAGTATTGGCATCATCGTAGGCTTGATAGGTGTAGAAGCCCTTGATTCCCTTGTTCAGCCAGAAAACAGGTGCCCGTAATTCGAACTTGGCCTTCATGCGCTGTGCTTGGACACCATCGAGGCCAAAATCGGATGCGGCTTCACCGTGCTCAGTGATGTAGTGATCGAATGTCACCGAACGATTCGGCTTCTTCTCGCGCGCGATTGGATTGACCAGTCGAAACAGCGACTCTGTTTTCTGGAAAGTAGCGGTAATCCCTTCAGGAATCGCCAAACAGAAGTTCGGTACGAACGAGTCTGCGCTGTATTGCAGGCGGTTTTCCGCGGCTTTAGGCATACAGCTTGGGCCTGCGTTATATGGATGGTAACTCTGGCCCGCAATTCCGGGGGGCAATTCGGCTATCGGAGTATGGAAGAAAGTGATACTCGAAAATCCCCAGATGACTTTCACTCCTGGATGGCTTTTCCCGATTATGTCCACCGCATTGCTAGCCAGGATCCAGTCCGATCCGCCTCGGCGCAGGGGATCTTTCGGTGCTTTGGGGACGGCATTTCCGTCTGTGTAGTTGTTGATGTCCAGGAAGTTGGAACCAAAGCCAAGCTCGTTCCATATCTCGACGTCGAAATCATTGCTACCATAAGCCTTGGCAACCGCATCAACGGCCAGTGCGACGTATTTGTTCCAGCCTTCCATGGTCTCGTTGTACTGCGGAGTTCCCATCGGATAGAGGGGAAGGTACTTGAGCGTGCCGACAGTGATTTTGGCGCCAGCTGGCAAGGCATTGGCAAGAGGACGAGAGAGTTTGACAAGGCCGGATTTGTCCAGTGAAGTGAGCAACGGCCCTGCCTGCCTGGAAGTGGTGACCGACAGGATTTCGGTCTTCCAGGCGGGCATGTCGGAAAGATCATCGACAAGTTCGAGGTTCTTCGCACCCGCTGGCGCGGCTTGCTTCAACGTGACAGTGCGAATGTCCTTTATCGGGCAGGGCCGCAGATGATGTGCGTTGAGCAGAATCAATGGCCGCAGCTTGTGCGCACGGAAAGCGGCCATCGAGGCATTAAGTGCGGCCTGCTGATCGGGGGCAAAACCAGACTCATCCCATTTGACGGCGCCCCATTGCAACTCGTAGCGCACGCGGCTGAATCCGGCGTCTTGCAGCAGGCTGGCCATCGCGTCCGGAGTCATGCTCTGCGGCATGCTCCCCCACATGATGCCAAGTCCGCGCAGATAGTTCACGGCGGGGACCGTTTGCGCATAGGCTCGCCATGGCTGCATGGTCGCGGACCATTTCGGCATGGGGAGATCGAGCTGATCGGGAACGATGTAAGGGCGCAGACGACCAGAAGCATACTCCTGTGCGTGCGCAGTGGCGTTGCCAGACAACAAGAAATTCAGCTGAACTGCGGCCAGCAGGGCGGCACCCATGCATTGGCGCACAACGATAGAATTACGAGTCATCGCGAAATCCTCCGCCCCAAGGCGTTGGGATAAGGCCGCATGCTTGCTCTATGGCAAACTCGATGGAGCACCTGATGCATTGCGCGTCATCGACTTTACCGATGATCGGCCGGAAGCGGAACCATGACGAAGTCCGTCTGGTCATCTGCTCTTCATTTGCCCTACCCCACCCGGACTGCGTGTTGCTGACCAGCAGCGCGAGCGTGTGCGGCGATACCCCGGAGGGCCTGTTCGATGAAAGCACTCCGCCGCCGGCCAAGCCGGCAACTTCCTGACCCCGAAGCTGGTCGATCACCTCAAGCATGGCGTCGAAACGATCGAGCCTGGCACCCTCGATTTGGGGCGCGAACTCAATGACATGCCCATTGTCGGTTATTTGTTCCAGCGCCTGCCCGGAGTGCCGGCAGCTATCGTTGAGACGTCAATATCAGCTCCGGCCAGGCATGGTCGCTGCGCGGAGTGGGAGCAGCGCGCAAGAAATTGAGCGGCATGCCATCGAACTGTGGGGCATTCGGTCTTCGTGCGCACCCATAGCGTGAAGACGCTCAACCGCGACAACACGCGATTGCGCAAGCTGCTCGACGCCAGGAAAGCCGCCATCATTGCTCGAAATGCTGCTTTGGATGCTTTTCGATCAAGGCATGGCGCGCGGCGCGCGCATGACCCCAGCAATAACGGCGTCCACGCCCGCCAGACAAGCCCTTAGCGAGAATTTCCGATGCGCCTCGACCCTGCCGCGCTCTGCCAGCACCATGGCTCGATCGCGCACATCGAGGAGTTGCCGGACGGCGGCATGCAATGCTTGCGGATCGCCGGGAGGTACCAGCAGCCCGGTGTTGCCGTCATCGATGATCTCGTTGATGCCGCCGCCTTCGGTGGCGATCACAGGCTTACCCGAAAGCATGCCTTCGACCACCACGCGCCCGAAGGGTTCGGGAGTAATCGAAGTGTGCAGCACGATATCCACGCCAACCATCAGAGCGGGAATGTCGCGCCGGAAGCCGAGGAAATGGCAACGCTCTGATACGCCAAGGTCCATCGCAAGTCGCTTGAGCCTGGCTTCGTAGGCGTCCTCGCCGAACAGCGCACCGCCGACGAAGACTGCATGCACTTCAGGCAGATCGCGCATGGCCTCGACCAGCACGTGCTGCCCTTTCCATTCGGCCAAGCGACTGAATGCCCCGACCAGCGGCGCCGAGCCGCTGCGAAGTTCCCTGCGCAAGGCCTGTCTCGCTCCATCGCGATCAATGGCATCGAAAGGCGCAGGATCGATGCCGTTGTGAACCACGTGGACGGCGCAATTTCCGCCTGCGAAACGAAAGGCATCGGCGGTGGCTTGTGAATTGGCAATCACGCAAGTCGCAAAACGATTGGCCAGGGCGACGACAAGCCTACGCAAGCCGGGTGAGAAATGCGCGGCGGTAAGGATGTCCCGTAGATGCCAAACCAGCGGCTTGCGCGCAATGGCTGAGGCGAGCGCAGCAACGACGAAAGCCTTCTGCGTGTTAGCGTAAAGCAAGTCGTGCGAATGAGCCCGCCTGGCCAGACCCAACGCGTTTTTCAGTAGCGAAGGAATGGCGGAAAGCGCGTTGCTTAACCGACTGTCGCGCTCGACCCTGCCCGCCAACCCGAGTGCGAGCACCTCAACATCGACGCCGACTGCGCGTAGCTGTTCGCGGAATAAACCGTCGGACAGCAGAATGACTTTGCTATCCCGCGCGTGGTGGCGGGCGATGTCGAACAACGACAGTTCTGCCCCTCCCATTTCCCCACTTTGGTCGACGAAGAGGATGGATGCGTGTTGCATGTGATTGGGCATGTGAAGAGAGTCGAAATACAGGGAACTAAGGCAACGCTTGGACTATACTGTAGAGTAAAAGTACTTTCTCCCGAGGCTTCATGTCGAATACTCCCTTGAAGGATCGCGCGCTGCGAGTTCTCCTCATTACCCCAGATTACCCGCCAGCGCATGGGGGCATCCAGCGCCTCTTGCATCGCATCACCTTGGCCATGCCGCGTGCCGAAGTACGCGTGCTCACCCTGGATCATCCCGGTGCAGCAGTTTTCGACAGGAGCCAGCATCAGGTCATCACTCGCGTGCCTGTCATCAGCAAGCGGGCAGTCCTGCGTAATGTGCTGTTCAACGTTTCCGCGGTCCTGCGGGCGCCGGACTGGCGGCCCGACGTGATCCTCAATGGCCATGTCGTGTCTGGGCCTGCGGCGGCATGGCTGGCCAGGCGTTATCGCGCCGCGAACGTGCTTTACACCTATGGCAAGGAAGTCGCGGGTCGTCCCGGCATGACTGCCTGGACGATGCGCCGCTCCAATGCCGGTGTGGCCGTCAGCAAATTCACTCGCGGCCTGATGGTCGATGCTTGTAGTGGCCAATTGCCGGCACCGGTGTCGGTGATCCATCCGGGCGTGGAAGTGCCGCCCCGGGCGGGTAATAAGTCGGCACCGCGACCTACCGTCCTCACCACGGCACGCCTGCGCGATTGGTACAAGGGCCACGACAAGATCATCGAAGCCCTGCCCACCGTTCTCAAAGCAGTGCCGGATGTGCAATGGGTGGTGATCGGCGATGGCCGCATCAAGCCCGAACTTGAGGCCCGCGCATTGCAGCTTGGCCTGGGCGATACGGTAAAGTTCCTCGGTGCGGTCGATGATGCCGAGCGCGACCGTTGGCTGGATGCCGCGCACGTGTTCGCGATGCCAGCGCGCTACCCGAAGGATGAAATCGGCGGCGAAGGATTCGGGATTGTTTATATCGAGGCGGCTTCTTGGGGCTTGCCCGCTGTTGCAAGCAATATCGGGGCTCCATGTGAAGCTGTTGTCGATGGCAAGACCGGCTTGCTTGTCGATCCGGAAAACAGCACCGAGGTCGCACGAGCGTTAATCCGGTTGTTATCCGATTCTGATTTCGCCGAGGCCTTGGGTGTGCAAGCGCGTGAGCGCGTTGAACAAGAATTTCGCTGGGAGCAAGTCGGTGCACAACTGGAGATAGCACTTCGATCCGCTGTCGGGCGCCACAAAGGTAGGCAGCTTTGATTTGAGCCGGAAGGCACAACTGGTCGAAACGTGGATTCACTCGGCTCTCTCGCGTTTCGTGTGGAAAGAGCCTGATCATGATGCCGCAGGTTTCAGCCATGGATTGCGCGGTAGGTGTTTGAGCTTGGCGCACAGCAGGTAGGCGATCGCGATCAGGTTGTCGTTGGTGGCGTAGCCTTTGGCCCGGGCCTTGGCAGCCTGGATCTGCGCATTCATCGCCTCGACGAAGCCGTTGCTCAATCCACTGCGGAAGTGTTCGAGGATGCCGTGCCTGTGCTCGCGCAAGGTGGCACCCAGGCGCTTGAACGACGGCAGCCGGCAGCGACGCGCCCAACCGATCCAGCGATCCAGTTCGCGCCTGGCCTCCTCGTGCGCGCGAGCCACCGCGTAGAGGCTGCGCAGCGCCTCCTTCAAGCGCCACGCGCGGGCCGTCTTCAGGCTGCTGCGCTGCAGCCAGTGCAGGGTGCAGACCTGCTTGTGGCTCCAGCGCTGGGCGTCCTTGAGCAGCGCCCAGCGGCTGCCCTTCAACGCTGGCTCAACCTTGACCTCGGCCCGGCGCACTTCGTCCAGCGCCCGGCTGGCCAGGGCCACCACATGGAAGGGATCGAAGGTCAGCCGTGCGTTCGGGCAATGCGCGGCCGCGCCCGCCTGGAAGGCCTTGGACAAGTCCATGCTCAGGTCGCCGATCGCATTCGCATCACCGCCGTGCATCTTCAGATCGGCCACGAACGACTCGAAGGTCGCCGCATCGCGCCCGGGCGTGGCGAACAGCAACCGCCCCGCGTCTGCGTCATGGAACAGCGTGATGTAGCGCTGGCCGCGCCGGCTACTGGTCTCATCCACGCCGACGCGCCTGACCGCGCTGTAGTCCTCCCGTGCGCGTGCCCGGTCGACGTGATGACGCAGCACGCGCCAGATGCGGTCATCCGACACGCCTACCAGCCGCGCCACGTGCGCCACCGGCATCGCCTGGCACAGCGCGATCACGAAGGCCTCCATCACCAGCGAGAAGCCCGAGCCCGGACGCGCCCATGGCGGCTGGACCTGGCCGGTCTTGCCGCACGCCGTGCAGGCCACCCGCGGAAGACCGGCGTGGATGAAGGCCTTGAACTGGAAGAAGTGCAGGTGCTGCCAACGGCGCTCGATCCGGTCATGGATCGGCTGGTCCGCCGCTCCGCAGGCCGGACACCCCAGCCGCTGCGCTTGGCACTCGACGGCAAAGTGGATGGCGCCCTCAGGCCGCCGGAAATCCACCGAAGTCACCGCCCAAGGCGGACTCAGGCCCAGAGCCTGCGTGAAGAGAGGTTCCATCCAGCCACACTGCCGCACAGGCTCCGATCAAGCAAGGCACCTTCCACACGAAGCGCGATTGATCCATTCACTCGAATTCCGGCACGCAACCAGGCCCGCGTTGAACAGGATTATTTTTGATTCAAGCGTTCGGTAAAGACGCGGAGTCCCATCGCCGGGGAAAGCTGGCGCAACAAGCTTTCGTGTTCGGTACCTGGGAGCCTTCGGGTCATGATCAACAGCATTCCCAACCCAGACAGATAGGCGATCAGATTACCGGCGGCCGCGCCGATTCCGCCAAAGCAAGCCGCTCCAGCCGAGATCGCGATGATCTGGATAAACAGAACCGTCAGAGAGACGCGAAGCGAAACGTGCTCATACCCTGCTCGTTGGAAAATGCGGCCACCTGCATCCAAAAGAAACGAGCCGTACATTGACATGGCGAGTATACCGATTAACAGCCAACCCGGGCGATAATTTCCACCGTAGACAAGAGGTATCAGAAACGGCCCCGTCACGGCGATGCCAAGCGCTATGATTGCAGCGACCAGGCTGCTGACTTGAGTAAAGCGCGCCGAATTTTCTCCAGCATTGCGGGTCATGACCAGTGGCGTCAAGTTTGCTGTCAGTGAACTCCCTGCGGAACTCAGACTGATTGCAACCGAATAAATTCCAGCTTGAAAGCCACCGGCAATGACGCCTAACAAAATCAGATCAAGGCGGTAGCCGATGATGCGAATGGCGTGCGAGCCACCTAACGTAAACATCAATTTGAGCAGGCTGCGTCCATCTTCCTTGAAGGTCCCTCCAGTCCGGGTCCATGGCTTGGCAAGCATTAACCCGATCAGCCCTGCAATCATGCCGGCAATCCAGCTACCGGAGATAACTGTAAGAACGCCGGCCGAGCCTGTTTGCCAAATGATGATCAGAGCGATGGCCTGAACTATCACGGGCGACATGCGCAGCATAGTCGATGCTGTAAAGCGTTGGTCACCCAGCAACAAAAAATTGCACAGAGGACCAATGCAGCCAAGCAGCGGGATGGTGACAACAAAGAAAGTCAGCCAGCTACTGGGTTTGGTCAAAGTGTGCAGATAGATCAGCATAGGAACGGCAAATGCAACCGCGACTCCACTGCCCAATAACCATGCAGTTCTCACGGTGACGCCTGGCGCGTAGCCACGCTTAGGAGCAAGTATCTGGGTTTCGGCCGGGCCCGAACTACTGACTTGTGCAAGGGCGGCGGTCAACGCAAGAATCGCAGCAGTAATGCCACGGTCCTCTACTTTCAGCAATCGCGCAGTGAGGATGCCCGTCAGTATGGTGAGCAACAGCACCGCGCCACTTGATGCGACCGCCTGGCCACCGCTGGTACGCAAGAGAGCGAGCAAACCTTTCAAAAGATTGTTTCCACGGTTAGCGCTATCGAGTGCTCAATACATTTTCGTAGATGGATAGCAGTCGTTCCGGTGATCCCGCATAGGTTAGTTTGGTAACCACGATCTGAGCGCCGGCAATCTCCGCTGCGTCGATCAACGGCCCCTTTCTTATGCGTGATTCCACCTTGACGACGAAATCGTCCACCATCGCCAGTTGCAGCGGAGCGACGCCATTGGCTTGGCTATGAATGTATTCGCTGCCGGGGTTACGCAGGGCAACCACAGCTACCTCATGTGCCAGCGCCTCGACAATGGGGATGCCGAAGCCTTCGTAGCTGGAAGGCGAAACCAACAGCCATGCCGTCGAAAGGAGCATTGATACTTGCGTGTCAGAAAGGCCGCTGCGGTGTTCGACCCATGGTTCCCATCGGGCAGCATCATCCTGCGGGCCGATGACCACCAGTCTTGCGTCTGGATGGCCGTGTTCGCGCAAATGGGCAACGGCCTGCTGTGCCAGCCAGCCTTGTTTACGGCCACAGAAGCTGCCAATGAAAACAATCGTGGGTGACGTGGCGGGTTGCCTTGGCGCAACCGATGTGGTGCCGAGAAAAGGGGGAAACAGTTCTTCGCAATCGAACAGGTCGATGGTTTCCGGCGCGATGCCGAGGCGCGCCGAGGCACATCGCGCCGACCACAATTCCAACGCGCCCAAGATGTAGTGATTGGCACGGCGCAGGCCGCGCGAAGCTCGAGCTTCGCTCAGCGACGAACCGTAGAAGGTGCGGACGATAGGCACGCTGCCGCCAAGCAGGAAATCGTCGCCGTGGGCATGGATCACGTCCGGTCGTGTGGAGTGCACGGCGGCACGCGCGCGCACTGCCGATATATAATATCGACTGATGCGCCCATTGGGGGCAGGCAGCAGCACGTAATGAATGCCGGGGATGTGTTTGGCGCCCTCATAGGTTACTACAGTGAGGTCCACCAATCGTGCAGTGCGCCCGGCAAGACGCGCGGCATAACGTCCAACGCCTCCCGAATGATGACCCGTGCGGGGCCACTCCAATGCCAACCAAGTTACTCGCATGCTTACAACCTTGTTCGTTCAATGTTCCTGAATAATTTGAAATCTGGATAACGTGGATCAGACGAAAGCAATGCGCTTTCGATGCATTGTCTGCCATGAAGCATGGCAATGGATGAGAACACGAAGAACAACACACCCGTCGGTGCATAAAGAATGTTTGCGATCAGCAACTGGAAAATCAGCGCGAACGTGATAGCGATGGCCGTTTGTGCATGAATTCCATTATTGCGCTTCCTGAAACAAAAGTAAGCGACACCTAGCAGACAAAGAAAGAATGCAATTGAAGAAAGTCCGAATGTATAGATAAGGTCCAACAAGCCGCTATCCAGCGAACTGTAATCACTGGATGACAATTTTGATGCAGCGCCTGTACTGCCAAGTCCATTGCCGGACAGGGAGCCTGACGCGAATTGCGAGAACTGATCGTAGAGATTCGATCGTGACTGGAAACTAGCATCCTGACTGAGGTTATTGAAGGTCTGCAAGCGGGATTGAATCTGATTTGCGATGGGACCAATCAGCAGCAATGGCAAGGAAACGACTGCGAGCACCAAAGCCCCGAAGACATAGCGAATGCGGCGTTTCCACGATATTGCGAACAGGATGAAGACGAAACCCATCAGGAAGCACAGCCACGCTGATCGCACCAGCGACAGCATCAGTGCCGCAAGACCAACGGAAAACACGATGTTTTTGAAGATGCCCTGCTTGGGCAATATCGTAATTAGCCCTGCGGTAAGGAAGAGAGCGAACACGCCAGGAGAGTTCATGGTCGAGAACAGGCGAACATTGCCCGCTTCGGCGAAGCCAATGGCGCCCATTGCCGAGTTGGTCACCCAGTAATCGTCCCATGCTGGATAGAAGAAAAACTGGTAAAGGCCATAGACGCCGATGATGAGCACGCCCCATTCGAAAGCCTTGAATATTTGTGAGGTATTGACCTCAATCAGTTCCGGGTGGCTGAGGATATGCAAGGCTATAAAGATCGGCCCCAACCAGGTCAGCGCTGCGTAGGCAGCAGCGAACAAGCCGGATTGGAACAAGCCAATGACGAAACCCCACAGTACGATGGCAATGATCCCGAGGTAGGGCAGGACATAAGCCGAAATGCGCTTGCGCAGCAGTTTGGGTATCGACATAGCCGCAATGCAGCTGCCCAGGAAGGGCGCCAGCATCACCAAACTCTCGGCGTGGTAGGTGGTATTGAAATCGACCACGCGCCGTACGAGGGGCGTCAGCATCCACAACCACATGCAGAAGCCCAGATAGTGGGGCGATGAAACGCGAAATAAGTATAGGCCAAGGATAAATGCAAGTGGCAGGTAGACAAAATTAATAATCGCAGACAAGCCCATAAAGGACCCAGCAATGACGAACAGGAAGAACATGATCTGGACAAGCGGCAGTTTTCTCATAACCACCTTCCAGCTATGTCCGGCCTACTCTGCTTGGCAAGATCGTTGGCATGCATGCGTGCGTCATCTCCCCTGCAGCAATGCATGAACTTGAGCAAGGAAATTATTGCGAAAGGCCTCCCTAGAAAAGCGCATCGCATTGGCGCGACAGTTCTCCGGAAGGAAGACAGAATGGATAGCTTCGAAGCGGGCTATGGCCGCACAGATCGAATCCACCGTCTGTTCTCCGAAGAACAGGCCCGTAGGCGAACCACCATCGCCGATTATAGTCTCCAGTGCGCCACCACGACCGTAGGCTATAACAGGGGTGCCACATGCCTGCGCCTCCAGCGGTGCGATACCGAAATCCTCCTCCGCAGCGAACACGAAGGCCTTGGCACGACGCATATGGTCGAGCACCACTGCATCAGATTGGTAACCGAGCACACTCACGTTAGGGCCGGCCAGCGCTTTGACACGCTCCATATCCGGGCCATCACCGATGATGATCAGGTGCTTGTCCGGCATGCACGAGAATGCCTCAGCAATCAGTGGAATTTTCTTATAGGGCACCATGCGTGAGGCAGTCAGATAAAAATCTTCTTTTGCGCCCCCGGGGGTGAAACCCTTTACATCTACAGGGGGGTACACCACCTGCGATTCCCTGCCATAGATTTTGCGAATACGAGCACCGATGAAGCTAGAGATGGCGACATATTTGTCTACGTTCGCGGAGGTACGCACATCCCAGATACGGAAGTAGTGCAGCAAGAGGCGAGCAAGCCAGCTCCTCACGCCCGTCTCGATGCCCGCCTCCTTGAGGTAGGAGTGTTGCAGATCCCACGCATAGCGCGCCGGACTGTACACGTAAGCCAGGTGATATTGGTTCGGCGAAGTAATGACCCCCTTGGCCACACTTGATGAAGAGCTAATCACCAGATCATAAGTAGACAGATCCAATTGTTCGATGGCCAGAGGCATTAATAATAGATAGCTACGATATTTCTTTTTACCAAACGGCAGTTTCTGGATGAAAGTAGTCGTGGGGACCTTTCCCTTTAGGAAGGCGTTGTTGCTACTCTCTAAATCGTGGACCGTGCTAAAAATATCGGCTTGTGGAAAGAGATCAATGAGTTCCGCGAGCACTCGTTCAGCACCACCGTACACGACCAGCCAATCATGAACGATAGCAACTCTGAGCTTGGCAATGTCCATTACCTTTAGTCCGCTCCAAACAAATCAGGGCTATCGCAAGCGATGCAACTGGCCCCATAAGATTCATGCCAACCTAATACAACGAGACAATCAAAGCTCTGATTGCGAAAACAATCTGCAATTCCCCCACTCACATTAGGCCGATAAATACCGAACGCAACCATAGCTTGATGCTTAGCAAACAGCAACAATTTGGATATTTCGCATGTGGCAACAGCAACTGCAGTTTTCATGCTTTCAAGCCTACAAGATTCAAGTTAATCCTTATCACCAAGCATACTGACGCGCCGCGAACCCAACGGGATCGAGCGAGCTTGGTTTTATAGAGCTACAGCAGTTACGTTACCAACTGATACACAGAACGACAGCGACTTCTATACGCATCAAGGCGACAAGCCATCCGCCGAGGCATTTAGCATTATGCCGCACGTGGATGCAACAGAACCGCTATTCCATCCAACAGGCAATTAGCAAGAGATGTCTCAATCGGATTTATACTCGTAGTAACCGTAGCTGTAATATCCCGTTGCACGCCGTTCTACGGCATTGAGAATTGCTCCCTTGAGCTTAACGTTGTTCTGTTCGAAACGCTTTTTCGCCAGCTCCAATTCCTTTGGTTGATTCAAGCCGAATCTCGCCACCAGCAGGCTGGTACCGGCATGATGAGCGATGATTGCGGCGTCTGTCACCGCCAGGATTGGGGGAGTATCGATGATGACCAGGTCGTATTCTTTGGTCACTTGTTGCAGCAATCGGGTGAAGTTCTCGTGCATCAACAGCTCGGAGGGATTCGGCGGCACATCACCGCGCGAGATAAACCGTAGGTTTTCCAAACCAGGTAATATGCGGATGGCCTGCTCTACGGGAACGTCGCCAACCAATACTTCCGATAAGCCAGGGGACTGCGAGGCACCTAGCGCCTTGTGCAGCGTGCCCTTGCGCATGTCTGCATCGACGATCAGCACCCGCTGACCCGCCTGCGCAATTACCGTTGCTAGATTCGCTGACACGAAGGTCTTGCCTGCATTGGGACTTGATCCCGAGATCAATACGACATTGTTCTTCGCCTCTAGGCGGGCGAAATGCAGACTGGTACGTAGACTACGAATGGCCTCTACTGCCAAGTCAGCCGGTTCGTTTATCGCCAGCAAATGAAGCTTGCCGTCTGCCCGGAAACGGCCACGCACCGAATCATTCACTTGCGTGGGACTCACAGGAATCGAGGCATATACCGGCAATCCCAACTCCTCGATGTGCGCAGGGTCTTCGATTCCCCGATTTAGCATCTGCTTCAGCAGCACGATGCCGACGGAAAGAAAGGCTCCAAGCAGTGCACCTACAAGCACGACCAGCCCCTTGCGAGGCTTCACCGGGTCGGTCTCGTCCACTGCCGCCGGATCGACGATGCGCACATTGCCCACCGTACCAGCGCGCGCCACATCCAGCTGCTGGGCTTGCCCCAGCAGCGCGGTGTACATCTCGTTGCTGACTTGCATGTCGCGGGTCAGCTTGAGCAGCTCTTGCTGCGCTTCGGGCAACTGCTTGACCTGCCCCTGGAAGCCGGCCTTGCGTCCTTCCAGCTCGCCGATCTGGCGCAGCAAGGCCTGATAGGCCGGGTGATCGCGGGTGAACTTGCGGTCCATCTCCGCTTGCTGCAAGCGCAGTTGCTGGATGCTGGTCTCCACGGCGACGGCCTGGTCCAGCAAGCCCTTGGTCTGCAGGTTCAGGTCGACCGAGTTGGCCTTGGTCTGGTAGGCGCTCAAGGCTTCCTGGGCAGCATCCACCTGCCTGCGGATATTGGGGAGCTGTTCCTTGACGAAAGCAAGCTGCGCGGAGGCTTCGGCAGAATTGCGCTCCACGTTCTGGCGGACGTAGGCTTGGGCCACGTGCTGCAGGAATTCCTGGGCCAGGGCCGGATCGGCATTCTCGTAGCTCAGCGCGAGGATTCCCGAGTCCTTCCCGGATTCGGAGACCACGATATCGGCTTGCAGGTCGGAAATGACGTTCAGTCGGCGCAGCTTGCGCACATGAAAGCGGGTGCCCGGGTTGGCCTTCAACTGGGCCACCTGGATCTTGATGCCATGGCCCTCAGTGGGTTCCCCCACTTTGCCTCGCAGCGCAGGCAAATCCACGTCGTCGGCGGTAAGAATGAAGCTTCCTGGCGTATCGCCTGCCGTCAGCGTGAAATCCGTTTCCAGCAGGCGGGCCGGCACATCGAACTGGAAGATATCCAGCTTCTCGCCTCCCCAGCCGAAGCTGTTGAATCCGAGCCAAGGCTTGGCCACCGAGTCAGGATCCGCCTTCTCCGCCTTGCGCGCGAGGTAGCCTCCCAGCAACGGGAAGCGATAGGGCTCGGCCTTCACGTCCAGCTTGAGTTCGTCCATGGCAGTACCAACGACGGCGCGCGAGGTGATCAGCGCGATCTCGGTCGTGGCCTCGGAACTACCTCCCACGCCCAGGGTCTGGCTCAGGTCCGTCAGCCCCGGCAGCGAGGGAATCTTGGATTCCACTTGCACCATGGCATTGGCCCGGTAAATGGGGGTCGCCAGCAAGGCATACGCCACCGCCACGACGAAGAAGAGCCCGGTAATACCGGCGATCCACCATTTGTGATCGATCAGGGTTCCCAGCAATTGCCGCAGATCGATCTCATCCGCATCGACAGCAGGGGTGGCTCGTGGATCTTGGCTCGTCATGGCAGGCGGATGGCTCGGTAGGTAAAGAGAAGGGGGGTTAAGGAAGGAGTCAAAGGTAGCGTCGCCAGCTCTCTACGCCTTCCGCCATGAGGCGGTAGACGTGCTCGAAAGCGGGGCGCTGCTGGCGATAAGGGTCAGGGATTTCCCGGTCGGATTGCCATTTGCCGAGCAGGAAGCTCTTTCCGGAAGCTTCGGGGGCCTGGTCGGCGATGGCCTTCAGGTGCTTGCGCTCCATCACCAACACGAGGTCGGCGGCCGCAAGGATGCTTGAGTCGATCTGGCGGGCGCGGTGTCCACTTGCATCGAATCCATGCTCCACCAGCAGTTCCTGCGCGGTGGGATCGATGGAACGACCCACCAATGCTCCGAGGCCCGCCGAGGAGACTTGGATATCCCGCCCTTGCAAGGCATGCCGCATCATCGCTTCGGCCGAAGGACTGCGGCAGATGTTGCCGACGCAGACAAACAAAATGTTCTTGAACACCTATCTAAGAATCCCAGTAAGTCTGTCGCCCGTACGCCATGGGCGGGCCCCTCTCGTGCCCCTTGGCCGGGACACGGCGCGCAAGGATACCCCAACTGGGCAGGCCGGGCCCTCGACGGGAAAGCCCGGCCTCCTGCAATACCAACAGATGGAACAATATCCAGGGGAAAGTGCGCGGCGTTGCAAATTCCGCACACTTGGCAGGCTCAATCCGCGCCGAACAGATCGCGGCTGTAAACCTTTTCCTGCACGTCCTGGAGGTCCGGCGTAAGCCGATTGGCCAGGATCACGTCGGCTTCGCTCTTGAACTGCTCTAGGTCGTTCACGACCCGCGAACGGAAGAATTCCGCCTCCTTGAGCACGGGCTCGTAGACGATCACTTCCACGCCCTTGGCCTTGATGCGCTTCATGATGCCCTGGATGCTGGAGGCGCGGAAATTGTCGGAGCCCGCCTTCATGATCAGGCGATGGACCCCCACCACGCGCGGGTTGCGCTTGAGCACTTCCGCGGCGATGAAGTCCTTGCGTGTCGAGTTCGAGGAGACGATCGCCTGGATCAGGTTCTGCGGGACGTCGCTGTAGTTCGCCAACAGCTGCTTGGTGTCCTTGGGCAAGCAGTAGCCGCCGTAGCCGAAGGAAGGATTGTTGTAGTGCCCGCCGATGCGCGGATCGAGGCTGACGCCTTCGATGATCTGCCGCGTATCCAGATCGCGGCAGACCGCGTAGGTGTCCAGCTCGTTGAAGAACGAGACGCGCATGGCGAGATAGGTGTTGGCGAACAGCTTGATGGCCTCGGCCTCGGTCGATTCGGTGAACAGCACCGGCACGTCCTTGCGCAGCGCGCCTTCCTGCAACAGGCCTGCGAAGGCGCGCGCGCGCTCCGAGCGCTCGCCCACGATGATGCGGCTGGGATGCAGGTTGTCGTACAGCGCCCTGCCCTCGCGCAGGAACTCGGGCGAGAAAAGGATGTTGTCCACGCCGAACTGCTCGCGCATCTTGGCCGTGAATCCCACCGGCACCGTGGACTTGATCACCATCACGGCCGCCGGGTTGATCGCCAGCACGTCGGCGATCACCGCCTCGACCGAGCGCGTATTGAAATAGTTCGTCTGTTCGTCGTAGTCGGTCGGCGTGGCGATGACGACGAAATTGGCTCCTTCATAGGCTTCGCGCTTGTCCAGCGTTGCCTTGAGATCCAGGGAGCGGTTGCCCAGGTATTCCTGGATGTCGACGTCTTCGATGGGCGACTGCTTGCGATTGAGCAATTCGACCTTGCCTGCGTCGATGTCCAGGGCAACGACCTTGTGTCGCTGCGCCAGCAATACGGCATTGGAAAGCCCTACATATCCCGTTCCGGCAATCGCGATCTTCATTCGTGGGGGTTCCTCGTTGAGAATCGATCGGTGGCTTCAGGCACGCTACCGCCCTACGTTCGCCCGAAGGGTCACGCATGAATGCATGCCGCAACGCGCCTTGCGGCGCCCCGCGGGTTCAGCTGGCCAGGAGCTTCAGGCTTCCGGCCGACATTTGTACCGGCCGGGTCACGCCCAGCCAATGCAACAGCACCGAGACGCGCTCGCTGGCCGAACGCGCCTGGAACACCGCCTCGAACCCGGCAAAGGGCCCATCGAGCACTTTCAGGCGGGAGCCGGGCGCCCAATCGTCCCCGGTGCGGACACAGCCTTGGTCATCGCAGCGCTGGCGGATCGCTTCGGCCGCCTGCGCCGGCAGCATGGCCAACGTCATTCCGAACCGCACCAACCCGCAACACCCGATCGTGCTGCGGATGGGAGCGGTGTTGTCAGTTTCGCTATCCACGTTGACAAACAGGTAACGTGGAAAAAGGGGCACGACGCGCGTGGAATCGAGGTTGCCCGCGCGATCGCGCGCCATCGGCAACCACACTTCGTAGCCCTGGCGTTCGAGCTGCGCCATGGCCACCCGCTCCTGCCTGGGCCGGGTGAGCACGAGATGCCAGCCGCGCATCAGCGGCTCTCCCTCGGCCGTTCGGGCAACGCCCCGGTGCCGCCCACTTCGGCCATCAACATGTCGATTTCACGTTTCAGGCGCTCGTATTCATCCAGCTTGCGCCGCAGGAAATGAACGGTGATGCGGGTCTTTTCCTCGATGCCCGACGGCGTGAGCCAGTAGCGGTACTTGCGCTTGTCGGGGCTGCGCCGGAAGTTGCCGAGCTTGACGTAGCCACGATCCACCAGCGCACGCAGACAGTAATTCACCTTGCCCACGCTGATGCCAAGCTCGACGGCAGCCTCGCGTTGGGTCAATCCGGGCCGCTCCTCGATCATCCTCAACAGTCGGTGCCGCACTTCTTCGGACTGCACCCGCCGCACCTTTGTTCATCCGTTGAACAGACCTTAGCCGCTCGCGGGGCGGCATTCAATCTCAGAACCCGGCCACCGACTGAACGTCAGTACGCGGTCTTCTGCCCCAGTACCCGGAGCGCCGTCAGCACGACGATCTTGAGGTCCAGCCACAGGCTCCAGCGCCGAATGTAGTCGATGTCGTACTGCACGCGCTTGCGCATTGAACGCAATTCGTGAATTTCGCCGCGCAACCCATGCACCTGCGCCCATCCGGTGATGCCGGGCTTCACGTAGTGGCGGTGCATGTAGCGATCGATGAGATGCTCGTAATGGTTGTTGTGTTGCACCGCATGCGGCCGCGGCCCGACCACCGACATGCTGCCGCCCAGTACGTTGAAGAACTGGGGAAGCTCGTCGAGGCTGGTCCGGCGCAGGAACGCGCCGAAGCGCGTGACCCGGGGATCGTTGCGCGTGGCCTGGGTCACCTTGCCGGCCGCTTCCTTGTGCACGTGCATCGAGCGGAATTTGAGCATGTGGAATTCCTTCCCGCCCAGGCCATGGCGACGCTGCCGGAATAGCACCGGCCCCGGCGAACTCAGTTTCACGCCGATGGCCAGCGCCACCAGCAACGGGGACAGCACGATCACCGCGAACGAGGCCACGATCACGTCCTCGATGCGCTTGAGGACCTGGTAATTGCTCTTCGACAGCCCCTGGCGCAGGTTGATCATCGGCACGCGACCGATCTGCTCGACGCTCGGGTTGAGCATGCCGAAGGTGCGGATGTCGGGGAGCAGCTTGACCGGGACGGGGAAGCGTTCCAGCGTCTTGAGCACGGCCTTGAGGCCACCCTCTCCCTCGGACAAGGGCATCGAGATCCAGACCTGGTCGACCTCGTGCCGGGACGCATGCAGGTAGGCTTCCAGCGTATCGAGGGTCCCCAGGCAACGCGGCAGGTCGTCGCGCACGCCGAAGCGCGTGTCGTTCGGGGAAGCGAAGTAGCCGCTGATGCCTACCCCCAACCCGGGGCACGCCTGCAGGTAGCGATGCAGCTTCAGCACTGGCGGCCGCAATCCCAGCACCACGACCCGTTGCTGCCCCCAACCCTGGCGGCGCAGTATGTGCAGGCGGGTTCTCACGGCGAATCGCACGGCGACCATGCCGGCGTAGCCGATCACGAAGCTGTAGGCGAGCCAGGCACGGGAAAGGACGTTCCCCATCTGCACCAGGATCGCGTGCAGCGAGAAGGCGGCGAAGATCGCCAGCCAGCACACCGTGAGCATGGCCAGCTCGTGGGTGAAACTGCGACTGCGCCACTGCCGGTAAAGCGGAGTGACGGCGAAACCCAGGAGTGCGTAGAGCAACAACGTCCCGATGGCCATCCGTTGCGCGGGGGACGGGACGCCCCAACCGAAGCGCAGCCACTGCGCGCAAGCCACCGCCGCGAGCACCGCCGCGACGTCGGCGATGCGAAGCCATGCACCGAAAGCCACCAGCGATCCTGGCGGACGCAGGCGAATATCACTCGTGGCAAGCTCGCGAACCGATCCTTGTAACAAAGCCATGTCCTCCAGAACGTCGTCCCCCCATCCTCGAGGGGTAGGCACAACACTCGTGGGGGTAAGTGACCAACCTACACGAAAATGTGTGTTTCAGGTCCAACTTTAACAAATTTGGGCACCCGGGCGCCTTGCCCTATTCAGGGTTACCCGGGCAAGTACGCCATCGAGCGGCAGCGACCGGCATGCGGCCGCAGTAAGATTCATCCTCCTTAACAGGCCCATTCGTGATGCAACGTCCAACCTCGCTCACCGAGGGCCCGATCGGCAGAAGCCTGCTCTCGTTCGCGCTGCCTATTCTCGCCGGCAACGTCGCCCAATCGCTGAACGGTTCAATCAATGCGGTCTGGGTAGGCCGCTATCTGGGCGAGGCCGCGCTGACCGCCACGGCCAATGCCAACAACATCCTGTTCTTCCTGATCGGCTCGGTGTTCGGCATCGGCATGGCCGCCACCATCCTGATCGGCCAGGCGATGGGCGCCAAGGACCTGGTCCAGGCGCGCCGGGTGATGGGCACCAGCGCCACGTTCTTCGTAGGGGTCTCGGTCCTGATCGCCGCATCCGGCGTCTGGCTCGCGCGCCACCTGCTGGCGGCGATGGGCACGCCGCACGAATCGCTGCCGCTCGCCGAGGCCTATCTGCGGGTGATCTTCCTGGCGGTGCCGATGCTGTACATGTTCGCGTTCCTGTCCGCCGCGCTGCGCGGCGTGGGCGACTCGCGCACGCCGTTCCGGTTCCTGCTGCTCTCGGTGGTGCTGGACATCGCATTGAACCCGCTGCTGATCTTCGGGCTGGGCCCGTTCCCGAGACTGGGCATCGCGGGTGCGGCTTGGGCCACGCTGGCGGCGCAGGCGATCGCGCTCGCGGGCCTGCTGGCCTACATGCGCCATCGCGGGCATGTGTTGTGGCTGGGCCGGCGCGACGCGGCCATGTTCGCGATCGACCTGCGGATCCTGCGCGCCCTGGTCGGCAAGGGCGTCCCGATGGGGCTGCAGATGGTGCTGATCTCGCTGGCGATGATCGCGATGATGCGCATGGTCAACGGCTACGGCACCGATACCGCGGCCGCCTATGGCGCGGCCCTGCAGCTGTGGACCTACGTGCAGATGCCGGCGATGGCGATCGGAGCGGCATGCTCCTCGATGGCCGCGCAGAACGTCGGCGCGCGCCGCTGGGACCGGGTCGATGCGGCGGCGCGCAGCGGCGTGCTGTTCAACTTCCTGCTCACCGGCTCGCTGATCGTGCCGTTGATCCTGCTCGACCGCTGGACGCTGTCGCTGTTCCTGCCGGCCGGCAGCCCGGCGCTCGAGATCGCCCGGCACCTCAATCACATCGCGATCTGGTCTTTCCTGTTGTTCGGCGTGACGTTCGTGGTGTCCGGCGTGGTGCGTGCGACCGGCGCGGTGATACCGCCGCTGGTGATCCTGGCGTTGGCGCTATGGGGCATCCGGGTACCGTTGGCCGAGTTGCTGATGCCCCGGTTCGGCTCCGACGCGATCTGGTGGAGCTTCCCGGTCAGTTCGCTCTGCGCGATGCTGATGTCGCTGGCGTACTACCGCTGGGGCAGGTGGCGCAGCGCCCATATGCTGGCGCCCGCCCCGCATGCGCAGGAGGTGGCGGTACCGGCCGAGGTGCCGGCGCCACCGCCGTCGCCGGTGGCCGATGCGGCCGAAGAGAGCCGCTGATCCGCGGGGGCTCGCCGCGAGGGGAATTAACGCGGCCGGGACCGCCTGCCCCGCCTGGTGGATGGCATGGAGACTCTTCGCGGCGCACAGAAGATCGCCCTCGCCACCTGCGCAGCGCCTCCCCCGGAAACGCAGAAGGCCGCCCAAGGGCGGCCTTCCGTGCAATACGCGGGCCAAGCGCCCGGTCGCGGATTACTCGGCCTTGGCGGCCTGGCGGGCGGCCTTGGCCTGCGCAGCGGCGGCCAGGTCTTCCTTGATGCGGGCAGCCTTGCCTTCCAGGCCACGCAGGTAGTACAGCTTGCCGGCGCGCACCTTGCCGCGGCGCTTGACCTCGACCGATTCGATGGTCGGGCTGTAGGTCTGGAACACGCGCTCCACGCCGTAGCCGTGCGAGATCTTGCGCACGGTGAACGAGGAGTTCAGGCCGGCGTTCTTGGTGCCGATCACCACGCCCTCGTAGGCCTGCACGCGCTCGCGATTGCCTTCCTTGACCTTGACGTTGACCACGACGGTGTCGCCCTGGCTGAACTGCGGCAGTTCGCGGGCGATCTGGGCGGACTCGAATTCCGCGATGATGGACTTGTTCAGCTTGCTCATGGGTTACACCGATTTCGTTCGGGGTGGGTGTGTCGTTTCGACAGCGTGGACTGATGCAGTCGCCGGATTGCGCCGCACGTTTATCGTTGTGGGATCCGCTGGGCCCGGCGCGGGCCACATGGAGCCGCGCATTGTAGCCGATTCCCGCAGGCCGGCGCTAGAGGCCGCGAAACCGGGCCTCAGGCCTTGCCTCCCCCGCCCTGGCGGGCCTCGTCGAGCAGCTTGCGGTCGGCCTTGGACAGCGCCTCTTCGTCCAGCAGGTCCGGGCGTCGCTGCCAGGTCCTCAGCAACGACTGCTGCCGGCGCCAGCGCGCGATCGCGGCGTGGTTGCCCGAGCGCAGGACGTCCGGGACGTCGCCCAGCACGTGGCTGGCCGGCTGGCTGTAATGGGGACAATCCAGCAGCCCCCCGGGGCCCTCGAAGCTGTCCTGGGCGGCGGATTCGGCATCGTTCAATGCCCCTTCCTGGAGCCGGGTCACCGCATCGACGACGACGGCCGCTCCGAGCTCGCCGCCGGACAGCACGTAGTCGCCGATCGAGATTTCCTCATCCACCTCGGCCGCGAGGAAGCGTTCGTCCACGCCCTCGTAGCGTCCGCACAGCAGGACCAGGCGCGGCAGCGCCGCCAGCTCATGGACCCTGGCCTGGGTCAGCGGCCGGCCCTGCGGGCTGAGGTAGATCACCGGCGCCGGCTGCGGGTCGGCCGCCCGTACCGCGCCCAGGCAGGCGCGCAGCGGCTCGATCAACATCACCATGCCGGGGCCGCCCCCGAAGGGGCGGTCGTCCACGCGGCGGTAATTGCCCTCGGCATAGTCGCGAGGGTTCCAGCCGTGCAGTTCCAGCAATCCCCGCTCCTGCGCTCGCCCGACCACGCCGAACGCGGCGGACTGGGCGATGAATTCGGGGAACAGGCTGATGACGTCGATGCGCATTGGGTCGGGGGAACTCGGGGCTTGGGAAGCATCCTTGCCTGGGCCAGGCTGTCAAGCGACCCGATGCTCCTGCAATCTGCTTTCCGTGGAAGGGCCGTAGCCCCGGCAGCGGGCCGGCAAAGCCCGTCGGGACCGAAGCCCCTCCCACAACAGCATTCGGCGCGAAGCAGGCCTACCGTTCTTCCGGGGCCGGATCCCGGGGCTTGGCTTCTTCAGAACTCCGGATCCCAATCCACGACGATCCGATTGGCCTCGAAATCCACGGACTTGACGAAATCCGGCTGCACGAACGGGATCAGTCGCTCGCGCTCGCCGCGCACCACCAGCACGTCGTTCGCGCCGGTGGAGAACAGGTGCGACACCTGGCCGAGCGCGGCGCCCTCGACCGTCTGCACGTCCAGGCCTTCCAGGTCGACCCAGTAATACTCGTCGGGCTTTGGCGGCGGCAGCGCGCTGCGCGGCACGTGGATCTCGGTACCGCGCATCGCCTCGACCACGTTGCGATCGTCGATGCCGGGAAAGGTCGCCACCAGGTGCTTGCCGGTGTCGCGCCCGCGCGCGCCGGCCAGCGTGGACTCCCGGCCGTCGGGTGCCCGCAGGATCCAGGGCTGGTACTTGAAGATGGCCAGCCGCGGCTCGGTCCAGGACTCGAGCTTCAGCTCGCCACGAACGCCAAAAGCGCCGACGATCCTGCCCAACAGGATGCGGCGCTCGGTATCTTTCATCGCTTCCGGCCCATGGGCCGCGCCGGTGGCGCGGCCCTCCAGGATCAGGCCGCGGCCTGGGTCTTGGTCGCTTCCTTCAGCAGGTTGCGGACCTTGTCGGTCAGCTGGGCGCCGTTGTTGACCCAGTGCTCGACGCGGGCCAGATCCAGCACGACGCGCTGCTCGGCACCCTGGGCGACCGGGTTGTAGTAACCGACGCGCTCGATGTTGCGGCCGTCGCGGGCGCTGCGCGAGTCGGTGACGATGATGTGGTAGAACGGACGCTTCTTCGCGCCGCCGCGGGTAAGACGGATCTTGACCATGGTGGTTTCTCGATGTTGCCCAGTCGCCAGGATGGCGAGGTAAGCCGACGATTATAGCGGCCCGGCCGGGCGATTCCAAGCTACCGGAGCGGCTGCCAGGGCTGGGTGGACAGGGCCCGTTCCAGGACCGGCGGCAGGCCAAGCTCCGGGAAGGCCGACTCGCCGATCGCCCGGATCGGCTGCAACCCGCGGGAATTGCAGGCGAACGCGGCGCGGAACGCCCCGGTTTCGTCCAGGCGGACCGGGCGGACCCGCTGCGGCACGCCGAGCAGCGCCAGCCCCGCCCGGAGCAGCCGTTCCTGGGTCCCGCGCAGCGCCGGCCCCTCCGGCCAGGTGACGCCCTGCCCGTCCCACAGGCCGAGGTTCCAGACCGATCCTTCGACCAGGCAGCCCCGGGCATCGACGAACAGGGCGTCGTCGAAGCCGGCCTCCATGGCGTCGCGCCGCAACTGGAACAGCGGGAACGTGCCGACGTGCTTGACCTGCGGCAGCTCGCGCACGAACGCGACCGGGCGCACGCGCAGGGGCGCCGCCGGCAGCTGCGAGGCCGGCGAGAGCGAGACGAGCACCTCCGGCGCCGCCTCGCGCAACGGTTCGCGGAAATCGAAGTCGGGCGAGAACACCGTGACGCGCAGCGACGCGTCCGCCCGGCCGAAGGCATCGAGCGCGGCCGCCAGTTCGACGCGCAGGCGCTCTTCGTCCAATCGGCTCCGGAACAACGTGGACGTGCCCTGTTGCAACCGCTGCAGGTGCAGGTCCAGGCCCCGCACCGCGCCGTCGCGCACCTGCAGCGAGGTGAAGTGCCCGTAATTGACCAGGGCCAGGGCCGCCAGCACGTCCGCGCCGGCGGGGGCGCCTCGATGGAGAACCAGATTCACAGCGGCGTCTCGGGCTGCGGCCACATGGACGGATCCATCATGCTGTCGCTTGCTCGTGGTTTGTTCTTACTGGGGGAAGCATCCCTCATCCGCCCCTTCGGGGCACCTTTCCCCGCGGGCGGGAGAAGGGAGGTGCGAGTTCTGGTGGCACTGGAGCCGCCATGGCCGCATGCCCTGCCTCTGGCGCGGCTCGTGCATCTGGAAAGCCATAACGGATGCATGCGGAACCGCTGCGACGGACGGCCTGGCACGGCGGGAACGGCTTGCCGGGCAGCGATCGCCAGGTCGCCGTCCCTCGGGATCAGCGGAACGGCGGCAGGCCGCCGCGCCCCCCCATTCCGCCCATGGCGCCCATCATGCCCTTCATGCCGCGCATCAGGCCCTTCATACCGCCGCCAGAGAGCTTGGACATCATCTTCTCCATCTGCTGGTACTGCTTCATCAGCTTGTTGACGTCGGAAGGCTGCAGGCCGGCGCCCTTGGCGATGCGGGCGCGGCGCGAGCCGTTGAGCACGGCCGGATTGCGGCGCTCCTTCTTGGTCATCGAGTTGATGATCGCGATCATCCGCGGCACTTCCTTGCCGGTGACCTGGTCCTTGAGGTGGTCCGGGATCTTGCCGATGCCGGGCAGCTTGTCCATCAGCCCGCCGATGCCACCCATGTTCTGCATCTGCTCGAGCTGTTCCTTCATGTCGTTGAGGTCGAACTTCTTGCCCTTGGCGACCTTGGCGGCGAGCTTGGCGGCCTTTTCCTGGTCCACGCTCTGCTGGACCTGCTCGACCAGCGACAGCACGTCGCCCATGTCGAGGATGCGGCTGGCGACGCGGTCGGGATGGAACACGTCCAGCCCGTCCACCTTCTCGCCGGTACCGACGAACTTGATCGGCCGGCCGGTGATGTAGCGCACCGAGAGCGCGGCGCCGCCGCGGGCGTCGCCGTCGGTCTTGGTCAGCACCACGCCGGTCAGCGGCAGCGCCTCGCCGAACGCCTTGGCGGTGTTGGCCGCGTCCTGGCCGGTCATCGAGTCGACCACGAACAGGGTCTCTGCCGGGTTGATCGCGGCGTGCAGGGCCTTGATCTCGTCCATCATCGCCTGGTCGATGGCCAGGCGGCCGGCGGTATCGACCAGCAGCACGTCGACGAACGACTTGCGCGCGTCGGCGATCGCGGCGCGCACGATGTCGACCGGCTTCTGGTCGGCGCTGGACGGGAAGAACAGCACCCCGACCTGCTCGGCCAGGGTCTTGAGCTGCTCGATCGCGGCCGGGCGGTAGACGTCGGCCGACACCACCATGACCTTCTTCTTGCGCTTTTCCTTCAGGTGCTTGGCGAGCTTGCCGACCGTGGTGGTCTTGCCCGCGCCCTGCAGGCCGGCCATCAGGAACACCGCCGGCGCCGGCACGTTGAGGTTCAGGTCGGCCGCGGCCGAGCCCATCACCGCGGTCAGCTCGTCGCGCACGACCTTGATCAGGGCCTGGCCGGGCGTCAGCGACTTGAGCACTTCCTGGCCGACCGCGCGTACCTTGATCCGTTCGATCAGCGCCTGCACCACCGGCAGGGCGACGTCGGCCTCGAGCAGCGCGATGCGCACTTCGCGGGTGGCCTCGCGGATGTTCTCCTCGGTCAGGCGGCCGCGGCCGCGCAGGCGCTCGATGGTGCCGGAGAGGCGCTGGGTGAGGGATTCGAACATGCGAAGGCGACCGCGAAGGGGAAACGGACCGCGATTATAGCGGCAGGGCGTGCCCCGCCCCTGCACCGGCGAGCCGCCTGCCGGCCCGGCCCGTGGTATGCGAAACTTCCACGATGACAATCGTTCTCATCTCCCTCGCGCTGTACCTGGTCGCCACGGCCCTGCTGGTGCGCGGCGTGGCGCGGGAAGGAGCGGCGCCCGGCAACGGCTGGCTGTTCGCCGCGCTGCCGGCGCTGGCGCTGCATGCCGGCTACCACGTGCAGGTCGCCATGCGCACCGCGGGCGGGCCGGACATGCACTTCTTCGCGGCACTGTCGCTGGTCGGGCTGGGCATGGCGGCGCTGACCACGCTGGTGGGCGCACGTGGGCGGATGGCGGCGCTGGGCGTGGTGGTGTTCCCGCTGGCGGCGCTGTTGCTGGCCTGCTACCACGGCTACGGCCACGAGCCGAGCCCGGCGCTGGGCTGGCGCCTGGAAGTGCATGCCTGGCTGGCGCTGCTGGCCTACGCCACGCTCGGCATCTCGGCGCTGCTGGCGATCATGCTGTGGCTGCAGGAGCGGGCGCTGCGCCGGCGCGATTTCCACGCCTGGCTGCGGGCGCTGCCGCCGCTGACCGAGCTGGAGACGCTGCTGTTCCGCACCATCAGCGTCGGCTTCGCGTTGCTGACGCTGACCTTGGTGACGGGACTGCTGTTCGTCGAGGATTTCCTGGCCCAGCGCCTGCTCCACAAGACCGTGCTGAGCATCCTGTCGTGGCTGGTGTTCGGCGCGCTGCTGGTCGGCCGCTGGCGCAACGGCTGGCGCGGCGCCAAGGCGGTGCACTGGACGCTGACCGCAATGGCGCTGCTGGTGCTGGCGTTCTTCGGCAGCAAGTTCGTGATCGAACTGGTGCTGGGCGCTCCGGCGGGCTGAGGCCCGCCCCGGCTCATCCGCCGGCGGGCGCGCGGTCGAGCGCGGCCACCACCTCGTCCCAGCCCGCGTCGCGGCCGGGCACGCCGAACCGGTACTCGATGCGGTGCAGGTAGTCCTGGCCGGGGCGCAGGATGGTGTCGGGGAAACCGGCGTGGTTGGGCGCGTCCGGGAACTGCTGCGGCTCCAGGCACAACCCACGGCCGAGTTCGGGATGGCTGTGGTCGAGCATCTGCCCTTCGTACAGCTGCACTGCCGGCATCGGGCTGGTGAGCCGCATCGCGACGCCGCTGTGCGGCGAATACAGCTCGGCGGTGCAGGTGGCGTGCGCGGGGTCGAGCACGAGGCAATGGTCGTAGCCCTTGCCCAGCGCGAGTTGCGGATCGTCCGCGATCCGCTTCGCGTCGAGCGTGCCCGGGACGCGGAAATCGAACGGCGTGCCGTGCACGTCGGCGATCTGGCCGGTCGGGATCAGCGCGGCATCCACCGGCAGGTAACGGCCGGCCGGTATGCGCAGCACCTGCGCGGCCACCGGCACGAGCCTGTCCCCGGCCAGGTTGAAATAAGGATGGTGGGTCAGGTTGACCGGCGTGGGGGCATCGGTACGGGCGCGATAGCACAGCTCCAGGCAGTGGCCGCGCAACCGGAACTCGGCGCTGACCTCGAGCGTGCCCGGGTAGCCCTCCTCGCCCGCCGGCGACACCCGCGCCAGCAGCACGCGCTCGCGCGACCGTTCGCGCACCTCCCACAACCGGTGGCCGAAACCGCGGACGCCGCCATGCAGGTGGTTGGGGCCTTCGTTGCGGCTCAGCTGGTGCTCGACGCCATCCAGCACGAAGCGGCCGTTGGCGATGCGGTTGCCGAAGCGGCCGACCAGGATGCCGAGGCTGTCATGGTCGGCCAGGTAGGCAGGCAGGTCCGCCAGCCCGAGCACCACGTCCACGTGGCCATCGCCCGCGGGCACTTCCAGCCGGCGCAGGATGCCGCCGTAGGTCAGCACTTCGGCGCGCAGGCCGTGGTCGTTCTCCAGCGCGATCGCGTGGACGTCGGTGCCGTCCGGCATGGTTCCGAATGGGCGTTGCATGGTGTCCGGCGGATTCCTGTTGGCAGCCGCGCAGCATAGCCAGCACGTCGCCCGCCGAACCATGCCAATGCGCATATCCCGCAACGGCGAAAGCGCATCGCGAGGCGGCCCGCCGGGCGGCCGCTTCCAGGCGAAACCATTGCGCATTGCATCATTGCAATACGCATATGCGTATTCCGATTTAAATCATTAGTCGGTTATCTGGCGCTCCACTATTCTCCGTCCGCCGTCGAAGGGCGGCCATGGCAACGGCAATGCAAACCGGCTGTCCAGATGCGCGGAAGACGCCATGGACACAAGACCGGCCCTCCGGATGCCGTGCGACCGGCGCTCCGCGCCGCTCCAAACAGCACAGCGGCGCAAGCAGGCGCGCCCCTGGCATCAATGTGACTCTGGGAGGGGTTTTACGCGATGAACTTCGTGAACACCAAGCGGCGCATGCCGCGTTTGATCGTGGCTGCCCTGCCGGCGGCCCTCGCCCTGGCGCTTTCGCCGGCCGCATTCGCCCAGCAGGCCGGCACGCCCGCCGGCGGCGAGCGATGCGCCGACGCCAATGCCGGCGATCCGTCCTGCAAGGCGGGCGATGCGCAACAACTGGATACGGTGGAGGTGCGCGGCGTGCGCGGCAGCATCGCCAGCGCGATCACGCTCAAGCAGAACAGCCTGCAGATCACCGACTCGATCGTCGCCGAGGACATCGGCAAGCTGCCCGACAACAGCGTCGCGGCGGCATTGCAGCGCGTGACCGGCGTCCAGGTGGCGCGCGGCGCCGGCGAGGTCGGCACGGTGCTGGTACGCGGCCTGCCCGACGTGGTGACCACGATCAACGGCCGCAACGTGTTCACCACCACCGGCCGCAGCATGGCGCTGGCGGACATCCCGGCCGACCTGCTGCAGCGCGTGGACGTGTACAAGACCAGCGGCGCGGACAATATCGAGGGCGGCATCGGCGGCTTGATCGACGTGCGCCTGCGCCGGCCGTTCGATTTCGACGACGACTGGACCCTGGCCGGCAGCGCGCGCGCGATCTACAGCCGCAACTCCGGCGAGGCCGACCCCAACGGCAGCCTGACCGCGAACAGGATCTGGAACACCGACGCCGGCAAGTTCGGCGTGATGGCGAGCGTGTCCTACCAGTCGCAGCGCTACCAGGAGAGCAATACGTTCGACGGCATCTACACACTGAAGGACAATCCGCTCGGCACCGGCGACCAGGTCTACATCCCCGACACGATCGGCTCGATCTACACACTCGGCGACCGCGACCGCCGCTCGGCCAACCTGACCTTCCAGTGGGCGCCTAACGAGAACACCGAGCTGTACTTCGAGAACTTCTACGTCGGCTACCGCAACGACAACCAGGTCAACTTCTGGATCCCGCTGCCGACCCTGGTCAACTCCGGCAACGTGGTCAGCCTGACCACCAAGCCGGGCACCAACGTCGCGCAGAGCATCACCGCGCGCGACCTGTTCACGCTGACCAGCAACCAGGCCTACGCCAACAGCTCGGACACCTACCAGAGCGCGATCGGCGGCAGCTGGCAGGGCGAGCGGGTCAAGCTCTCCACCGACCTGGCCTATACGTACAGCAAGGCCGACAACCGCAACTTCATCCTCGACACCGCGTTCATCGCGCCGCTGATGACGATGTCGTTCGACAACGGCGGCGCTTCCAACGCCGTGGTGACGAACTACGACGGCAGCGCCTTCGACGTCAACGACTCGTCCAAGTACTGGCTGCACCAGTACTACGACGGCTGGAGCCGCCAGGTCGGCAAGGACTGGTCGTGGAAGGGCGATGCCAACATCCGGGTGGATGCCGGCCCGCTCACCTTCATCGACGTGGGCTTCCGCGCCAGCCGCCGCGAGGCGGAGAACGTCGCCGCCGACACCGGCGGGCGCACCAACATCAGCGGCACCACCGTGTTCGTCGACGATTTCGACGGGCTGGCCTCGCTGACGCCCAGTAACTTCCTCAACGGCAACCGCAACACCTCGACCAACCAGTGGATGGTGGCCGACCGCGGCTACCTGCTGGCCAACGCCGCGGCGATCCGCGCGGCGATGGGCTACGACCCGGCCGACCCCGCGGCCAACCCCACGCTGTACTTCAACGACAAGGAAGACACCTACGCCGCCTACCTGCAGGGCCGCTACTCGCTGCACATCGGCGACATGCCGCTGGACGGCGCGATCGGCGTGCGCGCGGTCAAGCTGGATTCCAAGCTGGCCGGCACCCAGGTGGTCGACGGCGTGCAGTCGCCGGTCAACATCGACAAGAGCAACGACCAGTTCCTGCCGAGCTTCAGCGCCAACCTGGGCATCCGCGACGACCTGCTGCTGCGCCTGTCGTACGGCAAGTCGATCACGCGCCCGTCCTTCGCCAACCTCAATCCGCAGCTGACGCTGTTCCAGCCGACCGCCACGGTGGCGGCCAACGGCAGCGGCGGCAACCCGGACCTGGACCCGGTCAAGTCGGAGAACATCGACCTGTCGCTGGAGTGGTACTTCCAGCCGAGCTCGCTGCTGTCGCTGGCCGCGTTCCATCGCAGCATCGACGGCTACATCCAGACCTACGCCAGCGACGAGACCATCGACGGAGTGACCTACTCGGTCAGCCGCCCGCGCAACACCGGCCACGGCACGCTCAAGGGCGTGGAAGTCGCCTATACCCAGTTCTACGACTTCCTGCCCGGCTGGCTGTCCGGCTTCGGCACGCAGCTCAACGCGACCTTCATCGATGCGGCCACGCAATCGCCGACCGGGGAGATGCAGGACCTGGTCAACGTCTCCAAGCGCGCCTACAACGCGGTGCTGATCTACCAGAAGGGCGCGTTCTCCAGCCGCCTGGCCTACAACTGGCGCAGCAAGTACGCGCTCAGCTACACCGCCAGCGGCGACCAGCCGCAGTCGATCTACGTCGCGCCGATCGATTCGCTCGACTTCGCGATGAGCTACGACCTCGACAGCAGCATGACGATCTCGGTCGAGGCGACCAACCTGCTCGACACGGTCACCCGCAACTACTTCGGCAACCAGTCCCTGTTCCCGCGCGATGTCGGCGTGATGGAACGCACGTTCTCGGTCGGCCTGCGTTTCCGCTTCTGAAGCCGCTGCAACCGTCGCCGGCGCGATGCCGGCGGCGGACACCCCATTCCCCGCACCATGCTTGCCGTTCATCGCCCAGGAGAGAGGGTCCGACGCAATGAAGAGTGCATCACCGGCGCACCCGCGCCTGTCGTACGCGGAGCGCGACGAGTTCCTGACCGGGTATAACTACCGCTGCTCGATGCCGGCCCAGGCCTGGCCGCACCGAAGGGCCCCGATGGGCACGAGCTCGGCCACCAGGTGGCGCCGCGGTTGATGCCGATCTTCGACGCCACCCACGTTACCGGGGAGGAGTACTTGGGACTACCACGGCAATCCGACGCTGTTCGACCTGGTTACCCATCTCCCCAGCCGCATCTATGCGGTGGATTACCCGCCCTGGCCGGGCGCGGCGCCTCCCGTGGCCGCGCCCCGGCCGTTTTCATCCACGGTGGGCCGGAACCCGCCCACGCATCCACAGGAGACTTGCCCATGCGCCTTCCTGGCCTGAAACCTCTTCGCACACCACGCCGGCTGTCGCTGCTGCTGGGCGCCCTGGCGCTGGCCAGCGGCCTGGCCTCGGCCGCGGACGTCGGCGTACAGGGCACCTTGCGTGCCGACCAACCGGGACCGCAGGTCTCGCGCAACCTGTTCGGCCAGTTCGCCGAGCACCTGGGCACCGGCATCTACGGCGGCGTGTGGGTCGGGCCGGACTCGAAGATCCCGAACACGCGCGGCTACCGCAACGACGTGGTGGCCGCGCTGAAGGCGATCGCCGTGCCCAACGTGCGCTGGCCCGGCGGCTGCTTCGCCGACGAGTACCACTGGCGCGACGGCATCGGCGCGCGCGACAAGCGCCCGGTCAGCGTCAACACGCACTGGGGCGGCGTGGAGGAACCCAACAGCTTCGGCACGCACGAGTTCATGGACTTCACGGAGCTTCTAGGCACCCAGGCCTACGTGGCCGGCAACGTCGGCAACGCCTCGCCGGACGAGATGGCGCAGTGGGTCGAGTACATGACCGCGCCGACCCGTTCGACCCTGGCCAACGAGCGCCGCGCGAACGGGCGCGACCAGCCGTGGAAGGTGCCGTACTTCGGCGTCGGCAACGAGCTGTGGGGCTGCGGCGGCAACATGCGCGCCGAGTACGCCGCCGACGTCTACCGCCGCTACCAGACCTTCATCAAGGCTCCCGCCGACCAGAAGATCCTCAAGATCGCGCCCGGCGCCAACAACGACGACTATCACTGGACCGAAGTGATGATGCGCGAGGCCGGCAAGATGATGGACGGCCTCAGCCTGCACTACTACACCGTGCCCGGCGGCTGGCCGCCGAGGGCGTCCTCGACCGAGTTCGACGAGACGGCCTGGATCCAGACGCTGCAGCAGGCGCTGCGCATGGAGGAACTGGTCAGCAAGCACGGCGCGATCATGGACAAGTACGACCCCGACAAGAAGGTCGCGATGGTGGTCGACGAGTGGGGCACCTGGTACGCGCCGCTGCCCGGCAGCAATCCCGGCTTCCTGCAGCAGCAGAACACGCTGCGCGACGCGCTGGTGGCCTCGCTGACGCTGGACGTGTTCGTGAAGCATGCCGACCGCGTGCGCATGGCCAACATCGCGCAGATGGTCAACGTGCTGCAGGCGATGATCCTGACCGACGGCTCGAAGATGGTGCTGACCCCGACCTACCACGTGTTCGCCATGTACAAGCCCTACCAGGACGCGACCGCGTTGCCGCTGCAGATCCAGTCGCCCGAGTACCGCCATGCCGATTTCACCGTGCCGGCCGTGCACGGTTCGGCGGTCAAGGCCAAGGACGGGCACGTCTACGTCGCGTTGACCAACCTCGACCCGAACCGCGCCGCACAGGTGGAGGTCAAGGTGGAAGGCGATGCGCAGGCGCGCGGCGTGAGCGGGCAGATCCTGACCGCCCCGGCGATCACCTCGCTCAACACCTACGACAAGCCCGATGCGGTGAAGCCGCAGGCGTTCAACGGCGCCAAGCTGGGTGGCGGCACGCTGCAGGTGGAACTGCCGGCCAAGTCGATCGTGATGTTGAAGTTGCAGTGACCTCTTCGCCCGGGCATCGCCGCACGCGATGCCCGGGCGTTCGCCTCTTCCGCATCCGTGCGGGAGAGGCGGCCGCGCGCCATGCCCCGGACTCCTTCTTCGAGCCGGCGCGCTTCATGGGAGCGGCACAAGCGCGGGACCTTTCCGCGAGGCGCGATCTGCCCCGCGCCTGCCATTCCGCAATCCTGTCGCCGTCTCCGCCGAAGACGGGAAACCGGCGACTCGGAACGGGAATGGATCTGCACGCTTCATTGCGGGATCGGCTTCGGCCGCGAGGCGCTTTACCGGCAAGGCCCGATCGCGGCTGAAGCCGCTCCCATGGTATTCGCCCCGCAATGGAATCAGCCCGGAGCGCGGCGCCGTCGCTTCGGCGATTCCCCGGGTTGCCCGAAGCGCGTCGCATGGTGCGCCAGCCCGTCCGCCGCGGATGCGTCGCTGGCCAGCTCGTCGAGGATCGGGCAATCCGGACTGCGGTCGTGGTGGCAACTGTCCGCCAACCGCTGCAGCACCGCGATCATCCGCTCGATCTCCGCCGCCTTCTCCCGCAACCGCGCGATGTGCGCCAGCGTCAACGCATGCACGTCGGCACTGGCGCGGTCGCGATCGCTCCACAGCGACAGCAGTTCGCCGATCTGCTCCACGTCGAAGCCCAGGTCGCGCGCATGGCGCACGAAGCGCAGGCGGTGCACGTCGCTGTCGGAGTAGTCGCGGTACCCGGACGCCGAGCGCGCGACCGCCGGGATCAGGCCGGATTGTTCGTAGTAGCGGATCATCTTCGCCGACACGCCGGAGCGCTGTGCGGCCTCGCCGATGTTCATCGTCCATCCCTCCTCAGGTCGCAGGTGCCAGCGGCAGCGCCGCCCGGAAGCGCCGCAGCCGCAACGCGTTGCCGACCACGAACACGCTCGACAGGGCCATCGCGCCGGCCGCGATCATCGGCGAAAGCAGCATGCCGTTGAACGGGTACAGCGCGCCGGCCGCCACCGGGACCAGCGCGACGTTGTAGCCGAACGCCCAGAACAGGTTCTGGTGGATGTTGCGCAACGTCGCGCGCGAGATCGCGATCGCGTTGACCACGCCGCGCAGGTCGCCGGACATCAGCACCACGTCGGCCGATTCCACGGCGATGTCGGTGCCGGTGCCGATCGCGATGCCGACATCGGCCCGGGCCAGCGCAGGCGCATCGTTGATGCCGTCTCCGACGTAGGCGATGCGGCGGACGCCCTCGCCCAATTGCTCCAGCGCCTCCACCTTGCCCTCGGGCAACACCTCGGCGCGCACCTCGTCGATGCCCAGCGAGCGCGCCACGGCTTCGGCGGTGGCGCGCTGGTCGCCGCTGACCATCGCCACCCGCAGGCCGAGCCGGTGCAGCGCGGCGATCGCCTCGGGCGTGCCGGGCTTGATCGGGTCGGCGACCGCCAGCAACGCGGCCACGCGCCCGTCCACGGCCGCGAACAGCGGCGTGCGCCCCTGCGCGCCCAGCGCCTGCAGTTCCTCGGCGAACGGCCCGATGTCCAGCCCGAGCCGCCGCATGTAGCGGTCCGCGCCGACCTCGACGCGCCGGCCCTGGACCTGCGCACGCACGCCATGGCCCGGCTCGGCGGCGAAATCCCTTGCCGCCGGCAGCGCCAGGCCGCGCTCGCGGGCGGCCGCCACGAGGGCATGGGCGACCGGATGCTCCGAGCCGGCCTCGACCGCGGCGACCAGCGCCAGTACCTCGTCCGCGTCGAATCCCGCCGCCACCCGCACGTCGGTGAGCGCCGGCTTGCCGCGCGTCAGCGTGCCGGTCTTGTCGAGCGCGACCACCTGCACGCCGCGCAGCGCCTGCAAGGCATCGCCACGGCGGAACAGCACGCCCAGTTCGGCGGCGCGCCCGGTCCCGACCATGATCGAGACCGGCGTCGCCAGCCCCATCGCGCACGGGCAGGCGATGATCAGCACGGCCACCGCGTTGACCAGCGCCAGCCCGAGCGAAGGCGAAGGCCCGAACGCCAGCCACGCCAGGAACGTCAGCAGCGCGGCCAGCATCACCGCCGGCACGAACCAGCCGGTCACGCGGTCCACCTGCGCCTGGATCGCCAGCTTGGCGCCCTGCGCCTGCTCGACCATGCGCACGATCTGCGCCAGCACCGTGTCGGCGCCGACGCCGGTCGCGCGCACGCGCAGCGCGCCGTGGCCGTTGACGGTGCCGCCGACCACGCGCGCGCCGGCCTGCTTGGCGACCGGCACCGGTTCGCCGCTGAGCATCGATTCGTCGACGTACGATTCGCCATCGACTACCTCGCCGTCGACCGGCACGCGCTCGCCGGGGCGCACCTGTACTTCGTCGCCTGCCTTTACCTGCGCCAGCGGCAACTCCACGAAGTCAGCGTCGCGCCATACCCGCGCCGTGCGCGGCTGCAGGCCGACCAGGCGGCGGATCGCGTCGGAGGTCCGCCCGCGCGCCCGCGCCTCCAGCCAGCGCCCGAGCAGCACCAGCGTCACGATCACCGCCGCCGCCTCGAAATAGACGTGGTCGGTGCCGGAGGGCAGCACGCCCGGCGCGAACGTCGCCACGGTCGAGTACGCCCACGCCGCGCCGGCGCCGACCGTAACCAGGGCGTTCATGTCGGGCGCGCGATGCCGGAGCGAAGCGATGCCACGCCGGAAGAAACGCAGCCCCGGCCAGGCCAGCACCAGGGTGGCGAGCGCGAACTGCAACAGCCGCAGCGGCTGTTGGCCGATGGTCTGCAACTGCCAGTGGTGGAACGCTGGCACCAGGTGGCCGCCCATCTCCAGCACCACCAACGGCAAGGCGAGCAGCGCGGCAGCCTGCAACGATTGCCGGAGGCCGTCGATCTCGCGCTGGCGCGCCTGCGCCTCGCGGTCCTGCCCCGGATCGGCGGCATCGAGGCGATGCGCAGAATAGCCGGCGTCGGCGACGGCGGCTTCCAGGCCTTCCGGCGTGGCCAGGCCCTCGCGCAGGCGCACCCGCGCACGCCCGGTGGCCAGGTTCACCGAAGCCAACTCGACGCCCGGCACGCTCTTCAACGCCTTCTCCACGTGCGCCACGCACGAGGCACAGGTCATGCCTTCCACGCCCAGCTCCAGCTCGCGCAGCGGCACCTCGTAGCCCGCGTCCTCGACCGCGGCCACCACCGCGCCGGGATCCGGCGCGCCGGCGAAGCGCACGTCGGCCCGGCCGGTGGCCAGGTTCACCTGCACCGCCTGCACCCCGGGCACGCGAGCGATCGCCTTCTCGACATGGCCGACGCACGATGCGCAGGTCATGCCGGCCACCGGGAGCTGCAATTCGCTGGACGTGGCGCGCCTGCGCGCCGGGCTGGATGTGGTCATCTCCGCTGCCTCGATCTCGGGATGGCGCCATCTTGAACCTTCCCACGATGGGAAGGTCAACCCATCCCCGGCGCTTGACCTTGCCACCGTGGGAAGGTCTAGCCTGGCGGCTTCCCAGAGGACGCTTTCCACGATGATCGCCTACACCATCGAGAACATGACCTGCGGCGGCTGCGCCCGCCACGTCACCCGCGCCGTGCAGGCGGTGGCGCCGGAAGCCAAGGTCGAGGCCGACCTGCCCAGCCACACGGTGCGCATCGAGACCTCGGCGGACGAGGCCGCCATCCGGCGCGCGCTCGCCGACGCCGGCTATCCGCCGAAGTAGATCGGCACCGGCACCAGCGCCGGGCGCACCGTCACCGCCGCGTCATATCCCGGCAATAGCCTGCCCGGCACGCTGGGGAGGTGCGGGGTCGTATGGCGGGGGGACAGGCAAAGCGGAGCTGGGCGGGCCTGTTCGTCGAGCACCGCCCGACGCTGCGCGGGTTCTTCGCGCGGCGCGGCGCCCACGAAGAGGCCGAGGACATGGTGCAGGAGACCTATCTGCGCTTGCTGCGCGCGCACCAGTCCCAGGGCGAGGCCATCGCCAATCCCGAGGCCTACCTGTACACCGTGGCGATGAACCTGGCGCGCGAACAGGCCGCGCGCCGGCGCCCCGCGCCGTTGCCGCTGGACGAACTCGAACAGCTCTCGATCGCGCTGCACGCCGGCGAGGCGGCCGACGACGTGGTCGAACGCCAGCAGCGCCAGCAACGCCTGCAGTCGCTGCTGGCCGGGCTGCCGGAGAACACCCGCGCGGTGCTGGTGATGCAGTACCGCGACGGGCTCAGCTATCGGCAGATCGCCGAGCGCATGGGCGTGTCGCCGCACATGGTCAAGAAGCACGTGGTGCGCGGGCTTTCCGCCTGTCGCCGCGCGCTCGCCGACGAGGCGGGCCACGAATGAGCAACGCGCCCGCCCAGCACCGCGCGCACGCGACGCACGAAGCCGCGCACTGGCATGCGCTGCACCGCGCCGGCGAGCTCGCGCCCGAGCAGCAGGCGCAGTTCATGGACTGGCTGGTCGCCTCGCCGCTGCACTTGCGCGAGTACCTGGCGATCCAGTGCATCGCCGGCGAACTCGGCGACGCGCTGCGCTCGATGGACATCGACCTGGATGCGCTGCTGGCCGCCCCGCCCCGCGCGCCCCGGGACAACGTCGTCGCGCTGCCGCTCGCATCGACGCCTCGCCCTGCGCCGGCCGCGGCGCGGCGCCCGCGCCTGGCGCGCGCCTTCGCCCTGGCCGCGACGCTGGCCGGCGTCGCGGTGCTGGCGCACGGCTTCTGGCCGCGCGAACACGTGCACGAAACCGGCCTCGGCGCGCCGCGCGCGTTCGTGCTCGACGACGGCAGCCGCGTCCATCTCGCCGGCGGCAGCGCCATCGCGGTGCGGATGGGCTGGCTGCAGCGCCGCATCGAGCTGCGCCGCGGCCAGGCCAGCTTCGAGGTGGCGCCCGGGCGGCGTCCGTTCGAGGTCCGCGCGGCAGGCCTGCGCATCGAGGACATCGGCACCACCTTCGACGTGGCGCTGCGCCAGCGGCAGGCGCAGGTGGAAGTCGCCGAAGGCCGGGTCAAGGTGTGGGACGGGCATGCACCCTCGGCCCCGCTGCTCGCCGACCTGCGCGCCGGCCAGAGCGCGCGCATCGCCTATCGCGATCGCGCCACGCGCATCAGCGAAGAGGATCCGCAGGCCATGACCGCGTGGTGGAACGGCCGCGTGGTGTTCCGCGACGAGCCGCTGTCGGAGGTGGCCGAACGCTTCAACCGGCTCAACCGCACGCAGCTGCGGATCCGGGACGCCGAAGCCGGGGCGCTGCGCCTGACCGGCAACCTGCGCGGCGGCGACATCGATTCGCTGCTCGCGTTCCTGCGCGACCAGCCCACCCTGGACGTACGCCGCGCCGGCGACGAGCTGCTGATCGGCCGCCGTGGCGGTGCCGCGGCCGCGCCCAAGCGCCTGTAAGAAAAAATTCATCGAAAAAACGGTGCCCGATCCTCGCCGTCGTCCCTCGTAGGTAGGCATGCGCGGACGAAACCGCGCGTCCCTACCCCCCACTCGGACACGACGATGCGCAAGACGCTGTTCCTTTCGATCGCCCTCGCCCTCCATGCCGGCACCGCATTCGCCCAGGCCACGCCCGCGGCCACGCAGGCCATCCCCGCGCAACCGCTGGACCGCGCGCTCAACACGCTTTCGCGCCAAACCGGTCTGCAGTTCGTCTACGACGCGCACGCCGCCGGCAATCCGCAGGCCGGCGCGGTCGCGCCCGGCCTGAGCGCCGAGCAGGCGCTGCAACGCCTGCTGCAGGGCACCGGCCTGCGCTACCGCTACCTCAACGCCACCACCGTGACGATCGAGGCCGAGGCGGCGGACGCTCCCGCGCCGGCGCAGGACGACCGCCAAGCGCGCCCGGCCGGCACCCACGACGCCCTGCCGCAGGCCACCGAACTGGAGCGCATCGAGGTCACCGGCAGCTATGCGGGGAGCCTGAGCGAGCAGATGCGGCGCAAGCGCTACGCCGACAGCGTGGTGGACGTGATCGCCGCGGAGGACATCGGCAAGCTGCCGGCCCAGAACGTCGCCGAGGCCCTGCAGCGCGTGCCGGGCGTGTCGATCGTGCGCGACCGAGGCGAAGGCGTGTACGTGCGCGTGCGCGGCCTCGGCCCCAATTTCCAGGTCACCACGCTCAACGGGCAGACCATGGCGGTCAACGAGAACGTGCGCAACTCCGGCCAGACCGGCCGCCAGTTCCGCTACGACACGCTGCCGGCGGAACTGGTCTCGGGCCTGGACGTGATCAAGAGCCCGACCGCCGACCTCGACGAAGGCGCGATCGGCGGCATCGTCAACGTGCGCACCTTTCGCCCGCTCGACCTCGGCAGGACGCTGACCAACGTCTCCCTCGAATCCAGCCAGGCGCAGAAGGCCGACTCGCACGATCCGCGCGTGTCCGGCCTGTTCAACTGGGTCAACGCCGAAGGCACCTTCGGCCTGCTGGTCTCCGGCGCCTACGCCGAGCGCAGCCTGCGCCAGGACCGCGTCAACGAAGTGAGCTGGGACTACTACGAGAACGGCGTGCCCGGCACCAACGGGCAGGCGCACTACGCGCCCACCGGCATCCGCCCCACGCTGGAGCTGGAAGACCGCGAGCGCACCGGCGTGGCCGCCTCGCTGCAATGGCGCCCGACCCAGGCGCTGGAAATGAACCTGGACCTGTTCTACGCCCGCCAGAAGGTCAACTACGACGAGTACAGCATCGGCGTCGGCACCGACAACCTGGGCCGCATGCGCAACATCGCCGTGTCGCACGACGCCGTGACCGGCTTCGACTACAGCAACGGCCAGGTGCAGATCTCGCGCGAGACCTCCGGCATCGTCGACGACAACCGTAGCGTGCGCTTCGGCACCACCTGGTCCGGCGATGCCTGGACGCTGTCCGGCGTGGCGTTCCACTCGCAGGCGCACAGCTACGACGCCGATCCGATCCGTCGCACCCGCCTGCGCACCGGCAACACCGTCGGCATGCGCATCGACATGCCGCAGGCCGACGGCGACAACGTGCCGGATTGGGCCTTCACCAACGGCTACGACCCGACCTCGCCCGGCGCCACGCCGGGGCGCCGCCTGGAATGGCGCACCATCGACGCCGAGGACAAGGAGGACGCATTGCAGTTCGACGCCAGCCGCGCGCTCGACGGCGGCTTCCTGCGCACCGTCAAGGCCGGCGTGAAGTACCGCCAGCGTTCGCGCGACTACGACCGCGCCGACCTCATCCTCAACAGCATCGGCGGCAAGGTCTTCGATGCCAGCTACTTCACCGCGCTGCCGGTGGGCGACATGCTGTCCGGCTCCAACGGCGACTTGCCGCGCGAATGGCTGGCGCCGGTCGAATCGAAGTTCTGGGGCGACTGGCCGACCCCGGCCGCGCTGGCCAACACGCCCAACGCGGCCGACCTGCAGAACTCCTACGAAGTGAAGGAGAAGATCGCCTCGGCCTACGTGATGGCCGACTTCGGCCACGAACTGGCCGGGCGCGAACTGCGCGGCAACGCCGGCGTGCGCCTGGTGCGCACCGAGCAGGCCACCGACGGCTACGCCGACCTCGACGGCAAGGCTTCGCCTGTGCACTTCGAGCGCACCTACACCGAGGCGCTGCCGTCGTTCAATGCGGCCTGGGACGTGCGCGAGGACATGGTGCTGCGCACCTCGGCGGCCAAGGTGATGACCCGCCCGGACCTGACCGACCTCTCCTCCAAGCTCACTTTCAATTCCAGCGGCGAGATCCTCACCGCCAGCGGCGGCAACCCCGCGCTGAGGCCGTTCGAGGCCTGGCAGTACGACCTCACCTGGGAGTGGTACGTCGACAAGACCACCGCGCTCACCGCCGGCGTGTTCTACAAGGACATCTCGCGCTTCATCCAGACCGAGATCTCCAACCTTACCTACCAGGGCCAGGTCTATCGCCTGTCCTCGAAGACCAACGGCGGCCATGCCAGCGTCAAGGGCGCCGAAGTGGCCTACCAGCAGGTGTTCTCCGGCCTGCCGGCGCCGCTCGACGGGCTCGGCATGCAGCTCAACTACACCTGGACCGACAGCAAGGCGCAGTACCGCGACGGCGACGACACCTTCGAGGACAAGCTGGAAGGCGTCGCCAAGAACACCTACAACGCGGTGCTGTTCTACGAGAAGGGCCCGGTGGCCGCGCGGCTGAGCTACAGCTGGAGCGACAAGATCCTCAACGCGGTCGGCACCGCCAACGTGGCCACGCTCAACACCGACGAGTTCGGCAGCCTGGACGCGAACCTGTCGTACACCGTCAACCCGTACCTGTCGGTGTTCGTCAACGCGATCAACCTGACCGGCGAGGTGCAGCGCCAGTACGTCGGCGATGGCCTGTTCGGCGGCTATACCGACTACGGCCGCACCTGGTCGGTGGGCCTGCGCGCGCGCTTCTGAGTTCCCTGCCGCCTCGCCGGGCCGCCATCGCCGCGATGGTGGCCCGGCCTGGCGCCCGTTCCGCCTCCGCTACCGGTTCCCCATGAAAAGCATCACCACGCGCCTGGCCGCCCCGCTGTTGGCTTTGGCACTGCTGTTCCCCACGCTCGCCTGCGCCGCCGCGCAGGACACCCTGGAGAAAGTCGTCGTACTCAAGCGCCACGGCGTGCGCGCCGCGATGTCCAGCCCGGAACGGCTGGAGTCGTTCTCGGCGCGGCCCTGGCCGCGCTTCGGCGTGCCTGCCGGCGAACTGACCGCGCACGGCGCCGAACTGGAACGCCGGTTCGGCGCCTACCATCGCGTCCGCTACCGGCAGCTCGGCCTGCTGCGGGGCGACGACTGCGAGCGCGTCTACTACTGGGCCAACCGCACCCAGCGCACCATCGCCTCCGCCGAGGCCATCGCGCAGACGCTCACGCCGGGCTGCCCGAATCCGGTCCACCACGTCGCCGGCGGCGCATCGGACCCGATGTTCGACGGCCCGCCCGCGCTGCGCACGCCGGCCGCGCGCGCACTGATGCGCGCCGCGCTGGCCGGGCGGATCGGCGGCGATGCCGAGGCCTGGAACCGCGCCCAGCAGCCTATGGTCGACCGCTTGCAGGCGCTGCTGCTCCAATGCGAGCGCGTGCCGTGCCCGGCCGGCGCCGGTGCCGGCAAGCAGCGCATCGATACCGCGCCGGCCGCCCTTCCGGAGTACGGCAAGGGCTTGCCCGAGATCGCCGGTCCCGCCGCGACCGCCTCCGGCCTCAGCGAAAGCCTGCTGATGGCCTGGGCCGATGGCGCAGACTTCGCGTCGCTCGGCTGGCAAGGCCTGGACGATGCCAGCGTGGCCGAGGCCTCGCTGCCGCACCAGGCCGAGTTCGGCCTGCGCCTGCGCGCGCCGGACATCGCGCGGATGGCCAGTTCGCAGCTCGCGGCGCGGCTGGGCGCGACGCTGCTGCAGGACAGCGGATTGGCTTGGCCGTACGCCCCCATCGGCAACGGCGCCGCGTTGACGGTGGTCTCCGGCCACGACGGCACGCTCGCGTTGCTGGCGGGGCTGCTCGACCTGCATTGGCAGGTGCCGGGCTACCTGCCCGACCAGACCCCGCCGGGTGGCGCGCTGGTGTTCGAACGCTGGCGCCTGGCCGACGGAGAACGCGTGCTGCGCGTGCGCTACACCGCGCAGAGCCTGGCGCAGCTGCGCGGCAACCTGCCGCTGACGCTGCAGGCGCCGCCGCTGGAAGCCGCCGTGTTCGTGCCCGGCTGCAGCATCGCCAACGCACGGTACGACTGCCCGCTGGATCGCTTCGCGCAGCGGCTGGCCCGGCTGGTCGATCCCGATTTCGTGGTATCCGCCCCCTGAACGCCGCCGCCGGCCCCACTGCCGGCGCCCCCTTCCTTCCCCCGAACCGGAGAGCAATGCGATGCCCACGTCGAAGTGCCTGTCCCTCGTCCTCGCCGCCGTCCTGCCCGCCTGCCTGGCCGGCGCCGCGCAAGCCCAGACCCGCGCCGAGACCTCCGATCTCGACCGCTATCCGCTCGACCGCGTGCAGTTGGCCGGCTCGCACAACACCTACGACAAGAAGGACGTCTACGAGTACCTGAGCGATGCGCTGCGCGACGTGCAGATGATCGAGGTCGACGCCTGGACCAATCTCGGCAGCTGGCGCGTCTCGCACAGCAATCCGTTGGCCAACATCAACAACTGCCCCAAGGGCGGACAGCCCGGCAACGACCGCAACCAGGACCTGCGCTCGTGCCTGGACACCATCGCCAGCTACCACCGCAACACGCCGGGGCATCCGCTGGTCCTGGTCAAGCTGGAGATGAAGAACGGCTTCGGCACCAATACGCAGCCTGCCGACCTGGACGAGATGATCGCCAACCTGTCCGAGAACGGACTGCGCGCGCGCATCCCGGAATCGGACATCTTCACCCCGCTCAAGCTGATGTGTCGCGACAGCGCCTGCGGCAGCCGCTACGCGACGCCGGCCGAGGCGCTGGCGAACAAGCCCTGGCCGACGCTGGGCGAACTGCGCGGCAAGGTGATGTTCCTGATCGTGCCCGGCACGGTCTCCGACAGCGGCCCGCGCGACTATGCCGCGGCGCTGGCGTCCGGCAAGGCGCGGCTGGCGTTCCCGATGCTGATCGTCAAGGACACCACGACCGATCCCACCGCCGGCTACTACGGCGGCAATGCCGGCTGGAACGTCGCCTACGACGTCCAGGCCGGCCGCCTGGACAGCGGCGCGATCCCCCGCTCGCTGGTGCAGAGTTGGACCGGCCGCCGCTTCCTGCTCAGCGTCAACGACGACAAGCCCGGCGGCGACGGCGCCGACGTCGCCACCGGACGCGCGCGCCTGCACCAGCTGGCCCGCGACTACCACGCCAACCTGGTGAACACCGACCAGGAGCACACCGGCATCCCGGCGTCGTTCGCGATTCCCTGAGGATCCCGGCCACGCGGCGCCGATATCGTCGTTCCGGAGCGGTTGGGCCCAGCGACCGCTTGCGATTCGTTGGCGATCGCTGGGGCCGCCGTGCGGCGCCGTTGTCGCTGCGCACGTACATGGGCAAAGAAGTGCTTTACAGCAGTCGCATCAGAAAAGCACCCTCGTCCGCCCTCCGGGCACCTTCTCCCGTGAACGGGAGAAGGGAACCTCGGGCTCATCGCGCAACCCGCGCAGCCTGCCGGGGCCGAAATTCCTCCCGCAGGAAAACCCTTTCGACAGCGCTCCACCTAACTGCAATGCAGCATTGCAATAGTGGCATAGCGCGATCGCGTTAAGTCATTGGTCGCACCGCACCCCTTCTCCTACGCTGGCCTGCGCCGGATTTCCGGCAAGCGCCTGGCGAAGACGCACGCGGCCGCACTCGCCACGCCCCCATCGCGGCCGCACGCACGCCCGGGCGTGCACCGGAGACCGCATCGATGGCAGGACCGACCGCAACCACCACAGCCACCGCCCAGGCCGGCCCTGCAATGCACGCCTCCACCTATCGCCCCGCGCTGATGCTGCTGGCCTCGCTGTTCTTCATGTGGGGCTTCGTCACCGTCATCAACAACACCCTGTTGCCGCACCTGCGCAGCGTGTTCGAGCTGTCCTACCTGCAGGCCACGCTGATCGAATCGGTCTGGTTCATCGCCTACTTCTTCGCCTCGCTGCCGGCCGCCAAGCTGATCGAGCGGATCGGCTACCAGCGTGCGCTGGTGGTCGGACTGGGCATCATGGCGCTGGGCGCGCTCGGCATGATCCCGGCCGCGCGCCTGCCGTCCTACGCCATCACCCTCGTGTCGCTGTTCGTCATCGCCAGCGGCATCACCTTGCTGCAGGTCGCCGCCAATCCCTACGTCGCGGTGATCGGCACGCCCGAGACCGCCTCCTCGCGGCTCAACCTGGTGCAGGCGTTCAATTCCGCGGGCACCACGCTGGCGCCGCTGTTCGGCGGTTACCTGATCCTCGGCCGCTCGGCATCCGGCACCCAGGTCGGCGAGGCGACGCTGACGCCGGCCGAGCGCCTGGCCGATGCGCAGTCGGTGCAGCTGCCCTACCTGATCGTCGCCGCGGTGCTGATCGCGCTGGCGATCGTGATCGCGCGCTTCCGCCTGCCGGCGCTCGGCCAGGCGACCCAGCGCGTCACCCGCGAGGAGCGCGCCCGGCATTCGTTGTGGCGGCACCGCAACCTGGTGCTCGGCATCCCGGCGATCTTCATCTATCTCATCGCCGAGATCGGCGTCTCCAACCTCTTCATCAATTTCGTCTCGCAACCGCACATCGGCAATCTCAGCCACCAGCAGGCGTCGCACTACCTGTTCCTGCTGTGGGGCGGGATGATGGTGGGCCGCTTCGCCGGCAGCGCGTTGATGCGCAGGATCCCGGCCGAGACGGTGCTGGCGCTGTTCGCGGTCGGCGCCTTCGTCACGATGCTGGTGACGGTGTTCAGCACCGGCGCGGTTGCGATGTGGGCATTGATCGCGGTGGGGCTGTTCCACTCGATCATGTTCCCCACCGTGTTCGCGCTCGGCATCCGGGGGCTGGGCCCGCTCACCGAGGAAGGCGCCGGGCTGCTGGTCATGGCCATCGCCGGCGGTGCGCTGGTGGCGGTGCAAGGCTGGCTCGCCGACACCTACGGCCTGCAGAACGCCTTCCTGCTGACCGCGGCCTGCGAGCTGTACGTGCTGTTCTATGCGTTATGGGGCGCGAAGGTGACGGCCAGGGCCTGACCCGGTCTCTTTGCGGGAGCGGCTTCAGCGCGATGGGCTTTACCGGTAAAGCCGATCGCGGCTGAAGCCGTTCCCGCGGGTGCGCTGCCGCGCCTACTTGTCCAGTGCGCGCGGGTCCACTACCGGCCAGCCGTCGGCGTCCCAGCGCATCGGCAGCACGTGCAGCTTGGGCAGGCCGTTGTCGCGGGCGTCGTAGGCATGGAACACGAGGTAGTCCTTGCCGTCGAAGCGGTAGGCGCTGTTATGCCCCGGCCCGGCCCAGCGCGGGCTGCCATGCAGCACTTCGGTGCCGCCGCCATGGTCCATGCGCTTGCCGTCGCGGTCGAGGTACGGGCCGCGCACGTCGCGCGAACGGCCGACCATGATCCGGTAGTCGCTCTTCAGGCCGCGGCAGCAGTGGTCCCACGAGGCGAACAGGTAGTACCAGCCATCGTGCTTGAACACGAACGGCGCCTCGATCGCGCCGGGCTCGGGCTCGGCATCGTCGGCCTGCCAGGGCCGTTCGCGCCGCGCCAGCGTGTGCCATTCCTGCGGCTCGGCCAGGTGCAGCCGGTCGGGCGCCAGCTTCGCCAGCTTCAAGCCGCCCCAGAACGAGCCGAAGGCCAGCCACGGGGTGCCGTCGTCCCCTTCGACCAGGTTGGGATCGATCGCGTTCCAGGCATCGCGGTAGGGCTGCGAACGCACCACGATGCCGTGGTCGACCCACTTGAACGCCGGATCCTTGGGGTCGAGCGTGGTGTTGGTCGCCACGCCGATCGCCGAGGTGTTCTTGCCGCCGCTGGAGATCGAGTAGTACAGCGTGTAGACGCCGTCGTGGAAGGAGATGTCGGGCGCCCAGATATGGCCGTTGAAGTCCGGCACGATGCCGTAGGCCCACCCGGGGATCTTCGCGAACACCGGCGCCTCGGCCTTCCAGGTCTTCAGGTTCTTCGAGCTGTAGACGCTGATGCCGGGGCCGGTGATGAACAGGTACCAGGTCTTGCCCTGGCGGATCATCACCGGATCGTGCGCGAGCACGTCGGCCGAATACCCCTTGTGCGGCTTGGCGACCGGCGGCGCGGCCATCATGTCGCTGTTGTCGGCGGGCGCCTGCTGCGCGAACGCGGGCACGGCCAGCGATACCGCCAACGCCAGCAGGGCTCGGCGCGCCAGTCGCGCCGGCCGCGGAACCTGTTCACGCCCCGTCGCGAGCGAAGCCAGGTGGCCCGTGGCGGAGCGGAGGAAGCGCAGCGCATGAGCGATACGTGAGCATTCCTGGCACCGCACCCGGGCCACATCGCGAGCACAGCAGGATCGCGAGCGGGTTCTCACAACGCCACCTCGCGCAGCGGCCGACCGAACACCGGCATGCCCTGCGCATCCCACTGCAGCGGCTGGATGCACGTCTGCCGGTCCGGGTTCCACAGCGGATCGCCCTCGATCTCGCGGTAGTTGCGGGCGTGGTAGACCACCAGGTCGGTGGCGCCGTCCTCGGTGGTGGTGAAGCTGTTGTGGCCGGGACCGAACACCTCGCGCTCGGCGTCGGTCGCGAACACCGGCACCGGCGACTTGCGCCAGCTGGCCGGATCGAGCAGGTCGGACTCGGCATCCGCCCACAGCAGGCCGACCGCGTAGCGCTCGTCGGTGGCGCTGGCGGAATAGCTGACGAACACCTTGCCGTTGCGGATCAGCACGGCCGGGCCTTCGTTCACGAGGAAGCCCTGCACCTCCCAGTCGAATTCCGGCTTGGTCAGCAGCACCGGCGCCCCGCCCAGCGCGGTCGGCGTCGCCAGCGGCGCCAGGTAGAGGTTGGAGTTGCCGGGGATGTCCGGGTGCTTCTGCGCCCACAGGTAGTAGCGCTGGCCCTTGTGCTCGAACGAGGTCGCGTCCAGGCAGAACGCGTCGATGCCGCTGTCGATGCGGCCGGCGAATTCCCAATCGCCCTGCATCGGGTCGGCCGAGGGATTGCGCAGCGCGTACATGCGGTGCTGGAACAGGCCGTCCTTGATCTCGCGCGAGGGCGCCGCGGCGAAGTAGACGTACCAGGCATCGTCGAAGCGATGGATTTCCGGCGCCCAGATCAGCGAACTGGCCGGGCCGCTGGCCGGCGCGCGCCACAGGGTCTTCTCCTCGGCGTCCTTCAGCCCGGCCAGCGTCGGCGCGCGGCGCAGCACGATGCGGTCGTACTCCGGCACCGAGGCGGTGAAGTGATAGTGGCCATCGTGGCGCAGTACGAACGGATCGGCGCGGTGGAGGATGAAGGGGTTGGAAAACGAAAACGTCATGTCGGGCATTCCGTGGTGGTACGTGCGTTGAAAGCGTCTTGCGCGGGGCCGGCGTCGCCGGGGGCCTCCTCGACGATCTGCTCCTTGAGCGTGCGGTAGTAGTCGTCGGTGATGCGGTACAGGAACATCAGCCCGCCCATCAGCACGTGGAACGCGCCGGGGATGATGGTGAGCATCAGCGCGATGCCGTTGAGGGTGAACGCGCTCTGCGGCTGGTCCGGCACGTAGTGGAAACCGGCCAGCAGCCAGCCGACGATCGCCCCGGCCACGCCCATGCCGGCCTTCTGGCAGAACGAGATGCCGCCGAACGCCAGCCCCGCCACGCGCTTGCCGCTGCGCGCATGGCCGTAGTCCACCGCCTCGGCGATCGCCGACCAGAACACCGGCGCGTGCAGGTCCACCACCAGGCTGACCAGGAAGTACAGGACGAACGCCAGCGCGATGTCGCCCGGCTTGACCAGCAGGTACATCGCCACGCTCAGCGCGCCCACGACCAGTTGGCTGTAGCGGAACAGCTTGACCTTGCAATAGACCTTGGTGATCCAGGTCGATACCACCATCGCCAGGATCGCCGCGACCACGCCGGTGGCCATGAACGCGGACATCAGCTTCGCGTCGCCGCCGAGGTAGTACTTGGCGTAGTAGGCGGCCACCGACCCGCGGATCACGTAGCCGATGGTGCCGACGATGCAGACCGCGCCCAGGATCAGCCATTGGTCGTTGCGCAGCAGCAGGCCCAGCTGCTCGCGCAGCGGCTTGCGCTCGACCTGGTGCTGGATGCGCTCGGTGGTGGAGAAGAAGCAGAACAGGAACAGCAGCGTGGCCAGCAGCCCCATCAGGCCCATCGCCCACTTGTAGCCGTCGGCGAGATGCCCGCCGCCCCATGCCACCGCCAGCTGCGGCACCACGATGGTGACCAGGAACGCGGCGACCTTGGCGAAGAACAGCCGGTAGCCGTTCGCCGACAGCCGTTCCTGCGGATCGGCGGTGAGCACCCCGATCAGCGAGATGTACGGGATGGTGACCGCGGTGAACACCAGCATCACCAGCAGGTAGGTGGCGTAGGCCCACACCAGCTTGAGGTTGTAGGACAGGTCCGGCGTGGTGAAGGTCAGGAACACCGAGATGCCGAACGGCACCGCCATCACCAGGAAGTACGGACGATAGCGGCCCCAGCGCGTGGTGTGGCGATCGGTGAACATGCCCATGGCCGGGTCGGCGAAGGCGTCGATCAGCCGCACCACGATGAACAGCAGCGCCACGTCCTGCGGCTTGAGGCCGAACACGTCGGTATAGAAGAACGTGATGATCAGCATCATCGACGAGATCACGACATTGACCGCCATGTCGCCGGCGCCGTAACCGAGTTTCTCGATCACGGACAGTTTTTGCGTCTGTTGCATGTGCCCTCCTCTACAAGCGCACGCGGATTCCGGGAACGCCGCGCGGCCGCCATCGCGGCGCGCGGCCGTCGTTCAGTCCAACTGCAGAACGAACCCTCCCCGCGCCGGCAATGTCAGATCCAGCGGCTTGCCCGGATCGAGCGCGATCCGGCGGCTGGAGAACCCGAGGGCATCGTCGCCGTCGGCGATCAGCGTTCCGCGCACCGGCTTGCCGCCGAGCGCGCCGAGGTCCAGCGAGAGCTTGCGCGGCGCGGCGTCGGCGTTGATGCCGGCCACGAACCAGCGGCCGCCGCCCTGGCGCGCGAACACCGCGTAGCGGCCCGGCCAGCCGCCGATGAAACGGCTGTCGTCCCACGCCGCCGGCAACGCCTTAAGGAATGCACGCACGTACTCCGGCGCCTGCGCCATGCCCTCGGGCGTTTCGGCGTAGTGCTGGACGCCGGAGACGAACAGCACCGACTCGGCCAGCTCGAACGGCGCGGTGGTGCGGCGCTGCACGCGGTCGTTGAGCTTGACCAGCGCCATCGGCGTGAAGTCCATCGGGTCGAACACGTTGCGCGCGAACGGCAGCGTCGCCGCGTGCGCCGGCACCTGGTCGGCGTTGGCCTGCTCGAAGGTGGCGAACTCCAGCCCGCGCACCGACTCCATCGTCATCAGGTTCGGCCAGGTGCGCTGCCAGCCGCGCGGCAGCGTGGCGCCGTGGAAGTTGATCTGGAAGCCGTAGGGCGCCGCGTCGCGCAGGATGTCCAGGTAGTAGGCGATCATCGAGGAACCGTCGCCGCCGAAGAAGTCGATCTTCAACCCGGCCACGCCGGCCGCCTTGAGCTGCTCGAACTGGCGGATGCGGCTGTCGTGGTCCAGCAGCAGGCTGCGCGGCGTCTGCGGCGCCTCGTTCCACGCGCCGGCGGAGTTGTACCAGACCAGGATCGCCACGCCCTTGCCGCGCGCGTAATCCACCAGCTCGCGCAGGCGCGGCATGCCGATCTGGGTGTCCCACAGCGCATCGATCAGGGTGTAGCCCCAGCCCATCGAAGCAGCGTAGTCGATGAAGCGCTTCTGCACGTCGTAGACGGTGGACGCATCGCCCAGCAACGGCCAGCTCCACGACGCCTTGCCCGGACGCGGCGCCGACGGCAGCGCGGGATCGGGCGGATCGGCCAGGTCGGTGCCGAGCGTGGAATCGGCGATGCCCGCCAGGCTGCCGACGGCGATGATCCGCCACGGCGAACGCCATGGGTAGGCCTCGATCCACGGATCGGACGCGCCGCCCGGGACCACCTCGCGCGGGTCGGGAAAACCGATGCGGTACTCGCCCGGCACGTCGCCGTCGAGCAGGCGGCTGCCGGCATCGCCGCGACGCAGCGTGCCCTCGCTCAGCAGCACCCAGTCGTCGCCGGCGCGGAACAGCGCCGGGAACACCCAGCCCACGCTCAGCGGCGACGGCGTGCCGACCGGTACGTCCTGCAGGTAGTACTCCTCGTACGAAGGATTGGTCCTGGCGAAACCGGTCTGCGCCACCGACATCGGCTGCAGCCAGCCATGCGCCTGCCGCGGCAGGCGGAACGCCGCCGCATCGCGGCGCAGCGTGCGCAGTCCCGGTACCGCCTCCGGGATGCCGTAGCGGAAGGCCGCGCCATCGTTGGAGACCTGCCAGACCACGTCCAGGCGAGCGCCATCGGCCGTGCGCCAGTGGAACACGCGACGGTTGCCGCGGTAGTGGTTGTGGCGGCGCTTGCCGGACAGCAACTCGTAGTCGTCGCTGAGCGCTTCCGGCGCATCGGCCCCGGCGAACGCCAGCCCGCGCGACAGGTCGGCCCCCTCGCCCACCAATCCCAGCGGCGAAGGCGCGATCACTTCGCGGCCCTGCCGCAGCAGGCGGTAGTTCGGCCGGCCGTCGGCGTCGCGCGACATTTCCACGCGCAGTTGCCCGTCCGGGCTCTCGACCGTACCCAGCACGTCGGCGGCGAAGGCCGGCGCCGCCATGCCCAGCAGCGCCGCGGCCAGCCATGCCCCGCACCGGAAGGACATCGCGCTCATGGCGCACCTCCCTGCTTGCGCTGCCGGCTGGCGAACAGGCGCTGCAGCAGGCAGAACACCAGCAGCAGCACGCCGATGGCGATGCGCGTCCACCACGAACTGAGCGTGCCGTCGAACACGATCAGGGTCTGGATCAGCCCCAGGATCAGCACGCCGAACAGCGTGCCGAGCACGTAGCCGCTGCCGCCCGCCAGCAGCGTGCCGCCGATCACCACCGCGGCGATCGCGTCCAGCTCCAGCCCGAGCGCGTGCAGGCTGTAGCCGCTGAGCATGTAGAAGGTGTAGACCACGCCGGCCAGCGCCGCGCAGAAGCCGCTCAGCGCATACACCCGCACCTGGGTGGAGGCGACCGGCAGGCCCATCAGCAGCGCCGATTGCTCGTTGCCGCCGATGGCGTACACGGTGCGCCCGAACCGGGTCATCCCGGCCAGCAGCGCCCCGCCCGCCACCACGGCCAGGGCCACCACCGCCCCGACCGACAGCGACGCGCCGAAGCCCACCGGCAAGCGCAGGCCGGCGACCGCGACGTAGAAGGGATGGTCGATGTTGATCGAGTCGACGCTGATCAGCGTCGCCGCGCCGCGCGCCAGGAACATGCCCGCCAGCGTGACCACGAACGGCTGCAGCCGGTAGCGTTGGATCAGCGTGCCCATCAGCGCGCCGAAGCCGGTGCCCAGCGCCAGCACCAGCGGGATCGCCGCCAGCGGATGCCAGCCGTGGTCCTGCACCAGCGTCGCGGACAGCACCGTGGTGAAGGCGATCACCGCGCCCACCGACAGGTCGATGCCGCCGGTGAGGATCACGAAGGTCATGCCGACCGCGACGATCAGCAGGAACGCGTTGTCGATCAGCAGGTTCAGGAACACCTGCGGCGACAGGAAGCCGTCGTACAGCACCCCGCCGGTGGCCGACATCGCCACGAACAGGGCGACCGTCACCGCCAGCGACAGGTAGCGCGGATCGCGCCACAAGCGCACCAGCCCGCCCGGCGCGGCCATCATCGGGATCGCGCTCATCGTCCTTCCTCCTTCGCCGGCCGCACCGCCCAGCCGCGCACGCGCCTGCGGAACTCGGCCGACTGCAGCAGCATCACCGCGAACACCAGCACCGCCTTGACCACCAGGTTGACCTGCGGCGGCACCCCGATCGCGTAGATCGTCGAGGTCAGCGTCTGGATGATCAGCGCACCTACCAGGCTGCCGGCCAGGCTGAAGCGGCCGCCGCCGAGCAGCGTGCCGCCCAGGCTGACCGCCAGGATCGCGTCCAGTTCCAGCAATTGCCCGGCATTGTTGGCATCGGCGCTCTTGACGTTGGAGCTGACCAGCAGCCCCGCCAGGCCCGCGCTGAAGCCGCAGAACACGTACAGCGCCAGCGTGATCGCCCGCGCCCGCACGCCGGCCACGTGCGCGGCCAGCGGGTTGTGCCCGATCGCGCGCACGAACAGGCCCAGCGCACTGCGCCCGAGCAGCAGTTGCAGCGCCACGAACACGCCCGCCACCACGAACAGCGAGAACGGCAGGCCGAACAGGAAGCCATTGCCGAGGAACGCATAGGGCGCGTAGTAGACGGTCAGGATCTGGCCATCGCTGATGAGCTGCGCGATGCCGCGCCCGGCCACCATCAGGATCAGCGTGGCGATGATCGGCTGCATGCCGGCCTTGACCACCAGCAAGCCGTTCCACAGCCCGCACAGCGCCGCCACCGCCAAGGCCGCGCCGATCGCCGCAGCCAGCGGCACCAGCCCTTGGCCGTCCCCGCTTCCTTGCAGCCGCGCGATGGTCCAGGCCGCCACGGTCGCCGCGATCGCCAGCACCGCACCGACCGAGATGTCCAGCCCGCGCACCGCGATCACCAGCGTCATGCCCAACGACACCAGCACCAGCGGCGCAGCACGATTGCCGATGTCCACGAGATTGCCGTACAGGTGCCCGTCGCGCCATTCCAGCGCCAGGAAACCGGGATTGAACAGGCCATTGCCGGCCAGCAACAGCGCCAGCGTCAGCAACGGCCAGAACAGCGGCTGCGCCACGCAGCGCTGCAATCCCTGCCGCCAGCGCGGCGTCGAGGTGGACGGGGAAGAAGACGTCATCTCGTTCATCACCTCACCACGCCCCGGCACCCATCGAAGCGCATGACCATGCTGTTGCTGTTGCTGTTGCTGTTGATTTTGCTTTTCGCCTTTGACTTATCGGGGCCCCTCCGAAGCGGCGGAGACAATGGGAAAAACCCGAAGGGCGGCGCACAAGGATGTGCGCCGTTTTCGGCCGCGACAGGATGTCGCGTCCGAAAATCCCATTGACTCCGCGGACCCGCAGCAAAGCTGCGGGCGCGCAGGCGGGGTGTGCTTTCTTTTGGTTACTTTTCTTTGCACAAGCAAAGAAAAGTGACTCGCCAAGGGCGAAAGCTTTGGCTTTTATCACCAAAGGCCCCAAAGGCAACGTCCCTGGATCCCCGCCTTCGCGGGGATGACGGTAGAAAGATGGCAGAGAACGATCAGGCAGTATCAAAGACACTGGGTTACCGCCTTCGCGGGAACGACGAGAGTAAAGATCATCAGGCTGCGCCCGTACCCTCATCCGCCCTTTCGGGGCACCTTCTCCCGAGGGGAGAAGGAAAAAATCGCCAGCTCCCCGCCCGTGCGGAGACGATGGTAGAGAGATGGCGCGAGATGCCAGTCCCCTCACCTCAATGCCCCGCAATCATTTCGAGCACCTGCTGCCCATCGCACCCACCCGGCAACTCCCCCACCTTGTGCCGCTCCCGCATCACCGCGATCCGGTCGCACAGCCGCGTCAACTCGTCGATCTCCGCGGAAATGAACAACACCGCCATCCCGCGTCGCGCGCGCCGCACCACCTCGCCCATGATGTCCTGCTTGGCCGCGATGTCGATGCCACGCGTCGGCTCGTCCAGGATCAACAGCGTCGGCTCGGTGGCCAGCCAGCGCGCCAGCACCACCTTCTGCTGGTTGCCGCCCGACAGCGCACCGACCGGCGTCTCGATGCCGGCGGTCTTGATGCCCAGCGCCTCCACGAAGCGCGCGGCCAGCTCGTCCTGCTTGCCGCGCGAGAGCGAACGCCGCCAGCCCATGCGCGCCTGCAGCGCCAACACGATGTTCTCGCGCACCGACAGCTCGGCGACGATGCCCTCGGTCTTGCGCTCCTCCGGGCATAGCGCCAACCCGCGCGCCACCGCGTCGCCGGGGTGGCGGAAACGCTCGCCGCGGCCGCGCACGCGCAACTCGCCGTGCTCGGCACGATCCAGCCCGAACAGCAGCCGCGCCAGTTCGGTACGCCCGGAGCCGAGCAGGCCGCCCAGGCCCAGCACTTCGCCGGCGCGCACGCTCAGGTCGGTCGGATGCAGCTTGCCGCGGCGGCCGAGGCCCTCGGCCTCCACCACCGCCGGCGCATCCCCCGCCACCGGCGCCGCATCATCGCGCCCTTGCGCCAGCGCGACCTCGCGCCCGACCATCGCCGCCACCAGCGCCGGCTGCGGCAGATCGGCCGGCAGGTACTCGCCGACCAGGCGGCCGTTGCGCAGCACCGTGATGCGATCGGATACCGCGTAGACCTGGTCGAGGAAGTGGGTGACGAACAGGATCGCCATGCCGCGCTCGCGCAGCCGCCCCATCACCCGGAACAGTTCGCGCACCTCGCCCTCGTCGAGGCTGGACGTGGGCTCGTCGAGGACCAGTACCCGCGCCGACACGCCCAGCGCGCGCGCGATCGCCACCATCTGCTGCACCGCCACCGGGTAGTGCGCCAGCGGCAGCTCGACGTCGATGTCCAGGTTGAGTTCGCCCAGCAACGCGCGCGCGCCCTCGCGCACCTGCTTCCAGTCGATCGCGCCGGTCCAGCGCCGGCGCGGGTAGCGGCCTGCGTAGATGTTCTCGGCCACCGACAGGTTCGGGCACAGGTTCACCTCCTGGTAGACCGTGCTGATCCCGGCGTGCTGCGCCTGCAGCGGCGTCCGCGGCGCGATCGCGCGGCCGTCCAGCTCGATGCGCCCGGCGTCGGGCGCGACCACGCCGGTCAGCAGCTTGATCAGCGTGGACTTGCCCGCGCCGTTCTGCCCCATCAGCGCGTGGATCTCGCCGGCGCGCAGGCACAGGCCCACGTCCTCCAGCGCCACGGTGGCGCCGAAGCGCTTGCCGAGGCCGCTGGCCTGGAGTGCGATGGCGCTCATCTCAGTACTTGCGCTTGGGCAACTCGGCCGCGGCCTGGTCCTGGGTGAACACGCCCTCCTCGACCACCACCCGCTTCGGCACCGGCTTGCCGGCCTTCACGTCGCGGATCAGCTGCGCCAGCTGCGGGCCGAACAGCGGGTTGCACTCCACCGTGGCATTGAGCTTGCCGGCCTTCATCGCCTCGAACGCGCCGTGCACGCCGTCGATGGAGACGATGCGGATGTCCTGGCCCGGCTTGAGCCCGGCTTCCTCGATCGCCTGGATCGCGCCGATCGCCATGTCGTCGTTGTGCGCGAACAGCACGTCGATCTTGTTGCCCTCGGCCTTGAGGAACGCCTCCATCACCTCCTTGCCCTTGGCACGGGTGAAATCGCCGCTTTGCGAGCGCACCACCTGGAAGCGCTTGTCCTGGTCGACGACCTCGTGGAAGCCCTTCATGCGGTCGTTGGCCGGCGCCGAGCCGACCGTGCCCTGCAGTTCCACGATGCGGATCGGGCCGGGCTTGTCCTTGCTGTCGTCGACCAGCCAGCGCGCGGCGCGGCGGCCTTCCTCGACGAAGTCCGAGCCGATGAAGGTGGCGTACAGCGAATCGTCGGAAACCTTCACCGCGCGGTCGGTCAGCACCACCGGGATGTTGGCGGCCTTGGCCTCGCGCAGCACGGTTTCCCAGCCGGACTCGACCACCGGCGAGAACGCGATCACGTCCACGCGCTGGGCGATGAACGAGCGCAGCGCCTTGATCTGGTTCTCCTGCTTCTGCTGCGCGTCGGAGAACTTCAGGCGGAACTCCGGCTCGGCCAGCGCCTGCTTCACCGAGGCGGTGTTGGCGGTGCGCCACTCGCTCTCGGCGCCGACCTGGCTGAAACCGACGGTGATCCGGCCCTCGTGCGCAGCCGAGTCGCCGCCGCGCGAACAACCACCGGCCAACACGGCCAGCGCCAGTACCGCACCCAGAACGAAACGGTTCTTCATGCTCCCTCCCTCGTTTTAGTTGGCCCGGTCGCGCGGCGCGCCCTCCAGCGCGTCGCGCGAGGCTGCCGGCGAACCCCTTCCGTTCGCCGGCGGGCGGATCAGGCCGCCGTGTAGGCGGTCTTCACCGTGGTGTAGAACTCCACCGCGTAGCGTCCCTGCTCGCGCGGACCGTAGCTGGACGCCTTGCGCCCGCCGAACGGCACGTGCGGGTCCACGCCGGCGGTCGGCAGGTTGACCATGACCATACCCACCTGCGCGTGCCGCTTGAAGTGCGTGGCGTGCTTGAGCGAGGTGGTGCAGATGCCGGCGCACAGGCCGAACTCGGTGTCGTTGGCCAGCGCCAGCGCATGATCGTAATCGTCCGCGCGCAGCAGCGCCGCCACCGGCCCGAAGATTTCCTCGCGCGCGATGCGGTCGCCCGGCTTGGCCGCGAACAGCGTCGGCGCCAGGAAGTGGCCCTGGGTCTTCCATTCCACGCGCTCGCCGCCGAACAGCAGCTCGCCGCCGTCCTCGTGGCCGGCGCGGATGTAACGCAGGTCGGTGTCGAGCTGCGCGCCGCTGGCGACCGGGCCGATGTCGATGCCGGCCTGCAGCGGATCGCCGACCTTGACCTTGGCCAACCGCGCCCGGGTGCGCGCGACGAACTCGTCGTAGACCGCGCCTTCCACGATCAGCCGGCTCGAGGCGGTGCAGCGCTGGCCGGTGGAGAAGTAGGCGCCGTTGACCGCGCATTCCACCGCCTTGTCCAGGTCGGCGTCGGCCAGCACCACCAACGGGTTCTTGCCGCCCATCTCGAGCTGGATCTTCAGCCCGCGCGCGGCGGCCTGCTTGAGCAGCGCGTTGCCGGTGGGCACCGAGCCGGTGAAGGTCAGCGCGTCCAGCTTGGGATGCTCGACCAGCGCCTGGCCGACCGTGCGGCCGGCGCCGATGACCATGTTGAACACGCCTTCCGGCAAACCGGCGCGGCTGAGGATCTCGGCGATCGCCCAGGCGCAGGCCGGCACGATCTCGGCCGGCTTGAACACCACGGTGTTGCCGTAGGCAAGCGCCGGCGCGATCTTCCAGGCCGGGATCGCCAGCGGGAAGTTCCACGGCGCGATGATGCCGACCACGCCCACCGGCTCGCGGGTGATCTCCACGTCCACGCCGGGGCGGGTGGACGCCAGCTTCTCGCCGGGGATGCGCAGCGCCTCGCCGGCGAAGAACTTGAAGATCTGCCCGGCGCGCGCGGCCTCGCCGATGCTCTCCGGCAGGGTCTTGCCTTCTTCCAGCGCCAGCAGGCGGCCCAGCTCCTCCTTCCGCGCCAGGATCTCGCTGCCGACGAAGTCGAGGATGTCGGCACGCTGCTGCGGATTGCTCAGCGCCCACTTCGGCAGCGCCGCGGCGGCGGCCTCGACCGCCTGCCCGGTGAGCGCGGCGTCGAGCATGCCGTACTCGCCGACCGGAGAGGCCAGGTCGGACGGGTTCTCGTCGGCGTGGTCGCCGCTGCCGTCCACCCACTGGCCGGCGATATAGCTCTTGAAACGTTGGCTCATCGAACTCTCCTGCAATCAAGGCAAATCGGCTCCATCCCCTTCCCCCGCCCGCTCGGGAAGGCGCCCGGAGGGCGGATGGGGGCGATGCACGAAAACTCCCTCATCCGGTGCTTCGCGCCGCCTTCTGCCGCAAGCGGGAGAAGGAGCCGTTGCCTTCTTCCCGCTTGCAGAAGAAAGGAAACGTCACAGCGCGCGCACGCCGCCGAGCGCGAAGCCGGACGCCGCCGTGCCCAGCGGGTTGACCAGCGGCGCGCCCAGCTCCGGCAGGTCGATCTCGAAACGGTCGCCCGGCTGCACCTTCACCTCGTCGGCGAAGCTCAGCGTCGCGGTACCGAAGAAGTGCAGGTGCACGTCGCCCGGGCGGCGGTGCGCGGCGTACTTGAAATGGTGGTACTCGAGGTTGGCCAGCGAGTGGCACATGTTGGCCTCGCCGGTCAGGAACGGCTTTTCCCACACCACCGCGTCGCCGCGGCGGATGCGGCTGACGCCGCGCAGGTCGCGCGGCAGCTCGCCGCTGCGCAGCTCCGGCCCGATCGCGCAGGCGCGCAGCTTGGAATGGGCCAGGTACAGGTAGTTCTGGCGCTCGGTGACGTGGTCGGAGAACTCGTTGCCGATCGCGAAGCCGAGCCGGTGCGGCGTGCCGTCCGGGCCGATCAGGTACAGCCCGACCAGTTCCGGCTCCTCGCCGCCGTCGAGCGCGAAATCCGGCGAGGGCAGCGGCGCGCCCGGCGCGACCACGATGCCGCCATCGCCCTTGAAGAACCATTCCGGCTGCGCGCCCGGCCCGCCATCCTTCGGGATGCCGCCTTCCACGCCCCACTGGAACATCCTCATCGAGTCGCTGAGCGTGCCGGCATCGGCCTGCTGCTGCAGCTTCTGGTGCATCGCATCGCGCGCGGCGGCGCTGCCCAGGTGGGTCAGGCCGGTGCCGGTGACCAGGCAGTGCGCCGGATCCGGGTGGTGCAGCGGGCTCAGCACGCGCCCGGCGGCGAGCAGCGCCGCGTAGTCCAGCTCGGCGGTGCCGCCCTGCGCCTCGGCCTGCTGCTGCAGCGAACGGCTGGCGGCGATCGCTGCCGTCGCCAGTTCGTAGGTGGAGGAAACGCCGTCGAGCAGGCGCACCCGCTGCCCGTCTGCGGCTACCACGCCTACCCGCACCGCACCGGCGTCATCGTGAAGCTGGATCAATCGCATCGTGTCGCACCCTGCTGTCGAGAAGAGCCGGGCCGCCCGCCGCGCGTCCGGAGGCCTTGCGGTGCCGGGGACTTGTCGCGGAGCCGGGAGAACCGGAACCGCCCTATTCTGCGATTGCCTCGGATATACAACAAATATAGATTTAGCCAATATCTATGCCAAACCTGGTATCCGAAGACTCCTCATGCCCGCCTCGCCCTGGTTCCTGCGCGCCCGCCTCAAGACCCGCCAGTTGATGCTGCTGATCGCCATCGACGAGGAAGGCAACATCCACCGCGCCGCCGAGGTGCTGAACATGTCCCAGCCGGCGGCCTCCAAGCTGCTCAAGGACCTGGAGGACATGATGGGGGTCTCGCTGTTCGAGCGGCTGCCGCGCGGCATGCGCCCGACCTGGTACGGCGAGAGCATGATCCGCCACGCCCGCATCGCCCTGTCGAGCCTGGGCGAGGCCGGCGCGGAGATCGAGGCGCTCAAGGCCGGCCACGCCGGCAGCGTCGCCATCGGCGCGATCGCCGGACCGGCGATGACGCTGCTGCCGCCCGCGCTGGCGCGCATCACCCAGCAGCACCCGGACCTGCGCGTGTCGCTGCTGGTGGAGAGCAGCGACGTGCTGCTGGAGCGGCTGGCGCAGAACAAGCTCGATTTCCTGGTCGCGCGCCTGTTCGCCCGCCACGACAAGAGCCACCTGCACTACGAGGCCCTGGCCGAGGAGGAAGTCTGCGCGATCGCGCGCCCGCAGCACCCGATCCTGGCGCTGGAGAAGCCCGGCCTGCACGACCTGTCGCAGGCCGCGTGGATCGTGCCGCCGGAAGGCAGCGTGCTGCGCCACCGCTTCGAGCTGATGTTCCAGAGCGCCGGCCTGGAACCGCCGCGCCAGGTGCTGGGCACCGCCGCCCTGATGTTCCTGACCAAGATGCTGCAGGAGAGCGACTACCTGGCGGTGGTGCCGGTCGACGTGGCGCGCCACTACGCCGAGCACGGCATGGTGCGGATCGTCCCGGTGGAGCTGTCGTGCCGGATGGACTCGTTCGGCATCATCACCCGCACCGACTGGCTGCTCTCGCCGGGCGCGCAGACCGTGCTGTCGGCGATGAAGCAGGTGGCTGCGCAGGTGTATCCGGGGTGACTCGGAGCTCGGAGCTCGGAGCTCGGAGCTCGGAGCTCCAAAACAGGCTCTTTGGCCTCGATTGCCCATCAAGTGTTTTTTAGGTTTTTTGCGCCGATTTTTGGCTTTTTTGTGGGAGGGGCTTCAGCCCCGACAGAGGGCCAGTAAAGCCTGTCGGGACTGAAGTCCCTCCCACAACAGTACGCGACCCGAAGTGAGCTTGTTGCTTTACCGAGTCCCGGGTCCCCGGCCCCGAGTCCCGGCCCTTCCGGGCCCCGGCCTCTCAATCAAAAAACGCCTCAACCACCTTGCGCCGCCCCAGCATGAACGCGTCGGCCACGTGCCGCAGCGGGGCCAGGTCGACGTCCGAGCGGCCGGCCTGGATGATCTCGGCGAAGCGCTCGTAGAGCATCGGATACTCCCGCTCCGGCGCCTCGTGCACCAGCTTGCCGTCCACCGACAGCTTGGCGCCGCCCTCGGACAGCACCATCTCGCCGGCGTCGGTCCGGGCCACGATGTCCCAGCTCTGCTTGCCGGTCTGGCGCCAGTCGAATTCGGCCTTCAGGTCCAATCCGTCGGCGTCGGTGAAGTCGATCGACGCGGCGATCGGCGCGGCGCGGTTCTCGGGGAACTCCAGCATCGCGGCGGTGGCGAACACCGGGCGCGGCAGGATGCGGGTGACGATGGACAGCGCATTGATGCCCGGATCGAACACGCCCAGGCCGCCGGCCTGCCAGATCCATTCCTGGTTGGGATGCCACTGGCGCACGTCTTCCTTCCAGGTCACCCGCATGGAGTGGATCCGGTTGCCGGCGAGGAAGGTCCTTGCCGCCTCGACGGCCGGCGCATAGCGCGAATGCCAGCTGGCGAAGAGCGATACGCCCTTGGCGGCGGCGAGCGCTTCCAGGTCGGCCACTTCCGAGAGCGTCGCGCCCGGCGGCTTTTCCAGGAACACGTGCTTGCCGGCCGAAAGCGCCTTCACCGCCGCCTCGTAGCGGTACTGCGGCGGCATGCACAGCGAGACCGCCTGGATGCCGGGCACGGCGGCCAGCATTTCGTCGATCGTCTTGAAGTTGTCGATGCCGTCGACCGTCCCGTGGCGGCTGGCCGCCGCGATGAGCTTGTAGTCCGTGTTGCCGGCGACCGCCGGAAGATGCTGGTCGCGCACGATCTTGCCGACACCGACGATTGCGAGATTGATCTGGGACATAGCTATAGCCTTTGCGAGATGGACGCATATCGATATCCATATATATATCGATAATGCGGATATTGTTATTTTTACAATATCAATATGCCCGGTAGGATCGCCGCCGTAAAGCGTTCCGGCCGGGCATCCGGCGGGACGACGCTCCCCCGCACCACCCGCACGAGGATTCCGCATCCATGGGTTCACCCAAAAAACCGTCCAGGCGCAGCCAGGACTGGTTCGGCCGCGAAGGCAAGCAGGGTTTCTACTATCGCAGTTGGCTGAAGGGCCTCGGCCTGCCGCACGACCTGTTCGACGGCCGTCCGGTGATCGGCATCTGCAACACCTGGTCGGAACTGACCCCGTGCAACAGCTCCTTCCGCGAGCTGGCCGAGCACGTCAAGCGCGGCGTGTACGAAGCGGGCGGCTTCCCGCTGGAGTTCCCGGTGATGTCGCTGGGCGAGACCCAGGTGCGCCCCACCGCGATGCTGTTCCGCAACCTCGCCAGCATGGACGTGGAAGAATCGATCCGCGCCAACCCGATCGACGGCGTGGTGCTGCTGATGGGATGCGACAAGACCACCCCGTCGTTGCTGATGGGCGCGGCCAGCGTGGACCTGCCGACGATCGGCCTGTCCGGCGGCCCCTCGCTGTCGGGCAACTGGCGCGGCCAGCCGGTGGGCTCGGGTACCGGCGTGATCCAGATGTCGGAGATGGTGCGCGCCGGCACGCTGAGCCAGGACGAGTTCGTCGAGGCCGAGGCCTGCATGCAGCGCTCCAAGGGCAGTTGCATGACCATGGGCACCGCCTCGACGATGGCGAGCATGGTCGAGGCGCTGGGCATGTCGCTGCCGGAGAACGCCGCGATCCCGGCCGTGGACGCGCGCCGCTTCCGCCTGGCCCACCTCACCGGCCGCCGCATCGTCGAGATGGTGAAGGAGGACCTGCGCATGTCGAAGATCCTCACCCGCGCCGCCTTCGAGAACGCGATCAAGACCAACGCTGCGATCGGCGGCTCGACCAACGCGGTGATCCACCTGCTGGCGCTGGCCGGCCGCATCGGCGTCGACCTCAAGCTCGGCGACTGGGACGAGCTCGGCTCGCGCCTGCCGTGCCTGGTCAACCTCAAGCCCTCCGGCCAGTACCTGATGGAGGACTTCTACTACGCCGGCGGCCTGCCCGCGGTGCTGCGCGAGATCTCCGGGTACCTGGACCTGGGCGTGGTGACCGCCAACGGCCGCACGCTCGGCGAGAACATCGCCGACGCGCCGTGCTGGAACCGCGACGTGATCCGCCCGCTGGCCGAGCCGTTCAAGACCGAGGCCGGCATCGCCGTGCTGCGCGGCAACCTGGCGCCGGACGGTGCGGTGATCAAGCCCTCGGCCGCCTCGCCGCACCTGCTGCAGCACCGCGGCCGCGCGGTGGTGTTCGAGGACATCGAGGATTTCAAGAAACGCATCGACGACGAGGCGCTCGACATCGACGAGACCTGCGTGATGGTGCTCAAGAACTGCGGCCCGCGCGGCTACCCGGGCATGGCCGAGGTCGGCAACATGCCGCTGCCGCCGAAGCTGCTCCGCCGCGGCATCACCGACATCGTGCGCGTCTCCGACGCGCGCATGAGCGGCACCGCCTACGGCACCGTGGTGCTGCACACCTCGCCCGAGGCCGCCGCCGGCGGCAACCTCGCGCTGGTGCGCGACGGCGACTTCATCGAGCTCGACGTGCCCGGCCGCCGCCTGCACCTGGACGTGTCCGACGAGGAGCTCGCGCGCCGCCGCGCCGAGTGGACGCCGCCCCCGGCGCCCATCCGCGGCTGGGCCAAGCTGTACGTCGACCACGTGCAGCAGGCGCATCTCGGCGCCGACCTGGACATCCTGGTCGGAGGCAGCGGCGACCGCGTCACCCGCGACTCGCACTGAGGCGCGCCATGGCCTCGATCGTCCGCAGCGGCCCGGTGGAATGCCTCTGGCCATTGGAGGCGACGCTGGGCGAAGGCGCCTGCTGGTCGCCGCGCGAGCAGGCGCTGTACTTCGTCGACATCCTCGGCAAGCGCCTGCACCGCTACACGCCCGACGGCGGCGCGACCCGCAGCTGGACGTTCGACGAGGAAATCTCCGCGGTCGCCGAGCGCGCGCAGGCGCCGGGGCTGCTGGTCAGCCTGCGCCACGACTTGGCCTTCTTCGATCCGGACAGCGGCACGCTGACGCGCCTGCACCGGCCGGAACCGGAGCGGCGCCACAACCGGTTCAACGACGGCAAGTGCGACGCGCGCGGCCGTTTCTGGGCGGGCAGTACCGACTACGCGTGCACGGCCTCCACCGGCGCGCTGTACCGATTCGACGGCAACGGCCGCTGCGCCCGCCATCTCGACCAGGTGCACATCGCCAACGGCCCGACCTGGTCGGCCGATGGCCGAACGATGTTCTTCAACGAGACCGGCCACGCGCGCACCTGGGCGATCGACTTCGATCCCGACAGCGGCACGCTCGGCGAACGCCGCCTGTGGCTGCAGCACGACGAGGCCAGCGAAGGCGCGCCCGACGGCATGACCACCGACGCCGCCGGCCACGTCTGGATCGCGCGCTGGGGCGGTAGCGCCGTCACCTGCCACGACGGCGAAGGCACGCAGTTGGCGAAGATCGAGCTGCCCACCGCCCACGTCACCAGTTGCGCCTTCGGCGGCCCGGACCTGCGCACGCTCTACATCACCACCGCCACGGTCGGCCTGGACGAGGCGCAACGCGCCGCCCAGCCGCTGGCCGGCGGGCTGTTCGCGGTCGAGCTCGACGTCGCAGGCGTGCCTGCGCACTGCTTCGCCGGATAACGCGCTTCCGTTCCAGGCACCTGCCTGCCCCGTTCGCCGCAGCTGCGGCCTCCGCCTCCGCGGAAGCCCACTCCTGTGGGAGCGGTTTCTTGTGGGAGCGGCTTCAGCGGTAAAGCCCCATCGCGGCTGAAGCCGCTCCCACAAAAGCCGCTCGATCCGTCCCGCTCCCATCGCCCCGCGCAGGCGAGGACCCAGCGACTTGAGCCGTTGCAGCGGCAAGATCCCATCTACGTCCAGCCTCCGCATAGCGTTCCGGCGTTCCACCGGGTGCGCGCAATGGATCGCAAGCCCCCGTTCTCCCCTCGCCTTTGCCGGGAGGCGACGGTCGTTTGGCAGGACAACTGAAGCCGGTCGAGATCGGACGCCCGGGGTTGGCGCCATCGGGCGCGAACGGGCAAAACCCTTCACCAAGACGGCTCCCGGCCATGCGGAGCCACTTCCCATTCCAACCTCCGCCGAGGCGCGCCTCCTCCCGCATGTCATGCACGTTTGTGCACATTAATTCACGTTTTCATGTAATATCATTTGATTCCCCTGCATCCACTGCCGAATCACGCATCCATGTCCGCCAGCGCCAACACCGCCATCCGCGCGACCCGCGCGATGTTCCTGCTCTCGGGCATCGCGATGGCCGCCTGGGCCCCGGTCGTGCCCTACATCAAGTCGGACTTCGGCCTGGACGCCGGGGAACTGGGATTGGTGCTGCTGGCGTTCGGCGCCGGTTCGATAATCGCCATGCCGCTCGGCGGCCTGCTCAGCCATCGCTTCGGCAGCCGCCGGGTGATCGTGGCCAGCGCGCTGGCGCTGTGCCTGGGCCTGCCGGCCATCGCGCTGGCGCCGAGCGTGCCGCTGCTGGTACTGGCCCTGCTCTACTTCAGCGGCTCGCTCGGCATGCTCGACGTGGCGATGAACGCCCATGGCGTGGATGCGGAAAAGCATGCCGGGCGCGCGGTGATGTCCAGTTTCCATGGACTGTTCAGCCTCGGTGGGCTGGTCGGCGCCGCCGGCATGAGCGCATTGCTCGGCAGCGGCCTGCCGCTGCTCGCGAGCACGCTGCTGGTATCCATGCTGCTGTTCGCGCTGCTGCTGTGGCAACGCGGCGGGCTGATGGTGCAGGCACCGCCGGCGGCGGAGTCGGTACCGCTGCGCCTGCCGCATGGGCCGGTGCTGACGCTCGGCGTGTTCTGCTTCATCGTGCTGATGGCGGAAGGCGCGATGCTCGACTGGAGCGCGGTGCTGTTGCGCGACCACCACGGGCTGCCCGCCGCCAGCGCCGGGCTCGGCTATGCCGCGTTCTCGGTGGCGATGGCCGCGGGCCGGTTCACCGGCGACCACCTGGTGGGACGCTTCGGCCCCGTGCGCATCGTCGCGATCGGGGCGGCCCTGGCGGCCAGCGGCCTGCTGCTGGCCACCCTGTCGTCGGGAGCGGGCGCCGGCCTGCTCGGCTGCGTGCTCACCGGCCTGGGCGCGTCCAACCTGATCCCGGTGATCTTCGGCAGCGCGGGGCGCCTGCCCGGCACCTCCCCGGCCGTCGCGCTTGCCACCCTCACCACCCTCGGCTACACGGGCCTGCTGGCCGGGCCGGCCCTGATCGGCTTCCTGGCGCATGCCAGCAGCCTGCCGGCCGCGCTGGCGACGGTGGCCGCATTGCTGTTGCTCGTGGCCACCGGCGCACGCCTGGTCCGCCGCTGACTCCCTTCCCACCGGAAAACCCTGATGAGCGCACCTCCCACCTCCCGGCCCTCCATCGACACCGTGGTATTCGACCTGGGCGGCGTACTGATCGATTGGGACCCACGCCACCTCTATCGCCAACTGTTCGACGACCACGATGCGATGGAGCGCTTCCTCGCCGACATCTGCAGCCCGCAATGGAACCTGCAGCAGGACGCGGGCCGCCCCTGGCGCGAGGCCGTCGCCGAACTCAGCGCGCGCCACCCGGCGCATGCGGCGCTGATCGCCGCCTACCACGCGCGCTGGCCGGAGATGCTGGCCGGCGAGATCCCCGGCAGCGTGGCGATCCTGCACGAGCTGCACGAGCGCGGCCTGCGCCTGTACGCGCTCACCAACTGGTCGCACGAGACCTTTCCGGTGGCGCGCGAGCGCTTTCCGTTCCTGCGATGGTTCGAGGGCATCCTGGTCTCCGGCGAAGAGCGCTTGATCAAGCCGGACCCGGCGATCTTCCGGCTGTTGCTGTCGCGCTACGGGATCGCGCCGCAGCGCGCGGTGTTCATCGACGACGCCCCGCACAACGTCGCCGGCGCGGCTGCCGAAGGCCTGCATGCCGTGCGCTTCCGCGACGCTGCCCAGTTGCGCCGCGACCTGGTCGCGCTCGGGCTGCCGCTGCGCGCGGAGGAGCCGGCGCCATGAACGCACCGGCCGACGTACTGCCGCAGGAACGCCAACAGGCGATCCTGCGGCGCCTGCGCGAACAGGGGCGCGTGGTGGCCGCCGAGCTCGCCATCGCGTTCGGCGTTTCCGAGGATTCGATCCGGCGCGACCTGCGCGAGCTGGCCGCGCAAGGCCTGTGCCGCCGCGTCTACGGCGGCGCACTGCCGCCGACGCCCACCTTCGCTCCCCTGGCGCAGCGCCAGGGCGAACACCCCGCGCGCAAGCATGCGCTCGCGCGCAAGGCGGCGGCGCTGGTACGGCCCGGGCAGGTGCTGCTGCTCGATGCCGGCTCAACCAACAGCGCCATCGCCGCCGCCTTGCCGGAACGGCAGCGCCTGACCGTGGTCACCAACGCACCGGACATCGCCCAGTGCCTGATGGCGCGCGAAGGCTTCGAGACCCTGCTGGTCGGCGGCCGCATCGACCCGCGCATCGGTGCCGCGATCGGCGCCCAGGCGATAGAGCAGCTCGGCCGGGTGCGCGCCGACCTGTGCTTTCCCGGCGCCTGCGCGATCGATGCCGAGCGCGGCCTGTGGGGCGTGGACAGCGAGGAAAGCCTGTTCAAGCGCGCCATGATCGCCGCCAGCAGCGAGAGCGTGGTGGTCGCCACCAGCGACAAGCTCGGCACGCAGGCGGCCTACCAGGTCGCCGCGACGGAGGCCATCGACCACCTGGTCGTGGAGCACGACGCCGCGCCGGCACAACTGGAACCGTTCCTCGCTCGCGCGGTGCAGGTGCACGTCGCCGGCCCGGCCGAAGATGCGGCCTGACGCCGCGCCATCTCGGCCGTGCGCCGGCACGCCGCAAGAAAGAAGGGCGGCCATGGCCGCCCTTCGCTTCACGCCCGGATCTCAACCCTGCTTCGGGTCGGGTCCGTACATGTTCGGCCCCGGGGTTCCCTCGAAGCACATGAAGACCAGCACGATGAACCCGCCGACGTAGGGGATGAGGCTGAGCAGATAGAACCAGCCCGACTTGCCCTGGTCGTGGAAGCGGCGTACCGACACCGCGATCGAGGGCACGATCATCGCCAGCACGAACAGCCCCAGCACCACCAGGACGAAGACGCCCAGCGGCCCCATCTTGCCCTCGCTCCCCCCGGCCACGCCGCCGATCACGGCAAGGATCCCGAGCGCCATCACCACGAGGGTGTAGAACAGCATGAACATCCAGTATTCCTTGCGCCGGGAGCGGCCATTGAAATCGGCGTAGCGTTTCAACGGCATCAGCATCCAATCCATTTGAAGCATCCTTTTTTAATTGACTGCCCGATTGCAGCGGCGCGGGATATTGCCACACGGGCGCGACAATTTCAGGCCCCGCCGGCGCGGACCGACCGGGCGTACGGCCCGGCAGCGCAAGATCGCCAGGATCGGCAAAAGCCGGCTTATCCCGCCACTTCCAGCGCCTGTGCCAGCCGCTCCACGGCGAAGATCTCCATGCCTTTGACCGTCCCGGCCTTGGGCGCGTTGGCGCGCGGCACGATCGCCCGCTTGAAGCCGTGCGTGGCCGCCTCGCGCAATCGTTCCTCGCCGTTGGGCACGGGGCGGATCTCGCCGGACAGGCCGATCTCGCCGAACGCGATGGTCTTCCCCGCCAACGGCCGGTCGCGCAGCGAGGACAGGATCGCCAGCAGCGCCGGCAGGTCCGCCGCGGTCTCCTGCACGCGGATGCCGCCGACCACGTTGATGAAGACGTCCTGGTCGCCGACCATCACCCCGCCATGCCGATGCAGCACCGCCAGCAGCATCGCCAGCCGGTTCTGCTCCAGCCCCACCGCGACCCGGCGCGGATTGGACAGCGGCGACGCGTCCACCAGCGCCTGCACCTCCACCAGCAGCGGCCGCGTGCCCTCGCGGGTCACCATCACGCAGCTGCCCGGCTGGTGCGCGCTGCCGCCGGACAGGAAGATCGCCGAGGGGTTCGGCACTTCCTTCAGGCCCTTCTCGCCCATCGCGAACACGCCGAGCTCGTTGACCGCGCCGAAACGGTTCTTGAACGCGCGCAGCACGCGGAACCGGCTGCCGCTGTCGCCCTCGAAGTACAGCACCGCATCGACCATGTGCTCGAGCACGCGCGGCCCGGCGATGCCGCCCTCCTTGGTGACGTGCCCGACCAGGAACACCGCCGTGCCGGTCTCCTTGGCGTAGCGCACCAGCCGCGCCGCGCTCTCGCGCACCTGGCTGACCGAACCGGGCGCGGCGGTCAGCGACTCGCTCCACAGGGTCTGCACCGAGTCGGCCACGATCAGCTTTGGCCGCGCGCTGCTGGCATGCTGCAGGATCTGCTCGATGCAGGTCTCCGACAGCGCGTTGAGCCCGTCCAGCGGCAGGTCCAGGCGCACCGCGCGCCCGGCCACCTGCCCCAGCGACTCCTCGCCGGTCACGTACAGCACCGGCAACTGCGCGGCCATCCTGGCCAGCGCCTGCAGCAGCAGCGTCGACTTGCCGATGCCCGGATCGCCCCCGACCAGCACCACCGCCCCCTCCACCAGCCCGCCGCCGAGCACGCGGTCCAGCTCGCCGATGCCCGTGGAGACCCGCGCGTGCTCGGCATGCTGCACGTCCTTCAGCGGGGTGATCTTCGGCGCCTCGACCACGCCCGCCCAGCCGCTGCGGCGCGCGGCGGCCGGCGCCTTCCCGCCCGCCGCCGCGCTCTCCAGCACGATCTGGCTCAACGTGTTCCAGGCCCCGCACTCGGCGCACTGCCCCTGCCACTTGCTGTACTCCGCACCGCATTCGTTGCAGAGGTACGCCGTTTTCGCCTTTGCCATGGACCTGCACCACTCGGAAGCCTGGCCGGCAAGCATAGAAGCTGCCGGTCTCAGATGGCGAGATGGTGGCGCCGTCCCCTGCCGCGGCGGCTCAATACGCGCATGGCGATCGAGAATTCGCCCAGCGGCGTCGGATGCAGGAGTTCAAAGTACTTTTCCATCGCTCATCCGTGCGACCGTCAACTTCCGCCCATTCCCGCGGGCGAATCGATCAATCTCCCGAGCAAGTCCAGCAGGAAGGGTTCGGCCTGGACCTCGTAGCGGAACTCGCGGTCCTCTGCCACGGCGACCAATGCCTCGCCTTGCATGATGAGACTGCGCAACGGAACTCGTGCATGCGGCGCGCCGCGCACATAGAACATGCCCTGCTCGCGGAAGATCACCGTGAAGTAATCCTCCGGGTTGCCCTCCTCGAACCGGCCCACGCGCAGGGATTCGATCCGCCCCTGCTCGAACAGGACCTCAATGCGATCCCGACCGTCATGGCGCAAGACGACCGCCCTCGAGGCGATGTCCGCCATGGCGGAAAACAGAATGCGGTCGCAGGCCGCACCGCTGTCGACCTGGCATGTCTCGCCGGCCGCAGCGAACCTGATCGTGCCACCATCGTCGGACAGCATGAAATCATCCGCCCGGACCAGTTCAGGGTCCCCATAAGGGGCGACATCCAACCACAGGCCGGGCTCTTTTCCATGGACCAGGCCGATTCCCGTCACCAGTGCCAGCTCCGGCATGCGCGGGATGTAGGTCAATGCCGAGTTTTCGGGGTCGGTTACCTTCTTCACGCGAGAGTCGGCCAAGGCTCTTCCACAACCCGATTCATCGATCCCATCCAGCTTGCCAGGGCTCCAGGCGCTCCTTCGCCATCCAGCCGGTAATCCTCAAGCAAAGCGTATCAATACCTGAAGCATCCCACGCCCAATCACTGCGACCATCGACGGAAGATCCCGCTCCTGACCCGAGAGCGATACATCGGTCCGAACGCTCAAGCCACCTGAACCGGCATCTCCCGGAACTCGAAGTAACGCTGCAAGTCGGCCTTTATCTGCTCGCGCTCCCCGTCGGCGACACGAGCCCCATCGTCCCAGAGGGAAATCGACTTCTCCACGACCAGCCGCCGCGGGATGATCAGGTCGCAGATCAACGATCGCCCAGCGTGATGGTAGAACACGCCCTCGCCCCGGTAGACGATCTTGAAATAGGCGACACCTCCCGCGGCCGAAGGCAGCGACACCATGCCATCCAGCTGCTGCGACAGTTCGCGGGCATAGGCGATCCGATCTTCCTTCGGATCGCCATGGTGCCCATTGGCACGAGAACCCATTCAGCCCCCCACCCTTGGAGCAGTGGAAAAGATCGCCTCGATCCCGACGATTCCCTGCAAGTCCCTGCTGTTCATCATGGCACCTTTTCAGCGCGCTGGAATTCCCTGCATCTCATTCCAAGCCGTCGATTCATGACTGCAGCGACGCTCCCACCTTCTCAAAATCCTCCGGATCCAAGTCGCCCAGAGATGAATACCGCATCTGAACTACCATCGCAGGCCATCCGAAAGCCTCGCCCGCCGCTGTCGTCACCGATCAGGCAATAGCCGGGACTATACCGGGCCACTTCGAATGTTTCGCTGCGATCCGCCAAATCCTCGATCCGGTAAACGACGACTTCCGAAGGCGTTTCGAATCCGTCCGCCGGCTTGCCGATACAACTCCACCAACGCGGGAGGCAGCCAGGCACGCCGGAGCTCATCCAGCCCGGCGGCCGAGGTTGCCACGCGTATACCGCAAAGAGCAGCAAGCTTGCCAATGTCCACTCTTCATCCTCGCCCCGGCCCATGGGATACATCATCAACCGGCACATCATGCATCGGCATTCGCCCTTAGCCCTGGCGCGCATCCAGCAAGTCCCGTGCACGCTGGAGCTCATAATCGAGCATCTCCTGCTGGTCTTCGTCCAGCTCCACAGCCAATGCCCGTTCGAGCAAAGAGTTCGCCCCTTCCGCACGCCCCTGCTCGCGCAGCACGACGCCTTGGATTACCAGGGCCCTTACAAGCCCAATCGCGCTTCCAGCCCGTTCGGCTTCGCCCGTCGCTTGGCCAAGGCACTCCAAGGCCCGTTCGAACTCGCCTCGGTCCAGCAACAGAAGTGCCTTGTTGATCAAATGCGTGGCTTGCTGGCTCATCTCCTGCGTCCGCATTTTCTGGAAAATATTCGTGGAGGCGCCGGAGTGTTGCGCGGCTCCATCCGCCACCGGCTGAAGGATCGAGCCCCAGAACGAGGCGGCCGGCCTCACCGGAGGCACGACAGCTCCTTCCCAGGCAGCCCAAGAGCAAGGATCTGGCCGGATCTCATAGCGAAGCTCATGATCCCCGCCGACGGTCCGTGAGACCTAAGCGTCCCAACGGCTATCCTTCCGCCAGGAATCCTCGCGAGCGAAGCTCGCCGATTCCTGATGCCCAGGCGTCCCTTCTTGCCTTGGGAGCTCCCAGCGGAACCACGAGAAGCTCTACCTGTCGAGGAGACTCCAGGAAGTCGACAAGACTGAAATAGAGCTCCCGGAAATCCTTCCTGAATCCCCCCTCGAATACTTCCAATCCAGGCAACATGGACTTCCGGATTACCACCTGAGTCTCAGGATCCCGTCTTATCAAATCCAGCGGAATCCCTTCGCACCTGAAATCGACAAACTTCGCATCCGAAATATCTAGCGCCCAATCGGTTTCGCGATAGAACGCCTCACGAGCGACGGAAAAATCGTGCAGGACTTTCGAATCGGTAAAGAAAGCCTCCGGAGGCACGTTGATCCCGATCTTTCCAATCTTGCCCGAGAGCCTCACCCGTCGGAAGAACGATGACCAGATCAAGAGTATGGGATTCGTTGCGAGTTCATCGACAACGACGTCCTCGAACACGCAAGGACCGATCTCCGAATTCACCACCTTGCACTTGGTCGCGACTACGCCCTTCACCCGCGTCATCCCTTCCGGAGATTTCGCCAGCGACAAGCCGCAGTTGTCGAAGACGCATCCATTCAAGCCGATGTCCTCGAACGTCGACCCTCCGTCGTCGAAAACCATCCTGAACTCCGATCTTTCGAAGATCCTCATAACTGGCCTAGAACTTCAATCCCTGGACTACACCAACCTCGCGAACAGAGAAAAACCAAGCACGTTGTTCGCCATATCCTTCAGTGTATCGAACTCGGGTACCGACCTGGCGCCAGGCCGCACTTGCTGTACTTCGCACCGCATTCGTTGCAGACGTACGCCGTTTTCGCCCTTGCCATGGACCTGCACCACTCGGAAGCCTGGCCGGCAAGAGCATTGCTGCCGGTCTTGGACGAGATGACGGCGTCACCTCGGCCGCGACGGCTCAATACGGCAGGAACTCGAGCTTCAACTTATGCGCTTCTATCCGCCCGACCAAATCCTCCGACGCAACCATGTACATCCGGAACGCACGATCCCGCGCCAGGTAGAACTTCTGTTTCGCCGGCTTGAACACGGGCCGCGTCAGGATCTTCATCCCACGAATGTTGGAGAACGACGACGCATCGGCATCGACCAGGTCCAACGCGCGCTCGACCCTGCCCGCCAGGTAGTTCCGGCTGCCGCCGCGTAAGTGCAGCACCGCCGATACCGTCACGACACCCTGCCCGAAGGCCTCGGGCATCGACACCACGAACCTTTCGGAAAAGATCGGGATCCCCTTGGTCGTTTGGAGGTAATCGGGCCCCACCCTGTCGAACGTCCCGATGTCCAGGTCCACATCGACGTCCACCCTTTCGACATCGACGGTCGCCACCGGATCGTCCACGAACATCGCGCTGCCGAACTCATCCTCCCCGCGCATGGCGATCGAGAACTCGCCCAGCGGCGTCGGATGCAGGAGTTCAAAGTACTTTTCCATCGCTCATCCGTGCGACCGTCAACTTCCGCCCATTTCCGCTGGCGAATCGATCAATCTCCCGAGCAAGTCCAGCAGAAAGGGTTCGGCCTGGACCTCGTAAAGGAACTCGCGGTCCTCCGCCACCGCGACCAACGCCTCGCCTTGCATGATGAGACTGCGCAACGGAACTCGTGCATGCGGTGCGCCGCGCACATAGAACATGCCCTGCTCGCGGAAGATCACCGTGAAGTAATCCTCCGGGTTGCCCTCCTCGAACCGGCCCACGCGCAGGGATTCGATCCGCCCCTGCTCGAACAGGACCTCAATGCGATCCCGACCGTCATGGCGCAAGACGACCGCCCTCGAGGCGATGTCCGCCATGGCGGAAAACAGAATGCGGTCGCAGGCCGCACCGCTGTCGACCTGGTATGTCTCGCCGGCCGCAACGAACCTGATCGTGCCACCATCGTCGGACAGCATGAAATCATCCGCCCGGACCAGTTCAGGATCCCCATAAGGGGCGACATCCAACCACAGGCCGGGCTCTTTTCCATGGACCAGGCCGATTCCCGTCACCAGTGCCAGCTCCGGCATGCGCGGGATGTAGGTCAATGCCGAGTTTTCGGGGTTGCTTACTTTCTGCATGAGCTGTACTTCATCAAGTATTCCCAAGCCTGCTTGGCCTTGGTGTTGTTGTCCAGTCCACTATCCCGCAATTGCCGCATACGCTCCGAGACATGCCCGAAGTCTTTGGCATCAATAGTGACGTAATCACGCACCTCCTTACCGATGGTAACCGGAAGCGTCACACTGGCCGCCCTTCCCTGTTGCAGGTAGTCGAAGATATCTGCCCTACATTTATTGCAAACAGGTGCCGGCCCTGGACCTTCCGGCACGTAACTTCCGATGACGTCGCTTATCACCACATGCTTGCCCTCGAAGCCGTCTCCATCGTTGAGAAACCATTTCAACCCGTTCACTTCGGCATGATGGACCCTAGGTACGCTTTTGAATACCCGGTCGGCCTCCACGCCATCTGGACCTATGATACGAATTCGTGCGGTGACTCCATCCACCGCCCACGGCATCAAGCCGAGCGGATCTATCCACCCAAGTGGATTGCGAACATAAGCATAGAAGTTGCTTCCACCACCGAGCGTGGTCGGGTCGATGCTAAGGTATTGCCCCAGGCCGGGGTCGTAGTAGCGGTACCGGTTGTAATGCAGATCGGTCTCTGCATCGTGGTACTGCCCCTGAAACCTAAGGGGATTGCGTACTGTACTTGCAGGATCAACTTCCACCCGTCCCCACGGCTCATAACGGCCACGCCAGACAGTGCACCCATCCAGATCAGTCAGGCGCGTCGGCGCACCATTGGGATCGACGTGATAGTGATAGATCTTGACTGATGCCCTTGTCTCCGTGGCGCGCACCGGAGCCTCTGCCATGCCGGCAGATTCCTCCACTACCGTATCGGCGGGCATCGATATTCCCGGATCCACCGGGACCGATCGCACACCGCCCAACACAGCCGTTCCTAGTGACCCAAGCCCCATGAGAGTGTCGCGCGCGCGACTTCCCGGAACACCCGTGCTCGAACGCTTGCGGAATCGGGCGTCGTTATCGGATGCCATGCCATGCGGAGAAGGCAACCGTTTACTTTTTTCATCATCTTCATGATCCAAGACAGGCTCGATCAAGGCCAAGGGAACGAAAGTGCCCGGGTAGTAAATGTACTCACGACATTTGGCAAGAATCTCACCAAGTTTACGCTCATGCCGTTTCCACTCGCCGATATCCACTGGATTGCTGACGCGAAGCACGGGCTGATCATTGCCGCCTTCGACAACCTCGGCCAGCACGGTTTCACCTTCCCAAAAAAACCAGGTAGTACGCCCCTCACACTTCTTGAAAACGCGCCTCCCGATTGCGTCGTATCCATACTCGATCACTTTTCCGCCACATATGCTCCTGACAAGGCGTCCAATCGGATCCCACTCAAAGATCGTCTCCTCGCCAGGTCGGGAGCCGTCACGGGAGACAAGATTGCCAACCCGATCGAATCGATAACGCCGCCCCTGCAGTCGCCCTTCTCGACACCAGGAACCAGGCTCCGGGAAACCACCTGCAACTTGTGCCCCCGGCAGTTCGATAATCCTTGTTTCCAGCCGATCCCCGGCTGTATCGGTGATAAAACGCTCCAGCCGCCCTTGCGGATCTAGATGCTCGAGCAAACGGCCAACCGGGTCGTAACGATATTCGTCCGCACCGCCATCGCTTTCGCTCCTTCGAATCAGGTTTCCACAAGCATCGTAGCTGTAGGCGACCGAAAATCTTTCAACTCCACCGACCAGCAATGCCTGCGATGATTTTCGCCGACCCTCGCGATAGTCGTATCGACGCTCCACGCCCACCGCAAGTGTTTCACATAGAACTCTTCCGGCCGTATCGCGCTGGATACTGATTGGCGTTGCCTCGTTGATACGCACTGAAACGACGTTTCCATCCAGATCGTACCCGTAATCGATCCGATTTCCAGTTGAGGTTTCGCGCTTAACGAGGTTCCCAACCAAGTCGTAGCCATACTGGACTTTGAATCCATCCTGACTCTCTTCGATCAAGCGCCCTAACGCATCGAACCTACGCTTTACCCAACGCGCTCCATTACGAAATTCCACCAAGTTGCCGCGACTGTCGTAAGAAAAACGCTCTTCCGACCCATTGGGGAAACCATGCTTCCGACTGAGCAGGCGACCGCTTCCGTCGGTACGGAATTCTACTCGTCGACCCAATGGGTCTAGGCTGGCACGCAACCTACCTGCAGCGTCGTACTCATAATGCCAACGCTGCCCCCAGTAATCGACCTCCGCTGTCACGCGGCCCAGCGCATCACGCTCTAGCAGGTAATTCTCACAGCGTTGATTGCAGACCCGTTCAAGACGCCCCTCGCTGTCGTACGCATAATCCACATGCGTACTGTCCGCATTGACGCGACGAGTCAACCAACCCACACCTTCGTAAGTAAAACGTGTCCGAGCACCATGGGGGTCGATGTAGTCGATCAGCTGATCTTCCGCATCGTAGCCGTAACGCGTACTCCCCGCCTTTCCAGCATGAACTGCGAGTACCCGTCCTTTCGGGTCGTACTCGAACTCGGTAACTGCCCCCAGCGGATCCCGCAAGCTCTTCAAGCGACCGAGCGCATCGAACTCGTAACGAACAACAGCGCCTTCAGGATGCTGCATTTGGCTCGGCAAGCCATATCGATCGTAATGCAGGGTCGTGATGGCATCACGTTCATCCTTGCGCGATGTCACTTGCCCTGCCTCGTTGTAACCGTAACTCACTATTCCGCCCAGTGGATCAATCTGCTCCACCAGACGCTCCAAGGCATCGTATGTCTGCCGCCACCGCCCTCCTTCGGCGTCCACGAACTCAATTACGTGATCCGCATTGTCGAACGCTTGCCGCACGCGACTTCCATCCGCCCGAGCGACACCGATGACATTCCCCCGCTCGTCATACTCGAATCCCGTCCGCAAGCCTTCCGGGTCCGTCACCGCCACGGTGCGGCCGAAGTCGTCGTACTCGAACACGGTGACGCCGTCGAGCGGATCGATCTCGCACAGCGGCAGGCGATGCTCGTCGAACTTCACCACCGTGGCGTGGCCGAGCGAATCGGTCAGGCGGGTCTCGCGGAGCAGGTCGTCGTATTCGAAGCGGTAGTCGTACAGTCCGCCATCGCCCCAGGAATGCACCACCCGCCATTGGGCGTCGTAGGCGTAGTGGAACGATAGACCGACCCGGTCGGTGTGGCGCACCATCCGGTGCTGGCGATACTCGAACGTGCGCGCCGCATCGAGCGCGTCCAGCGCCGCGACCAGGTCCCCGCCCGCGTAGCGGTAGGAGACCAGCGGATGGTTCAGGCCGGTGGCCGGGTCGTGCAGCTGCAATCGCTCGATCCGCCCCTGCCGCGCTTCCACTTCGATGAAACGCCCCTGCAGGCCGTCGATGCCGCTCTCGACGATGCGCACCAGGTGCCCGTCGCGGCGCTCGAAGCGCCAGTGGTTGCCGCAGGCATCCTCGATGCGCGCGATCGGTAGCGTGCGGTCGCCCGGCAGCACCGCCACGCCGGGAGCGGGCGCGTGTTCGAAGCGATAGCGGCGGCCGTCCTTGAAGCGCACCAGCAGATGCACGCCTTCGCGATACAGGCGCGCGCCGTCGACGAAATCCAGCACATGGTGGGCCATGCCGTCGCCGGCCGGCAGCTGGGGAAACAACGCCGCCTCGTCCGGCCCCGACAGCCAGGCGCTGCCGTCCGCCGACAACTGCAGCCGGATGTCGGCCGGCGTCTGCCAGCCATGGCCGCAGCTACCCGCATGCGCGGCCTCGCGCGAGCTGTACACGCGCCGCCACGGCAACGGCAGCCGCCCGGGAATCGAGAAGTCCTCGTGCGTCACCGAGACGCTGCCGTCGCGGATGTCCACCGGCTCGGCGCGCAGCACCTTGCACTTCAGGAATCCCGGCGGCAGGTTGCCCCACTTGGCCCTGCGCCAGTTGGCGAACGCGTCCAGCTTCTTGCGCACGAAACTGGCCTTGCGCAGCTTGCCGAGCCCGGCGAACAGGCCGCGGAACGCCAGCGCCGTCCATGACACCGTCGGCGGGCCACCCACCGTCACGTTGGTCGGGATCGCCACGTTCAACCCCGTCGGCAGCGACAGCGCACGCAACGGCTTCTTCGGCTTCTTGCGCCGGAACGGCACCACCAGGCCCACCAGGTTGCAGTCCAGCACCGGCATCGCCAGCCGCGAGAACGGCTCGCCGTCCGCCGACACCGTCCGGCTCCCCATGAAGATCTCCTCGCCGTCGAACTGCGGCCCCATCGGTGCGGCCATCGGCGGCGCCCACGCGCCCAGCGGGATGTGGATGTCCAGCCCGCCCGTGCCCGCCGTGGCCCGGTGCACGCCCCCCACCTTCACCGTCGAGCCGATGAACGGCAGGTAGTCGAACGGGTCCAGCACCAGGCCGATGTGCGGCGTCGGCAACGGGCACGGCGGCATCGCGTACATGTGGATGTCGATGCCCAGCTGCGGGTCGAAATGCTTGGCGGCGATGCTCATGTGGCTCCCTCGGCAACGTCTGTGTCGCGGCGCCGTCCTGGCGCGCGGGTTCCCGTCAAGGCGGGTCGTCGTCCAGGCCCACCAGTTCGGGCAGTCCGGCCTCGCGGCGCTTGGTGACGATGTACTGCACGTACCACTCCGGGTTCTCGCTGTTGCGGCGCACGGACTTGATGATGCGCAGCCAGCGGTCGTTCCAGGTACCGCCGTCCGAGAGCCGGTGGCCGCGCCGCTCCATCGCGATGTTGGCGTCGTAGGCCATCGCCGCGTCGGCGCGCTGCCCGGGGGTGTCCAGCAGGATCGTCTTGCCCGTGCCGTCGCGCCGGTAGTCGATGCCGCTGCCATTGCCGGAGAACGCCTTGGCGCAGGCCCCGAGCAACAGGGCCGCCAGGCCAGCGGCGATCAGGAGCCAATACCAGATGTTCATGCGCACGTGCCTCCGTCCTTCAGCCATTCGGGAACGTCGGTCCGGGGAAATCGCCGGTACCCAGGCCCAATCCGTTCTGATTATGGATGCCCACGGTCCTGATCGGATTAATGCGGCGTACCTGCGAGACCCACTGCCCCGGGTTGTTCGAGGCGTACAGGGGCGCGATGTCGCCGACCGGCTGGATGTAGCGCCATTCGGCGAGGTTGGCCCCGTTCAGCGCTTCGGCCGCGGTGTTGTAGCTCACCGCCGGGCTGCGCAGCACCACGGTCGATCCCGGCGGGATGTGCGCGGCCGAACGCACGACGGTGGCGGCGCCCTGGCTGTGGCCGACGATGGTGACCGGGTGGTCGAGCTGGCGCAGCCCGTCGATGAAACCCTGGGTCAATGGATCGCCGCCGCGCCCGAACTTCTGCACCGCGGTCTCGAACACGTCGCCCATGCCGCCGATCGGCCCGCGCAGGAAGCCCGGTATCCACCGCGGCAGGCCTTCCGAGAAGCTGGGGTTGTAGTAGTAGGCGACGCCGCGGCTGTTCGCCAGCTCCACCGCGGCGTCGCGGCTGCCCATGATGCCGTTGGTGTAGATCACGTCGTAGTCGTTGACGTTGCGCGAGTCGCCTTCGGGAAAGATCCACTCGCCGCGCCGGCACGGAGCGAGGCCCAGCGGATCCATCCAGCGGAACGGATTGCCGTGGCCGTAGTCGTAGAGGTTCTCGCCGGCGGCGAGCAGCATCGGGTCTGCGCCGGCATAGCACCCGACCTGCGGGTCGTAGTAGCGCGCCAGGTTGTAGCAAAGCCCGCTCTCGGCGTCGTAGTACATCCCCGGCAGGCGCAACGGCTGCGCCAGGCGCGCATCGCGCAACCGTGCCCGCACCTGCCCCCACGGCGCCGAAGCCGCGGCCCAGGCCAGTTCGCCATGCGCATCCAGCAGGCGCAACGGACTGCCGTTGACGTCGTTGCAGTAGTAGTAGATCCGCCGCACTTGCAGGGTGCGCGAAGCGGGCGCGGAGGCGTCCACCGCATCCGCCGCACCGGCCTGCGCAGGTCCGGCCGGCTTCGCGGCATCCGGGCCGGACCGCACCGGGGCACGCGGCGCATCGTTGGCCGGGGATCTCGATGGAAACAGCGTGGCGCTGCCCAGGGCCCCCAGCGTCCGCGCGGCCGGCGGGGCGCCGGCGGGCCGCGCCGGTTCCTCGGTGGGACCGTCCGTGGCTGGCGGGCCGGCAGGGCCCGGCGCTCCTCCCAGCCGCATGCCGCCGCCGAGCGTCGCGCCCAGTCCGTTGCTCGGTTCCTGCCGCGGCCGGGCCGGGCCGGCAGGTGCCTGCGGGATCGGCTTGGCTGGCGGAAGCGGCTCTTGCGGGCTGGCGCCGGTCCTCGCCTCCGGCGCGGGCGCCCGCACTTGTTCGTTGCCTGCTGCAGCGGCGGGGACCACCGTCACCGTCTCCGGCACGATCAGCAGCAGGGGTTCGTAGCCATGCGGCCGGTACACGTATTCGCGCACCTGGGCATGCAAGTCCTGCAAGCGCTTGCGCCGCCGCCGCGCCTCGTACAGGTCGGCGACATTGCCGTCCCACAACGACGAGGGGGCGGGATCGTCGCAGGTCACCTCGCCCAGCAGCACGTCGCCATCCCAGAAGAACCAGGTCGTGGCCTGCGGCGTGCGCTTGCAGACCCGGCGGCCCAGCGCGTCGTAGGCGTAGCGGGTGGCGTCCTGCCGGCCTTCCCAACGACTCTCGACCAGGCGCTGCTGGGCATCCCAGCGCAACGAGAGCGTCGGCTGGCCGGCCTGCCGGCGCAGGCTGCGCGCCACCAGGTTGCCGGCACGGTCGAAGCGATAGCCGATGCCGTCGCACTCGCCTTCCCGCCACCATTCCTCGATCGCGCCGGCGTCCGCGCCCGCCACGGCCCGCCGCGCCACGACGCGGGTGGCCAGGCGATTGCCCGCCGCGTCGTGCGGGAAACTCCGCTCCCCCTCCATCGCACTGTCGTGCGCCACGAGCCTGCGCGCGACGTCGTAGCCGTAGCGATCCTCGCCGAACACCGAATCCTGGCGCGCGACGGCATTGCCGGCGGCGTCGTACTCGTGCGCGATCGCGAACAGTTCGCCTTGCGCGCCCTGCCACTGTTCCAGCGCGACCATGCCGGACAGGTCGTAGCCGAGATTGCGGGACAGGTGCTCGCCCAGGCGTTCGAGCACGGTCTGGTTGCGCCGGTTGCGCACGCTCTCCAGGGCGTCCTCGCCGTTGACCCGCATCCGCTGCAGGCGCCCGAGCGGGTCGTACTCCATCGCCAGCGTGTTGCCTGCATCGCTGCTTCGGCCGACCCGGTTGCCCACCGCATCGTAGGCATGGCGCACGGCGAAGCCGTTCTGCACTTCGCTGAGCAAGCGCCCGGCGGCATCGTATTCGCACAGGACATGGGCTGCCGCATTGCGCGCTTCCAGCAAGCGGCCCTCGCGGTCGTAGCGCAAGTGCTCGGCATGCCAGCGCTGCGGATCGGCGTCATCGCGATGGCGGCGCCGCACGACGCGCCCCATCGCGTCCAGCTCCAGGTGCACGCTGCGTCCCAAGGGATCGATGGTGCGCACGACGCGGCCCGCGGCATCGCGCTGGTAGCGGCGGACCTGCCCCCAGTAATCGACCTCGGCGATCACGCAACCGCGCGCATCGCGCTGCCACGCGTAGGTCTGCCCGTTGGGATCGACCAACTCGCGGATGCGGCCTTCCTTGTCGTAGCGGTACTCGGTGGTCGCGCCGTCGGGCCGTACCCGCCGCGACAGCCAGCCCAGCCCCGTGTAGTCCAGGCGGGTCGATGCGCCATCCATGTCCAGGTGGCGCACGAGCTGTCCTTCGCCGTCGTAGTGGTACTGGCTGCGCCTTCCGTCCGGCGCCTGCACCGCGCGCAGACGGCCGGCCGCGTCGTGCTCGTAGACGAAGAGGTTGCCGCCCACGTCCCAGCGCCGCAGGATGCGCCCGAGCGCGTCGTGCTCGGCGCGCTCCTGCTGGCCCAAGGCGTCCTCGCGCAGCGCCAGCTTGCCGTAGCGGTCGTAGCGTAGCCGGGTGACATGGCCCAGCGCATCGGTCGTCTCGGCCAATTGCCCGCTGGCGTGGTAGGCGAAGCGGGTGGTCGCGCCGAGGGCATCGGTCATCGCCGCCAGCAGGCCCCGCTCGTTCCACTCGAAGCGGGTGGCCGCCCCGCATCCGTCGATGCGCTGCAGCAGCCGGTCGTCGTCGTCGAACCGCCGTTGCAGCGTGCTGCCGTCGGGGCGGCGCCATTCGAGGAGATTGCCGCGTTCGTCGTAGGCGAAACCGTGGCGCAGGCCATTGGCGTCGGTCACGGCGACGGTCCGGCCGGAGCCGTCGTACTCGAACAGGGTGACGCCGTCGAGCGGGTCGATCTCGCACAACGGCAGCCCCGCGCCGTCGAACTTCACCACGCTCGCATGTCCGGCGGAATCGGTGACGCGGGTTTCCCGCAGCAGTTCGTCGTATTCGAAGCGGTAGTCGTACAGCCCGCCGTCGCCCCAGGAACGCACCACCCGCCATTGGGCATCGTAGGCATAGTGGAACGACAGACCGACCCGGTCGGTGTGGCGCACCATCCGATGCTGGCGATACTCGAACGTGCGCGCCGCATCGAGCGCGTCCAGCGCCGCGGCCAGGTCGCCGTCCGCGTAGCGGTAGCACACCAGCGGATGGTTCAGGCCGGTGGCCGGATCGTACAGTTGCATCCGCTCGATCCGCCCTTGCCGCGCTTCCACTTCGATGAAACGCCCCTGCAGGCCGTCGATGCCGCTTTCGACGATGCGCACCAGGTGGCCGCCCTGGCGCTCGAAGCGCCAGTGGTTGCCGCAGATGTCCTCGATGCGCGCGATCGGCCAGCGATCCGACCCGGCCGCCTGCTCGAACCAGTAGCTCACGCCATCCTTGCAGCGCACGACCCAATGGCCTTCGCGCTGCGACAGCCTGGCGCCCTCGACGCATTCGAGCACCACCTCCCTGCCCTGCGGCAATGCCGGGAACAAGGCCTCGCCGGACGAGTCGTGGAAGGCGACCCAACCATCGCCCTCCAGCACCAGCCGGATATCCGCCGGCGTGCGCCAGCCATGGCCGCAGCTGCCGGACTCGTCGCGATTGGACCGATAGGCGCGCACCCAGGCCAGCGGCAGCCGACCGGGCACGCTGAAATCCTCGTGCGTCACCGAGACGCTGCCGTCGCGGATGTCCACCGGCTCGGCGCGCAGCACGTTGCACTTGAGGAAGCCGGGCTTGAGGTTGGAGAACACGCTGCGGCGCAGGTTGCGGAACGCCTCGGCGGCCCGCGCACCCAGCCGCGAGCGGCGCAGCTTGCCGAGCCCGGCGAACAGGCCGCGGAACGCCAGCGCCGTCCATGACACCGTCGGCGGGCCACCCACCGTCACGTTGGTCGGGATCGCCACGTTCAACCCCGTCGGCAGCGACAGCGCACGCAACGGCTTCTTCGGCTTCTTGCGCCGGAACGGCACCACCAGGCCCACCAGGTTGCAGTCCAGCACCGGCATCGCCAGCCGCGAGAACGGCTCGCCGTCCGCCGACACCGTCCGGCTCCCCATGAAGATCTCCTCGCCGTCGAACTGCGGCCCCATCGGTGCGGCCATCGGCGGCGCCCACGCGCCCAGCGGGATGTGGATGTCCAGCCCGCCCGTGCCCGCCGTGGCCCGGTGCACGCCCCCCACCTTCACCGTCGAGCCGATGAACGGCAGGTAGTCGAACGGGTCCAGCACCAGGCCGATGTGCGGCGTCGGCAACGGGCACGGCGGCATCGCGTACATGTGGATGTCGATGCCCAGCTGCGGGTCGAAATGCTTGGCGGCGATGCTCATCGATCGTCCCCTCGCGAGCGCGCTACAAGGCGCGCAACAGCGCGCGCAGGAACTGCTTGACCTCGTCGCGGTACTCCACGCCGATCCAGGCCACCACCGCCATGCCCAGCAGCACGGCCACGCCCATCACCATCCATTTGCTCGAACTCATGCCGCCGCTTCCGCGCTCCTTTCTCCGTTCTGGGTTTGGCCGGACGCCTGCAACAACGGCGCCGGGTCGGGCAAGGGCTGCATCGCCGGCGGTTCGCTCCAGGCGGCCACTTCGTGGTCCAGCGGATGCTGGATCGCCGGCAGGCCGTTCCAGGCGGGATCGAGGAACTCGCGTCCCACCGCGACCACCTTGCGGAAGAATTCGTCCCCGCCCTGGATCAACTGCTCGCGTTCCCGTCCGGCGCGATGGAAGGCCTGCTCCAGCGCCGCCTGCAGCTCGTTCTCGATGCGGTCCAGTTGCGCGGCGGGCGGGCGCGGGCCGAGCGCGGCGGCCTGCTCGTCGGCGTGCCGGTGCAGTTGGGTGGCCTGCGCCAGGTAGGCGGGGACCACCTGCTCCAGCTTCTTCGCGCGGGCCTTGTCCTGCAGTTGCAGCAGTTCCCACAGCACCTGCGGCAAGGTGGTGGCCTGCCGGTCCTGGACCGACAGCGGCTTGGCGGCGCGCACGGCTTCGAGCAGGTGCTCGCGCGCGGCATCGCGCTGGCCGTGCTGGAGCAGGCACCACCCCGCCATGCGCCGGCCCTCGATATCGAACATCGGGTGCGGGATCTCCGCGGCCGACTGCGCGGCCGACAGGTAGGCCTGCGCGGCGCGCTCGGGCTGCTGCGCGGCCAGCCAGCAGCCGGCCTCGCCGAACCAACTCTGCATCGCCAGTTGCGGCGCGGCGGCATGGCCCAGCGCGGCGGCCGATTGCGCGGCGCTGCGCGCCTGGCGATAACCGGCGATCGCCTGTGCATGGTCGCCGCCCTTCAGCCAGGCGCCGGCCACCATCATCTGCACGGCGGCCTGCTGGTCGTGCCAGCCATGGCGCTGCGCCAACCCCAGCGCGCGCTCGGCGCGCTCGGCGACCTGCTGCGGGCGGCCGCGCTCGATCAGCAGCATCAGGTCGGTCAGCAACTGCCGGTACATCACTTGCGGACCGCTGCCGCCGGATTGCGCCGCGGTATCGCGCGCCAGGTCGAACATGTCCACCGGCGCGGTGACGATCGCGGCGTTGTTGCCGTGGCGGTCCAGCAGCGGCTGCCAGCGCGGCTGCTCGCGGCTGTCCACCAGCACCAGCCGCAGCTGCGGCGGCAGCACCGCCAGCGCCGCCTCGATCCATCGCTGCAGGCCTTCCTCGTAGCTGGCCCGTTCCGGCTCCAGCACCACCGCCAGCAGGCGCAGGTGCTCGCCATGGTGGCGCGCGAAGTCCTGCCAGACCTCCACGGTGCCTGCCGCGGTATCGGCATGCGCCGGCTGCGGGCCGCGCCAGCCCAGGGCCACGCCCTGGTCGCGCAGTTCCGCCTGGCTGCCGAGGTAGCGTTCCAGCAACGCCTGCTTGAGCGCGCGGCTGTAGCCGAAACCGGTGTCGAACGGCGTGTCCAGGCGCAGGAAGTAATCGGGCACGCTCCAATCGCCCTCGTGCTCCTGCATCTGCAGGAATGCGGCCAGCAGGCGCGCGGCGTTGGCCGGCAGCCGCCACACCAGCAGCCGTTTCGCCGGATCGGCGCTGGCTTCCAGCCAGGCGTCGCGCAGTGCCTCGACGCCGCGCAGCATGGGATTGGATTGCATCGGCGGTCTCCTGGCCGGTTCAGCAGTTGAGCTTGATCTCGCTGCCGTTCACCGACACGCCGCCGGCGTTGATGACCACTTCCGAGCCGCCGGCGCTGATGCGGATCTCGCCGTCGACCACCTCGATGAAGGCGCCGCCCACCGCCGCGGTCAGCTTGGTCCCCGACGCCAGCGTCATGTCGCTGCCCGACATCTGCTCGTGCTTGCCGCTGACGCCCTGCTCGAAATCGCCTTCCACGCCGACCGTGCGCGCTCCCTTGTTGGTGTCCTCCACGGCGCCCTCGACGCCACGCCGGTCCAGCCCGACCACGGCCACCTCGCGCCCGCCCTGCAACGTCTCGGACAGCTTGCCGACCACCTCGCGGGTCGAGGTGCTGGTCACCGTCTCCTTCCAGCTGCCGGTGCGCTGGCTGACGTAGTCGCCGGTCAGCGTGGTGGTGAAGTTGCCGGTGATGGTCTCGGTGTAGCCGGCGGAGGCGATCGTCTTGGTCTGCCCGGCCTGGTAGTTCTGCGTCACCGCGCCGGTGACGTTGGTGGTGCGCGTGCCGGTGACGCCCAGCGTGTCGTTGCCGGTGACCGTGATGCCGCGATTGGCGCCGACGGAGATGTCCTGGTTGGCGCCCACGCTCATGTTGTGGTTGGCGGCGACGCTGGTGGACTTGTTGTTCTGGATGGTCGCGTTCTGGTCGTTGAGCACGGTGGTGACCATGTCGCGCTGGGCGCGCATGTTCAGCAGCTCGCCGCCGGCGCCGTCGTGCATGCTGATCTCGTTCCAGCCCTCGCCCTTGACGGTCTTCGACTTCAGGCCGCTGACCTCCATGCCGAACGGCGGCATGTTGTCCTCGTTGTAGACCCGCCCGGTGATGATCGGGCGGTCCGGGTCGCCGTCGAGGAAATCGACCACCACCTCCTGGCCGACGCGCGGCGGCGACACGCCGCCCATGTCGGCGCCCGCCCACGGGCTGGCGCTGCGGATCCAGCACGAGCTGTTCTCGCGCCTGTCGCCCTGGCGGTCCCAGTGGAACTGCACCTTGACCCGCCCGTAGCGGTCGGCGTGCAGTTCCTCGCCGGGCGGGCCCACCACCGTGGCGGTCTGCGGACCGGGCATGCGCGGCCACGGCGTGCGCCGCAGCGGCCGGTACGGGATCTTGCGGCGCAGCACCTCGGCGCGGATTTCGTGGCTCGGCGACTCGGCGTCGCCATAGTCGCTGGAGAAGTTGTTGCGTCCCTCGCGCTGCAGCTTGACCACGAAGAACTGCCGGTCCTCCTCGCTACGGCCGATGAAGTCCGGATAACGCTCCAGGGTGAAACAGCTGCCCGCCTGAAGCCCGGCGACGTTGCCCTCGCATTCGAACAGCTTGGTCGGCCATACCGCTTCCTCGCTGCGCACCGCCGCCAGCGCCGTGCCGACCTGGCTGTCGGCGAAGCGCGCGGCGCCGTCGTAGCGGTATTGCTCCAGCTCCGGCAGCGCGCCCATCGGGATGCTGCGGCCGTTGCTGGCCAACAGGGCGCTGCGCGGCTGCTTGAAATCGAAGCTCTTCAACGACTGCGCGCTGGGCCCCACCCGGCGCCGCGCGCCCCAGCGATGCAAGCCAGGACGCGCCAGCACGCCCTGGTCGGAGACGAATTCCACTTTGGCCGGCTCGCCATGGGCGGTGCTGGCGGTGGAATCGTCGCACAGCACCAGGGTGTGGCCCTGGTCGTGGTGGCGGAAACCGTAGTGGATGCCGGCATCCTCGAGCAGGCGCGAGACGAAGGCGAAGTCCGACTCGTTGTACTGCACGCAATACGGCAGCTTGGGCAGGCGCCCGGCGTTGAGGTCGAACTGGTAGTCGGCCAGCTGCGGGTAGGCGTCGAACACCTGCTCGACGATCTCCAGCACGCTCAGGTCCTGGAAGATGCGGCAGTTGCTGGTGTAGTCCAGGAACGCGAACCAGGGCGCGATCTCGGCGCGATAACTGCTCAGCTGCGCCTCGCTGCCGGTGCTGGCGAACTCGCGCACGTACCCGTGCACGCTGCGGCCGCCGAACTCGTCGCCCAGTTGCAGGCGCAGCGGCTGGCCCACCAGCTGCTTGAGCTCCAGCCGCGATTGGCCCGACAGCAGGTCGATGCGGTAGGAGAACGGTTCCGAAACCGCCTCGCTGCCTTCGAAGCGCTTGACCAGGAAGGTGTCCGGATCGAGCACCGTATCGACGCGGATCAGGCGCCGGTCCTGGTTCAGGCGCGTGAAGGCGTCCAATGGCGTGAGAGCGGCGGCATGCATTGCTGGCGTTCCTTCGTCCCATGACCGGAAGCCGCAAATTTGCCATCGCCGACATGAAACGCCAAGATTTTGACGCAGCTTTTTTCCGCACGGCTTGCTGAATCCATTCAGTGCCGCGAAAGCTGCGATGGCCGTCACACCGACGGCCATCGCGCGGGCGCGTCAGCGCGCCTTGTACAACTCGCTCAACCGGTCCGGCTTGCCGGCGATGCGCACCAGGTTCGGGTACAGCAGGCCGCCGTGGTAGTCGACCTTGATCGTGCGGTAGCGGTCGAACTGCTTCACCAGCAGCTCGATCGGCGCCGGGCTGTCTTTGGCCGCGGCCACCGCGTCCTTGATCGCGTCCGGGCTGAATTCCTTGCCGTTGACCGCGACGATGGTCATGCCGGTGCCGATGCCCGCATTGAACGCCGGGCTGTCCCACAGCACGTCGGAGATATCGCCCTTGGCGCCGGTCGCCACGCCCAGCGAGTAGGTCAGGTTGGCGCCCTTGCTGCGCTGCTCGCCCGCCTTGAACGCCTCGTTGGGCTTGTCGGTGTAGACCAGCTTCCAGCCGGCGGCCTCGATCCCGTCGACGATCGGGCCGTGTCCGTCGATGCGCTCGCGCAGGAAACCGGCCCAATCGTACGGCGCGATCCGGTCGAGCGTGGCGACGATGTCCTCGAAGGTGTACGGATTGACGTCCCAGGCGCCGTTGTCCATGCCGAAGAAGGCCTTGGCGAAGTCGTCGATCGAGCGCTTGTCGCCGCTCAGCTCGCGCAACTTGCCGTCCACCGCCAGCCACACCATCTGGCCGCCGGAGTAGTAGTCCTCGCTCATCTGGTAGTTGCGGAACGCACGCGACGCGCGCCGTGCGATGGTCGGGTCGTTGGTCGTGTCCTGGATCGTGCGCCACGCCAGGCCCGGGCGGCCGCGATCGTAGGTGGCCGCGACGCCGGCCAGCATGTCGCGCGCCTGCTCCTGGCTCCACAGGCCCGAGCGCGCCGCGACGACGTGGCCGAAGAACTGGGTCTGGCCCTCGTACAGCCACAGCAGCGAGTCGCCCATCGGCACGTTGAAGTTGGGCGTGGCCAGGTCGGCGCCGCGGCGGTACTTGCCGTTCCAGGAGTGGTTGAACTCGTGCGCCAGCAGGTCGCGGCCGGCCCAGGTCTTGTCCCATTCGGTGAAGTACCCGGTCGCGCCGCTGTTCTCGCTGGACCGGTGGTGCTCCAGGCCGATCCCGCCGAGCTTGTCGGTCAGCGCCAGCAGGAACTCGTAGTGGTCGAAGTGGCGCGCCCCGTACAGCTTGTCCATCTGCTGCACCAGGGCCTGGTGCGCCTTGACCTGCTCCGGCCTGGCCTCCAGGTACTTGGCCTCGTCGGCGAACACGTTGAGATAGACCGGCTGCTTGCCCGCCGCGTCCAGCGCGTAGCGCTTGTGGTACCTGCCGGCGAAGATCGGCGAATCCACCAGGTCGTCGTAGTCGATCGGCTTGAAGGTCACCTTGTTGCCGTCGCGCCGTTCGGTCTCCAGCGCGGTGGCGTACTCCCAGCCCTGCGGCAAGGTCACGCTCGCCACGGTCTTGATGTTGCGCGCGTAGTAGCCGGCCGGATACAGCGAAGCGGTGTTCCACTGCAGGTTCAGCATCTCCGGGGTCATCGTCACGCGCCCCTGCCCGTCGCCCTGCGAGGACAGGAACTGGAACTCGGCGCTGATCGCGCGCGAGCCTTCCGGCACGTCGACCTTGAAGGCGTAGACGTCGTACGGGTCGCGCGTCCACTTCAGCACCTTGCCCGCATCGTCCTTCACCACCAGCCCGGCGACCTTGTCGATCGGGCCGCTCGGCGCATGGTTGCCCGGGATCCATTGCGGATACAGCAGGGTCATCGTGCCGGGCGTGGCCGGCATGGTGGCGCGCACCCGGAAGATGCGGCGGTCGATGTCGGTGGCATCGACGTCGATGCGCAGCACGCCGTCGAAAGGCACGTCGCGCGGCGGCGCGGTCTGGGCCTGCGCGGCGGGCAGCGAGAGGACGGCGAGCAGCGAAAGCGCCAGGACGGTGGGGGTCTTCATCTGAACTCCAGCAGCAGGATGGACGGCGACGGAAAACGCCGATGCTACGCCGCCGCGGTCCCGCACCGGCCTGCCATAGGTCATACCCGCACCGCTTGCCGCTCGGGGGGAACCGAACCTTGCGGGAAGGACTTCGGTCCCGACAGCGCCTGTATTCGAATCCCCGCACATGGCTGTGCGGGCTCCTGCAGGGGGGCCTGCACAAAAGAAAGGCCGCCAATCGCTTGGCGGCCTTCGGCAACGTGGGGGACGTCGCGCCTCAGTGCATCATGTTGACGTTGAGGTTGTGCATGACCCACAGCGAGCCGATGATCACGATGCCGATGATCAGGATCGAGAACAGGCCCACGTGCACGTTGGAGCGCTGTTCCGGGGAACGGTCCATGTGCAGGAAGTAGACGATGTGCACCAGCATCTGCACCGCCGCCAGCACCGAGATGACGATCACGGTCGCGCCCTTGGAGAACGCGCCGCTCATCACCATCGCGAACGGGATGACGGTCAGCACCACCGCCATCGCGAAGCCGATCAGGTAGGACTTCAGCCCGCCGCCGTGCGAATCGGCGGCATGGGTGTCGGAATGGTTGTCGTGGTGGGCCATTACAGTGCTCCCAGCAGGTAGACGACGGTGAACACGCCGATCCAGATGATGTCCAGGAAGTGCCAGAACAGGCTCAGGCACGCCAGGCGGGTGCTGTTGCGCGCGGTCAGGCCATTCTTGGCGATCTGGATCACCAGCACCAGCATCCACAGCAGGCCCGAGGCCACGTGCAGGCCGTGCGTGCCGACCAGCGTGAAGAACGCCGACAGGAACGCGCTGCGGCCGGGGCCGGCGCCTTCGTGGATCAAGTGGCGGAACTCGTAGATTTCCATGCACAGGAAGCCGATGCCGAACAGCGCGGTCACCGCCAGCCAGCCATACAGGCCGCCCATCTTGCGCTTGTGCGCGGACAGCATCGCGAAGCCGAAGGTCAAGCTGCTGAACAGCAGCAGGAAGGTCTCCACGAGCACGAACTTCAGGTCGAACAGCTCCTTCGCGGTCGGACCGTCCACCGTCGCGCCGCTGAGCACGGCGTAGGTGGCGAACAGGCCGGCGAACAGGATGCAGTCGCTCATCAGGTACACCCAGAAGCCGAAGACGGTGTTGCCGCCGGCATCGTGGTGACCGTGGTCGTGGTCGTGGTGGCCGCCCGCGTGGGCGGCCCCGTGGTGGTCGAGTGTGGTGGTGGACATGGGTCTCATCCTGCCTTCGCGGCGTGGGCCGCCTGGTGCTTCTCAAGCTGGGCGAAGCGCTCGTTCTCGATGCGCTCGACCTCGGCCGCAGGCACGTAGTAGTCGATGTCGTTGTCGAAGGTGCGGGCGATGAAGCTGCCGATCATGCCGACCAGGCCGACCACCGCCATCCACCAGATGTGCCAGGTCAGGCCGAAGCCGAGCGCGATGCTGAACGCACCGATCCAGAAGCCCGCCGCCGTGTTGCGCGGCATGTGGATGTCCTCGTACTTGGCCGGCTTCACCCAGCCCTTGCCGCGCTGCTTGTCCTCCCAGAACTGGTCGATGCTGTCGACCTTCGGCAGGTGGGCGAAGTTGTAGAACGGCGGCGGCGAGGACGTGGCCCACTCCAGGGTGCGGCCGTCCCACGGGTCGCCGGTGACGTCCAGGTTCTTCTTGCGCTGGAAGAAGCTGACGAACAGCTGCGCCAGGTTGAAGAAGATGCCCAGCGCCACGATCGCGGCACCGGCGGCGGCCACGTGCAGCCACGGGATCCATTCCGGGTTGCTGTAGGTGTTCAGGCGACGGGTCATGCCCATGAAGCCCAGCACGTACAGCGGGGTGAACGCCACGAAGAAGCCGACGATCCAGCACCAGAACGAGGCCTTGCCCAGCTTCTCGTTGAGCTTGAAGCCGAACGCCTTGGGGAACCAGTAGGTCAGGCCCGCCAGGTAGCCGAACACCACGCCGCCGATGATCGCGTTGTGGAAGTGCGCGATCAGGAACAGGCTGTTGTGCAGCACGAACGACACCGCCGGGATCGCCATCATCACGCCGGTCATGCCGCCGATGGTGAAGGTGACCATCGCGCCCAGCGTCCACATCACCGGCGAGGTGAAGTGCACGCGGCCGCGGAACATCGTGAACAGCCAGTTGAACAGCTTCACGCCGGTCGGGATCGAGATGATCATCGTCGTGATCCCGAAGAACGCGTTGACGTTGGCGCCGGCGCCCATCGTGAAGAAGTGGTGCAGCCACACGATGAAGGACAGCACGCCGATGCACGCCGTCGCGTACACCATCGAGGTGTAGCCGAACAGCTTCTTGCGGCTGAAGGTGGCGATGACTTCCGAGTAGATGCCGAACGCCGGCAGCACCAGGATGTACACCTCCGGGTGGCCCCAGATCCAGATCAGGTTGACGTACATCATGGCGTTGCCGCCACCGTCGTTGGTGAAGAAGTGCGTGCCGAGGTAACGGTCCGCGCCCAGCAGCGCCAGCGCCACGGTCAGGATCGGGAACGCCGCGATGATCAGGATGTTGGTGACCAGCGCGGTCCAGGTGAAGATCGGCATCTTCATCAGGTTCATGCCCGGCGCGCGCATGCGCATGATCGTGACGAAGAAGTTGATGCCGGTCAGCAACGTGCCCAGGCCGGATATCTGCAGGGCCCATATGTAGTAGTCGACGCCGACCCCCGGACTGTATTCCAGGCCCGACAGCGGCGGGTACGCCAGCCAGCCGGTCTGCGCGAACTCGCCCACGCCCAGCGAGATGTTGACCAGCGCCACGCCGGCCACGAACAGCCAGAAGCTCAGCGAGTTCAGGAACGGGTAGGCCACGTCGCGCGCGCCGATCTGCAGCGGCACCACGAGGTTGATCAGGCCCGTCATGAACGGCATGGCCATGAAGAAGATCATGATCACGCCGTGCGCGGTGAAGATCTGGTCGTAGTGGTGCGGCGGGAAGATGCCCGGGTTGCCGTCGTGGGCGATCGCCAGCTGGGTGCGCATCATCGCCGCGTCGGCGAAGCCGCGCAGCAGCATGACCAGCGCGACGATGATGTACATCACGCCGATCTTCTTGTGGTCCACCGAGGTGATCCACTCGCGCCACAGGTAGCCCCACAGCTTGTACTTGGTAACGAGGGCCAGTATCACCAGGCCGATCAGACCGGCGCCGCCGAGGGCGCCCATGATGATCGGCTCGTGGTACGGGATCGCCTCGAGCGTGAGTTTGCCTAGCATCACTTGCCTCCGGAGGTGCACATGGCGACCGGCTCGGCGGCCATCGCCTGATGGTCATGGCCTTCCATGCGGTGGCCCTTGCCCATCATGTATTTGTCGATCAGCGACTTGAACATGCCGTCCTGCACCGACGAGTAGTAGGTGACCGGGTAGTCGCTCTTGTCGTTGCGGTTGGCGGCCAGCGCCTGGTACTCGGCGGCCTGCAGCGACTGCGGCGCGGCCTTGACCTTGGCGACCCAGGCATCGAAGCCGGCCTGGTCGGGCGTGGCGCGGGCGACGAAGTTCATCTTCGAGAAGCCGTGGCCGCTGTAGTTCGCCGAGATGCCCGGGAAGTCGCCCGGCTCGTTCGCGATCAGGTGCAGCTTGGTCTCCATGCCGGCCATCGCGTAGATCTGCGTGCCCAGGTGCGGGATGAAGAACGAGTTCATCACCGTGTCGGAGGTGATCTTGAAGTTGATCGGCGTGTCGACCGGGAAGGCGATCTCGTTGACCGTCGCGATGCCCTGCTCCGGATAGATGAACAGCCACTTCCAGTCCATCGCGACCGCTTCGATCGTGATCGGCTTGACGTCCGACTGCAGCGGCTTGTACGGGTCCAGCGCATGCGACGAGCGCCAGGTCAGCACCGCCAGCACCAGGATGATCAGGCACGGGATCGACCAGACCACCACCTCGATCGCCGTGGAGTGCGACCAGTTCGGCTCGTAGCGCGCCTTGGTGTTGGAGGCCCGGTACTTCCAGGCGAACGCGATGGTCATCACGATCACCGGGACGACGACCAGCAGCATCAGCACCACGGCGGTGATCAGCAGGGTCTTCTCATCCTGGCCGACCTGGCCCTTGGGATTGAGGATGGCCGAGTTGCAACCCGTCAGCAGCAGAAGCAACGACGGCAGCAGCAGGCCTGGACGAAGTACACGCCCGGGGAGTTTCAACGGAATCATCGGTCGATCCAATTGCGAGGGGGCGCCAACCCCCGTCCGGCCTCGACGGGACGCACCGGATGTTGCATCCGGCCCGCACGGAGCGAATGGCCCGACTTGGACGTGGGTTAACAGGGCAATTTTATTGCGTGCTGCAACCGCACGAAAGCGGTTGACAATGATTCGGCTCAACCAAAGCCGCGCAACAGGCTGCGACATATTGCCGCACAGATGCGGCGGCGCGCGCGCAACGCGCATGCCACAAAGCAAACGGGCCGTCCGCGATGCGGACGGCCCGGTGCTGGAGTGGTGCCGGAAACAGGAGTCGAACCTGCGACCTACGCATTACGAATGCGCCGCTCTACCAACTGAGCTATTCCGGCCGAGCCGCGAATTCTAGGCGCTCGCGCCAGGGTCGGTCAATCGCCCGGGACCGCGCACGGCGGAGCGGGACGGCCCCGCCACTTCGCCGCGGGCGGACGGCTACCCGACCAGCTGCAGCCGCAGTTCCTTGGGCAGCGCGAACACCATCGACTCGGGTTCGCCGGCCAGTTCGGACACGTTGCCCGCGCCGAGTTCGCGCAAGCGGGCGATCACGCCGTCGACCAGCACCTGCGGCGCGGACGCGCCCGCGGTCAGGCCGACCCGCCGCTTGCCGGCGACCCAGGCCGGATCGATCTCCTGCGCGCCGTCGATCAGGTAGGCCTCCACGCCCTCGCGGCGGGCCAGCTCGGCCAGCCGGTTGGAGTTGGAGCTGTTCGGCGAGCCGACCACCAGCACCAGGTCGCACTGCTGCGACAGCTCGCGCACCGCGTCCTGGCGGTTCTGGGTGGCGTAGCAGATGTCGTCGTTCTTCGGCCCCTGCATCGCCGGGAAGCGCTCACGCAGCGCCTCGATGATGCCGCGGGTGTCGTCCACCGACAGCGTGGTCTGGGTCGTGTAGGCCAGGTTCTCCGGCTGCGCCACGTCCAGCGCGGCGACGTCGTCGATATCCTCGACCAGGTAGATGCGTCCGGCGCCCGCCTCGCGGTTCCACTGGCCCATCGTGCCCTCCACCTCCGGGTGGCCGGCATGCCCGATCAGCACCACGTCGCGCCCGGCGCGGCAGTGCCGGGCCACTTCCAGGTGCACCTTGGTGACCAGCGGGCAGGTCGCGTCGAACACCTTCAACCCGCGCCGCTCGGCCTCGCTGCGCACCGCCTGCGAGACCCCGTGCGCGCTGAAGATGACCGTGTTGCCGTCGGGCACCTCGTCCAGTTCCTCGACGAAGATCGCCCCGCGCTGCTTGAGGTCGTCGACCACGAAGCGGTTGTGCACCACCTCGTGGCGCACGTAGATCGGCGCGCCCAGCGTCTCGATCGCGCGCTTGACGATCTCGATCGCGCGGTCGACGCCGGCGCAGAAGCCACGGGGATTGGCGAGCAGGACGTCCATAGGTTCGGCGGGCCCGGCCACGGCGGGCCGGATCTTCAGCAGGGTTGGCCCGGCATTATCCCGCTTTTTGCTTGCGCTTGCCGTCGAACAGCCCGGACAGCACGATTCCCACGGCGCCTGCGACGATCGCCGAGTCGGCCACGTTGAACGACGGCCAGTAGTGGTCGCCGACGTACCACTGGATGAAATCCACGACGTGGCCGTGTACCAGCCGGTCGATCACGTTGCCGATCGCCCCGCCGATCACCAGCGCGTACGGCAGCGCGCTGCGCCAGTCGCCGCGCGGGGTCCGCGCCAGCCACACCGCCATCAAGCCGCTGATGCCCACCGCCAGCAGCGTGAAGAACCAGAGCTGCCAGCCGCCGGCGTCGCTGAGGAAACTGAACGCCGCGCCGGTGTTGTAGGTGCGGTACCAGTTCCAGAACCCGTCGATCACCGGGACCGGCGTGAATTCGGGCAGGCTGGACAGCACCCAGGCCTTGCTCCACTGGTCCAGGCCGATGATCGCCGCAGACAGCAGCAGCCAGATCAGGGCATCGGGTTTGGGTCGTGCGGTCATGGAATCACCTTGCTGTTCCTTCTCCCGCCGGCGGGAGAAGGCGCCCGGAGGGCGGATGAGGGTAGTCAGAGCCGGGGGCGCCGTCGAGCGCCCTCATCCGGCGCCTTGCGCCCCCCTTCTCCCGCCTGCGGGAGAAGGAAAGGACAAGATTCCCGCGGGCGGGAGAAGGGAAAAGCAGGTCAGAACCAACGCCGGTCCTCGCCGGGGCCTTCGACGTTGCTCGCGCAGCGCCCACACAGCTCCGGATGCCCCGGGTCGGCGCCGACGTCCGCGCGGTGGTGCCAGCAGCGCACGCACTTCGGCTTGTTCGTGGGCTGCGCGCTGACGAAGATGCCGTCGGTGCTGGCCGGCGCGACCACCACGTCGCCGCTGATGAACAGGAAACGCAGTTCGTCGGCCAGCGGCTGCCAGCGCGCGGCGCTGACCGCGTCGGCAGCGACGGTGATCTCCGCTTCCAGCGCCGCGCCGATCGCGCCGTTGGCGCGCATCGGCTCGAGCACCTTGGCGACCTGCTCGCGCAGCGCCAGCAGCCTGTCGAAATCGGCCGCGTTCAGCTCGGCATCGGCCGGCAGCGGGGCCAGGCCGTCGTACCAGGTCTCGAACAGCACGTTGGCCTTGCGCTCGCCGGGCAGGTAACCCCACAGCTCGTCTGCCGTGAAGCTCAGCACCGGCGCGATCCAGCGCACGAACGCCTCGGCCACGCGGTACATGGCGCTCTGCGCCGAACGCCGGCCGCGCGAGTCCTCGGCCATCGTATACAGGCGGTCCTTGGTCACGTCCAGGTACAGCGACCCCAGGTCCACGCTGCAGAAGTTCAGCAGCGCCTGCACGATGGTGGCGAAGTCGTAGCGCTCGTAGGCGGCCTTGATCTTCTCCTGCACCTCCCAGGCGCGGTGCACGATCCAGCGGTCCAGCGCGACCATGTCCGCGAGCGGGCGCAGGTGCGCGGCCGGGTCGAAGCCGGCCAGATTGCCGAGCAGGAAGCGCGCGGTGTTGCGGATGCGGCGGTAGGCGTCGGCGTTGCGCTTGAGGATCTCCTGCGACAGCGACATCTCGTTGCTGTAGTCGGCCGAGGCGATCCACAGGCGCAGGATGTCCGCGCCCAGCGTCTTCATGATGTCCTGCGGCTCGATGCCGTTGCCGAGCGACTTGGACATCTTGCGGCCGTGCTCGTCGACGGTGAAGCCGTGGGTCAGGCACTGCCGGTACGGCGCCGCCTTGTCGATCGCCACGCCGCTCAGCAGCGAGGACTGGAACCAGCCGCGGTGCTGGTCCGAGCCTTCCAGGTACAGGTCGGCCGGCTTGGGCAGGCCGCGGTCGGGCAGCACCGCGTCGTGGGTGACGCCGGAATCGAACCAGACGTCGAGGATGTCGGTGATCTTCTCGTACTCGCCGGCCTCGGCGCCGAGCAGCTCGGCCGGGTCCAGCGCGTACCACGCATCGACGCCGCCCTGCTCCACCTTGTCGGCGACCTGGCGCATCAGCTCGACGCTGCGCGGGTGCGGCTCGCCGGTCTCGCGATGCACGAACAGCGCGATCGGCACGCCCCAGGTGCGCTGGCGCGAGATCGTCCAGTCCGGGCGACCTTCGACCATGCCGGCGATGCGCGCCTGGCCCCACTCCGGGTACCACTTCACGCCTTCGATCGCCTTGAGCGCGTCGGCGCGCAGGTTGGCCTGCTCCATCGAGATGAACCACTGCGGGGTGGCGCGGAACGCGATCGGGGTCTTGTGGCGCCAGCAGTGCGGGTAGCTGTGCTCCATCTTGCCGGCCGACAGCAGCGTGCCGTTGCCGCGCAGCGCCTCGATGATGGCGTCGTTGGCCTTCCAGATGTGCAGCCCGGCCAGCTCGACGCCGTTGAACGCCGGGGTCGAGGGCAGGTACACGCCGCGACCGTCGACCGGATTGATCTGCGCGGCGGTATAGCGATCGATCAGCCCGTACTGGCGCGAGACCTGGTAGTCCTCCTGGCCGTGGCCGGGCGCGGTGTGCACGGCGCCGGTGCCGTCCTCGTCTGAGACGTGCTCGCCCAGCAGCAGCGGGATGTCGCGCTCGGCGTAGGCCGGGTGCGCCAGCAGCAGGTTCTCCAGCGCGGCGCCCTTGGCATGGCCATGCACGACCTCGCCGGCGACGCCGTAGCGCTGCAGCGCCTTGGCCGCCAGGGCGCTGGCCAGCACCAGCCAGCGCGGCTTGCCGGCGCGCGCCGGGCCTTCGACCAGCACGTAGTCCAGCTCCGCGCCCAGCGTCACCGCCAGCGAGGCCGGCAGCGTCCACGGCGTGGTGGTCCAGATCGGCACCGCGACCTCGACGCCTTCCGGCAGCACCACGCCGAACTTCGCCGCCAGCGCGGCCGGATCGCGCGCCGGATAGGCGATGTCGACGGTGGGCGAGACCTTGTCGGCGTACTCGATCTCGGCCTCGGCCAGCGCCGAGCCGCAATCGAAGCACCAGTGCACCGGCTTCACGCCACGGGTCAAGTGGCCGTTGTCGACCACCTTGGCCAGCGCGCGGATCTCGTTGGCCTCGAAGCGGAAATCCAGCGACTTGTACGGGTTGTCCCAGTCGCCGATCACGCCCAGGCGCTTGAAGTCGCGGCGCTGCAGGTCGATCTGCTCGGCGGCGTATTCGCGGCACTTCTGGCGGAACTCGGTGGCGCCCAGCTTCACGCCGACCTTGCCGTACTTCTTCTCGATCGCGATCTCGATCGGCAGGCCGTGGCAGTCCCAGCCCGGGATGTACGGCGCGTCGAAGCCGGCCAGGTACTTCGACTTGACGATGATGTCCTTGAGGATCTTGTTGACCGCATGGCCGAGGTGGATCGCGCCGTTGGCGTACGGCGGACCGTCGTGCAGTACGAACAGCGGCCGGCCCTTGGCGTTCTCGCGCAGCCGCGCGTACAGCCCCTCGCTCTCCCAGCGCTCCAGGATGCCCGGCTCGCGCTTGGGCAGGTCGCCGCGCATCGGGAAATCCGTCGCGGGCAGGTGGAGGGTGGTCTTGTAGTCTTGAGTCACGGGAATCTACCGTTTATTGAAGAGTCCGCACATGGATGTGCGGGCTTTTGCGAGGGACTCGCACCATCGGCGTCCGCGCATGGACGCGCGGGCTTTTGCGAGGGACTCGCACCATCGGCGTCCGCACATGGACGCGCGGGCTTTTGCGAAGGACTCGCACCATCGGCGTCCGCGCATGCATACGCGGACTTTTGCGAGGGACTCGCGCCATCGGCGTCCGCGCATGGATACGCGGGCTTTTGCGAAGGACTCGCATGGAGAATGCGACGGGCCTGCTCGGCGTCGCGATGCATCTGTTCGGTCAGGGCGTCCAGCCCGGAAAATTTCTCTTCGTCGCGCAGCTTGGCCACGAACTCGACCTCGATGTGGCGGCCGTACAGGTCGCCCTGGTAGTCGAACAAGTGGGCCTCCAGCAGCGGCTCGACGCCGGCCACGGTCGGGCGCGTGCCGAAGCTGGATACCGACGGCCACGGCCGGCTCCCGTCGGGATCGCCGGACACGCCGTGCACCCAGGTGGCATAGATCCCCGCCAGCGCCGGCGTATGCGGGAAGCGCAGGTTGGCGGTCGGGAATCCCAGCGTACGGCCGAGCTGCCGGCCGCGCACCACCCGCCCGCCGATCGCGTACGGCCGGCCCAGCAGGTCGGCCGCATGGGCGAACTCGCCCGCTACCAGCAGCTCGCGGATGCGCGTGGCGGACACGCGCTCGCCATGCTGGTGCACCGGCTCGATCTCGCCGGCCTCGAAGCCGAGCGCCCCGCCCATCCGGCGCAGCAGTTCGATGTCGCCGCCGCGCTTGTGGCCGAAACGGAACTCCGGCCCGATCCACACTTCCTGCGCCTGCAGCCGCTTGGCCAGCACCTGGCGCACGAAGTCCTCGGCGCTCATCGCCGAAAGCCTGCCGTCGAAGCGGATCAGGCCGACCGCATCGGCGCCGAACCGGCGCAGGCCTTCGATCTTGGCGCGGGCCAGGGTCAGGCGCGGCGGCGGTTCGCCCTTGGCGAAGAACTCGCGCGGCAGCGGCTCGAAACTGAGCGCCACCGCGGGCACGCCCCGCTGGCGCGCGCGCGCGGCCGCGTGGCGCACCAGCGCGCGGTGGCCCAGGTGCAGGCCATCGAAGGCGCCGATGCAGACCACGCTTCCGTGCGGGAACAGCGTCCCGCCCTCGACGTCTCTAAAAAGCCTGCTCATTCCTGATCGAACATCCGGCCCATGACGAGCCGGCTCGCTGTCGTTAGTCAATCTTTAAGGACCCCGGCACGTGGACGTGCCGCGTTCTCGTAGGGGATTCACGATCAAGTATAGCCGGCCGCTCCCGCGATCAATGCCCGCGCAGGTCGCGCGGGCGGAAACCCAGCGCCAGCTGCGCCAGCGCGTAGGCCGCGCCGCCGGCCGCCACCAGGCCGAGCAGGCCACCGATGCGGTGCCACTTGTCCATGGCCGTGAACTCCGGCAGCCAGTGCAGGCCCGCGCCGACCACCGCCGCCATCGCCAGGCACGACGCCGCCAGCCGCAGCAGGAATCGCAGCCAGCCCGGCTTGCGCTGGTACACGCCGGCCTTGCCGAGCCAGTACCACAGCAGCCCCAGGTTGATGTAGCTGGCCAGCGCGCTGGCCAGCCCCAGCGCCAGGTGCAGGCCCGGCGTGCGCTTGAGCGCCTCCATCACCCCGAGCGCACGCACTTCCGGCGCCACCATCAACTGGTAGATCAGCGCCAGGAACGCGATGTTGAGCACCATGTTGGCCACCAGCGAGACCACGCCCGCGCGCACCGGCGTGCGCGTGTCCTGGCGCGCGTAGAACGCCGGCAGGATCACCTTGACCAGGGCGAAGGCCGGCAGGCCGAAGCTCAATCCCAGCACCGACAGGGCGGTCATCTGGGTCGAGAACGCGGTGAACTTGCCGTACTGGAACATCGTCGCCACCAGCGGCGTGGCCAGCAGCATCAGCCCGACCATCGCCGGCACCGCGATCAGCAGGGTCGTGCGCAGCCCCCAGTCCAGCGCCGCCGAGAAGCCTTCGCCGTCGGTCTTGACGTGGTGCCGGGACAGCGCCGGCAGGATCACCGTGCCCAGCGCCACCCCGAACAGGCCCAGCGGCAGCTCGAGGAACCGGTCCGCCTGCGACAGCCAGGACTGCGAACCGTCGTACAGGCGCGCGGCGATCACCGTGTCCAGCAGCAGGTTGATCTGGGCGATCGACGAGCCGAACAGGGTCGGCACCATCAGCGTCATCACCCGGCGCACGTCGGGATGGTTCCAGCCCCAGCGCGGCAGCGTGAGCAGGTCGATCCGCTTCAGCGACGGGAACTGGAACAGCAACTGCAGCACGCCGGCCAGCAGCACCGCCCAGCCCATCGCCAGGATCGGCACCTGCAACCGCGGCGCCAGCCACAGCGCGCCGGCGATCATGCACAGGTTGAGGATCACCGGGGTCAGCGCCGGCAACGCGAACTTCTGGAAGCTGTTCAGCGCCCCTCCCGCCAAGGCCGTGAGCGATACGAACAGCAGGAACGGGAAGGTCAGCCGCAGCAGGTCCTTGAGCAACTCGTATTTCTGGGGATCGGCGGCCTGGCCGTCGCTGAACAGCGCGGCCAGCTGCGGCGTCAGCAGCAGCCCCAGGGCGGTGACCACGAGCAGCGCCGCCCCCAGGGTGCCGGACACCCGCGACATCAGCTCGCGCAGTTCGGCGTGGCTGCGGGTCTCCTTCACTTCCGTGAACACCGGCACGAACGCGGTCGAGAACGAGCCTTCCGCGAACAGCCGGCGCAGGAAGTTGGGGATGCGGAAGGCCACCCAGAACGCGTCGGTGACCGCGTTGGTGCCGAAGCTGTAGCTGATCGACCAATCCCGGACCAGGCCCAGCACGCGGGAAATCATGGTCATGCTGCTGAACGACAGCACCCCCCGCAACATGCGCGACGAGCTCAAGGCCGGCCCCCCTTGACAACTGACTTGACGTACATTTCAGATCCGATCATAATTTCGCGCTTGCTTTTTCCATCACACCGATTTTTCAGGAAACCACCACCGTGGCCAATATCAAGTCCGCCAAGAAGCGCGCCAAGCAGACCGTCGTGCGCAATGCGCGCAACACGGCTCAGCGTTCGCAGCTGCGCACCGCCGTCAAGAAGGTGATCAAGGCCCTTGACGCCAACGATGCCGCCGGCGCCGAAGCCGCCTTCGCCGTCGCCCAGCCCCTGCTCGACCGTTTCAGCGCCCGTGGCCTGATCCACAAGAACAAGGCCGCTCGCCACAAGAGCCGCCTGACCGCCCGCATCAAGGCCCTCAAGGCGGCCTGATCCGGCGCTGCATCCGGCGGCCACGCCGCCGGCAGCACAAGAAAACCCGGCGGAAGCCGGGTTTTTTGTTGCCTCGCCTTTTGCGGCAGCGGCTCCTGCAGGAGCGGCTTCTTCAGCCGCGATGAGGCTCCGCCATTTGAATCCCCGCATATGGATGTGCGGCGCTCGTGCGCGGGATTCGCATGAAAGCCCCTTCGCGGCTGAAGCCGCTCCTACAAGGGCGGTCACGCGTCCCGCTCCGCCTGCTCGGCGCGCTGGCGGTCGAAGAACGCCATCACGTCCTTCATGATCGGCCAGGTGCCCTCGCGGCCGAGCGCCGAGACCAGATACCAGGGGCCGGTCCAGCCCAGCTCGGCGATCACCGCCTCGGCCGCCGCCCTGGCCTCGTCCTCGAACATCAGGTCGGCCTTGTTCAGCACCAGCCAGCGCGGCCTGTCCAGCAGTTCGGGATCGTGGCGCTCCAGCTCGCTCTCCAGGATGCGGACCTGCTCGGCCGGCGACACGCCCTCCACGCCCCCTTCCATGGGCGAGACGTCCACGAGGTGCAGCAGCAGGCGGGTGCGCTGCAGGTGGCGCAGGAACTGCGTGCCCAGGCCGGCGCCTTCGGCCGCGCCCTCGATCAGGCCCGGCACGTCGGCGATCACGAAGCTGCGGTGCGGCTCGACGCTGACCACGCCGAGGTTCGGGTAGAGCGTGGTGAACGGATAGTCCGCGACCTTCGGCGTCGCCGCCGAGACCGCGCGGATGAAGGTGCTCTTGCCCGCGTTCGGGAAGCCCAGCAGGCCGACGTCGGCGAGCAGCTTCAATTCCAGCTTGAGGGTGCGCTGCTCGCCCTCCTCGCCCGGCGTGGCCTGGCGCGGCGCACGGTTGACCGAGCTCTTGAAATGCATGTTGCCCAGACCGCCCTTGCCGCCCTTGGCGACCAGCAGGCGATCGCCGTGGCGCGTCAGGTCGCCGATCACCTCGTCGGTATCGACGTTCATCACGACGGTGCCGACCGGCACGGTGATGATCCGGTCCTCGCCGGCCTTGCCGTACATCTGCCGGCCCATGCCGTTCTCCCCGCGCTGCGCCTTGAAGATGCGCTCGTGGCGGAAATCGACCAGCGTGTTGAGGTTCTCGTCGGCGACCAGCCAGACGCTGCCGCCGTTGCCGCCGTCGCCGCCGTCGGGCCCGCCGAGCGGGATGAACTTCTCGCGCCGGAAGCCGACGCAGCCATTGCCGCCGTTGCCGGCGATCACCTGGATTTCAGCTTCGTCTACCAACTTCATGGGATTGGGGATTCGGGATTGGGGATTCGTTGGAAAGCGTAACCGCGTCGATCGGCCCGCGCATTGGAACAGGGGAAACCACAGAACCCGCCTTGCGAATCCCGAATCTCGAATCCCCAATCCCGGCCATCAAACAAAAACCCCGCCGGAGCGGGGCTTCGTGTCGGTGGGACCGAAGTCCCGTCGGCAAGCCTCAGGCCTGCACGACGCTGACCGTGCGGCGCTTCTTCGGGCCCTTGGTGGAGAACTCCACCGTGCCGTCGACCAGCGCGAACAGCGTGTGGTCGCGGCCCAGGCCGACGCCGGCGCCCGGATGGAACTGGGTGCCGCGCTGGCGCACGATGATGTTGCCGGCCTCGATGGACTGGCCGCCGTAGATCTTGACGCCCAGGTACTTCGGGTTGGAGTCGCGGCCGTTGCGCGAGGAGCCTACGCCCTTTTTGTGTGCCATGACGATTTCTCCTTGATGCTTAGCCGGCGATGCCGGTGATTTCGATTTCGGTGTAGTGCTGCCGGTGGCCCTGGTGCTTCATGTGGTGCTTGCGGCGGCGGAACTTGATGATGCGCACCTTGTCGGCGCGGCCGTGGGCGACGACCTTGGCGGTGACCGAGGCGCCCTTCAGCGCGTCGCCGACCTTGATGCCGTCGCTGTCGCCCAGCAGCAGGATGTTGTCGAACTTGATCTCGGAGCCGGCCTCGGCCTCGAGCTTTTCCACGCGGAGCGTTTCGCCCTGCGCGACGCGGTATTGCTTACCGCCGGTGACCAGAACTGCGTACATGTCGTCGTCTCTTCTGTAGTTATTCTGAATTGCTTGGCCCGCCTGCCGGGCGCAGGCCTGGCAGAAGGATCGGCGATTCTATCCGGCCCGGCCAGGCCCGGTCAAATCCCCCCTCCCCCGGCGCCCTCACTCCGGCCCCACGTCCGCTGCCCTAGCCTCGGCCCGGTTCTCCTCCCCCTCGAGCCCGGGATCGCCCGCCCCGCCTTTGCGCGGGCGGGAACGCTGTCCCCAGCCACATCCATTCGAGAGGAGCACGGAAATGTTCGACAGCCTGATGGAAGACGTGGCCGGGCGCACCGGCCTGAGCGCCGACAAGGCCCGGCAGTTGCTAGGGGCACTGACCGCATTGATCTTCGACGAGAAGCAGGGGGGATTCGCCGGCTTCATCGACCGGTTCCGGCAAAAGGGGCTGGGCGAACTGGTGCAATCGTGGGTCGGCACCGGCCCCAACCAGCCCATCACCCCCGCCCAGGTGCAGGACGTGTTCGGCGCCCCGCTGATCGGCGGCATCGCCAGCCGGCTGGGCCTGGACAGCGCCGCCACCGCCGGCGCCATCGGCGGCGCGCTGCCCGGCCTGGTCGACCGGCTCAGCGCCGACGGCCAGGTGCCGGCCGGCCTCCCCGACACGCTCAAGGGCTGGGTGGCCAGCGCCAGCGACTGGCTGGGCGACCTGGGCTCGCATGGCTGGGGCGCATTGGCGGGCGGCGCGGCGGCCGTTGGCGGGGCGGTCGCCGGCGGCGCACGCGCGGCCGGCCATTCCGCGGACGCGGGAGCCCGTGCCGTCGCCGATGCCGCTCGCCAGACCGGGCGAGGCACCGGCCGCCTGCTGCCCTGGCTGTTGCTGGCGGCGGCGATCATCGTCGGCTTCCTGCTGCTGCGCGGCTGCCACCGCCCGGCCGGGCCGGCTGGTTCGGCGAGTTCCGCCACCGAATCGGCGGCTCCCGCACCCCCGGCCCCGGCCCCAGCCTCCCCGGCCGCGACGGCAGGCGCCCCAGCACCAGGCACGGCGCCTGCCAGCACCGCCCATGCCGCGCTGGATTTCGGCAAGGACAAGCTGGCCGTGAGCGGCGAACTGGGCAGCGATGCCGAGCGCACCCGCCTGATGGACGCCCTGCGCAAGGCCTACGGCGCCTCCGCCGTGGACGGCGACTTCAAGGTCGCCGCCGGGCTCGCCCCGGCGCCCTGGCTGGACAAGCTGGTCGCGGCGCTGCCCAGCCTGCGGATTCCGGGCCTGTCGCTCGGGCTGGAAGGCAACCGGGTCGACATCAAGAGTGGCGGCCTGCCGGAAGCGGAGCGCTTCGCCGCCTCCCAGGCCGTGCGCGACGCGTTCGGCGGCTTCGACATCACCGGCCAGTGGGACCGCGCCTCCGCCGCGCTCGATGCGCTGACTCCGCAATCCAGCCCCGAGGACCTGGCCAAGGCCCTCAACCTGCTGACGATCGGCTTCGCCACCGGCTCGGCCACCATCACCGCCGACAGCGCCGAGACGCTCGAGCGCGCCGCCACGGCCATCGCCGCGATGCCGGCCGGCACGCGCATCGAGGTCGGCGGGCATACCGACAACACCGGCAACGCCGCGGCCAACCTCAAGCTGTCGCAGGACCGCGCCGACGCAGTGCAGCGCAAGCTGGTCGAGCTGGGCGCGCCGGCCGACCGGCTGGCGGCGAAAGGCTACGGCCAGGACGCGCCGGTGGCCGACAACGCCACCGAGGAGGGCCGTGCGCAGAACCGCCGCATGATCTTCACCGTGCTGAAGTGAACCGCGGCCGCGGGCACCGTCCGGAGGGCGCCTTCGCGGGCGCCCTCTTGCGTGGGGCTCCGTCTCAGATCTTGCGACGGTCGTCGCCGAGACTTCCTTTCCGCTCATTTGCCCCCATCCTGTCCAGCCGATAGGCTTGTCTATTGGCCCGGATTTCCCCGCACTGCCCCTCCCCGCTCGAAGGCACCCGATGGCGCTGGACTACATCCGCATCCGCGGCGCGCGGACGCACAATCTCAAGAATCTCGATCTCGACCTCCCCCGCGACAAGCTGATCGTCATCACCGGCCTGTCCGGCTCGGGCAAGTCGTCGCTGGCGTTCGACACCATCTACGCCGAAGGCCAGCGCCGCTACGTCGAGTCGCTCTCCGCCTACGCCCGGCAGTTCCTGAGCGTGATGGAGAAGCCGGACATCGACCACATCGAGGGCCTGTCGCCGGCGATCTCGATCGAGCAGAAGTCGACCTCGCACAACCCGCGCTCCACGGTCGGCACGATCACCGAGATCTACGACTACCTGCGCCTGCTGTACGCGCGCGTCGGCACCCCGCGCTGCCCGGACCATGGCTACCCGCTGGAGGCGCAGACGGTCAGCCAGATGGTCGACCAGGTGCTCGCGCTCGACGCCGAGCAGCGCTACATGCTGCTGGCGCCGGTGATCCGCGAGCGCAAGGGCGAGCACGCGCAGGTGTTCGAGCAGCTGCGCGCGCAGGGCTTCGTGCGCGTGCGCGTGGACGGCGAGCTGTACGAGATCGACGCGGTGCCGGCGCTGGCGCTGCGCCAGAAGCACACCATCGAGGCGGTGATCGACCGCTTCCGCCCGCGCGAGGACATCAAGCAGCGCCTGGCCGAGAGCTTCGAGACGGCGCTCAAGCTGGGCGACGGCATGGCCGCGGTGATGTCGCTGGACGATCCCAAGGCGGCGCCGCAGCTGTTCTCCTCCAAGTATTCCTGCCCGGTCTGCGACTACTCGCTGCCCGAGCTGGAGCCGCGCCTGTTCTCGTTCAACGCGCCGATGGGCGCCTGCCCGTCCTGCGACGGCCTGGGCGTGGCCGAGTTCTTCGACCCGGCCAAGGTCGTGGTGCATCCGGAGCTGTCGCTGTCGGCCGGCGCGGTGCGCGGCTGGGACCGCCGCAACGCCTACTACTTCCAGCTGATCGCCTCGCTGGCCAAGCACTACAAGTTCGACGTCGACGCGCCGTGGCAGTCGCTGCCCGAGCAGGTGCGCAAGGCGGTGCTGTACGGCAGCGGCGAGGAAGTGATCACCTTCACCTACTTCACCGAATCCGGCGGCCGCACCCAGCGCAAGCACCGCTTCGAGGGCATCATCCCTAACCTGGAGCGCCGCTACCGCGAGACCGAGTCGCCGGCAGTGCGCGAGGAGCTGGCCAAGTACATCAGCGAGCAGCCCTGCGCCGAGTGCCGCGGCGCGCGCCTGAACCGCGCCGCGCGCAACGTGTTCGTCGCCGACCGGCCGCTGCCGGAGATCGTGGTGATGCCGATCGACGAGGCGCTGTCGTTCTTCCGCGAGCTGAGCCTGCCGGGCTGGCGCGGCGAGATCGCCGCCAAGATCGTCAAGGAGATCGGCGAGCGGCTGGGCTTCCTGGTCGACGTCGGCCTGGACTACCTCACGCTGGAGCGCAAGGCCGACACCCTGTCCGGCGGCGAGGCCCAGCGCATTCGCCTGGCCTCGCAGATCGGCGCCGGCCTGGTCGGGGTGATGTACGTGCTCGACGAGCCGTCGATCGGCCTGCACCAGCGCGACAACGAACGCCTGCTCGGCACGCTCACCCGCCTGCGCGACCTCGGCAACACCGTGATCGTGGTCGAGCACGACGAGGACGCGATCCGCCTGGCCGACCACATCCTGGACATCGGCCCCGGCGCCGGCGTGCACGGCGGCGAGATCTGCGCGCAAGGCACGCTGCAGGACATCCTCGCCTCGCCGCGCTCGCTGACCGGGCAGTACCTGTCCGGCAAGCGCCAGATCGAGATCCCCAGGCAGCGCCACAAGCCGAACCCGAAGATGACGCTGCACCTGCGCGGCGCCACCGGCAACAACCTCAAGAACGTCGACCTGGACATCCCGGCCGGCCTGCTGACCTGCGTGACCGGCGTGTCCGGCTCGGGGAAGTCGACGCTGATCAACGACACGCTGTTCGCGCTGGCCGCCAACGAGATCAACGGCGCCTCGCACCCGGTGGCGGCGTACCGCGAGGTCGAGAACCTGGACCTGTTCGACAAGGTCGTGGACATCGACCAGTCGCCGATCGGCCGCACGCCGCGCTCCAACCCGGCCACCTACACCGGCCTGTTCACGCCGCTGCGCGAGCTGTTCGCGCAGGTGCCGGAGGCGCGCGCGCGCGGCTATTCGCCCGGCCGCTTCAGCTTCAACGTGCGCGGCGGCCGCTGCGAGGCCTGCCAGGGCGACGGCATGATCAAGGTCGAGATGCACTTCCTGCCCGACGTGTACGTGCCCTGCGACGTCTGCCACGGCAAGCGCTACAACCGCGAGACGCTGGAGATCCTCTACAAGGGCCACAGCATCAACGACGTGCTGGAGATGACCGTCGAGGACGCGCTCAAGCTGTTCGAGCCGGTGCCGGCGATCGCGCGCAAGCTGGAGACGCTGGTGGACGTGGGCCTGAGCTACATCAAGCTGGGCCAGAGCGCGACCACGCTGTCCGGCGGCGAGGCGCAGCGCGTCAAGCTGTCCAAGGAGCTGTCGCGGCGCGATACCGGCCGCACGCTGTACATCCTCGACGAGCCGACCACCGGCCTGCACTTCCACGACATCGAGGCGCTGCTCGGCGTGCTGCACAAGCTGCGCGACGAGGGCAACACGGTGGTGGTGATCGAGCACAACCTGGATGTGATCAAGACCGCGGACTGGATCGTCGACCTCGGCCCCGAGGGCGGCCACCGCGGCGGCACGATCCTGGTCGCCGGCACGCCCGAGGACGTGGCGGCGCACCCGCAGTCCTACACCGGCCAGTTCCTCGCCAAGATGCTGCCGTCGATCGCCGCGCGGCCGGGCAAGCCCGCCGCCGTCGCCAACAAGCCCGAGGCGCTGCCGCCGCGCAAGGCCAAGGCCGAGAAGGCGCCCGCCAAGAAGACCCCACCGAAGAAGAAAGCCGCACGATGAGCGAGAACACCCCCAAGATCCTGGCGCGCGTCCCGATCAGCGTGCGCTGGCGCGACATGGACAGCATGGGTCACGTCAACAACGCCAAGTACATCTCCTACCTGGAGGAGGCGCGCGTGCGCTGGATGCTGGGCGTGCCGGGCGTGTCGATGAGCGACCGGATCGCGCCGGTGGTGGCCGCGACCAACGTCAACTACCGCCGCCCGATCGTGTGGCCGGACGACATCCTGGTCGAACTGTTCGTCGAACGCCTCGGCAACAGCAGCGTCACCATCGGCCACCGCATCGTCGACCAGAAGGACGAGTCGGTGCTGTACTCGGACGGCAACGTGGTGGTGGTGTGGATGGACACCCAGACCGGCAAGAGCGCGCCGCTGCCGGAGGCGGTCCGCGCGGCGTCGAGCTGAACACAGCCACCAGGCATTTTTGTGGGGGCGGCCTCAGCCGCGATGAGGCCTCCCCGATAAGCCGCTCCCACAGGAAACGCGCGTCGCCTACGGCGCCGCCTTGCGCACTTCCAGTTCGCCGAGCACCTCGCGCCCGTCGCGCAGCTTGAACGCCACCGGCAGCCGCTCGCCCTCGCGCAGCGGCTGCTTCGCCTGCATCAGCATCAGGTGCAGGCCGCCCGGGCGCAGCTCGGCCTTGCCGCCGGCCGGCAACGGCAACGCCTCCACCTCGCGCATCCGGTTCACTCCGTCGACCTGCGTGGTCTCGTGCAGCGACACGTCGCCGAAGGCCGGGCTCGATGCCGATACCACCTCGGCCTGCGCCTTGCACGCGTTGGCGAAACGCCCGAAGCCGGCACTCATCGGCATCGCCGCGTTGGCGGGCAGGCGGACCCAGCCGCCCTCGAAGCGCGGCAGGCACTGGGGCGCGGCGTGGGCCGCGAACGAGGAGGCCAGGAGCCATCCGGCGACGAGCGCGAGGGTCGTTTTCATGCCGACTATCATAGGCAGACCGCCAGCCGGAGCAACGCATGAGCCTCGAGATCCTCGACCACGGACCGATCCGGGAGATCCGCCTGGCCCGGCCGCCGGCGAACGCCCTGGACACGGCGCTGTGCCGCAGCCTGGCCGCCGCGGTCGCGCAGGCCCAGTCCGAAGGCAGGCACGGCATCGTGCTGTCCGGCGGCGAACGCATCTTTTCCGGCGGGCTGGACGTGCCGCACCTGCTCTCGCACGGCGCCGACCGCGGCAAGCTGCTGGACAGCTGGAGCGCGTTCTTCGCGGCCGCGCAGGCGCTGGCGGACTGCGAAGTCCCGGTCGCCGCCGCGCTCACCGGGCATGCGCCGGCCGGCGGCTGCGTGCTGGCGCTGTGCTGCGACTACCGGGTCATGGCGCGCAGCGTCGATCCGGCGCGTCCCTACGCGATCGGCCTGAACGAGGTGCAGGTGGGACTGGTGGCGCCGGAAGGCATCCAGCGCCTGCTGCGGCGCGTGGTCGGCGCGCACCGCGCCGAGCGGCTGCTGGTCGCCGGCGAGATGGTGCCGGCCGAACGCGCGGCGCAGATCGGCCTGGTCGACGAGCTGGCCGACGGCGAGCAGGTGGTCGCGCGCGCCGTCGCCTGGCTGCAGGCGCTGCTGAAGCTGCCGCGCGAGCCGATGCTGGCCACGCGCGCGATCGCCCGCGCCGATCTGCGCGAGGCGCTGGCGCCGCAGCACATCCGGCTGGACCGCTTCGTCGAGGCCTGGTACGCGCCGAACGCCCAGGCCGCGCTGAACGCGCTGGCGGAACGGCTGCGCAAGGGGTGAGCGCCCCGCCGGTATAATTCGCGGCCACGCTGCCCAAGATCCCGTCCCTTGTCCGACAACGTCGTCACCGTCGTCTCCGAACTGATCAGCCTGCTCTCGCTGGAGCGGCTGGAAGACAACCTGTTCCGCGGCGAGAGCCGCGACATCGGCACCAAGTACGTGTTCGGCGGCCAGGTGCTGGGCCAGGCGCTGGCGGCGGCGCAGGCGACGGTCGAGAACGGCCGCCGCGCGCACTCGCTGCACGCCTATTTCCTGCGCGCCGGCGACATCGAGCACCCGATCGTCTACGACGTGGACCGCACCCGCGACGGCGGCAGTTTCTCGGTGCGCCGGGTGACCGCGATCCAGCACGGCAAGGTGATCTTCTTCTGCGCCGCCTCGTTCCAGGAAGAGGAGCCGGGCGCCGAGCACCAGGCCAAGATGCCCGTGGTGCCGCCGCCGGAGGACATCGAGCAGACGCCTCCGGTCGCGCCGGAGGTGATGGCCAAGCTGCCGCCGAAGGTGCAGCGCTGGCTGACCCGCGGCGGCCCGTTCGAGTTCCGCCACGTCTATCCGCGCGACGAACTCAACCCGCCCAAGCGCCCGCCGTTCCAGCAGATGTGGCTGCGCCTGAACGAGCCGGTCGGCGACGACGTCGGCCTGCACCAGGCCTTGCTGGCCTACGCATCGGATTTCCAGTTGCTGGGCACGTCCACGTTCCCGCACGGCATCAGCTACTACACGCCGAACGTGCAGATGGCCTCGCTCGACCACGCGCTGTGGTTCCACCGCCCGTTCCGCACCGACGACTGGCTGCTCTACTCGCTCGACAGCCCGACCGCGCAGGGCTCGCGCGGGCTGGCGCGCGGCCAGTTCTTCACCCGCGACGGCGTGCTGGTCGCCAGCACCACCCAGGAAGGCCTGATCCGCGTCGTGCGCGACGGCAGCGCGGCATCGGTGCCGGCCAAAGACTGAGAGCGATCCCCGAACGATGCGCAAGATCTTCAGCAGCCAGCGCGTGGAAACCGCCGAAGGCGTGGCGCAGTTGCTGCGCGACGCCGGCATCGAGGTGCGGGTGAGCAACGGCCGCTCCTACCAGAGCAAGCGCAGCGGCCAGTTCAGCTACCTCGAACAGGGCAACGCGCAGAACTATCCGTCGGTCTGGGTCGTGCACGCCAACGACCAGGCACGGGCCCGCGAGATCCTGCGCCAGGCGCGCCTGCTCGACACCACGCGGCGCGACCTGCCCGATGCCGATTACGGCTTCGCCGGGCTGCCCGGCGCCGGCCAGCCGCCGCGCGCCAACTGGGCCTGGCGCATCAGGATCGCGCTGCTGGCGGTGATCGGCGCGATCGCGCTGTTCATCGCATTGCGCCATCGCGCGCCCCCGGCACCGGCCGCGCCCTCGCCCCCGCCGGTGGCCGCGCCGGCGCAGCCGCCGCAACAAGCTCCGCAGCCGCAGGCCCCGCAGCAGGGCGAGCAGGAACAGCGGGTCCGGATCGAACCCACCCGCTAGCCAGGGCTTGTGCCCGGGCGGTCACATCCGCCGCCCGGCTGCGTCATGATCGCGTACGGAACGGAGCGCGCCCATGAACGCCCAGACGCTGGACCTGATGCTGCAACGCGACCTGCCGATCGCCCGCAGCGGCTGCCCGCAGGCCTATGGCCGGATCGTGGCGGCCTGCCAGAACACGGTGACCGCCATCGCGCTCGCGATCACCCGCGACGTGCAGGCCAGCGAGGACATCGCGCAGGAGGCGTTCCTGCGCGCCTGGCAACAGTTGTCGCGGCTCAACAACACGGCCAGCTTCATGCCCTGGCTGCGCCAGATCACCCGCAACCTGGCGCGCGACTGGTTGCGCGCCCATCGCCATCGGCCGATGAGCGGCGAGGCGGCCGAGATCGCCATCGGCATGGCCGCCGATCCCGGCCCTTCGCCGGCGGACCGCCTGCTGCGGATCGAAGAGGAAACCGTCGCGGCCGACATCATCTCCGCGCTGCCCGAGGACAGCCGCGAGGCCTTGCTGCTGTACTACCGCGAAGGCCAGCGCTCGCAGCAGGTCGCCGACCTGCTGGGCCTGAGCGACGCGGCGGTGCGCAAGCGCCTGTCGCGGGCGCGCGCCATGGTGCGCGAGGAACTGCTGCAGCGCTTCGGCCGCTTCGCCTGCGGCAGCGCGCCCGGCGTGGCGTTCGGCCAGGCATTGGCCCTGGCGGTCGCCACCGCCAAGCCCCCGCTGGGCCTGGGCGTGGAAGCGGTCGGCGCCGGCCTGGGCGCGGGACTGGCGGCCAAGTCATTGCTCGGCACCGGCGCGGCAAGCGGTACCGCCGTGCTCGGCGGGCTGCTGGGCGGCATCGCCGGCGGCGGCATCGTGTTCTGGCTGTGCAGCCGCCTGCTGTTCTCCTATACCGAGACCGAGCAGGAACGCCTGCAGGTGTGGCGCGCCTATCGCCGCTACATGGTCCACGCCGCGATCGCGGTCGCGGCGGCCGCCGCGATCGGGCTGCTCACGCACGGCCCCTGGCCGCTGGCGCTGGCCATGCTCGCCGGGCTGGTGGTGCTCAACTACGACCTGATCGTGACGGTGCCGAGGGTGATGGCGCCCCTGCTCGCCCGCGATGCGGCGCGCGCGCCGCAGACCGCCGGGCGCCGCCAGCTGGTCTATCGGCTCAACTTCGGAACCAGCGGCCTCATCGTTTCCAATACCGGCGTCGTGCTGATGGCCTTGCCGCTCCTACTGAACAGGGCGGTCTGAAACCAGGCAACCGAGCAATAACGATGTAGGAGCCGCTTCTGCGGGAGCCGCTCCGGGTGGCCCAGGGCCATCGGCCGCGATGAAGCGCTACCGGCAAAGCCTCATCGCGGCTGTCGCCATGCCTGCGGCGGGCAGGCGCGGCATGGGAAGCCTGCGCCTTCCGCCTTTTCAAGCCTTGCGCGTGCCCAGGTAGGCGGCGACGGCCTTGCGCAGGCGCGCGATGCCGTCGGCCATCTCGGCGTCGGTGATGTTCAGGGCCGGCACGAAGCGCAGCACGTCCGGGCCGGCCTGCAGCGCCAGCAGGCCCTGTTCGGCGGCGGCATCGAGGATCGCGCCGGCCTGGCCGGCATGCGCCGGCGCCAGCACCGCGCCCAGCATCAGGCCGCGGCCGCGCACCTGCGTGAACATGCCGCTTTCCTTGCCTATCGCCTCCAGCGCGCTGCGCAGCGCCTGCGCCTGCCGGCTCACGTTGCTCGCGATCTGCGGCGAGGCCAGCTTGCGCAGCGACACGCGCGCCACCGCCGCCGCCAGCGGATTGCCGCCGAAGGTGGTGCCGTGCGCGCCGAACTGCATGGTCTCGGCCACCTTCGGCCCGGCCAGCATCGCGCCGATCGGGAAGCCGCCGCCCAGGGCCTTCGCCAGCGTCACGATGTCCGGCGTGACCTGGTCCTGCCAGTGCGCGAACAACGTGCCGGTGCGGCCCATGCCGCACTGGATCTCGTCCAGCACCAGCAGCGCGCCGTGGTGGTCGCACAGCTCGCGCACGCGTTGCAGGAAGCCCGGCTTGGCCGGCATCACGCCGCCCTCGCCCTGCACCGGCTCGATCATCACCGCGGCGACGTCGCCGGCGGCCATCGCGGTCTCCAGCTGGACCTCGTCGTTGAAGTCCACGTAGCGGAAACCGCCCGGCAGTGGCTCGTAGCCCTCCTGGTACTTGGGCTGCGCGGTGGCGGTCACCGCGGCCAGGGTGCGGCCATGGAAGCTGCCGCGGAAGGTCACGATCACCCGGCGGTCGGGCGTGCGCCCCTGGCTGGCGGCCCACTTGCGCACCAGCTTGATCGCGGCCTCGTTGGCCTCGGTGCCGGAGTTGCACAGGAACACCTTCCGCGCAAAGCGCGAGGCGTTCACCAGTTCCTCGGCCAGCCGCAGCGGCGGCTCGCTGTAGAACACGTTGCTGGTATGCCAGAGCTTGCCGGCCTGCTCGGTCAGCGCCGCGACCAGGTCGGGATCGCCATGGCCCAGGCCGCATACCGCGATGCCCGCGGACAGGTCCACGTACTCGCGGCCCCGGTCGTCCCACAGCCGCGATCCCTGGCCTCGCTCCAGCACCACCTGGCGCGGGCGGTAGACCGGCAGGTAGTAGTGCGCAAGGGACAGCGGGGAATCGGTCGTGGTGCTCATGGCGGTAGGGATGGCTCGGGAAGTCGCCCGGAAGCGGGCCTGGCATTCTCGCGCATTCGCCGGCCCGCGGCACATGGCTTGCGCACCGGTCCGGGCGCCTGCCGCGCCGGCCGCAGCGCGCATCCCGGCGCGCGCGGGCAGCCGGGTTCAATCCAGGAACAGGTCCGGCAGCAAGGGCGCGTCGGGATCGACCGCGTAACCGGAGAAATCGCGCGTCCCGGCTTCCGCCAGCACCTGCTCGTCGATCAGGAACCGGCCGCTGAACCCGGCCGCGGGCCGGGTCAGCACCGCATGTGCGGCGTCGGCGACGATCTCGGGGCGGCGGCCGTTGCGGGTATCCACGCCGGGGATCATGTTCAACGCATCGGTGGCGATCAGCGTGCGCGGCCACAACGCGTTGACCGCCACGCCTTGCGGCCCGAACTCGGCGGCCAGGCCGATCGTCACGAAGCTCATGCCCATCTTCGCCAGCGTGTAGCCGGTGTGCGGGGCCCACCAGCGCGGATCGAGCGAAGGCGGCGGCGCCAGCGTCAGGATGTGCGGATTGGCCGCCTGCAGCAGATGCGGCAGGCAGGCCTGCGCGCACAGGAAGGTGCCGCGCGCGTTGACCTGCTGCATCAGGTCGAAGCGCTTCATCGGCGTGTCGAGCGCACCGCGCAGCCAGATCGCGCTGGCATTGTTGACCAGGATGTCGATGCCGCCGAACGCATCGACGGTGGCTTCCACCGCCGCGCGTACCTGTTCCTCCTCGCGGATGTCGCATTTCAGCGCCAGGCCCTGCCCGCCGGCCGCCATCACCGCCTCGGCCGCGGAATGGATGGTGCCCGGCAGCTTGGGATTCGGCACCGACGACTTGGCCGCGATCGCGACGTTGGCGCCGTCGCGCGCCGCGCGCAGCGCGATCGCCAGCCCGATGCCGCGCGAGGCACCGGTGATGAAGAGGGTCTTGCCTGCGAGCGTGGCCATCGGGAAACCTCGGGATTCGGGATTCGGGATTCGGGATTCGGGATTCGGGATTCGGGATTCGGGATTCGGGAGAGCATCTTTGCCTGGCCTTGGCTGTCAAGCGATTCGATGCTTTCTCTGCCGTTCTTTGGCTTTCTTGTGGGAGTGGCCTCGGCATGCCGGGGCCGTTCAGTCCCGACGGAGGGCCGACAAAGCCCATCGGGACCGAAGTCCCTCCTGCGGCGGCCATTCTCCCGATGCAGGCTCTTCCGGGCCCCGGTCCCGGGCCCCAAGCCCAACTTCAAGGCTTCGGCCCCTGCCCTTCGTTGTCCTCCCAATGCAGGATGCGCCGGGTGACGAAGCGATAGACCGGCTTGCCGCTGGCGAACCACAGACTGCGCACCCAGGAATGCCGCCTGAGCAGGCGCTTCTCGACCGGCGTCAGCGCGTCGCCGCAATACATCCGCTTGTGCTTGAGCAGGTGGCGCAGGTCCTCGCGCGCGAGCAGGCGCATCCAGCGCGAGCGTGGATGGCCACGCACCGCCAGCTGGAAGTCGATCAAGGCCGGGCTTCCGTCCTCCAACACCAGCCAATTGGCCTCCTTGGCCAGGTCGTTGTGGGCGATCCCGCGCCGGTGCACCTGCTGCAGCAAGCGGCGCGCGGCACGGAAGTAGGCCAGGTCGCCGCGCGGCGGGCGCTGGTACATCGCCTGCCCCGCCATGAAGCTGCGGTCCAGCCAGGTGCCGTCCCAGCCCAGCAGGCGCGGCGTGGCGGGCATGCCGTCGAGCTGGCGCAGGGCCGAGGCCTCGCGCCGCGCCAGCCACCAGGCGGGGACCCGCAACCACCATGGCGAAGCGCTCAGGTCGCGCCGGACGAAGGTCCCGGACGGCCCGCGCACCAGCAGGATGCGGCCGAAGCTGTCGGACTTGAGCGCGGAGCTGTCGGGAGGCAGGGGCTTCATCGGGACATTCTAGGCGCTCGCCCCGGCTTTCCCGCCGGAGGCTCGCCGCTCCGGGCGCCAGGAGCGCATCGCGGCGGCCGTGAACTTCCGGCCGCGCGCGCACTCCAACGTCGTTCCAGGCCACGAGCCCTCCTCCCTGCCGGCCCCCTCTGGGCTCCGGCCAGACAGCAACGACGCCCGCCTATAATCGCCCGATGAATTCATCATGGATCGACACCACGCTGGAGTGGATCGGCAACCACCCCACTCTGGCGGGTGCGGTCATCTTCGCCATCGCCTTCAGCGATGCCGTCATCATCCTGGGCGCGATCGTGCCGGCGCTGCCGCTGCTGTTCGCGGTAGGCGTGCTGATCGGCCTTGGCCAGATCAACGGCCCCTATGCGGTCGCCTGCGCCGCCCTCGGCGCCTTCTTCGGCGACGCCCTGAGTTACTGGATCGGCCATCGCTGGGGCCACCGGCTGCGCGGGATCTGGCCGTTCAGCCGCTACCCGCAGTTGCTGGACCGGGGCGAGGTCCTGTTCAGGCGCAACGCCTTCAAAAGCATCCTGGTGGCCCGCTACGTGGGTGCGATCCGTCCCTTCGTGCCCGCCATCGCCGGCATGGCGCGCATGCCGCTGCGGCGCTATGCCCTGGCCAGCGGCATGGCCTGCATCTCGTGGGCCGTGCTGTTCCTCGCCCCCGGCTGGGTGCTGGGCCAGGCCTACGACGCCGTCGCCGCGGTCGCCGGCCGGCTGTTCGTGGTGGTGGCGCTGCTGCTGGCGGTGCTCGGCCTGGTCTGGGCGGGCGTGCTGTACGGCTACCGCTGGTCGGCCGCGCACCTGGATGTGCTGCTCGCTCGCCTGCTCGACTGGTCGCATCGCCATCCGCTGATCGGCAACTGGTCCGGCGGCGTGCTCGATCCGCGCCGGCGCGAGTCGGTGCCGCTGGCGGTGCTGGCGGTGATGCTGCTGTTGCTCGGCTGGGGCTGGTTCGTGCTGCTGATGGTCGTGCTCGCGCACGGCGAGCCGCTCGGCCTCGACCTGGCCGTGCACGATCTGATGCTGGCGCTGCGCAACCCGCTCGCCGACTACCCGATGGTGGCGCTGGCCTCGCTCGGCGACTGGCAGGTGCTGGCCCCGGCGATCGCGGTCGCGATGGGCTACCTGGCCTGGCGGCGGCGCTGGATGTCGGTGCTGCACTGGCTGGCCGCGCTCGGTTTCGGCCTGGCCCTGACCAAGCTGCTCGGCACCACCGTGCACGTGGTGCGTCCGCCCGCGGCCAGCAGCGGCTTCGGCTTCCCGTCGGTGGCGGTGACGATGGCGACGATCACCTTCGGCTTCTTCGCGGTGCTGGTCGCGCGCGAGCTGCCCGGCCGCAACCGGGTCTGGCCCTACCTGGTCTGCGGCGCGATCGTCTCCGTGATCGGTTTCGCCCGCCTCTACCTCGGCGCGCACTGGCTCAGCGACGTGGTCGGCGGCATGTTGTTCGGCGTGTTCTGGCTGTTGGTGCTGGGCATCGCCTACCGCCGCCGCTTCAATCGTTCGTTCTGGGTCAAGCCGGTGTCGTGGCTGTTCTATGGCAGTTTCCTGCTCGCGGCGGTGGTGTTCGCGCCGCGCAACCTGGAACGCAAGCTGGCCAAGTTCGAACCGCCGCCGCCGATCCCGGTCGCGCTGCAGGCCGATGCCTGGTGGCAGCACGAGTGGCGGCAACTGCCGGCCCGCCGCAACGAGTTCGACGACGACCAGCGCTGGCCGCTGGACGTGCAGCTGGCCGGCCCGCTGCAGCCGCTGCAGCGGCAGCTGCAGGCGCAGGGCTGGCGCCTGCAGCCGCAGGCCGGCTGGGAGCAGGCGCTGCAGGTGCTCAATGTCGGCGCCACGCCGGACGAGGTGCCGGTGTTGCCGGCCACGCTGGACACCCAGGTCGAGTCGCTGCTGATGGTGCGCCGGGGCGAACGCGGCGACGAACTGCACGTATTGCGCCTGTGGCCCGCCGCGGCGCGGCTGCAGCCGGGCGACGTGCCGCTGTGGCTGGGCAGCACCCAGACGCTGCATTACAGCCGCCACTTCAGCCTGATCGGCCTATGGCATCCGATGCGCGGCGTCGATCCGGCGCTGCAGGCGTTGCGGCAATCGCTGGGCGGGCTGCCGCACCGGATCGAACAGCGCCCGAACTCGGATGTGCCGCTGTTGTTGATCGATGCCCGTTAGATTCGGGATTCGGGATTCGGGATTCGGGATTCGGGATTCGGGATTCGGGATTCGGGATTCGGGATTCGGGATTCGGGAAAGCATCTTTGCCTGACTTTGGCTGTCAAGCGATTCGATGCTTTTCGCAGGTTTCTTGCTTCCCGCTTTACTGTGGGAGGGATTTCAGTCCCGACAGGGTTTTACCGGCCATCTGTCGGGACTGAAGTCCCTCCCACACCGACACCCAGTCCGAAGCGGGCCTGTCGCTCTTCCGGATCCCGGGCCCCGGCTTCAAGGCATCCACGCCAGCAGCTGCTCCAGCCGCTGGTGCGGGTCGTCCATCTGCAACAGCGCGAGCCGCTGTTCCTCGGCCAGCGGCAGCAGTTCGGCCAGTCGCCAGCCGACCCAGGCGGCCTCGTCCAGTTGGGCCGGGCCGACCGATGCGTACTCGCCGCCGACCTGTTCGAGCATGTGCCCCAGCACCGTCGCGAGCAGGCCGTGCTCGGGACGCAGTTCGTCGTCGCTGTCCGGCTCGCACCACTCCACTTCGCCCACGACCAGGCCGTTGTCGCGCACCCGCGTGCGCACGACGTGGAAGCGCCGGGCGCCGCGCAACTTCAACACCAGCACGCCGTCGCCGCCGACGTCGAAGTCCTCGATCCTCGCCTCCACCCCGTACGCCGCCGGCGTGGCCGGCGCGCCGACCTCCTCTCCCTCCAGGATCAGACATACGCCGAAGCCGCCACCGTTGCGGCCGCACTCGCGTACCAGGTCCAGGTAGCGGCGCTCGAACACCCGCAGGCCGATCGCCGCGCCCGGCAGCAGCACGCAATGCAGCGGGAACAGCGGCAGCGTCGCGACCGCCTCCACCATCAGGACAACCGCTCCAGCAACCGGCGCGGCGCGCCGTCGAAGCCGCCGTTGGACATGAACACCACGTGGTCGCCGGCGCGCACCTGCGCGGCCAGCGCATCCAGCAGCGCATCGACGTCCGTCACCGCCTGCGCCTGCCCGCGCACCTGCGCGACCACCTTGCCGGCGTCCCAGGGCAGTTCCGGCCGCGCCAGGAACACCACCGCATCCGCCGCATCCAGCGACGGCGCCAGCGCCTGCGCGTGCGCGCCGAGCCGCATCGAATTGCTGCGCGGCTCCATCGCCACCACGATGCGGGCGTCGCCGACCCGGGCGCGCAGGCCTTCCAGCGTGGTGCGGATCGCGGTCGGGTGGTGGGCGAAGTCGTCGTAGACGGTGATGCCGCGCGGCTGCCCGAGCACTTCCAGGCGGCGCTTGACGCTGCGGAACTCGCGCAGCGCCGGCATCACCCCGGCCGGATCGACGCCGACCGCATGCGCGGCCGCGAGCGCGGCCAAGGCGTTGAGCACGTTGTGGCGGCCGAGCAGCGGCCATTCCACGCGGCCGATCTCCACGCCGGACTTCAGCACCACGAACATGCTGCCATCGGCCTCGACCAGGCGCGCGCTCCACTCCATCGCGGGATCGAAGCCGAACCGCTCCACCGGCGTCCAGCATCCCATCGCCAGCACTTCGGCCAGGTTCGCGTCCTCGCCGTTGACGATCAGGCGGCCGTTGCCAGGCACCGTGCGCACCAGGTGGTGGAACTGGCGCTGGATCGCGGCCACGTCCGCGAAGATGTCGGCGTGGTCGAACTCCAGGTTGTTGAGGATCGCCACCTTGGGCCGGTAGTGCACGAACTTGCTGCGCTTGTCGAAGAACGCGGTGTCGTACTCGTCGGCCTCCACGACGAACTCGCGCCCCTTCCCCAGCCGCGCCGACACGCCGAAATCCTCGGCCACGCCGCCGACCAGGAAGCCGGGCTCGCGCGCCGCCGCCTGCAGCAGCCAGGCCAGGATCGTCGTGGTCGTGGTCTTGCCGTGGGTCCCGGCCACCGCCAGCGTGTCGCGGCCCGGCAGCACCCGCTCGGCCAGCCACTGCGCGCCGGAGGTGTAGCTGCGGGCGTCGTCCAGCACCGCCTCCACCGCCGGGTTGCCGCGCGAGAGCGCGTTGCCGATCACCACCTGGTCGCAGTCGGCGGCGATGTTGCCGGGCGCGTAGCCCTGGGCCAGCGCGATGCCGAGTTTCTCCAGTTGGGTGGACATGGGCGGGTAGATCGCCTGGTCGCTGCCCTCCACCTGCACGCCCAGCTCGCGCGCCAGCGCCGCCACGCCGCCCATGAAGGTGCCGGCGATTCCGAGGATATGGATCTTCAAAACGGTACTTCCGTAGTCATTCGCGCCACTTTAGCCGAGCCCGGCCGATCCGGCACCGCCCGCCGGCCTCGCGGCGCGGCTCTCGCTCCGCCGGAAAAGCGCTCGCCGGCGCATCAGGGAAATCTGACAAATTGTCAGGAACTCCCTGATATCGCCAGGGCGCATTCATCGACACAATCCGTTACGCCAGTCGCAGTATCCCATTCGGTCCTACTCCCCAAGAGGCCATCCCCAAGGGAGCTCATGCTGCGGGGGCCCTGAGCAAGCCCTGTCACTGGCTCTTACAACAAACCCCGGTCTGCCAGGCAGCACCGGGGTTCTTTTTTGCGGCTTCGGCCGGCCGGCGGCGGCCTGCGCCTGCCGGTCGACCGCGCAGCCGGGACATGGTCCCGGCACGCAGCGTCAGCGCTTGATCGCCGCCATGATGCGGTCCAGCACCTCGTCCAGCGAGCCCACGCCGTCCACGCGCGCCAGGGTGCCGCGCTGCTCGTAGAAACCGATCACCGGCGCGGTCGAGTCGTTGTAGACCTGCAGGCGCTTGCGCACCGACTCGGGATTGTCGTCCTCGCGGCCTTCGGCCTTGGCGCGGCCGGCGATGCGCTCGACCAGCAGGTCGGTCGCGACGTCCAGTTGCACCACCGCGTCGAGCGGCTGGCCGATCTCGGCGAGCAGCTTGGTCAGCGCGTCGGCCTGGGCCAGGTTGCGCGGGTAGCCGTCGAGGATGAAGCCCTTGGCCGCATCGGGCTGGCCCAGGCGCGACTTGAGCATGCCGAGCAGGATGTCGTCGGACACCAGCTCGCCCCGCGCCATCACTTCCTTGGCCTGCAGGCCGAGCGGCGTCCCGGCGGCGACTTCGGCACGCAGCAGGTCGCCGGTGGAAATATGCGGAACCTGCAGCTTTTCCTTCAGGCGTGCCGCCTGCGTCCCCTTGCCCGAGCCGGGTGGCCCCAACAGAACCAATCGCATCAATGTGACTCCATAGGTGAAAACCAGGGGGCGGCGCGCGGCGTTAGACTCATCGGCATCGCCTACGTTGCACCGCAATGTCGCCCAGCTTACCGCATCCGGGCAATGTCCCGGCAATGTCCCCTTGACCCAGGAGCTGCACCCACATGGCCCAAGGCACCCTGCTGTATGCCCAGTCCGGCGGCGTCACCGCCGTCATCAACGCCACCGCTGCGGCGGTGATAAGCGAGGCCCGCGCGCGCAAGGTCAAGGTGCTGGCCGCGCGCAACGGCATCCTCGGCGCGCTGCGCGAGGAGCTGATCGACACCTCCAGGGAATCGATCGCGGCGGTCCGGGCGCTGGCCCACACCCCGGGCGGCGCGTTCGGCTCGTGCCGCTACAAGCTCAAGTCGCTGGAAGCCGACCGCGCCAAGTACGAGCGCCTGCTGGAGGTCCTGCGCGCCCACGACGTGCGCTGGTTCCTCTACAACGGCGGCAACGATTCGGCCGACACCGCCTGGAAGGTCTCGCAGCTGGCCGAGGCGTTCGGCTACCCGCTGCACTGCATCGGCGTGCCCAAGACCATCGACAACGACCTGGCGATCACCGACACCTGTCCCGGGTTCGGCTCGGCGGCCAAGTACACCGCGGTCTCGGTGCGCGAGGCGGCGCTGGACGTGGCCGCCATGGCGGAGACCTCGACCAAGGTCTTCATCTACGAAGCGATGGGCCGCCACGCCGGCTGGCTGGCCGCCGCGGCCGGATTGGCCGGGCAGTCGCCGGACGAGGCGCCGCAGGTGATCCTGCTGCCCGAGCGCCCGTACGACGAGGCCGCCTTCCTGGCCCGGGTGGATGCGGTGGTGAAGAAAGTGGGCTGGTGCGTGGTGGTGGCCAGCGAGGGCATCCATACCGCCGACGGCCGCTTCGTCGCCGATGCCGGCGGCGGCACCGACGCGTTCGGCCATGCCCAGCTCGGCGGCGTCGCCTCGTTCCTCGCGCAGCGGGTGAAGCAGCAACTGGGCTACAAGGTGCACTGGACGTTGCCCGACTACCTGCAGCGTTCGGCGCGCCACGTCGCGTCGAAGACCGACTGGGAGCAGGCGCAGGCGGTCGGCAAGGCCGCGGTGCAGTACGCGCTGAAAGGCATGAACGCGGTGATGCCGGTGATCGTGCGCACCTCCGACGCCCCCTACCGCTGGAAGATCGAACCGGCGCCGCTGAGCAAGGTCGCCAATGCCGAGCGCAAGATGCCGGCCAATTTCTTGAGCAAGGACGGCTTCGGCATCACCGAACGCGCCCGCCGCTACCTCGCGCCGCTGATCAAGGGCGAGGCCCCGCTGCCCTACGGCAGCGACGGCCTGCCCAAGTACGTGGCGTTGAAGAATGTCGCGGTGGCCAAGAAGCTGCAGGCTTGGGAAGGCTGATCGTCGTGCCGTAGGCATAGCCGCCGTTCCCGCACGAGTGTTCCTGGGCGTACCGACGGCCAGGTCGTTGCTTCGGGCTTGCCTTCCGCTTTCCCGGGGCCCATGCGGACGACGGTAAAGATGCCAAGCTTCGCCCCATGCCCTCATCCGCCCTTCGGGCACCTTCTCCCGCGAGCGGGAGAAGGAAAGCGCGGGGATGCTCCAGCTCGACATCGAGCCCCCCCCTTCTCCTGCGAGCGGGAGAAGGAAAGATCCAGGTCGTCGAACGGAATGCGTGGGGCTAACGGGGACTGGAGCCCGTGCCACAACGACCATCGCGCCGGCGCCGTGGTCGCAGCGATCGACGGCGCATGGAATTCCCGATCCCGAAAAAAACAGGCCCCGGCATCGCTGCCGGGGCCCGGTCGAATCGGCGCCTTGTTGCGATAGAACCTACTGCTGCTGCGATCCCGCCGGCTTGGCCGGCATCGGATGCTTGCCATCGCGCAAAACGTGATGGCCCCACAATCCCCCCCGCTTGGCGGCCGCCGCATCGAACTCGGCCTTGCTCAGCTTGCCGTTCTTGTCGGTATCGGCCGCGGCAAACCAGGCGTCGCGGCGCTGCTTGGCCAGGGCCTCGAAATCGGCCTTGTCGACGTAGCCGTCCTTGTTCGCGTCCATCTTGTCGAAGCGCGCGGCGAACTTCGGGTCGGCCTTGGCTTCCTCGCGGCTGATGCGGCCGTCCTTGTTGGTGTCGAGCTTGGCGAACAGCTCGCCGGGACGCCCGTGGCCGCGATGGCCGAAGCGGAGCTCGTCCGGCGAGAGCTTGCCGTCCTTGTTCCTGTCCAGCTCGTCGAACTTGGCCGCCAGCCGCGGATCGGCCGCGGCCTCGCTGCGATCGATGACGCCATCGCCGTTCTTGTCCAGCGCGGCCAGCCTCGTCTTCATCGGGCTCGTGCCGGCGGCAGGCGGCGGATCGGCGGCGAACGCGGTACCGGCCGACAAGGCGGCCAGCACGGCGAGCGCGAGGAGGGGTTTGCGATAGGTCATGGGTTTGCTCCGTGAGAGGTGGACTGCACGATCCCGTCGCCGGGATCCGACAGGTCACGATCCGTACCGTGCAGGCCGATCGCGCCATCGCGGAGATCAACGAACCATGGCGGCCGGCGTTGACCACATCGGGGCCGCATTCATCTACCGGACAGTCGCGGCGGCTGCGACGTCCAGGCGCTATGCTCATCGCCATGGCCATCCATGCCGACAACCGCGACGACCTGCGCCTGTTTCAGACCGGGCAGCACGCGTGCGGCTACTGGCCGGAGCGGCTGGCGCGCGACCTGGTCCTGGACCCGAACGATCCGCGGCTCGGCTCGATCTACCCGCAGGCGCTCGGCTGGGGCTTCCGCCGCTCCGGCGACCTGGTCTACCGGCCGCATTGCGAACACTGCCGGGCCTGCGTGCCGGTGCGCATCCCCGTGCGCGCGTTCGTGCCCGATCGCAGCCAGCGCCGCTGCATGGCGCGCAACGCCGACCTGGTCAGCCGCATCGTCGCCGCGCAGCGCACCGACGAGCAGTTGGCGCTGTACCAGCAGTACCTGCGCCACCGGCATCCCGGCGGCGGCATGGACGACCACGGTGCCAGCGAGTTCGACCAGTTCCTGATCGGGCGCTGGTCGCACGGGCGATTCATGGAGATCCGCGAACCGGGCGACCCGGGCCGGCGCGGCCGGCTGCTCGCGGTGGCGGTGACCGACGTGACCGAGCACGCGCTGTCGGCGGTCTACACGTTCTATGCGCCGGATGCCGCGGCGCGCGGGCTGGGCACGCTCGCGATCCTGCGGCAGATCGAATGGGCGCTCCGCGACGGCCTGGACCACCTCTATCTCGGCTATTGGATCCGCGGCCACGCCAAGATGGACTACAAGCGCCGCTTCCGTGCCCTGGAAGCCTACGACGGCCGGCAGTGGCGCGATTTCGCGTCCGCCTGGGGCGCGGTCAGCGCGATCCGCTGACGTTTCCGCAGGAACTGCTTCTGTATGGGAGCGGATGAGGCTTTCCCATTTGAACCCCTGCACAAGGATGCGCAGGCTGTTGCAGAGGGATCTGCATGAACGCCGAAAGCCTCATCGCGGCTGAAGCCGCTCCCACAAAAAGCCGCCCTGCGAAAGCGCTGCTCAGGCCTTCAGCTCGATCGCGATCGCTTCGGCCGCCTCGCGCGCCGCCTGGCGGGCCGCATCGGTACTTTCGCCGCGCGCCAGCGTCACGCCGACGCGGCGATGGCCATGCACGCTCGGCTTGCCGAACAGGCGCAGTGCGGTGTCCGGCTGGCGCAGCGCGTCGGCCACGCCATGGAACACCGGCACGCCCTCGCCGTGCGCCAGCATCGCGCACGAGGCCGAGGGCCCGTTCTGGCGGATCGTCGGGATCGGCAGGCCGAGGATCGCGCGCGCATGCAGCGCGAACTCGCTCAGTTCCTGCGACACCAGCGTCACCAACCCGGTGTCGTGCGGGCGCGGCGAGACTTCGGAGAACCATACCCGGTCGCCCTTCACGAACAGCTCCACGCCGAACAGCCCCCAGCCGCCGAGGTCGTCGGTGACCGCCCTGGCGATGCGCTGCGCCTCGGCCAACGCGGCCGGCGACATCGGCTGCGGCTGCCAGCTCTCGCGGTAATCGCCGTCCTTCTGCCAGTGTCCGATCGGATCGCAGAACGAGGTGCCGCCGGCATGGCGCACGGTCAGCAGGGTGATCTCGTAGTCGAAGTCGACGAAGCCCTCGACGATGCAGCGCCCGGCGCCCGCCCGGCCGCCGGTCTGCGCGTATTCCCATGCCGGCTCGATGTCGGCGGCGCTGCGCAGCGTGCTCTGCCCCTTGCCCGAGGAGGACATCACCGGCTTGACCACGCACGGCATGCCGATCTCGGCCACGGCGGCGCGGTACTCCTGCAGCGTATCGACGAAGCGGTACGGCGACGTCGGCAGGCCGAGCGTCTCCGCGGCCAGCCGGCGGATGCCCTCGCGGTCCATCGTCAGCCGCGCCGCGCGGGCGGTCGGCACCACCTTCTGGCCGTGTTCCTGTTCGAGCTGCACCAGCGTCTCGGTATGGATCGCCTCGATCTCCGGCACGATCAGGTGCGGTTTTTCCAGCGCGACCAGCTGGCGCAGGGCCATCGCGTCGAGCATGTCGATCACGTGCGAGCGGTGCGCGACCTGCATCGCCGGCGCGTCGGCATAGCGGTCGGCCGCGACCACTTCCACGCCGAAGCGCTGCAGTTCGATCGCCACCTCCTTGCCCAGCTCGCCCGAGCCGAGCAGCAGCACGCGGGTGGCGGACGGGGACAACGGCGTACCGAGCGTGGTCATGGCGGATCCGGGCGGGAAAGGGGCGCCAATTCTACCGGCCGGCGCCTGCCGGGACCGGCACTTGCACATTGATATCAATTTGATATCTTTTCGCCCAACAACCCAAGGACGCCCCGCCATGAAAGAGAAGCCCCTCGCCTCGCTCCCCGGCATTCCGCTGGTCGTCGCCATCGTTGCGGTGTTCCTGGCCGCGGCCTGGGCGATCGTGGCGGCCGTCCTGGGCCACGCCCCGCTGCCGGGGCTGGTGATCACGATCGCCGCCGTGGCCTGCGCGGCCGGCATCTTCCTGCTGGCCGGCCTGTACATGCTCGAGCCCAACCAGGTCGCGGTGCTGAGCCTGTTCGGCAAGTACGTCGGCACCGCCAAGGACAGCGGCCTGCGCTGGAACAACCCCTTCTACGCGAAGAAGAAGGTCAGCCAGCGCGTGCGCAACTTCGAGAGCGGCCGGCTCAAGGTCAACGAGCTGGACGGCTCGCCGATCGAGATCGCCGCGGTGATCGTCTGGCAGGTGATGGACGCCTCCGAGGCGGTCTACAACGTCGACGACTACGAGAGCTTCGTGCACATCCAGTCCGAGGCCGCGCTGCGGGCGATGGCCACCAGCTACCCCTACGACCAGCACGAGGACGGCCAGATCTCGCTGCGCAGCCATCCCAACGAGATCAGCGAGCAGCTCAAGCGGCACCTCGACGAACGCCTCACCCAGGCCGGCGTGGACGTGATCGAGGCGCGCATCAGCCACCTCGCCTACGCCCCGGAGATCGCCCAGGCGATGCTGCAGCGGCAGCAGGCCAACGCGGTGATCGCCGCGCGCACCCGCATCGTCGCCGGCGCGGTCGGCATGGTCGAGATGGCGCTGGCCGAGCTGCAGAAGAACGGCGTGGTCGACCTCGACGAGGAACGCAAGGCGCACATGGTCAGCAACCTGCTGACGGTGCTGTGCTCCGATCGCGGCACCCAGCCGATCGTCAACGCCGGCTCGCTGTATTGACGGGGGTCGCCGGATGGACGTGATCGCGCCCCTGGTTCTCGCCCTGTCGGGCCTGCCCGCGCTGGCCATCGCGGCCTGGACCGGCCGCGCCGGGGATGCGCGCTCGCGCGGGCTGGGCCTGCGCTGGGCCCTGCTCGGCCTGGCGATCCTGCTGGGCGCGGTCGCCCTGTACTGGGCCGGCGACAGCCACCCGCGCATCTACGCCGTGGTCATCGCGCTGGTCGTGGCGGTGAACGCGCTGGCGCTCTCGATGGTGCGGCACCTGCGCCGAGGCGGGCCGGGATCGGACCGGTGAGCGAGAAACCGGAAAAGAAAGCCTATCCGCTGCGCATCAGCGCCGAGGTGCTGGCGGCCGCGCAGCGCTGGGCCGACGACGAGCTGCGCAGCCTCAACGCGCAGATCGAATACGTGCTGCGCGACGCCCTGCGCAAGGCCGGCCGGCTGCCGAAAGCCGGCGATACTCCAGGCAAGGAAGAGACGCCATGAACGAACGCTGGCAATACCTGACCGTCGAGATCAAGCCCGGCCTGATGGGCGGCTTCAAGCGGGACGCCCTGCAGGAGGTCCTGAACAAGCACGGCCAACTGGGCTGGGAACTGGTGAACTTCGTGGTCATCAACTCGGTGTCGCCGTCGTTGGCGATCTTCAAGAAGGCGATCTGAGATGGCCCGCCACCTTGCGCTGCTGCTGTTGTCGATGGCATCGGTCGCCTCAGCGGCCGAACCGCAGCAAGCCGCGATGCGCTTGCTCGACCGCCTCGAAGCCGGGCAATTCGACGAGGCCACGCGCGATTTCACCCCCGAGATGGCCAAGGCCATTCCTGCCGACAAGCTCGCCGCGGTCTGGAACGCGCTGCCCGCACAGGTCGGCGCTCTGAAACAACGCGGCCAACCCCGGCAGGCCGACACGGAAGCGCATACCCTCGTCGTCGTCCCGCTGCATTTCGAGCGCGGCGATCTCAATGCCCTGGTCAGCCTCGACCAGCGCGATCGCATCGCGGGATTGTTGCTGCAACCCGCGGTTCCCCCTGCACCGCCACTCGCCGCCGATGCCGGCTTCAGCGAACGCGAAGTGCAGGTCGCCGGCTTGCCCGGGCTGCTTGCCCTGCCCGACGGCGCAGGCCCGTTCCCGGCCGTCGTGCTGGTCCATGGCTCCGGCCCGCAGGACCGCGACGAAACCATCGGCGCCAACCGTCCTTTCCTCGACGTCGCGCGCGGCCTGGCCGCCCAGGGCATCGCGACGCTGCGCTACGACAAGCGCACGCGCGCTCGACCGCAGGATTTCTCTGGCCGCGACTTCGGCCTCGACGAGGAAACCATCGGCGATGCGGTGGCGGCGGTCGCGCTGCTCGCCGTCACGCCCGGCATCGACCCGCGCCGCATCCATGTGATGGGCCACAGCCAGGGCGGCATGCTCGCGCCGCGCATCGCGGCACGTTCGGGCAAAGTGGCCGGCCTGGTCCTGTGGGCCGCACCGGCGCGCCCGCTGCTCGACCTGCTGCCGGAACAGAACCGCTACCTGCTGAGCCTCGACGGCGACTATTCCGCGGAGGACCGCGCGCACGTCGCCGAGATCGAACGACAGATCCGCGTAATCCGCGATGGCAGCGATCCTTCCGCCCGCCTGATCGGTGCGCCGGCCAGCTATTGGCGCGATGCGGATCGCGTGAATCCGGTTGCCGACCTCGCCAAGCTCGACCTGCCGGTGCTGTGGCTGCAGGGCGAACGCGATTTCCAGGTCACGCGGCCGGATTGGGACCTGTGGAAGAAGGCACTGGCTGGTAACGGCAAGGCCGCACTGCGCCTCTACCCGGCGCTCAACCATCTCGGCATCGCCGGCAGCGGCCCGTCCAGCCTAGCCGAATACCACCAGCCCGGGCACGTCGACGGCCGCCTCATCGCCGACGTGGCCGCCTGGGTACGCGCGCGACCAGGCACTGGCGCATCGCCATGAGCGATATCGCCACGCACGATCCAGTGCACGCGTCCCGCCCGATCACCGACAGCCGCCGCGTACTGGCAATCCCGCTGCACGACGGCGGCTGGCTGCTCACCAGCCCGGAACGTCCGCGCCAGCTGCTGCAAGACCTGCAACAGTTGGCCGGAACGCGCCGTACGCCCTAAGCTCTGCGCGTGCATACCGCTCCCCCCCTGCTGGTCAACACCGCCGAGATCGAACTGTGGCCCGCGCGACTGCTGCGCGCGCGCAGCAACGCCGATGCGCGCGCGCTCGCGCGTTCGGACTGGCTGCTGCGACGCAAGCGCGATGGCCGGTACCTGGCGGCCGCATCGGCGTGGGTCCTGCACCCGCTGCTGCCGCGCCTGATGCGCGAACCCGGCATCGAGACGGCGCTCGATGCGCTGGACAGCCTGCTGTCCGGTACCCGCCACCGTCTTCCGGAAGGCGCCCTGCCGCTCGACCGGCTCGACCGGCACCTCCAGCGGCTTGGACTGGACCGGGCGGAGTACGCGCAGGCCACCGGGCTCGCCACCGAGGCCGAACCCGCGCACCTCGTACTCGCCGGGTTCGATCGCTACCGCAGGCCGTTGTGGCTGACCGCCGGCGCCGCGCGCGGCTGGCAGCGCATGCGCGATGCGGCCGGGCGCGACGGCATCGCGCTCGATGCGATCTCCGGCTACCGCAGCCACGACTACCAGCTCGGCATCTTCGAACGGAAGCTCGCGCGCGGCCAGGCCTTGCCGCAGATCCTGCAGGTCAACGCCGCCCCTGGCTTCAGCGAGCACCACAGCGGCAACGCGCTCGACATCGGCGCGCCGGGCGAGCCGCCGGCCGAGGAGAGCTTCGAGCGCACGCCCGCCTTCCATTGGCTGTCGCGCCACGCCGGCGATTTCGGCTTCCGCATGAGCTACCCGCGCGACAATCCGCATGGCATCGTCTACGAGCCCTGGCACTGGTGCTTCCGATCCGATCCCGCGCGGCCCTTGTAGGGCCGGCTTTCGTGGGAGCGGCTTCAGCCGCGATGGGCTTTACTTTTCAATCCCCGCGGATGGATGTGCGCGCTTTGCGGAAGGGCCTACATGTAAAGCCCCATCGCGGCTGAAGCCGCTCCCACAGAAGCAGGCTCCCGCAAAAACCGTTCCTGCAAGGAGGCACTTTCCTCAGTCCTGCGAACGGTTGGTCGGCGCCTTCGCGCCCTCGACGAAGTCGGCGATCTTCCAGAGATACAGCCCGGCGTAGGTGCGATACGGCCCCCAGCGCTCGCCGCGCGCCGCCAGTTCCTTCGGGGTCGGCGCCGTTTCCAACCGGTCCACGCGCTGGGCGCCCTTGCGGACGCCCAGGTCGTCCACCGGCAGTACGTCCGGGCGGCCCAGCCGGAACATCAGCATCATCTCCACCGTCCAGCGGCCGATGCCGCGGATCGGCACCAATGCCTCGACGATCGCGTCGTGATGCATGAACGCCATCTGCCGCAGCGACGGAATCTCGCCGGCCAGTTCGCGCCGCGCCAGGTCGCGCAAGGCCAGCATCTTGTTGCCGGACACGCCGCAGGCGCGCAGGGCGGCATCGTCGATCCGGCCCAGCGTGTCGGCATGCAGCCGCGTGCTGCCGATCGCGGCCTCGACCCGTCCGACGATGGTGGCCGCGGCCTTGCCGCTGAGTTGCTGGAACAGGATCGCCCGCGCCAGCGCATCGACCGGATCGAACGGCTTGCGCCATCCGGGTGGCGGCTCGACCGGCCCGATCCTGCGCATCCATGCCGCCAGCTTGCGATCGCGGCGCGACAGGTACTCGAACGCCGCCTCCACATCGAAACCACGTGCGTGCCTCGCCATCGGGCAGCTCCTCAGCGTCGCATCGCGTTGAACGCGAACAGCACCCAGCCGGCCATCATCGCGATGCCGCCGGCCGGGGCGAACCGGGTCGACCAGCCCCATAGCGCGCCGCCGAGCAGGCTGCCCGAGAACAGCAGCGTGCCGACCAGCAGCAGCGACAGCGCCAGCGTCTCCAGCAGGCGGTCGGCCTTGCGGCCCAGCGCGGCGAGCGCCACGCCGTGGCCGAAGGCATACAGCGCCGCGGTCTGCAGCCGCGACTGCGCGCTCGGATCGGCCACGCCGTGTGCGGCATAGGCCGCGAGCCCGATCGAGGCGGCGGCCAGCAGCCCGCCGATGCAGGCCAGCAGCGAAGGTTTGCGGGAACGGCGGTCGATCATGCGCATGGGGTTTCCAACGATAAGGCGGATCCGCGCGGAAATCCGTGCTCGCGGGGGAACACGCATTTCCGGGGCCGCAACGAAAAAGCGCGCCGCATTGCTGCGGCGCGCTCGTGTGACGGATCAACTCATCCGGCGTCCCGGGCTTACTTGATCGCCCAGTACACGTCGTAGGTGCCGTCGGTGGTGAACGACTTGTCCACGCCGCCCTTCCAGGCTTCGTACGGACGGTCCACCACGTCGTAGCCGCTGGTGACGGCCCAGGCACGCAGCGAGTTGCGCACCACGTCCAGGCCCGCCATGTGGCCGGTGAAGGTGCCGAACGCGGAACGGTGCGGCTCGGTGCGCACGTACTGCACCGGGGCGCCGGACGGCACGTTGACCTTCAGCTTGTCGCCGGTGGCGGCGACCGGGGTCGCATCGGCGGCGGCCGGGGCCTCGTCCTTCGCCTCGTCCTTCTTGGCGTCGTCCTTCTCGTCGGCCTTCGGCGCGGCACCGGCCTTCTTGCGCACCGGCTGCACGACGTCGAACGCGTACTTCTCGGCGGCGAAGTCGGTGGTCACGATGCGGACCGGACCGGCGGCCTCCAGGCCGTTGGCGTCCATGACGCGCTTGATCCACTCCTGGTTGTCCTTGATCGACTTCTTGATGGTGTCGTTGTCGCGGTCGATGTTGCCCGCGTTGACCACCAGCAGGTCCTCGGCCGGGACGTCGACGATCTTCAGGTCGCCCAGGATCGGCTTGCCGTCGATCTCGGTGCGGTAGTCGAAGTTCGGCACCGTCGCCAGGATGTTGCTCAGGCGCGACAGGCCCAGCTTCAGGTCGTCGCCGACATGGCGGCTGACGTACAGGCCGGCATAGCGCCCGAACAGGTTCCAGCCGTACTTGACGCTGTAGTCCTGGGTGATCTTGACGTTGCGGTTGTTCTTGCCGGTCGGCTGCAGCGCGAAGGAGGTCACCTTGTCATGGCCGCGGGTCGGATCCTCGATCGCGATCTCGATGCGCTCGTTCTTGACGCTGTCGGTGATCGTCCAGCTGCCCTGGCCGATGTAGCCTTCCTGCGAGCTGTAGTCGATGCGGGCGCCCTTGCCGTTGGCCGGGCCGGATACCTTCAGCTGGATCTTGGGATCGCGCAGCACCAGCGGGTTCCAGTCCTTGAAGCGCTGAAAGCCATTCAGCGTGTCGTACACGATCGTCATCTTGCGGTTGGTCTCGACGCTCTCGGACATGTGGCGCTCCGAGGGCAGAACCAGGCCCACCACGACGAACAGGCCAGCCACGATCCCCAAGGCGATCAGGAACTCGATAATACGGGTCATTCAGGAGTCTCCGGGGCCGATCCCACGGCCGGGTTGATTGAAGCGAAGCCCCCATCCTAGCAGGCTTCGCGGCAGATGTTCAGTTGCGGGTAAAGCGCTTTCCCATACCCGCGTGGAAACGGTGCCACCCGCGCTGCCATTGGCTCCCGGAAACCCTTGCCAGCCATGGATTTCCCGCCTGTCGGCCGGGGCCGCCGGATGGTTCCGTGCGGGTACGTACAGCCTCCTTGCGGGACGGGCCATGCGCCGGAGGCGCCAGCACCGTGCCGGCCGGACCACCCGCGGGCCCGGGGACCGGATCCGAAGGACTGGAGCGCGCGGGCCGTCAGACCAACTGCAGCTCGAAGGCCTTGAGCACCGCCCGGGTGCGGTCGCGCACCCCGAGCTTGGACAGGGCGAGCGGCCGTCGCCCGCGAGGCACCGCCTCGCACGGCCGCGAGCGCCCGCCGCGCTGCGGCGGGCAGGGCATCCTGTCGATCAGACCAACTGCAGCTCGAAGGCCTTGAGCACCGCCCGGGTGCGGTCGCGTACCCCGAGCTTGGACAGGATGTTGGAGACGTGGTTCTTGATCGTGCCTTCGGCCACGCCCAGCGAATTGGCGATCTCCTTGTTGGAGAAGCCCGAGGCCATCAGCCGCAGGATCTCGGTCTCGCGGTCGGTCAGCGGGTCCGGGCGGTCCAGGCTGACGAACTCGTTGCGCATGTGCTCCAGGCCCGACAGCAGGCGCTGGGTCACCGCCGGCTGCACCAGCGACCCGCCTTCGGCCACGGTGCGGATCGCGCCCACCAGTTGCTCCAGCGAGACGTCCTTGAGCAGGTAGCCCTTGGCCCCGGCCTTGAGGCCGGCCAGCACCAACTGGTCGTCGTCGAAGGTGGTCAGGATGATCGTCGGCGGCAGCGCGCCCGCCCGCGACAGCGTCTGCAGCGCCTCCAGGCCGGACATCACCGGCATGCGCATGTCCATCAGCACCACGTCGGGCTTCACCTGCGGGATCTGCTCCACGGCCTGGCGCCCGTCGCCGGCCTCGGCCACCACTTCGATGCCGTCGTCCAGTGCCAGCAGCGAGCGGATCCCCTGCCGCACCAGCGTTTGGTCGTCGACCAGACAGACTCGGATCATCACTGCGCTCCTAGGGCTTGTTAACGCTATTGGGATGGGCCGCGTCGCGGCGCCCGGCGTCCAGGCGGTCGTGCATGGCGCTGCGGCAGGCTGGCCATCGCCCGTGCAGGCCGCGCGCGGCCACCGGGGTGCCGGGCACGGCAACCCGAAGGGCCGCCCTGGAGCGCGTGCGATGCTGCGCCATCACTTCATTCCTTATCAACATAAGCTCCCTCGCTCTTCCTTAGCCTCACACGCGCCCAGGGGCGGCGTGGCCTGTCCCGATAGCGTCGACGAGCCCCGGCACGGCGGCCGGCATCAACGCGGGCGCGCCCGGGACCGAGGCGCGAAGGCGGAAGCCTGCGCCCCGGCGGGTTTCGATGTCCAGGCGGCCGCCATGCTGGGCCAGGCGTTCGCGCATGCCGCGCAGGCCGTTGCCGGGATCGATGTGATCGGCGCCCTGGCCGTCGTCGCGGGCATCGATCACCACGTCGCCGCCGTCGCGGAACACCCGGATCCACAGGTTGTTCGCGCCGGCGTGGCGGACCGCGTTGGTGATGATCTCCTGGGTGCAGCGCAGCAGCACGTGGGCCCGATCGGGGTCCTCCACGGTCAACGGGGCGGCGATGTCCAGGTGGATCTCCAGGGATGGAACCTGCGCCACCAGCGGCCGCAGCGCCGCGGCCAGCTCGATCGCCCCGCTCTCGCGTAACTGGCTGACCGCCTCGCGCACGTCGGTGAGCAGCAGCTTGGCCAGGGTATGAGCCTGCTTCACGTGTTCCTGCGCCTGGCCCTCGGTGATGTGGCTGGCGACCTCCAGGTTCAGGCTCAGCGCGGTCAGGTGGTGGCCGAGCAGGTCGTGGAGCTCGCGCGAGATGCGGGTGCGCTCGTTGACGCGGGCGCTCTCGGCCAGCAAGGCGCGGGTGGCGCGCAGCTCCGCATTCAGCCGGCGCTGCTCCTCGCGCGCCTCGGTCTGCTGGCGGGAAACCAGGCTGGTCACGAAGATGAACATCGAGAAGCCGCCGTACAGCAACGACTGCATCAGCGCTTCCACCAGCGAGAAGCCGAGGATGAAGTAGTAGACCGGCAGCACCGCCAGCTGGCTCAGCAACAGCCAGATCACGCCCAGTCGCGCCGGCAGCAGCCACGGGATCACGCCCGCCGCCACCATCATCAGGATGCTGCCCAGGCCGGAACCGTTGAAGTAGCTCACCGCCAGCGCGCTGACGGTCAGCACCAGCAGGATCAGCCGGTCGTGCCAGCGCGCATGCCCGCCGCTGTCCAGGCCGCGGGTGAGCCAGAAATAGCTGACCCCGAACACCAGGTAGGCCAGGAACGGCCATACCGCCTCGCGGCTCGCCGTTTCCGGGTTTCCGCCCTGGACGAACAGGATCAGCAGCATCGGCACGCAGACGATGGCCCAGGTGAACAGGCCGGCGAAACGCAGGACGCGGGTATGGCTGAGATATCCCAACATGGCCGCATCTTAGGCGGATCGCGCCGCGCCGCCCTGCTCCGGAAGTCACGCCCGCTTGGGTGCCGCTCAGGGCGGGTCATGCAATAATCCCGCGCAAGGTCCCGAGATCGGACCACCCGCGTTACCCCCGGAGTATCAATGTCGATCGTCATCCGCGACGTGCGCGAGCATGAGCTCGATTCCGTCCTGGCACTGAACAACAACGCCGGCCTGGCGATCCTGCCCCTGGACAGCGCCCGCCTGCACCATTTCTACGAGACCGCCGAGTATTTCCGCGTCGCCGAGCGCGACGGCAACCTGGCCGGCTTCCTGGTCGGCTTCGGCAGCGGCAGCGATCACGACAGCAGCAACTTCCGCTGGTTCCGCGAGCATTACCCGCATTTCTTCTACATCGACCGCATCGTGGTCGCCAGCCGCCGGCGCGGCGGCGGCGTGGGCCGGGCGTTCTACGCCGACGTGCAGAGCTACGCCGAGCTGCGCTATCCGCAGCTGGCCTGCGAGGTGTTCCTGGACCACGGCGCCGACGCCGCGCTGCTGTTCCACGGCAGCTTCGGCTTCCGCGAGGTCGGCCAGAACCTGATGCCCGAGGTCGACGTGCGCGCCAGCATGCTGCTGAAGGACCTGTGCAGCTACGAATGGGTGCACGACACCTACGGCGACGCGTTGCCGGAGGTGCCCTGGATCGGGCACCCCCGCCACCTGCCGCGCGCGCAGCGCCCGACGGGGACCTGAACGTGTCGGCGAACCTCGATTTCGAGCAGGCCGGCGAGCTGAAGATCGGCCAGGTGGGCATCGCCAACCTGCGCGTCCGCACGCTGGACGTGGAGAAGCTGGTGCAGGAGATGCACGAGCGCGTGGCGCGCGCGCCGAAGCTGTTCGGGCGCGCCGCGGTGATCCTGGACTTCGGCGGGCTCTCGCAGGCGCCGGACCTGCCGACCGCGCAGGCGCTGCTGGACGGCCTGCGCCAGGCCGGCGTGCTGCCGGTGGCGCTGGCCTACGGCACCAGCAGCATCGAAGCGCTGTCCGAGCAGCTCGGGCTGCCGCTGCTGGCCAAGTTCCGCGCCCAGTACGAACGGATCGACGGCGGGGCCGCGGCCGCGGCGCCCACGCCCGCGCCAGCTCCCCGGCAGGCCCCGCCGCCGCCCGCTGCCAAGCCCCAGGCCCAGCCCAAGCCCGGCCGCATGCAGCGCGCGGCGGTGCGCTCGGGCCAGCAGCTGTACGCGGAGAACTGCGACCTGACCGTGCTGAGCACGGTCGGCGCCGGCGCCGAAGTGATCGCCGACGGCAGCATCCACATCTACGGCACGCTGCGCGGCCGCGCCCTGGCCGGCGCGCGCGGCAACACCGAGGCGCGGATCTTCTGCCGCGACTTCCACGCCGAACTGGTCGCCATTGCCGGCCACTACAAGGTGCTGGACGATGTACCCATGGACCTGCGAGGCAAGGCCGTACAGGTCTGGCTGGAGCAGGATCAGATCAAGATCGCCGCCCTCGATTGAGCGGCTCCCTATCAAAAGAACAACATCGGGAGAAATCCTTTGGCTGAAATCATCGTAGTCACCTCCGGCAAGGGCGGCGTCGGCAAGACCACCACCAGCGCGAGCCTGGCCTGCGGGCTGGCGCGGCGCGGCAAGAAGGTCGCGGTCATCGACTTCGACGTGGGCCTTCGCAACCTCGACCTGATCATGGGCTGCGAGCGCCGCGTGGTGTACGACTTCGTCAACGTGGTGCACGGCGAGGCGACGCTGAAGCAGGCGTTGATCAAGGACAAGCGCTTCGAGAACCTGTACGTGCTGGCGGCCTCGCAGACGCGCGACAAGGACGCGCTGACCAAGGAAGGCGTCGAGAAGGTGCTCAAGGACCTGGCCGACGACGGCTTCGACTACATCGTCTGCGACTCGCCGGCGGGCATCGAGAAGGGCGCGTTCCTGGCGATGTACTTCGCCGACCGCGCGGTGGTGGTGGTCAACCCCGAGGTGTCCTCGGTGCGCGACTCGGACCGCATCATCGGCCTGCTCGATTCCAAGACCCACAAGGCCGAGAACGGCGGCACCGTGCCCGCCTCGCTGCTGCTGACCCGCTACAGCCCGGCGCGCGTGGAGGGCGGCGAGATGCTGTCCATCGCCGACGTCGAGGAAGTGCTGGGCCTGAAGGCGATCGGCGTGATCCCCGAATCGGGCGACGTGCTCAACGCCTCCAACAAGGGCGAACCGGTGATCCTGGACACCGAATCCCCGGCCGGACAGGCTTATGAAGACGCCGTTGGCCGCATCCTGGGCGAAGACCGCCCGATGCGCTTCACCACCGTGGAGAAGAAGGGCTTCTTCAGCAAGCTGTTCGGAGGGTAAGCATGGGACTGCTCGATTTTCTCAAGAGCAAGAAGAACACCGCCGAGACGGCCAAGAACCGCCTGCAGATCATCATCGCGCAGGAGCGTACCCAGCGTGGCGGCCCGGATTACCTGCCGCTGCTGCAGCGCGAACTGCTGGAAGTGATCAAGAAGTACGTCAACATCGATGCCGACGCGGTCAAGGTCGACCTGATCAAGGACGGCGCCAACGACGTGCTCGACATCTCCGTGGCATTGCCGGACGAGCACGACAGCAAGTGAACGCCATGCGCGCCGGCCGCCTCGCGCGGCCGGCGTGGAGCACGCGACGATGACACCCGCCCCTGCCCGGCCCGAGACCTTGGCACCCGACGCACCGGCCGGCGTGCTGTGCGTGGGCCAGATCGACTCCGCCGCTGCCGCCGCGCTGCTGGCGCGCCATGGCCTGGCCCTGCATCGCGTCGCCGATGGCGCGGCGATCCCGGGCAGCTACTGGGGCGAGCCGGAGGCCGGCATCATCGGCAGCAACGTGTACGTGCGCGGCGATACCCCGGTGCACTCGATGCTGCACGAGGCCTGCCACCTGATCGTGCTGCCGCCCGACAGGCGCGCGGCGGTGCATACCGACGCGACCGACTCGGTCGAGGAAGAAGACGCCACCTGCTACCTGCAGATCGTGCTGGCCGACCAGTTGCCCGGCGTGGGCAGCGCGCGGCTGATGGCCGACATGGATGCGTGGGGTTATACGTACCGGCTTGGGTCGACGAGGGCTTGGTTCGAGCAAGATGCCGAGGATGCACGCGCCTGGCTGACCGCGCGCGGGCTGTTGCTTTAAGGCCGGGATTCGGGATTCGGGATTCGGGATTTGTAGGAGCGGCGTGAGCCTACGCTCTTGCCAATCCCGAATCCCCAATCACGAATCCCGGCTCTTGGCCAGCGAGCCGCTCATGTCCAGCGTGGCCACGGTGCCCTGCCCGGTCTCCGAGTCCAGTTGCAGCTTCCAGCCCAGGTGCTCGCACAGGCGGCCCAGCAGGTCCAGGCCGATGCCGCTGCCCTGCCGCGGGTCGCCGCGCGCGATCCGGCGGTAGATCGCGGCGATCTCTTCCGGGCTCATGCCGTGGCCGGGATCCTCGATCCGTACCGTCGCCGGCGCCAGCAGGGACACGCGGATCACGCCGCGGTCGCTGTTCTCGATGGCGTTGCGCAGCAGATTGCCGATCGCGACCTGCATGATCGCCACCGGCGCGAACAGCTCGCAGCGCGCCAGCTCGACCAGTTGCAGGCCGAGGTCCTTGTCCGCGCACAGGTGGCGATGGTCGTCGAGGATGTCCGGCAGCAGCTCGTCCAGGTTCACGTAATCGCTGCTCTTCTCCAGCCGCCTGGGGTCCTTCGCCAGCACCAGCAGCAGCGTGACCAGCTGCTCGACCGACTCGGCGGTCTGGCGGATGCGCAGCAGCTGGTGGCGCACCGCCGGCGGCGTGTCCGGCTGGTCCAGGGCCAGCTCGCTGGCGCCGCGGATCACCGCGATCGGCGTGCGCAGCTCGTGGCTGGTGCTGTCGATGAAGGCGCGCTCGCGCTCGACGAAGGTGTCGTTGCGTTGCAGGTAGTCGTTGAGCGCCTCGGCGATCACCACCTGCTCGTGGCTGGCGCCCTTCACCACGTCGATGTGCTGGCCAGGCCGGTCCGGGCGCAGCGCGTGGATGCGCTTGGCCATGTCGGCCAGGGGCTGCACCACCCGCCCCAGGCCCCAGGCCACGAGGATGCCGAGCAGCACGATCGCGATGATGTTGGAGACCAGCATCCACAACCCCAGGTTGTTCTCGTGCGCCTGCAACTGGGTGATGTCCAGCGCCAGCACCAGCCGCCGGCCGTTGACGTCCTGCACCATCAGCACCTTGTCGCGCCCCTGGTACTCGATGCCGTCGTGGATGCCCGGGCCGAAGCGGGCGAACTCCGGCGGCGCCGGCGAGTCGTCGTCGTCGCCGTACAGCTGCACGGTCTCGGTGTCGGTCCAGTGGTAATGCGGATCCTCGGCGCTGCGCTGGACGAAGTGGGCCAACTCCGACTTGAGCAGCGAGCGCCAGGTCAGCTGCTCGGCCTGCTCGTTGACGATGAAGCCATGGATGAACACCGCGAGCGAGATCAGCGCGGCGTAGATCACCAGCCACAGCGTGACGCGCGCGCGCAGCCCGCCCAGTCTGGAACGTATCCCGCCCGGCTTCATGGAAGGCGCGCGCCGTCCGGGATGCGGCGCCGCGACGCCAGGCCCGGCGCCGGCGGGGCCCCGCGCTTGCGGCCCAGGGCGCGACGCGGGCTATTCGGCATGCAGGCGTTCCTGGTGCCCGGCGGGGCCGAGCCGGTAGCCGACGCGCGGCAGGGTGTGGATCAGCTTCTCCTCGAACGGGCCATCCACGCTGCGCCGCAGGTCGTAGATGTGGGAGCGCAGCATGTCGCCGTCCGGCGGCTCGTCGCCCCAAAGGGCCTGTTCGAGCTTCTCGCGGGTGACCGCGGCCGGGCTGGCCTGCATCAGCACCTGCAGCAGCTTGCGGCAGGCGGGATACAGGTGCAGCGGCTTGCCGGCGCGGCTGGCCTCCAGCGTCGCCAGGTCCAGCTTCAGGTCGCCGACCGTCAGCAGCTTGCTGCGGCCACGCCCCTGCGCGCGCACCAGCAGCGCTTCCAGCCGGACTTCCAGCTCGGGCAGCGCGAACGGCTTGGTGAGATAGTCGTCGGCGCCGGCGCGGAAGCCGGCGATCTTGTCGGGCAGCTCGTCGCGCGCGGTCAGCATGATCACCGGCAGTTCGGACAGGTGTTCCTCGCGCAGCCGGCGCAGCACTTCCGGGCCGTCCATGCGCGGCATCATCCAGTCCAGCACGATGGCGTCGTAGGGCTGCGTGGTGGCCAGGTGCAGGCCGGTGATGCCGTCCGGCGCGGCATCCAGGGTATGGCCGCGCGCCTCGAAATAGTCGAACAGGTTGGCCACCAGATTGCGGTTGTCCTCGATGACGAGCAGCCGCATCGTCGGTCTCCGGGAAAGATGTGGTCGTGCATCGTAGCCGGGCGATGTCGGAAGCGCGTCGAAACGGCAGGTTCCGACAAACTTCCCACGCTCGCCGCGGCATAGTCTGCGCCCGTTTTGCCCGCATTCCAACGTGCAGACTTCCATCACACCCCTGGAGCGGCGGCGGCGTTGGGCCTACCGCGCCGCGCTGCTGGCGATCGTGCTCGCCCTGCTGGCCGGGCTGGGGCTGCGCCAGCCCAACCCGCCGGACGAACCCCGCTTCGTGCTCGCCGCGCGCGCGATGGTGCAGAGCGGGCAGTGGCTATTGCCGCACCGGGGCAGCGAGTTGTACGCGGAAAAGCCGCCGGTGTTCATGTGGATGCAGGCCGGCGCGTTCGAACTGGTGCGCGACTGGCGCGTCGCCTTCCTGCTGCCTTCGCTGCTCGCGGCGCTGGCGACCCTGTGGCTGACCTGGGACCTGGCGCGCCGGCTGTGGAACCGGCGCGTGGCGCGCTACGCGGTGCTGGCGCTGTTCGCCACCTTGCAGTTCGGGGTGCTGGCCAAGCGCGCGCAGATCGACATGGTGCTGGTGGCGATGACCACGCTGTCGCTGTGGGGACTGTTGCGGCACCTGCTGCGCGGCCGCGACTGGCCGGCCTGGGCGCTGGGCGCGTTCGCCGCCGGGCTGGGCACGGTGACCAAGGGCGTGGGTTTCCTGCCGCTGCTGGTGCTGCTGCCGTGGGCGGTCTGGCGCCACCGGCATCGCGCGGACGCGGTGCGTGGCGCATGGCCGGCATGGCTGGGCGCGGTCCCGGCCTTCGTCGCCGGCACGGCGGTGTGGCTGCTGCCGTTGGCGATCGCGCTGTGGCAGGCTCCCGACCCCAGCCTGCGCGCCTATGCGCACGAATTGCTGTTCAAGCAGACCGGTACGCGCTACACCGCGGCCTGGCACCACGTGCAGCCGGCCTGGTACTACCTGCAGGTGATCGCCACGTTGTGGCTGCCGGGCTGCCTGCTGCTGCCGCAACTGCTGCCGGCCTGGCGGCGGCGCCTGCGGCGCGGCGATCCGCGCCATTGGCTGCTGCTCGGCTGGAGCGTGTTGGTGCTGGCGTTCTTCAGCGCGAGCCCCGGCAAGCGCGAGGTCTACATCTTCCCGATGCTGCCGGCGCTGGCCGTGGCTGCCGCGCCGCTGCTGCCCGGATTGCTGCGCAGGCGCGCGACCCGCTGGGTCCTGGCCGGTTATGTCTGGCTGCTGGCGCTGGCCGCGCTGGCGGTCGGCGCCGGCCTGTGCATGCAGGTCGGATGGGCGATGCGGGGCGCGCTCAAGCGCGCGATCGACCCGGCGGCGATGCAGGTGTTCGGCGCCTGGCTGCTCGCCTTCGCCATCCCTGTCCTGCTGCTCGCGGCCTGGGCGCGGCTGCGACGCGCCGGCGCGCTGGTGGTCGCCGCCACGGCGCTGCTGTGGACGATCCATGGCCTGGGCCTGATGGTGGCACTCGATCCCTACAGCTCGGCGGCCGGCCTGATGCAGCGCGTGGGCGAGCGCATCGGCCCCGGCGCGGAACTGGGGATGATCGCCTGGCGCGAGCAGAACCTGCTGCAGGCGGACCGGCCGGCGGTGGACTTCGGCTTCAAGCAGCCCTGGGACGTGCAATGGGCACGCGCCGCGGACTGGGTGGCGCAGGCGCCGCAGCGGCGCTGGCTGTTCGTGCTGCGCGACGCGATGAGCCCCTGCGTGGACCGCGCGCAGGCGATCGACATCGGCGAGTCCAACCGCAATGCCTGGCAACTGGTGCCGGGCAGTGCACTGAAGCCGGGCTGCGTGACGCCCGCGAAAGACCAGGCCGGCGCGGGCGACGACAACGGCAACTGAACCGCCGGGGACGTTGCCTGACGTTAAGCGCCGGGCAACGGTTGTCCGACCGCTTTCCGACAAACCGGCCCGGATCATGCCCGCCATTGCCGGAAACGGCCTTTTGCCCGTTGGCGCCCGATGAACCTGATGCCTGCATCCGCCACGGATGCCTTCCCCGTTCTCCGTCCGTACAGCCGCTTCGTCGCCACCCACCTGTGGATTCCGCTGGCGGCGGTGCTGGCGCTGAGCGCGCTGCTGATGGCGGGCGGCGTCGACCAGTGGCTGGCCACGCAGATCTATCACGCCGAAGGCGGGCACTGGCTGCTCAAGGACCATTGGTTCACCGCCAAGCTCGTGCATCGCGGCGGCAAGCAGGCCAGCACCGCCGCGGCGCTGGCGCTGTTGGTCTTCGGCCTGTATGCGCGGCGCTCGCCGCGCTGGAACGCCTGGTCGCGCCCAGCGTTGTACGTGGTGCTGGCGGTGGGGCTTTCGACCGCGGCGGTATCGTTGCTGAAGGGAGCCACGCACATGGACTGCCCGTGGGACCTGGCCAGCTACGGCGGCACCCATGCCCTCTACGGGCTGTTCGAATCGCGCCAGGGCGTTCCGGCCTCGGGCTGCTTCCCGGCCGGGCATGCCAGCGGCGGCTATGCCTGGGTCGCGCTGTACTTCGCCGCGCTGGCGGTCCGCCCGCGCTGGCGCAAGGCCGGGCTGGCGATCGGTCTCGGCGCCGGGTTGCTGTTCGGCGTTTCCCAGCAACTGCGCGGCGCGCACTTCCTCTCCCACGACCTGTGGGCCCTGGCGGTCTGCTGGGGCGTGTCGCTCGGCTTGTACCTGTGGCTGTTGCGCCCGCGGGCGCGCAGCGGCGCGGCCGGCGCGGCGGGAGAAACCGCATGAGCCTCTCGTTGCCCCGCAGCGGCGTGCTCTCGCGCCTGCGCGCGCTCGACTGGACGCACCGGCCCGAAGTGTCGGTGGAAACGCTGATACTGGGCAGCAGCGTGTTCTTCGCGCTCGCCTGCAACCGCATGTTCTGGCATGCGTCGCTCGCGACGCATCCCGGCGACATCGGCTTCGCCGTGTCGCTGTTCTTCCTGCTGGTCTCCGTGCACGCGCTACTGTTCGGCCTGCTGGTGTGGCGCTGGAACGCCAAGCCGCTACTGACGCTGCTGTTCGTCACCACCGCATTCGCCACGCACTACATGAACAGCTACAGCGTCTACCTGGACGCGGACATGCTGCGCAACGTGCTCAACACCGACCACAAGGAATCGCGCGAGCTGCTCACGCCCGCGCTGCTGTGGCCATTGCTGTTCTACGCGGCGCTCCCGATCGCCGTGCTGTGGCGGGTGCGGCTGCGCCGCCGCAGCTGGAGCCGCGCGCTCGGCGTGCGCCTGCTGTTCCTGGCGGCCATCGCGGCGGTCGGCGCCGCCGGTTCGATGCTGTCGTTCCAGGGCCTGTCGGCGTTGATGCGCAACCATCGCGAGGTGCGCTACCTGGCCACGCCGGTCAACTACCTGGTCGCGCTCAAGCAGGACCTCAAGACCGACTCGCCGATCAAGCACAAGCCGAAGCTGCCGATCGAGCACGATGCGATGGCGACCCCGCGCGCGCCGGGCAGCCGCCCGCGCCTGCTGCTGATCGTGCTGGGCGAGACCATGCGCGCGCAGAACTGGGGCCTCAACGGCTATGCGCGCCAGACCACCCCCGAGTTGGCGCAGACCGGGGTGATCAACTTCCCCGACATGCACTCGTGCGGCACCAGCACGGAGGTCTCGGTGCCGTGCATGTTCTCGCCGTTCGGCCGCCACGATTACGACGAAGCGAAGATCCGCGCCCACCAGTCGTTCCTGCACGTGCTCGAACACGCCGGCATCGCCACGCTGTGGCGCGACAACCAGTCCGGCTGCAAGGGCGTGTGCGAAGGCCTGCAGATCCAGCAGCTCGACGACGCGAAGAAGCCCGGGCTGTGCAAGGACGGGCGCTGCATGGACGAGATCCTGCTCGACGACCTCGCCGCGCAGGTGCGCGCCAGGCCGGGCGACCGCGTGGTGGTGCTGCACCAGCTCGGCAGCCACGGCCCGGCCTACTTCCAGCGCTACCCGGCGCAGTTCCGGCGCTTCGCGCCGACCTGCGACACCGCCGAGCTGGGCAACTGCAGCCGCGAGCAGATCGTCAACACCTACGACAACACGGTCCTGTACACCGACCATTTCCTGGACCGCGCGATCGGCACGCTGCGCGCCCTGCCCGACTACGACACCGCCATGATCTATCTCTCCGACCACGGCGAGTCGCTCGGCGAGAAAGGCCTCTACCTGCATGGGGTGCCCTACGCGATCGCGCCGGCCGAGCAGACCCGCGTGCCCATGGTGATGTGGTTTTCGCCGGAATTCGCGCAGGACCGCGGGCTCGACCTGAAGTGCCTGCGCCAGCGTGCGAACGGGCGCGCCGACCAGGACAACCTGTTCCCCTCGGTGCTGGGCCTGATGCAGGTGAGGACCTCCGTCTACGATCGCTCGCGCGACCTGTTCGCCGGCTGCGCGCAGTGAATCTCCGGCGGGCGCGCTCGCCCTCGTAAACCCGATATCCGTAGGAACGGCTTTTTTGTGGGAGCGGCTTCAGCCGCCACGGAGCTTTCTCATTTGAACCTCGGCACATGAATGTGCAGGCTGTTGCAGAAGGATCTGCATGAAAGCCCCATCGCGGCTGAAGCCGCTCCCACAGAAGGCCGCTCCTCGGGCGCTTATCCGCCCTTCGCCTGCGGCCCCTGCCTTGCCAGTGCCATCCCGGGCCTCTAGCCTTCGCCGGTCGCACTCACGCAAAGGGACCCCTCGTGAACCATCGCCCCATGCTGCTGGCCATCGCCGTGGCCGCCGGTCTGCTGTCGCTGTCGGCCTGCCGCAAGACGCCCAGCCCGGAACAGGAAAAGCCCGCCGCCCGGGCCGAGAACGGCGAGACCGCCGACCAGTTCGTCGCGCGCATCAACCAGGAGTACAAGGCCGCCTATCCGGAACTCAGCTCCGCGCAGTGGCTGTCCTCGACCTACATCAACGTGGACTCGCAGCGGGTGGCGGCCAAGGCCAACGAGCGCGCCCTGACCCAGCTCAACGCATGGATCGAGCAGGCCAAGCGCTACGAGGGCAAGCCGATGTCCGAGGACACCGCGCGCGCGCTCAAGCTGCTGAAGCTGATGACCGCGATGCCGGCCCCGCGCGATCCGGCCAAGCTCGCCGAGCTGACCACGATCGCGGCGCGGATGGAAGGCGACTACGGCGCCGGCACCTACTGCAAGGGCGAAGGCGAGGCACGCCAATGCCGCCAGCTCGGCGAGCTGGAGCGGGTGCTGGCCAGCAGCCGCGACTACGACGAGCAACTGGATGCCTGGCGGGGCTGGCACGGCGTCGCCGCGCCGATCCGCAAGGACTACCAGCGCTTCGTCGAGCTGGCCAACGAGGGCGCGCGCGAAATGGGCTTCGCCGACGTCGGCGAGATGTGGCGCAGCGGCTACGACATGCCGCCCGCGCAGATCGCCGCCGAGACCGACCGGCTGTGGGACCAGGTCAAGCCGCTGTACGAGCAACTGCAGTGCTACGCGCGCGGCAAGCTCGACAAGGAATACGGCACCGACAAGGGCGAACTGCCCGGCGGCCTGCTGCCCGCCCACCTGATGGGCAACATGTGGCAGCAGGACTGGTCCAATCTGTGGGACCTGCTGCAACCGTATCCGGGCGCCGGCGACCTGGACATCACCGCCACCCTCGAGAAGCAGTACCAGACCCAGCTCAGCGCGCAGCTGGCCAAGGCGCAGGGCGACACCGAGGCGCGCTTCAAGGCCGAGCGCGAAGCGCAGCTGCGCACCGCCAGGCAGATGACCGAGCGCGCCCAGGACTTCTACACCTCGCTCGGCATGCCCGCGCTGCCGGAGACCTACTGGCAGCGCTCGCAGTTCATCAAGCCGCTGGACCGCGACGTGGTCTGCCACGCCAGCGCCTGGGACCTCAACATGGGCGGCGACGGCTCGAAGGAGAACGGCCCGGACGTGCGCACCAAGATGTGCATCAAGCCGACCGAGGAAGACTTCACCACCATCTACCACGAGCTCGGCCACATCTATTACGACCTGGCCTACAACCCGCTGCCGCCATTGTTCCAGGGCGGCGCCAACGACGGTTTCCACGAAGCGATCGGCGACACCATCGTGCTGGCGATGACGCCCGGCTACCTGCACTCGATCGGCCTGGTCGGCGAGCAGCAGCGCAGCCGCGAGGCGCTGATCAACGCGCAGATGCGCATGGCGCTGAGCAAGGTGGCGTTCCTGCCGTTCGGCCTGATGATCGACCGCTGGCGCTGGGGCGTGTTCGACGGTTCGATCGCGCCCGAGCGCTACAACCAGGCCTGGTGGGAGCTGAAGGCGAAATACCAGGGCGTGGCGCCGGCGACGCCGCGCGGCGAGGAGTTCTTCGACCCGGGCGCCAAGTACCACGTGCCGGGCAATACGCCGTACACGCGCTATTTCCTCTCGCACATCCTGCAATTCCAGTTCTACAAGGGCCTGTGCCAGGCCGCCGGCTACACCGGCCCGCTGTACGACTGCAGCTTCTACGGCAACAAGGAAGCCGGGCAGAAGTTCTGGACCATGCTCCAGCGCGGCGCCAGCCAGCCCTGGCAGGCCACGCTCAAGGAACTGACCGGCAACGACAAGCTCGACGCCGCCCCGATGCTGGAGTACTTCGCGCCGATGCAGGAATGGCTCAAGCAGCAGAACGAAGGGCGGATGTGCGGATGGCAGGCGCCGCAGGCGGCGGCCGGCAAGCCATAGCGGCGACGGCAACGGTCGTCCGCGATTGTGCCCGGGATGGGCGACATCGCCGCGCGAGGCGGCGCCCATCCCTCGTCCTTCACGCCTGCCCACCTTCGCTGCCCCGTGGTTTTCCTGCTTGCAGTGCAGGATCCCCGAACACCTTGCTCTCGCGATGGGAGAAAGGGATTGCCGGCCGGCCAGAAGCCTCGGCAGTTCCCTTTGGGACCGGACTCCTTCCACGAGAGGCAATGCCCGCCAGGCATCCGCGCGCCCCTTTCGTGCGCTGGCAGGCGCCCTAGCGCGGAATGACCTGTCTCAACGCACTGCAGATGGAGGTGGCCAACGCCTCCTGCTGCCTGATCCCGAAATGCACGGACGTATCGAAATGCCCTGACCACATGATCCTTCGCAAGGAGGCATCCACGATCCGGACCGAAGTCCGGATGCGCTCGGCATCGATACGCAGGCTGCTCTCGATGCAGTGCGGCGCCCTCACTTGCCTGCTGCCCCCCCTGCCCCCCCTGCCCCTCGCTGGCGTCCCGCGGGCGGGTTCGGGCAAGTCCGGCATCATCAGCACACCGCCGAAATCCCGGAACAACTGATTCAACAACTCCTCGTAGAGCCCGCAAGCGAAGGCGCGCCCCTCCCTGCGCGGCTCGATGCAGTAGATCGGTTGCACCACCAGGCAGTCCTGCCGCTCATCCTCGGCTTCCGCTTGCCCGGTCCGGCGTATCACGGGCATGTAACGTCCCAGCGGGATGCTGATCTCGATCCCGCTCGCATCCCGTGACCGCGCGTAGTAACTCTCCAGACGCTGGCGCAGGCGACCCACCTGGACCCTGACCACGGGATCTTCCGTTGGCATATAGGCCGCAGGATCGCGATCGAAAACCGCGATGCCGATGGCGTACTCGCTGGTGTTCCTGTCGTTGCCCGACAGGGCCTGCTCCACGAGGAAGCGCAGCAGGCGCCGCATCCGGTTGGCCCTGGCGAATTGCTCGCTGGCGAGAATGGCTTCGCAGGCGAACCGCACTCGGTCCTGGTCGATCGCTTCGACTTCCCTTTCCACGTGCCCCCCTGATACATCCCGGATACGTCGCCGCGGCACGGCGCCGGCTTGCCGCCTGCGCCATCGGACGAAGGAATATCAAGACCGGCTCAAGTCGTGCGTCACGCGTCGATCACGCCGGCGAGTCCATGGCGGCCGGTGCCGCCATTGCAGCGCGATTATCGCCACATGACCGGCGCGAAACTGGAACGGACCTAGCAAGCAGAATCCACAGCAGGTCCCAAATCCGGCTGGATCGGCTGTTACCGCAACCCGCTCGGCAAGGTAACCGTAACGATACTTGTCCGGCGCGAAAACCGCGGACTAGGCTGGACCCGTACAGCGAAGCAACACCACGCGGAACGTCTTCCAACGGGGCAAATCATGTCCGACCTGCCAGCCGACGTCATCCAGGCGATCGCCATCTCCAACGCCAAGTCCATCGGCGAGCAGCCCGCCGTGCTGGCGAACCTCGCGCTCGCCCAGCAAATCTTCAATCAGAACCTGCAGCAACAGATCAGCCTGAGCCAGCAGCAGGCGATGAACCAGGTCCAGATGGCGGCGGCGGCCAAGTGCGTGGCGCTGATCGAAACCGCTGGCGGGTGCAAGAACCAGGGCACCATCGACAAGATGGTGCTGGACATGGAAAGGATCTTCAACGAAATGAACTCGCTCAGGAATCCACCTCATTCGGGCATTCCATAGCCCCAAGCATGTCGATCCATCCGGCGCTTAGGATCCGGCTGGAGACATCCTCCCCCTCGTTGGGGGCGCGGCAGGAAAGCCGCATCGTGATCGGCACCAGGCCTTTCGGATTTCCGCCTGCCCCGGGAATGGCATCGCATGCGCCGCGAACCGCACGCATCGAATCCAGGTACGCGGGCCAAGCGCCTCGCCGTTGGCCAATGTCGATGAGCAATACGTCGATCCAAATCCAAATCCACTTCAACCAGGAGAAGCACCATGCCTTTGCACGAAGACGTCGTGAGCGCCGTGGCGATCGGCAACCTGAAATCGATCGCGGAACAGCCCGCCATGATCTCCAATCTGGCGTTTTCCAACCTCACTGCCAACACCGATCTGGCCCAGAAGAACGCCGTGTCCAACCAGCAGGCGATGAACGGGCTGGGCCTGTCCATCGTCGCCAAGGCGGCCAATACCGTGAGCAACCTCGGTCCGCTGGAAGCGCGCTCGGCGGTCGACATCCTGACAAACGACGAACTGGCCCAGACCATCGCAGACCTCAAGGCGACGGTTCAGGCGTTCGCCAGCCGTTGAGCCCGGGTCGTCCCGACTCGCTCTGAACCGGAGAGCGCATCATGCTTCACGATGAAGTAGTAGAGGCGGTTGCCATCGGCAACTTGAAGTCGATCGCGGAACAGCCCGCCATGGTCTCGAACCTGGCGTTTTCCAACCTCACTGCAAACACCGATCTGGCCCAGAAGAGCGCCGTATCCAACCAGCAGGCGATGAACGGGCTGGGCCTGTCCATCGTCGCCAAGGCGTCCAACACGGTGAGCAATCTCGGCCCGCTGGAAGCGCGGTCCGAGGTGGACGTCCTGACCAACAACGGCGTGGCCCAGGCCATCGCCGACCTCAAGTCGGCGATCGAAGCCTTCGCGGGTCCGCAAGGTGGGGACGGGCCGGTGGTCTGGAGCAAGGTGGTGAAAGCGCTGCTGAAGCTGGGCGTGTACCTGGACGAGGCCGGTCACCTGATCGTCCCGAAAGGCGTACCTGTGATCCGGATTCCCGGCAATTTCACCAGAGAGGACGTACGCGTCAGAGCCGACCAGAACGGTCTCGTCATCGAGATCAAGGCGTCCTGATCGCAATGCGGCAACAAAGGTGAGGCAGCCGACAGGCCGCCTCACCTCTTCCAGGAGCAATCGACATGGGGACCATCGAGATCGAGATCGAGGCGGGAAGCGGCGCCGGCAGCGCAGGCGTCGACATTCCGGCGATCGCGCTGGCAGGCTTGCTCGAGGCGCAGCAGCCGGCTTCGCTCGTCAACCTGGCCTATTCCAACCTCGTTGCCAGCACCAGCCTTTCCCGGCAGAACGCCACCGCCAACCAGCAGGCCATGAACGGGCTCGCTCCGCCGATCGTCGCCCAGGCGGCCAATGGCGCAAGCCAACCCGGGCCGCTGCAGGCGCGTTCGGCGGTCGGTGTCCTGGCCGACAACGGGTTGGCGCATGCCATTGCCGACCTGAGAGCCGTCTTCGCCGTACTGGCGTCGCCCGACGATATCGCATCGCCATGACGCCCGCCGAGGACGCCTCCGCGCCCGCGCCGTCGATGGAAGCCTACAACCGCGGGGTGTTGGCGCAGATCGAGGACCGGATCATGCAAGGACTGCGCGCTTCCATGCGGACCGCCGAGTACTGCGTGGTCCGCAACGCCACGACCGGCGTGTGCGCGGTCGTGGCCTCCGGCACCACTGGCGAGGACCCGCATCGCGTGTTCGGGCCAGCCGAATTCGCGGAGTGCCTGCACTACATCAATACCACCGTGGTTACGCGCATGGCGGAACAACCGGAGCGGCATCGCCGCCATCACGCTTCACGTCGCCCGCAACCGGATCCACCGTCTCCCTGCAACGCTCCGGAGAGGAACCAGGAATGAGCCAGCCTGAAACGATCAAGCAACTCGCCAAGATCACCCAGGACATCGCCGACTCGATGACCAAGGTCGCCGTCAACGTCGCGATGCTCGGCGTGCAGGGCGACGCCGACGAGCAGATGCGCACCATCACCGAGGAGAACAACAAGGTGCTCGATCGCATCCGCCAGCTCTACAACCTGCCGGCGCCGCCCCCATGAGCGCGAGCGGACGGATCGTCGATATGCCGCTGGCCGCGGCCAATGCCTTGAATGCCAGCGCCCTGCCCAATGCGGAAGCGGCGTATCGCCTGATGATGCAGATCCTGCAGGACGGCCAGCAACCGCTGATCTTCGGCTCGCTCGCGCTCAGCGCCGCGGCGATCACGGAAGGGCTGGCCAGCTATGCCGCGACCATGGCGCTGTCGCCTGGCTCCGGGGGCGACCGTGGCGACGGCGAATGAACCACGCCCGCTGCCGGCGCGGATCGTGGTGGCGGCGTTCCAGGACGCAGGGCCCACCCAGGGCGACGCCGGCGACGGCGAGGGCGATTTCTTCCTCGTCCAGGCCGCCAGTCCCGACGTCCGCCTGGCCGCACCCGACCAGGACTGGCTGCAGTTGCAGTCACCGGTTTCCCTCGCCCCCGCCCTCAGCCGGATAGGCTTCAGCGCTGTCGACAACGCCGGAGCCGCACGTAGCGCCTCCGTTCCGCTGGAGGTATGCGGCAGGTCCTATCGCGTGGAGTTCGTGCAACAGTCCGGCGAGCTGGTGCAGATGCAACTGGCACGGACGCTCAATTCGCCGCTCAACCTCGATTGCCTGATCGCCGTCTGCTACGTCGCCGGCCTTATCGAGAAGCTGTCGCCGCCGCTCGAGGTGATCGCCCTGTCGATCGCGATCCTGGCGATCGTCGCTCTGGCCTTGACCGTCGCGATCGCACGGCACGCCTTCGTGCGCGTCCCCGAACCCAGGCCGCAGTCCGTGGATACAGGCGGCGTCCCCATCGTCGTCGTACCCGGCTTCCCGTCGCCCGCGCTTCCTCTCAAGTCCTTGCGCGCCGAGGACCAGACCATCGCCCTGCAGGCGGCCAGGGCGGTCTATCGCTTGATGCAACAGCTGGAGGAATGACCGCCGCCATCCCCGCGGGCTCGTCCCCGCATTGCCCAACGCCGATACCACACTCCAGGAGGATCACGATGAACGCGAAGAATCCGTCGATGGACGACATCGAGTACACCTCGCTGTTGCCCCTGAGCTACATGGTGCCCACGTTTTATCCCACGCTGCCGGGCGTGCCGCAGGCGGTCGGCGGCGCGCCCCAGGTCCGGCTTGCCGATCCCGATCTGCAGGCCCGGGCGCAGCGCCTGATCAACGTGCTCTACCTGGCCGCCACCGAGTTCAAGGACCTGGACGGCATGAACGATCCCGAGGCGCTGAAGGTCTTCATCGCGCCGGAGTTCTACTTCCGCAAGGCCTCCGAGCAGGAGGCGGAACAGGGGCGATTCCTGCGCAGCACGAGCTTCGGCTCCTATCCCGAGAGCGCGCGCTTCGTGCTGGCCGAGGCGCTCCACGAAGCCATCCATCAATCGCCCCTGTTCAAGGATTGGGTCGTCGTCGCGGGAACCATCTGTTCCCAGCTCCCCCGCAACCCACCGCACAGGCTCAACCTGCTCAACACCGCATTGATGCTGCGCGGCCGGCGCGGCGCGATGGACGCCAGCATGCCCTACATGCTCATGGAGAAGCACTACATCTCCAACATCGATGGCCCGCCCCAGAACTGGCATGCCAATCTCGATCCCACGACCACCTACAGCTTCCGCCTCAACCCGGACCAGGAACTGGACAACCTGATCTTCTGGGACGGGATGGCCGTGGGCCTGGAAGTCTGCCTCGACCACAGCATGCAGGTGGTGGCCAACGCGATGAACGTGATGAACCAATCGCTGGGCACCACGCCCAACGCCCTGGACCTGCAATTGGTCACGTCCTGCGGCATGTCCATCGTCAACCAGGCAGTGGCGGTCTCCGATGGGTCTCTGGTGATGCTGACCGACGGCATGTCGCATTACCTCGACCGGCTTCCCGAGCCGGTCTTCCAGATCGGGCGCTACGATGCGGCGGCGGGCCGGGTCGACCAGTTGGACACCCGGAACTTCGAGTTCCTCGAACTGCCGAGGACGCAGGACTACCAAGTGGAATACTTCGGCGGCCGATACAACCGGCTGGGGCGACGCCAGGGTGTCTGGCGCGGCGAAGCACTGCCCCTCTCGCGAGGATAGGAATGGCGCACCGCGCGAGAAAGCCCGGCAGGTCCGGCGACCGCCCCTGCAACGAGGCCCAGGACGAAGCTCGGATGCCGCCGCAGGAAACGCGGCGCGGCGGCATCCGCTCCGCTCAGAGGTAACCGCGCTCCCACGGGCCTTCGATCGCGAAGGTGATGCCCGGCGTCTGCAGGTTGACGAACAGGGTCCGCCCTTCCGGGCTCCAGCAGGCGCCGCAGAACTCGCTCTCGCGGTAATCGCCCTCGCCGATCGCCTTGCCGGCGCCGGCGATCTGGGTGGAGGTGAGTTCGACGTTGTTCTTCAGCAGGTGGAAGGCCTGCCCGGTGCGGGTCAGGCCGACCAGGCGCGTGCCCGGCCCGTACCGGTCCGGGCTGCCCGAAGGCGCCGCGTCCGGATCCTCGCAGAGCACCACGCCGCCGCGCGGGCTCACGGTGATGTTGTCCGGATTGTGCGCGGCCAGCTGGTTGCCGCTGACGAACAGCGCGCGCAACCGCTGGCTCGCCAGGTCGAGCACCCACACCGCGCCGTAGCCGCGGCCGCGGCGCCCGTTGCCGTCGATGCCGGTGCTGGTGTCCACGATGAAGACCCGCCCATCGGCGTAGAAGATGCCCTCGCCCCGGCTCATGCGCAGCCCGCCTTCGCTCCAGGCTTGCGCGAAGGGGCCGCTGAGGGTGCTGCCGGGATCGACGTCGGGGAAATCGCCGGGAGCGGCGACGGTGTCCAGGTCCGGATCGGGGATGTCGAACCATTCCAGCTGGTATTCGTCGCCGATCCCGGCCACGACCAGGTCGGCATTGCGCCGCCCGCGCACGCGCGCCGCCTGCAGGCGCCCGCCGTTCTCCAGCGCGCCGGCGCGGCGCGAGCGATCGTGCGGAATGAAGCGGTACAGGCCGGCCTTGTTGCGGTCGTCCTCGGTGAGATAGATGTAGCCCGTGCGCGGGTCCACCGCGACCGCCTCGTGGCTGAAGCGGCCCATGTCCACCAGCGGCCGGCCCGTGGTGCGCCCGGCGTCCGGGTGCACCTCGAACACGTAGCCGTGCCGGCGCCCGGTCGAGGACTGGGCGTCGGTCTTGATTTCCTCGCAGCTGAGCCAGGTGCCCCAGGGCGTGCGTCCGCCCGCGCAGTTGACCAGCGTGCCGGCCAGGCTGGCCTCGGCGCCGAGCCATTCGCCGTTGCGGAAGCGCAGCGTGGTGGTGCCGCCGCCGGCGCGCGCGCCGTTGGCGTCGAGCGTGCCGGTGTCGTAGGTGCCGGGCGCGCGGAACGGCGCCTGGTCGGTGCCGATTTCATGATTGCGGATCAGCACCAGCTCCGGACCGCGGCCGCGGCCGCCGTGGCCTTCGCGCTCGCCGCGCAGCATCACCGCCATGCCGTCGTGGCGCGAGGGCACCGCCTGGCCATCCGCCATGCGGTCGCCGGTCCAGGCGAAGGAGCTGTAGCTGAAACCCGGCGGCAACAGCAGCAACGGCAACCCGGTGCTGCGATCGAGCGCCGGCGCGAGATCGCCGTACGGGCTGGGAATCGGCTCGAGCCGGGTCCTGGGATCGGCCGCGGCCTGCGCCTGGCGGGAATACAACGCACCGAGGCTGGCGATGGTGCCCATGGCCATGGCGGCGGCCCCTTGCTTGAGCACCTGGCGACGAGAGCGACTGAACGTGTTCATGCGCGACTCCTGGCTGGGATGCTTCCAAGCTAGGAGCGCGCGATAACGGCCGTATGACAGGCGGACGGACCGGCCGCCCGGGCCGGCTCAGCTGGCGCGGGACGCCTCGCTGCGCATCTGCGCCGAGAGCTGCCGCTTGAACTGCTCGAACTCCATGCCCAGCGCCTTCGCCTCGGCGTGCGCGGCATCCTTCAGCGCGTCGGAATAGGCCAGCCGCACCGGCGTGCCCTGCCGCTCGTGCAGCTCGCCGGCCTGCATGATCAGCGCCAGCACCTGCGCGGCGCTCTCCGACTCGCCGGCGATGCGGCCGTCCATGCCCAGCACCCACAGGCCATCGCGGCGCACGATGCCGGCCAGCAGCTTGCGGCTCTGGTCGCGCAGCTCGGCATGCGGCTCGATCGGCGAAGCCGGTACCGCGTTGGCCTCGGCCTGGCGGCGGGCCCGTTCGACCTGCTTCTTGCGCGCCTCGCGGCGCGCCTTGGATCCGATCGACATTCGATGTTCCTCGAAGAAAACGTGGATTCAACCCTGCCCGGCCGACGCGGCCATGCGCGCCTCGCGCAGCTGGCGCCGGCACACCCGCCGGTCCCAGCGCCAGAATAGCCAGCCGCTCAGGAAGAAGCCCGCCGCGCCCAGCGCCAAGTGCACCGGCTTGTCGCTCAGCAGCGGCGAGAGCACGCCGGCGACCACGGTGTTGACCATCAGCTGGGTGAACGCCTGCAGCGACGAGGCCAGGCCGCGCTGGGCCGGGTACATGTCCAACACCGCCAGCGACAGGATCGGGAAGATCAGCGCCATGCCCAGGCCGCCGACGAAGATCGGCAGCACCGCCCAGGGCAGCGCGATCTGTTCCACCGCGAAGTTGTAGCCGAGGTTGCCCAGCGCCGACAGGCCGCAGCAAATGAAGCCGATGCGCACCTGGCTGCGCGCATGCAGCTTGCCGGCCATGCGCCCGGACAGGAACGCGCCCAGGGTCAGGCCGCCGATGGTGGGCAGGAACAGCCAGGCGAAATCGCCCTCGCCCAGGTGCAGGTGCTGCATCACGAACACCGGCGCGGAGGCGATGTAGAGGAAGATGCCGGCGAAGTTCAGCGCGCCCGCCGCCGCCAGCCGCTGGAAGCGCGGATTGAAGCCGATCGTCAGGTAGTCGCGCAGCAACGGCCCCGGCTTCAGTCCGCGCCGCGCCTGCACCGGATGGGTTTCGGGCAGCCATGCCAGGGTCGCCAGCAGCAGCAGGCCCGAGAACGCGACCAGGAACCAGAAGATCAGCGGCCAGCCCGCGCCGACCGCGAGCAGCCAGCCGCCGATGATCGGCGCGATCGCCGGGGCGATGCCGAAGATCATCGACACCTGGCTCATCAGCCGCTGCGCGTCGTGGCCCTCGTACAGGTCGCGGATCACCGCGCGGCCGACGATCATGCCCACGCCGGCCGAGACGCCCTGCAGGGCGCGGAACGCCAGCAGCGTGCCGAGGTCGCGCGCCAGCGCGCAGCCGGCCGAGGCGGCGATGAACATCACCAGCCCGCCGACGATCACCCGCTTGCGGCCCCACGCGTCCGACAGCGGCCCGTGCACCACGCTCATCAGGCCGTAGAACAGCAGGTAGACGCTGATGGTCTGCTGGATCGCCACCTGGTCAACGCCCAGCCGGTGCCCGAGCTGCGGGAACGCGGGGAAGATCATGTCGATCGAGAACGGGCCGAACATCGCCAACCCGGCGAGCAGCAGTGCCAGGCGGTGGGTGGAGGGCGTGGATGCGGTCATGCCGGGGTCCGGGAACAGGCGTCGGAGGACGCATTCAGGCACCGGCCCCGAGCGGGGGCGGTGCCTGCGGAGAAAAAGGATGGCGCACATGATAGCCCGGCCGTCCCGCCTGCCGCTGAACGCGCCGTCACGCGGCCGTGCCGGGGCGGGCAAACCGCTATAATCGCCCCGCTACATGGTGGGAGAAGCGGCCACCGCCGCTGCCGAAGGCGCAACGCCCGTAATCGCTCAGGCCCGATACCACCCGCAACAAAACTCTGGAGAGACCGGTTAGATCCGGCGCCGAAGGGGCACCAGACGCAGGCAGGCCACGCCGCGCCGCGTCTCCAAACTCTCAGGCAAAAGGACAGAGGGGCACGACCGGAAGCCTGCATGCCTCCGTTCGTCGTTCCCGCGGGAGCGGGAACCCAGGGGCGCGTCGCGCGCGAAAAGCGACGTCCTATGGATTCCCGCCTGCGCGGGAGCGGCGACCGGAAGCGGGGCCTTCGCGTTCCCCTCTGCCCTGACGGAAACTTCTCCATGTCCAAGCCTTCCCTGCGCGATCTCGAACACCACGACGCCTTCGTCTCGCGCCACATCGGCCCCAACGACACCGAGATCGCGCAAATGCTGCGCGTGGTCGGCCACGATTCGCTGGACACGCTGACCGACGCGATCGTCCCCGGCCGGATCAAGTCGCCGGCCCCGCTGGCGCTGCCGGAAAGCATGACCGAGGAGGAAGCGCTGGCGAAGATCCGCGCGATCGCCAACCGCAACACGGTCTTCCGCAGCTTCATCGGCCAGGGCTACTACGGCACCCATACGCCGAAGGTGATCCTGCGCAACGTGCTGGAGAACCCGGCCTGGTACACCGCCTACACCCCGTACCAGGCGGAGATCTCGCAGGGCCGCATGGAGGCGTTGATCAATTTCCAGACGCTGTGCGCCGACCTGACCGGCATGGAGATCGCCAACGCCTCGCTGCTGGACGAGGCCACCGCCGCCGCCGAAGCGATGACGCTGGCCAAGCGTTCTGCCAAGTCCAAGTCGAACCTGTTCTTCGTGCACGACGCGGTGCATCCGCAGACCCTGGAGCTGCTGCGCACCCGCGCCGAACCGCTGGGCATCGAGCTGCGCGTGGGCACGCCCGAGGAGGCGCTGGAGGCCGACGCCTTCGGCGTGCTGCTGCAGTACCCGGACACCTTCGGCCGCATCGGCGACCACAAGGCGCTGGCCGAGGCCGTGCACGCGCGCGGCGGCCTGGTCGCGGTGGCGACCGACCTGCTGGCGCTGACCCTGATCGCCGCGCCCGGCGAATGGGGCGCGGACATCGTGGTCGGCAACAGCCAGCGCTTCGGCGTGCCGTTCGGCTTCGGCGGCCCGCATGCCGCCTTCATGGCCTGCCGCGACGCCTACAAGCGCTCGATGCCCGGCCGCCTGATCGGCGTATCCATCGACGCCCAGGGCAATCCCGCCTACCGCCTGACCCTGCAGACCCGCGAGCAGCACATCCGCCGCGAGAAGGCCACCTCCAACATCTGCACGGCGCAGGTGCTGCTGGCGGTGATGGCCTCGATGTACGCCGTCTACCACGGCCCGGACGGGCTCAAGCGCATCGCCACGCGCGTGCACCGCTACACCGCGATCCTGGCCGCCGCGCTGCGCAGCGCCGGGCTGCAGCTCAACGACACCTTCTTCGACACCCTCACCGTCGAAGGCGTGGACGCCGAGGAAATCCATACCTACGCCAGCCACGCGCGCATCAACCTGCGCAAGATCGATGGCCGCCGCGTCGGCATCAGCCTGGACGAGACCGCCACGCGCCAGGACGTGGTCGCCCTGGCCAAGCTGTTCGGCGTGCAGATCGACGACATCGAGGCGCTCGACGCGGAAACGCCCGACGCGCTGCCGGCCGGCCTGCGGCGCACCAGCGCGTTCCTGACCCATCCGGTGTTCAACACCCACCACAGCGAGCACGAGCTGCTGCGCTACCTGCGCTCGCTGGCCGACAAGGACCTGGCGATGGACCGCACGATGATCCCGCTGGGCTCGTGCACCATGAAGCTCAACGCCACCGCCGAGATGATCCCGGTGACCTGGCCGGAGTTCGCCAACATCCACCCGCTGGCCCCGGCCGCGCAATGGGCCGGCTATCGCCAGCTGATCGACGAGCTGGAAGCGATGCTGGTGGAATGCACCGGCTACGACGCGGTCAGCCTGCAGCCCAATTCCGGCGCGCAGGGCGAATACGCCGGCCTGCTGGCGATCCGCGCCTACCACCGCTCGCGCGGCGAGGGCCACCGCGACATCTGCCTGATCCCGGAATCGGCGCACGGCACCAATCCCGCCTCGGCGCAGATGTGCGGCATGAAGGTCGTGGTCACCAAGTGCGACGCCAACGGCAACGTCGACGTCGAGGACATCCGCCGCAACGCCGAGAAGTACAGCGACCGCCTGGCCGCGATCATGATGACCTACCCGTCCACGCACGGCGTGTTCGAGGAGGACGTCGTGGAGATCTGCGAGATCATCCACGCCCACGGCGGCCAGGTGTACACCGACGGTGCCAACATGAACGCGCTGGTCGGCGTGGCCAAGCCCGGCAAGTGGGGCTCGGACGTCTCGCACCTCAACCTGCACAAGACCTTCTGCATCCCGCATGGCGGCGGCGGCCCGGGCGTGGGCCCGTGCGCGGTGAAGTCGCACCTCGCCCCCTTCCTGCCCAAGGTGTTGGGCGGCGAAGGCGAAGTCGGCATGGTGTCGGCGGCGAGCTTCGGTTCGGCCTCGATCCTGCCGATCAGCTGGATGTACATCACCCTGATGGGCACCGCCGGCCTGCGCAAGGCCACCCAGGTCGCGCTGCTCAACGCCAACTACGTCGCCAAGCGCCTGGCGCCGCACTACAAGACGCTGTACACCGGCCGCAACGGCCTGGTCGCGCACGAGTGCATCCTGGACGTGCGCCCGCTGGAGAAGACCAGCGGCGTCGGCGCCGAGGACATCGCCAAGCGCCTGATCGATTTCGGCTTCCATGCGCCGACGCTGAGCTTCCCGGTCGCCGGCACCTTGATGGTGGAGCCGACCGAGAGCGAATCGCAGCACGAGCTGGACCGCTTCATCGACGCGATGATCCAGATCCGGCAGGAGATCGCCGCGATCGAGGACGGCCGCCTGGACCGCGAGGACAACCCGCTCAAGCACGCCCCGCACACCGCCACGGCGGTGTCCGCCAGCGAATGGGCCCACGCCTATCCGCGCGAGCTGGCCGCCTTCCCGCTGCCTTCGCTCAAGCAGGCCAAGTACTGGCCGCCGGTGGCGCGCGTGGACAACGTCTACGGCGACAAGAACGTGATGTGCGCGTGCATCCCGGTGGATGCGTACAAGGACGATGCCGTGGAGGCGTGAGCCTCCCGTACCCGGCAGGACAACGGCCCGCTTTGCGGGCCGTTGTCGTTTGGGGCGGAGTCTCCGCTATCGGCGTTTCGTGGGAGCGACTCTGGATGGCCTCGGGCCATCCAGAGTCGCTCCCACATGGGGACACGGGGCAGTGGGGACGGGCTACTTCAACTGGAGCGCATGCCCGAACCTGGCCCCGTCCACCTGCTCCACCAGCTTCGCGTTGGCCAGCGCGCGGTACTCGCTCGGGGTCATGCCGGTGGCGGCCTTGAACTGCCGCGTGAAGGCGCTCTGGTCGCTGAAGCCGCAGGCATGGCCGATCTCGGTCACGCTCTGCTTGCCGTGCAGCAGGTGCATCGCCATCTGCAGGCGCAGCTTGGCCAGCACCTGCTGCGGCGTGAGCTGGAACACGCGCCGGAACGAGCGCTGCAGCTTCGACATCGAGAAACCGGTGATCTCCACCAGCGTCTGCATGCGCACGTTTTGCGCGTAGTTCACGTGCAGGTACGCCAGCGCCAGGCGCAATTTCTCGTACTGCGCGTCGTGGCCGTCCTGCGGATCCAGGTCGCGCGAGATGCCGATGATGCCCTGCACCTCGCCATCGACCCGCAGCGGGCGCTTGCAGGTCAGGCACCATCCCGGCTCGCCGTTGGCGAACAGGTGCAGCTCCAGCACGTTGTCGATGGTCTCGCCGGCCAGCACCCGCTCGTCCTGGTTGGCGTAGCTGGCGCTCAGCCCGCTCGGATAGACCTCCACCACGCGCTTGCCGATCAGCTCCTTGCGCGACTTCAGCCCCAGCCGGCGCAGCATCGTCTGGTTGACGTGCGTATAGCGCCCTTCGCGGTCCTTGACGAAGAACAGCACGTCGGGCACCGCGTCGAACAGCGCTTCGAGATCGGCGGGATCGATGCTTTTCATTTCGGGACTCGGGACTCGGGACTCGGGACTCGGGACTCGGGACTCGGGACTCGGGACTCGGGACTCGGGACTCGGGACTCGGGACTCGGGAAAAGCATCTTTGCCTGGGTCCGGTTGTCAAGCGATCCGATGCTTTTTTGCAGGTTTTTGGCTTTCTGGCTTTCTGTAGGAGGGACTTCGGTCCCGACAGCTGGCCAGTAAAGCCCTGTCGGGACTGAAGTCCCTCCCACAACAGCACGCGATCCGAAGCAGGCTTGTCGCTTCGCCGAGCCCGAGTCCCTAAGCCCGAGTCCCGGCTTCCCCGGCACAGCCCGTCGAGACTGAAGCCTCTCCCACAACGACACTCGACCAGAACCAGGCTTGTCGCTTTTCCCAGCCTCGGGTCCCAGCCTCCAACTCAATCCCCGATATGCTGCTTCAACCACGCATTGACGGTGTCGTGCCACAGGATGCTGTTCTGCGGCTTGAGCACCCAGTGGTTCTCGTCCGGGAAGTACAGGAACTTCGACTCGATGCCCTTGCGCTGCGCGGCGGTGAACGCGGCCAGGCCCTGCTCGACCGGGATGCGGAAATCCTGCTGGCCGTGGATCACCAGGATCGGCACCTTCCACTTGTCCACGTGCAGCACCGGGTTGAACTTCTCGTAGCCGGCCGGGTTCTGCCACGGCGTGCCGCCGTTCTCCCACTCGCTGAACCACAGCTCCTCGGTGCTGTAGCCCATCATGCGGTTGTCGAACACGCCGTCGTGGTCGACCAGGCACTTCCACGGCTGGTTCCAGTTGCCGGCGATCCAGTAGGTCATGTAGCCGCCGTAGCTCGCGCCGAGCGCGCAGGCCTTGTCGCCGTTGAGGAAGCCGTACTGCTGTTGCGCCGCGGTCCAGCCCTTCTGCAGGTCTTCCAGCGGGCGGTCGCCCCAGTGCTGGCTGATCGCGTCGGTGAATGCCTGGCCGTAGCCGGTCGAGCCGTGGAAATCGATCATCACCACCGCATAGCCCTGGCCGGCGTAGGTCTGCGGGTTCCAGCGATAGCTCCAGCCGTTGCCGAAGCTGCCCTGCGGACCGCCGTGGATCAGGAACGCCACCGGGTACTTCTTGCCCGGCTCGTAGTTGTACGGCTTGACCACGTAGCCGTGCACGGTCTCGTCGTTCCAGCCCTTGAAGCTGAATTGCTCGAAGTCGCCGAACTGCACGTCCGGCAGCTTCTCGGCCGCGCTCGGCGTGATCTCGCGCAAGCCCTTGGCATCGCCGTCGGCGACGAGGATCTGGTCGCCGCTCTTGAGCGAGTTGCGGGTGAAGGCCAGGGTCGAGCCGGCCAGCACCGGCGAGCCCACGCTGCCGCCGGCGACCAGCTTCTCGACCTTGCCGGAGGCGATGTCGATACGGAACAGCGGGTGCTCGCCCATGTCGTCGGCGCTGGTGTAGATCGAGCGGCCGTCGGGGGACAGCACGATCTCGCCGGCCGAGCGGTCCCAGTCCGGCGCGATCTCGCGGGTCTTGCCGCTGCCCAGGTCCATGACCATCAATCCGAAGCGGTCGGCCTCGAAGCCCGGGCGCTTCATCGCGCGGTAGTACAGGCTCCTGCCGTCCGCACTGAACACCGGGCCGGCATCCCAGGCCAGGTTGGTCCTGGTCAGGTTGACCGGCGAGGTGCGGCCGTTGGCGTCGAGCCGGTACAGGTCGAAGTTGGTCGACCACGGCTCGGCGCAGCCTTCCACGCGGATGCTGGCGACGACCGAGGTGCCGTCGGGCGACCAGGCGTAGTCGTCGTTGCCGCCGAACGGCTTGGACGGCGCATCGCCGGGAATGCCGGCGCTGATCGCGGTGGCCTCGGTGATCGGCTTGGCCTTGGCCTTGGCGGGCAGGTCGGCCACGAACAGGGTGTTGCGGCGGCCGTCGTTCCAGGCGTCCCAGTGGCGCACGAACAACGAATCGAACACCTTGCCGGACGCCTTGGAAGCCGCGCTCTCGTCGACCTTCTTCTTGGTGCAGGCCAGGTCGGAACCGCAATCCTGGAACACGCCGGCGCTGAACACGATGCGCTCGCCGTTGGGCGAGAGCTTGAAGCTGTCCACGTCGACCGCGAAGTCGGTCAATTGGCGCGGCTTGCCGCCGGTGGACGAGACCGCATAGAGCTGCTGGCTGCCGGACTGGGCGCTCAGGAAGTACACCGTCTGGCCGTCGGCGGAGAACGCGGGCGAATTGACGTTCCAGCCGTCCGGCGTCAGCTGCTTGGGCGGCGCCAGGTCGCGCGTGCGCAGGTCGCGCACCCACAGGCTGGTGCTGGCCTTGGTCAGCTCCGGGTTCATCTGGCGCTTGGCGAAGACCAGCACGTCGCCGTTCGGGCTCAGCGTCGGCGAGGACACGCGATCGAGGGCGACCAGGTCGCGCACCTCGAAACCGCGCGCACTGGCCAGGACGGGCAGCGCGGCCAGCAGGGCCAGGGGCAGCAAGGCAGTACGAAGCTTCATCGGGGTCTCCCGGAACGGCAAAACGCCGATGGTAGAGGCCGGCCCGGCCAAGGCGCAAAGGACTGAAGTCATGCCCGGCCCGCCTATGGGAGCGGCTTTTGTGGGCCTTCCAAGCGCGAAGGGCGGCCCACGGCCGCCCTTCGCATGCTTACCGCGACGCCGCGGCCATCACCCCGCCTGCTCGCCCTTCTTGCCGGTGCGGTACAGCAGCCAGCCGACCAGGGCCAGCACGACCAGGCCCACCCATTGGCTGAGGTGGAACATCTCCGGCAGCGCCAGCACGTCGGCGCGCCCGGCCGCCACGATCGGGATCGCGATGGCGATGCCCATCAGCGCCTCGCCGGTGATCAGCCCCGCCGAGAACAGCACGCCCGGGCGATGCACGCGGTCGCGCGCGTCCTCGTCGTCCACGCGCACCTTGTGGAAGCGCTCGACCAGGTGCGCCAGCAAACCGCCGAGGAAGATCGGCACCATCAGCTCCAGCGGCAGGTAGATGCCGATCGCCGCGGCCAGCACCGGCACGCGGAAGTGCGCCTTGCGCGACTTCAGCCACTCGTCGAGCGCGATCACCAGCGCGCCGACCACCGCGCCCAGGCCGATGAACGTCCAAGGCAGCTCGCCGCCGAACAGGCCGCGCGCGACCGAGGCCATCAGGTTGGCCTGCGGCGCCGCCAGCGCATTCGGATGTTCCGGGGTCGGCGCGCCGATGCCGTAGGCCTGCGCCAGCAGGTTCAGCACCGGCGCCATGATCAGCGCGCACGAGAACGCGCCGATGCCCAGCATCAGCTGCTGTTTCCACGGCGTGGCGCCGACCAGGTAGCCGGCCTTCAGGTCCTGCAGGTTGTCGCCGCCGACCGCCGCCGCACAGCACACCACCGCGCCGATCATGATCGCGGCCACCGCGCCCAGCGGCGCGCCGCCGACGCCCACCGGCACCAGCCCGCTCTTGCCGAGCAACAGCACCAGCACCGCCGAGGCGAACAGGATGGTGGAGATGGTGATGCCCGAGACCGGGTTGTTGGACGAGCCGATCAGGCCGGCCAGGTAGGCCGACACCGACACGAACAGGAAACCGGCCACGATCATGATGATCGTCATCGGGATGGAGACGTGCCACTGCTGCACGATCGCCTGGTACAGGCCCAGCAGCGGCAGGATGAAGACCACCAGCGCCACCAGCATCCACTTCATCGGCAGGTCGCGCTCGGTGTGCGCCAGCGCCGGGCCGCCGCTCTTGCGGGCGGCGGCGAAGCCGCTCTTCATGCCGTTGAGCAGCGACTTGCGCAGCGAGAACAGCGTCCAGATGCCGCCGATCAGCATCGCGCCGACGCCCAGGTAGCGGATCTTCGCGCTCCAGATCGCATAGGCCGCATCCGCGGCCGAGGCATCGGCCAGCCTGGCCGCCAGGCCCGGGTCGCTGCCGGAGAAGAACGCCTGGTAGAGCGGGATCGCGATGTGCCAGGATAGGATCGAGCCGGACACCACCACGATGCCGACGTTCAGGCCGACGATGTAGCCCACGCCGAGCAGCGCCGGCGACAGGTTGGTGCCGAAGAATGCGGTGACCTTGGAGCTGCCGGCATAGGCCGACTGCACCCAGGTATCCGGGATCACCCGCAGGCCGCTCGCCGCGGCCAGCTTGACCAGCGCGCCGATCGCGCCGGACAGCGCCAGGATCTTCAGGCCCGGGCCGGGGTTCTCGCCGGCCTTGAGCACCTCGGCCGCGGCCTTGCCCTCGGGGAACGGCAGCGGGTCCTCGACGATCATCGAGCGCCGCAGCGGCACCGAGAACAGCACGCCGAGCAGGCCGCCCAGGCCGGCGATGCCGAGCACCCACCAGTATTTGAAGTCCGGCCAGTAGCCCATGATGACCAGCGCCGGGATCGTGAAGATCACGCCGGCGGCGATCGAGGAACCGGCCGAGGCGCCGGTCTGGACGATGTTGTTCTCCAGGATCGTGCCGCCGCCCAGCAGGCGCAGCACGCCCATCGAGACGACCGCCGCCGGGATCGCCGTGGCGATGGTCAGGCCGGCGAACAGGCCCAGGTAGGCATTGGCGGCCGAAAGGACCACCGCCAGCACGATGGCCAGCAACACGGCACGGAAGGTGAGCTGGCGCGTCTGTGCGTCTTGGCTCATTGGGAGGACCCCCTGATGGCAAAAAATCCGCCACACGCTAGCGTTTGCCCGCCTGCAAGTCCAGCTGCAGGGCGGCATGCACGGCCCCTCATCCGCCCCTTCGGGGCACCTTCTCCCGTGAACGGGAGAAGGGAACGGCGTTGCTATCCGCCATTCGGACGACGGCGCAGGGCACCTCCCTTCTCCCGCCTGCGGGAGAAGGTGCCCCGAAGGGGCGGATGAGGGCAGGCCTCCCCACACCCTCTCTATACTCGCCGCTCGCACACCGCTCCCAGCCCGATGACCGCCGCCGCCCGCCTTTCCCCCGACGACTTCCTCGGCCATCCCAAGGGCGTCTACGTCTGCTTCTTCACCGAGATGTGGGAGCGCTTCTCGTTCTACGGGATGAAGGCGCTGCTGCTGCTCTACCTGACCAAGTACCACCTGTTCGGCGACAAGGCCGGGCTGGACCTGCTCGGCGCCTACGGCGGCCTGGTGTACTGCCTCCCGGTGTTCGGCGGCCTGCTCGCCGACCGCTGGCTGGGCATGCGCAAGGCGGTGGTGTTCGGCGGCCTCCTGCTGGTGCTGGGGCATCTCGGCATGGCCTTCGAAGGCCACGCCGCCACGCGCGTCGGCGGCCAGGTGGTGCGCGACACCGGCGCGCTGGCGACGACCTACCTGTCGCTGGCGCTGATCATCGTCGGCGTCGGCTTCCTCAAGCCCAACATCTCCACCATCGTCGGCAAGCTCTACGCGGAGAACGATCCGCGCCGCGACTCGGGCTTCTCGCTGTTCTACGCCGGCATCAACCTCGGCGCGCTGTTCGCCTCGCTGGTCTGCGGCTACCTCGGCGAGGCCTATGGCTGGAAGTACGGCTTCGGCGCGGCCGGCATCGGCATGCTGGTCGGCCTGGGCATGTTCCTGTGGGGCCAGAAGTACCTGCACGGCCATGCCGAATCCCCCTCGCCCGCCGCGCTGCGCGAGCGCGTGGCCGGGTTGCCGCGCGAGTGGCTGATCTACGGCACGGCGGTCCTGGGCGTGCTGCCGGTGGCGTGGCTGATGTGGGCGGCCGCCAACGGCGCGTTCTCGCTCGGCGGGGAGATCTCGCTGGCCCTGATGCTGATGCTGGTCGTCCTGGGCGGCGTGCTGGTGTGGTTCGGCTGGTTCGTCGGCACGCAATGCACGCCGGCGCAGCGCCAGCAGATGATCGCGCTGATGGCGTTGATCTTCATGGCGCTGGTGTTCTTCACCCTGTACGAGCAGACCTACGGCTCCTGGGTGACCTTCACCGACCGCCTGCTGACCAAGGACGTGGCGCCCGCGCTGGTGATCCGCGACGGCACGCCGCTGCCATGGTCGATCGCCTCGCTGCTGCTGGCGCCGCTGGGCTTCGTCGTGGCGGCCGCGATGTCCGACCGCGATCCCCGCTCCGCCGCGCCGCGCGCGCTGTTCGTCGCGGTGGTCGCGCTGATGCTGGTGTTCCTGGTGCGCGATTGCATCGTGCTGCCGCAGACGGCCGGCTCGCTCACCTATCTCGGCGCGTTGTTCCTGGTGATGCTGGCGCCCCCGTTCGCGGCGCTCTGGGCCTGGCTGGACCGCCGCGGCGCCGACCCGTCCAAGCCGGTGAAGTCGGCGTTCGGCCTGCTGTTCGCCGGTCTGTCGTTCGTGCCGCTGGCGCTGGCCGCGCAACAGGTCGGCGCCAGCGGGCAGATGGCCAGCGTCTGGTGGCTGGTGCTGGCCTACCTGGTGCTGGAGATAGGCGAGATGTGCCTGTCGCCGGTGGGCCTGGCGGCGGTCACGCAGCTGGCGGTACCGCGCGTGGTCAGCCTGATGATGGGCACCTGGTTCCTGGCCACCGCGTTTTCCGAAGCGCTCGCCGCGCTGTTCGGCAAGCTCTCCGCGATCGACGTGCCCGATGGCGAAACCCTGAACCTGGCCGAGGCCTCGGCCGGTTACGCCCACCTGTTCTGGCTGATGACCTGGATCGGCCTGGGCTGCGGCGTGGCCGCATTACTGGCCGCCCCCCTGCTGAAGCGGTTGATGCATGGGGTGAGGTGAGCCGTTCGCGCGCACCGGTACCGATGCAACCTCGTCCCATGCCGCGTGGCGGCAACACGCGGCTCAATGGAAATCCCGCGACACCACCTCCAGTTCGCCGAGCAGTTCGCTGAGGTCTTGCAGGTCGCCGGCGATCAGGTGCTCGACGCCGTCCACGCGTTCCCAGCGGCCGCGCACCGCCAGCAAGCGCGATTCCAGCAGCGCGCGGCGGCGGCGCAGCGCGACGTGCGGCCAGACGATCACGTTGATCATGCCGCGCTCGTCCTCCAGGGTGACGAAGATCGTGCCCTTGGCGGTCTGCGGGCGCTGGCGCTGGGTAACCAGGCCCGCCACGTGCACGCCGGCGCCGTGATGACGCGTGCGCAGTTCGTCCAGGCCGAGGATGCGGCGCTGGCGCATCTGCGGGCGCAGCAGGGCCATCGGATGCTGGCGCAGGGTCAGCCCCACGCTGCGGTAGTCGGCCAGGATCTCCTCGCCCGGGCGCGGCGCCGGCAAGGCGATGTCGGCCTCGGCCGGGCTGCCCGGCAGCAGCGGACGGCTGCGCTCGATGCCGGCCACCACCCAGCGCGCGGCGTTGCGGTGCCCCGCCAGCGCCTGCAGCGCGCCGGCCTCCGCCAGTACCGTGCGTGCCTTCTCGTCCAGGCCGGCGCGCAGGCATAGATCCGGGATGCCGGCGAAGGGGCGCTGCGCCCTCGCGCGCTCGATCGCCCGGCCCATCGCCTCGGACAGGCCGGCCAACTGGCGCAGGCCGAGCCGGATCGCGGGCTGCTCGCCCGGCGCGTCGTCGCCGCGCCACGGGCTGCCGCCGGACAACGTGTTGTCCCAGTCGCTGTGCACCACGTCCACCGGCAACACCGCCACCGCAGGCCGCTCGGGACTGCCGCGGCGCGCGTCCTGCACGATCTGGCTCGGCGAATAGAAACCCATCGGCTGCGCGTTGAGCAGCCCGCACGCGAACGCGGCCGGCTCGTGCCGCTTGAGCCAGCTGCTCGCGTAGACCAGCTTGGCGAACGAGGCGGCGTGGCTCTGCGGGAACCCGTAGGAGCCGAAGCCCTTGATCTGCTCGAAGATCTGGTCGATGAACCCGGACGAATAACCTTTGTCCTTCATCAGCTCGCGGATGCGTGCCCGGTGGGGCTCCATGTCGCCGCCACGCTTCCAGGCCGCCATCGAGCGGCGCAGCTGGTCGGCCTCGTGCGGCTCGTAGCCGGCATGGATCACCAGCTCCATCACCTGCTCCTGGAACAGCGGGATGCCCAGCGTCGGCCCCAGGATCTTCTCCACGCCCTCCGACGGGAAGCTCACCAGGCTGCGGTCCTGCCGGCGCTTGAGGTAGGGGTGCACCATGTCGCCCTGGATCGGCCCCGGCCGCACGATCGCCACTTCCACCACCAGGTCGTAGAAGCACTCCGGCTTCAGCCGCGGCAGCATCGCCATCTGCGCGCGCGACTCGATCTGGAACACGCCCACGGTGTCGGCGCGCTGGATCATCGCGTAGGTGGCCTCGTCCCCGGCGGGGATCGTGGCGACCTCCAGGTCGCGGCCGCGGTGGCCGCGCACCAGGTCCAGCGTCTTGCGCAGGCAGGTCAGCATGCCCAGCGCCAGGCAGTCGACCTTGAGCATGCCCATCGTTTCCAGGTCGTCCTTGTCCCACTGGATGATGGTGCGCTCGGGCATGGCCGCGTTCTCCACCGGCACCACCGTGGACAGCGGCGCATCGGAGATCACGAAGCCGCCGACGTGCTGCGACAGGTGGCGCGGATGGCCGCGCAGCATCTCGGTCACGACCAGCACGCGCCGGATCAGTGGGTTTTCCAGGTCGAACCCGGCCTCGGCGATGCGCTGCTCCATCGGCGTCTCGCCATTGCCCCAGCCATAGCAATTGGCGAGCAGCGCGATCTGGTCCGGCGGCAGGCCGAACGCGCGCGCCACGTCGCGCACCCCGCTCTTGCCGCGGTAGCAGATCACCGTGGCGGCGAGCGCGGCCCGCTCGCGGCCGTACTTGCGGTAGACGTACTGGATGACTTCCTCGCGCCGCTCGTGCTCGAAGTCGACGTCGATGTCGGGGGGCTCGTTGCGTTCTTCCGACAGGAAGCGCGCCAGCAGCAGGCGGCTCTCGCCGGGATCGACCGCGGTGATCCCCAGCGCGAAGCACACCGCCGAGTTGGCCGACGAACCGCGGCCCTGGCACAAGATGCCCTGCGAGCGCGCGAACCGCACCACGTCCTCGACGGTCAGGTAGAACGCCTCGTACTTGAGCTTGGCGATCAACGCCAGCTCCTTGGCGATGTCGCGCCGCACCTTCCACGGCGCGCCCGCCGGCCAGCGCCTGCGCATGCCGGCGAGGACCCGCTTGCGCAGGTGCGTCGTCGGCGTCTCGCCCGGCGGTACCAGCTCGACCGGATAGTCGTACTTCACCTTGCCCAGGTCGAAGGTGCAGCGCCGCGCCAGTTCGGCCGCGGCCAGCATCGGCCCGGCGCCGTGGATGCTGGCCAGCGCGCGGCGCGTGCGCAGGTGGCGCTCGCCGTTGCGGAACAGGTGCGCGCCGCACTCGGCCAGCGGCAGGTTGTGGCGGATCGCGGTGAGCGTGTCCTGCAGGATGCGCTCGCGGCGCGTGGCCATGTGCGCATCGCCGCTGGCGAGGGCGGCCATGCCCAGCCGGCGCGCGACGGCGAGCAGTTCGGCCTGGCGCGCGGCGTCGTCGCGCTCGCGATGCAGCTCGATCGCGAGGAAGGCGCGCTCGCCGAACAGCGCGCGCAGCCATTCGCCGCCGGCCACGTCCACCGGTTCGCCCGGCAGCCACAGCGCGAACACGCCGTCCGCGCCGCGGGCGAACTGCGCCTGCACGTCCGCGCGGGCGAGCCGGTAGCATCCCTTGCCGGCGGCGCGGCGCGCGGTGGTGATCAGTTCGCACAGCAAGGGATAGCCGGCATCGTGCTCGACCAGCAGGACGAACCTCAGGCCGTCTTCGAGCACGAACTCGCTGCCGACGATCAATTTCACCCCGGTGGCGCGCGAGGCCTCCAGCCCGCGCACGATGCCGGCCAGCGAGCACTCGTCGGTGATCGCCAGGGCCTCGTAGCCGCATTCGTGGGCACGCCGGAACAGATCCTCGGCACTGGATGCGCCGCGCAGGAACGAGAAATCCGACAGGCAGTGCAGTTCCGCGTAGGGCGGCAGGCCGGCATCATCCGGGCGCGTGGCATCGTCGTTGGCCGCACGCAGACGGGCAAGCACCTCCCAGGCGCGCGGCACGTGCCCGCCGGGGGCCTCGCGATAGGCATCGTCGAAGCCGTTCATGCGAGAGCGGCCCTCATCCGCCCTGCGGGCACCTTCTCCCGTAAACGGGAGAAGGGAACGGCGGGCCACCGGGGCAATCCGGGACAGTCGGGGTGCATCCTCTTCTCCCGCGTGCTGGAGAAGATGTCCGCAGGGCGGATGAGGGCACACTCCCCCTCGTTCATGCGAACCACCCGTGCAGCATCCAGCCCTCGTGCCGGCCCGCCGGCACGAAGGCCCAGGCGCGCTGGCCGCGCGCGGTCTCCACCACGTAGTAGTCGCGGCGGGCGTCATCGCCGTCCCACCAGCCGCTCTCCAGCCGCTCCGGGCCGGCGACGATGCGCGGGTGCGGTTCGCGCAGCGGCAGCGGGTGCGGCAGCAGCCAGGCCGGCCGCACGGGAAGCGCCCGCGCCGGTGCCGGTGCCGGTGCCGGTGCCGGCGCGCGGCGCGCGTCGTCGCCCTCGCCCGCCACGCGCCGCCAGGCCCGCTCCGGTCGCGGATCATCGCCCGGGACCACCCGATACACCGCACCGTCGCCCAGGCGGGCGCGCAGGCGCTCGCGCAGCTGCGGCCAGTCCATCGCCTGCTGCGGGCGCATGTCGAACAGGTCGCGGGCCGCCGGCACGAACGGCGGCAGCCGCTCCGCCAGCAGGCGCAAGGCCACCACCGGCCGCGCGATTTCCACCCGCTCCAGGCGGTTGCGCGCCAGTTCGAACAGCAGCGCGGGCGAGCGCTCGGCCGACAGCAGGCCGACCTCGACGTCGTGGTGGCCCTGCTCGTGCTCCAGCCTCAGCACGAAGTGCTGCACGCCCCCGTCGCGGATCGACAGGTAGGTGCACAGGTCGCCGACCAAGCGCCGCAGCGGGAACAGCAGCGCGGTATGGCGCTCGACCTCGTACCCCATCTCCACGCGCGCATCGAAATGGTCCGGCGGCGCGTAGTACGGCAGCGGATCGTCGGCCTGGCCGTAGAGCCGGTCCAGGTGCTCCAGCACGTCCAGGCCGAAGCGCCTGCGCACGCCGTCGCGCGGCAGCGCGCGCAAGGCCGCCAGCGTGCGAACGCCCATCCGGTGCAGGCGTTCGCCGGCCTCGCCGGGCAAGGCCGCGCGCCGGATCGGCACGCCGTCGAGCGTGCGCCGCAGCGCATCGGGGTGGGTGACCGCCAGGCCGTCGCGCAATCCGGCCAGCACGCGCGCGGCGCGCGGCGTCGGCGCCATCGCGATGCGGTGCTGGAAACCCAGTGCCTCCAGTTCCTCGCGCAGGCGTCGCTCGAAGCGCGGCCACGGCCCGAACAGCCGGAAGCTGGCCTGCACTTCCAGCGCGATCGCGCGCGGCCACTGGATGCTCACCAGCGAGCTGTGCCGGTAGGCCCAGGCGGCGAGGAAGCGATGCCAACGCGTTTCCTCGGCCGGGTCGTAGTCGACGGTGCGCACCTGCGCCAGCAGCGCATGCGCCGCGGACAGGCGCATGCCGGGCTTGAGGCCGGCATGCGATGCGGCCGCGTTCACCGCATGCAGGGTGCGCAGTTGCGCCGGGCCTTCCACCAGCGCCAGCGGCGCCTCGGGCTCGGGAAGGCGGCGCACCACGGCGTCGAGCGCCAGCTGCGGCAGCAGGATGCAGGCCCAGAGCACGCGCGCGCCCTCACCGCGCCAGGCGCAGCGGCTGCGCCGGCACCGGGCCGCCGCGGCACTTGAGCACCTGCCAGGCCGCCTGCGCCGGCCGGTATTCCAGCCGCAAGGCCGCCGGCGAGGCATTGGCCGCATGCTTGCGGTCGCGCAGCGCGAAACCGCAACAGTCGCCGCTGTCGGCCGCCACCTGCAAGCGGCGCAGCGCGCGCGCATCGCCGGTCTGCGGCCAGCCCAGCACCGCGGCGCAGGCGCCGCTGCGCAGGCATTGCTCGAACGCCCACAGCGCATCGCGCGGTTCGGCCTCGACCAGGTGCAGCCATGCCAGGTCGATCCCGCCCGCCTGCAAGGCCGGCGCATACGGGATGTAAGGCGGCGCCACCAGCACCACGCGCTGGCCGGCCCGGGTCATGCGCGCCAGCGTCGGCAGCAGCAGCGCGATCTCGCCGACGCCGTCGGCCGGCAGCAGCAACTCCGTCAGGGCGCGCCGCGGCCAGCCGCCGCCCGGCAGCAGCGCATCCAGCGCGGGATGGCCGGTCGGCTCGCCGCCTTCGGCCAGCGCGGTCCCGCGCCCGGCATGCCAGACCGTGCGCGCGGCGAGCAGATCGTCCAGGGCCCGAACTTCGCCCATGTCTCATCCCCGGCGCAGCAGGCCGCAGAACAGGCCCTCGATGGCGAACTCCGCATCCGGCGCCACCTCGATCGGCGCATGCGCCGGATTGCGCGGCAGCAGGCGCAGGCGCTCGGCACCGCGCTCCAGGCGCTTGATCGTGATCTCGCCGTCGATCCGCGCCACCACGGTCTGGCCGTTGCGCGCCTCGCTGGCGCGGTGCACGCCGACCAGGTCGCCGTCGAGGATGCCGTCGTCGATCATCGAATCGCCCTGCACCACCAGCAGGTAGTCCGGCCTGAGCGAGAACAGGCCGCGGTCCAGCCACAGCTGCTCGTCCAGGCCGATGTCGGCCCCGATCGGCGCGCCCGCCGCGACCCGTCCGAGCACCGGCAAGGCGAGCAGGCCTTCGCGCCCGGGCGCGCCCGGCACCCGCAGCCCGCGCCTGGCGTTGGGCCGGCGCTCGACCAGGCCGGCCTCGACCAGCGCCTGCACGTGCTTCTGCGCGGCGTTGCGCGAGGCGAAGCCGAAGTGCGCGGCGATCTCGGCCAGGCTGGGGACATGCCCCTGCCGTGCGCACTCGTGCAGGTAGGCAAGGATGGCGGCGCGCCTGGGCGGGAGCGGGGTCATGGCGGCGGATCGTGGAGGCAGGGTGTACATTTGTACACCCTGGTGTCTCGCCAGGCGAGACGCCCTGGCGTTTTCCTCCCCTTGCAGCGCGAGCATTACGGCGCTATATAACCAAAGTTATAACAATCCTGGAGCCATTCCATGAAGCTCAAGATCACCAGCATCGGCAACTCCGCCGGCGTCATCCTGCCCAAGGAACTGCTGGCCCGCCTGCGCGTGGAGAAGGGCGACGAGCTCTACGTGCTGGAAACCCCGGACGGCATCCGCCTGACCGCGTTCGATCCGGAACTGGCGCGACAGATGGAGGTTGCGGAGAAGGTCATGCGCGAGGACCGCCATGTCCTGCGCAAGCTCGCGCAATAAGGGGAGCGCCGCCATGATCGTCTGGATCAACCGTGCGCTCGCGCTTGCCATCCACGAGCGTCAACTCGCCGAGCACGGTGGCGGCAATGGCGTGCGCGACGACGCGCTCCTCGACTCCGCCCTTGCGCGCCCGCAGCAGTTGTTCGCCTATGGCGAACCGCCGCCCGACATTGCGGACCTCGCGGCCAGCCTCGCCTTTGGCCTGGCGCGCAACCACCCCTTCGTCGACGGCAACAAGCGCACGGCCCATGTCTGTTATCGCGTGTTTCTCGCCTTGAACGACGTCGAGCTGGTCGCCAGGGACGAAGACAAATACGCCGCCATGATCGCCCTCGCCGAAGGCAGCCTCGACGAAAAGGCCTTCGCCGAGTGGCTGCGCCCGCGCCTGCGCGGCGCCGGCGCGTCGGCCGTGCACGAGCCGGCGGCGCATTACGGCTAAGCGGCCCGCGGCCGGCGGCGCCGGCCGCGGCTTCAATCCTCCGCCTTGCGCTTGCGCGTGCGCGCGGCCTTCTTAGCGGCCGCCTTGCGCCCCGCCGCGCCCTTGGTCCGCGCCGCCTTCTTGGCCGCTTCCGAACGGCTGCGCGCCGTGCGCTTGCTCGTCGCCTTCTTGGCCTGGCTCGACAACGCCTTCTTGCCGGCCACTTTCTTCGCCGTCGTGCGCTTGCTCGCCGTCTTCAGCGCCTTCTTGGCGCCGGCCGAACGCTTGGCGGAAGGCTTCTTGTGCGCCTTGGCCGCCTTGCTGTCCTGCGCGGCCTTCTTCTTGACCGACTTGGAAGCGCTCTTGGACGGCTTGGCGTCGATGCCGGCGCGGCGCGCCTTGCTCAGGCCGATCGCGATCGCCTGCTTGGTGCTCTTGGCGCCGTGCTTGCCTTCGCGCACATGCTCGATCTCCTCCTTCACGAACTCGCCGGCCTGGGTGCTGGCGGACTTGCCCTCGCGCTTGTCGCGGGCCACGGCTTCGCGGGTCTTTTTCTCAGGCACCGTACTGCTCCCATGAATGGAGGTGCCACGGGTCTAACAATGCGTGGGTAAAACACCGGTATAGCGCCGGCGGCCGATGCACACGCCGCCTTGACGCCACGCGCGACGCGCACGCCCTTCCGACACCGATCCGCGGTCCGTCACGCCCGTCCACCGGCGCGGCGGTACCACGCCATCACCGCATCCGGCAGCACGTCGTCGAGCGGGACATCCAGCGCCGCGAAGGCGTCGAGCTGGTCGCGCAGCCGGCGCAGCGCGGGCGTGTCGCCATGCCGGCCGTCCATCCCGTCCGCCGGCAACTGGGCCAGCGTCCATTCGTGCAAGCCCTCGCGCCGGGCCGACAGGGCCGCCTGCAACCAGCCCTGCAGCGGATGCACGCGATACCCGCGCTGCGCCAGCGCCCGCACCGACAGCGCCAAGGGTTCCGCCACGCCGCGGAACCACTCGGTGCCCCCGCCGGCCTGCGCGCGGATGGTCAGTGGTGCCGGCGCGTTGTGCGCGGCGAACGGCCGGCGCAGTTCAAGTTCCAGGTCGCGCGCGTCGCGCTCGGACTCGGCTTCCACCAGCCATCCGTTCTCCAGGTCGAAGAACGTGTACCAGCGCGGATGCAATGCCGCGATGCGCGCCAGCGGATCGTGCGAGAAACCGATCTTGCAATGGTCCTCCCACAGGCACGGGAACACGTAGGCGAAGCAGCGCCCATCGATCGGCACGCGAGCACGGGGATCGCCGCGCATCAGCCCGCCTTGCGCCGGGGCTCGCCCCCCTGCGCCGGTTCCCAGCCGAATACGCTGCGCCCGCCATAACGGTGGGAATCGCGTCGTTCCTGCGCGATATACGCCTCCACCGAAGGGCCGCCGGCGGTCGCTTCCAGCCGCCGCGCCTGCGCATCCAGGCGGCGGATCGCCTCGAGTTTTTCCTCGTTGCCCAGCCGGGCCTGCCGTACCGCCTGCTTGAGCACATCGATGGTCCGGTCGAACACCCGCGTCGGCACCGGGAACGGATGCCGGTCCTTGCCGCCGTGCGCCAGCGAGAACCGCGCCGGATCGCTGAAGCGGCACGGCGCGCCGTGCAATACCTCGGCCACCATCGCCAGCGAGCGCACCGTGCGCGCGCCGACGCCAGGCACCTGCAGCAGCTCGGCGAAGTCCTTCGGCCCCTGTTCGGCCGCGGCGGCCAGCGCGCCATGCAGGCGGCGCGCGACGACGTCGCCGCCGCGCACGTCGTGGTGACCGGGCATGGACAGGTGCGGTTGCGCCGCCGGGTCCCATGCGGGCGTGGCGAACAGGTCGCCGGTCCGCGGCACGGCCTTCGCGGCGGATGCGCCATCGCCCTGCAGGCGCGCCCACTCGCCCGCCACGCGTGCCGGTCCCAACGCCTGCAGCAGGTCCAGTTGCGCGGCGCGCGAGGCCGCCGCCCGGCGATCGGCGAGGTTGACGATGGTGCCCTGCCCCGGGCCGTCCACCGCCGCATGCGGATCGTCGAGGAAACTCGACAGCCCTTCCGACAGCCAGTGGTAGCGGCGCGCCTGCCGGCGCGTACCGTTCATGCCCTGCTGCACCACCACCCAGCGCCCGTCGTCGCTGACGATGAAGCCGTGCAGGTACAGCTCGAAATCGTCCTGCACCGCCGCGCTGTCGACCTTGGCCACCAGCCGGCTGGCTTGCGCGAGTGCGGCTCCATCGATGCCGGTGGCCTCGCCGACCGCCAGCAACTCGTCCGGCGTGGCGCGCGAATGCCGTCCGCGGCCGCCGCAGACGTGGATGCCCAGCTCGCCCGCCAACGGCGCCAGCCCGCGCTTGAGCGCGCCGATCACGCTGGTGGTGATGCCGGAGGAATGCCAGTCCATGCCCATCACCGCGCCGAAGGACTGGAACCAGAACGGATGCGCCAGCCGCCGCAGCAGTTCGTCGCGGCCGTAGTGGTGGACGATGGCCTGGCACATCACCGCGCCGAGCCGGGTCATGCGCTGCGCAAGCCACGCCGGCACCCGGCCGCCGTGCAGGGGAAGGTCGGCGCTGCCGCCACGTCGTGACACGGGAACTCCTCGCAATGCTCCGGGCCGGCACGCTAGCGGCCGCTCGTCGCATAGTCTGCGCCGCCGAGCCGGCCCGCCCAAGCGCGCTCCCCTAACGGTTCAGGAGCCCGTTCCGCCGCCCTTCCACCGCCCCGCGGCGGGCACCCGAACCAGGGCGCCCCACCCTTTCATCGTGCACTGCATCATGGCCTGGCGGCTGGCTTCCGATAACGTTTACATCCTTGCCAGGCTTGAAGGACGCTCCCGCATGACCCTCCGCACCACCCGTCGCAACCTGCTGATCGGCGCCGGCTCGCTGGCCCTGCTGTCGCGCATCCCGGTCGGCTGGGCGCTACCGCGCGACAACGCCCGCACGCCCGCCTTCATCGACGGGCTGATCGCGCGCATGACGGTGGAGGAGAAGGCCGGCCAGCTCACCCTGCTCGGCTCGGTCGCCGCCAATGCGGCCGCCACCGCGGCCAATCCGGACACCCGCGTGCCCGCCGCCAGCACCCAGTTGGAGGCGGCCCGCGCCGGGCAGCTCACCGGCGTGTTCAACGGCTCCAACGTCGCCTGGCACCGGCAGATGCAGGATGCGGCGATGCAGGGCCGGCTGAAGATCCCGCTGCTGTTCGCCGCCGACGTGATCCATGGCTTCAGCACGGTGTTCCCGGTGCCGCTGGGCGAATCGGCCAGCTTCGAGCCCGAGCTGGCGCGACGCACCGCGCGCGCGGCGGCGCTGGAGGCCAGCGCGGTGGGCATCGACTGGACCTTCGCGCCGATGGTCGACATCGCCCGCGACGCGCGCTGGGGCCGCGGCGTGGAAGGCAGCGGCGAGGACGTGCTGCTCGGCCGGCGCATGGCCCAGGCGCGCGTGCGCGGCTTCCAGGGCGACCAGGGCCTGTCGCATCCGGACGCGGTGGCCGCCTGCCCCAAGCACTTCGCCGCCTACGGCGCCGCCGAGGGCGGCCTGGACTACAACACCGTGGACGTGTCCGAGCGCACCCTGCGCGAGGTCTACTTCCCGCCGTTCCAGTCCGGCTTCGACGCCGGCGCGCTGACCACGATGGCCTCGTTCAACGAGCTGTCGGGCATCCCCGCCACCGGCAACGCCTGGCTGCTCAGCGACGTGCTGCGCGGGGAATGGAATTACCAGGGCCTGGTGGTCTCCGACTACACCGGCGACATGGAGCTGATCGCGCACGGCTACGCCAGCGACGAGCGCGACGCGACCAAGAAGGCGTTCCTGGCCGGCGTCGACATGAGCATGCAGAGCGGGCTGTACCTCAAGTACCTGCCCGGACTGGTCGCCAGCGGCGAAGTGCCGATGGCGCGGCTGGACGAGTCGGTGCGGCGCGTGCTGCGCTTCAAGGCCGCGCTGGGCCTGTTCGACGACCCGTACCGGCGCATCCAGCCCGCGCGCGCGCAGGCCCGCCAGCGCCGCCCGGAGACGCTGCAACTGGCGCGCGAGGCCGCGCGCAAGTCGGTGGTGATGCTGAAGAACGACAACGACCTGCTGCCGCTCAAGCCCAAGGGCCAGCGCATCGCGCTGATCGGCCCGATGGCGCGCGACCTCGCCAACATCCATGGCCCGTGGGTTCTGTTCGGCGGCGACGACACCGGCCACGACCTGGCCAGCGCGATGCGCGCGGCGATGGCCGACCCCACGGCGCTGGAGGTCGTGGACGGCTGCGACTTCGACAAGCCGCTGCCCGGCGGCATCGACGAGGCCGTGCGCGCCGCGCGCGCCGCCGACGTGGTGGTGCTGGCGATCGGCGAGCCGCAGCGCTATTCCGGCGAGGCGCAGTCGCGCACCGACATCGTCGTCCCCGAGGTCCAGCAGCAACTGGTGGACGCCGTGGCCGCCACCGGCAAGCCGCGGGTGGTGCTGCTCAGCAACGGCCGCGCGCTGGCCCTGCGGGGCACGGTGCTGGAAGCGCCGGCGATCCTGGTGACTTGGTTCCTGGGTTCGCAGTCCGGCCCGGCGCTGGCCGACCTGCTGTTCGGCAAGGCCAGCCCCTCCGGCCGCCTGCCGGTCAGCTTCCCGCGCGAGGCCGGCCAGGTGCCGTACTACTACGCGCACAAGCCGACCGGCCGGCCGGACCCGCATCCGGAGAAGCTGGACGCGTTCAAGACCCACTACCGCACCATCCCGAACTCTTCGCTGTTCCCGTTCGGCCACGGCCTGACCTACGGCCGCATCGAGTACGACGGGCTCGACATCGGCGATGCGCGGCTCGATGCCGGCGGCACCCTGGAGGTGCGCGCGCGCATCCACAACCGCGGCCGACACGCCGTCGAGGAAGTGGTGCAGCTGTACGTGCGCGACCGCGCCGCCAGCGTCACCCGTCCGGTGCGCGAGCTGAAGGACTTCCGCAAGGTCGCGCTCGCCGCCGGCGCCAGCGCCGAGGTGACGTTCGCCCTGCGTCGCGAGGACCTGCTGTTCGTCGGCGCCGGGCTCAAGCCGACGGTGGAGCCGGGCACGTTCGACCTGTGGGTGGCGCCGTCGGCGGAAGCGGACGGCCTCCACGCCACCTTCGAACTGCTGGCCTGATCCGCGCGGGCCGGCCTGCCGATGCCTCGCCTTCCTTCCTCCGTCCACGGCTCCGCTGTCAGGGTAAGGAAGCAAGTCGGCAGCCTCCCGACTCATGGGCACGCACGCGTCCCTTCCCTTCTCTCGCTTGCGGGGTGAAGGCGTGTTGCTTGCGAGCCATCTGGCTCGCGCACGCCTGAACGCCCGGCGCGCTGCGCCGGGTCGGGGCGCGCAGCGAGGTGGCGGGCAGCGCCGGATGAGGGTGCCTGCCTCGCCAAGCAGTCCCGATGCCCCCATCCGCCCTCCGGGCACCTTCCCCCCGCAGGCGGGGGAAGGGAAGCTACGGCTCCGACCAGGAAGCGCCACGCATGTCCCTTCTCCCGCTTGCGGGGTGAAGGCGTGTTGCTTGCGAGCCGTCTGGCTCGCACACGCCTGAACGCCCGGCGCGCTGCGCCGGGTCGGGGCGCGCAGCGAGGTGGCGGGCAGCGCCGGATGAGGGTGCTTGCCTCGACCAGGCAGCCCGGCGCCCCCATCCGCCCTTCGGGCACCTTCCCCCGCAAGCGGGGGAAGGGAAGCTACGGCTCCTACCAGGAAGCGCCACGCATGTCCCTTCTCCCGCTTGCGGGGTGAAGGCGTGTTGCTTGCGAGCCATCTGGCTCGCGCACGCCTGAACGCCCGGCGCGCTGCGCCGGGCCGGGACGCGCAGCGAGGTGGCGCGCAGCGCCGGATGAGGGTGCTTGCCTCGACCAGGCGGCCCGGCGCCCCCATCCGCCCTCCGGACACCTTCCCCCGCAAGCGGGGGGAAGGGAAGCTACGCCTCCGACCAGGAAGCGCCACGCATGTCCCTTCTCCCGCTTGCGGGGTGAAGGCGTGTTGCTTGCGAGCCATCTGGCTCGCACACGCCTGAACGCCCGGCGCGCTGCGCCGGGTCGGGGCGCGCAGCGAGGTAGCGGGCAGCGCCGGATGAGGGCGCTTGCCTCGACCAGGCAGCCCGGCGCCCCCATCCGCCCTTCGGGCACCTTCCCCCGCAGGCGGGGGAAGGGAATCTATACGGTTCCGACCAGGAAGCGCCCCCCTGTCCCTTCTCCCGCTCGCGGGAGAAGGTGGCGCGAAGCGCCGGATGAGGGGCGCTTTGCCTCACCAAAACAATTCCAGTTTCCCCCATCCGCCCTTCGGGCACCTTCCCCCGCAAGCGGGGGAAGGAGGCTCTTCTCGAAGAACGTGACACGCGCTAATCCCGGCGCCCTTGCCAATGCGCGCCGTATAGTCCCGCGGCCATGCGCTCGGCCGGCCGCACCCGGAACACCACGCTGATGCGCTCGCCCGCCACGCGCGCACTCTTGGGAATCCCGTGCTCGTGCGTGAGCTGGCTGGCATGGCTCATCGACAGCAGGCTGCCCGGCGCCAGTTCGAGCCCGAATGCGCGGCCGCCGGATTTCGCCCGGATGTTCATCCGTCGCGGCGCGCCGAGCGAGAGCAGCGCGATCGGTTGCCCGGGCACCAGCGTGTGCAGCTTGTCGTGGTGCATCGCCACGCTGTCGCGCCCGTCGCGGTAGAGGTTGAGCCCGGCCGTGTTGTACGGCGCCGGCACCCGCGCCTGCACGCAGGCCAGCATTTCGTGCAGCGGCAGGCCGGCAGGCACGGCGTCCAGGCGGTACGAGGCCAGCAGGCGCGGCACCGCGACCACGCGGTCGTACATCGGCCGTTGCTGGGCCTCCCAGTGCGCATGCGCGCGCAGCGCCTCGAACCACGCCTGCGCCGTCGCCGCGTCCACCGCCTGCGGCCAGTAGCGGATGCCGCCTTCGGCGTCGTCCACCAGCACGCGCGGTTCCTGGTCGGTCGGGAACAGATCCATGCCCACCAGATGGGGGCAAAGCCCGGTGCCGCAATCGCGCATCCCCCACCGGTTCAGCCGCCAGGATCGGCAAGCTCCGCGCGCGGATGGAGTGACCGATGGCGGAGGTGCCGCCGCGCATCGCGTGCTACGGTCGTGGCCTGTTCATCGCCGGGGAGAATCGATGCACCGCTTTCGTCCGATCGCCACCTTCCTGTTGCTCGGCGCCGCGCTCGCCGGCGGCGCGCACGCGGCGCCCGCCGACGATGCCTACGCCGCCGTGGACCCGTTCATCGGCACCGGCGGCGAGGGCCATACCTATCCCGGCGCGACGGTGCCGTTCGGCATGGTCCAGCTCAGCCCGGACACCCAGATCAAGTCGCGCAAGGAGGGCTACGGCTGGGCCGCCGGCTACCGCTACGACGACAACACCATCGTCGGCTTCTCGCACACACATTTTTCCGGCAGCGGCCATTCCGACCTCGGCGACGTGCTGCTGATGCCGATCAGCGGCACGCCCAAGCTCGAACGCGGCGACGTGGCCAAGCCCGGCAGCGGCTACACCTCGCGCTTCCGGCACGACGAGGAGAAGGCCGAACCCGGCTACTACGCGGTCACGCTCGACGACTACGGCGTGCGCGCCGAACTCACCGCCAGCGCGCGCGTCGGCGTGCACCGCTACACCTTCCCGCAGGGCAAGCCCGCGCACGTGCTGGTCGACCTGCGCACCAGCATGTACGACTATCCCGGCAAGGTGCTGTGGTCGCGCCTGCGGGTGCGTCCCGACGGCACCGTCACCGGCTTCCGCGAGACACGCGGCTGGGCGCCGGGCCGGCAGCTTTACTTCGCGATGCGCTTCTCGCAGCCGCTCGCCGGCCGGCAACTGCACGACACCGAGCAGGACGTGGTCTACAAGGGCTTCCCGCCGCCGGGCGAGAAGGATCCGCGCCAGCGCGCGCAGATCGAGGGCCGCCAGCTGGTCGGCGTGTTCGACTTCGGCGATGCCGGCAAGCAGCCGCTGGTGGTGAAGGTGGCGATCTCGCCGGTCAGCGAGGACAGCGCCATCGCCAACCTCGATGCCGAGGTGCCCGGCTTCGATTTCGACCGCGTGCGCGCCGATGCCAAGCGGCAATGGAGCCAGGCGCTGTCCGCCGTCGACGCGCAGGGCAGCGCGCAGCAGCGCACCCAGTTCTATACCGCGCTCTACCACGCCCTGCTCGGCCCGTCGCTGTTCATGGACAGCGACGGCCGCTACCGCGGCCCCGACAACGCCGTGCACCAGGCCAAGGGCTGGACCAACTACTCGACCTTCTCGCTGTGGGACACCTACCGCGCCCTGCACCCGCTGCTGACGCTGGTGCAACCGCCGCAACGCACCAGCGACGTGGTCAACTCGCTGCTCGCCGCGCGCCGCGCCAGCCCCTACGGCATCCTGCCGGTATGGGCGTTCCACGGCCTGGAGACGTGGTGCATGATCGGCTACCACGCCGTGCCGGTGATCGCCGACGCCTACATGAAGGGCATCGGCGGCTTCGACGCCGACGAGGCGCTGCAGGCGATGGTCGCCAGCGCCGACTACGGCCCCTACGACGGCATCGCCCAGTACCGCGAGCTCGGCTACGTGCCGATCGACGAGGAAGGCGAAGCGGCGAGCAAGACGCTGGAATACGCCTTCGACGACTGGACCATCGCGCGCATGGCGCAGAAGATGGGCAAGGCCGACATCGCCGCCGAGTTCGGCAAGCGCGCCGCCAACTGGAAGCACGCCTTCGACCCGGCCACCGGCTTCATGCGCGCGCGCAAGCGCGATGGCAGCTTCCGCGAGCCGTTCGATCCCACCGCCAGCGGCTACGGCACCGACTACACCGAAGGCAACGCCTGGCAGTATTCCTGGTACGTGCCGCAGGACGTGGCCGGCCTCGCCGCCGCGCACGGCGGCGCCGACAAGTTGCTGGCCAGGCTGGACCAGGTGTTCGACGCCAAGGTCGATCCCAAGGTGTTCGAGCACATGGAGGACATCACCGGCCTGATCGGCTGGTACGCGCACGGCAACGAGCCCAGCCACCACGTCGCCTACCTCTACGCCTACGCCGGCCAGCCGTGGCGCACCCAGGCGCGGCTCGGGCAGATCATGGACAGCCAGTACAAGCCCACCCCGGACGGCCTGGCCGGCAACGACGACCTCGGCCAGATGTCGGCCTGGTACGTGTTCACCGCGCTCGGCTTCTATCCGGTGGCGCCGGGCAGCAACCAGTACGTCATCGGCCGCCCGTTCCTGCCGCGCGCCACGCTCAACCTGCCCAACGGCAGGCGCTTCAGCATCTTCGCCGAAGGCCTGGATGCCGGGCACGCCTACATCGGCAGCGCCCGCTTGAACGGCAAGCCGCTGCCGCGCGCCTGGCTCTCGCACGAGGAGATCATGGCCGGCGGCGAACTGCGCTTCACCATGCAGGCCGCGCCGGACACGCAATGGGCCACCGATCCGGCGCAGCATCCGTACTCGATGTCGGCGCAATAGGCAGCAGGAAACGCCGGCCCGCGCCGACGTTTCTCGTTTCACCGCAACGGCGTGGCCGGCGCGCCTTCAGCGCGGCGGCCGGCAGCGCTCGCGCACCATCCGCGCGAAGCGCGCCACGATCAGCGAGCCTTCCCTGGGCCGCACGCACAGCGACAACCGCACGCGCGGGCTTTCGCCGCGGATCGCCAGGTAGCGCACGCCCACCGACTGCACTTGCGCCATCGACGCAGGCACCAGGGTCACGCCCAGGCCCGCCGCCACCAGGTTCAGGGCCGAGGAGAACTGCGGCGCCTGCTGGCCGATGCGCGGCTCCAGCCCGGCCTTCCAGCAGGTGGCGATGATCTCGTCGTACAGGCTGGCTCCGGCCTCGCGCGGGAACATCACCAGCGGTTCCTCGGCCAGCGCCGCCAGCGGCACGGTCTTGCGGCGCGCCAGCGGATGCGCATGCGATACCGCCACCGCCATCGGCTCGTCCAGCAGGTGCGTCACCGCCACCCCGGGCGGCTCGATGCGCCCCAGCCGCGTTAGCGCCACGTCCAGCTCCCCTGCCGACAATCGCTCCAGCAGCGCCCGCGTCTCGGCCTCCACCAGCGAGACGGCCACCTCGGGGCTCGCCGCGACGAACTGCCGGATCGCCTCGGGCACCGCGCCGACGAAGGCCGCCGAGGCGGTGAATCCCACCCGCAGGGTGCCCCGCAATCCCTGTCCTCCGCGGCGCGCCGCCTCCACGGCCGCCTCGGCCTGCCGCGCCAGCGCGCGCGCTTCCGGCAGGAACGCCAGCCCGGCCTCGGTCAGCTCCGCGCCGCGCGGCGTGCGCCGGAACAGCGGCGTACCGATCTCGCGCTCCAGCGCGCGGATCTGCTGGCTCAGCGGCGGCTGGCCGATGCCGGCGCGCTCGGCGGCGCGGGTGAAGTTCGCCTCCTCGGCGACCAGCAGGAAATAGCGGACGTGGCGCAGCTCCATGGGGTAGTGCCCAAAGCAATCGATCCGAGTCGATCCATATATTGGACCGCCCATCGGGAAGACACCACACTGCGCGCCCCATACACCGCGTTACCCCCGGAACCATGAAGAAAACCCTGCTCATCACCGGCGTCAGCTCCGGATTCGGCCGCGCCTTCTCGCGCGCCGCGCTCGACGCCGGCCACACCGTCGCGGGCACCGTGCGCAACGCCGAGGCGCTGGCGGCCTTCGAGGCGAGCGCGCCCGGTCGCGCCCACGGCGTGCTGCTCGACGTGACCGACTTCGACGCGATCGAGCCGGCCGTGCGCGGCATCGAACGCGAGGTCGGCGCGATCGACGTCCTGGTCAACAATGCCGGCTACGGCCACGAAGGCATCCTCGAGGAATCGCCGCTGGACGAACTGCGCCGCCAGTTCGACGCCAACGTGTTCGGGGCCGTGACCATGATCAAGGCGGTGCTGCCGGCGATGCGCCGGCGCCGCGCCGGACGCATCGTCAACATCACCTCCATGGGCGGCTTCATCACCATGCCGGGCATCGCCTACTACTGCGGCAGCAAGTTCGCGCTGGAGGGCATCAGCGAGACCCTGGCCAAGGAAGTCGCCGGTTTCGGCATTCACGTGACCGCCGTGGCGCCCGGGTCGTTCCGCACCGACTGGGCCGGGCGCTCGATGGTGCGCAGCGAGCGCGCCATCGACGACTACGATGCGTTGTTCGACCCGATACGCGCCACGCGCGAGGCCAGGAGCGGCCGGCAACCCGGCGATCCGGACAAGGCCGCGCAGGCGCTGCTGGAACTGATCGAGCACCCGGCCCCGCCGGTGCACCTGCTGCTGGGCAGCGACGCCCTGGACCTTGTCTCGCGCAAGCTCGAGGCGATGCGCGCGGAGATCGCGCAGTGGGAGGCGCTCACCCGCTCCACCGACGCGCCCTTGGACTGATGGACTGACCGTTTCCGGCCGCCGCTCCCGCAGCGCCGCGCCTCATCGGACAGCGCCGGCAAGCTTTCGGGAACGGAGTCCGGCCCGTGGCTTCCGGCGCGTGCCCCGATGCCTCGCGCCTAGCGGCCCAGTGCGGCGACGAAACGCGAGCCGGTCCCGCCGCGCGGCAGCGCACGGATGCGTACAACGCGCGCACGGCAGGCATCCGCGCCCTCGTACACCAGCGTGCGCCCGTCGCGGAACACGAAGCGCAGGTCGTAACGGCAGCCGGTGCCCAGCGCACCGACCGTGATCGAATCGCCGCCGCCCTGCAGCGGCTCGGCCAGGGCTTGCTCGCGGAACGCCCCGGTGCCTGCCGGCGCGAGCGACAGCGAGACCACGCTGTCGTGTGCGCGGTTGACCAGTTCGAAGTAATGCGTGCGGGCGCCGGGTTCCGCGTGGGCGGTTGCGGCCACCGGCAGCGACAGCGCGGCGAGCAGGATTCGGAACATGCGCATGACGACGTTCTCCGGCATGAAGGGCACCGGGCCGCCTGGACGCGCGGCCCGGTGCGCACATCAGGCGCGCCCGGGCCCTCGCCGGGAAAGCCATCCGGGACGAATCGTCGTTATGGAGTGACCAATCGTAGCCATCGCCACCGCGGCTTTTCAGCCGTTGCCGGCACGCTTACGATCCGGCCAACCCGCCCGAGCGCCACGCATGAAGATCCGCCTGGGAAGTACGGAGATAGGCCTGTTCCGCTACATCGGCCTGTGGACCATCGTGGTGGTGGTCTTCACCCTGCAGGGACTCCTGCACGATGCGGTCAACAGAGGCTACCTGTGGTCGCCCCTCGACTACCTGCGCTGGTCGATGATCCAGTGGTACACCTGGGCCGCGCTCGCGCCGCTGGTGTTCCGCCTCGGCGAGCGCTTCCCCATCCAGCCGCCGTTCCGGCTGGGCGCGCTCGGCCGGCAGGCCCTGGCCAGCGTCGCCGTCACGCTGCTGGCCGTCGCGATCGGCGCGCTGGTATCGCCGGGAGCGCTCGGGGAGCAGCTCGCGCAGTTCCTGAGCAAGCACGTCGCCATCGGCCTGCTGACCTACTGGGCGTTGCTGGCCATCCAGCAGGCGCTGCACTTCCGCGCCGAGAGCCATCGCCGCGAGCTGGAGGCCAGCCGCCTGGCCACGGAGCTGGCGCAATCGCGCCTGAAGGTGCTGAAGACGCAGCTGCAACCGCACTTCCTGTTCAACACGCTGCACGCGATCGTCACGCTGCTGGACGAGGACACGGTGTCGGCCGAGGACATGCTGCTGCGCCTGAGCGAGTTGCTGCGCGCCTTCCTGGAAGAGTACGACGGCCAGGAAATCACCCTGCGCCGCGAGCTGGCCCTGCTCGACCTGTACCTGGGCATCCAGCGCAAGCGCTTCGGCGATCGTCTGAGCACGCATATCTACGTCGATCCCGATACGCTCGACTGCGCCGTGCCCAGCCTGATCCTGCAGCCGATCGTGGAGAACGCCATCCGCCACGGCATCGGCCGCCACGCCGGCGCCGACCGCGTCGAGATCGAGAGCCGCCGCCAGCAGGACGAGCTGCAGATCGAGGTCCGCAACTACAACAGCACGCTCGAACCCGGCGGCGAACCCGCCGGCCACGGCATCGGCCTGTCCAACACGCGGCTGCGGCTGAAGGCGCTGTACGGCGAGCGCGCCAACATCCGCCTCGACATGGTCTGGCCGCGCGGCGTGTCCTGCCGCATCCGCCTGCCGCTGCACGAGTTAGAGGATGCCGACGACGCCCCGGAGCACGTCCCGGCATGAGCATCGCCGCCCTGGTCATCGACGACGAACCCATCGCCCGCCACGCGGTCGTGCGGTTGCTGCGCGAGCAGCCCGACATCGAGATCGTGGGCGAATGCGGCGACGGCGCCTCGGCGGTGGCCGCGATCCGCCATCACTCGCCGGACCTGGTGTTCCTCGACATCCAGATGCCGGAGATGGACGGCATCGCCGTGATCGACCGGATCGGCGCGGAGCGCATGCCGGCCACGATCTTCGTCACCGCCTACGAGCAGTACGCAGTGCGCGCCTTCGAGGCCAATGCCGTGGACTACCTGGTCAAGCCGTTCAGCCGCGAGCGCTTCGCCGGCACGCTGCAGCGCGCCCGCGCGCGCCTTGCCGCCACGGCCGCCAGCGAGGCCGGCGCGACCCCACGCATCCTGCAGGCGCTGGACGAACTGCGCCGCCATGCCGCCTACCTGCAGCGCCTGCCGGTACGCGTGGACGAGCGCATCGTCTTCGTCGACGTCGAGGACATCGTCTGGATCAAGGCCAACCGCAACACGGTCGAACTGCACCTGGCCGACCGCCGCCACGAGCTGCGCGAGACCATGACGGCGCTGGCCGCGCGCCTGGACCCGCGCCAGTTCGTCCGCATCCATCGCTCGGCCATCGTCAACGTGCGCCGGGTCAAGGCCATCCATCCCTGGTTCAACGGCCACCACGTGGTCACGCTGGATACCGGCCAGCAGCTGCGCATGAGCCGCTACCAGCACGAGACCTTCCTGCGCCTGGCCACGGTCGGGCGCGAGGAGTGAGCCGCCGCCGCGGTGCCACGCACGCCGCGCGGCACCGCGGCGACCCTCATGCCATGCGGACGGGCTCGGCCTGCCGCGGCGCCGGCCGGTTTCCCCAGACCTCGGGTCCCGCCTTGCAATAGCGCTCGATGAAGGCCTGCTGCGACGGCAGCTGCGCCACCGCCTGTTCGAGCGGCTGGCGGATCGCCTCCAGCAACCGGCGCAGGTCCTGGTCCGACAGCCCCTGCGCCAGCGGGTGGTGCCGCTCCGGCACGATCCCCTGCCCCAGCAGCACGTGGGTCCACGAGTCCACCCGGAACAGCTCGCCCTGCACCTGCCAGGCGTGCGCGCGCTCGCGCCAGGCCTGCAGGCGCTGCGACAGCGAGTCCGGCAGCTCCATCTCGCGGCAGGCCTTCCACATCGGCTCGTCGCGCTCGGTGGCGTGGTAGTGCAGGATGATGAAATCGCGCACGTGCTCCATTTCCGCGCGGCTGAGCTCGTTGTAGCGCCGCACCATCGACGGCTGGATCCCGTCCGCCGGGAACAGCTCGATCAGGCGCACGATCGCCGACATCGTCAGGTGGATGCTGGTCGATTCCAGCGGCTCGATGAAACCGCTCGCCAGGCCCAGCGACACCACGTTGCGGTTCCACGCCATCAGCCGGCGACCGGTACGGAACGGCACCAGCCACGGCTCCTTGATCGGCGGCGCGCCCACGTCGCGCAGCAGCTTGGCGCGCGCCTCGTCCTCGCTCATGTGGCGGCTGGAGAACACCAGCCCGGACCCGACCCGGTGCTGCAGCGGGATGTTCCAGCGCCAGCCGGCCTCGTGCGCGATGGCGCGCGTGTACGGCACCGGCGGACCGAGCGACTCGGTCTGCACAGCGACCGCGCGGTCGCTGGGCAGCCATTGGTTCCAGTCCTCGTAGCCGGTCTTGAGCGCCTGCTCGATCAACAGGCCGCGGAAGCCCGTGCAATCGATGAACAGGTCGCCCTCCAGCACCTGCCCGCTCTCCAGCTCCAGCGCGGCGACGTCGCCGTCCGGATGCTGGCGCACGCTGCGGATCTTGCCCTCGATGCGCTTCAGGCCGTGCGACTCGGCGCGCTTGCGCAGGAAGCGCGCGTACAGCCCCGCGTCCAGGTGGTAGGCGTAGTTGACCGGCGGCTGCGCCGGCATGCCGAAGCGGTCCTCGCGCGAGGCCAGCGTCTCCAGGCAGTAGTCGCCCAGGTCCGAGCGCAGGCCGCGGCGCAGGCTGTCCAGCCAGAAGTGGTGGAAGCCGCACACCAGCGTGCCCTGCCCGGTGGTGCCGAACGGGTGGAAGAAACGCTCGCCCGGCCGGCGCCAGTTCTCGAACGAGATCGACAGCTTGAAGGTGCCCGCCACCTCGCGCAGGAACTCCTGCTCGTCGATGCCGATGAACTTGTGGAAATTGCGGATCGGCGGCACCGTCGACTCGCCGACGCCGACCGTGCCGATCTGTTCGGACTCGACCAGTACGATGTCCAGCAGGTCGCGGAACTGGTGCGACAGCGCGGCCCCGGCCAGCCAGCCGGCGGTGCCGCCGCCGGCGATGACGACCTTGCGGATGCGGTTCGGTTGCGGTGTTTCCAAGGCGATCTCCCCCCTCTTCGATGTCGTGGCCGCGGTCAGCGGTTGAGCCTGGCGATCAGCATCGCGCGCAATTGCCGCGACAGCGTCTCGTCGATGGGGCCGAGCACGTGGCGCGCGGCCTCCGGCAGGTGTTCGCCGGCGCGCTGCGCGTCGCCGAACACGTAGTAGTCGAACACCTCGCGCCAGGCGCGCTTCTCCTGCTCGGGCCGGTCGCGCAGCGCCCACAGCGCGTGGTACAGCGCGCCCATCGGCGGCGGCAGGTGCGCCGGCGCGCGCTGCCACCAGTAGTTGACCAGCACGTTGAACGCGTCCAGGCCCTGCACGTGGTGCCACCACAGCGGCGGGATGTAGATCGCGTCGCCCGGTTCCAGCACGGCGCTGCGCGCGTGCGCGAGCGCCTCGCCGAAGCGCGGGAAGCGCACCAGGTCCGGCCGGTCGAGGTCGACCACGCTCACCGCCTGCCCGCCCGGCGTCGGTTCCAGCGGCCCCGGGTACAGGTTGGCGATCTGCCCGGGCGGGAACAGGGTGAAGCGGCGCCGCCCGACCGCGACGCAGGCGATGTTGTAGAGCGCGTCGTAGTGCGCCGAGGCGGTGGTGCGGTTGCCGATCCAGATGCTCGGCGGCGCGTCCACGCCCTGCGAGGCGAAATCCAGGTCGTTCTCCGCGCGCAGGCCCGGCAGGCGCGTGTCCACCAGCAGCGAGGCGACGTAGTAGGTCGGCGGCCGCTCGTCGCCGGCGTGCGCGGCGATCGCGTCCAGCACCTCGCCCAGCGGACTGCGCCGCACCTCGACGTTGAGCGCGGTGAAATCCTCGTTGTAGAACGGCCGCCCGGCCACTTCCGGGCCGCCGTGGGAATACGTCACCGGCTGCCCGTTGTAGAAGCGCAGCAGGTAGTCCATCGCCGCGCGCGCCGACTGCCGGCCCTCACGCACCAGCGCCCAGTCGCGCGCCAGCCCGCGCAGCACCACCGGCTGCGCGCCGTCGAACAGCGCCTGCAGCGGCAGCGCGCCGGCGCGGACGTCGTCGCGTTCGGGCAGGCCGGCCGGGACGCCGTGCATGGCGCTCACGCCGCCGCGGCGCCGTCGCGCAGGCGGCGCTGCTTCTCCGCCATCAGCCGGCGCAGGTTGTGTTGCGAGGCCAGCAGCAGCCAGGCGCCTTCCAGCCAGCCGGCGCGATGCAGGCCGTGCAGGGACTCGGCGTCCAGCGCGGCGAGCCGCTCGCGGTCGATGCCGTACAGGCCGGCCAGGCTGGCGCGGTGCTGCGCGTCGAACTGCAGGCCGATGTCCATCGGCTGGATCAGTTCCAGCGCATCCAGCGCGGCGTACATCGCCTTGCCCATGGCCACCCCGTCGTTGATGCCGCGCAGCACCGTGGCCACGTGCTCCAGGTAGGGGCTGTTGCCGCCCTGCGGCAGGAACACCGCCTCGCCCTCGGTGGTGGACACGCGCGGATGCTCCATGTCCACGTGGATCACCGGTTCGAGGCGGCGCTCGCCCTCGACCTGCTGTTCCTGGAAGCCGATCAGGAACGGCCCGCGCGCGATGAAGCCCGGCAGGTAGCCCGCGTTCCAGCGGCCGTCCTGCAGGAACAGGTTCTCCTTCGCCTCGAAGCCGAGCAGCGCCACCGCCTGCCAATCGCCGTTGGCCTCCCGGCGCAGGAACAGCGGGTACTCGCGCTGCAGCTCGGCGAATTCGGTCGGGAACGCCGGCACCAGGCCGACCTCGTCGCCGAACTCGCTGCCGAAGCGTGCGGCGACCACGCGCAGGTCCTTGTGCGCGACGTTGTTCAACAGTTCGTGTCTTGCCATTACGGTTCCAGCCCCTCCGCGGTCTGGCGCATCTTATGCGCAAGACCAGCGGGCGGGAAAAGGGGGGCCGCTGCATGCAGCGGCCCCCGTGTCGCCGTCCCGACGCCGGTCAGAACCGGTAGCGCACGCCGAGCATGAAGCGCGGGCTCTGGTCGATCAGCTTGACCATCTGCTTGTCGTTGCGGGCGTGCCAGCGCACGTCCTCGCCGGTCAGGTTGATCGCCTCGAACCCGAACGACCAATGGTCGTCGAGCGCGTAGCTCACGTTCAGGTCCAGCTGGTCGTAGGCCTCCACGTAGTACGGGTTGCGGCTGGCGCCCTGGTTGGCCAGGATCAGGTACTCGTCGCGCCAGTTCCAGGCCAGGCGCGCCGACCAGCCGTACTTCTCGTACATCAGCACCACGTTGGCGGTGTCGCTCAGGCCGGTCAGGGCGAACTGGTCCACGTTCGGGTCGCCGGCGTTGTTGTAGCCCACGTCGCCATCGACGATGGTGTAGTTGGCGTAGATGCCGAAGCCGGTGTCGCCGAAGAAGTACTGCCCGCCCAGCTCCCAGCCGTGCAGCTTGGCCTTGTTCTGGTTGACCGGGCGGTTGACGTTGAACATGTACAGCGGGTCGTCGGCCTCGCCATGCAGGTCGTACTGGTTCTCCATCTGCAGGCTCTGCGCCGAGCTGCCGTTGTAGGCCGCCAGGCCGCCGGTGGCCTCGGCGTTGCGCAGCATCGCCAATGCGGCGAACAGCGAGGTGTCGTTGGCCGAGCACGCCGCCGGGTCGTTGCCGGCCGCGGTGACCTGGCTGATGCACTGCTGGCTCTGCAGGAACGCCAGCGCCTGCTGCGCATCCGGGCCGGAGGTCGGATCGCGCAGGCCGTACAGCGATTCCTGCGTCACCGTGTTGCCGATGAAGTTGTTGACCGTCTTGTTCCAGAAGGTCACCGACACGTAGCTGGCGTCGGCGAAGTACCACTCCAGCGCCAGGTCGAGGTTGTCGGACTCCAGCGGCTTCAGCGCCGGGTTCTGCGCGTTGCCGCTGGCGCGGCTGGACGGGTCGATCAGCACCGAGCCGAACGGCTGCTGCGCGCCGGGACCGGCGTACAGGTTGCCGTACGGCGCGCGCGCGATGCTCTTGCCGAACGAGGCGCGGCCCTTCAGCGTATCGGTCAGGTCGATGCTGAAGTCCAGATTGGGCAGCACGTAGCTGTAGCTGGACTTCTCCGTGAACGGCTGCTGCTCCTGCGAGAGCAGGACGCGGAAGTCGTTGTTGGACTGCCACTCGATCGCGCTGGGGATGGCGATCATCGAGGTCGAGGTGACGTCGGTCTTCTCGTAGCGCACGCCGATGCGGGTGTTGGTCGGGCGCCCGGCCAGCTCGCCCTGCAGGTCCACCTGCATGTAGGCGGCCCGGGTCTTTTCCTCCACGTAGTTGTCGGCCGCCCGCTGCGGGCTGACGGTGATGTCGTAGCCGTAGTTCTGCGCGGCCCAGCGGGTCAGCGCGCCGGCATCGCCGACCCAACCGCCGTTGGAGCTGCCCACGCTGTAGTCGTCGAACAGCCCGGCGACGTTGACCGGCCGGAGCAGGCCCATCAGGCCGTTGGCCACGTCCTGGTTGACGTTGGCCACGCTCCAGTCGCCCAGCGTGTACGCCGCCTCGGCCGCCTGGACGCGGTGCGTGCTGGCCTTGGAGCTGTCGATGCCGAACTGGAAGCGGCCGTCGTCGAAGGTGAACTCGCCGTCGATCCGGCCCTGCTTGATCTCGCTGATCTGCGACTGCGAGTTCACGCGCACCAGCTGCGTGCCGATCTCGCCGTCGGTGAAGCCCGGGTTGACCGCGCCATTGGTGTTGGCGAGCGCGTCGGCCGTGGTCGGGAACCAGGTCTGCGCCATCTGCGGCAAGCCGCCGTTGAACCACATCTCCTGCACCCACGAGCCGCCGCAGTGCGGGCCGGCGGTGCAGTTGTTGGTGCCGGCCACGCTCATGAAGATCGAGCCGCCGCCGGTCAGCGGGTCGTTGGGCAGGCTCTGGGTCTTGGAGTTGTGCGCGTCGAAGCTCAGGCGGAAGTTGTCGGTGGCCTGCCAGTCGGCGTTGAAGCCCAGCGAGCCCAGCTTGTACTTCTGCATGCTGCGCTGCTGTTCCAGGCCGAAGTCCTTGGTCCCGGCGACTTCGCGCAGGTAGGTCGGCGTGGCCACCGCGCTGCTGTCGAAGGTGACGTCGGTGTACTGCTGGTTCTGCAGCCACATGCTCTGCTCGCCACGATTCTCGGTGATCTCGTTGGTCGAGTAGGTGTAGTCCAGGGTCAGCGTCAGGCTGTCCATCGGCGCGAACTGCAGCACCGCCTGGCCGTTGATGCGCTCGCGCTCGAAGTCGGCGAAGGCGTAGCGCAGGTCGTTCGGGCGCGCGTAGAGCTGGCCGATCGCCGGGGCGTTGGTGACGTTCGGGTTGCCCGGCATCGTGCCGGTCCACGGCTGGATGTTCCAGTAGTTCTCGGTGGCCTGCACCGAGCCGCCCTTGCGCTTCTGGTAGCTCGCGCTCAGGCCCACGCCCCAGGTCTTGTCCGCGTTGGCGTAGCTGAAGATGCCGGACACTTCCGGGGTGACGTCGTTGTCGAACGGCTGCGACTCGTCGTAGCCCATCTTCGCGCCGGCGCTGGCGGTGACCTCCCCGCCGCGGTGGTTGAACGGCTTGTCGGTCTGGATGTTGATGGTGGCGCCGATGCCGCCGCTGGGCACGTCGGCGCGGCTGGTCTTGTAGACCTCGATGCCGCTGATCGCCTCCGCCGCGAGCTGGGCGAAGTTGAACGCGCGGGTGCCGCCGTCCACGCCGCCGATCGCCACCTGGCCGGCCGCGCCGAACGCGTCCGCGCCCGGGATCGTGCGCCCGTTGAGGGTGACCATGTTGAACTCGGGGCCGAAGCCGCGCGCGGTGACCTGCGCGCCCTCGCCGTCGCGGCGCTCGATCGAGATGCCGGTGATGCGCTGCAGCGATTCGGCCAGGTTGGTATCCGGGAACTTGCCGATGTCCTCCGCGCTGATCGCGTCCACCACGCCGGCCGCATCGCGCTTGATGCCCATCGACTGGTTGAGGCTGTTGCGCAGGCCGGTGACCTGCACCGTGTCGAGCGTGGTCGCCTCGCTGGACGTGGCCTGCGGCGCCGGTGCCGGCGCGGCCTCCTGCGCGAAGGCAGGATTGACGATCAGGACGCCGCCCACGAAGGTGAACATCGCCCTGGACTTGAACTTCTTCAACCTACGGCTCATCAGCCTGCCCTCTGCTCGGGAGTGGAATGCCGGACGGCATCGTGCGCGGCGCGGAACACGGCCACCGCCGCGGCCGTCCCTGGTACTCGGTACGGAAACCAACTTCCTCTCATGAGGCTCCCCTATGTCTTTCGATCGATGGATGTACGCCTTCCACCCGGAAGGCCCCCGCGGGCCATGGCCCGCGCCCAACCCTGGACACCGGCGCGCCTGGTACGGCGACGCCAGCGGCCCAAACTCCTGCAACGAATCGAATCGGCAAGCGGTCGCGCCCGGACCGACTCCTCCATCGGCGTCCATCGCGCACGCGCGGGACTGATAGCGCTACCACTCGCCGCGCAAACTAATGTCGTGCGCTGTCATTTGTCACCATGCAGTGCAACAAGAGGGCATGCTCGGGCACGCCCGGATGGTTTCCGGGGAAATCCAGCGTCGCATTTGCGCACCGTGTAATCGATTACGGTCCGTCCGGACACCGGTTACCCGATACGTGCGGGCGCCCTGTAAACGGATTCACCGGCATATTCGCGCCGCTTAACGCCTTCAGGCCGGCGCGCGGAAAGATTCCGGATTTCTTCGCGCCCGCGCGCACGACGGCCCGCTCTTCGCCCCGAATGCGCAAGATCCGCCGCTCGCGCGTCGCGCATCGGCACCCTACCGACCTATCGCGCGCATCGCGCCGCGCAGCCCGGGCACCGCTCACAATCCCGACGGCCAGGTCTCGGCCACCTCGTGCGCGGCACGCGGCTCGCGCCCGAGCGGCGTCACCGCACCGGTCCGGTCGAACCACGCATAGGCGTCGAACTGCCCGGGCAGGCTGGCCTCGGCATAGTGGCTCTGCAGCTCGGTCTCGGGCAGGTAGATCACGCCGATGAAGCGCTCCGGCCGCATCGGCATCAACGCCTCGCGCAGCGCCTCGTGGCGGCCCGGGCGCAGGTCGAGCAGGAAGCGCGCCACGCCGCAGTCGTGGCACAGCCGCTCCACGCTGCCCGGCCGCGACGGCCGCACCTGCTTGATCTCCAGTTCGCCGTCCCAGTCGCTCGCCGCCGCCACGCTGCCCTCGTGCGTGCCGAAGCCGATCGAGGCCGCCTCGTCGCCATAGGCCTGCCGGCACAGCTGGCCGATGTTGAGCTCGCCCTGGCGCCGGCCCATCCCGGTGTGCCGCGCATCGCCGACGTGCGAGTTGTGCGCCCACACTACCGCCTTGGCCGCCGGCCCCTTGGCGTCGAGCACCTGCCGCAGCGTGTCGAACATGTGCGTGTCGCGCAGGTTCCAGCTCTCGGCGCCGCCGTAGTACATGCTGCGGTAGTAGCGCTCGGCCGCCGCCACCAGGCGCGCGTTCTGCGCCGCATCGAGGTAACGCTCGCCGTCGGCCTGCGCGTACTCCAGCCGGCGCGCCAGCAGCTCGCGGCACTGGCGCACCACCTCGGCCTCGCACTTCGCGTAGCCGGCATCGAGCGCCGCGCGGCCGTACGTGGCCGGCGCGTGCTGCCACGGCGCCAGGCAGCCGTAGCGCTGCCGCGCGGTGGCCGCCGCCTGCGGGTCCACGCGGTCCAGGTAATCGAGCACCGCGCGCATCGACGCGCCCAGGCTGTACAGGTCCAGCCCGTAGAATCCCACCTGCCGCGCCGCATCGCGGCCGCGGTTGTGCTCGCGCATCCACGCCACCAGCGCGGCCACCTCGGCGTTGCGCCACATCCAGGTGGGGAAGCGTTCGAACGCCGGTGCCGCCTGCGCGTCCGCCGGCAGGTGGCGCACGTAGCGGTTGACCGTGGCCGCGTCCGGCCAGTCGGCCTCCACCGCGACCACGGTGAAGCCGTGCCGCTCCACCAGCCGCCGCGTGATCGCCGTGCGCGCCCGGTAGAACTCCGACGTGCCGTGGCTGCACTCGCCCAGCAACACCACGCGGCATCCCGCAAAGCGTTCGAAGGCATCGGCGAATGCCGGCGCCTCGATGTCCGGCAACGGCTCGGCCGCGCGCGCCACCTGCGCGGCGACGTCCATCGTTTCCGGCCCTGGCGCCGACGCGCCTTGCCCGTCCTCGCGCCAGCCCTGCGCGCCCACCAGCGGTACGAACATCACCCCGCCCAGGTCCTGCGCCTCGTAGCGGCCGGGCGCCACGCGCACGATGCGGCGCAAGCGCTGCGGTTCGCCCTCGCCCGCCGCCACCGGGATCACCAACCGCCCGCCGATGGCCAACTGCTCGCGCAAGGCCGGCGGCGGCTCCGGCGCGCCGGCCGCGACCACGATCGCATCGAACGGCGCCCGCGACGGCCAGCCCTCGCTGCCGTCGCCCACGTGCACATGCACGTTGTCCTGGCCTATCGCCCGCAACCGTTCCCCGGCCTGCGCCGCCAGCGCGGCATGCCGCTCCACCGTGTCCACGCGCGCCGCCAGCCGCCCCAGCACCGCCGCCGCATAGCCCGAGCCGGTGCCGACCTCCAGCACCCTGCCGCCCGGCGCGATCGCCGCCGCCTGCGCCATCAGCGCCACGATGTACGGCTGCGAGATCGTCTGCCCCTCGCCGATCGGCAACGGGCGGTCCTCGTAGGCGAGCGCCTTCATGCCCGGGTCCACGAAGCGCTCGCGCGGCACCGCGCCCATCGCTTCGAGCACGCGCGCATCGTCGATGTCGCGCGCCGCAAGATGCTCGCGGACCATGCGCGCGCGCGAATGGGCGTAGTCGCCCCTCATGTCGGTCCTCCCGCGGCCCAGCCCGGAGGCATCGCTCGCATGCGCGGACAACCGCGCATGGCGCCACGTGTAGCAGCGGCGCGGTAAACGGCCCGTGCATCGCAGCCAAGCCCGCCTCACCCACCGGTCACGTCGTGTTCCCCGACAGGCACCCCATCGCACCGGCGCTTCTTGTGGGAGGGACTTCAGTCCCGACAACCAGCGTCCCTTGCGAGCGCACCTCGACCCAACAACTGGCCGCCCTCTTGGGGAAGAGAGAGCTTTGACGGCCTCTTGCAGAAGACAGCTTCACCTTCGACTGCCCCTTGTGGGCAAGGGCTTCAGCCCGACAGCCGACATCCCTGAGAAAGTGCCCTCAACAGCTGGCCACTCTCTACTTGGAGAAAAAAGATCTCTGACGCTCCCTTGCGGAAGGCAGCTTCACTTTCGACAGGCACACCTTGTGGGAGGGGCTTCAGCCCCGACAGCCGGCCAGCAAAGCCCATCGGCGCCGAAATCTTTCCCACGCCAACCCACCTTCCGAAGCGAGCTTTCGCCCACCCAAGGCCAGCACAATCGATCCTCGGAAAGCCGGAACCACCGCCAAGGCGCCAACACCTCAAGCCCCCGCCAAACCGCCTCCGGCACGCCCCGGCAACGCATCGCCGGCATCCTTCGATCCGGTGTCCTCGAGATCGCCGACCTCGCGGTCCAACCCCGCCTTGGGATCCGGCCCCGGCACCGGCCGGCGCGGATCGGTGGACGAAGCATCGCCCGCCTTGCCGGCTTTCGGATCGCTGCCGCGCCCGCTGTGCTCCCGCTTGCCCATGTCATGGCTCCACTGCCTGGCCCGGGTCGAACCTACGGCGCCCACCGTGAAGAATACGCGGCACACGCGCCGCCCGCACGACCTCCATGTACGCCAGCAACACATTCCAAACACGGCGGCGGTTCCGCCAAGCCAGTGCGCTCAATACCAGATGGCCGCCGGCAACCCCACTGCATCCGGCACCACCGGCGTCGGCAACGTGCCGGCACATCCCCGCGAAATCCGCCCCGCGCTCCACAACGCCGCAAGCGCATCGAGCACGTCGTCCGTCGCCGCCTCCCGGCGCGGCACGGCCTGCACCAATGCCATCACCTGCTCCCGCCCGAACACGGCCGCCAGCAACGCGATCCGCTTTTCCATCCCAGCCGGCGTGCGCTTGGGCTCGACCAACCCACGGCCCGGCCCGCCGTTGAGCGCGGCAAAACACACCTCGGGATGGATCTCCCTCACCACCTGTCGCGCCTGCGCATCCGCCTGCAGCAGCTCGTCCCACTGCCGGATCTTGGGCAGGATCGCGAACGATTGCGCGCCAAAGCCGCGCCCATCGATCTCCTTGTGCCGGCGGGAAGCTTCCGCCCGCGACATCGCATCGAGGATGCCCCGCACCGGCGTGGAGAAGATGCTGCACGCGCGCCTGCCGCCCACGAACCGGCGCGCCTGGCTATCGGCTTGCCGGCCCTCGCGGTCGGACAGGCCGATCGGGATATCCACCGCGATCACCCGCGCGCCCCGGTGCCGGTCGAGCAACGCATGGGCGCTGTCGTACACATGCCAGGAGAAACCCTCCCCCTCGGGCCAGACCGCAATCCAACCGCTCTTGGCTCCATCCACGCCCACGCAGCCTTCCATTCGTCCCTCTCCTTCTGCGCCCCTGCGGCCGCGGCAATGACCCACCCTCGTTCGGCCAGGTCATACCCCACGGCCTGCACCGCCTACCGTGGCGGCGGAACCGATACGCCGGCCTCCGTCTGCACCACCGGCTTGAGGCTGCCGTCCGCGTTGTACTGCAAATACTCGACCGTGACCGCACGCCTGCCGATCGCGCCGTTCAGGTCGCCGATGGCGAGCGCGGCGTTGTGCAGGAACAGGTACCAGTTGCCCTTGAACTCGGCGATGCCGGGATGGATGGTGAAGCTGTACTTGCCCGAGCCGGTCAGTTCGCCACGGTAGGTCCACGGACCCTGGATCGAGGGCGCGGTGGCGTAGGACACCTTCTCGTCGCGGTGGGTGGCGCGGTCGAGCGAGGCGTAGGTCAGGTAGTACAGCGCCCCGCGCTTGTGCAGCCAGGGCCCCTCCTCGAAGTGCGGTGGCGTGATCTCCGTGATCGGCCCGTCGATCTCGATCATGTTGGGCTTGAGCTTGGCGATGTAGCACTGCCGGTTGCCCCAGGCGATCCAGGTCGTGCCGTCATCGTCGGTGAACACCGTCGGGTCGATATCCTCCCAGCTGTGCGTGCCCTTGGGCGTCATCTCGTTGGTGATGAGCGCCGATCCCTTCGCATCGACGAACGGCCCGGTCGGGCTGTCCGCGACCGCGACCGCGATGGCCTTGCCCGGATGGGTGTCGTCGTGCTCCACCGCGGCATAGAACCAGAACTTGCCGTTCTTCTCGATCGCCTGCGAAGCCCAGGCGTCGGCCTTCGCCCACTTGAAGTCGGCCACCTTCATGATCGGGCCATGGTCGGTCCAGGTCTTCATGTCGTCGGTGGAATAGACCAGCCATTCGCGCATGTTGAACATCTCGTCGCGCTGGGCCTCGTCGTGGCCGACATACAGGTACAGCCGGTCCCCCACCACGAGCGGCGCGGGATCGGCGGTGAACTTGTCGCGGAAGAGCGGGTTTCCCTTGGATATGAAGCTGGGCTTGGCGCCAGTTTGGGCAGGATTGGCGGCCGTCGCACCGCTCTGCGCGTTCACCGGTGCGGCAGCTGCCCATGCAAGTACCCCCATCAACGCGATGCAACCAAGCGTGGGGAGCGGACGGAATACAGGCGGTGATGCAGTTCTCATGCGGCACACCTCATGCGTTGTAATCGCGACGCACGATGGCAGGTTGGGACCGGCTGTTCAACATCGTCATTTAGAGCGGCTAACAAAACTCGTCATCCCCGCGTAGGCGGGGATCCAGTGCCTTGCCTTCGCCAGATTGAAGTCGCTGGGTCTTCGCCCCCCGGCCATCGGGCATAGCCCGACGGCGTTCAGCGCCACGCGAGCCAGTGGCTCGCAAGCAGTGGCGCTTCACCCCCGCCTGCGCGGGGACGACGGCCGGGTTCTGTTAGCGGCTCTTAAGAGGAAGGCTCGCTGCCTGTCCCCGCATCAGTTCCCGGCAGCCACAAGAATGCAGATCATCGATCCGTAAAACCGGCCTCGCGCTGCGAACGCACCGCCAGCACGAATACCGTATCGACCTGCGCCACATACCGGTACAGCGCGAGATAACCGTATGCACCGCGACCGATCACCAGCTCACGCTTGTCGCGGCTAGCCGGCCGCCCGATCAGCGGATTGGTTTCCAGCACACTGATCGCCTCGATGATTTCGCGTAACCGATCCGGTATATGCGCTGCTTCATGGCGTTGGAGATGATCAAGTATCCGCTCCAGGTCGTCCACGATCTCGGGCGCCAGTTCGATGCGCGACACGTTATTTGGCCAACTTCCTGGCCGCTGGACGTTTGGCCGGCTTCCCCGCCATGCGCTTTTCCAGATAGCCGCGCATGTCGTCCCACGCGATGGTCTTCCCGGATGCGACGATGCCGGCGTACCGCTGCTCTGCCACGGCATCGAAGTCGGCGCGACGCTCGGCCAGGTCGGCCTTCTCGGCAATCGCTTCCAGGATGAAATTGTGCGGCGTGGTACCGCCCCGCTTCGCCGCGGCGGCAACGCGTGCCTTGAGCTCGTCGGGCAGACGGATGGTAGTAGTGCTCATGGAATCCTCCGGGCGCGCTGGGCTCTGCGCGAATGTAGCACTTTTGTACCACATAGGACATGGCAGCGCCGGCAGGACAGCGTGAGATCGATTGGCCGCCGCAGGATCCGGCGCAGACGGCGCCGCACGCACGCCCGAGCGTTGCGATAGCCGGCATGAAGGCCGTGCAGGCGACGATACCCAAACGGCAGCGCGCCTGCACAAGCCTGGCTGGCCGACCTCAGTGCAGGGGTTCCCCGTACGACGATTCGGCACGGGGCACAGCATAGACCGCCCGCCCCTCGCTCACGCCGAAGCGCGGGCGATCGCCGTACCAAAGCCGCTGGTCATTCACGTCCTCCAGTATCTCGCGCACCTCGGCCGCCGCCTCGAAGATCGTATCCCCCACCGCGGACAAGGTGTTCTCGGCGAAATCGGCCATGCTGCTGGCCACCGCCACGTCGGCATGGGCCGAGATCGTCGAGAGCAGGAGATTGAGCCTGTCGATCTGCTCCAGCTTGAGCCCATAGGTGAAGTCGCGCAGGTCCACTTCCGGCACGCCGGGCGCATTTGGCGCCTCGGGCGCTTCCTGCACCTCCGACGCTTCCGACACCCCGCCGCCGCCTTCCTCTCCTGCATCGTCTTCCTGGGCCGCGGCATCGCGCTCCGCGGCGTCATCGTCCTCTGCCCGCAGTGCCGGCCAGGACACCTCATCCAGTACCAGGTCCACCTGGTCGGCCAGCAGTTCCAGGCAGAACGCCAGCTGGCCCATGCGCACCTCCGGCGCCCACTCCTTCTCCTCGTCCGCGATGCGCGGCTGCGCCAACCGCGACAGGAACTTGATGTGCTCGCTCAGGCTCACCAACCGGTGCCGGCTCTCCTCGGGCAGGAAATAGCCCGGCATGCCCATCTCGAAATCGTCCAACGCGTGCCTCGACATCGTCGCCTCCTCATTCCCTAGAGTGGCCCGCCCGTCGCAAAGGGACGGACGGGAAGTCGGGAGGCTCGAAACCGCTTACAGCCGGCGGGCTTATTCCCCTTTCGGGTGTTGTATTCACCGCCCTCCCGACGCAGGCATCACGTCGGTTGCGCCTGCAAAAAAACATGCAGGCACAAAAAACCCACCGATTTGTCGGAGGTGGGTACCGCTGTAAGCGGAGTTTCGAGGCTCCGTGAGGCCGAGAATGCTACCGAAGCCAGGTCGAGTCAACTGGGGATTACCATAGCCACAAACCGCGAGAAGAACCGCGCCAGCAACAAAGCCCCCATGGTCGCCGGCTACTGCTGGGACTGGAAGAGCAAGAACACCCCGAAGGCTTGGGACATCGAGATCCCCGAGCACGACTACCGCGCCCATGGAACCTGGGCAGCGACGGCAGCCTGTGGGCCATCGCCGACAACTCCGGCGAGCAGGTCGGCTGCATCCACACCTGCCAGGGCCTGGAGATGGACTATGTGGGCGTGATCATCGGCCCCGACCTGGCCTGGCGCGACGGGCGGCTGGTTACTGATCCAGCCAAGCGATCAAGGCAGGATCGTTCGATTCGGGGGTACAAGTCGCAGTCCAAGAGCAATCCTGAGATCCATGACCGGGTGGGATCGAATCGTTCGGAATACATACAAGACACTGATGAGCCGGGGGATGAAGGGGTGCTACGTGTATGTCACTAATCAAGAGTTGAAGACGGCGATACTTGGGAGACTGCTTTCGACCCAAAGCAGTCGTCTTCAATGGCAGACTCTGATAAAGCGAGAGTTTAACGAGAGCCAGCAAGAAATGAAGCAGCACTCAGCTATGCTGGCGCGGCGGTGATACTTCGGGCGATATCGATGAACCTTTCACGAAAGTAAGTGAAGACTTGCTTCGATTTTGCAGGCCCCACTGTTGGCATGCTCCGCAGAAGCTCTCCTGGAGTTGGAATGGTTAGCGGCATTGTAGGATAGAAGACCCCAACCACCTTTGCATACTTGACAGCGCTTTCGTCGGAATTATGGGCAATATGGTTTCGTAAGTCTTTAGCCGTGCTTAATGTGGAACTACCGCCCGCCACGGCAACGTATAGGCCGACATTCTTATCCTGAAGAAACGTTTCGAACCTGCGGGTTATCGCACCGGACGTTGTCCAATCCAGTACGGTTTGGGAGCCCATCAGCATTTCCCTTGCGTGCTTACGATCGATCGGGTTGGCGTGGCGCGGCACCACCACGCCACTCAAGTCCGCCATGCCCTGCATGCTATAGATGAAGCAATCTTCGAGTAGGTTTTCTAAAGCACGGAATGCGGCAATGAACATTGATTCAAAAAGTAGATCCCGTTCCGCTGGATCTTGGCCGTCTTCCGCATTGATCTTTTCCTGAAGTCTGCGGATGGTATCGAGACGCTGAATGAAACCGGTATATGCGGTCGCGTAATCCATTGTTAGAGCTGAGCGCAAATATAGGCGACGCGGGCCTTGCGACTCGACGCATCCGTGGTTGCACGACGAGACGTCTCAATGAATTTCATGAAACCCTGGCTGGGCTGAGCCCCATCAATCGTCACTGCATCGTACTGCGCCGTGATCTCGTCTAGTTTGACTCTCGCCGGGCCAAGGTTGTCGTTAGGCAAAGCCTTGCGCGGGATATCGTTTGCTCCAGGCAATCCGTACAGGCAATGCGCAACAGCACAAAAAAGGGAGTTGAAGAAGTGCACACGCGCCCAATTTGTAATTTTCAATTGCTCGGGTGGGTACAGTGCTCCAACATACGCCATCGTCATAAGAAATTTCTCTTTGGCGGCGCGAACCTCGGCTTCCTTGTCATCATACTTCTTGAAATAAGTAGCGATCTGCTTCTTTGATTGAATCCCATCCATGAGCATTCCAAGAAGATCGGATGCCAGTTCTGCCTCTGCCATTCGAGTCACCTGCTTCTCGGTCATCACGCCGCCATCGATCCAGTAGCGGACATGCCTTAGTCCAAGACTGTGCGCAGCCTGCTTAAAAAAACCGAGATATTGCGCATTTAAAAGCTCCTGAGGATTAAGCTTCACAGAGTAGGTATTCAGCCTTGCGAATACATCCAATGTATCCTCGTAGCTCAGATCAAAAAGCATGTCAACGCCGATTTCGTATTTAAGGAATTCAGCCTGTGCTTCTGGATCGAGATTCTCATACCGAACTCCTGCAAGCTCAGGGTTGTGAGCCCGCGATACTGCGAAGTCACCAGCATAGTATCCGAGTATTGCGCGAAGGCGTTGCTGCCCATCGATGACCGTGCGGATATTCTTGCCATCACGCAACGACTGCGTTATCAATATCTTCGGAATTGGTTTTCCGCGCAGGACGGTATCGACAAGGTAAGATTTAGCGCGCTCTGTCCACACCGACTTGCGCTGGAACCTTGGGGAGAGCTCGAGCTGTTCTTTGCTGTTCCACTCAATGAAGTCCGAGATATTATACGCCCGCGTGTCGAAGTTTTTCATTGGCATCCAGGCATTGATGGTTGAGCTGGGTTGGTGCAGAGCGAAGATACTTGCCGACCCTTGCATCCAGGCGGCTTATTCTGCCAGAGTTGGCAACTCCTCGAGCTGGCCAGTTCTGCTAAATTTCCACAAGCCTACCGTGTGGTCACCCGGTAGCGACAGATCCGCAAGATCATTTCGATGTGTCTGGCCTGCTGGCCACTGGCGCTTGCAAGCCCAAATCATCCCATGCGGCATGGGGGTAGGTGAAACAGTTGTCGAACGCCCGCTTCTGGCCGAAAGCAGACGTATGGGACGCCACCTCTCTATTCTTGAATAGCATGGAGGGTCGATACAGGTAGAGGCACCAGCCAAATTCTTCGGCGTGTATGCCAGCCACGCTCAAAACCGTACACCTAGAGCATCCAGCGTGGGTGTCGTCATAGTTCCGGTAGCCCGAATGCCATGGGCGAGCTGGAACATGCGCAGGGCCGACTGTGTTTGCGGCGACAGCGTGCCATCGATGGCGCCAGGGTCATAGCCCTTGGAGTACAGCGCCGCCTGGACCCGCATGATGAGCAGCTTGAGCGCATCGGCGCTCCGGCCCTCTGTAACCGGCTTGGCCTTGGAGTTCGGCTCCAACGTCAGATTGTTGGACGCGGGCGATGTTCCTCGCGTCGTAGGCTGGAGACCTTGGCCATGCTGCCCTGCCGTACTGCTTTCGCTGCCTGCGCTGCTCTGTGAGTTCGCAGGTGCGGTGTAGATGCTCGGCGCGGGCGTATAGGTGGCCGGCGGTGAGGAATACGACCTGTAGGAACTGCCCGATCCGGATGAGTGGGATCGATGCGAGCTGTGCGAACGGTGCGAGCTGTGGCTTCGATGCCCGGCGTACAGGTTGTGTCGTCCGGCGTTGAGCGACGTGCTCAGCACGGTGGCGTACTTCCCATCCATTTCTGAAAGCCTGGATACATCGGCCTGACTCTTAGGTGGCTCCGTACCTACAGTGCCCAATGTGGCGGCACCAACAATCATCAAGGCATTGGACATGATTAGGCTTCCATAACAGGAGAGACAGCGCGGCTGGTCCACGTCGGCGTGACCCACGAGAAGAATCCGCCGCAACGCTGCCGAACAGAGCAGGCGTCGCACGCGGGCAGGTAGTCATTCTTCCAGGGGGAGATGCTTTGAACTGCGTAGGGCCACAGGGAGCGGTCAAGGGTGCACAGCGGCAAGTTATAGAGGGAGACGGGAATCCCTCCCTCCGCAAGCATGCTGACGGCTTCGGCCAGCACTTCGGCGTAGTCGGCCGGGTCGGCCCAAAGCTCGCGCTGGTGGGCCTTGGCGAAACCGATCGGCTCGATCCCCATCAAGGCGACATGCTCCACGAAGGGCAGGTTCCGCCAGATGTAGCGGGCCAGCTGCACCAGTCGCTCGAACGTCGGTCGTACCAGGACGACACGGATCTCGATCCGTTGCTTGGCGGCATCCAGCGCATACAGGCCGCGCAGGGTCTGGGCGAACGCCCCTTCGCTTTGCACGACGTAGTCGTGGAGCGCGTAGTGGTCGCCATACAAAGGCACGCCCCAGCTCAGGTTCGGATGAAGGCCAGCGAATTTGGCGTACAGGCCGGGATCGCGCAGTCTTCCGTTGGAAAGAATATGCAAATGCGTGTTCGGCAGTGCCTGCGCGCACTTGCGGACGACGGCGACCAGGCCGTCCCCCAGTAGCGTCGGCTCACCGCCGCTGATCGCCAGCGAGGGCTCCTCCAAGTCGATCAGGTCGATCAGGTCGAGCAAGTGCCGCACCCTCCAGTCGTCCTCCACGTCCCGGGGCGGCTGCGAGCACATCAGGCAATAGCTGTTGCAGCGCTCGGTGGCAAACAGGACATTGCCCGTATCGCCGCGCCGATAGCGAATCGCGATCTTGCGCTGAGCAGGATTGAGTTCGACCACATCCCCGGGCTTGCACAGGCCCGGTGGACCCTCCAGGCGAACGAACGGCACCTCGCCGGGTACCGCTGCGCCTGGCGGCGGCATCACCGCGCCCCAAGGAAGCTGCAACAAGGGTTTGCTCAGCTGCTCGGGAGCAACGTCCCGGAGGTCAAGCGCAAGGCGTTCCGCCGGCAGGCAGGTTTGGGCGAAGTCACCCAGATCGACCACCTTGAGAAGCGACGCCTTGGCAAACGGCGACAGATCAGCCTTGGTCTCAAGCGGCAACATCGGCCGCCTCGCTCTGGGAAGCTCTGGAAATCGCCCAAGACCGGATCAGGCGCTGGGTCCACCGATCGGCGTTCTCGTAGCGTTCCAGCAGGAAATCGAACAGACCCATATTCCGCTTGCAGAAATCGCTGCTCGGTCGATGCCCCACCGTGTCGCCCTGACGGGCGTAGTGTTCAATCGGGTCGGCCCCGCACATCGGCACGAACGCGCAATCGGCACAGGTCGGCAAGGCCTCCGCCACACCCGCTTCCAGCAAGCGGGCCATGGCGGGAGAAGAGAGCCACTGGGCTACCGGCTGGGACACATCACCCAGCGAGAATGTGTCATCGCCCATCGCGGCGAGCATCCGCGCCTCGTCGGAGGGGTAGACGCGTCCGTCATGGTCGTAAATCACGGCACCGAGCCCGGCACCTGACGGCGAGCGCAGATCGACGTAGCCGTGGCCGAACGACGTGAACAACTGGGATAGCAGCAGGGAGGCATAGGACTCCTCCATGGCATAGCCAGAGCGGTTGACCGCCACCAAGTGCTCGAACGCGCGCCTGTAGAAGGCGAGGTAGTCCTCCGTCGCGTATCCGGTACGCCGAGCCGTTCGGGTGGCGAACCCGTAGGGGCTCAAGGGTCGCAGCGAGATACTGTGGAAGCCCAGCTTCCGGTATTCGTCGATGATGGCTTCCGGGACCTCCAGGCTGTGCCGGGTCAGCGTCGTCAGCGCCGACACGCCCTCCTCTCCCAGCCAGCGACGGCCCAGCTCTATCCCATCGAGCGTCCGCCGGTAGCTGTCGCGGCCAGGACGCGGACGGTTGGCGTTATGGAGCCACTCCGGACCGTCAAGCGAAGTCGACAGCTTAAAGTGATGCTCTGCCAAAAAGGCCAACTGCGCTTCGGTGAGATCGTGCAATGTCGAAGCCAGGACGAAGCGCAGCGAGCGTCGAGCGGAACGGTTGCGCTCGACGATGCGACGAGTAATGGCCATCACCTGTTCGAAGTTGAGCAGGGGCTCGCCACCTTGGAACTCGATCGTCAGCTCTCGGCTTGGCCATTCGAACAGGCGTTCCACCGCCTGCTCGGCGTGCGATCCGGCCATATCGAACGTGGTGGCGGTGGTTTCCTGCCGCGATACTTGGCAGTAGCTGCAGGTGTGGTGGCAACGCAGCGAAACCACGAAGATGTGAAGCGCCGGCCCACCCAGAATGTAGGATTTGCGGCTGCGGATCTGGCTGAGCAGCGCAGACAGGCTACTTCGGCCGGCCTCGGCCATGACCAGGTGACGTGCTTCCAAGTCAGCGAACAGGGGCGAGTCAGTGGGCAGTTCATGCGAAGCGAATCGCTGAAGTTCCTCCATCCCCATCAGCAGCCAGTCCCCAGCCATCGAGGACACGAACGCCCGTCCCGGATCCCAGGGAAGGCGCCGGAACCGAAACGGCAGCAATTGATATGCCTGAGGGGCGGCAAACGCCTGCGGCGGCCTGAACCTAGACATCGACTGCCACTGGAGGCTGGGCTTGCAGCAAGGCCGCCCGAATCAGATCCTGCTGCAGCCCGGCCGTCTCTGCACGAACCAACGCCCTGAGGCGCTCGTCCAACAAGTCCCGAGAAAACCGGCCGGAAAGATCGGCCGGCAAAGGTCCGCCGTCCAAGGCCGTGAAGACCACGACCAAACCGTCGCCTTGGATCGTCAGCACCACATTCACTTGGCCCGTATAGCGATGCGCCGCCCGGGCCACTACTTCGTCTGAATACAGACGTCGGTCAACAACGTATTGCGAGCTTTCCATCGCTCATCCCCCCATGGATAGGCAAACTCTGCTCCTTACTGGCAACAGTTGCAATCGGGCAGCAGTGTCCCCCCATTCATGACTTGATCAAGAAATAACTTAGATTCCTTGGAGACATCCAAGCTGGCGGCCCATGATCGAAACAATTGCTTCTATTTTTCAACAAGATGCCGCTGATCAGCTCGGCAGATGAGCCGAATAGCGCCGATTATCGGCTCATGTCATGCAGACACGAGGAAGGCCGCCATCCTGACCCTCTCCCACACGACGAGAGAGGTGGCGAGACACTGGATCGAGCAAGCAGCAACGGGGCCCAGTCGGTTTACCGTCGGAAGTAAACCTGATCCCAGGTTTGTGGGGCGTCATCTGGACTGGTGGAGAATCGGCTTCAGGCTCCAGGTGCCCGTGCATCGGGGGCCTGGAACGATTGCCACAGCGAAGTTGCCGTGAACCATGCCGGCAACTGGGTGGCACGGATGCGCAACTCGTCCCCCTCCACGATTTCGGCCAGCAACTCATGGGCCTCGCCGGAGTTATCGAACACGTAGGCGCGGTTGGACGCCGCGCAGGCATCATCCAGCAGGTCGATGGAGCGACGGTAGCGCTTGCGAACGCGATCTTCCGGTACATCGTGGCCGCCCTGCGCGACCCGCTGCGCGACACGAGCCAGGTTGATGGCGGGATCGTCGGTGGCGACGAAGTAGAGGTAGGTGCGATAACCGCGTTCCTGCGCTTCGCGCATGAAGTCGATCTTGTCCGGTGAGGACATCACCGTTTCGAAAGTGAACGTGGTGTCCTGCTCCAGCAATCCCCTGCGGAACGCATCGGCCAATACTGCAGCTACGTAGGAGTTGACGCTTTCTGCGGGCAATCGCAACACGTCGCCCGCTTCAAGCACCAGCATTTCAGCCACCCCGTCCATGCCATGCTCGCGCAGTAGGACGGAGCTAGCCAAGTGAGCGCGCAAGCGTTGCTGTAAGTCCGCAGGCGGTCGCCGCAGTTGGAACGGCGACAGATCCAAGGTACTGGCCTGCCGCAGTTGCCGCTCGATGTCGTCGGCGTTCACATAGACCCCGATCCATTCGGGGCGCAGCAACCCCAGGATGGTGCTCTTGCCGGATCCATTGGGGCCTGCGAAGACCCTCATGCGGGGCTGGGCGGCACCTATGCCCGTTTTGGCTCCATCCGCAGCTCGTGGCATTAGCCGCTCAGCGCTTCGTCGCCGGCCTGGATGTAGTTGGCTTGAGGCCAGGCGTGCGAACCCGCTTAAGTATGGTCCCCACTGAGGCGGGCGTGCTGTCGGGCAGACGCTTGATCACCACGTCCTGGCCACTCGCCCGACGTTCCACCAGCAAGCCACCGACCGACTTCATCACCACCCATCCGGTCTGCTTCAGGGCTCGCGCATGCGCCTCGCGGCCGGCCCGAGCGGCCAATGCGGGGATGCGGTCCTCTGCGGACTGCATGGACGCTTCGTTGAGCGGTTTGGCGCGGCGCATGGTGGAAGTTCCTCTGTCGCGAAGAGCCATCATTGTGCTACGTAAGCGCCGCTGCTGCACCAGGGCCTCCACACGACACCGGGAATCCGCTGCGTGCGTGAGCCGAACGACAATGCCCATTCAGGTTCGTGCAAAAAGCAAGAAAGGCCCCCGCGGGCCTTTCCTTGAAGCTTCGCCCTCTCCCGTGCGCGAGAGAGGGCGTAACGCCAGGAGGTTACGGGAGCCTTGGATCAGGCAAACGGATCCTGCAACACCATCGTGTGCTCGCGGTCCGGGCCGGTGCTGACGATGCTGATCGGGCAGCCGGCCAGTTCCTCCAGCGCGCGCAGGTAGGCGCGGGCGGCGGGCGGCAGTTCGTTCCAGTTGGTGATGCCGTGGGTGTTCTCGCTCCAGCCGGGGAACTCCAGGTACACGGGGGTGCACTCTTCCCAGCCCTGGGCGTCGAGCGGGGCGTACTCGGTGCGCTTGCCGCGGTACTCGTAGGCGATGCAGACCTTGAGCTTTTCCATGCCGTCGAGCACGTCGAGCTTGGTGATGCACAGGCCGGAGATGCCGTTGATGGCCACGGCGCGCTTGAGCGCGACGATGTCCATCCAGCCGCAGCGGCGCGGGCGGCCGGTGGAGGCGCCGTACTCGGCGCCGCGGTCGCGGATGCCCTGGCCGATCTCATCGTCCAGCTCGGTCGGGAACGGGCCGCCGCCCACGCGGGTAGCGTAGGCCTTGGCGATGCCCAGCACGTAGTCGATGTCCTGCGCGCCCACGCCGGTGCCGGCCAGCGCGCCGCCGACGGTGGTGTTGGAGCTGGTGACGTACGGGTAGGTGCCGTGGTCGATGTCCAGCAGCGCGCCCTGCGCGCCTTCGAACAGCACGCGCTTACCCTGCTTGCGCAGGTCGTGCAGGATGCCGGCCACGTCGGACTTCATCGGCTGCACGTACTCGCCGAAGGCCAGCGCCTCGTCCAGGGTCTTCTGGAAGTCCACCGCCTCCACGCCCAGGTACTTGGTCAGCACGAAGTTGTGGTAGTCCAGCGCGGTGCGCAGCAGCTCGGCCAACTGGTCCGGGTAGTGCAGGTCGGCGACGCGGATGCCGCGGCGCGCCACCTTGTCCTCGTAGGCCGGGCCGATGCCGCGGCCGGTGGTGCCGATGGCCTTGCCGCCGGCAGCCTTCTCGCGCGCCTGGTCCAGCGCGATGTGGTACGGCATGATCAGCGGCGCGGCCGGGGAGATCTTCAGGCGCGAGCGCACTTCCACGCCGGCGCTCTCCAGCTCCTCGATCTCCTTGCGCAGCGCGGCCGGGGAGATCACCACGCCGTTGCCGATCAGGCACAGCGCGCCTTCGCGCAGGATGCCGGAGGGAATCAGGTGCAGGACGGTCTTCTTGCCGTTGATGACGAGGGTGTGGCCGGCGTTGTGGCCGCCCTGGAAGCGCACGACGGCACCGATTTCCTCGGTGAGCAGATCGACGATCTTGCCTTTGCCTTCATCGCCCCACTGGGCACCGAGCACGACTACTGACTGACCCATGACGGGTGACTCCTGAGTTTTGAGCGGCCATCGGGGCCGCGGGATGGGCCGTGCGCGGGGCGGCGCCGGGTGCCGGCTCCATCGGGGAGGACGGCGGCGGGAGCCCTTACACGGAAAAAGCCGATCGGGACATGCCCGGCCGGCTTTTGTGCATTATCCGGGTTTCCGGTGGCGGGTACCACCCTGCCCCGTTCAGCGTGGCCCGGCGCCCGGCCGGGTCAGTGGCGTACCCACCACAGCGCCACCAGGCCGATGGACAGGGTGATGGCGCCGAAGATGCGCAGCTGGAAGGTGTGCAGGCCGAGCAGTTGTTCGGCCAGGCGCTTCCAGGCCAGCGGGGCGGCGAACAGGAACAGGCCTTCGAGGACGGCCACCAGGCAGAGGGCGGAGAAGAAGTCGTGCATGGGATCCGGCGCTGGGGGGCGTGTTGTTGGGGGGCGTGTTCGTAGCCTCTCTCCTGGAGGAGAGGGGCTTTGTGGCTTGGTGGTTTGGGCTTGGTCGGGGCTTCGCCTTCTTGCCCTCACCCCAACCCCTCTCCCCCGAGGGGGAGAGGGGCTTTGTGGCTTGGGGCGTTTGGGCTGGTCGGGGCTTCGCCCCTTGCCCTCACCCCAACCCCTCTCTCCCGAGGGCGAGAGGGGCTTTGTGGCTTGGGGGGTTTGGGCTGGTCGGGCTTCGCCCCTTGCCCTCACCCCAACCCCTCTCCCCCGGGGGGGAGAGGGGCTTTGTGGCTTGGGGGTTTGGGCTGGTCGGGGCTTTGCCCCCTGCCCTCACCTCACCCCTCTCCCCCTCGGGGAGAGGGGCTTTTAGGGCGCTGGGCCGGGTTAGCGGTCGTTCTTGAGGTACTGCAGGAACGGGTCGTTCTTGTCGAGCACGATCACGCCGTTGCCGTCGGTCATGGAGTTCCGGTAGGCCTCCAGGCTGCGGTAGAAGGCGTAGAACGACGGGTCGGCACTGCCGGCCTTGCCGTAGATGCGGGCGGCCTCGGCGTCGCCTTCGCCGCGCAGCTTCTGCGCGTCGCGCTCGGCGTCGGCCACCAGCACGGTGGACTCGCGGTCGGCCTGGGCGCGGATGCTCAGCGACTGCTCCTCGCCCTCGGCGCGCAGCTTGGCGGCCTCCTGCTTGCGCTGGGCGCGCATGCGCTCGTACACGTCGGTGATCACCTGGCTGTCGGTCGGCAGGTCGATCTGCTTGATGCGCAGGTCGGTGATCTGCATGCCCAGGCCTTCGATCGCCTTGTTGATGCCGGCCAGCTGGTTGGCGATCAGTTCGCTGCGGTCGCCGGACACCAGCTGCTGCAGCGTGCGCGAGTTGATCTGGTTGCGCAGCGAGTCGGTGATGATCGGCGCCAGGCGGGAGTTGGCGATCGATTCCTCGCCGCCGGTGGCGCGGTAGAAGGCGCGCACGTCGGAGATGTAGCCGATGGCGAAGAAGTCGACGCTGACGTCCTTCTGCTCGGCGGTGAAGTAGCGCGCCGGGGCGGTGTCGAGCACCTGGAAGCGGCGGTCGAACACGCGCACCGATTCCACCAGCGGGATCTTGAAGTGCAAGCCGGGCTTGAGGTCGGCGCGCACCACGCGGCCGAGGTTGAGGACCATGGCGGTCTGGTCCTCGCGCACTACGAACACCGAGCCGAACAGGCCCAGCAGCACGACGATCGCCAGTGCGATCCAAGCGGAATTCTTCATCGGTCAGTTCCCCTCACGGCCGGTCGGTCGCGGGCCGCGATCCGGGTTGCGGATGCCGCCTTCGGTGGAGCCGGCGCTCTGCAGCGGCGGCATCGCCGCCTCCTGCGAGATCAGCGGCAGGCTCGACGCCGGGATGCCGGTGCCGGTCGCGGCGGCGGTCTTGGCCGGGTCGGCCGGCATCGGCACGTAGATCAGCTGGCGGCCGTCGCCGCCGATGACCTTGCGGTTCTCCGACAGCACCTTCTGCACGGTCTCCAGCCACAGCCGCTTGCGGGTGACCTCCGGCGCGTCCTTGTACTGCTGTTGCAGCAGGGTGAAGCGGTCGGCGTCGCCCTCGGCCTTGGAGATCACCGCGTCCTTGTAGCCCTCGGCCACGGTGCGGATGCGGGCGGCCTGGCCGCGCGCTTCCGGCACCACCTTGGCGGCGTAGGCCTGGGCCTCGTTGATCAGGCGCTCGCGCACCTGCTGGGCGCCGTTGACCTCGTCGAAGGCCGGCTTCACCTCTTCCGGCGGGCGCGCGTCGGGCAGGGTCAGGCCGGTCACCACCAGGCCGGTGTTGTAGGCGCCCAGCGAGGCCTGCAGGCGCTCCTTGGCGGCGGTCGCCAGCGGGCCGCGGTTGTTGAGCACCGCGTTGAGGTCGGAGCGGCCGACCTGCTCGCGCACCGCGCTCTGCGCGGCCTGCTCCAGCACCAGGTCGGCGTTGCGCGAGCCGAACAGGTACTGGCGCGGGTCGTCGATGCGGTACTGCACGTTGAGCGCGACGTTGACGATGTTCTCGTCGCGGGTCAGCACCGGCACCTGGTTGGAGAAGGTCTTGATCTCGGTCGCGTTGACCTTGCGCACCGACTCGATCGGCCAGGGCAGCTTGAAGTTCGGGCCGGGCTGCAGGATCCGCGAGAACTGGCCGAAGCGCAGCACCACGCCGCGCTGCTGTTCGCCGATCAGCTGGAAGCTGGACAACAGCACCAGCACCGCCACCGCGGCCAGCACCCAGCGCCAGACACCCCCGTCGAACAGGTCCTTCAGCGGACCGGGGATCTCCCAGCCTCCGCCTCCATTGCCGCCACCGCCGCGCGGGTTCCAGCCGCCGCGCCGGTTGTCGTCAGGGCCGCCAGTGCCCTTGCTGCCGGGTGTATTCCAGGCCATGCACGCTCCATCCAGGTGGCGGCTGCGCGGGCCCTTCCCGCTGTGCCGCCCAATGTTGTCCGATCGATTCTAGCAATATGGGGCAGACCGGCCATTTCGAAAGGTCTATCTTGGTCCTTTCCCGTTTAATCGCGAGGCCACGATGGCGATCCCCGCACGCTTCCCCGCCTTCCGCATCCGCAACGACGACGCCGGCTACCGCGGCGGCATCGAGGAACTGGGCCTGGACGCGCTGGACCCGGGCGAACTGGTGGTGGAGGCGGCCTGGTCGTCGGTCAACTACAAGGACGCGCTGGCCGGCACCGGCAAGGGCAAGATCCTGCGGCGCTTCCCGCTGGTCGGCGGCATCGACGTGGCCGGGCACGTGGTCGCCTCCAGCGACCCGGCCTGGCGCGAGGGCGATGCGGTGATCGCCACCGGCTGCGGCCTGAGCGAGACCCGCGACGGCGGCTACAGCCGCTACGTGCGGCTGCAGTCGGCGGCGGCGATCGCGCTGCCGCCGTCGCTGGACCTGCGCGAGGCGATGGTGATCGGCACGGCCGGCTTCACCGCCGCGCTGGCGCTGCTGCGCCTAACCGAGAACCGGCAGGTGCCGGCGCTGGGGCCGCTGGCGGTGACCGGCGCGACCGGCGGGGTCGGCATGCTGGCGCTGGACATCTTCAGCAAGGCCGGGTTCGAGGTGCACGCGATCAGCGGCAAGGCCGACAAGACCGCGTTCCTGGAATCGATCGGCGCCAGCCGGGTGCTGGGCCGCGAGGCGCTGCAGACCACCCGGCCGCTGGAATCGGCGCGCTTCGGCGGCGGCCTGGACAACGTCGGCGGGCCGATGCTGGTCAGCCTGCTGGCGCAGACCGCGCCCTACGGCAACGTCGCCTCGGCCGGGCTGGCGGCCTCGCCGGAGCTGGACATGACGGTGATGCCGTTCATCCTGCGCGGGGTCGGACTGCTGGGCATCGGCTCGTCCGGCACTGCGCGCGACATCCGCGAGCGGGTCTGGGAGAAGCTGGCCGGCGACTGGCGGCCGCGGCACCTGGCGCGCATCTGCACGCGCGAGGTCGCGCTGGCGGAACTGCCGCAGGTGTTCGAGGCGATGCTGGCCGGACAGTCGTTCGGCCGGACCGTGGTGCGGCTGGGCGACTAAGCGCTCCTCGTCCGGCCTTCGGGCATCTCGCTTCGCGCCCCGGCCCGGTTCAGCGCGCCAGGCGTTCGGACGCGCGCCAGCCGGTGGCCCGCAAGCCACACGTCTTCGCCCCGCACGCGGGAGGATGGACAGGCAAGAGCGCTGCTTTCGGCGCGTGAACACACGCATTCGCGCACGCCGGTTTTGCTTTCCCTTCTCCCGCATGCGGGAGAAGGTGGCGCGCAGCGCCGGATGAGGGCAAGCCCGCTCCTGTTCGCCCCCATGGCGGGCCCCCGCGTCATCTTTCCCACGCGGAGGGCCTGGCTCTACACTCGCCGCACCACCTGGGGAACGATATGGCACGCATCCTGATCGTCGACGACTCGCCGTCGCAGCTGCTCGGCATCCAGCGCATCGTCGAAAAGCTGGGCCACCAGACCCTCACCGCCACCGACGGCGCGGCCGGGGTCGAGGTAGCCCGGGCCGAGCTGCCGGACCTGATCCTGATGGACGTGGTGATGCCCAACCTCAACGGCTTCCAGGCCACCCGCACGCTGTCGCGCGACGAGGCCACCCGGCACATCCCGGTGATCCTGGTCACCACCAAGGACCAGGACACCGACCGCATGTGGGGCATGCGCCAGGGCGCCAAGGCCTACATCACCAAGCCGTTCTCCGAGGACGAGCTGGCCGAGGTGATCGAGCGGGTCTTTACGCCCGGGGGCTGAGGGCCCCGCGGGCTCGCTGCTCCTGCTCATGCATGCCCGCGCGCCCTGGACCGTCGTCCCCGCGAAGGCGGGGTGAAGCGCCACTGTTTGCGAGCCATTGGCTCGCGTGGCGCCGAACGCCATCGGGCCTTGCCCGATGGCCGGGAGGCGAAGACCCAGCGACCTTCTGGCCGCGCGCGATAAGCCGCCGGGCTCCCGCCTGCGCGGAAGCGACGACTAAGGTTTCCGCTCGGGATTGCGCGAAAGCAGGATCGACGGCCTTGTTTCCGCGGAGCGCCCCCTGCCCTCACCCCTCAGACGCTCTCGCCGAACGCCTTGGCGAGATTGCGATAGGCCTTCTTCTGCGCCTCGTCGGCCGGCACCGGCGCGGTGACCTCCAGCTCGACGATCTGGTCGCCCTGCGGGTTGCCCGGCAGGCCGCGGCCGCGCAGGCGCAGCTTGCGGCCGGCCTCGGACTCGGCCGGCACCTTCAGTTCGACCGCGCCGCCCAGCGTGGGCACGCTGATCGTGGTGCCCAGCGCGGCCTGCCACGGCGCGACCTGCAGCGTGTACAGGATGTTCTGCCCGTCCACCTCGAACTGCGGGTGCGCGGCGTACTCGATCTCCAGCAGCAGGTGGCCGCCACCGTTGCCCTGCCCGCTCAGGCGGATCGCCTGGCCCGGCTTGATGCCCTTGGGCACGCGCACGTCCAGCTGCTTGCCGTTGACGGTGATGCGCACGCTGTCGCCGTTGTAGACGGCCTCCAGCGGCACCGCGAGCTTGGCGCGGGTGTCGCCGCGCGGCTGCGGGCCGGCGCCCGGGCCGCGGGCACGGCCGCCGCGCGCACCGGCGAACAGGCTCTCGAAGAAGTCGCTGAAGCCGCCGCCGGCGCCGCCGTTGCCGAAGATCTCCTCGAAATCGAACCCCTGCGCGCCGCCGAAGTTGGGCGCCCCGTGGAACTCGTCGCCCGGCCGGTAGCCCTGCGCGCGCAGCTGGTCGTAGGCGGCGCGCTTTTGCGGGTCGCGCAGCGCCTCGTAGGCCTCGTTGACGGCCTTGAACTTCTCCTCCGCCCCTGCCTCCTTGCTGACGTCCGGATGGTATTTGCGCGCCAGCCGGCGGTAGGCGGTCTTGATCTCGGCCTCGCCCGCGCTGGGTTCGACGCCGAGCGTCGCGTAGTAATCCTTGAATTCCATCCATCACCTCTGAAACAGGAAACGGCCCGCGGCCGCCAGGGCCGCGGGCCGGTCAACCGGCGGCCGGTCCGGCCCCATTCTAGGGCGAACCGGCGGTGGACCACGATGCCCGGCGCTTACTGCACCGTATCGCCGTTGCCCACCTGGATGCGCCGCGGCGTCGCCGCCGGCCGCTTGGGGATGCGGATCTCCAGCACGCCGTTGCGCCCGGACGCGGTGATGCCGTCGGGGTCGGCGCTGTCGGGCAGCGCGAAGCGGCGATGGAAGCTGCCGTAGCGGCGCTCGATGCGCGAGAAGCGGTCGGTCTCGGTCTTGCTCTCTTCCTTGCGCTCGCCCTTGATCGACAGGATGCCCTTGTCCATCTGCACCTCGATCTCGGCCGGGTCGATGCCCGGCAGGTCGGCGTAGATGACGAACTGGCTGGCCTCTTCCTTGATGTCCACGCGCGGCACCCACTGCGCGGTGACGACGGCGGACTCGTCGGTGTCGCCGGCCTGCTCGAAGAAGCGGTCGAACACCTGCTTGATCTCGTTCTGCAGTGCGGCCTGGCCCGGCCACGGGTGGTGATAACGGACGATGCTCATGAATGCCTCCACTGTCTGGGTCGGATGACGGGCTCGACGGCCGCGAGGGCCCTGCCCACGCGCACCGAAATAAGCGCGCCGCAGGGTTTTTCAAGCGTTTTGACGCTTCCTTTCCATGCCTGTTTGTAGTGTCCATTCATCCCAGGAGCCGCCATGTCCATCCAGATCGGCCAACGCATTCCCGAAGTCGTGCTCAAGCGCCTGCGCGAGGGCATGGAGAGCGTGGACACGCGCACGCTTTTCAGCGGGCGCAAGGTGGTGCTGTTCGCCATCCCAGGCGCGTTCACGCCCACCTGTTCAGACAAGCACTTCCCCGGCTACGTGGAGCATTTCGAGGAGTTCCGCCGCCGCGGCATCGAGGTGTACTGCGTGGCGGTCAACGATCCGTTCGTGATGCGCGCCTGGGGCCGCAGCCAGTCGGCGCCGGCGGGCCTGTTGTTGCTGCCGGACGGCAACGGCGATTTCACCCGCGCCCTCGGCATGGAGATGGACGCCAGCAGCTCGGGCATGGGCCTGCGCTCGCGCCGCTACGCCCTGTATGCCGACGACGGCACGGTGCGCGCCCTGTTCGTCGAGGAACCGGGCGAATTCAAGGTGTCGGCTGCCGACTACGTGCTGCAGCGCATACCGGAGTCGACCACTCCCACACCCCACACCTAGAGGAACGGCCAGCCATGACCCAGCCAGCCAAGCAGACCCGACCGAACGCCAGCACGTCCTCCATCCCCGGCATCGACGACAGGGCCACCCTGCGCGCCAATGCGCGCAAGAGCATCGAGGATGGCGCGATCACCGACACCTATACGGCCGACCGCGAGGCGGTGATCAAGATGCTCAACGACGCGCTCGCCACCGAATACGTCTGCGTGCTGCGCTACTACCGCCACTACTTCATGGCCAAGGGCATGCTGGCCGACGCGGTCAAGGGCGAATTCCTCGAACACGCGCAACAGGAGCAGGCGCACGCCGGCAAGCTGGCCGAGCGCATCGTCCAGCTCGGCGGCGAGCCCGACCTCAACCCGGACACGCTGAGCGCGCGCTCGCACGCCGAGTACAAGGAAGGCACCGACCTGCGCGACATGGTGCGCGAGAACCTGGTCGCCGAGCGCATCGCCATCGACAGCTACCGGCAGATGATCAACTTCGTCGGCGACAAGGACACCACGACCAAGCGCATCCTCGAGGAGATCCTGGCGCAGGAAGAAGAACACGCCGACGAATTCGCCGACCTGCTGGACGGTTGGATCGGCGAGTAGTTCGCGCTGGATCAGCCGGAGCCGTCCTGCATTAAGGTGTCTCGAACCCCATTGTGGGAGCGGCTTCAGCCGCGATGGGCCTTGCCGGTAAAGCCCGTCGCGGCTGAAGCCGCTCCCACAGGGTTAAAGCGAAAGCTCGCTAGCTGCTTGGGGCATGCGAGCCATGCGGAAATGCTGGATTACGGCGCACGGTGCTCAACGCAGCACCCGGAACCGCATGCTCGCTCACGCCCCGTCCTCCCTGCGCCACTGTCCTGCATCGTGGCGTCTCGAATCCCCCTTGTGGGAGCGGCTTCAGCCGCGATGGGCCTTGCCGGTAAAGCCCGTCGCGGCTGAAGCCGCTCCCACGGGTAAAGCGAAAGCTCGCTAGCCGCTTGGGGCATGCGAGCCATGCGGAAACGCTGGATCGCGGCCCACGGCGCTCAACGCAGCACGCGGAACCGTGCTCACCCACTCCCCGTCCTCTCCCTGCGCCACTGTCCTGCATTGCGGCGTCTCGAATCCCCTTGTGGGAGCGGCTTCAGCCGCGATGGGCCTTGCCGGTAAAGCCCGTCGCGGCTGAAGCCGCTCCCCACAGGTAAAGCGAAAGCTCGCTAGCCGCTTGGGGCATACGAGTCATGCGGAAACGCTGGATCGCGGCCCACGGCGTTCAACGCAGCACCCGGAACCGCACGCTCCCCCATGCGCCGTCCTCCCCCAGCGCCGTCAGCACATGCTCGCCGGCCTCGCCGAAATCGCGCTGGAATACCCGCGCGCCTTCGGTGCGCGCGATCCAGCGCCCGTCCAGCAACCAGTCGATGCGCGCCTCGCTGCCGAGCGCGCGTACCTGCAACCGCACCGGATGCGTGCTGCCCGGCGCGCGCGCGAGCGTGGCCCGGTCCGTGATGCCATCGATGCGCAGCAGGCCGCCCGCGTCGCGCCCGTCCGGCGCGCAGTCAGGCGCCAGCGGCGGCAGCTGCGCCGCGCGCCGGTCGCCTTCGCCCAGCCACGGCGACAGCAAGGCCGGCCAGCGCGCGATCTCGCGCGCCTCGCGCCGGTGCGGCAGGCGGCAGTCCGCCGAAAGGCGCAGGCCGCTGCGGACATCCACCTCGAACCGCTCGATTCCGCCGCGCCACAGCCGCGCATCGCGCTCGGCGAACGTCGGCGGCACCGCGCCGTCGAGCGCGTAGGCGCTCATGCGCCGCCGGCACGACGAGGCCTCGGTCGCATCGGCGGCGAGCCCCAGCGGCCAGCAGATGTCGAGCTGCCGCACGTTGCCCGGCATCGGTGCGGGCGCGGCGTCGGACTGCTGCCGCGGCAACGCGTCGATCACCTCGAACATCAGCGGCAACGCGGTGACCGCGCCGTACTGGCCGGGCAGCGGCGTGCCGTCCGGGCGACCGACCCACACGCCGACCGTGTAGCGGCGCGTGGAGCCGATCGCCCAGGCGTCGCGGAAGCCGTAGCTGGTGCCGGTCTTCCAGGCCACGCGCGGCCGCGTGGCGGTATCGAACGTGCCCAGGCCATAGCCCGGGCGCGGGTTGGCCTCGAGGATCTCGCGCACGATCCAGGCCGCGCCGGGCGACATCACCCGCCGCTCGATGCGCGGGGCGTCCGGCGTGTAGCGCACGCGCCCGGCGATACCGCCGCGATTGAACGCGGCGTAGGCGCCGACCAGTTCCTGCAGCTGCGCGCCGGTGCCGCCCAGGATCAGCGCCAGGTTCGGCGTGCTGCCGCGCGGGAAGCGCAGCTTGATGCCGGCGTTGTCCAGGCGCGCGGCGAAGCGCGCCGGGCCGACCCGGTCGAGCAGGTCCACCGCCGGCACGTTCAGCGAGAGCCGCAGCGCCTCGGCGGCGCCGACGGGGCCATTGAACGCGGCGTCGAAGTTGCCCGGACGGTAGTCGCCGAAGCTCTGCGGCGCGTCCACCAGCAGGCTCTCGGAGTGGATCAGCCCGTCGTCCAGCGCCATGCCGTACAGGAACGGCTTGAGCGTGGAACCGGGCGAGCGCCAGGCCTGCACCATGTCGACGTGGCCGAGCCGCCTGGCATCGCCGAAAGCGACCGAGCCGACGTAGGCGCGCGCTTCCAGCGAGGCGTTGTCCACCACCAGCAGCGCCGCCGAGGTGCGCTCGGGCAACTGCGAGAAGTACGCGGCCACGCGTTCTTCCAGGGTGCGCTGCAGCTCGATGTCGATGGTGGTGGCGATGCGCGCGGCCTTCGGCTGCCGGCCGCGCAGGTGCTGGGCCAGCAGCGCCGCGTGCAACGGCGGCTGCAGCGAGCGCGCCACCACCGGCTCGATGCGGGCATCGTCCACGTCCGCCCGCGTCCACGTGCCGAGCGCGGCCATGCGGTCGAGCACCTTGTCGCGCGCCGCGCGCGCGGCCTCCGGATGGCGGTCCGGGCGCAGCCGGCTCGGCGATTGCGGCAGCACCGCCAGCAGCGCCGCCTCGGCATGCGACAGGCGCGCGGCCGGCTTGCCGAGATAAGCCCAGCTGGCGGCCTCCACGCCTTCGATGGTGCCGCCGTAGGGCGCGCGTTCGAGGTAGAGCTGCAGGATCCGGCGCTTGTCCAAGTGCGCTTCCAGCTGCAGCGCGCGCAACAGTTGCTTGAGCTTGCCCCAGGGCGTGCGCGTGTGCGGATCGAGGATGCGCGCCACCTGCATGGTCAGGGTCGAGCCGCCCGAGACGATGCGGCCGTTGCCCAGCCATTGCGCGCCGGCGCGCAGCAGCGCCCAGGGATTGATGCCGGGGTGGTGCCAGAACGCGCGGTCCTCGTAGTTCAGCAGCGCCTGCAGGTACAGCGGCGAGACGCTTTCGGGCGTGGCGGGATAGCGCCAGACGCCCTCGGCATCGGCGAACGCGCGCAGCGGCGTGCCGTCGCGCGCGACCACCAGCGTGGAGGTATCGCGCGATTTCGGCAGCGGCGGGGGGAAGGCGACATCGAGCAGCAGCAGCGTCGCCAGCAGCAGCGCTGCACCCAGGCGCAACACCTTCCAGGCGCGGCGGCGATGGGCCCGCCTTCGCGCACGCGTTGCCTCCGCGTGTTGTCCTTCATCCATCTGCGTACTCAATGGGTGCGATGCCAAGCGTCGGTTGCCGGCTCGAAGCGACCCGGGCCGCGTGAGCGAGGACACGATGCCGTGGTTTGTTGCTTTCGCAAGCACGAGAAGCCGGAGCGCCCTCATCCGCCCTCCGGGCACCTTCTCCCGTGAACGGGAGAAGGGACGAGCAAGAGCGCCTGCTTTCAGTGCGCGAACGCAGGCATCCACACACGCCGGCTTTGCCTTCCCTTCTCCCGCTTGCGGGAGAAGGTGCCCGGAGGGCGGATGAGGGCACATTCAACGCACGTTCGCGAATTCGCGGCTCAGGCACTTTATGACGGACCAGCAGAATCTTCCCGGCCATGATGCGCCATGAGGGGGCGCGGGCGCCCCCCGGACGCCGTGCGCCATGGCGCTACGGCTGCACCACTGTGATCGTGGTCGGGTTGCTGCGGCCGACGCCGCGCAGTTCCGGCCGGTACATGTCCTCCACCAGCGACGGCGGCACGGTGTAGGTACCCGGCGTTACCGCGCGCACCAGGTAGAACACCTGCGCCTTGCTGCCGGAGCCGAGGCTCAGCGCGGCGACGTAGCGGTCGTCGCGGAACTCCTCGTGCTTGACGTCGGCGGCGTTGGCGCGGTCGCTGATCTCGATCCCTTCCACCGCCACGTCGGCCCATTGCTTGGCGTCGCCGAGGTTGAAGTTCTCGATCTCCAGCCCCGCCGGCAGCAGGTCGGTGAGCAACGCGTCGGGCATCGAGGTGTTGGCGGTGATCGAAACGCGCACGATCAGCGCCTCGCCTTCCTTGAGCGGGCGCGGCGTCCACGGCTTGCCGTCGGTGGTGTACCAGCTGCGCTCCACGCCGATCTCGCGCGCGTCCGGCTCGGGCGGGTTGCGCGGGATGCCGGCCACTTCCAGGCTGGCGAACAGCGGCGCCTCGCCTTCGGGCACGAAGCGCACGCCGCGCGCGAGCTGGGCGCTGTCGAAGGCGCGGCCGAACAGCTTGGCCGGCTCGATCCGCTCGGACTGGTCGCCGACCTGCAGCTGCCCGCCCACCAGCTTCTTCTGGTCCACAAGCAGCGCCTTGCCCAGCCGCGCCAGCGCCACCTGCTCCTGCGTGCTCAGCCACAGCCAGCCGCTGTTGCGGCGCGCATCCAGGGCGCGGCCGAGGTCGACCGCGCGGGCGTCGTACTCGGGCTTGGACAGGCCGCGCTCGTGCAGCAGCGCGATCATCAGCGCATCGTCGCGCACGGGGCTGCCGTAGTCGCCGAAGTAGTACGGGCGCTCGGCGCTGTTCTTGTCGAAGCCGGCCTTGATCGCGGCCTGGCCGCGCTTGGCGTCGCCCTGCAGCGCCAGCGCGATGCCCAACTGCACTAGCGACAGCCCGCCGACCGCCTTGCCGCGCTCGTTGTCGTACAGCGCGCGCAGCGTGCCCAGCGGCGCGCGGTTGACCCGCGCCAGCACGTAGCCGGACCAGGCCTGGTTGGCGAACTTCAGCTCGTCGCGGCGCTCCTGGCCGTAGAACGGCAGGCCGCCGGCGAGCAGGTCCTCGCTGAGGCGGTTGAGCGCCTTCTGCAGCACGTTCTCCGGCACCGCGAAACCGGCCTCCTTGGCATCGAGCAGGAACTCGGCGATGTACGGGGTCAGCGCCGGATTGACGTAGCCGTCGTCGCCCCACATCGAGAAGTGGCCGCTGGAAACCTGCATCGAGGCCAGCCGGCCGAACGCGCCTTCCATGCGCTCGCGGCGCTTGTCGGTCTCCAGCCCCTTGCTGCCGAGCAGGCGGGCGGTGGCCTCGTCGAGCAGCAGCGCGGCGTAGCCCTTGCTGGTGGTCTGCTCGGCGCAGCCGTACGGGTAGTCCAGCGCGCCCTTCAGCGCGCTGGCGAACGGGATCGGCGGCAGCGCGCTGACCACCATGCGCGCGTTGACCGAACCGGACATCAGGCCTTCGGCCAGCCCGGCATCGAAGGCCACCGGCGCGATCGGATCGACCACCCGCGTCTGCGCGCGCAGCACCGACGGCCAGGCCGCGCGCACCGGCAGGTCGTAGCTGCGGTCGGCCTTGAAACCGTTGCCTTCCACGCGCACGCGCACCTTGGCGACGGTATAGCCCTCCTGCGCGGCGAGCGGGAAGTTCAGCGTGGTCTTGCCGTCCACGCCGAGCTTGACGCTGCGGCTGCCCTCGCCGATCGCGAGCGGGCCGACGCCCTCGACGCGCACGGCGAACTCGCCGGGCTTGCCGGTGAAGTTCTGCACGTCGAGCGTGACCGTGCTGCGGTCGCCCGGCGCCATCACCCGCGGCATGCTCGCTTCGGCCAGGATCGGCGCGCGCACCACGGTTTCCGCATCGCGGTTGCCGTAGCGCTCGTCGGCGTAGACCAGCGCCGACACGCGCAGCGTGCCGTTGAAGTCCGGCACCGGCAGCTGCACGCGCGCGTTGCCCTTGTCGTCGAGCTTGACCGAGCCGGAGAACAGGTCGACGGTCTGCACCCGCGCGGTCGGGCGCTTGGCCTGCGGCAGCGCCTCCAGCGCCATGTCGCCGCCGAACTTCAGCTTGCCGGTGCCGCCCTCGAAGCTCTCGATCACGCGCCCGTAGATGTCGTAGGCGTCCACGCCCAGGCGGCGCTGGGCGAAGAAGTGCGCCGGCGCGTCCGGCACCGGGAAGCGGGTGATGTTGAGGATGCCCACGTCGACCGCCGAGACCGTCACGTGCGCGGTCCGGCCGGCCAGCTCGGGCACGCTCACGGTGACCGGCAGCGGCTGTTCGGGCTGCATCTGTTTGGGCGCGACCAGGCCGACCGCGACGCGGCGCGCCTTGCGGTCCATCGGCACGTGCGCCACGCCGACCGCGCGTGCCGGGGTGATCTTGCTCGGCGCGCTGCCGCCGCGGAACACCAGCGCGGTGACGTAGACGTCGTGGCGCTCCCAGTCCTTGGTTACCGGGATCTCGAAGGTGCTGCCGGCCTTGGCGTCGATGTCCTGCACGTACAGCGGCTTGTCGCTCTCCACCAGCAGGATGCCCCTACCGGCGTGCGGCGGGGTCAGGGTGACCTTGAGGGTGTCGCCGGCGCGGTAGGCGGTCTTGTCCAGCGCCAGCTTGACCTTGTCGGGACGCGCGTCGAGGCCGCGGTTCTCGTCGTTCCAGCTCCAGCCGGCATGGAACGGGTAGCGCATGGTCAGCCCGGTGGCCGGGTCGAACACGTCGACGCGGTACTCGCCCCACTCCACCGGGAAGTCGAACTTGGCGGTTTCGGTGCCGACGTCGAGGGTGCGGGTCTGCTTGTTCTCGAAGCGGCGGGTGAAATCGTAGTCCCAGCGGTCGTCGGCGTAGGTCCAGTGGTAGTCGCGCAGTTCGCGCACCAGGGTGACCTTCAGGCCCTTGGCCGGCTGCGGCTTGCCATCGGCATCGACGCGGGTCAGTTCGAAGCGGGCGTTGCCGTTGGCGTCGGCGCCGTCGGCATCGTCGAACAGCGGGCGCACCGCCACCAGCGCCGGCGCGGGCCACAGCACGCGCTTGAGCGTGCGGCTGACGGTGCGGCCGCCGGTCTCGTAGACGCTGCCGGACACGATCGCGCCGACCGGCGTGGCCGGCTTGGCCGGCACCGGCAGCTCGATGTCCTCGGCCAGCTTGCCGTCCTTGCCGAATTCGGTGTCGATCACGTCCTTGGCTTCGCGCGGCAGCTCCTGGGTGGGATCGCCGAAGAACCACCCGGGCATGTTCTCCAGCGGGTGCTGCTCCACCGCCACCGCGAGCTTGGCGGTGAAGCGGTTGCCGTCCGCCGGTGCGCCGTACAGGTAGGCGGCGTCGGCGGTGAGCTTGAACGGCTCGCCGGGCCCGATCGTCTTCTGCGGGCTGCCCAGGTCGAGCTTCATGCGCTCGGGCAGAAACTCCTCCACCCGCACGGCCATGCCCTGCACCGCCTCCTTGCTGGCCGGGTCGGTGCGGAACTCCACCTGCCAGCGCCCGGTCGGCGCATCGGCGGGGATCGTCTGGGAGAACTCGAAATAGCCCTGCTCGCCCGGCTGCAGGCGGGTCTCGCGGAAGGTCTTGCCGTCGGGCTGCTTCAGGCGCAGGAACACCGGCTGGGCCTTGACCGGCTTGCCGTCGTTGTCGCGCAGGATCGCCGACACGCGCAGCGTCTCGCCCGGCCGGTACAGGTCGCGGCCGGACCAGGCGAACACGTCGAACCAGGCGTTCTCGCGCCCGGCCACCGCGAACTCGCTCAGGTCCAGCGCCGGCTGGTTGAACGGCAGCAGGGTCACGTCGCTGCCGCTGCGCGCCACCAGCACCTGGCCGGCGTCGAGCTTGTAGTTCAGCAGCGCGTTGCCGTTGCCGTCGGTGGCGCCCTTCAGGAACAGCTCGCCCTTGGCGTCGAGGACGCGCAGCTCGACGTTCTTCAGCGGCAGCCCCTCCTTGAGCGAGGCGGTGTGGACGAACAGCTGGTCTTTGTAGGCGCGCGCGTGCAGGCCGATGTCGCTGACGGTGAAGAACGCGGTGTCGTACTCGTTGTCGAAGCGCCCGGTGCGCTTCATCACCGCGAAGTACAGCCCGGGCTGCTGCAGCTCCTTGATGTCCTGGATCGGCAGGTAGGTCAGCGCGCGCTCGTTCTGCTTGCCGCCGAGCACGAAGCGATTGACGTAGACCGGCTCGGCCAGTTGCGAGATCGGCGACTTCTCGTCGTAGTCGCTGTCCAGCTCCCAGCTGCTGCGGCGGCCGCCGCGCTGGTACTGGCTGAAGAACGCCGGCAGCGCGTTCTCGCGCACGCGCAGGAACTCCACGTCCACTTCCGGCACGTTGACCGACACCACCGGCAGGCCGCGGCTCTCGCGCGCCGGCAGCACGCTGCCCTGCGAGGCGAAGCCGGCGGCCGGTTCCAGCTCGCCGGTGTAGACCTTCTCGCGCACTTCCTTGCCGAGCCGGCTGCCGTCGGCGGCCAGCAGGTCGGCGGAGAGGATCAGGGTGTAGTCCTTGGCGGCCTCGACGAACGGATAGCGCAGGGTCTTGCCGTCGTCGGACAGCGTCCAGCTGCTGTCGCCGTCGCCGACCTTCTCCTCGAAGCGCACCAGCTTGTCGAAGTCCTGGGTGCCGACCAGGGGGCGCGAGAACTCCAGCGCCAGCGACAGCCCGTCGCTCTTCTGGTCGGGGTAGGCGCGGACCAGGGCGAAGCCCTTGATCGCCTCCTTTTGGGCCTGGACGGCCTCGCCGCTGGGCTGCGGCAGCTGCCCGCTCTCGTTGCGCTTGCAGCCGGCCGCCAGCGTGGCCAGCAGCACCAGTGCGGCGATCCCCAGGACGCCACGGACGCGCGTTCCCGATCCCCTGCCCGCCTCATGCCGGTTCATGCATCGCTCCTTCGAATCCAGCGGCGAGTATAGCGCCGGCCCCTGGCGTCCTCGGCCACGGCCTGGCCCCAAAAAAGGACCGCCGGCGCAGGGCCGGCGGTCGGGGCATGGACGGACGGGCGGCCGGTCAGAACGCGGCGCGGAACTGCACGCCGACGATGCGCGGGTCGTTGATGAAACCGGTCAGGTTGTTGAAGTCGATCGCGCCGGTCGCGCGGATCTGGTCGGTGCAGTTGCGGCAGAACACCGAGGCCTCGTAGGCGCCGTTGGCCCAGGTATAGCCGATCTTGGCGCCGCCCTCGAGCAGCGGCTGGCCGACGAACTCGCGCGACTCGTACAGGAAGAAGTTGACCTCGCTGCGGTAGGACCAGTCGGTGTAGAAGAACACCTCGCCGTCGTCGCCCACCGGGATGCCGTAGCGCAGCGTGGCGTTGCCGATCCACTTGGCCGCCTGCGGCAGCGGGTTGCCGTACAGCAGGGCATAGCCATCGGCGTTGACCGGGTCGGTCGGCGTGCACATGCCCGAGCCGCAGCTCGCCGTGGCCAGGTCCCTGTCCTTGATCTCGGTGTGGTTGTAGCTGCCGCCCAGGGTGACGCGCAGGTTCTCGGTCAGCAGCGCCTCGAAGTTGAACTCGGCGCCGTAGGCCTCGGTCTTGTCGGCGTTGATCAGCTGGATGCTGTTGGTGGAACCGCCGACCGCGGTCAGCTGCTGGTCCTTGATGCTCATCCAGTACACGTCGAAATCCACGCGGGCGCGGCGGTCCCACAGGTCGGCCTTGACGCCCACCTCGTAGGAATCCACCTTCTCAGGATCCACCGCGGTCAGCGTGGCCGAGAACTGGCCCGGCGCGGAGAAGCTGCCGGCGCGGAAGCCGCGCGCGTAGCGCGCGTACAGGTTCACTTCGTCGTTGAGCGCATAGGTCGCGCTCAGGTCGCCGCTGACGTTGGAATCGCTGATCTTGCGCCCGTCCGGGAACGTCGGGTACGCGGTCGGGACCGAGAACGGATAGTCCCAGGCCAGCACGTCGAAGGTCTTCTTGTCGTAGGTGTAGCGCAGGCCGGCGCGCACGTTGAGCCGCTCGGAGGCCTGCCAGTTGATCGAGCCGAAGCCCGCCCAGGAGGTGTTCTTCTGGCGGGTCAGGTTGTAGCCGTCCCAACTGTCGTCGCTGCGGCCGGCCGGCGTGGTGTAGGCGAATTCCTCGCCCTCGACCTTGTCGTTGAAGTAGAAGACGCCGGCCTGCCAGTTGAGCGGGCCGTCGTACTGCGATTCCACGCGCAGCTCCTGGGTCCACTGGCTCAGGTCCTTGAGCCCGCTGGCGGTCTCGGAGGCGAAGGGGATGGTGCCCGGCCCGTAGGGCGGCACCGTGGTGTTGCCGCCGTCCACGTCGCCGCGGCTGTAGTACTTCGGGATCGCCTCGTAGCCGGTGATCGCGTGCAGCGCGATGTCGCCCAGGTCCCAGGTCAGGTTGAGGTTGCCGCCATAGGTGGTCAGCTGCTGGGTGTTGAATCCGTCGATGTAGACCTTGTCCGGGTCGAAGCCGTCGACCAGCTGGTTGGTGCCCGTCCGGAAGACGTTGGCGCGGAACAGGCGCGCGGTGCCGTTGAGCTTGCGCACGTGGGCGTTGAACAGCGCCTCGAAGTCCTCGCTCGGCTTGAACAGCACCTGCACGCGCGCGGCGGTGTCGTCGTAGCCTTCCAGCTTCTGCCCGCTGACCTGGCTGGTGATCCAGTCGTTGCGATGCTGCTGCAGCACCGACACGCGCGCGGCCCAGGCGTCGTTGATCGGGATGTTCACCGCGCCTTCCAGCGAGGTCGTGGCGTGGGTGCCGTAGGAGGCGTTGACGTAGCCGTCGCTGCTGCCGATCGCCGGCTTGACCGAGTTGAACTTGACCACGCCGGCCGGCGTGTTGCGGCCGAACTGCGTGCCCTGCGGGCCGCGCAGCACTTCCACGCCGGCCAGGTCGAACATCGGGAAGCCCTTCAGGAACGCGTTCTCGAGCACCACGTCGTCGTAGACCAGCGAGACCGGCTGCGAGGCGTAGGTGGTGAAGTCGGTGTTGCCGTAGCCGCGGATGTAGAAGCGCGGGAACACGCGGCCGTTGGAGGATTCCACGTTGAGGCTGGGCACCTTGCCGGCCAGCACGCGCACGTCCGAGGCGCTGGTGGAGATCGCGTCCAGGTATTCCGGCCGCAGCACCGTGGCCGAGACCGGCACGTCCTTGGAATCCTCCGCGCGCCGCTCCGCGGTCACCTGGATCGAATCGAGCTGGGCGACGCCGGTTCCCGAGGCCTGCTGGGCCGAGGCGGCGAACGGGGCGGTGGAAAGGACGGCTAGGGCAAGTGCGCTGATGCGCAGCGAGCGGTTGGCGGACATGGGTGCTCCGGGGCTGGAGAGGGCGACGGCGGTGGAAGAGATGGCGGCACGTGCCGCACCGCAACACAATTAACACAAATTACACATGGGCGACACCGCCCAGTCATCTTCGTCGCCGTCGCCCGGCCCGCCCCGGGACCGGTCAGACCCCTTGCAGGACCTCGCCCGGGACCCGCACCCAACCCTCCATCAGCACCCGCGCGCTGCGGCTCATGATCGCCTTGGTCACCCTCCACTGCCCGTCCACCTGGCAGGCCTCGGCCCCGACCCGCAAGGTGCCGGAGGGGTGGCCGAAACGCACCGCGCCGCGCTCGCCGCCGCCGGCGGCCAGGTTGACCAGGGTGCCCGGGATCGCCGCGGCGGTGCCGATCGCCACCGCCGCGGTGCCCATCATCGCGTGGTGCAGCTTGCCCATCGACATCGCCCGCACCCGCAGGTCGATGTCGCCGGCTTCCACCTTCTTGCCGCTGGAAGCCACGTAGCCCTCCGGCGGCGCCACGAAGGCCACCTTCGGCGTGTGCTGGCGGGTGGCGGCCTCGGCGACGTCGCGGATCAGCCCCATCCGCACCGCGCCGTGGGCGCGGATCGTCTCGAACATCGCCAGCGCGCGCGCGTCCGTGTTGATCGCTTCCTGCAGCTCGCTGCCGCCGTAGCCGAGGTCGGCCGCGTCGACGAAGATGGTCGGGATGCCTGCGTTGATCAGGGTCGCGCGCAGCCTGCCCACGCCCGGCACGTCGAGCTCGTCCACCACGTTGCCGGTCGGGAACATCGCCCCGCCCTCCTCGCCTTCGTCGGCCGGGTCGAGGAATTCCAGCGGGACTTCCGCCGCCGGGAAGGTCACCCCGTCCAGCTCGAAGTCGCCGGTCTCCTGCACCTGCCCGTCCCTGACCGGCACGTGCGCGACGATGGTCTTGCCGATGTTGGCCTGCCAGATGCGCACGGTGCAGGTCCCCTCGCGCGGCACCCGCGCCGGGTCGAGCAGGCCGTTGGCGATCGCGAACGGCCCCACCGCCGCCGACAGGTTGCCGCAGTTGCCGGACCAGTCGACGAAGGCGCTGTCGATCGACACCTGCCCGAACAGGTAGTCCACGTCGTGCCCGGGCCGCTCGCTCCTCGACACGATCACGGTCTTGCTGGTGCTGGACGTGGCCCCGCCCATGCCGTCGATCTGCTTGCCGTAGGGATCGGGGCTGCCGATCACCCGCAGCAGCAGCGCGTCGCGCGCGGCGCCCGGCACGCGCGCGGCCTCGGGCAGGTCCTGCAGGCGGAAGAACACGCCCTTGGAGGTGCCGCCGCGCATGTAGGTGGCGGGGATGCGGAGTTGCGGGAGGTGGGACATGGGATTCTCCGATAAGGCCTATCTACTCGTCATTCCCGCGAAAGCGGGAATCCAGTGACGTCGTTCTTAAATTTCGTGCAAAGGCCCGGAAGCAAAAAGTCGCTGGATTCCCGCCTTCGCGGGAATGACGAGCGAGGGATTCAAGCCGCCTGTGCGGACTCCAGGAAATCCTGGGCGAACCGCTGCAACACGCCGCCCGCCTCGTAGATCGAGACCTCTTCGTCCGAATCCAGCCGGCAGGTCACCGGCACCTGCACGGTGCCGCCGTCGGCGCGGTGCACCACCAGCGTCAGGTCGGCGCGCGGCCTGCGCTCGCCGACCACGTCGAAGGTCTCGGTGCCGTCCAGCGCCAGGGTCTTGCGGTCCGTGCCCGGCTTGAACTCCAGCGGCAGCACGCCCATGCCGATCAGGTTGGTGCGGTGGATGCGCTCGAAGCCCTCGGCCACGATCGCCTCCACGCCGGCCAGGCGCACGCCCTTGGCCGCCCAGTCGCGCGAGCTGCCCTGGCCGTAGTCGGCGCCGGCGACGATGATCAGCGGCTGCTTGCGCTGCATGTAGGTCTCGATCGCCTCCCACATGCGCATCACCTTGCCGTCCGGCTCCACGCGCGCCAGCGAGCCCTGCCTCACGCTGCCGTCCGGGTTGCGCACCATCTCGTTGAACAGCTTGGGGTTGGCGAAGGTGGCGCGCTGCGCGGTGAGGTGGTCGCCGCGGTGGGTGGCGTAGGAATTGAAGTCTTCCTCCGGCAGGCCCATCTTCGCCAGGTATTCGCCGGCGGCGCTGTCGGGCAGGATCGCGTTGGACGGCGAGAGGTGGTCGGTGGTGATGTTGTCGCCGAGCAGCGCCAGCGGCCGCATGCCGCGCAGCGTGCGCTCGCCGGCCAGCGCGCCTTCCCAGTACGGCGGGCGGCGGATGTAGGTGCTTTGCGGCCGCCAGGCGTACAGCGGGTCGACCTTGCCGCCATGCTCGACGCGCACGTCGAACATCGGCCCGTAGACGCGGCGGAACTGCTCCGGCTTGACCGAGGCCTTCACCACCGCCTCGATCTCCTCGTCGCTCGGCCACAGGTCCTTGAGCCGGACTTCATTGCCGTCCACGACCGCGAGCACGTCCTTCTCGATGTCGAAGCGGATCGTGCCGGCGATCGCGTAGGCCACCACCAGCGGCGGCGAGGCCAGGAACGCCTGCTTGGCATAGGGATGGATGCGGCCGTCGAAGTTGCGGTTGCCCGACAGCACCGCCACCGCGTACAGGTCGCGCTCGACGATCTCCTGCTGGATCGCCGGGTCGAGCGCGCCGCTCATGCCGTTGCAGGTCGTGCAGGCGAAGGCGACCACGCCGAAGCCGAGCTTCTCCAGTTCCTTCTCCAGGCCGGCCTCCTGCAGGTACAGCTGCACCGCGCGCGAACCCGGCGCCAGCGAGGTCTTCACCCAGGGCTTGCGCGCCAGGCCGAGCCGGTTGGCGTTGCGCGCCAGCAGGCCCGCGGCGATCACGTTGCGCGGATTGGAGGTGTTGGTGCAGCTGGTGATCGCGGCGATGATCACCGCGCCGTCCGGCATCAGGCCCTGCGCCTCCTGCGCGTGCGCCTGCTCCAGCCCGCTCGCGCTGGCGATGCCGCGCTCGGCGAGATCGCGCGTGGACACGCGCGCATGCGGGTTGGACGGGCCGGCCATGTTGCGGGTGACGTCGGACAGGTCGAAGCGCAGCACGCGCTCGTACTGCGCGGTCCGCAGCGCATCGGCCCACAGCCCGGCGGTCTTCGCGTAGGTCTCCACCAGCGCGACCTGCCTTTCCTCGCGCCCGGTCAGGCGCAGGTAGTCCAGCGTCTGTTCGTCGATGTAGAACATCGCCGCGGTCGCGCCGTACTCCGGGCACATGTTGGAGATCGTCGCGCGGTCGCCGATGGTCAGCGCCGCCGCGCCTTCGCCGAAGAATTCCAGGTACGCCCCGACCACCTTCTGCTTGCGCAGGAACTCGGTCAGCGCCAGCACGATGTCGGTGCAGGTGATGCCCGGGCCGGGCCTGCCGGCCAGCTCGACGCCGACGATGTCGGGCAGGCGCATCCACGAGGCGCGCCCGAGCATCACGTTCTCCGCCTCCAGCCCGCCGACGCCGATGGCGATCACGCCGAGCGCATCGACGTGCGGGGTATGGCTGTCGGTGCCGACGCAGGTGTCCGGGAACGCCACCCCGTCCTGCACGTAGACCACCGGGGACATCTTCTCCAGGTTGATCTGGTGCATGATCCCGTTGCCGGGCGGGATCACGTCCACGTTGCGGAACGCGTGGCGCGTCCACTCGATGAAATGGAACCGGTCCTCGTTGCGGCGGTCCTCGATCGCGCGGTTCTTGGCGAACGCGTCCGGGTCGTAGCCGCCGCACTCCACCGCCAGCGAGTGGTCGACGATCAGTTGCACCGGCACCACCGGATTCACCTGGGCGGGATCGCCGCCCTTGTCGGCGATCGCGTCGCGCAGGCCGGCCAGGTCGACCAGCGCGGTCTGGCCGAGGATGTCGTGGCAGACCACGCGCGCCGGGAACCACGGGAAATCCAGGTCGCGGCGGCGCTCGACCAGTTGCCCGAGCGCGTCGTCCAGCGTCGCCGGGTCGCAGCGGCGCACCAGGTTCTCGGCGAGCACGCGCGAGGTATAGGGCAGGCCGTCCCAGGCGCCGGGCCGGAGCGCATCGACGGCGGCGCGAGCGTCGAAGTAGTCGAGCGAGGTGCCGGGGAGAGGTTTGCGGTAATCGGTGTTCATGGCTGGCCTGTGAGAGTCTGGGCTTGCTGGGCGGGCTTTCGCTCCTGAAAGCCGGCTGTGCGGCGCTGAAGCATGCAACCGGCTCGCAGCACTGCATGAAATCTGGCGACTCCCTTCCCCCGCCTGCGGGGGAAGGTGCCCGAAGGGCGGATGGGGGAGCTTTCCCTCACCCCAACCCCTCTCCGGCAGGCGGGAGAGGGGCTTTGTCTTCCGCGGACGGGAGACTGGCTGCGGGCTTCAGGCCCGCTTGTCGATCGGCACGAACTCGCGATCCTCCGGACCGGTGTAGTTCGCGCTCGGGCGGATGATCTTGCCGTCGATGCGCTGTTCGATGACGTGCGCGCTCCAGCCGGCGGTGCGCGCGATCACGAACAGCGGCGTGAACATCGCGGTCGGCACGCCCATCATGTGGTAGCTGACCGCGCTGAACCAGTCCAGGTTCGGGAACATCTTCTTGATGTCCCACATCACCGTCTCCAGGCGCTCGGCGATGTCGTACATCCGCATGTTCTTCTCTTCGGCCGAGAGCTGGCGCGCGACTTCCTTGATCACCTTGTTGCGCGGGTCGGACACCGTGTAGACCGGATGGCCGAAGCCGATGATGACTTCCTTGCGCTCCACCCGCGCCTTGATGTCGGCCTCGGCCTCGTCCGGCGTGTCGTAGCGCTTCTGCACCTCGAACGCGACCTCGTTGGCGCCGCCGTGCTTGGGCCCGCGCAGCGCGCCGATGCCGCCGGCGATGCAGCTGTACATGTCGCTGCCGGTGCCGGCGATCACGCGGCAGGCGAAGGTGGAGGCGTTGAACTCGTGCTCGGCGTACAGGATCAGCGAGGTGTGCATCGCGCGCACCCACGACTGGCGCGGCGGCTCGCCGTGCAGCAGGTGCAGGAAGTGCCCGCCGATCGAGTCGTCGTCGGTCTCCACGTCGATGGCGCGGCCGTTGTGGCTCCAGTGGTACCAGTACAGCAGCATCGAGCCGAGGCAGGCCATCAGCTTGTCGGCGATGTCGCGCGCGCCCGGGTGGTTGTGGTCGTCCTTCTCCGGCGACACGCAGCCGAGCACGGACACGCCGGTGCGCATCACGTCCATCGGGTGCGCCGACGGCGGCAGCTCCTCCAGCGCGGCCTTGACCGCCGCGGGGATGCCGCGCAGCGACTTCAGCTTGGCCTTGTAGCCGCGCAGCTCGGCGGTGTTGGGCAGCTTGCCGTGCACCAGCAGGTAGGCGATCTCCTCGAACTCGCTGGTGGTGGCCAGATCGAGGATGTCGTAGCCGCGGTAGTGCAGGTCGTTGCCGCTGCGGCCGACCGTGCACAGCGCGGTGTTGCCGGCGGCGGTGCCCGACAGGGCGACGGATTTCTTCGGCTTGAAAGCGGTGGTGGTGGTCTCGCTCATTTCTGGTGTCCTCCCGTTGTGCTTTGGGCCCCTCTCCGGTCGGGAAAGGGGTTGGGGTGAGGGTACGGCGGGGCCGAGTCGCGGCTCCGGATCCATCGGCAACGACGTGGCTGAACGCGTCGCCACGCGCCCGGATGGCGAACGATCCGAACATATGCTCTACGATGGTTCATCTGGGCTGGCGCGTGGCGACGCGTTCTCCAATGCGATGGCTGGGGGTTCCCTGCGGCGCGGCGCTTCGCGCCACCTTCTCCCGGTGGAGAAGGAAGAACTCACTTGCCCGCGAACAATGCATCCAGCCGTTGTTCGAACGCGTGATAGCCGATGCGCTCGTACAGCTCCTCGCGGGTCTGCATCGCGTCCACCACGTTCTTCTGATGGCCGTCGCGCCGGATCGCGGCGTAGACGTTCTCGGCGGCCTTGTTGGCGGCGCGGAACGCCGACAGCGGGAACAGCTGGATCGCCACCCCGGCCGAGGCCAGTTCGTCGCGGCCGAACAGCGGGGTCTTGCCGAATTCGGTGATGTTGGCCAGCACCGGCACCTTCACCGCATCGACGAAGCGGCGGTAGGTGTCCAGGTCGTAGGCGGCCTCGGCGAAGATGCCGTCGGCACCGGCCTCGACGCAGGCGATGGCGCGCTCGATCGCCGCGTCCACGCCTTCCATCTGGATCGCATCGGTGCGCGCGATCAGGAAGAAGTCCGGATCGGTCTTGGCGTCGGCCGCGGCCTTGACCCGGTCGACCATCTCGCCCTTGGACACGATCTCCTTGCCCGGCCGGTGGCCGCAGCGCTTGGCGCCGACCTGGTCCTCGATATGGCAGGCGGCGGCGCCGGCCTTGATCAGGCTCTTGATGGTGCGCTCGATGTTGAACGCGCTCGGGCCGAAGCCGGTGTCGATGTCCACCAGCAGCGGCAAATCGCACACGTCGGTGATGCGGCGCACGTCGATCAGCACGTCTTCCAGCGTATTGATGCCCAGGTCGGGCAGGCCGAGCGAACCGGCCGCGACGCCGCCGCCGGACAGGTAGATCGCCCTGTAGCCGGCGCGCTGCGCCAGCAGGGCATGGTTGGCGTTGATCGCGCCGATCACCTGCAGCGGCGATTCGGCGGCGAGGGCGGCGCGGAAGCGGGCGCCGGCGGACGACGGGGTCATGGAAGGCTCCTGGCTGGGCGGGCAGGCCCCCACGGGCCGTTCCGCGATGGGAGCCAATGTGGCACCATCGGATCCGTTGATCAATCTTGATCCAATCAATCAACCTATCAACTGCCCATGCCTGCCCCGTCCGAGCGCGAACTGATCTCCGCCGCCGAAGCCTGCGACCTGCTGGGCATCAGCACCGCCACGCTGTACGCCTACGTCAGCCGCGGCCTGCTGACCTCGCGGCCCGGCCCGGACCACCGCAGCCGGGTCTACCTGCGCGCGGAGGTGGACCGGTTGGCCCAGCGCAAGCGGATCGGACGCGGCGCCGCGCGCGGGGCGGCCCAGAGCCTGGATCGCGGCCTGCCGGTGCTGGAAACCCGCATCTCGCTGATCCGCCCGGACTCGCCCTACTACCGCGGCCGCCCGGCGGTGGCCGCGGTGCGCGAGGGCGCCACGCTGGAGGACATCGCCCGCCTGCTCTGGGAGTGCGAGGAGCAGGACCCGTTCGCCCTGCAGGCGCCGGCCCCCTGGCCGGCGCGGGTCGCCGCGCTGGCGCTGGACTCCGCGTTGCCGCCGCTGGAGCGCACGATGGCCTGCATCCCGCTACTGGCGCTGGAACTGCGCCAGTCGCTCAACGCCGCCGCCCCGGTCAGGCGCGAGATCGCCGCGATGCTGTTGCGGCAGAACGCCGCCCTGCTGGTCGGGGTCGAGCCGGACACGCGCCCGGTCCACCGCCTGCTCGCCGACACCTGGCGTCCCGGCGACCGGGATTTCGCCGAACTGGTGCGCGCCGCGCTGGTGCTGTGCGCCGACCACGAACTCAACGTGTCGGCGTTCGCCGCCCGCGTGGTCGCCTCCACCGGCGCGCACCTGCATGCCACGGTGAGCGCCGGCCTGGCCGCGCTGTCGGGCCCGCGCCACGGCGGCGCCACCGCGCGCGCCTACGCCTTGTTGCGCGACGCGCAGGACGCCGACTCGCCGGCCGCCTTCATCGCCGAACGCTGGCAGCGCGGCGACGACCTGCCCGGCTTCAACCACCTGCTCTATCCCGACGGCGACCCGCGCGGCGCCGAAGTGCTGCGGCTGCTGCGCGAACTGCGCGGCGACACGCCGGCGATGCGGCACGTCGAAGCCGTGCTCGCCGCCGCGAAGGAAAGCAGCGGCCAGCACCCCAACATCGACTGCATGCTCGCGGCGATCTGCTTCGTCCACGACCTGCCCGCCGCGCATGCGCTGGTCATGTTCGCCACCGCCCGCCTCACCGGCTGGCTCGCGCACGCGCTCGAACAACAGGCGCTCGGCACCCTGATCCGCCCGCGGGCGCGCTATACCGGACTGGCGCCGGGCGGTGTCGGCGATGCCTGAAGAACCCGGCGGCACCGCCGGATCGAATGCCCATTCCCCTGGTTCCGGGGAATGGGCTTAGCGGACGGCCCGCCCTCTATCGAGCACGAGGGTCGGCTATGACCCTGGATGGGGATCCGTACAGGACCAGGACTTTCGCGCCTGCCGGGAACATGGGTTCCGCCCCCTGAACGATGGTCATCAAATTGCCGTTCTCGGTCTGGACCACATACTCCAGCCCCGCTGCCTTGGACGCGCCTCGTTCCATCGCAGCGCCGGCGATCGCCCCCACCACCACGCCACCGATCGCTCCGATGGCATTGGCACGATCGCTGCCGCCGACGGCCGATCCGGCCACGCCTCCGGCGGCGGCACCCGCCATCGCGCCGCCGCCCTGGGAGCCGTCGATGGAAACCGGCCGCACGCTGATCACCGTACCGGCCACCGTCCTGTTGACCTGGCCGACCGAACCGACGGAATAACTATCCGTACGGACATTCGGCGCACATGCCCCCAACAGGGCCGCGATGACGACAGGGGCGGCAACGCTCCTCATGGCGTCCCGCTCTGCGTGCTGGGGAACATGGGTTTTTCGACGTCGATCGTTTCCAACGCCTGCAGGAACTGCGCGATGTTGTTCTGCGCCGAGCGATTGATGGACTCGCGCGCGCGGATCAAGCCGGCGAAGGCGTAGTTGAACGGCACCGTGCCGTCGGCCTCGACATCCTGCGTATAGACGATGCTGCCATCGGCCCGATCGATCAATTCATAGCGGGCCACGCTCCTGGTCGTCATCGATGCGCCGAATCCGGGAACATCCAGCGCCAGGATCTTCACCGAAAGGCTCAGCTTCCTCGGCGCGTCATCGCGGAAAATCGCCATCTTGTTGATCGCCTCGGTCAAGGCGTTCTGCCACATCTGCGGCACTTCCGTCTGTGCAGCGGCAGGAATCTTGCCCTTGGCCTCGTCCGGCCGCGCCAGCGTGACCGTCAACGACTTCAGCTCGGCATTGACCTTCTTGGCACTGACACCGACGCTCGGTACCGAGAAATTCAGCGGCGGGTTGCTCGCACAGCCAGCCAGCGACGCCGCGATGAACGCGGCGAGCATCAACTTCTTCATCCTTGTCCCCCTGGTTGATTGGTTGGGACTGCGGCATCAGCAGTCCCTGAATGCATCCTAACAAATAACAAGCCGGCTTCATCAAAACTGGAACGCTACGCACACCTGGCATGGACCTGGAGCCAGGGCGCGAGACTCGCCGTTGGAAACCACGACGCCACGCTGGCGGGAGCGGACTGGACTCGCCCCCTTGCCCATCGCATTCCCTTACGCCGCGATCCCCACGCGCCGGAACAAACCCTCCAGCGCCCCCATTCGATCGGATGCCACGATCGCGCCCACGTAGCCGTCGGGACGCACCAGCACCCAGTCGCCCGGCGCGACCGCGTAGGCCTCGGCGAAACGGCCGCTCTCGTCGAAGAGGTCGCCGTCCGGGCCGATCGCATGGACCCGCACGCCCGCGCGCGCCGGCACGGACGCGCGGTCCGCGCGATGGCCCAGCAGCGTCCAGTGCGGGCCGGCGAACAGGTCGAACAGGCGCCGCGGCTGCCCCGCCGCGCCGCGCAGCAGGGCATCGGGCGCACGGTCGCCCGCCTTCAATCCATGCCCGCGCGCGGGCGCTTCCACCGCCAGTGACGCCCCTGCGTAGCCGATGTCGAGCTGCTTCACTTCCCGGCCGCGCTGGCGGCCGCCGCGCTTGGCGTCTTCCAGCAACCGGGTGGACAGGCCGAGCATGTCGCTCGCGATCGGCCTGCGCTCTTCCTCGTAGCTGTCGAGCAGGCCGTCAGGCGCGCCGCCCAGCACGGCGGCGAGCTTCCAGCCCAGGTTGTAGGCGTCCTGGATGCTGGTGTTGAGCCCCTGCCCGCCGGTCGGCGGGTGGGTGTGGGCGGCATCGCCGGCAAGGAACACCCGGCCCTGGCGATAGCGATCGGCCAGGCGCGCGTTCATGGCATAGGCCGACGCCCAGGACACCGATTCGATCCGGATATCGGCGCGGCCGGTACGCTCGGCGATCATCGCGTTCAGGCCCGCCGCGGAAAGATCGGCCTCGCCTTCGGGCGGGATCGGCGCCTGCAACTGGAACATGTCGGTTCCCGCCAGCGGGCATAGCGAGAGCATCCTGTCCATCGACTCCGCGCCGAACTGATGCCACGCGTCGCGGTCGAGCCCGACCAGGTGCATGTCCGCCACGATCGCGCGAACGCCGAGCGTCTTGCCGGGAAAGGCGATCCCCGATGCATTTCGCACGAAACTGCGGCCGCCATCGCTGCCGACGAGGTAGCGGGCGCGGATGCGGTGCTCCTTGCCCTCGCCCGCGACCGTTGCGGTCACTCCGCCTGCGTCCTGCTGCAGGCCGACCAGTTCCAGGCCATAGCCGGGGCGATGGCCGAGCTCGGCGAGCCGTTCGGCCATCACGGTCTCGGTGAGGAACTGCGGCACCATCAACGGCATCTGGTACGGCTCTTCCGGCGTCGCGGGCGCCCAGGCCGCGACATCCGAATCGACGTGGCCGCCTTGCGCCAGATAGGTCCGGTGCGGCGGGTATGCGCCGCCGACCGCGACGAGGCGATCGATGATCCCCATGTCCTCGAAGATCTCCTGCGTCCTCGGCTGGATGCCCTTGCCCCGCGACCCCGGAAACGGGCCCTCCCTCTTCTCGAGCAGCCGGAACGACACGCCGCGCCTTGCCAGTTCGATGGCGAGGGCCAGGCCGGCCGCGCCGGCACCACAGACCAGAACATCCACGCTCGATTCCACGACATCCTCCGATATGTGTAATATGCACATTCAAAGGAGCATGCTAATGGCGCACCCAAAGAAAGTGCAAGATACACATATTTCGGCCGCCCGCCTCAAGCAGCTGCACGGCGCGATGCTCAGCATCGTCAGCGTGATGAACCGGCCGCGCAACGACGAGCGGCTGATCGAGAAGGCCGGCATCAAGCTCGACCAGGCGCTGTTCCGGCTGCTGGTGGTCATCGAGCGGCTGGGGCCGATCGGCGTGGTCGAACTGGCCGACCGCCTCGGGCGCGACTACACGACGATCAGCCGGCAAGTGACCAAGCTGGAAGGCATGGGCCTGGTGCTGCGCTCGGAGAACGCGCGCGACCGCCGCATGCGCGAGGCGGTGGTATCGCCCGCCGGCAAGGCGATGACCGACCAGATCGATGCGGCGCGCGAGCAGATGGGCCGCGAGATATTCAAGACCTGGGAACCGGAGGACCTGGACGACCTAGTCCGGCTGATGCGCAGATTCGCGGACGCGCTCGAAGCGCTCGAGCGCTGAAGCGGTCCACGCGTCGATCGAACGACGAGGGCGCCGGCGCATACGGCGGCGCCCCGCCGGCACAAAAAAGATCCGCGCACATGGATGCGCTGCCCTTGTGAGGGGCCCACAAAAAAGCCGGCTGCGGAGCCGGCTTTCCTTGCTGCGAACCACCTTGGAACCCAGGTGTCGTATTGGTGGGCGGTGCAGGGATCGAACCTGCGACCCTTGCCGTGTGAAGGCAATGCTCTACCGCTGAGCTAACCGCCCGGTGTGTCGCGAGCCGCGCATTATATAGGAGCCACGGCGCGCGTCAACGGTCCTACAGGGTGTAGGTCGGTTTCTCGGAATTGAGCAACCCGGCCAGTAGCGTCTCGATCCGGTTGCGGATCGTTTCGCCTTCCTGCCCGTCCGGCAATTGCACGCCGATGCCGGCGGCGCGGTTGCCCTGCGCCCCCACGGGCGTGGTCCACACCACCTTGCCGGCCACCGGCAGGCGCTCGCTGGATTCGGGCAGCGTCAGCAGCAGGAACACCTCGTCGCCGAGGAAGTAGCGCTTGGGCGTCGGCACGAAGATGCCGCCGTTCTTCACGAACGGCATGTAGGCGCCGTACAGCGCCATCTTGTCCTTGACCGCCAACGACAGGATCCCCTGGCGCCCGCTCGTCGCACTCATGCACTCCCCTCTTTCCGGACGGCGCGATCCCCATCGCGCCAGGCAAGCAGCAGTTCGGTCACCGCGAGGTCCGCGCGCACGGTGGTGCGCAGCAGTTCGCGCGTCCTGTTGGCGGCATCGAACCAGACGGCCAGCTTGTGCAAACGCGCCGGATCGGTCAAGCCGGAAGAGGCTTGCGCCAGCACGAGGTCGGCGGCGTGCGCGAGGCGCTGCTCGGCCTGCTCGTCGCCGGTCCAGCGCAGCGCGACCTCCACCGGGCCGGCGCGGCCCGCGCCGAGCTGCTCCAGGTCCGCGGCTACCTGCCGGCGCAATTCCAGCCCGTTGCCGCGCAGCCACTCGGCGGCCAGCCCCGGATGGCCGCGCGCGGCGTCCAGCGCCTGGCGCGCCTCGGGCTCGGCGAATCCCTGCGCCAGCAGCCAGGCCAGCGCCTCGTGCGCGGGCGGCAGCTTGAACTCCAGGCGCTGGCAGCGGCTGCGGATCGTCGCCGGCAGCCGCGCCGGATGCGCGCTGACCAGCCACAGGTAGCGGCCGGGCGCCGGTTCTTCCAGCGTCTTCAGCAACGCGTTGCAGGCCGCGCGGTTGATCGCGTCGGCCGGATCGATGACCACCACCTGCGCGATGCCGTATTGCGGCGTCAGCGCGAGCTTCTGCGAGACCTCGCGCACCTGCTCGATGACGATCTCGGTGCGCAGCTTGTCGCCGGTGCGGTTCGGGATGAACGACACCAGTTGCAGGTCCGGATGGGTACCGGCGGCGATCAGCTGCGCGGCGCGCTGGTTCGCCGCCGCATCCGCGCCCTGCGAGAGCACGTGCTCGGCCAGTTTCAGCGCGACCTCGCGCTTGCCCAGCCCGGCCGGACCGCAGATCAGCATGCCGTGCCCGAGGCGGCCGGCGTCGAGCGCGGCCACGGCCTGGTCGAAGGCGCGCTGCTGCCAGGGCGAGAAGGCGCTCATCCGGCCTGGCCCTGTACGAAGCGCGACACCGCCTCGGCGACGTCGCGCGCCACCTCCGGCGGCGACTGCCCGGCATCGATCACCGCGAAGCGATCCGGATGCTCCATCGCGCGCTGGCGGAATCCCGCGCGCACGCGCTCGAAGAAGTCGTCGTGCTCGCTCTCGATGCGGTCCGGCCACAGGTCGCGGCCGGTGGTGCGGGCGCGGCCGACCTTGACGTCCAGGTCGAGCAGCAAGGTCATGCCCGGCTCGATTCCGACCGCGCGCCGCTCCAGTTCGGCGATCCAGCCGCGCTCCAGGCCGCGGCCCTCGCCCTGGTAGGCGTAGCTGGAATCGGTGAAGCGGTCGCTGACCACGAACGCGCCGCGCTGCAGCGCCGGCCGGATCACCTCGCGCACGTGCTGGGCGCGCGCGGCGAACACCAGCAGCAGTTCGGCCTCCGGCCACAGCGGCTCGGCGCCCTCGTGCCGGTCGAGCAGCAGGCCGCGGATGCGCTCGGCCAGCGGCGTGCCGCCGGGCTCGCGGGTCAGTACGACCTCGTGGCCGTGGCGGGCGAGCCAGTCGCGGATCGCGTTGATCGCGGTGGTCTTGCCGGCGCCCTCGCCGCCTTCGAGGCTGATGAAGCGTGGATGTCGGAGCAATGCGGGACTCATGGCTTGGCCGCCTCGGCGGGCGGCGGCTGGCGCAGGCGCTGCAGGTAGCGCGCGACCGCGGCCGTGTGTTGGTCGTAGGTCTCGGAGAACACGTGCGCGCCGCTGCCGTCGCCCACCGCGACGAAGTACAGCGACGTACCGTCGGCCGGCCGGACCGCGGCCAGCAGCGCGTCGCGGCCGGGCATGGCGATCGGCGTCGGCGGCAGGCCGGCGCGGGTGTAGGTGTTGTAGGGCGTATCGGTTTCCAGGTCGCGCTTGCGGATGTTGCCGTCGTAGGCGCTGCCGAGTCCGTAGATCACGCTGGGATCGGTCTGCAGCCTCATGCCCAGTTTGAGGCGGCGCGCGAACACGCCGGCGATCTGCGGCCGTTCCGCGGCCAGGCCGGTTTCCTTCTCGACGATCGAGGCCAGTACCAGCGCCTGGTCCGGCGTCTGCAGCGGCAGGTCGGGGGCGCGTTGCCGCCAGGCCGCGTCCAGCGCCTTCTGCATCGCCGCGTGCGCGCGGCGCAACACGTCCAGGTCGGAATCGCCGCGCTGGTACAGGTAGGTCTCCGGCAGGAAGCGTCCTTCCGGGTGCTGGCCGGGGAAACCGAGCCTGGCCATCAGCGCGGCATCGTCCAGGTCGCGGGTTTCGTGCCGCAGCGGCTCGGCGGCGTTCAGCGCGGCGCGCACCTGGCGGATGTTCCAGCCCTCGACCAGGGTGATGCGGTACTGGATCACCTTGCCCTGGCGCATCCGCAGCAGCAGCTCGCGCGGCGACAGCGGCGGCGACAAGGCGTACTCGCCGACCTTCAGCTTGCCCGCGGCATCGACCTGGCGGGCCAGCAACTGCCATTCGAGGTCGGAACCTGCCTCCACTCCGGCCTCGCGCAGCTTGCGCAACACGCTCTTCAGCGAATCGCCCGGGGCCACCACCACGCTCGGCTGCGCCGCCTGCACCGGCCGCGCCGCGAAAGCCTCGTAGCGCTGCCACAGCCATGCCGCCGCCCCGGCGCACAGCAGCGCCAGCGCCAGCAGAGCCGCCGCCACGGCGAGACATCCTCGTTTGCCACCTGCCGCCACAGCCACCTCGTCAGCACGTCCGCGGCGCGCAGGATACCGTGTCGCCGCTCATTCCCGCCCCAGGGCCCGCAGCAGCCCGCGCGCCTTGGCCCGGGTCTCGTCCAGCTCGCGCTCGGGGACCGAGTCGACCACGATCCCGGCGCCGGTGCGGAAGCGCACGCGCGTTCCGTCCACCTCGGCGGTACGGATCAGGATGTTCAGGTCCAGGTCGCCGTCGCGGTTCAGCCAGCCGAACGCGCCGGTGTAGGCGCCGCGCGCCTCCTGCTCCAGCTCGGCGATGATCTGCATGCAGCGCACCTTGGGGCAGCCGGTGATGGTCCCGCCCGGGAACACCGCGCGGATCACCTCGCCCGGGGTCGTGCCGGCGCGCAGGCGGCCGCGCACGTTGCTGACGATGTGGTGCACGTGCGCATAGCTCTCCACCGTCATCAGCTCGTCGACCTCGACCGTGCCCGGCGCGCACACCCGGCCCAGGTCGTTGCGCTCCAGGTCGATCAGCATCACGTGTTCGGCGCGCTCCTTGGGATGGCCGACCAGCTCGCGGATGCGCGCGACCTCGTCGTCGCCGGGAGAGCGCGGACGGGTGCCGGCGATCGGCCGGGTCTCCACCACGTCGCCGCGCACCGACACCAGCCGCTCCGGCGACGAACTGACCACCGCACGCTCCTGGGCGACGAACAGCCCGGCGAACGGCGCGGGGTTGGCCGCGCGCAGGCGCGCGTGCAGCGCCGCCGGCTCGAGCGGCCGCTCGAAGCGCGCCTCCCACTTGCGCGAGATGTTGGCCTGGAACACGTCGCCCGCGCGCAGGTAGTCGAGCACCCGCTCGACGCCGGCGGTGAAGCGCCCGGGAGCGTCTTCCTCGACCGCCACGGGCGGCGTCCAGTCCGGCAACGCCGGCAAGGCCTTCGCCGGCTCGAGGTCGGCGACGATGCGCTCGATCAGCTCCGCGCGGCCCGCCTCGGCCACCGCGAAACAGGTGCCGTCGTTCCGGTCGCGCAACAACGCGGCCGGGCAGCGCAGCGCCAGCGCCGCGGGCCTTGCGTCGGCGCGCGCCGGCAGCGCCAGCACCGGCTCCACCTGCGCCGCCAGTTCGTAATCCAGCAGCAGCGCCCAGCCGCCGCGGAACGGGGGCGCACCGGGCATGGCCGGCGCGGCGAGGCGCTCGGCCCGCCAGGCGGCGTCCAGCGCCTCCAGGAAATCGCCCGCGATCGCTCCGCCTTGCAGGTCGCGCACCCGGCCGTCGCCGTCCAGCCGCATGCCGGTGCCGTCGCCCACCAGCAACAGGTCCCAGCGCCCGTGCGCGGTGCCGGACGCGGTGGACTCGAACAAGGCCGGATAGCGCTGCGGCGCGAGCCGGTGCAGCGCCAGCAGATCGATGTCCGCATGCAGGGGTCTGATCAGCGCCATCGGTCAGGGTTCAGGACGGGAGATACGACGGCATTCCTTCCCCCTTCGGGAGAAGCCGGCGCGCGGCGCCGGACGGGGTTGCGGACCAAGCCTCGCGCGGTCGAGCATCGCAGGGAGCCATGCCTGCCCGTCCACGCCGGCGGCGGACGTCCAAGGCACGCGCATGCGCGATGCGCGTGCCTCGCCCCGGAGGAAAGGGGGCTCAGATACGCTTGAATACCAGCGTGCCGTTGGTGCCGCCGAAGCCGAAGCCGTTGGACATCACCACGTCCAGCTTGGCCTGGCGCGCCACGTTCGGCACGTAGTCCAGGTCGCAGCCTTCGCCGGGCTGGTCCAGGTTGATGGTCGGCGGGACGATGCCGTCGCGCAGGGCCAGCACCGAGAAGATCGCCTCGGCGCCGCCGGCGGCACCGAGCAGGTGGCCGGTCATCGACTTGGTCGAGCTGACCATGGTCTTGTAGGCGTGGTCGCCGAGCGCGACCTTGATCGCGTCGCTCTCGCCGAGGTCGCCGATCGGGGTCGAGGTGCCGTGCGCGTTGATGTAGTCGACCTGCTCGGGGCTGATCCCGGCGTCCTTCATCGCGATCCGCATGCAGCGGCTGGCGCCCTCGCCGCTCGGCGCGGTCATGTGGTACGCATCGGAGGTGGCGCCGTAGCCGGCCAGCTCGCAGTAGATGCGCGCACCGCGCGCCTTGGCGTGTTCGTATTCCTCCAGCACCAGGATGCCGGCGCCGTCGCCGAGCACGAAGCCGTCGCGGTCCTTGTCCCACGGGCGGGAGGCGCGGGTCGGCTCGTCGTTGCGGGTCGACATCGCCTTCATCGCGCAGAAGCCGCCGACCGCGGTCGGCGAGGAGCCGCGCTCGGCGCCGCCGGCCAGCATCACGTCGGCCTCGCCGTACTGGATCATCCGCATCGCGGTGCCGATCGAGTGGTTGGAGGTGGCGCAGGCCGAGACCGCCGAGAACGACGGCCCCTTCAGGCCGGCGATGATGCTCAGCTGGCCCGGCAGCATGTTGATGATGGTCGAGGGCACGTAGAAGGGCGAGATCTTCTTGCCCTCGTGGAAATCGATGGTCTGCTCCTCGATCCCGAGCAGGCCGCCGATGCCCGAGCCGACGATCGCGCCGATCCGTTCGGCGTTGCTCTCGTCGATCTCCAGGCCGGCGTCGTGCAGCGCCATGAAACCCGCGCCGAGGCCGTAGTGGATGAACGAGTCCATCTTCTTGGCGTCCTTGCCGCTGACCCGGTACTTGCCGAACAGCGGGTTCTCGGCGGTGATGTCGAAGTCCTTGACCTGCCCGGCGATCTTGGTGGTGAAGCGCTCCAGGTAGGCGTCGGCGACGTCCACCAGCGGAGCGATACCGGAGCGGCCCTCGATGATGCCCTGCCAGCTGCTGGCCAGGTCATTGCCCAGCGGCGACACGATGCCCATGCCGGTAACGACGACGCGACGACTCATTCGGATCTCCTCACCACGATGCGGAAGCGCGAATCCTTCGCGGGAGCACGGCGCATCCATGCACCGGGGTTTAAACGTGCGTTGGTTCAAAAACACAGGGCCGCATCAGCGGCCCCATGGGATTGTCGCAGGCGGCTGCACACGCGCTTGCGGCAAGTGACGACGCATCAGCTCTTGACGTGAGCCTTGACGTAGTCGATGGCCTGCTGGACCGAGGTGATCTTCTCGGCCTCTTCGTCCGGGATCTCGCACTCGAACTCTTCTTCCAGGGCCATCACCAGCTCAACGGTGTCCAGGGAGTCCGCACCGAGGTCATCGACGAACGATGCGCTGTTGGTGACTTCCTCTTCCTTGACGCCAAGCTGTTCGACGACGATTTTCTTGACGCGTTCTTCGATGGTGCTCATTGGGTTATCGCTCCAGATGGAGTAGTGGTGGTTCAGGAACGCCATCGGGCTGCGATGGCCGCGTTGGATAGTGTAGTGGAAAGCGCCGGGTCGATGAATGCCTGAAAATTTCCGGCCGATCAACGACTTGCAGCGCGATCCCGGCGCCGGCGCCACTCAGGGCATGTACATGCCGCCGTTGACGTGCAAGGTCTCGCCGGTGATGTACTTGGCCGAGGGCCCGGCCAGGAACGCCACCGCGGCGGCGATGTCGGCGGGCTCGCCGAGGTGGCCCAGCGCGATCTGCTCGAGCAGCGCCTTGCGCGTTTCCTCCGGCAGCGCCTTGGTCATGTCGGTGTCGATGAAGCCGGGCGCCACGACGTTGACGGTGACGCCGCGCGAGCCGATCTCCTTCGCCAGCGACTTGGAGAAGGCGATGATGCCGGCCTTGGCCGCGGCGTAGTTGGTCTGGCCCGGGTTGCCGGTCACGCCGACCACCGAGGCGATGTTGATGATGCGGCCCTTGCGCGCCTTCATCATGCCGCGCATGACCGCCTTGGCGGTGCGGTAGACGCTGGTCAGGTTGGTGTCGAGGATCGACTGCCAGTCCTCGTCCTTCATCCGCATCAGCAGGTTGTCGCGGGTGATGCCGGCGTTGTTGACCAGGATCGAGACCGGGCCGAACTCCTTGCCGATCGCCTCGACCAGCGCGTCGATCGCCGCCGGGTCGGTCACGTTCAGTTCGCGGCCGTGGCCGCCCAGCGCCGCCAGGCGCTCGCCGATGGCCTTGGCGCCGGACTCGGACGTGGCGGTGCCGACGACGACGGCGCCCTGGGCGGCCAGCTCGTCGGCGATGGCGGCACCGATGCCACGGCTGGCGCCGGTGACCAGCGCGATCTCTCCCTGCAGGGGCTTGCTCATGTGGGGGTTCCTCGATGGACGTCGGGACGGTACGGATGCCGTCGGGCGATGCGGCGCAGCCGCCTCAGCTCCGTGTGTTCAGTTGGACCACTCGGCGCGAGCGGCATCGAATTCGGCGGACGTACCCAGCGCGCGCGCGTCGAGCGCCTTGTCGATGCGCTTGACCAGGCCGGTCAGGACCTTGCCCGGGCCGCACTCGGCGATGCGGGTGGCGCCCTGGGCGGCCAACGCCTGCACGCACCCGGTCCACTGCACCGGCAGGTACAGCTGCTCGACCAGGGCCGTGCGGATCGCCTCGACGCCGTCGTGGACCTTGGCATCGACGTTCTGCACGACCGGCAGCTGCGGGACGCGCCAATCCAGCCCGGCCATCGTCTCGGCCAGGCGGTTGGCGGCCTCGCGCATCAGCGGCGTGTGCGAAGGCACGCTCACCGCCAGCTTGACCGCCTTGCGCACGCCCTTCTCCGCCAGCAGCGCCAGCGCGCGGTCGACCGCCGCGGCATCGCCGCCGATCACGATCTGGCCAGGGGAATTGAAGTTGGCGGGGACCACCACCTGGCTGCCGGCGGCCTGCTCGCAGACCTCGCGCACCAGCGCGTCCTCGGCCCCCAGCACCGCGGCCATCGCGCCGACGCCGGCCGGCGCCGCGTCCTGCATCAGCTGCCCGCGCACGCGCACCAGGTGCGCGCCCTCGCGCAGCGACAGCGCGCCGGCGGCGACCAGCGCGGTGTACTCGCCCAGGCTGTGCCCGGCCAGCCGCGCCGGCATCGCGCCGCCCTGGGCCTTCCACAACCGCCACACCGCCACGCCCGCGGCCAGCAGCGCCGGCTGGGTGTACTCGGTACGGTTGAGCATTTCCTCGGGACCGCCCTGCGAGAGCGTCCACAGATCGGTGCCGGCACCCTCGGAAGCCTCGTCGAAGGTATCGCGCACGCCCGGGTGCAATTCGGCCAGTTCGGCCAGCATGCCCAAGGACTGCGAGCCCTGGCCGGGGAACACGAAAGCGAGTGTGGAATCGGTCACGCGAGATCAGCCTGCGAAAAACGAGCGGGGATGATACGGGCGAATGCGCCCGTTCGTCTGTACTGGCGCGTATGCGGGTGGCCGGGGCTCGGGAAAGCATCTTTGCCGGACCAGGCGGTCGAGCGACCCGAGCTTCTTTTGCAGTTTCGTTTTTCTGCAGGAGTGGCCTCGGCATGTCGAGGCCGTTCAGTCCCGGCAGAAGGCCGGTGCAGCCCGTCGGGGCTGAAGCCCCTAGGCGCTCGATCCGAGGCAGGCTTTCCCGAATCCCGAATCCGAATCCCGGCTTCCAGCCTCAGACGAACAGATTCAGGATGTCCAGCTCGCCGTCGGCGAACCAGTCCAGGCAGATCGCCGCGACCAGCAGCACGCCCAGCGAGGTCGCCGCGTGGATGACCAGGATCGAATGGGCCAGTGCGCGTCCCGAGCGCCCCAGCCGGCGCGCCAGCCTGGCCAGCCGCTGCAGGCGCCCGGTCACGGCGCGTGCGTGCGCCAGCACCGGCGCACGCTCCTCGCCGAGGGCGTCCACCAGCATCCGCTGAAGCACCCCGAGCCGGTCGTCGTAGTACTTCGCCACCCCGTAGCCGAACATCAGCCAGTCGCGCGCCTGCGCCTGCTCCAGGTCCATCACCTCGAGCGGGTCCTCCTCGAAGTCGATGAAGCCGATCGCCTGGCCGTCGTAGGTCATGTTCCGCGGCAGAGGCTGGCCGAAGTAGGCGCCGTGGCGATGGGCCTCGGCAATGGCCGCCAGCGCCTTGGCGACCAGCGCGTCGCGCCCGGCCTCGTCGGCCTCGCGCAGGCAGCTCGCCAGCGAGCGGCCGTTGTCGCTGAGCACCAGCGCGGCGCGGCCATGGCCGAGCACTTCGGGTACGTTGACGTCCTGCGAGCGCAGCTCGGCCAGGCGGCGGGCCTCGATCGCGCGCGCCTCGTCGCCGCCGCGGTGCGGCGGCGGACGCAGCGCATCCAGGCCCAGGCGGCGGGAAACGAAGGTCAATGCGCCCAACGCGAGGGCACGGCCGCCTTCGCCGTACTGTTTCAACCAGGCACGCTGCCCGTCGATGACAATGGGTTCTGCCATGAAGGTCCACTCCTGCGGGGTCCTCCACCTTGCGTGGAGGCCGCGGGCGCCGCACGCGCCCGCCGGAAATCAATAGCGCAGCAGCGCAGAACCCCAGGTGAAGCCGCCGCCGAAGGCTTCGAGCAGCAGCAGCTGCCCGCGCTGCACGCGACCGGAACGGATCGCGGTGTCCAGCGCCAGCGGCACCGACGCCGCCGAGGTGTTGCCGTGCTTGTCGACGGTGACGACCACCTGGTCCATCGACATGTCCAGCCGCTTGGCGGTGGCCTCGATGATGCGCAGGTTGGCCTGGTGCGGGATCAGCCAGTCGAGGTCGTGCTTGTCCAGCCCGTTGGCTTCCAGGGTCTCGTCCACGACCGAGTCCAGCGCCTTGACGGCGTACTTGAACACGTCGTTGCCCTTCATGAGGATCTTGCCGCCTTCCTCGAAGCCGACCGACACGCCCACCGGGTCCCACAGCAGCTCCTTCTTGCTGCCGTCGGCATGCAGGTGGGTGCTGAGGATGCCGGTCTCTTCGTCGGCCTTGAGCACGACGGCGCCGGCGCCGTCGCCGAACAGCACGCAGGTGGTGCGATCGGTCCAATCGACGATGCGGGTCAGGGTCTCGGCACCGACCACCAGGACGGTCTTGCAATCGCCGGAGCGGACGAACTTGTCGGCCACGCTCAGCGCGTAGATGAAACCGGAGCAGGCCGCGTTGACGTCCAGCGCCCCGCAGCCGGTCGCGCCCAGCCGCGCCTGCAGCAGGCAGGCCGTGGACGGGAAGATCAGGTCGGGCGTGGTGGTGCCGACCACGATCATGTCGAGGTCGGACGCCTGCACGCCGGCCGCTTCCAGCGCGCGCACGGCGGCTTCGTAGGCGAGATCGCCGGTGGTCTGGTCGTCGGCGACGATGTGCCGCTCGCGGATGCCGGTACGGGTGCGGATCCACTCGTCGCTGGTGTCGACGATCTTGGCCAGGTCGTCGTTCGTCAACACCTTCTCGGGCAAATAGCTGCCCGTGCCCGCGATCCTGGAATAGACCCGCTTGCTCATACCGTTTCCTGTTGCAGGGGCCGCATGCCGCGCGGCCCCGGAGAATCAAGCGCCGCCTGCCGCACCGGAGGCGGCAGGCGCCACGGCTCAGTCTTCTTCGACGACCGAGGTCTTGGTCTGGATGACCTTCTTGCCGCGGTAGTAGCCGTCGGCGGTGATGTGGTGACGCAGGTGGATCTCGCCGGTGGTCGGGTCGGTCGACAGCTGCTTGGCGCTCAGGGCGTCATGCGAGCGGCGCTGGCCGCGGCGGGACGGGGTGACTCGGGATTTCTGCACAGCCATGGGATTGCTCCAAACTCGGTTCGATTACTTTTGTGCGAGTCCCTCGCGAGAGCGCCGCACATTCCATGTGAGGGGACTTAAATTTTCTTCTACATCCTCGCGAGGACGCCGCGCAGCGATGCCCGGGCGTCTTCGCTTCCGCGCTGCCTGCCGCGGCGTTACTGCTTCTTCTTCAGCGCCGCCAGCGCCGCGAACGGACTGGCCTTGCCCAATTCCTGCTCGGTCGGGGCCCATTCGGCCTCGATCGCCTCGCTGCCCGGCGCCACCGGCACCACCGGTATCGCCAGGACCAGCTCGTCCTCCACCAGATCGGCCGGCCGCAGCATGCCGTCGTCCGGCACCAGCAGCGGCTCGTAATCCGGCGGCAACGCGGCCTCCTCGGCCTCGTCGCGGATCAGCCCCAGCCGCTGCGTCGTCTTCACCGGCAGCAGGAAACGCTGCAGGCTGCGCTGGCATTGCAGCGGCAGCTCGGTATCGACGCTCAGTTCGGCATAGGCCACGCCCAGCACATCGTCGCGGCCGAATTCCAGCGAGTAGGCACACTCGCCTTCGGCATCGACCAGGCTGCCACGCAACCGCTCCATCTGCGCCAGCGGGATACGGCCGTCGAAGCGCCTGCGCGCCGCGACCATCCGCCAGGCATCCACCAGTTCGGGCACGTTTGCGGACATAAGCCGCAGAATGTTAAGGACCCGCTCGCCCGCTGTCAATTCGCCAGGCCGGCAGTTGTGCCCGGGCGCGGCATGCCGGGAGACTGGTCGCTCCTTCGCGTTCAGGAATGTCCATGCGCCTGGTCCTGGCCTCCACCTCGTCCTATCGCAAGCAGCTGCTGGAGCGGCTGCGGCTGCCGTTCGAGACCGCCCGCCCCGAGGTGGACGAATCGCCTCGGCCGGGGGAAACGCCCGAGGCCCTGGCGCTACGCCTGGCCGCCGCCAAGGCCCGCGCCGTCGCCGGGCGCCACGCAGGCGCCTGCGTGATCGGCTCCGACCAGGTCGCCGGCCTGGACGGCCTGCCGCTGGGCAAGCCCGGCGACGCCGGGAATGCGCGCGCGCAGTTGGCGGCGATGTCCGGCCGCAGCGTGCGCTTCTTCACGGCGGTCCACGTCGTCGCCCCGGGATGGGAGGAAAGCGCGCTGGACGTGACCGAGGTCCGCTTCCGCCCGCTCGCGGCCGACGAGATCGCCCGCTACGTGGAAGCCGAGTCGCCGCTGGACTGCGCCGGCAGCTTCAAGTGCGAGGGCCTGGGTATCAGCTTGTTCGAGGCGATCCGCTCGGACGATCCCACCGCGCTGGTGGGGCTGCCGCTGATCGCCCTCGCCGGCCTGCTGCGCAAGGCCGGCTACCGGCTGCCCTGATGCCGGCTCAGCGCGCGGCCGGCGTCACCCGGCACCACTGGTAGGGATATTCGGTCTGCCCGATCCAGGAGGACATGCGCCGGCAGGACGCCACGTCCAGCGCCAGGCCATAGCGCGCCAGCTTCTGCCCGGACGCGGCCTGGATGGCCTTGTCCTCGGCGGCGATGTCGCGCGTCGTGCCGGGGCGCGGCACCAGCCGGCAGGCACCCGCCTGCGAATCGTCAAGGCGCGCACGCATGCCATGTTCCACCAGCCAGCGCAGCGCCCGGCAATCGTCCTGGTCGGCCAATCCGAGCCGCGCCGCCCAGGCGTTCATCCTTTCGACCCGCAGGGCCTTGCGGTCCACTTCGGCCCGCAGCATCGCGTAATGCCGCGGGCGCCGGGCCAGCAGCGCCGCCACCCGCTCGGCATAGGCGGCCGATTCGGGGAAGTTGGAGGCCACCGAAAGATAGGCCGCATCGGCCGGCAGCGAAGGGATCCGCCAGGATTGCGGCTCGTCGCCCACCAGCAGGACCGCGCTGCGGCCCGGTTCGGCCATCGCCGGCGCCTGCACCGCGAAGCCCTCGCGCGACCAGGGCTCGTGCCCCCAGTCGTTCCATCCGCCCAGCGAGACCAGCGCGCAGGCCCCGACCAGGCACGCCGCGACGAGCCGCGCCCTGCGGGCCGGGAAGACGTACTGGCAGCCGATCCAGGCCAGCAACGGCGCCAGCAGTTCGAGCACGACCAGGTAACGCTGGATGCTGAAAAGCGCTTGCCAGGCCAGGTACGCCACGCCGAAGAACGCCAGCAGCGGAAGCAGCGCGTCGAAACGGACGGAAGGCGCGACGCGACGCCGCACTAGCCAATAAGCCAGCCGCACCAGGGCCAGCCCGTACAGCACGGCCCAGATCGACTGGAACAGCGCGATCTCACTGACACGCCAAGGATTGAAGGTGAACAACAGCGGCCAGACCAGCCATTCGAGCACCCCGCGCGGAAGCCAGCGCGTATCCGCCACGGAAACAGGCTGGGCCATGGGCGCCTGAAAGATGCCGTTGAACTGCGGCAGCAAGGGATTGCCGAAGGTTTCCCAGAGCCGCCAGTACCAGGGACCGGCGAGCACGGCGAAGACCAGCAGCGCGGATGCCGCCATGGCCGCCACGCCGCCGAAGCGGCGCGACCAGCCTTCGCCGCCGGCCAGGCCGGCGGCCGCGAGGCCGAGCGCATAGATCGCATTGGTCAGCTTCAGCGAAACCGCCACCCCCAACAGCGTGCCCGCCAGCAGCCAGGCTCCCCGGGCCGGACCCGCGGCCGGCCGTCGCTGTTGCGCATGCAGCACCAGCGCCAGCGCCGCCAGCACGGGCAATGCCGTGGTGTTGTCGGCCATGCTGCCGCCGAGCTCGGACAGGAACGCCCCGGTGCAAAGCCCGGCCAGGGCCAGCAGCGGCACCAGCCGTTCGCGCTGCGGGTGCAGGCGCAGCAGCTGCCACGCGATCGCCGCCAGCGGCGCGAACGCCAGCGCATGCAACGCGCCGACCAGGAATCCCGCCAGCGGCGCCGGGCACAGCGAGGACAGCAGGTAATGCAGCGCGTCCAGCAGCGGACCGAAGTAGGTCTGCATCTGCGCCGGGGCGAGATCCTGCTCCAACCGGTCGTGCAGCCACGCGTAGCCGTTGTAGCGGTGGTAGTTGCGCAGGTCCCAGTTCGCGTCCTGGCCCAGCAGCAGCGACGCCACGCCGCCGATGAGCGCCACCGCGCCCACGGCCGCGGCCACGTTCGCGCGCGAACGGAAGGCGAACCGGCGGTCCAGCGCGCGCAGCAGGCGCGCGATCCACGCGCGGCTCCGCATGCCCTCGATCGACGTCGAGTGCGCGCCCGGCGCGCTCATTCCGGCGTCCTCGCCGCGCCGGCAGGAAGCGCGGGAACGGACAGGTACGCCAGGTGCTTGGCCTCGATCCGCCCGCGCGTGACCGTATCCAGGATCAAGCCGCAGGCCAGCAGCAGGAAGCCCACCAGCATCAACGCCACGCACAGGATCGCGGTCGGGAACCGCGGCACCAGGCCGGTCTGCGCATAGGTCTCGAACAGCGGGATCGCCAGCCCCACCGACAGCAGCGAGCACAGGACGAAGCCGATCGAGAAGAACAGCAGCGGCCGCTCGGCCTTGAACAGCTTGGCGATCGTGCTCAGGATGCGCCACCCGTCGCGCCAGGTGTTGAGCTTGCTCTGCGAGCCGTCGGCGCGCACGCCGTAGCGCGTTTCCACCTCGGCCACCGGCATCCGCAGCTGCAGCGCGTGCACCGCCAGCTCGGTCTCGGTCTCGAAGCCCTGGGCGTGGGCCGGGAACGACTTGACGTAGCGGCGCGAGAACACGCGGTAGCCGGACAGCATGTCGTCGAAGGCGCGCCCGAACAGCAGGCTGGCGCAGCGCGTCAGCAGCACGTTGCCGAAGCGATGCCCCGGCCGGTACGCGGCCTGCGCCTGGTCGCGGCGCGCGCCCACCACCATGTCGAGCCGATCGTCGAGCAATCGCCGCACCAGCTGCGGCGCGGCACCCGCGTCGTAGGTGTCGTCGCCGTCCACCAGCACGTAGATGTCGGCCTCGATGTCGGCGAAGCCGCGCCGGATCACGTTGCCCTTGCCCTGCAGCGATACCCGGTGCACGCAGGCGCCGGCGGCCCGGGCGTGCTCGGCAGTGCCATCGGTGGAGTTGTTGTCCAGCACGTGCACGCTCGCTTGCGGCAGGCTGACCCGGAAATCGCCCACCACCTTGGCGACGGCGGCGGCCTCGTTGTGGCACGGCACGATCACGGCGATGCGCAACCCGGCAAGGGCGGTTTCGTGCGAGGACGGGACGGACATGGGGGAACCGGGAAGGAAAGTGGACGTCATCAGCGCCGTTCGACCTCGAACGGCTGCTCCCACCAGTCCTCGACGCTGCCGTCGGTGCCGTGCAGGCGCAGGCCGAGCCAATGGGTGCCCGGCTCGAGCGGGCCGGCATCGAGCGCGGCCTGGAAACCGACGCGGGGATGGTGCGGATCGGTGGAGATCTTCCAGTACGGCCGCACGTCCAGCACGCTGCCGTACATCGCCTCGGCGGCCGGCTTGCCGTCGACCAGCACTTCGACCCGCGCCAGCCCGGTGCCGTCCTTGAAGGCCCAGCCGTCGACGGAGAAGCGTCCCTGCACGCGCTCTCCCGGCAGCGGCGCGTCCACCCAGGCCATGGCCGGGGCCACGCATCCGCCGGCGGCCTTCTGCGCCGGCAGCCGGAACAGCAGGAACCGCTGGTAGCCATGGTCGATCGACACCACGCGCGGCGGCGGCAGCGGCCCCACCATCGCGCAGACGTCGTGGTAGCGCCGCAGCAGATCGCGGTAGCGCAGGTCGCTGGGCGACAGCACCAGCAGGCGCGGGCCATCGCGTTCGCCGCGATCGAGCAGGTTCCATTGCTGCAGCTGCACGGTGCGCCCGTGGCGGTCGTTGAGCGGCGCCTGCAGCACCAGGATGTCCGGGTCCTCCAGCTCGAAGCCCAGCTCGGCGCCCACCTTGAAGTTGTCCGCCAGCACCTTCGTGCCCGGCGGCATCGCGGCCAGCTCCTCTTTCACCGCCGCGGCCAGCGGCTGCCAGCCGGCGAAGTTGCGCGGGTAGTACTTCTCGCCCGCTGCGCGCTCGCGCACGTGCGGGAACGACACCGCCAGGTAGTAGCCATAGGCGCCGGACATGCCCAGCAGCAGCAACAGCCAGGTCGCGCGCCGCCATGCCCGCCGCCAGCGCCCGAGCACCAGCGGCGCGGCCACCAGCAGCGCCAGGTAGCCGGGCAGCGGCCAGTGGAAGCTGATCCGCTCGGCATCGCTGAAGAAGCCGAACAGGAAGATCGCCAGCGTCGATATGCCGCCGAGCAGGCCGAAATAGCGCCATTGCGCGCGCGCGCTCCCGCCGCCGGCACGCGTGCCGATCATCACCACGCGCACCATCGCCACGGCCAGCAGGGGCGTGACCAGCACGGCCTGGATCAGCAGGAACCACGCGCCGGCCGACTGGAAGCTCCACGGATGCCGGTCCAGCAACTGGAAGCGCAGGCCCGCCTCCTGGTGGTCGGAGTTCCAGATCAACAGCGGCAACCAGGCCAGCACGCCCGTCATCAGGGCGATCCACACGCGCGGGTCGCGCAGCACCGCCCGTCCTTGCGGAATCATCGCCATCGCGATGAAGCCCACGCCGATCACCCCGACGAAGCGGTAGTGGCTCAATGCGCCGATCACCAGGCCGGCGGCCAGCTCCAGGGCGCTGGTCGCATCGATCTCGCGCAGCAGGCGCGCGCCGGCGTCCAGGCACAGCACCGCGGCCAGCGCCATCGGCACGTCCGGCACCGCGAGGATGCCGAGCGTCGCCGACAACGGCATCAGCAGGGTCAGGCAGCCCGCCTGCCAGCCGACGTGCGCGCCGAACCAGCGCGTCGAGATGTGCGCGATCAGCCACGGCAGCAGCGACGCGATCGCCAGGAACGGCAAGCGCAGCGCCAGCAGGTGGTGCCCGCCCAGCTCCACGCCCAGCCGCGCCAGCCAGGCGGTCATCCCCGGCAGGTCGGAATAGGCCGCGGCCAGGTGCTGGCCTTCCTGCCAATAGAACGCCTCGTCGACGAACAACGGCAGGCGCGCCGCGATCAGCAGCTTGACGGCCGTCACCAGTGTCCACAGGATCACGAAGGTGCGATGCGCGCGCTGTTCTCCCTGCATTGCCTCTGCACCCGTCCTCGATCCCGTGGGAAATGTGATGTCGATACCGCTCCGCCAAGGAATGCTAACCGATGCGCTGCGCGAAGCGCTGCTGCGCGCGCAGGCCCAGGTCAATTCGCTGCTGCTGGGCAAGCAGCACGAGGTGCGCCTGGCCTTTGTCGCGCTGTTGTCCGGTGGACACCTGCTGATCGAGGACCTGCCCGGCCTGGGCAAGACCACCCTGGCGCATGCGCTGGCCTCGAGCCTGGGGCTGAGGTTCCAGCGCGTGCAGTTCACCTCCGACCTGCTGCCGGCCGACGTGCTGGGCGTTTCGGTGTACGACGCGCAGGCGCGGCAGTTCCAGTTCCATCCCGGCCCGGTGTTCACCCACGTGCTGCTGGCCGACGAGATCAACCGCGCCCCGCCGCGCACGCAGAGCGCGCTGCTCGAGGCGATGGCCGAACAGCAGGTCACGCTCGACGGCGCCACCCACGCGCTGCCGGAACCGTTTTTCGTGATCGCCACGCAGAACCCGGTGGACCTGTCCGGCACGTTCCCGTTGCCGGACTCGCAGCTGGACCGGTTCCTGCTGCGCCTGTCGCTGGGCTATCCGAATCCCGAATCCGAGCGCGCCCTGCTCGGCGGCACCGATCGCCGCCACCTGATCGCCCAGGCCGAGCCGTGCCTGGACGAAGCGGCGGTGTTGCAGCTGCGCGCGGCGGTCGAGCAGGTGCATGCCAGCGAACCGCTGATCCACTACCTGCAGGCGCTGCTCGCGCGCAGCCGCCAGTACGCCGGCGTGCGCGTCGGCCTGTCGCCGCGCGCGGGCCTGGCGCTGCTGCGCGCGGCCAGGGCCTATGCGCTGCTGCTCGGCCGCGGGCATGTCCTGCCGGAGGACATCCAGGCGTTGTTCGAGGCCGTGGCCGGGCACCGCCTGGTCGCCGAGGCCGAAACCGCCTCCGGCGCGGCGCTCGCCAAGAAGATCCTGCACAGCGTGCCGGTGGACTAGGCCTGTTAACACCATTGAGACAGGCCACTGAGACAGGCCACGCCATGCCTGGGCGCGTGTGAGGCAAGGAAGAACGAGAGAGCTTATGTCGATGAGAGACCGAGTGATGACGCAGCATCGCACGCGCCCAGGCGTGGCCGTTCGGGTTGCCGGGCACGGCAACGTGGCCTATCTCGACAGCGCCAACAGGCCCTGAGTGGCTCCCGCGTGGCGCGACTGGATCGGCAAGGCCGCTCTGCTGGCGCGTCCGCGCGCGCCCGAACCGCTGCCGCAAGCGCTCGACCGCCATCGCATCTACGTGCTGCCGACGCCCTTCGGCGGCTTCATGGCGCTCCTGCTCGCGGCGATGCTGCTCGGCGCGCTCAACTACAACAACAACCCCGCGCTGCTGCTGGCCTTGCTGCTGGCCGCGGCCGGCATCGCCAGCGCGATCATGGCGCACCTGCAGCTGTCGGGCCTGCGCATCGACGCCCTGGCCGCCGAGCCGGTCGCCGCCGGCACGGCGCTGCGCCTGCGCGTGGCCTTGTCCAGCCACGACCATCGCGCCCGGCGCGGCCTGCGCCTGGAGCTGGAAGGCCAGCGGGCGTTCTGCACGCTGCCGCCGCTCGGCAGCGCCACGGCCGAACTCGCGCTGGCCACGTCCGTGCGCGGCTGGCGCGAGGTCGGCCGGCTGCGCATCTCGACCACGCAACCGATGGGCCTGGTGCGCGCCTGGTCGTGGGTATGGCCGGAGACGCCGTTGCTGGTCTATCCGCTGCCTGAGCAGGACGCCCCCGCCCTGCCGGCCGGCGAAGGCGCCATCCTGCGGACCCGGCCCGATGCCCAGGGCGAGGAGATGCACCAGTTGCGCCCCTATCGCGCCGGCGACCCGGTCCGCGCGATCAGCTGGAAGCATTCGGCGCGCCGCGACATGCTGCTGGTGCGCGAATTCGAATCGCCGGCCGGCGTGGAGGTCACGCTGGATTGGCGTGCGCTGGCCGCGCTTCCCCATGAACGCCGGATCGCACGGCTGGCACGCTGGGTCGACGAGGCCGAGCGCCAAGGCCGGCGCTATCGGCTGCGCCTGCCCAACCAGGCGATGCTCGGGCCGGGCCAGGGCGCCCAGCATCGCCACCTGTGCCTGCGCGCGCTGGCGCTGATGCCGCATGGCTGACCGCTCGCCGCCCCTGCAGGACAGCGCTCGCGCCTGGGTGCTCGCCACCGCTTGGCTGAGCCTGTTGCCGTTGCTGCTGCAACTGCCGGGCCCGCTCGCCTGGGTGTTCGCCGGCACCGCGCTGCTCACCGGGCTGGCCTCGTGGCGGCGCCCGCTGCCCACCGCGCTCAAGCTGTTGCTGGTGCTGGCGATGCTGGCGGCGGTGTATTGGCAGGCCGGCCTGCGCTTCGGCCGCGACACCGGCTGCGCGCTGCTGGCGGCGATGCTCGCGATCAAGGCGTCGGAACTGCGCACCGTCCGCGACGCGCGCAGCCTGCTCGGCTTCGCGCTGTTCGCGCCCTTCGCCGCGTTCCTGCTCGAGCAGGGACCGCTGGCGATGCTGCTGGCATTGGCCGCGGTGCTGTCGGCCCTGCTGTGCATGCAGCAGCTCGCCGACCAGGAAGCCATGGCCCGGGCACCGCTGCGGGCGCAACTGCGCGGCATCGCCCGGCTGGCGCTGCTCGGCCTGCCGCTGGCGCTGGCCGCGTTCTGGCTGTTCCCGCGGCTGGGCTCGCCGCTGTGGGGCATTCCGGAGCGCGCGATGGCGCGCCCGGGCCTGTCCGACGAAATGGCGCCGGGCGAATGGATCGACCTGATGGCCGACGACACGCCGGCGCTGCGCGTGCAGTTCTTCGGGCCGGTTCCTCCCGCCGGGGAACGCTACTGGCGCGGCCCGGTGCTGTGGGACTTCGATGGCCGCCGCTGGACCACCGCGCGCTGGCAGGCCGAGCGGCCGCCTCCGGCGACGCAGCCCTCGGCCACGCGTTGGGACTACCAGATCGACTACGAGCCCACCGACCGGCGCCAGCTGGTCGCGCTCGACCTGCCGCTGCAGGCGCCGCCCGGCGCCCGGCTCGACGCCGACCATGTCCTGCGCAGCGAACGACCGCTCAACGGCCTCACCCGCTGGCGCCTGCAATCGGCCCCGCCGCGCCAGTACCAGGCCACGCTTCCCGAGCCGCTGCGGCGCGAAGCGCTGCGCCTGCCGCCCGGCTTCAACCCGCGCACGCTGGCGCTGGGCCGGCAGTGGCGGCAGGAGGCGGGCGACGACGACGAAGCGGTGGTGCGGCGCATGCTGCACTGGATCCGCAGCGAGTTTGCCTACACGCTGGACACGCCGTTGCCCGGCCACGACGGCGTCGACGAGTTCCTGTTCCAGCACAAGGCCGGGTTCTGCGAGCACTTCAGCTCGGCCTTCGTGGTGGCGATGCGCGCCGCCGGCATCCCGGCCCGCGTGGTGACCGGCTACGCCGGCGGCGTCCGCAACCCGCTGGGCGGCTACTGGATCGTGCGGCGCATGGACGCCCATGCCTGGGCCGAGGTCTGGCTGGCCGGCCGCGGCTGGGTGCGGGTCGACCCGACGGCCGCGGTCGCGCCCGAACGCATCTACGACACGCTCGAGGACCGGCTCGGCCAAGGCCAGGCGGCCGGCGGCGCGGCCATCGAATGGCGCCTCGGCGACGTCGGCGACTGGCTGCGGCAGGAATGGAACGAACTGGTGCTGTCCTTCGACGCGGGACGCCAGCAACGATTGCTGCGCCCGCTCGGGATCGACCGGCTCGAGCCGGCCCAGCTGATCGGGCTGTTCGCCGCGTTCGCGGTGGCCGCGCTGGGCTGGATGGCCTGGCTGCTGGCCCGCGGCGAACGCGAGCGCGACCCGCTGCTGCGCGCCTGGCACCGGCTCGATCGTGGCTATGCACGACATGGACTGGCACGCGAAGCACACGAACCGGCGCTTCAATGGGCCCGGAGGGTCCACGCACAGCGCCCGGACCCGACCCTGATTACACTCAGCCAACGTTTCGTCGAGGCGCGCTACGCTGCCGCTGACGCCAACCGCCCGCGCCTGGTCAGACGACTGATCAAAGACCTGCACCGACATCGCCCGAGTACCGGAGCCTCACCATGAAGACCCGTTTTCTTCTTCCCCTTGCCGCCGTGCTGACCTTGGCGGCGTGCGCCACCGCACCCAAGCCGCTGCAAGGACAGTTCAGCGCGGTCACTCCGCGCGATGCGGTCGCCGGCCAGCCCGCCGTCGGCACGCAGGTGCGCTGGGGCGGCCGGATCATCGAGACCAACCCGGGGCAGGGCCAGACCTGCTTCCAGTTGCTGTCGCGCCCGCTCAACGGCAGCGGCCGTCCCCAGACCAGTTCCTCCGACGCCAGCGACGGGCGCTTCATCGCCTGCCGCGCCGGCTTCTACGACCCGGCGGTGTTCGAGCCCGGCCGCGACGTGACCTTCATCGGCCACATCGCCGGCTACGAGAACGCCAAGATCGGCGAGTACCAGTACCGCCTGCCCAAGATCGACGCGGACGTGGTGTACCTGTGGCCGGTGGTGCGCGACGTGGAGGTCGTGCCCGCCTACCCGTACGGCCCGTGGGGTCCTTGGGGCCCCTGGGACCCGTGGGGCCCGCGCTGGGGCCGCTGGGGCTGGTGGTGATCGCCACGCTGCCCTGCGCATGACGGACAACGCCGCCTCCGGGCGGCGTTGTCGTTCCTGCGGGATGCGCAATGCCTGCCCTTGGCTTCCTCGGCCGGCACGCCGGCGGGGCGGAGCGAGGCCCCCTCTGCGACATCGATCGGTCCAGGCAATGCCCGGATCGTTTCCCGACCGGGCGCGCGGTGGCGCGCCGATCCGCGCGGCCATCGACGGTCTTGCGGCGCGGCCTTGCCCGCGCGCCCATCCATCCCTGCGAGCCGTCGGCTCGCGAATCACGCGCCCTCATCACCCAACGGGAGAGGGATGGGGAAGCCCTTACGCCGTCCCGAAACGTCCTAGCGGCGCACCGGCCAGCAGGTGCAGGTGGATGTGGAACACGGTCTGCCCGGCATGCTCGCGGCAGTTCATCACGATTCGGTAGCCGTCCTGCGCGAAGCCCTCGCGGCGCGCGTACTCGGCCGCGGCCAGGGCCAGCTTGCCGACCAGGTGCGCCTGGTCCGGGCGCAGATCGTCCAGGGTCGGGATGACCTCGTTCTTGGGAATGAACAGCACGTGCACCGGCGCCTGCGGTGCGATGTCCTTGAAGCCCAGCACGTCCTCGTCCTCGTAGACGATGGTGGCGGGGATTTCGCGGCGGATGATCTTGCCGAAGATCGTGTCGGTCATGGGGAGGCCGGGATTCGGGATTCGGGATTCGGGATTCGGGATTCGGGATTCGGGAGAGGCTATGGGAGAGCTTCCCGCTTTTGCAAATCCCATCCCATCGTTCACGGCATCTCGGTGCGGCTGCCGAACGCATACGACAGCGTGCCGCGGTCGACGTACTCCAGCTCGCCACCCAGCGGCATGCCCTGGGTGAGCCGGCTCGGGCGCACGCGATGCTGGCGCGCCAGCTGCGCCAGGTAGTGCGCGGTGGCTTCGCCCTCGACCGTGGCATTGGTGGCGATGATCAACTCCTGCACCTCGCCCTGCGCGAGCCGTTCGGCCAACCGGTCCAGGCCGAGTTCGCGGGGGCCGATGCCATCCAGCGGCGACAACCGCCCCTGCAGGATGAAGTACAGGCCGCGATAGCCGGTGGCATGCTCGATCGCCAACCGGTCGGCCGGGGATTCGACCACGCACAACTGCTGGCGCTCGCGGCCGGCATTGGCGCAGATCGCGCAGACCTCGGTCTCGCTGAAGTCGCGGCACTGCACGCAATGGCCGATGCGCTCCACCGCCTGCGCCAGCGTCTCGGCCAGGCGCTGGCCGCCTTCGCGCTCGCGTTCCAGCACGTGGTAGGCCATGCGCTGGGCGCTCTTGCGGCCCACGCCGGGCAGCACGCGGAAGGCGTCGATCAGTTGTTCGAGCAGTGACGGCATGTGATTCGTGATTCGTGATTCGTGATTCGCAAAGGCAAGGAGCAAAGCCGCTTCTTGCGAATCACGAATCACCAATCCCGAATCACGGCTCCTCAGAACGGCAGCTTCATCCCCGGCGGCAGCGGCATGCCGGCGGTGAGCGCGCCCATCCGCGACTTGGACTCGGCGTCGATCTTGTTGGAAGCATCGTTGAACGCCGCCGCGATCAGGTCCTCGACCATCTCCTGGTCGGACAGGATGGACGGATCGATACGGACCTTGCGGCATTCCTTGGCGCCGGTCAGGGTCACGTTGACCATGCCGCCGCCGGCGCTGCCGGTCACTTCCATCTTGGCCAGTTCTTCCTGGGCGCGCTGCAGGTTCTCCTGCATCTTCTGCGCCTGCTGCATCAGTTGGGCGATATTGCCTCGCATCGTCGTATCACTCGTCTAAAGGTCGGATGGAATCGGGGACCACGCGCGCACCGTGCTGCTGGATCAGCTGCTGCACGCTCGGGTCGCCCATGAAAGCCTCTTCGGCCGCGCTCTGGCGCTCGCCCTGCTGCCGGTGGGTACGCTCGTGCAACGTCTCGGCGGCCACGGGGGCGGCGCCGATCTCGATCGCGATCTTCGGCGCGCGGCCGAGCGAGGCCGCCAGCGCGTCGGCGAGATCGCCGACCGAACGCTCCGACTGCAGGTACTCGAAACCGGGCGTCAACGACAGGCGCAGCACGTTGCCCTGGTGGCTGACGAAAGCCGCGTTGGCGGCGAGCTGCCGCGAAGGCCCGCTCAGCCCGCTGCGAGCGACCAGCTCCAGCCAGTGCTCGGCATCGGCGATGGCTTCCGCCTGCACGGGAGCCGGTGCCGGTTCGGGTGTCGGCTCTGGCGCCGGTACGGGAGCGGGTTCCGGGCGCGGCGCAGGCGGCGGCGCCATCGCCATCTCCGGCATGGCCGGCCGTGGCGACGGCGGTTCGGCGACCGGACGGTCGTCGGTCGCCCAGGGCGGCAGGTCGGTGGCCGTGGCGCGCTCGGCCGGGTGCGGAGCGTCCGCCGCCGGCACCGGCACCACCGGCACGGCGGCCTTGGCTTCCGTCGGTGCGACGGCGGGCGCTTGCGGCCTGGACGCTGCAGCCGCCGCGGCCGCAGGCGCCGCCTGGGTCGCCTCCCCCGTCGCGGCCGGCACGGGCCGCTGGCCGCGGCCATCGTCGCCGGTTCCCGGCGCCACCGCCCCCACGGGACGGAACGCCAGCATCCGCAGCACCGCCATCTCGAAGCCCGCGCGCGGGCTGGGGGCCAGGTGCAGGTCACGGCGGCCGTTGAGCGCCATCTGGTACCACAGCTGCACCACCTCCGGCCGCAACCGGCCGGCGAACGCCGCCGGGTCGAGGCCGTCGCCGGGCAACGCCGCGCCGGGCACCAGCTGGCTCACCTGAATGCGGTGCAGCGCCTCGGCCAGGGCCTCGAGCACCCCGTTCCAGTCCGGCGAGAACTCCGCCAGCGCCGCGACCACCTGCAACAGGCGCGCGCCGTCGCCGTCGGCGAGCGCGGCCAGCATCGTGCCGACCTGGGTACGGTCGACCGTGCCCAGCATCGTGCGCACCACGTCCTCGCGCAGCGCGCCGCCCGCGTAGGCGATCGCCTGGTCGAGCAGCGACAGGCCGTCGCGCAGCGAACCGTCGGCGGCCTTGGCCAACTGCACGATCGCGGCCGGGTCGGCCTCGATCTGCTCGGCCGCCAGGATCCGGGTCATCTGGCCCTGGATCTGGCCCTCGTCCAGCCGCTTGAGGTTGAACTGCAGGCAGCGGCTGAGCACGGTGACCGGCAGCTTCTGCGGGTCGGTGGTCGCCAGCAGGAACTTCACGTGCTCCGGCGGCTCCTCCAGCGTCTTCAGCAGCGCGTTGAACGCCGCCTTGGACAGCATGTGCACCTCGTCGATCAGGTAGACCTTGTACTTGCCGCGCGAGGGCATGTACTGGGCGTTCTCGATCACCTCGCGGACGTCGTCCACGCCGGTGTTGGACGCGGCATCGATCTCCAGCAGGTCGATGAAGCGGCCCGCGTCGATGTCCAGGCAGGCCGCGCACTGGCCGCACGGGTCGGCGCTGGTGCCCTGCTCGCAGTTCAGCGACTTGGCGAAGATGCGCGCGATCGTGGTCTTGCCCACGCCGCGGGTGCCGGTGAACAGGAAAGCATGATGAACGCGGCCGCTGTCCAGCGCGTTGCTGAGCGCGCGGACCACGTGCTCCTGGCCCACCAGCTCGGCAAAACGCTTCGGGCGCCACTTGCGGGCGAGAACGAGATAGGACATCAGGCAACCGTCTTCATCTGAACCGCCATTGTGCCATGGCCCGCCTCACCCACCGCGCCCGGGGACGCTTCATCTTGTGGTGGGACGCCGCGGCCGCTAGAATTCACGACCCCGCGCAGGCCATGGCCGGTGCGGGTCCCGGAGAGGTGTCCGAGTGGTTGAAGGAGCACGCCTGGAAAGTGTGTAAGCGTCTAAACCGCGCTTCGGGGGTTCGAATCCCCCTCTCTCCGCCAGATTCAAAGTGTTGGGATGGCCCAGTCGCGTGAGTTTCGCCGGCGCCTGGGAGGGGGTGAGAACCCCCGGGTTCGACAGGTGGCGCAGCCACCTGCACGGCGAAGCCGCCCGCAGGGCGAGGCATCGAAAGATGCCGAGTGAATCCCCCTCTCTCCGCCAGATTCAGCTTTGAAAGCCGCGCTCAGGCGCGATTTCGTGTCTATGGTGGCTCTGTCGGCCCCTCGCGACGCTAGGTCGAAAACCCCGCCAGGGCCGGAAGGCAGCAACGGTATCGATCGACGCGGGCGCCGAGGCCAGCCGGCAGGGCCGCCGCCTTTTCCGGATGCTGACGGGCGGGGCTTGCCCGGCAAGGCATCGGGACGGAAGTCCCGCCCGCGCAGCCGGCCTACTCCGCCCGCGCGAAATCGCGCTTGCCGCCCTGCTTGCCCAACAGGCGCACCGCGTCGATGACGATGTCGTGGCTCAGCGCCTTGCACATGTCGTAGACCGTCAGCGCGGCGACGCTGGCGCCGGTCAGCGCCTCCATCTCCACGCCGGTGCGATGGACGGTCTTCACCTGGCACGTGATCCGCAGCGTGGCGTCGTCCTGCCATTCCACCGAGAAGCGGCAACCGTCGATCGGCAGCGGGTGGCAGAACGGGATCAGCTCGTGCGTGCGCTTGACCGCCTGCGTGCCGGCGACGATCGCGGTCTCGACGATGCCGCCCTTGGCGCTGCGCATCGCGGTGTCGCGCAGTTGCCGGGCGACCTCGGCCGGAAACCGCACGCAGGCGCCGGCAAGCGCCTGCCGCGCGGTGGCCGCCTTGCCGGATACGTCGACCATCGCGGGCAGGCCGGCTTCGTCGAGGTGGGTCAGTTGCGAATGCTGTGGCATGGGATGGGAATCCAGTTCGGAAAAGCCGGGGGAGCGCAGGGCTCATCCCCCGATCAGGAACATTTCCACCGGCTTGCCGGTGCGGCGTCCCTGTTCGGCGCGCAGTTCGCTGTAGCGGTCGGCGCGCGCGCGCCACAGCCCGGCCAGGTGCTCGACGAAGGCGTCCTCGCCCTGCGCCAGGGAAGGCCGCAGGTCGGTGCCGGCGCTGGCGAACAGGCAGGTGTACAGGTGGCCGTCGGCCGATACGCGCGCGCGATGGCAATCGCCGCAGAACGCGTGCGAGATCGCGCTGACGAAACCGATCTCGCCCTGGCCGTCGAGGAACGCGTAGCGCGTCGCGACCTCGCCGCCGTAGTTCGGCGGCAGCGGCCGCAGCGGCCACTGCGCCTCGATGCGCCGGCGCAGTTCGTCGGACTCCACCACCTGCCCGCGCTGCCAGCCGTTGCAGTTGCCCACGTCCATGTACTCGATGAAGCGCAGCACGTGTCCGCTGCCGCGGAAATGCTCGACCAGCGGCAGCACCTGGTCCTCGTTCACGCCGTGCTGCACCACGCAGTTGATCTTCAACGCGCCGAACCCGGCGCGCTCGGCGGCTTCGATGCCCGCCAGCACCCGCGCCACCTCGCCGCGCCCGCCCGACATCTCGGCGAAACGCCGCGGATCGAGCGCGTCCAGGCTGACCGTCAGGCGGCGCAGCCCGGCCTGGCGCAGCGCCGCGGCCTGGGCCGCGAGCAGGCTGCCGTTGGTGGTCAGGGCCAGGTCCTCGATGCCGTCGATCCGGGCCAGGCGCTCCACCAGCTCCGGCAAGCGCTTGCGCAGCAGCGGCTCGCCACCGGTCAGGCGCAGCTTGCTGACGCCGAGCCGGACGAAGCCGCGCACGAGCGTTTCGATCTGGTCGAAGTCCAGGCGCCCGGCCGCATCCAGGCCGTAGTCGGCCGGGACCTTGTCGGCCGGCATGCAGTAGCCGCAGCGGAAATTGCAGGCCTCGATCACCGACAGTCGCAGGTCGTGCAGCGGCCGCCCCAGCCGGTCGCCGAGCGGCATCGTCGGCTGCGGCAGCGCGCTCATGCGGCGCCCGCCCGCTCCGCGGAAGGCTCGCGCAGCGCCAGGCACTCGCCCGGCGCCGCCACGCGGTGGCCGCGCGCGCGCAACGCGTCGGCGTCGCGCAGGCTCGCATAGTGGTAGAGCACCATCCGGCGCACGAGAGCCTCCGGGTACTCCCGTTCCAGGTCGTCCACGCCAGTATGCGACGGATTGCCGTGCAGGCCACAGTCGTGGGCGACCAGCTCGTCCTCGCCGGCGAACCGCGCCAGCACCTCCGGGATCGGCCGGGTATCCCCGGTCCAGGCCAGGGCGCCCTTCAGGCGCAGGCCGAACGCGGTATCCGGCCAATGGTGGCGGGCCGGGAACACCTCCAGGCGCACGCCGTCGTGCCAGAACGCATCGCCCACCGGGACCAGCCGGAAGGCCTCCCAGAAGTTCGCCCCGCCCTCGGCCAGCACGTTCGGGTAATCGCCCACGCGCCGGTGCAGCAACGGCACCAGCGGCGCCGGCACGTACAGCAGGGTCTGGCCGCGGCGTGCGGAGAAATAGCTGTCGACGAACAACCGCTCGAAGCCGCCGACATGGTCCAGGTGCACGTGGGTGACGAACAGCGCCTGCGGCATCGCGCCGTAGTGCTCGCGGTAGCGGGTCAGCCCCTCGCTGCCGCAGTCGATGGTCAGCCAGGGCCGGCCATCGCGCTCGATCGTGGCCATGGGCGAGCCGAGTTCGACCGCCGAGGCATTGCCCACGCCATGGAAGCGCAGCGCCCACCCGTCCATCAATAGCCCCGTTCCCAGGCCATGTCGTAGGCGCGCCGCAGCCGCGCGAAGTCCTTGTCGACCTCCTCGCGGCTGCGTTCGCCGCGCAGCTTCAACAGCGAGCGGTGCAAGCGGGCCAGGTTGCGCTCGCGCCAGCGCGTAGCCGGGATGCGCAGCACGCCGCGGTCGAAATCGATCAGCCAGCCCCGGCCGTTGGCGTCGAACAGGATGTTGTGGGCGTTGAGGTCGGCATGGTCCAGCCCGGCGCGGTGGAAACTGGCCACCAGCCGCCCGGTCTCTTCCCACGGCGCCCCCCGCCCGGCCACCAGGGCCCGGTCGGCGAGCGAACGCACGCCTTCCAGGCGCTCCATCAGGATCGCGGCGCGATACTGCAACCCCTCGCGCAGATAGCACGCGGCGATCGGGCGCGGCACCGGCAGCTTGCGGGCGACCAGGGCGCGCATCAGCCGGAACTCGGCGAAGCTGCGGGTGCGGTTGGCGCCCTTCCACAGGTAGCGCTCGCGGTTGAACTTGGCGACCATGCCGCCGCGCCGGTAAAGGCGCAGCACGCAGTGCCCGAACGGGGCATCGACGAACCAGGCGCCGCCGCGCCCTCCTTCGTCGACCGGGCGCGCCTTCTCGCCCCAGCGCGCCGGCGAGAACAGCCCGGCATCGGCTTGCCGCACGCGTTCGCGGTCGAACAGAATGGCCCCGTATCCGCGGCCTTCGCGGAACGGCGTCAGCGCTTCAGTGGCGTCGAAGGCAACCATCCCGTCGAGTCTAGAGCGTGTCATGCTTTTTTTCATGCCCGCGGAGCCCCCGGGGACGCCGCGGCAGGGCGCGCGGGCCAGCATCCACGAAGAACGCGCGAAGCGGCGTATCCGGGGACCCGGACGGGCGACCGGCCGCACCGCGACGCACCGCACCGCGGCCGATCGACGCATCCATGAGGACTACATGACTCGCTCCAGCGACAGCACGGCCCCAGCGCCTCCTTCCCTGTGCCTCCTGCGGCTGTCCGCGCTGGGGGACGTCACCCACGTGGTCCCGCTGGTGCGCACGCTGCAACGCGGCTTGCCCGGCGCGCGCCTGCACTGGGTGATCGACAAGGCCGGCCACAAGCTGCTCGACGGGCTGGAGGGCGTCGATTTCCACGTCTACGACAAGCGCAGCGGCGTGGCCGGGATGCGTGCGTTGCGGCGCGAGCTGGCGCCGGCCGGGCGCTTCGACGCGCTGCTGCAGATGCAGGTGGCGCTGCGCGCCAACGTCCTGTCCGCCTTCATCCCGGCCCGGCGCCGGATCGGCTACGACCGCAGCCGCTCCAAGGACCTGCACGGCCTGTTCGTCAACGAGCGCATCGCCGACCGCCCCGGCATCCACGTGCTGGACGCGATCGGCAGCTTCTGCGAGCCGCTGGGCCTGCGGCAGGCCGAGGTGACGTGGGACCTGCCGGTCCCCGGCGAGGCCCGGGCCTGGGCGCGGGCGCAATGGGACGACGACGGCCGCCCGGTCCTGATGATCTCGCCCTGCTCCAGCCACGTGCGCCGCAACTGGTACCCGGACCGCTACGCCGCGCTGGCACGGCACGCCCAGCAGCGCGGCTGGCGGGTGGTGCTGTGCGGCGGCCGCAGCGAACTGGAGCGCAGTACCGCCGATGCGATCCAGGCCCGGCTCGAGGTCCCGGCGCTGGACCTGGTCGGCAAGGACACGCTCAAGCAACTGCCCGCCCTGCTCGAGCGCGCCGACCTGCTGGCGACCCCGGATTCCGGCCCGATGCACATCGCCAACGCGATGGGCACCAAGGTGCTCGGCCTGCATGCCGCCAGCAATCCGCACCGCAGCGGCCCGTACTCGGACGTGCGCTATTGCGTGGACCGCTACGACGATGCCGCGCGCAAGTACCTCGGCAAGCCGGCCAGCGCGTTGAAGTGGGGCACCAAGATCGAGTTCGACGACGTGATGGCGCTGGTCACCGTCGAGGACGCGGTGGCCGCGTTCGAGCGCTACGTGGCCGATCGGTGCGGTTGAGCCGCCGGCGTTTTACGCGACCAGTGAGAGCGGCTTCCCTGTGGGAGCGGCTTCGGCCGCGACGAGGCTTTCATGCAGGTCCCTCTGCAGAGCCTGCACATCCCTGCGCGGGGATTTGAATGGGAAAGCCCCGTCGCGGCTGAAGCCGCTCCCACAAGGCAATTGCTCCCACAGGGAAGCCGCTCCCACAGGCGCCGGTGCGGATCACTCCGCCCGGTAGTCCTCGTAGGACTTCTCCTCGACGTAGGCCGAACCCAGCGCCAGGTTGATCTCCTTCTTGATCCGCGCGCGCTCGTCGTTCTCGAAATACACGCTGCGCGCCAGCCGGATGAACTCCTCGTCGAACGATTGCGCCTTCTCCTTGATGCGGATGTCGTCCTCGATCACCCACAGCCGCTCGTTGACGGCCTTCAGGTCGGCGCGCAGCTTGGCGATGTCGCGCACCGCCGCCGGATGCGCCATCCAGGTCTTCTCCAGCGCGGACAGTTCGTTGCGCACGTTGGCCAGCTTGGCCTCGTCGCTCATCCGCTCCGACTTGATCTGCAGGATCGAGATCTTGTCGAGCAGTTCGCCGAAGGACACCGGCACCAGGATTTCGGACATGGCATGCACCTGCGGAATGAAAACGCGATTTTAGCCGCACTGCGGCCGAGGCCGGCTTCACCGCCGTTCGCGGGCATGCGCCGCGAACCACTCGGCCAGCGCCGCCCGCGCCCGCGCCGCGGCCGTTTCCAGCGGGTCGCCGCAGGCCAGCGCGGTGGCAACCAGGCTGGCCAGCAGGCAGCCGGTACCGCGCAGCGCGAACGGATGCCGGGGCGCGGCGAACTCGCGCGGGGGCAGGCCGCGCTGGTGCAGCCGGTCGACGGCAAGCGCCCCGTGCGCGTGCCCGCCCTTGGCCAGCACCGCCGGCACGCGCGCCAGCAAGGCCTCGATCCCGGCCTGCGCTTGCGCCTCTGCCGCCCCGATGCCGCACCGCGCGGCCAGCGCCGCCAGTTCCGGCAGGTTGGGCGTGGCCAGCCGGGCCCGGGGCAGCAGCGTGTCGAGCAGCACGGCCACGCCGTCCTCGTCCAGCAAGGGCGCGTCCGAGCTGGACGCCAGCACCGGATCGACCACCCAAGGCACATCGCGCGGCAATGCGTCGGCCACGGCGCGGACCGTCGCCGCGGTGCCGAGCATGCCGATCTTCACCGCCATCACCGGCCCCTGCCGCAGGGCCGCATCGACCTGGGCGCGCACCGTGGCCAAGGGTACCGGGTGCACGTCGAGCACCGCGCGATCGGTCTGGGCGGTCACCGCCGTCAGCGCCACCCGGGCCTCGCCTCCGAACCGCGCCACCGCCTGTGCGTCGCGCAACACGCCGGCCCCGCCGCTGGAGTCCAGCCCGCCCACCAGCAACACCACGGGCCGCTCCCGGAGCACGCGGTCAGGCATCCGCCCTCCCGATGCCTTCCAGGCGAGCGGCCAGGGCCAGCCATTGCCGGGCGCGCGCCTCCGGATCGGCCGCCTGCTGGAGATCGGTCACCACCGCCGCGCTGTCGGCGCCGGCCGCCAGCACCTGCGGCATGCGTTCCGGCGTGATGCCGCCGATCGCCACCAGCGGAACGGCGCCGGCGCGGTCCTTCCATGCGCGCACCCGCGCCAGTCCCTGCGGTCCCCAGCGCATCTTCTTCAGCAGGGTCGGCCAGACCGGTCCGAGCGCGACATAGGCCGGCGACAGGGCCAGCGCGCGCTCCAGCTCGGCCTCGTCGTGCGTGGACAGGCCATAGCGAACGCCGGCGCGCCGCAATGCCGGCAGGTCGGCCTGGTCGAGGTCTTCCTGGCCCAGGTGCACGAAGTCGATGCCGAGCTCGAGCGCCAGTTGCCAATGGTCGTTGAGCACCAGGCGCGCGCCGTGCCGGCGGCAGCAATCCCGCGCCCGCAGCGCCTGCTCGCGCAATGCCCGTGGCGGCAGGTCCTTGGCGCGCAACTGCACCAGCCGGACCCCGAGCGGGACCAGCCGCTCCAACAGCGCGGCGCTGCCGACGATGGGATAGAAGCAAGGCATCGCCGTCTTCATGGCTCGCCCAACCGCGCCATGCCGAACACCGGCGTGGACGCCTGCGCCATGTCCCGGCGCGGCATCGGCCCGGCCAGGTACGCGGCGCGGCCGGCCTCCACCGCCAGCGCGAACGCGCGCGCCATCGCCACCGGATCGCGCGCCTGCGCCACCGCGGTATTGAGCAGCACCGCATCGAACCCGAGCTCCATCGCCTGCGCCGCCTGCGACGGCGTGCCGATGCCGGCATCGATCACCATCGGCACCTCCGGGAACTGCGCGCGCAGCGCGCGCAACGCGTCGGGATTGCGCAGCCCCTGCCCGGACCCGATCGGCGCGCCCCATGGCATCAACACGCGACAGCCCGCGTCCAGCAACCGCTCGGCCACGACCAGGTCCTCGGTGGTGTAGGGAAACACCTCGAATCCCTCGCCCGCCAGGATCCGCGCCGCCTCCACCAGCGCGAACGGGTCGGGCTGCAGCGTATCGGCATGGCCGATCACCTCCAGCTTGATCCAGTCCGTGCCGAACACCTCGCGCGCCATCTGCGCGGTCGTCACCGCCTCGCGCACGCCGTGGCAGCCGGCCGTGTTGGGCAGCACGCGCCGCCCGAGCCCGGCCAGCCATGCGCGGAACGCCTCGCCGCCGCGGCCTTCGCGCCGCAGCGACACGGTGACGACCTGCGCGCCGCTGGCCTCGACCGCCGCGGCCAGCACCGCCGGCGAGGGATAACGCGCGGTACCCAGCATCAGCCTGGACGCCAGCTCCACCTCGTAGAACATCGCCTAGCCCCCCTGCATCGGCGCGAGCACTTCGATCCTGGCGCCCTCGCGCAGCCTCGTCGCCTCGCGCTGCGAGCGCGGCACGAAGCGGCCATCGAGCGCGGTGGCCACCACGTCGCCCGCCACGCCCTGTTCCGCCAGCAGCGCCGCCAGCGTGTCCGCATCGGTGCGCAGCGGGCGGCCGTTCAATTCGACAAGCACGATCCCCTCTCCTCTCGCAGAAGTTCCACCACCTCGCCGGCCAGCGCCGGCGCCATCAGGAAGCCGTGGCGATACATGCCGTTGACGTGCAGGCGCGCGCCGTCGCGGCGGATGCCCGGCAGGTTGTCGGCGAACGCCGGGCGCAGCCCGGCGCCGGTCTCCACGATGCGCGCCTCGGCGAAGCCGGGATGCACCGTCCACGCCGCCGACAGCAGCTCCATCGCCGCGCGCGCGGTGATCGGGCCGTCGTCGTCGCTCTCCAGCATCGTCGCGCCGATCATGTAGCGGTCGTCGCCGCGCGGCACGATGTAGCAGGGAAAGCGCGGGTGCAGCAGCCGCAGCGGACGGCTCAGCGACACTTCCGGCGCATGCACGTACAGCATCTCGCCACGCACCGCGCGCAGGCCGGGCAGTTCGGCGCGCGCCCACGCGCCGCGGCAGTCCACGATCCGCCCGCACGCCTCCCGCGCCCGGAAGCGCACGCCGCGCGCGCGCAGCGCCTGCGCCAGCGTCGCCAACGCCCGGCGCGGATCGAGATGCGCCTCCTCGGCATAGAACAGCGCGCGGCTGAAGCGCCCGCGCAGGTCCGGTTCCAGCTCGCCCGGCGCCACCCAGGCATGGCCTTCGGTGGCGCGCGCGAACCGATCCAGCTCGCCGGCGTCGCGCGGGGCCGCCAGCACCAGCGTGCCGCGCCGGACCACCTCGATGCCGCGTGCGGCCCACCAGGCCGCGGCCCGCCGTCCGTCGCGCACGACCCGCGCCGGCGCGCATTCGCCCTCGCAGAACGGCGCCAGCATTCCGCCGGCCCAATGCGAGGCCGCCGGCACGCCCAGTTCGGGCGCGACCACCTCGACCGCGAAGCCGGCCTCGGCCAGCGCGGTCGCCACGCACAGGCCGGTCACGCCGGCGCCCAGCACGGAGACGCTCACCGCGCCTTCTCCAGCGGCACGTACAGCTCGCCGTCGGCGCGGAACTTCTCGGCCATCCGCGCCATGCCGTCCTGGCGCTGCGCCTCGGCGCGGATGTCGTGGCTGATCCGCATCGAACAGAACTTCGGCCCGCACATCGAGCAGAAGTGCGCCAGCTTGTGCGCCTGCTTCGGCAAGGTTTCGTCGTGGAAAGCGCGCGCGGTATCCGGGTCCAGCGAGAGGTTGAACTGGTCCTCCCAGCGGAACTCGAAGCGCGCGCGCGACAGCGCATCGTCGCGCGCGCGCGCGGCCGGATGCCCCTTGGCGAGGTCCGCCGCGTGCGCGGCCAGCTTGTAGGCGATCACGCCGGTCTTGACGTCGTCGCGGTCCGGCAGGCCCAGGTGTTCCTTGGGCGTGACGTAGCACAGCATCGCCGTGCCGAACCAGCCGATCATCGCCGCGCCGATCGCGCTGGTGATGTGGTCGTAGCCCGGCGCGATGTCGGTGGTCAGCGGCCCGAGCGTGTAGAACGGCGCCTCGTGGCAGTGCCGCAGCTGCTCGTCCATGTTGGCCTTGATCTTGTGCATCGGCACGTGGCCCGGGCCTTCCACCATCACCTGGCAGTCCTTCGCCCAGGCGATCCTGGTCAATTCGCCCAGCGTGTGCAGCTCGGCGAACTGCGCCGCGTCGTTGGCGTCGGCGATCGAACCGGGCCGCAGCCCGTCGCCGAGCGAGAACGACACGTCGTAGGCGCGCATGATCTCGCAGATGTCCTCGAAGCGTTCGTAGAGGAAGTTCTCGCGATGGTGGTGCAGGCACCACTTGGCCATGATCGAGCCGCCGCGGCTGACGATGCCGGTGACCCGGTTCGCGGTCAGCGGGATATGGGCCAGGCGCACCCCGGCATGGATCGTGAAGTAGTCCACGCCCTGCTCGGCCTGCTCGACCAGCGTGTCGCGGAACAGTTCCCAGCTCAGGTCCTCGGCGACGCCGCCGACCTTCTCCAGCGCTTGGTACAGCGGCACCGTGCCGATCGGCACCGGCGCGTTGCGCAGGATCCATTCGCGGATGTTGTGGATGTTGCGGCCGGTGGACAGGTCCATCACCGTGTCCGCGCCCCAGCGGATCGCCCAGACCATCTTCTCCACTTCCTCCTCCATCGAGGAGGCGACCGCGGAGTTGCCGATGTTGGCGTTGATCTTCACCAGGAAGTTGCGGCCGATGACCATCGGCTCCAGTTCCGGGTGGTTGATGTTGGCCGGGATGATCGCCCGGCCCGCGGCGATCTCGTCGCGCACGAACTCCGGCGTCACCACGTCGGGGATCGAGGCGCCGAAGTCCTCGCCATCGCGCGCGCCGCGCGCCGCCGCGCGCCCGAGGTTCTCGCGGATCGCCACGTATTCCATTTCCGGCGTGACGATGCCGGCGCGCGCGTAGGCCAGCTGGGTGATCGCGCGTCCGCCGCTGGCGCGCAGCGGCGCGCGCGCCCGCGGGAACGCCGGCACGCCCTCGGCGAAGCCGTTGTCGACTGGCATCACCGCGCGGCCGGCGTAGGGCTCCGCGTCGCCGCGCAGGCGCTGCCAGGCGCCCCGCACCTCGGGCAGGCCGCGCGCGATGTCCAGCGTCCCCGCCAGCGCCTGGTCGGTGTACGGCCCGGAACTGTCGTAGACGTTCAACGGCGGCTCGCCGTCGAGGTGGATCTGCCGCATCGGCACGCGGATGTCGTGGCGCGTCCCGGGCAGGTGGATCTTGCGCGAGGCGGGCAAGCCGCCGGTTGTGATGCGCGGCGGGGCGGAAGCGTTCTGGCTCATGGCGTCTCCTCAAGTTGACCTGACGAGACCCAGGCAGCACTTGAGCAGAAAGGCGGCCGACGGCCACCGCGCGCGAACGCATGGGAGGGCCGGATCGGCCCGAAAGAGCGGCATCCGTCGCTAGGCCGGCGGCGCGCACTTCGGTCTTCCTACGCCAGTATCAACTGGGTCAGGTTCGAAGGGTCGCGTCGCCGGGAAGGCCATCGGCCCGCCCTGTCAGCCTCTCAGTCCCCTGGGCGGGACTCCCCTGACGTGGCCGCCACGTTCGCAGCTGGGCATGCGCCTGTCAAATGCGGACGGCTCTTTTGTGGCGATTGGCGCGTCCGGGGACGGACTTCGGTCCCGACGCTTTTCGGGGCAGGCCCTGTCGGGACTGGGGTCCCTCCCACAATTCCATCAGCGCAAAAACGAAAAGCCCGCGACGATGCGCGGGCTTTCGCTTCGATCTGGCGGGAAGGGGGGGATTCGAACCCCCGAGGCGCTATAAACGCCTGCCTGATTTCGAGTCAGGTACATTCAACCACTCTGCCACCTTCCCGGTGGACCCCGGCGGACCGGGGCCGTGCATGATACGGGGCCGCGACGGTCCCGACAAGCGCCGCCATGCGCACGCGCCAGCGAACCGGCCCGCCAGGCCCGGCGGTTGCCGGATGCGCCGGCGGCCGCGATCATGCCCCCTCCCCCGGCCTGCGCGCCCCGCTCCACGGATCCCATGCTCGAATTCGGACACCTCAGCCACGTCGGCCTGCGCCGCGAACTCAACGAGGACACGTACTACGGCGACATCGAACTGGGATTGTGGCTGGTCGCCGACGGCATGGGCGGCCACGCCTGCGGCGAGGTCGCCAGCGCGCTGGCGCGCGAGACCATCGTCCGCGAAGTGCGCGGCGGCGCCCCGCTCGCGCAGGCCATCCGCATCGCCGACGAGGAGATCATCCGCACCTCGCGCCGGCGCAACGACAGCCTGCCGATGGGCACCACCGTGGTGGCCGCGCGCGTGCTGGGCAACCGTTTCGAAGTGGCCTGGGTCGGCGACAGCCGCGCCTACCTGTGGCGCGACGGCCGCCTCGCCCAGCTCAGCCAGGACCACAGCTACGTGCAGGAACTGGTGGCCCAGGGCGCCTTGACCACCGAGCAGGCGCGCGCGCACCCGCATCGCAGCGTGGTCACGCAGGCGCTGGGCGTGACCGATCCCGCACACCTGAACGTGGCGACCATGACCGGCGAGCTGAAGCCGGGCATGCAACTGCTGTTGTGCAGCGACGGCCTCACCGAGGAAGTGGACGACGGCGGCATCGCCCGGACCCTCGCCGCGCTCGACTGCAGCGCGCAGGAATGCGTGGATGCCCTGGTCGCCGCGGCGCTGGATGGCGGCGGTTCGGACAACGTCACCGCGGTGCTGGTGCGCTGCCACTGACGCGCCCGCCGCCGCGGGACCGGGGTCAGGCCTCGACCGCGGCCTCCGCCGCCGGTACCGGGTCCTCCCACAGCGCGCGCCCCGCCTTCTTGCGCAGGCGCTCCAGCCGCGCTTCGTGCGCCTCCAGCTCCGACGCGGTGGCGACCACCCGCGGGCGCGGCAGCAGCATGGCCGCATCGAATGCGGCCAGGTCCGCCCCGATGCCCGCCTGCGCTTCCTCGGCCAGGCCGAAACCGATCTCTTCCTGGCCCGAGGTCAGCGCGATGTAGACATCGCCCAGGATCTGCGCGTCCAGCAAGGCGCCGTGCAGCTGGCGATGCGAGTTGTCCACGCCCAGGCGCTTGCACAGCGCGTCCAGCGAGTTGCGCTGGCCGGGGAACTTCTCGCGCGCCAGCAGCAGCGTGTCCACCACCGTGCAGCGGTCGGTGATCTTGCCGTAGCGCTCGCCGAGCAGGGACAGCTCGTAATCGAGGAAGCCCAGGTCGAACGCGGCGTTGTGGATGATCAGCTCGGCGCCGTCGATGTAGGCGAGGAATTCCTCCGCGATTTCCTCGAACGGCGGCTTGTCGGCGAGGAAGTCCAGGGTCAGGCCGGTGACTTCCTGCGCGCCGGCCTCGAACTCGCGGTCCGGACGGATGTAGCGGTGGAAGTTGTGCCCGGTCGGGCGGCGCTCCAGGTACTCCACGCAGCCGATTTCGACGATGCGGTTGCCCTTGCGCCATTCCAGGCCGGTGGTTTCGGTATCGAGAATGATCTGACGCATGTGTTCCTCAGTAGGTGGCCACGCCGCCGCGCATGGCGATGGCCTGGTTGCGCGCCAGCAGGTCCACGCGCTCGTTGTCCGGATCGCCGTTGTGGCCCTTCACCCAGCGCCACTCGATGCTGTGGCGCTGGGTCGCGGCATGCAGGCGCTCCCACAGCTCGCGGTTCTTGACCGGCTCGCCGCCGGCTGTCTTCCACTGCCGCCGCAACCAGCCCGTCATCCACTCGGTGATGCCTTGCCTGACGTACTGCGAATCGGTGTGCAGGACGATCCGGCAGGGCTCGCTCAGCGTCTCCAGCGCCATGATCGCCGCCATCAGTTCCATGCGGTTGTTGGTGGTGTTGGCCTCGCCGCCCACCAGTTCCTTTTCGTGGCCCTTGTAGCGCAGCAGCGCCGCCCAGCCACCCGGCCCGGGATTGCCCAGGCAGGAACCGTCGGTATGGATTTCTATCGACTTCATCGGACTCCAGGAATGTTCAGATCGTCGCCACCGGGCGCTGCCAGCGCACCTTGGCCGGGATCGGCCCGTTCGGGGCGATCGCGCGTTTCTCCGCCTCGAACACGCAGACCGCGCGCCAGGGGCCGCGTCCGGCGTGCCCTTCGCCGCCGTCGCCCGGGTTCCAGGCCGGGCCGAGGTAGCAGGGCGTCATCGAGCAATGCAGGCGCGCGCGCTGGATCGAGCGCCGCCACCATTCCGGGCGCGGCGGGCTGGGGACGTGCCGCCGCCAGCGCAAGCGGTACGGGCTGAGCGGATTGAGCGCGAACAGCCAGAGCCGGCCACCGGGCGCCAGCACCCGTGCGCACTCCTCCACGAACGCGTCGATGTCCCCGGCCACCGCGTGCTGCACGACGATCGCCTGCAGGCTCTCGGAGGGAATCGGCAGCGGCAGCCCGCACTGCAGCTCGCCCGCGTAGCCGGCGCCGTGCCGGAACAGCCGCAGGCCCCGGCCCTGCAATGCGCTCCCTTCCGGCAGGCCGGCGGGTATCGCCGACAGCCAGAGCCAGGGCTGGGAAGGCCGGTGCCGCAGAGCCTCCAGCGCCCAGTGCTGCTCCAAGCGCAGCAACGCGCGCCCCGCCCCCGTTTCAAACCAGGATGAGACGCCGGCTTGACGGAGGATCGGAGCGGCAGGCATGGTCCCAATTCTATGCGACTGACCGCCCTGCCCGCATTCGAGGACAACTACGTCTGGGCGCTGGCCGCCGGCGACGGAACCGCCGTGATGGTCGACCCGGGACAGGCGGGCCCGGTCCTGGAGGCCGCCGCCCGGGGCCTGGAACCGGCCGCCATCCTGGTCACCCACCACCATGGCGACCATGTCGGCGGCGTCCGCGACCTGCTCGACCGCTGGCCGCACCTGCCGGTGTTCGCCCCTCGCGACGAGCGCCTGGACTTTCCCTACCGGGCCGTGGCCGACGGAGAAGCCGTGGACGTGGCCGGGCGCGCATTCAGGGTGATCGAGGTCCCGGGCCATACCCGCACCCATGTGGCCTATTTCGGCGAGGGCGTGCTGTTCAGCGGCGACACCTTGTTCAGCCTGGGCTGTGGGCGGATGTTCGAAGGTACGCCGTCGCAGATGCTTGCCTCGCTCAAGCGTCTCGCCGCGCTGCCCGGCACCACCCAGGTCTGCTGCGGCCATGAATACACCTTGTCGAACGCGCGATTCGCGTTGCAGGTGGATCCGTCCAACGCTGCCTTGCAGCGCCGTCAACAGGAAGCCCAGGCCATGCGTCACGCAGCCCGTCCTACCCTGCCGATTTCGCTCGAGAGTGAACTGGCCACCAATCCGTTCCTGCGCACGCAGGCCGCGGAGATCCGCCATGCCGTCGCCGGCCGCCTGGGCCGCGAGCCCCGCGACGAGGTGGAAGTGTTCGCCGAATTGCGGCGCTGGAAAGACGACTTCCGCGCATGAAGCGCTTGCTGCTGGCGGTGCTGGCCGGGCTCCCGGCCGCACTGTCCATCCAGGGCGCGCGCGCGCAGGAAGCGACCCCGCCAGGCAGCCTCGCCGCAGCGGCATCGCCCGCGCCGGCCGCCGCCGGAAGCCTGCTCTCCGCGACCGAGGCCACCTCGCGCAACGGACGGCAGATCTTCGACGCCTTCCTGGCCGGTCGCGCCGATCCGGGCTGCGACGCCGAGGCCAGCAGCCCGCGCTGGGAGGCGCATTTCGCCAAGGCTCCCGCGCAGCTGGCCGACGAGGACCAGGACGTACTGCCGCTGTTCGGCTACGTGGTCGACGAACTGCGCACCGCCGGCTTGCCGACCGAGTTCGCGCTGATCCCGTTCATCGAGAGCGGCTACCGTCCGGGCGCGCGCAGCGGCAGCGGCCCGGCCGGCCTGTGGCAGTTCATCAGCGCCACCGCGCGCAACCACAAGGTGCCGGTCGGCAAGCGCTACGACGGCAGGCTGTCGGCCGTGGATTCGACCGCCGCGGCCGTCCGCTACCTCAAGACGCTCTACGGCATGTTCGGCGGCGACTGGCGGCTGACGATGATGGCCTACAACGCCGGCGAGTACCGCATCCTCCAGGCGATGCGACGGGCCGGCATGAACGCCCAGAACGCCCGGCCCGATGCGCTGCCGGGCCTGTCGCCGACCAGCTATGCCTACGTGGAGAAGGTCCATGCCCTGGCCTGCGTGCTCGACCACGCCCAGGCCCGCGGCAGCCTGATGGCCGGGCTCGACCGCGAGGTCCCGATCCTCGACGAGCACACCCTGCCAGCCGGAACCAGCCTGCAGGGCTGGGCGCATCGCAACGCGCTGCAGACCGACATGGTCGGCAGGCTCAACCCGGCGCTGGGCCAGGCCCGCAGCAGCGATGTCCCGCGTTCCGTATTGGCCCCGCGTACCGAGGCGAGCGCAACCGTCGCGGTGGCCGGGCCGGCACCGGAGCCGGCGGCCGCCGACGAGGCCCGCACGGTCGCCGCCGCGGACAGCGGCCCCGCGCCGGAAGCGACCGGCAAGCCCGCGCCCCGCCGCAGCGCGCGCCGCACCCACACCGTCCGTTCGGGCGAGTCGGCCTGGACCATCGCCCGGCGCTACGGCATCACCGTCAAGGCCCTGCTGTCCAGCAACGGCCTGCGCCAGGACAGCGTGCTCAAGCCCGGCATGGTGCTCGCGTTCGACGACGTCCGCTGACGCGCCCGCGGCCCCGCCGCACCCGCGTCGGCAAGCCCTGCCCTCCGCGCGCCCGGCACAACCGTTCCGCCCCGACAAAAAAGCCCGGCATTGCCGGGCTTTCTTGCGCTCGCGGAGGAGGGCCGCGATTACAGCTGCGACTCCTGGATCTGCACCTTCAGGTGCTTGCGCATCGCCTCCACGTAGGCGCGCGCGGCGGCATTGCCCTCGATCTGGCCGAGCTGCTCGCGCAACGCCGCCTGCTGTTCCGGCGGGATCTGCGCCAGGTCGCCCGGCGTCACCTTGGTGACCGCGAACAGCGCGAAACGGCCATCGCCGAGATCCAGCTTGCCGACCGACGGCTTGCCCTCGGCCGGGACCGGTGCGCTGAAGATCGCGCGGTTCGCCGCCGGCGTCGGGATCGGCGCGGTCCGCGGCAGGCCCGGGAGCGGGTTGACCTGCAGCTTCTCGGCCGCGGCCACCGCCTGCAGCGTCTCGCCCTTCTGCAGGCGCGCCAGCAACGCATCGGCGACTTTCGCGGCGGCCTGCTCGGTGCGGTCGGCCCGCACCGCGGCGATCACGCGATCGCGGACCTTGTCCAGCGGCAGCGCCTGCTCCGGCGTATGCGCCGATACGCGCAGCATCACGCTGTGGTTCGGGCCGATCTCGATCGGGTCGCTGACCGTGCCGTCCTGGATCAGGCTCTCGGAGAAGGCCGCACGCTGCACGTTCGGGTTCGCCGCGATGCCGGTGGCATCGTTGCGCGAGAACGGTCCCAGCGTCTGCACCGACAGCCCCAGTTCCTTCGCGGCCGAAGCCAGCTCGGTCGGGTTCTTGTACACCTGGTCCACCAGCTTGCCGCTGAGGTCGGAGAACTGCTTGTCCGCGTCGCTCTTGAGCTGCTCGGCCGCGAGCTGGTCGCGCACCTGCTCGAACGACTTGCCCTGGCCGCCCTTGACCTCGCGCAGCTTGATCACGTGATAGCCGAACTCGCTCTTGATCGGGCCGACCACCTCGCCCGGCTTCATCGCGAACAACGCATCTTCGAACGGCTTGACCATCACGCCCTTCTCGACCCAGCCGAGGTCGCCGCCGGCGTCCTTCGAACCGGGGTCTTCGGAATTGGCCTTGGCCAGCGCGGCGAAGTCGGCATTCGGCTGCCTGGCCTCTTCCGCCAGCTTGGCCGCCTTGGCCTCGGCCGCCTTCTGCGCCGCCGCGTCGCCGCCCGCGCTGATCAGGATGTGCGAAGCCAGGCGCTGTTCCGGCTCGACGAAACGCGCCTTCTCGTCCTCGTAGCGCTTGCGCAGCGTCGCCTCGTCGGCCGGCTGCACCGGCGGCATGTTGGCGGCATTGAGTTCGACGTACTCGATCGTCACCGTCTCCGGCTGGCGGAAGTCGGCGGCGTGCGATTCGTACCACTGCTTGGCCTGCGCATCGCTCACCGGCGAGGTGTCCGCGGCCGGCGGCGGCAGCGTCGCCAGCTCGACGTCGCGCGTCTCGCCCAGCAGCTTGAGGATCCGCTCCGACTCCGCCTTGGTGACGAACGACGATCCCATGATCGCGTCCGGGATCACCGATTGCTGCAGGCCGTCGCGCACCAGCGCGTCGAACTGCATCGGCGTGCGCGGCGGCGTCCCCTGCGCCAGCGCCATGCGGTACTGGTCGGGATTGAACTTGCCGTCGACCTGGAACGCCGGGATGCTGGCGATGTAGTCGCGCACCGCGTCGTTGCCGACCACGATGCCCGCGTTCTCCGCGGCCAGGCGCACCACCTGCTCGTCGATCATCTGGTCGAGCACCCTGAGCTTGTTTTCCTGCGACTCGAACTCGCGCGGGTCGAAGTTGTCGCCCAGCTGCTGCCGCTGCTGCATGCGCACCTGTTCGAAGCGCGTGCGGAAGTCCTGCGTGCTGATCTCGTGGTGTTGCCAGAGCATCGAGACCGGCCACCACGACGGCGCCGAGTGCCACCAGGTCGGCGGCGCCTGCACCTTGGCCACGTTGCCTGCGCCGACGCCCCCGAGATAGCTGTTGTCGATGACGAACAGGAACGGGATCATCAGCAGCCCCAGGATGGCCGTGGCGATCCAGCCAGAGGTCTTGTCGCGGAGTTTCTGCAGCATGGGGTATCGAGCCTGATGGCGAGCCGTGCAGTTTAACCCGCTTCCGTGCGCCGCACCCAGCGGCGCCGGTGGGCGGGCCGGGGTCTTCGCCAACAAAAAACCCCCGGCATCGCTGCCGGGGGTTGACGATTCGAATGGCGGAGCGGACGGGACTCGAACCCGCGACCTCCGGCGTGACAGGCCAGCATTCTAACCAGCTGAACTACCGCTCCATTTTTCGAAAACCGTTGCCTCCGCCGAAGGCCGTGGCCTTCGGAGAAAGCGAAGCCCCCGATCTCTCAGGGGCTTCATGCTACTGGCGGAGCGGACGGGACTCGAACCCGCGACCTCCGGCGTGACAGGCCAGCATTCTAACCAGCTGAACTACCGCTCCGCGCTTGAAACCTTGCTGCTGGTGCCTTGGTGGGTGCTGAGGGTTTCGAACCCCCGACCCTCTCCTTGTAAGGGAGACGCTCTACCGCTGAGCTAAGCACCCTAGCGAGTCGACTAGTTTACGGCATCCTTCAGCGCTTTGCCAGCCTTGAAGGAAGGATTTTTCGAAGCGGCGATCTTGATGGAGTCGCCCGTCTTCGGGTTGCGGCCCGTGCGCTCGGCGCGCTCGCGGACCTGGAAGGTACCGAAGCCCACCAGCGTCACGCTGTCGCCCTTCTTGAGCGCCTTGGTGATTTCGCTCACGACCGCGTCGACGGCGCGACCGGCTTCGGCCTTGGACAGGTCAGCAGCGGCGGCGACGCCGTCGATCAATTCGGTTTTATTCATTCTTTTGAACTCCTGTTGCGGTCAGTACCGCGGAATCGAGAATCGGCCTTCCTGTCACGACGAACAGTGAAATCCGACAACATTCTTAATCGACGAACGCAGCAGATACCGCCCTCGCGAGTCGTGCTTTTATACCAGCGGGGTCAGGCACAAGCAAGCCAAAACCCAATAACGGCGCGGGTTTTGGCTGCTTTTCGGGACTTGTCAGCGCGCGCGATCAGTGCTTGACGCGGGTCGATTGCGACGGCTTGGACTTGCGCCTCACCGCGACGCCGCCGGTGGCCTTGCGCGCCTTTTCCTTGATGCGCTTCGGCTTCAGCGGCGTCTCCAGGGCCAGGTCCAGCACCTCGTCGATCCACTTCACGGGGATGATCCGCAGGTCGCGGGTCACGTTCGCCGGGATGTCGGCCAGGTCCTTGCGGTTCTCGTCCGGGATCAGCACGGTATGGATGCCGCCGCGCAGCGCGGCCAGCAGCTTCTCCTTCAACCCGCCGATCGCCGACACCCGGCCGCGCAGGGTGATCTCGCCGGTCATCGCCACGTCGGCCTTCACCGGCACCTTGGTCAGCACCGAGACCAGCGACGTCACCATCGCGATGCCGGCGCTCGGGCCGTCCTTCGGCGTGGCGCCGTCCGGCACGTGCACGTGCACGTCGTGCTTCTGCAGGAAGTCGACGTCGATGCCGAGCCGCTCGGCGCGCGAGCGCACCACCGACAGCGCCGCCGACGCGGACTCCTTCATCACGTTGCCCAGCTGGCCGGTCAGGATCAGCTGGCCCTTGCCCGGCACCAGCGTGGACTCGATCTGCAGCAGGTCGCCGCCGACCTCCGTCCACGCCAGGCCCGTGACCAGGCCGATCTCGTTCTGCTCTTCCGCGCGGCCGAAGTCGAAGCGGCGCACGCCCAGGTACTTGTCGAGGTTGGCCCCGTCGACGACGACCAGCGCCGCCTGCTTCTTCGCGCTCTTCCTGGCCGGCTTCCTGGCCGGTTGCGGGCCGGCCAGGGCGATCTCCTTGACCACCTTGCGGCAGATCTTGGCGACCTCGCGCTCCAGGTTGCGCACGCCCGACTCGCGCGTGTAGTAGCGCACGATGTCGCGGATCGCGTCTTCCTCGATCGCCAGTTCCTCGGGCTTCAGGCCGTTGGCCTTCAGTTGCTTGGGCACCAGGTAGCGCGCGGCGATGTTGAGCTTCTCGTCCTCGGTGTAGCCGGGGATGCGGATCACCTCCATGCGGTCCAGCAGCGGACCGGGGATGTTCAGCGAGTTCGAGGTCGCCACGAACATCACTTCGGACAGGTCGAGGTCGACTTCCAGGTAGTGGTCGTTGAAGGCGTTGTTCTGCTCGGGGTCGAGCACCTCCAGCAGCGCCGAGGACGGATCGCCGCGGAAGTCCATCGACATCTTGTCGATCTCGTCGAGCACGAACAGCGGATTCTTGCTGCCGACCTTGTTGAGGTTCTGCACGATGCGGCCCGGCATCGAGCCGACGTAGGTGCGGCGATGGCCGCGGATCTCGGCCTCGTCGCGCACGCCGCCGAGCGACATGCGCACGAACTTGCGGTTGGTCGCCTTGGCGATCGACTGGCCGAGCGAGGTCTTGCCCACGCCGGGCGGGCCCACCAGGCACAGGATCGGCCCCTTCATGTTCTTCACCCGCGACTGCACGGCGAGGTATTCGAGGATGCGCTCCTTGACCTTCTCCAGGCCGTAGTGGTCGGCGTCCAGCGTCTCCTGGGCGACCTTGAGGTCCTTGCGCACCTTGGTGCGCTTCTTCCACGGCACGCCGAGCAGCCAGTCGAGGTAGTTGCGCACCACGGCGGCCTCGGCCGACATCGGCGACATCTGCTTGAGCTTGTTGAGCTCGTTCTTGGCCTTGGTCTCCACCGCCTTGGGCATGCCGGCCTCGGCGACCTTGCGGGCGAGCTCCTCCAGTTCGCCAGGCGCGTCGTCGAGGTCGCCCAGTTCCTTCTGGATCGCCTTCATCTGCTCGTTGAGGTAGTACTCGCGCTGGCTCTTCTCCATCTGCGACTTGACCCGGCCGCGGATGCGCTTCTCCAGCTGCTGCACGTCGATCTCGCCGTCGACCAGGCCGACCAGCAGTTCGAGCCGCTCGCCGACGTCGGTGGTCTCCAGCAGGCGCTGCTTGTCGGCCAGGCGCACGCCGATGTGCGCGGCGATGGTGTCGGCCAGCCGGCGCGGTTCGTCGATGCCGGCCAGGGTCTGCAGCAGCTCCGGCGGCAGCTTGCGGTTGGTCTTGACGTACTGCTCGAACAGCGACATCAGCGAGCGCGCGATCGCCTCGACCTCGCGCGGCTCGCGCGTGTCGACGGAGGCGATCTCGGTGCCGCGGCCCTGCAGCGCGCCGTCGCGCTCGACCACCTTGTCCACGCGCACCCGGGTCAGGCCCTCGACCAGCACCTTGATGGTGCCGTCCGGCAGCTTGAGCAGCTGCAGCACCTGCGCGAGCGTGCCGACCTCGTACAGGTCGCCGGCGACGGGGTCGTCGGTCTCGGCGGACTTCTGCGCCACCAGCAGGATGCGCTTGTCCGCCTCCATCGCCTGCTCGAGCGCGCGCATCGACTTGTCTCGGCCGACGAACAACGGGATGACCATGTGCGGGAACACCACCACGTCGCGCAGTGGCAGCACCGGCAGGTCGAGTACTTCGGTTTGGGCCTGGGCCATGAGGGGCTCCGGAAGAGGGGGAATGCGGGGCAACGACTAAGGGGGTCCGCGCACCTGAATGCGCGCCGCCCTTGTGAAGGGGCTCCCAGAAAAGACCCGGCACGGGGCCGTGCCGGGCTCTTGCGAGGGACTCACAAAAAAGCCGATGGCCCCGTTATGGGGCCATCGGCGAGGGCTTGCAAGTAGTCGTTGGAATGTCTTTTCCGCTCAACGGGTTACGAGGCGGCGACAATCCTTAACAGGGGCTTCAGTCGCCGGAAGCGGCCTTGGCCGGCACCGGCGGGTTCTGGTAGATCAGGTAGGGCTCGGACTTGTTCTCGATCACCGACTCGTCGACCACGACCTTGCCGACGTTCTCCTGCGACGGCAGCTCGTACATCGTGTCCAGCAGCACCGACTCGACGATGGTGCGCAGGCCGCGCGCGCCGGTCTTGCGCTTGAGCGCCTTCTTGGCGATGGCCGACAGCGCGTCGGGGCGGAACTCCAGCTCCACGCCCTCCATCTCGAACAGCTTCTTGAACTGCTTGGTGATGGCGTTCTTCGGCTCGGTGAGGATCTTGATCAGCGCCGGCTCGTCGAGCTCCTCGAGCGTGGCGACCACCGGCAGGCGGCCGACGAACTCGGGGATCAGGCCGAACTTGATCAGGTCCTCCGGCTCGACCTCGGCCAGCACCTTGCCCACTTCCTGCTTGCGCTCGCTGCTCTTCACCTTGGCGCCGAAGCCGATGCCGCCGGCCTCGGTCGAGCGCTGCTGGATCACCTTGTCCAGGCCGGCGAACGCGCCGCCGCAGATGAACAGGATGTTCTTGGTGTCGACCTGCAGGAACTCCTGCTGCGGATGCTTGCGCCCGCCCTGCGGCGGCACCGAGGCCACCGTGCCCTCGATCAGCTTCAGCAGCGCCTGCTGCACGCCCTCGCCGGACACGTCGCGGGTGATCGACGGGTTCTCGCTCTTGCGCGAGATCTTGTCGATCTCGTCGATGTAGACGATGCCCTGCTGCGCCTTCTCGACGTCGTAGTCGCACTTCTGCAGCAGCTTCTGGATGATGTTCTCCACGTCCTCGCCGACGTAGCCGGCCTCGGTCAGCGTGGTCGCGTCGGCGATCGTGAACGGCACGTTGAGCAGGCGCGCCAGCGTCTCGGCCAGCAGCGTCTTGCCCGAGCCGGTCGGGCCGACCAGCAGGATGTTGGACTTGGCCAGTTCGACGTCGTCGTTCTTCTGCCGGCTCTCGATCCGCTTGTAGTGGTTGTACACGGCCACCGCGAGCGTGCGCTTGGCGCGCTGCTGGCCGATCACGTACTGGTCGAGGACCTCGAGGATTTCCTTCGGCTTGGGCAGGCTGGAACGCGCCGACTGCGCCTTCTCCTCGAGCTCCTCGCGGATGATGTCGTTGCAGAGCTCGACGCACTCGTCGCAGATGAACACGCTTGGACCTGCAATCAGCTTGCGGACCTCGTGCTGGCTCTTGCCGCAGAACGAGCAGTAGAGAATCTTGTTGCTGTCGCCGGAACGACCTTGGCGGTCTTCGCTCATGCTTCTGTTACCCAGTTACCCCACCCGATGAACGGGGGTTCGATTTCGAGAATAGCACAGGGTCGGGAGGACACCAGCCCATACCCGACCCTGCCGGATTTTCCTGTGTTTTCCAGAACTTGGCCGATCAAGTGGGCTGGATCGACTCTTCCGGGCGGCGCTCCAGCACCTGGTCGACCAGGCCGTAGGCCTGCGCGTCGACGGCGCTCTTGAAGTTGTCGCGCTCGGTATCGCGCGCGATCGTCTCCAGCGACTGCCCGGTGTGCTTGGCCAGCACCTCGTTCAGGCGCGCGCGCAGGGTCAGGATCTCGCGCGCGTGGATGTCGATGTCGGTCGCCTGGCCCTGGAAACCGCCCAGCGGCTGGTGGATCATCACCCGCGAGTTCGGCAGCGCGTAGCGCTTGCCGGCCGCGCCCGCCGCCAGCAGCAGCGCGCCCATGGAGGCGGCCTGGCCGACGCAGATCGTGCTCACGTCGGGCTTGATGTACTGCATGGTGTCGTAGATCGCCATGCCCGCGGTGACCACGCCGCCCGGCGAGTTGATGTAGATGCTGATGTCCTTCTCGGGGTTCTCCGCCTCGAGGAACAGCAGCTGCGCCACCACCAGGTTGGCCATGTGGTCGTCGATCGGGCCCACCAGGAAGATCAGGCGCTCCTTCAGCAGGCGCGAATAGATGTCGTACGCGCGCTCGCCGCGGCTGGTCTGCTCGACCACCATCGGCACCAGGTTCAGGGCTTTGGTCTCAATGCTCATGGGTCTTCCTGTTCTGGCCCCGACCTGAGCCGGCGCCCGCTTCTGGGAAGCCCGCGCCGGGACGCGGGCCAGTGCGGAAGCCAGCCGTGCCTCAGGCCCGGATGGCTTCCTGGAACGACAGCGCCTGCTCGGTGTGCTGGGCGCGCTCGGCGATCCAGTCGATCACCTGCTCTTCCATCACGCGGCTCTGCAGTCCCCCCATCAATTGGGGATCGTTGCGGTACATCTCAATGACCTGCTCCGGCTCTTCGTAGGTCGAGGCGATCAGGCGCAGGGTCTCGCTCACGCGCTTGGGGTCCAGGCGCAGCTCGTTGCGGCGGGCGACCTCGCCGACCAGCAGGCCGACCAGCACGCGCTTGCGGGCGGCGTCCATGAAGCCCTGGTGGGCGTCGGCCGGCACCGGGCCCGGGTCGCGGCCGCTGCGGCGGATCTGCTCCACCTGCTGGGCCAGCATCGAGCGGGCCTCGCCCTCGACCAGGCGCGGCGGCAGTTCGACGTGCGCGAACGCGGCGATCAGCTGCTCGCCGACCTCGCGGCGCAGGCGGTTCATCAGCGCGCCCTTCAACTCGCGTTCCAGGTTGGAGCGGATGTCGGCGCGGAACTGTTCCAGCTCGCCGCTCTTGACGCCGAAGCTCTTGATGAAGGCCTTGTCCACCTCCGGCAGCACCGGCTCGGAGACCTCGACCGCCTTGACGTGCACCTGGACGGTCTTGCCGGCCAGCTGCGGCACGCGCCAATCGGCCGGGAAGTCGACCGACAGGGTCTTTTCCTCGCCCTTGGCCAGGCCTTCCAGGCCCTTCTCGATCTGGTCGAACATCACGCCCGAGCCGAGGATGCTGCTGCCCTTCTCGACGCCCTCGGCCGGCAGGCGCTCGTCGCCGGCCTGCGACCAGGTCTCCAGCGCGACCAGGTCGCCCGCCTGCGCGCCGCGCTCGACCGGTTGCCAGGTACGGCGCTGCAGGCGCAGGTTGTCGATCATCTGGTCGATGTCGGCCTCGGTGACCTCGGCCGTGTGGCGGATCACGTTCAGCTTGGCGACGTCGATGTCGCCGAAGTCGGGCACCAGCTCGACCGTGGCCACGAAGTCCAGCTCGCCCTCGCCGGCGCGATCGATGCGCGGCGCGCCGGCGATGCGCAGGTCGTGCTCGCGCACCACCGAGTCGAAGGTCTCGCGCAGCAGGCCGTCGAGCGCCTCGGCGCGCACCTGCTGGCCGAAGCGCTGCTCGATCACCTTGGCCGGCACCTTGCCCGGGCGGAAACCCTTGATCCGCGCGGTGCGCGCGATTTCGCCAAGGCGTCCACCGACGTGGGACTGCAGACGATCTTCCGGCAGGGTGAAGGTCAGTCGGCGTTCCAGATTGCCGGTCGATTCGATCGAAGCTTGCATGTTGACTCCTGCCACCGACGCCCCCGGGGGTCGGCACGTAGTGAAGAAAACGGGTTGACGAACGCGGACGGAAGTCCGCCGAGCCTTGTAGTTTCGCCGATTATGGCGGCCGCTGCCAGCGGCGGACCAGGCCCGATGCCCCGTCGGGATGGTGCGAAAGGGGGGACTCGAACCCCCACGCCTTGCGGCACTGGAACCTAAATCCAGGGCGTCTACCAATTCCGCCACTTTCGCTGGGCCGCACGGCCGCGGCGGCGCCCATTGTTGCAGGGACACCCGCAAAGAAAAAGGCACCCGCGCGCGGATGCCTTTTTCGATTTGGTGGGCCGTCAAGGATTCGAACCTTGGACCTATTGATTAAGAGTCAACTGCTCTACCAACTGAGCTAACGGCCCTGAAACTGAGTCGCCCATTATAGGACGCTTTCCCTCGATTGCAACACCCTCGGCGAAACATCGAGGAAGCATTCAGTGGGGTGGCTGAGGGGACTCGAACCCCCGACAACTGGAATCACAATCCAGTACTCTAACCAACTGAGCTACAGCCACCACTGAAAACCTGCCCTGCCCGACCGCCGATGGCGCGCCCGACAGGAATCGAACCTGTAACCGCCGGCTTAGAAGGCCGGTGCTCTATCCAGTTGAGCTACGGGCGCCCGGACCGGACTCGCATTCCGCAACCTGGAACCGGAATGGTCGGGGTAGAGGGATTCGAACCCCCGACATCCTGCTCCCAAAGCAGGCGCGCTACCAGACTGCGCTATACCCCGGCGGAACGGACCCTCTCTTGCCCGAAGGCTCGAAAGGTCGGCTATTTTGATGAATCGCGCCGACCCGTGTCAATCGCGGATCGCGATTCGGTCGCTTCGGCTATGCTTCGGGGCAGGAATCGGCACTCCGCCGGCCAGCACCTAACAGGGAGAACAGACATGATGCGCAGCGGCAATCCCGCACTCCAGGAATCGACCTTCCTCGACATCGGCAGCGGCGCGGTCGTCACCCGCGACGGCGCGGCGATGACCCTGGGCGGCACCGTCAACAAGACCGCCGCCCTGCTCTTCCTCGCGCTGCTGACCGCCGCCTTCGCCTGGTACCAGACCGTCGGGCCGGACGGCATGCCCCTGCCCTCGGCGCGGCTGTACATGCTGGGCGGCGCGATCGGCGGGCTCGTGTTCGCGCTGGTCACCATCTTCAAGAAGGAATGGGCGCCGGTGACCGCGCCGCTGTACGCGCTGCTGGAAGGCTTCTTCCTCGGCTCGATCTCGGCAGTGTACGAGGCCCGCTTCAACGGCATCGTGTTCCAGGCGGTGCTGCTCACCTTCGGCACGCTGTTCGCGCTGCTGATGGCCTACCGCAGCGGCCTGGTCAAGGCGACCGAGAACTTCAAGCTGGGCGTGGTCGCCGCCACCGGCGGCATCGCGCTGGTCTACCTGGCGACGATCGTGCTGGGCTTCTTCAACGTCGGCATCCCCTACATCCACGAGTCCGGCTGGATCGGCATCGGCTTCAGCCTGTTCGTGGTGGTGATCGCCGCGCTGAACCTGGTGCTGGACTTCGACTTCATCGAGAGCGGCGTCGCGCAGGGCGCGCCGAAGCACATGGAGTGGTACGGCGCGTTCGGCCTGATGGTGACGCTGGTGTGGCTGTACATCGAGTTCCTGCGCCTGCTGTCCAAGATCCAGCAGCGCTGATCCGGGCCAGGCGGAAGCCGACGAAGGGGCGCCCCGCGGGGCGCCCCTTTTTCATGCCCGCGCCCCGGCCAGGCCGGCCTGCTGGGCGGCATAGTGCGTCCCCAGGTACTCGACCAGCGCGCGCACCTTGGGCGCCAGCGCGCGGGCATGGGGATACAGCGCGAAATAGCGGCGATGGCCGGCGTGCCACGCCGGCAGTACCCGGACCAGGCGCCCGGCGCGCAGGTCCTCCTGCACGGTCAGCGCGGTGAACAGGGAGATGCCGATGCCGGCGAGGACGGCCGCATGCAGGGCCGGGGTCGCGTCCACCCGCAGCCGCTGGCCGGTCTCGACCACCGCCTCGGCCGCGCGGGGGCCCTGCAGGCGCCAGGGCGCGCGTGCCGCGGTCGGGCTGAACTCCAGCAGGACGTGCCGCGACAGTTCGGCCACCTGCCGCGGCAAGCCATGGCGGGCCAGGTACGCCGGGGCCGCCACCAGGATCCGTTCGCAACAGGCCAGTTCGCGCGCGACCAACTGGCTGTCCGGCAGCGCCGGCGCGATGCGCAGGGCCATGTCGAAACCGCCCCCGACCACGTCGACCAGCTGGTCGTCGGCGGACAGGTCCAGCGCCACCCCCGGGTAGCGGGCCAGGAAACCCGGCAGCCACTGCGGCAGCTCCTGGCTGGCGACCACCTGCGGCACGCTGATGCGCAGCCGGCCGCCGGGTTCGGCCTGGCCGGCCCGGGCCCGGTTGTCGGCCGCCTCCAGCCGGTCCAGCAATTCCACGCTCTCGCGGTAGTAGGCACGGCCGGCCTCGGTCGGGGACAGCCGGCGGCTGTTGCGGTCCAGCAGCCGCACCTGCAGGTGCTCCTCCAGTTGCCGCAGCTGCCGGGACATCGCCGAATGGGTGGTGCCCAGGCGCTCGGCGGCGGCGGTGAAGCTGCCCGTCTCGACGATGCTGCGCAATGCGCGCAATGCGGCGAAGTGGTCCATTGGCCGGCGATCCCCGATGGCGCCCGCCAGGCGCGGGCGCGGCGAGCTTATCAAGCGCCGTCGCCGGCCCTGCGCACCGGCAGGGCGAGGATGGCGTCGGTCGTCATCACGTCGCCGAACGCATCCTCGATTTGCGCCAGCGACGCCTCGTGCAGCGCGCGATGGCCGATGCGCCGGCCGCCGGCCAGTTCGAGGTCCCGGCTGGCGGTGGCGTCGGACGACACGATCACCCGGTAGCCGCGCGGCGCGGCCGCGGCATCGCGCGCCGCGCCCACCACGCAGGCGTGCGTCTGCAGACCGGCGAAAAGGAGGGTGTCGATGCCGGCGTCCTCGAGCGCCTTGTCCAGCGCGGCGGCCGATGCGCCGGCGAACACGCTGACATCGCCCTTGCGCACCACGGTCTCGCCGGCACGCGGCTGCATGTCGCGATGGAAGGCGGCGCTGGCGCTGCCCTGCGCGAACAGCGGCGCGCCGGCCGGCAGCACGTGCTGCACGTGGATCACGCGGATGCCGTTGGCGTCGGCGAAATCGAGCAGGCGGCGGGCCTGGTGCAGCGCGGCGGGGCCGTCGGGGACGACCATGCGGCCGCCGGCGAAGCCGGGCGCGGCGCCGGCGTCGAAATACTCGTTCTGGAAGTCGATCACCAGCAGGGCGGTCTTCGCGGGGTCGAGCGAGGCGACCGCCGGCGCGCCGGCCATGTGGCGGATGGTGGGATGGGACGGTTCGGCGGAGGCGACGGCGGCCATGCCGATCAGGCTGGCCAGGCCGAGTGCGGCGACGTTCATGGGCAAGCTCCTGTGCGATGGAAGAAGGCGCACAGGATGCGGAGCGCGGAACGCGCGAACCAGCCGCCGGCCGGCACAGGGCCTGTGCGGGAATCGCACGGATCCGGCGCCGCCGGCCATACGCAAACGGGGCGCCCTGGGGCGCCCCGTCCGGTACGGCGGGTACTGCCGCGTGCGCTTACAGGCGGCTGGCGATCGCCTTGGCGAAGCCCATGGTGTTGCCGGTGCCGCCCAGGTCCGGGGTCAGCGAGTCCTTGGCCTCCAGCGTGGCGACGATGGCGTTGCGCAGGCGCTCGGCGTTCTGCGGCTGGCCGAGGTGGTCGAGCATCTGGGCGGCGCCCAGCAGCAGCGCGCACGGATTGGCCTTGCCCTGGCCGGCGATGTCCGGGGCCGAGCCGTGCACCGCCTCGAAGATCGCCGCGTCGGTGCCGATGTTCGCGCCCGGCGCCAGGCCCAGGCCGCCCACCAGGCCGGCGCACAGGTCGGAGATGATGTCGCCGAACAGGTTGGTGGTGACGATGATGTCGAACTGTTCGGGGCGCATCACCAGCTGCATGCAGGCGTTGTCGACGATCATTTCCTGGAACTCGATGTCCGGGTACTGCGCGGCGACTTCGCGCGCGACCTTCAGGAACAGGCCCGAGGTCGACTTGATGATGTTGGCCTTGTGCACCGCGGTGACCTTCTTGCGGCCGGTGTTCTTGGCCAGTTCGAAGGCGTAGCGCACGATGCGCTCGGAACCCTTGCGGGTGATGCGGGTACCGGAGAACGCGGTCTCGCCGTCCTCGGACACGGTCTGGCCTTCGCTCAGGTAGGCGCCTTCGGTGTTCTCGCGCACGGTGATCAGGTCCACGCCGTCGGCGAAGCGCGACTTGGTGTTCGGGAACGACTTGGCCGGACGCACGTTGGCGTACAGGTCGAACTTGCGGCGCAGCGCGACGTTGATCGAGCTGAAGCCCTCGCCCACCGGGGTGGTCAGCGGGCTCTTCAGCGCGACCTTGTTCTTGGCGATCGAGGCCAGGGTGGCCTCCGGCAGCAGGTCGCCGTGCTTCTCCAGCGCGACCAGGCCGGCATCGGCGAATTCGTACTCCAGCCCTGCCTTCAGCGCGTCGAGCACGAACAGGGTGGCATCCATGATCTCCGGGCCGATGCCATCGCCGCGGATGACCGTGATTGTCTGCGTCATAGGTGTTGGATTCCGATCAGAGGGGGTCGCGCCGGCCGGTACCACGGATCGCCGACGCAAGGAGGTTTCACGGGTAATTATGCCCGAAGCGGCTCCGGCGCCCCAAACCGACCTTGGTCTGATGGACCCGGGAAGAACGCCGGCCAAGCCATCGGCGCCGTCCCCGCGCGGGCGGGGACGGCGCGTCGATTTCTCCGGGCCGGGCCCGCGCGAAGGCCTCAGCCGTGGTCGTGTCCGGCCGGCGCGGCCGCCTGGCCGCTTTCGAGCTGGTCGAGGAAATCCACCGCGCGGCGCAGGTGCGGGATCACGATGGAACCGCCGACCACCAGGCCGACCGAGAAGGTCTCGAAGAATTCCTCGCGCGTGACCCCGGCCTCCTTGCACTGGGCGACGTGGTAGCTGATGCAGTCGTCGCAGCGCAGCACCATCGAGGCGACCAGGCCGAGCAGTTCCTTGGTCTTCACGTCGAGCGCGCCGGCCTGGTAGGTCTGGGTATCGAGCGCGAAGAAGCGACGCACCACCTGGTTCGGCTCGGCCAGGATGCGCTGGTTCATGCGCTGGCGGAACTCGGTGAACTCGCGGACGCGATCCTGCTCCTTGCCGTCCGCGCTCATGCGCCGGCCTCCGGGGCCTGGCCGGCCAGCAGCGGTTCGAGCTTGCCGGCGCGGTGCAGCGCCATCATGTCGTCGTAGCCGCCGACGTGGACGTCGCCGACGAAGATCTGCGGCACGCTGGTGCGCCGGGCGCGCGCGATCATCTTCTCGCGCTCGGCCGGGTCCAGGTCGATGCGGACCTCGGTCCAGCTCTGGCCCTTGCTCTTGAGGAAGTTCTTGGCCGCCACGCAATACGGGCAGACGGCGGTGGAATAGAGGGTGATCTGCGGGCCGGCGCCCGCGGCGGTCTCTTGGCTCACGGGAAACTCCGTGTGGATTTGGTGGTCCATATGGTAGTCCCCGGCTGGAATTTCGAGGCCGCCGCCGCAACACTGTGGATCGGCCCGGGTTCATCCGGGCCCGTCCCGCGCCCTTCCCGCCGTCCAAGACCGGAGCTTCGTGTGCGTCTTCTGCCGATCGCCGCCGCCGTCACCCTGGCCATCGCGGCCGGCGTTGCGCCCGCGCAGGACAACCGGCTGCCCGACATCGGCTCGTCGGCCGGCGAGCTGCTCACGCCGGCGCGGCAGGCCGAGTACGGCAAGATGATGCTGGCCGAGCTGCGCAACTACGGTTACGTGCTGGACGATCCGCTGATCGACGACTGGCTGCAGTCGATGGGGACCCGGCTGGGCGCCAACAGCGACCAACCGCAGCAGAAGTTCACCTTCTTCATGCTGCGCGAGCGCCAGATCAACGCCTTCGCCACGCTGGGCGGCTACATCGCGGTCAATGCCGGGCTGGTGCTCACCGCCGAGCGCGAGGACGAGGTCGCCGCGGTGCTGTCGCACGAGATCGCCCACGTCACCCAGCAGCACGTGCTGCGCGGGGTGGAGCGCGCCCAGCGCGACCAGATCCCAATCCTGCTCGGCATGCTGGCGGCGGTGATCGCCGCGCAGCAGGCCGGGGGCAGCTCCAGCGGCGATGCGACGATGGCCAGCATCAGCAGCGCGATGGGGCTGATGGCGCAGCGCCAGATCAACTACACCCGCTCCAACGAGGCCGAGGCCGACCGCCTCGGCATCCGCACGCTGGCCCGCAGCGGCTACGACGTGGATGCCATGGCCGGGTTCTTCGAACGGATGTCGCTGGCGATGCGCGGCAACCAGGGCGGCTACAGCGCGCCCGACTACCTGCAGACCCACCCGGTCACCCTCACCCGCATCGGCGAGGCCAAGGCCCGCGCCGAGCAGATGAAGAAGAACACGGTGCTGCTGACCACCACCACGCCGGGCGGCACGCGCCAGGAGCGCGTCGACCCGGCCGACCCGTCGCTGGCCGAGCCGCTCGGGGCGGTGGGCAACCCGCTGCTGCCCTCCACGTTCCGGGTGCCGCTCGACCTCCAGGACCGCGGCGCCAGCGGCCAGTTCGACTGGGCCAAGGAGCGCCTGCGCGTGCTCAGCGCCAACACTCCCTCGGCGGCGATCCGCGAGTACGAGGACATCCGCCGCAGCGCGAGCCGGGGGCTGACCGATGCGCAGCGCTACGGTCTGGCGCTGGCGCGGCTGCGCAACGGCGGCAGGCCGGCCGAGGCGGTGCACGACTTCGGGGCGCTGCTGGAGGCCCACCCCGACAACCTGTGGCTGGCACTGGGCCTGTCCGAGGCGCAGTCGCGGGCCGGCCAGCACGAGCAGGCCAATGCCCGCTTCGACGAGTTGCTCAAGCGCCTGCCGAACAACCGCGCCGTGGCCCTGACCTACGCCGGCATGCTCAACGAGCAGGCCACCCGCGAATCCGGCCAGCGGGCCCGGCAGGTCCTGGAGCCGCTGTTGCGGCAGTCCGGCGAGGACCCGACCTTCCAGCAGGCCTACGCCCGCGCCTGCGAGCTGGCCGGCGACACCGCCCGGGCCAGCGAGGCCTACGCCGAGGCGGCGTTCCTGAACGGGCGCCCCGAACAGGCCCTGTTGCAGTTGCAGGCGCTGAAGAAGCGCGACGACCTGGACTACGTTACCCGCTCCCGGGTGGATGCCCGGATCGCGGCGATTACCCCGACCGTGCTGGAAATGCGCCGCCAGGGCATCCGCGACCCGGACCTGTCCCAACGCTGACGAGCCGTCCCGCCACCGCCCCGGAGTGTCACGTTTCCGTCATAAAACCGTAGTCTACTGACACGCATCCGAAAGACTGACGGTGTCCTGCGTGCAGAAACGCATCCTGATCGTCGATGACGAACCCTCGATCCGCGACATGGTGGCCTTCGCTCTGCGCAAGGGCGAGTTCGAGCCGGTGCATGCCGGCGACGCACGCGAAGCGCAGACGGCGATCGCCGACCGGGTGCCGGACCTGATCCTGCTGGACTGGATGCTGCCCGGCACCAGCGGCCTGGAGCTGGCCCGGCGCTGGCGCAAGGAACAGCTGACCCGCGAGGTGCCGATCATCATGCTGACCGCGCGCGGCGAGGAGAACGACCGCGTCGGCGGGCTGGAAGCCGGCGTCGACGACTACGTGGTCAAGCCGTTCTCGGCGCGCGAGCTGCTGGCGCGCATCCGCGCCGTCATGCGCCGCACCCGCGAGGACGACGAGGACGGCAGCGTGACCGTCGGCCAGCTGCGCATCGACGGTGCCGCGCACCGGGTGTTCGCCGGCGACACGCCGGTGCCGATCGGCCCGACCGAATACCGCCTGCTGCACTTCTTCATGACCCACCCCGAGCGCGTCTACACGCGCACCCAGTTGCTGGACCACGTGTGGGGCGGCAGCGTGTACGTCGAGGAACGCACGATCGACGTGCACATCCGGCGCCTGCGCAAGACGCTGGAGCCGTTCGGGCTCGACAACATGGTGCAGACCGTGCGCGGCTCCGGCTACCGCTTCTCCGCGGCCACCTGATGCCCGCGGGGCGGCGACGCACCGCCCTTCCGTCCGCCCTGCGCCGTTGTAGAGCGTGTTATGTACTTTGACCGGCTCCGCACCGCTGACAGCCAACGCACCTCATCTCAAAGTACGTAACCCGTTCTAGATGCCCGAACACATCCGCTCCGCCTGGTTCAAGACCCTCGGCACCCTGGCCTTGCTGCTCCTGTCCGCCCTGCTGGTGGGCTGGGCGATCGATCACGTGTGGATGGCGCTGGCCCTGGCCGCGCTGGCGGCGCTGGTGTGGCACTACTGGCGGCTGCGCCGGGTGCTGCGGCGCCTGACCGCGCGCCAGCGCTGGGAACCGCCGCACGCCACGGGCGCCTGGAACGAACTGGACCGGCTGCTGTATCGCAGCCAGGCCGAGATGCGCGCGCGCAAGCGCCGGCTGGTCGAGATGCTGCGCACCTACCGCGCCGCGGCCGCGGCCCTGCCGGACGCGGTGGTGGTGGTGGACCGCAACAGCCAGCGCGTGCAATGGTTCAACGAGGCCGCCCGCGGCCTGCTCGGCCTGCGCCATCCGGGCGACCTTGGCGTGCCGGTGGTGCAGCGCCTGCAGCCGCTGCCGCTCGCGCACTGGCTGGCGGCCGGGCGCAACGCCGAGCCGATGCTCGACGCGCCCTCGCCGATCGATCCCAACCTGCGCCTGAGCCTGCGCCTGATCCCCTATTCGGACGACTACTGGCTGCTGATCGCGCGCGACGTCAGCAAGCTGCTGCGCCTGGAGCAAGTGCGCCGCGATTTCGTCGCCAACGTCTCGCACGAGCTGCGCACGCCGCTGACCGTGGTGCACGGCTACCTGGACATGCTCGACCCGGACGATTTCCCGGATTCGGGCCCGATGCTGGCGGAGATGCGCAAGCAGAGCCAGCGCATGGCGCAGTTGGTGGAGGACCTGCTCACGCTGTCGCGGCTGGAATCGCAGGAGGAACTCGGCGAGGAGCACGTGGCGATGGCGCCGATGCTGGCCACGCTCAAGCGCGAGGCCGAGGCGCACAGCCAGGGCAAGCACGCGATCGAGGTCGTCGACGAGGCGCAATGCGACCTGCTCGGCTCCAACAAGGAGTTGCACAGCGCGTTCTCCAACCTGGTCACCAACGCGATCCGCTACACGCCGGCCGGCGGCCGGGTGGCGGTGCGCTTCGCGCGCGAGGGCGACGGCGTGGTGCTGGCGGTGCGCGACACCGGCTACGGCATCCCCGCGCACCACATCCCGCGCCTGACCGAGCGCTTCTATCGCGTCTCCAGCAGCCGCTCGCGCGAGAGCGGCGGCACCGGCCTGGGGCTGTCGATCGTCAAGCACATCCTCGGCCTGCACCAGGCGCGCCTGGACATCGAGAGCGAGGTCGGGCGCGGCAGCACGTTCTCCTGCCACTTCGGCGCGGCGCGCGTGGTTCCGCGCGATCCGAGCGCGCCGTTGTCACGCATGGCGTGATATGTAGCCGCAAGCACGACGGGATCGTCTCGCCGCCCTTCCACCAATCCGAAACCGCACGATGGCCAGCGCCAAGAAGTCCACGAAGACCGCGCCCTCCACCGACATCGCCGTCGATCCGCTGCGCGATCCGGCGCTGTACCTCAACCGCGAGCTGTCGCAGCTCGACTTCAACTTCCGCGTGCTGGCGCAGGCGATGGACCCGGAGGTGCCGCTGCTGGAGCGGCTGCGGTTCCTGTGCATCTCCTGTACCAACCTGGACGAGTTCTTCGAGATCCGCGCCGCCACCGTGCGCCACGCGCAGGAATTCGGCCTGCCCCCGGCGCCGGACGGGCTGAGCCCGGCCGCGATCCTGGCGGCGGTGCACGACCGCGCCGCCGAGCTGGTCGAGCGGCAATACCACTGCTGGAACCAGGTGCTGCGCCCGGCGCTGGCCGAGGCCGGCATCGGCGTGCTCGGGCGCAACTCGTGGAACGCGCGGCAGAAGCGCTGGCTGCGCGCGTACTTCCGCAACGAGATCATGCCGGTGCTGTCGCCGCTCGGGCTGGATCCGGCGCACCCGTTCCCGAAGATCCTCAACAAGACCCTCAACATCGTGGTGGTGCTGGAAGGCATCGACGCGTTCGGCCGCGCCGGGCACCTGGCGATCGTGCGCGCGCCGCGCTCGCTGCCGCGCATCATCCAGCTGCCTGCGGCGCTGGCCGGCGACGGCGAGCAGAACTTCGTGTTCCTGTCCTCGGTGCTGTCGGCGTTCGTCGAGGAGCTGTTCCCGGGCATGGACGTGAAGGGCTCCTACCAGTTCCGCGTCACCCGCAACTCCGAGCTGGTGGTGGACGAGGAGGAAGTGGAGAACCTGGCGCTGGCGCTGCGCGACGAACTGGTCGACCGCGGCTACCGGCCGGCGGTGCGGCTGGAGATCGCCGACGACTGCCCCAAGCCGATCGTGCGCACGCTGCTGCAGAACTTCGGGCTGCCGGACAATGCCGTCTACCGGATCGGCGGCCCGGTGAACCTGAGCCGGGTCAACCAGGTCTACGACCTGGTCCAGCGCCCGGAACTGAAGTACCCGCCGTTCAACCCGCGCACGCTGCGCGACAGCGAGGGCATCTTCGAGATCGTCGCCAAGTCCGACGTGCTGCTGCACCATCCCTACGATGCGTTCACCGCGGTGACCGACCTGATCCGACAGGCCGCGGTCGACCCGAACGTGCTGGCGATCAAGCAGACCCTGTACCGCACCGGCAAGGATTCGGCGATCGTCGACGCGCTGGTGCTGGCCGCGCGCAACGGCAAGGACGTCACCGTGGTGGTGGAACTGCGCGCGCGCTTCGACGAGGAGGCCAACCTGGGCCTGGCCGACAAGCTGCAGGAGGCCGGCGTGCAGGTGGTCTACGGCGTGGTCGGCTACAAGACCCACGCCAAGATGCTGCTGATCGTGCGCCGCGAGGGCCGCAAGCTGCGCCGCTACGTGCACCTGGGCACCGGCAACTACCACAGCGGCACCGCGCGCGCCTACACCGACCTGAGCCTGATCACCGCCGACGCCGACATCGGCAACGACGTGCACCTGCTGTTCCAGCAATTGTCCGGGCTGGCGCCGCGGATCCGGCTCAAGCGCCTGCTGCAATCGCCGTTCACCCTGCATCCGGGCGTGCTGCAGCGGATCGAGCGCGAGACGAGGCTGGCGCGCGCGGGCCGGCCCGGCCGCATCATCGCCAAGATGAACGCCCTCAACGAGCCGCAGGTGGTGCGCGCGCTCTACGAGGCCTCGCAGGCCGGCGTGCAGATCGACCTGATCGTGCGCGGCGCCTGCACGCTGCGCCCGGGCGTGCCCGGCGTGTCCGAGAACATCCGGGTGCGCTCGATCGTCGGCCGCTTCCTCGAGCACAGCCGGGTGTACTGGTTCGGCAACGATGGCGACCCGGAGCTGTTCTGCGCCAGCGCCGACTGGCTGGAGCGCAACCTGCTGCGGCGCGTGGAGACCTGCTTCCCGATCCTCGACCCGGACCTGGCCAAGCGGGTCTACCGCGAAGCGCTGCAGAACTACCTGGACGACAACCTCAATGCCTGGGAGCTGGACGCCAGCGGCGTCTACCACAAGCGCATGCCGGCCACGGGCGAGCAGCCGCATTCGGCCCAGCTGGCGTTGCTCGCGCGGCTGTGAGGCGGCACCGAGGGCCCGGCGGGCCCTCCGATGCCCGGACGATCGACCCTTCGGCCCCGGATGACACGCTCTAACGACCAGCGCGACCCTTCGGCTACCATTCCCGCCATGCCGAACACCTCCCCTACTTCCCCGCCGTTGCAGGATGGCGATCTGCTGGCGGCGATCGACCTGGGTTCCAACAGTTTCCACATGGTGATCGCGCGCTACCTGCTCGGGCAGTTGCGGGTGGTGGACCGGTTGCGCGAGACGGTGCGGCTCGCCGAGGGCCTGGACGGCAAGGGCGGGTTGTCCAACGAGGCGCGCCAGCGCGCGCTCGAGTGCCTGGCGCGGTTCGGCCAGCGCCTGCGCGGCGTGCCGCCGACCCACGTGCGCGCGCTCGCCACCAACACCGTGCGCCAGCTGCGCTCGCCGCAGACCTTCCTGATGCCGGCCGAGACCGCGCTGGGGCATGCCATCGAGGTGGTCAGCGGCCGCGAGGAGGCGCGCCTGATCTATCTCGGCGTGGCGCACGCGCAGCCGCCCAAGCCGGACCAGCGCAGGCTGGTGATCGACATCGGCGGCGGTTCCACCGAGTTCATCATCGGCCGCGGCTTCCAGACCCTGGAACGCGAGAGCCTGCAGGCCGGCTGCATCGCCAGCACGCGGCGCTTCTTTCCCGGCGGCAAGCTCTCGCGCAAGAAGTGGAAGGACGCGCTGACCGAGATCGGCGCCGAGTTCCAGCAGTTCGCCAGCCTGTACCGCACGATCGGGTGGCACGAGGCGGTGGGTTCGTCCGGCACCCACAAGGCGATCGGCGAGATCTGCGCCGCGATGAAGCTGACCAAGGGCGCGATCACCGCGGCGGCCCTGCCGGTGGTGCGCGACGAGCTGCTCAAGGCCAAGCGCATCGAGGACATCCAGCTGCCCGGGCTGTCGTCCGAGCGCCGGCCGATCATCGCCGGCGGCATCCTCGTCCTGGAGGCGGCCTTCCAGGCGCTGGGGCTGGAACGGCTGATGGTCAGCAAGGCCGCCATGCGCGAGGGCATCCTCTACGACATGCTCGGCCGCGGCAGCGCCGACGACTCGCGCGACGGCTCGGTCGCCGCGCTCGTGCAGCGCTACGGCATCGACGAGAACCAGGCCGAACGGGTCGCCGCCACCGCGCGGCGCCTGTTCGAACAGGTCGCCGAGGCCTGGGCGCTGGATGCCGACGACGCGCGGATGCTCGACTGGGCCGCGCGCCTGCACGAGCTGGGCCTGATGATCGCGCACAGCCAGTACCACGTGCACGGCAGCTACGTGCTGGAAAATTCCGATATCGCCGGCTTCTCCCGCCAGGAGCAGCAGGTGCTGGCGGCGCTGGTGCGCACGCATCGCCGCAACGTGCCGAAGAACGCCTTCGACGCGCTGCCCGACCGCCTGCTGCAATCGGCCAAGCGCAAGGCCGCGCTGCTGCGCCTGGCGGTGCTGCTGCACCGCGCCCACGAGCCGGACCCGATCCCGCAGCTGGAACTGCAGGCGCAGGGCGACCAGCTGTCGCTGGTCCTCTCGCGCAGCTGGGTCGGCTCGCGCCCCCTGCTGCGCGCCGACCTGCTCGGCGAAGTCGAGGGCATGGCCGGCCTGGGAATCACCTTCAAGCCGCTGGTGGCCTGAAGCCGGGACCGGGGCCTGGCAAAGGCTGCCGCGCCCGGGGATCCTCCGGGCACGACGTACCGGCTTTTCCCGAGCCCCGGATCCCCGGCCCCGCGTCATCCCACTGACGCAAAAATGCCATCCCGCTGCCACCGCCTCCCGCCAAGCTTGCGCAAACGGGAGAACGGCCATGCGTTACGCCATCGTCACGGAAACCTATCCGCCCGAGGTCAACGGCGTCGCCCTGACCGTGCACGGACTGGAAACCGGCCTGCGCGCGCGTGGCCACCAGGTCGAGGTGGTGCGCCCGCGCCAGGCGGCCGACCAGGATCCCAAGGACACCTTGCTGGTGCGCGGCGCGGCGCTGCCGCGCTACCCCGGCCTGCGTTTCGGCCTGCCGGCCACGCAGCGGTTGACCCGTCATTGGCAGAACACGACGCCGGACGCGATCTACGTGGCCACGGAAGGCCCCCTGGGCTGGTCGGCGGTGCGCGCCGCGCGCCGGCTCGGCATCCCGGTCGCCACCGGCTTCCATACCCGCTTCGACGAATACCTGCCCGAGTACGGCGCGGCCTGGCTGCAGGGCGCGGCGCTGCGCTGGATGCGGCGCTTCCACAACCAGGCCGAGGCGACGCTGGTACCGACCCGCGAGCTGAAGCAGTTCCTCACCGAGGCCGGCTTCGAGCGCGTGCAGCTGCTGGCCCGCGCGGTCGACAGCCTGCAGTTCGACCCGTCGCGGCGCGACCCGGCGCTGCGCGCCGAATGGGGCATCGAGGGCGAAGGCTTCGCGGCGATCTACGTCGGCCGCATCGCCGGCGAGAAGAACCTGCCGCTGGCGGTGCGCGCGTTCCGCCAGATCCAGCAGGTGCGGCCGAAGGCGCGCTTCGTCTGGGTCGGCGACGGTCCGCTGCGCGAGAAGCTGGCGCACGAGAACCCGGATTTCATCTTCTGCGGCATCCAGCGCGGCGACGCGCTCGCCCGCCACTTCGCCAGCGGCGACATGTTCCTGTTCCCCAGCCGCAGCGAGACCTTCGGCAACGTCACGCTGGAGGCGATGGCCAGCGGCGTGGCGACGATCGCCTTCGACTACGGCGCCGCGCGCGAGTACCTGCGCAACGGCATGACCGGCGCGGCGGTCAACACCGACGAGGAATTCATCGAGGCCGCGGTGCGGCTGGCCGAGCAGGACGAACTCCGCCGCACGATGGCGACGGCCGCCAGCATCGCTATGAAGAAACTGCATCCCGACCGCGTCGTGGCCGATTTCGACGCCATGCTGCAAGGATTGCGCGCCCCCAGGAGGCACCATGCTGTCGACGCCGCTTGAATCGCTGCGCGGGCGCGAGGCCCGCTGGTGCCGGGTCGCCAACCTCTGGTGCCGCCGGCAACGGATACGCCGCTTCTTCGCGGCGATCAGCCGGCTCGGCGACGGGGTGTTCTGGTACTCGCTGATGGGCCTGCTGGTGCTGGCCGACGGCCTCGACGGCATCCGCGCCTCCGCGCACATGGCCGCCACCGGCGTGGTCGCGCTGACCCTGTACAAGTCGCTCAAGCGCTGGACGCGGCGCCCGCGCCCGTACGCCGCGCACCCGCGCATCCGCGCCTGGGTGGCGCCGCTGGACGAGTTCAGCTTCCCCTCCGGGCACACGCTGCACGCGGTGTCCTTCAGCATCGTCGCCCTGGCCTACTATCCCTGGCTGGCCCCCTTGCTGGTGCCGTTCACCGCCTGCGTGGCGCTCTCGCGCGTGGTGCTGGGCCTGCACTACCCGAGCGACGTGCTGGCCGCCACCGCGATCGGCGCGCTGCTGGCGGGGTTGTCGCTGTGGGGGATGCAGTCGCTGTACTGATCTTCGGCCGGGATTCGGGATTCGGGATTCGGGATTCGGGATTCGGGATTCGGGATTCGGGAAAAAGCATCCTTGCCTGACTTTGGCTGTCAAGCGATCTGCTGCTTTTTTGCAATTTTCTGCTTTCTGCAGGGTGCTTTCTGTGGGAGGGACTTCAGTCCCGACAGAGGGCCGATAGAGCCCGTCGAGGCTGAAGCCTCTCCTACAACAGCACCCGGTCCGAAGCAGGCTTGTCGCTCTGCCGAGTCCCAGTCCCCAAACCCAAGTTCCGGCTTTTCCGATAAAGCCCGTCGGGACTGAAGTCCCTCCCACGACAACACGCGATCCGAAGCAGGCTTGTCGCTCTGCCGGGTCCCGGGTGCGAGTCCCGGCTCCACTACAATACCGGCATGACCACCCTGTTCATTTCCGACCTGCACCTGGACCCGGCGCGCCCGGCCATCACCGAACTGTTCCTGGCGTTCCTGCGCGGGGAAGCGCGCGAGGCCGACGCGCTGTACATCCTCGGCGACCTGTTCGAAGCCTGGATCGGCGACGACACGCCCTCGCCCGCCGCCGATGCGGTGGCCGTGGCGCTGCGCGAGGTCGTCGATGCCGGCGTGCCGGTCTACTTCATGCCGGGCAACCGCGACTTCCTGGTCGGCGAGGATTACGCGCGCCGGGCCGGCTTCCGCATCCTGCCCGACCCGACCGTGATCGACCTGTACGGCGAGCCGGTGCTGTTGCTGCACGGCGACCTGCTCTGCACCGACGACACGGCCTACCAGGCGTTCCGCGCGCAGACCCGCGACCCGGCCTTCATCGCCCAGTTCCTGGCGCAGCCGCTGGCCGCGCGCGTCGCCTTCGCGCAGCAGGCGCGCGCCGCCAGCCAGGCGCGCCAGTCCGAGCTGAAGCAGGAGAGCAATGCGCAGTTCGAGACGATCACCGACGTGGCGCCGGCCGAGGTCGAAGCCTGGTTCGCGCGCTACGGCGTGCAGCGGATGATCCATGGCCATACGCATCGCCCGGCGATCCATTCGCTGGTGGTCGGCGAGCTGCCGCGCGCGCGCATCGTGCTCGGCGACTGGTACGAGCAGGGTTCGGTGCTGCGAGTGGATGCCGATGGCTATCGGTTGGAAGCGCTTGCCGCGGAAAATTGATCGCTCCCGAGTCGAAGTGCCCTCTTCTCCCCCGAGGAAGAAGGTGCCCCGAAGGGACGGATGAGGGTGCGGGCGAAGCCTCGTGCAACCCGATATCGCAGGGCTTCGCCCGTACCCTCACCCAAGCCCCGCTCCGAGCCCCCCGCCAGCGGCGGGGGGCTCCAGGGCACGCGTCTCAATGGCGCGCAAGCCGTGCCTTGGAGCCCCGGCAGAGAGGGGCTGGCAGACGCCGGTCCGCTCAGCGGAACCCGGCGATCGTGGCCTTGGTGTTGACCAGCACGCGCTGGTTGTCGGCCGTGCTGGCATTGCCCATCGGCACCCCGCCATAGGAGATGTTGGGGTTGGACCAGTAGTTCAGGCGCGGGCAGCTGACGTTGCAGTTGTAGGCCATGATCGTGCGCCAGTTGTTGCCGTAGCGGTAACCGTGGCCATAGGCGTACGGCGTGGTGCTCGGATCGTTGGCGGTGTCGTGGCGCGCGCTCTGCAGGTGGCCGATCTCGTGCGCGAAGCTGTAGTAGCCGGTGGCGCAGTCCCAGTACACCGAGGCGAACGCGGTGCTCGCGGTGGAGCCGATGCCCGACGCCAGGCCGCAATAGCTGCTGTTGTCCAACAGGATCACCGCCACGTCCGCGGCGGTGCTGTTGCGCGTGGCGTGGATGCCGTCCATGTAGCCGTCGCTGGTGCCGCGGAAGCGCGCCAGGTCGGTGCTGAAGTCGCCCGATTCGGTGTAGCTGGTGGTCTCGTAGCCGGCCAGTTGCAAGGTGATGCCGACGTTGCTGTTGGTATAGCCCTGGTTGGACTCGGCCACGGCCAGTTGCACCAGCGCCTGCATGTTGCCGCCATAGGCGTTCACGGCCTGGTTGGTCGCCACTACGAGCACGCGGATCGTGGCCGGCGAGCCCGAGGATGCCGCGGCGATGCCGATGCGGTCGTTGGCCGGCATGGCGATGGTCGGCAGCACGTTGTAGTCGGCCGGGTGGTCGGCGGGCATGCGGCTCTCGTCCACTTCCACCAGCGCATGGCGGCCCTTGTCGAGCGGACGCAGGCGGTAGAGCTTGCTGCCGGCGCGGATGGTGCCGGTCACGGTGTTGCCCGCGCGCACCAGGATCACCGAATTGAGCGGGTCAACGCCCGACAGCGTGCGCGTGCGGGGGCCGGTGTCGAGATTGCCGTACCAGACGCTGTTGCCGCCTTCCAGCGTCTCCATCTTGGTGCGCGTGGCGGTGACGGTCCTGCCCTGCAGTTCGAACTGCAACTGCGCATCGTCCTGCGAGACCGCGCCGGCATCGACCTGCACCAGCTGCACGGCCGCGGTGGACGGTGCGGCGACCAGGCGTTCGAGCGCAGGCTCGGCAAGCGCCGCGGCGCCCGCCCGGGTGACGTAGGTAGACGGTTGGAACAGCGGCTTGCCCGCCGCCGCGGCCGGTCCGGCCAGGCATATCGCGATCAGACCCACGGCATTGCACATCGACCTCGACATCATGTCGCCTCTCCTTGATGGAAGTAGTGGATGTGGAACACCCGCCTTCGGCGGGCCTCCATTAAGACGCCAGCAGGCGATGTGAAATCAAGGCGACCGGCAGGAAGCGCCGGGAACTGTGACAGGCAACGCCATGCGACGGCGAACGCGTGCGCAATGCGATGCAGCCGGCGAGGGCCGGCCGGGATCAGCCGGCCTGTTCGACCAGGCTGGCCAGTTCGTCCTCGTCGAAGCCGGCCAGCAGCCGCGCTTCCATGTTGAAGGGGCCATGCAGGTAGCCGCCGGCGTATTCGCGCAGCAGCTCCTTGAAGCGCACGCGCGGTTCGACCCCAGCGCGCTCGCAATACCAGCGGTACCAGCGCGAGCCGGCCGCCACGTGCGCCACCTCTTCGCGCAGGATCGTTTCCAGCACCCCGGCGGTGGCGTCGTCGCCCAGCGAGCGCAGCTTGACGATCATGCCCGGCGTGACGTCGAGCCCGCGCGCTTCCAGCACGCGCGGCACCAGCGCCATCCGCGCCAGGCCGTCGTGCGCGGTCTTCTCGCACATTTCCCACAGGCCGTTGTGCGCGTCGAAGTCGCCGTAGTCGCAGCCGTAGTCGCGCAGGCGCGCGCGCAGCAGCATGAAGTGGCGCGACTCGTCGTCGGCGACCGCGACCCAGTCCGCATAGAAGCCTTGCGGCAATCCGCGGAAGCGGTAGACCGCGTCCCAGGCCAGGTCGATCGCGTTCAATTCGATGTGCGCGATCGCGTGCAGGAACGCCGAGCGTCCTTCCGGCGTGCCCAGGCCGCGCCGCGGCAGGTCGCGCGGATGCACCAGGCGCGGACGCACGGGGCGGCCCGGCATGCGGATCGGCTCGGGCGGCGGCGCCGGGTCCGGCAGCGCTAGCCCGCCGGCGCGGAACGCGGACGCATGGCGCTGGGTGAGCGCGACCTTCTCGGCCGGATCGACGGCGTCGAGGCAGGCACGGGCGGCGTCGAAGATCGAGGGCATGGGAAAGGCGAAGGAACGGAGCGGCTGGCGGACTTCGGGTGCTCTCCTGCGTCATCCCCGCGGAAGCGGGAACGACGCGGATGTCCTCAAGCGCGCCGCTTGCGCTTGGCGTCGTCCGAGCGCAGCTGGCGGATGCGCTCGAAATAGCCCGGCTCGATGCCGGTGGTGTATTCGCCGTTGAAGCAGGAGGAGTCGAACTGCTTCAGCTCCGGATTGCCCTCGCGCACCGCCGCTTCCAGGTCTTCCAGGTCCTGGTAGATCAGCCAGTCGCAGCCGAGGAACTCCTGGATCTCCTGCTCGCTGCGGCCGTGCGCGATCAATTCCTCGGCGGCGGGCATGTCGATGCCGTAGATGTTCGGGTAGCGCACCGGCGGCGCGGCGCTGGCGAGGTAGACCTTGCGCGCGCCGGCCTCGCGCGCCATCTGCACGATCTGCCGGCTGGTGGTGCCGCGCACGATCGAGTCGTCGACCAGCAGCACCACGCGGTTGCGGAACTCCAGGTGGATCGGATTGAGCTTGCGGCGCACCGATTTCACCCGCTCGCCCTGCCCCGGCATGATGAAGGTGCGGCCGACGTAGCGGTTCTTGACGAAGCCCTCGCGGTACTTCACCCCGAGCACGTTGGACATCTCCAGCGCGGCGTCGCGCGAGGTGTCGGGGATCGGGATGATGGTGTCGATGTCGTGGTCGGGACGCAGGCGCAGGATCTTCTCGCCGAGCTTCTGGCCCATGCGCATGCGCGCCTTGTGCACCGACACGTTGTCGATCATCGAATCCGGGCGCGCGAAGTACACGTACTCGAAGATGCACGGGGTGTGGTCGGTCTGGGTCGCGCAGACCTCGGAGAACAGCTCGCCGCGCGCGGTGATCACCACCGCCTCGCCCGGGCGCACGTCGCGCACGCGCTGGAAGCCGAGGATGTCCAGCACCGCCGACTCGGAGGCGACCACGTACTCGGGGCCTTCGGCGCCGTCGCGCTTGCCCAGCACCAGCGGGCGGATGCCGTGCGGGTCGCGGAACGCCACCAGGCCCAGGCCCAGCACCACGCTGACCACCGCGTAGCCGCCCTTGCAGCGGCGGTGCACGCCGGCCACGGCGCGGATCGCCGCTTCCGGGGTCAGCATGCGCTGCGCGTCCAGCTCGTAGGCGAACACGTTCAGCAGCACTTCGCTGTCCGAGTCGGTGTTGATGTTGCGGCGGTCGGCCTCGAAGACCTGCTGGCGCAGCGCTTCGGTATTGATCAGGTTGCCGTTGTGCGCCAGCGCGATGCCGTACGGCGAGTTGACGTAGAACGGCTGCGCCTCGTCCATGCCTTCCGAACCGGCGGTCGGGTAGCGGCAGTGGGCGATGCCGACGCGACCCTCCAGCACCGCCATGCGCTTCTCGTCGAACACGTCGCGCACCAGGCCGTTGGCCTTCTGCACGCGCAGCCGCGTGCCGTCGGCGGTGGCGATGCCCGCCGCGTCCTGGCCGCGATGCTGCAGGACGGTCAGGCCGTCATAGAGCTGCCCGGCGACGTTCTGGTTGCCGACGATACCGACGATGCCACACATGTTGCGCGTCTCCGCTTGGCTTGCGCCTATTGCTGTGAAGGTGGCCGTGCCTGGCCGTGGGATTCGGCCCGCGGGGAGCCGTTTTCTCCGGCGCGGTCCTGCGCCGGGTCGATGTTGCTGGGCAGTGCCTGCGCCGGATCGCCCTCGTGGGCGCCGTCCGCGTCCGGCGTCCGGCCCAGCGTGCGCACCACCGTCTCCTGCATGGAGGAGACGGACAGCGCCTTGTCGAGGACGCCATTATCGCCTGCGACCGGCAGCTTGCCCAAATCCACGTCCTGAACGGACCAGTCCGGCAGCTGCGCGCGCATCCACTTCGCCCCCGGCAGCAGCAGCGGCAACACCCGCGACTCGCGCCAGGCCGGCTCGTGCGCCAGCGGCGTGAAACCCAGCAGCAGCACCAGCACGCACGCGAAGAACGCCCCGCGCACCAGCCCGAGGAGGAAGCCGAGCATCCGGTCGGTGCCGTTCAGCCGCACCGCGTCCACGCCGGCGCGGATGGCCATGCCGACCAGCGCCACGGCCACCAGCACGCCCACGAACACCAGCGCGTAACCGCCCAGCGACTCGGTGGCCGAAGGGTGGGCGCCGCCGGCCAGCCAGCGCCCGGCAGCCGCGCCGAACTGGAAGGTCGCCCAGCCCGCCAACAGCCACGAGGCGGTGCCGACCACGATGCCGACGAAACCGCGGAACAGCCCGAGCAGCGCCGACAGCCCGATCAGCGCGAGCAGCAGCAGATCGATCACGCACGCTCCTCCGCGCCGAAGCCTCGCCCGGCCGTCATGCCCATGCGCCCGGCCCCGTCATGGGCGCTGCAGCGCGCCCTTTCAAGGATGCGGGCGGACCATGCCGCTGATGCCGACCCGCGCGGCCACCTGGGCCCTGAGCTGTTCGGCATCGGCACGATTGGCCACCGGCCCCACCCGCACCCGGCTCAGGGTGCCCTTGTCGGTCCTCACCTGCTCGACGAACGCGCTGAAGCCGGCCGCGCGCACCTTGTCGCGCAGCGCATTGGCGTCCTCGGCCCGGCCGAACGCGCCCAGCTGCACGGCGAAGCCGACGTTGCTGGCGGCCGGCACCGAAGGCGCGGCCGGCGGCGCCGGCTTGGCCGGCTGCGGCTTGGCGGGTTCGGGCTTGGCCGGCGCCGGCGCGGGCTTGCTGGCCGCGGCCACCGGCTTGGCCGGTTCCGGCGGCAGCGGCTCGCTCCGGGCCGGAGCCGGCGCGGGTGCCGGGGCCGGCGTGGAAGCCGCCGGCTTGGCGTCGAGCGTCACCACCTGGGCGTTGACGTCGCTGCGCACCTTGACCGCCTGCAGGCGCACCGCTTCGGCCTGGGCCTGGCTGGCATACGGGCCGATCCGCACGCGCCAGGCCGGCCTGCCGCCGATCTGGGTCGGCTCGCTGAATCCCGGCAGCTGCGATTGCTTGAGCCGCGCGATCACCTTGTCGGCATCCTCCTGGCTGGCATAGGCGCCGAAATTCACCGCGTAGTTGCCCGCGGCGACGCTCGGCGGCAGGGCCTCGCCCTGCGGCGCCAGGTCGGCCGCGTCCGGGTTGTCCTGCACCGGTGCCGGCGCCGAAGCGGCGTTGCCGGCCATGCCGACCGCCCCGCCGGCCGGCGCGGCGCCGGGTGGCGTCACCAACGGCAGCTCGCGGGTTTCGTACTGCCCGTCGGCCGGTGCGGCCGGCGCGGTGATCGGCACGTCGGACACGCCGCTGTCGGGCGCCGGGCCCTTCACCAGCATCGGCAGGAAGATCACGGCAAGCGCCACCAGCACGGCGGCGCCGATCAGGCGCTGTTTCAGGGTCGTATCCACGTGGGAATGGCAATGCGACGGAATGTGCCCGGATTATACGGCTTGGCCGCAAGCGGCCACGGCAGGCCGCGATGGCGACGGACTCTCCGTTGCAAAGCCTGAACGGAATGGCACAGCGAGGATGTTGTGGGAGCGACTTCAGTCGCGATGGGGCGTTCCCGTTGAATCCCAGCACATGGCTGTGCGGACTGCATGACAGCCCTTGTCGCGACTGAAGTCGCTCCCACAGGAAGCTGCCCAGTTTGCTCAGGGTTCGGGACGCAATCGCGACAGTGCCTCGGCGGCGGTGTGGAACGAGCCGAACACCAGCACGCGGTCGCCTTCCGCGGCCTTGCCGATGGCGTCGTCCAGTGCCTCGGCGACGCTCGCGAAACGCGCCGCGCTCTCCGCCGGCGTACCGCGCAGGCGCTCGGCCAGCGCCTCCGCGCTCTGCCCGCGCGCGCCGGCGAGGCCGGCGATGCGCCAGGTGTCGGCCGCCGCTGCCAGTGCCTCGGCCACGCCGGCCACGTCCTTGTCGGACAAGGCCGCATAGACCGCATGGGTCCGGCCCGGCACCGCGCGCGCCTTCAACGCGGCCGCCAGCGCGCGCGCCGCCTGCGGGTTGTGGCCCACGTCGACCAGCACCTCCACCCCGTCCCGGTCGAACGCCTGCAGCCGGCCGGCGATGCCGGCCTGCGCGACGCCTTCGGCCCAGGCGGCGCGCGGCAGCGGCCTGCCCAGCGCGCGCAGCGCGGCGATCGCCGTGGCGGCGTTGGCCAGTTGCACCGGCGCCTGCAGGGCCGGCATCGGCAGTTCCATCCGCCGGGAGACGTCGCGCCAGCGCCAGCGCTGCGCGTCGATCGGCTCGGCGAAGAAATCGCTGCCGAAGCGGATCGCGTTGGCGCCGAGCAGGTAGGCGCGGCGCAGCACGCTCGAAGGCGGGTCGATCTCGCCCAGGATCACCGGCTTCCAGCCGCGGATGATGCCGGCCTTCTCCCCGCCGATGGTCTCGCGGTCGCCGCCGAGCCAGTCGGTATGGTCGATGTCGACGGTGGTGATCACCGCGACGTCGGCGTCGACGATGTTCACCGCATCGAGCCTCCCGCCCAGGCCGACCTCCAGCACCGCCAGGTCCAGGCCGGAACGCACGAACACCCACAGCGCCGCCAGCGTGCCGAACTCGAAATAGGTCAGCGGCGTGTCGCCGCGCGCGGCCTCGACGGCGGCGAAGGCCTCCACCAGCACGGCGTCCTCCGCTTCCCGGCCGTCGATGCGCACGCGTTCGTTGTAGCGCAGCAGGTGCGGCGAGGTGTAGGCGCCCACTTTCCAGCCGGCGGCGCGGGCGATCGCCTCGATGAAGGCGACCGTCGAGCCCTTGCCGTTGGTGCCGGCCACGACGATCGTCTTTCCTGCGATGCCCCCGCGGCGCGCGGCCTTGCCGGCGGGCCTGCCCTCGGCCGGGGCGCCCAGGCCCAGCCGGCCGGCGACTTCTCTCACGCGCTCGAGCCCCATCGCGATCGACTGCGGATGCTGGCGCTCGATGTAGGCCAGCCACTCGGGAAGGGAATGCGTTGCGTTCACGGCGAAGGAGGGGCGGAAAACGCGCCATTATCGCGGTTTTCGCCCCGGGCCACGCACCCGGCGGCGGCTCAGGGCCGGAAGCGCCCCGCGGCCTTGGCCACGTACATCGCCCGGTCCGCCGCGCTCATCCAGTCGTCGAGGCCACGGTGATGCGACGCCAGCGCGGCCACACCGATGCTGACCCCGACCTGCAGCCCGGACCAGTGCGGCAGGGCCAGCTCCGACGCCGCGCGCCGCAACCGCGACGCCGCCCGCTCGCCGTCCGGCAACCCCACCGGCAGCAGCAACGCGAACTCGTCGCCGCCGATCCGCGCCGGGAACCCGTCGCTGCCGGCCTGTTCGCGCAGCAGCCGGGCGATCTCGCGCAGCACCTCGTCGCCCATGCCGTGGCCATGCCGGTCGTTGATCGACTTGAAGCGGTCCACGTCGATCAGCAGCAGCACCGTGTCGCCGGCCCCGGCGCGCGCGGCGGCGATCAGTTCGCCGGCCTTGGCGTTGAAGTGGCGCCGGTTGGGCAGGTCCACGCCGGTGTCGGTCAGGATCAGCCGCTCCAGTTCGCGGTTCTGCCGCGAGATCCGCCGCGCCAGCTGGTAGCTCACGTGGCTCAACGCCAGCATGTACACCAGCACCGGCGGCAGCGAGAGCAGCATGGTGCGCTTGGAGGCCTCCGGCTGGAACGGCCAGTCGAGCATCCATGCGCTGAGCAGGAAGCTGGCCAGGCCCGCCAGCGCCGCCCGGCCGAGCAGCGGCCAGCTGCCGGCGGAGAGGCGATCGGCCATCAGGATGCTGATCATCGCCGCGGCCGGCACCAGGCTCACCTTGGAGGCGGCGATCCAGAATCCGCCGAACACGGCATCCAGCACCAGGTTGCGGAATTCCGCCGCCTTCGGGTCGCGCGAGGAGTACGCCCGCAGGAACGCCACGTGCGGCCACACCAGCACGTTCAAGCCGGCCAGCACCCAGTAGTGCCAGCCGGCGTGGTGTTCGTGCAGTACCGACACGTACGGCAGGGCAAGCAGCAGCAGGCCCAGGTTGCGCATCGGATAGACGCGCTTGACGAACGCGAGCGCGCGCCTGCGTGCGTCGTCGGTACCTGCAACCAGGGCGGCCGTGCCGTCCTGGCAGCGTTCGGAAGCTGTGGGACAGCCTTCGGAAGACATGGGTAGCGGTGTGCTCATGCCGCGCCTGGGTCGGAGTGCGGCGACGGGGCGCCGTGCGCCATATTACGCACGCGCCGGCGTCTAGAGACCGTGGTGGCCCAGGATGGAGGCCCTGGCGGTTCGGTTCCGCGACCGGCGTCATGCTGGCAAGTGGACGTGTTCGACCCATGCCGGCATACCGGTGCGTCGCGCCGGGCGATCTCCGGGACACGAACCCGGCCCGGCCCGGCCGCGGGCCGCGTCCAGGGCGCGAGCAGGCGCCCTCGTTCCCGCCGGATGTGGGGAATCCGCGGCGAAACGCCCCGGCGGGAACCGCCGGGGAGCGCCTCAGAGCGCGCGGTGCTTGGCTTCGCCGAAGAACGGGGTGTGGTGCGCGCAGTCGTTCAGGCGCACCACTTCCAGGCGCTCCACATCCTCGCCTTCGAGCAGGTTGAGCGTGGTCGGCGCCTGGCGGAAGGTCCACAGGCGCGACAGCGGAATGCCGAGCACCTTGCACAGGATCACGCGGTTGACCGCATCGTGGGCGACGACCAGCAGCGTGTCCTCGGCGCCGAGCCCCTCGGCCGCGCGCGCCAGTCCGCGCCAGCTTCGCTCCAGCACCTGCCGCAGCGATTCGCCGCCCGGCATCAGCACCGTGTCCGGCTCCTCGCGCCAGGCGCGCAGGCGCGCCGGATCCTTCTCGTGGATCTCGCTGGCCAGCAGGCCTTCCCATTCGCCGTGCGCGATCTCCTGCAGGTCGGCATCGAGCTGCAGCATCGCTTCGCGCCCGGGCCCGAGCGCCAGGCGCGCCGTGGTCTGCGCGCGGCTCAGCGGCGAGGCCACCGCCCGCGCGATCGGCAGGCCCTTCAGGCGCTCGCCGAGCGCGCGGGCCTGCCCTTCGCCCACCGGCGAAAGCGGAATGTCGATCTGGCCCTGGTAGCGGCCCTCGGCGTTCCACGGCGTCTCGCCGTGACGGGCAAGCAAGATGCGCATGCTCGGGAAATCCTCGTAGACGTGGGGGAACCGGTCGCCAGCGGCGACGGGAGCGGCATCATACCCGCTCGTTCCGGTTGCAGCCGAAACCTCGGGGCGGCGTGCGCTGTTGTGGGAGCGGCTTCAGCCGCGACAAGGCTTTCATGCAGATCCCTCTGCAACAGCCTGCACATCCCTGTGCAGGGGTTCAAATGGGAAAGCCTTGTCGCGGCTGAAGCCGCTCCCACAGTGCAGCGCTGCTGTCCGGCGTTATGCCCGGACAGCACGAAGCCGCCCGCGGGCGGCTTCGTGGCACGACGGTCGGCAGCTCCGGCTCAATGCGCCAGGTTCAGTTCCTTCAACAGCTGCGGCGCCGGCGCGACCTCGGTCATGACCCACTGCAGGTAGCGCGAATCGACCGCGATCATGCGGGTCATCGCCGGGTCGAACACCCAGTTGCTGCTGACCGACTCCCAGTTGCCGTCGAAGGCCAGGCCGACCAGCTTGCCGCGCGCATCCATCACCGGCGAGCCGGAGTTGCCGCCGGTGATGTCCAGGTCGGACAGGAAGTTCACCGGCACCGAGCCCAGGCGCTTGTCCTCCAGCCCGGCGTAGCGCTTGGCCTTGACCGCGTCGAGCAGCGCCTTCGGCGAATCGAACGGATCCTCGCCAGTCTCCTTGGCCGCCACGCCTTCGAGCGTGGTGAACGGGGTGTAGGCCACGCCGTCCTTCGGCGCATAGCCCTTGACGTTGCCGAAGGTGATGCGCAACGACAGGTTGGCGTCCGGATAGACGAACTCGCCCTGGCTCTTCTTGTAGTCGGCCAGCGCCTGCAGGTAGACCGGACGCGCCTTGAGCTGCTCGCCGGCTTCGATCTTGCCGCGCTTCTCGAACTCCAGCAGCGCCGGCATCACCGCCACCGCGTACTGGATCGCCGGATCGGTGCTGCTCTCGAACGCGGCGCGGTCGGCCTTGAACCACTTCAGGCGCTCGTCGGTGCTGCCGAGGCGGGTGCCGTCGAGCTTCTTCAGCGCCGCCTCGATCGCGGCCGCATCGCTGCCGCCCAGCCACTTGTCGACCGCGGCGACGCGCTGGCCGGCCGGCAGCCTGGCGTACTCGCCCAGCCAGTACTGCTGCAGCTGGCGGTCCATCGCGGGGACGTAGCGGCGCTCCATCTGCTTCATCGCGCCCTCGATCGCCGGCAGGTCGCGGTCCTGGTAGCCGGACTCGCGCTCGGCGTCCGGCTTGGCGCGCTCGATCGAAAGCCGGTACAGCGTCACCGCGGCGCCGACGGCGCCGGTACGGTGGAACTGGCCAAGCACCAGGTCGCGCTGCTGGGTGGCCTTGCCCGCCTCGGCCTGCCTGACCAGCGTCGCGTACGCGTCCAGGGCCGGCTTGCCGGCGTTGCCCTGCTGCCTGAGCCACGCCAGCACGGCCGCTTCCTCGGCTTTCTTCTGGCCTTCGGCGTCGATGCGCTTGAAGCCTTCCAGCTGGCCTTCGTAGTTCTTGCTGGTGTTGTTCCAGCCGGCCATGGTGCTGGCGTACTTCACCTGGATGTCCGGGTTCTGCTTGCCGGCGGCCTCGACCATCGCGATCAGGTTCTTGTAGTGGCGCGCCACGGTCGGATAGGTCCAGTTCGCGGTGTTCTCGAACTCGGCGACCAGCGCGTAGCGGTTGGTGCGGCCCGGGTAGCCGGCCACCATCACGAAATCGCCCGCCCCCAGCGGCTGGTCGGCGAACTTCAGCCAGTGCTTGGGCCGGTAGGGTACGTTGTCCTTGGAGAACGGCGCGGGCTTGCCGTCCTTGCCGACATAAGCGCGATAGAACGAGAAATCGCCGGTGTGGCGCGGCCACATCCAGTTGTCGATGTCGCCGCCGAACTTGCCCACGCTGCCGGGCGGCGCATAGACCAGGCGCACGTCCTTGATCTCCAGGTTCTTGAACAGCCGGTAGGCATTGCCGCCGGAGAAGCTGAAGAGCTGGCAGCGATAGCCGGGCTCGGCCTCGCACTGGGCGATCTGGGTCTTGTTGAACGCTTCCAGCGCCTGGGTGCGCTTGAGCGGATCGTCGCCGGCGGCGGCGATCGCGGCCTTGGCCTGGGCGGTGACGTCGGTGATGGCGTCGAGCACGTAGATGCGCGCGTTCGGGCCGGCGCTCAGTTCGTCGGCGGTGGCCGGTGCGTTGAACCCGTCCTTGATCAGGTTCTTTTCCGGCGTGGAATTGAGCTGGATCGCGCCGTAGGCGCAGTGGTGGTTGGTCACGACCAGGCCCTGCGGCGAGACGAAGCTGGCGGTGCAGCCGCCGAGCGCGACCACCGCGCCCATCGGGTCGCCGGTCAGGTCTGAAAGCTGCTGGGGCGAGAGTTCCAGACCGGCCTTCTGCAGCGGGCCGGCGATCTCCGGCAGTTGCTGCGGGACCCACATGCCCTCCCCGGCGTGTGCGGCACCGGCCGTGCCGATGGCGGCGGCGACGGAAAAAGCGAGCAGCTTCATGCGCATCGAAACGGTTCCATGTGTAAGGAAGTAACGATTCTAGCGATGCCATCCCAGTACCGGGCCATGACCTATGGCACGGTCGCCGGGGCCGATCGTTCCTGGTGGAAGGCGTTCGACGGGAACGCGGCTCCCTCCGCCGCCGGCTTGCGGAGGGAGCCGGTACTCGCCTAGATCGCCGCTCCGCGCCCCAATGCGGGATCGCTGCGGCTGGGCCTTCCGGTCTCGAGGTGCCCGGCCAGCCTGCGGCGGAACGCCCCGTCGCCCAGTTCCACCAGCAGGTCGTACCAATGGTCGCTGGCGGCCAGGTCGTAGCGGAGTTCGTCCTGCGCGCCGGCGGCGAGGCTCAGTTCGCGCGGCGCGGGATCGCCGTAGTCGAGCGCGCGCACGCGCAACGTGCAGGCCGCCTTGCCGCGATTGCCCAGCCGCAACACCAGCGTGCCCTGTTCGTTGCGCGCCTCCAGCCAGGGCGCGACGCCGTTCCGCGATTCCAGGTCGCGATCGCCGGCCAGCTCGCGCAGGAACCCGTTGGGCCCATGCACCGCCAGCGCGTAGGCGCCGCGCTCGGGCAACCCGTGCGGCGCATCCTCCAATTCGCTGCCCGGCAGCACCGTGTAGTACCACGGCCCCGCCTGGCTGCCCGGCGCGTAGACGTTGAACACCGCCGCGGCCGAACCAGCATTCACGAAGCGCAGCCGCAGCGCGCCATGCTCGCGCGTCGCCTCGCCATGCACCTGCAGGTCGTACGGCAGCGCGCGCGCGGGGCGCTGGCCGGGCTCCTGGCGCGGCATGGCCTCGCGTTGCGGCGGCTCCGGCTCCGGCAGCTTGGCGATAGCGGCAGTGCGCTGCTTGTAGTCGGACACGTCGGGCAAGGCGAACAACGCGGAACCGTCCGGATCGCGGAAGTCGAACACGCTGGCGAGATCGCCGGTCACCGCGCGCCGCCACGGGCTGATGTTGGGCTCGGCGACCCCGAAGCGCGTCTCCAGCAGGCGCAGCACCGAGGTGTGGTCGAACACCTGCGAGTCGACCCAGCCGCCGCGTGTCCACGGCGACACCACCAGCAACGGCACGCGGATGCCCAGCCCGACCGGCACGCCGTGGTAGGCCTCGCCGCGCGTGTCCACCGCGCTGCGTCCCATCCGCGCGTCCAGCGCCGGCAGGGGCGACGGCACGTGGTCGAAGAAGCCGTCGTTCTCGTCGTAGTTGATGATCAGCGCGGTCTTCGCCCACACCTGCGGGTTGGCGGTGAGCGCGTCGATCAGGCGCGCGGTCAACGATTCGCCGTATGCCGGCGGCGCTTCCGGATGTTCGCTGTAGGCGGTCGGCGCGATGATCCACGACACCTGCGGCAGGCGGCCGGCCTGCACGTCGGCGGCGAAGGCGGCGACGAGGTGGTCGGCGCTGGTCTGCGCGGCGTTGTCCGCGGTCGAGCCGGGCACCCAGGCGCGCGCGCGGCGGTAGCGCTCGTCGGAAGTATCCAATCCGCGGAAATGCTCGAAGTACGCCAGCGAGTTGTCGCCGAAGTTGTCGTACTCCTGGTACACGCGCCAATCGATGCCGGCCTCGCTCAGGCGCTGCGCGTAGGTGGTCCAGCGCATCGCCGCGTAGCCGGGCTTGTCGCGCGCCATGTCGGCGGTCCAGTTGCCGTCGTCGGCGTTCTCCACCGCCTGCAGGCGATCGTCGCCGACGCTCAACCCGCTGGTGCCGGTGAACAGGAACATGCGGTTCGGGTTGGTCGGCCCGTGGATCGAGCAGAAGTAGCCGTCGCAGATCGTGAAGGCATCGGCCAGCGCGTGGTAGTACGGGATGTCGCTGCGCTGGAAGTAGCCCATCGCCAGTTCGCCCTTGTAGGGCACCCAGCAGTCGTACTCCTGCCAGCGCCGCGGGTCCTGGCCCGGCGCGCCCTTCCACGAATGGTCCAGGCTCTTGATCAACGGCGCGCGCGTATCCGGGCGGAACCGGAACGGCGCGATCCGGCGCCCGCGCGCATCGGCCTGGCGCCACACCGGCGTGCCGTCGCGCAGCTTCATCGCGCGCGTGTCGCCGAAGCCGCGCACGCCGCGCAGCGTGCCGAAGTAATGGTCGAACGAGCGGTTCTCCTGCATGAAGATCACCACGTGCTCGAGGTCGGCCAGGGTGCCGGTGCGCGGTACGGCCGGCAGCGCGAGCGCGCGGCCGATCGAAGGCGGGATCGCGCCGGCGGCGGTCAGCGCCGCCAGTCGCTTGAGGAAGTCCCGGCGGGACAGGTCATTCATGGAAGTACGGTCCTGTGGCGGCAACGAAACGGTTCCGCCGAACGCGGGCGGACCGCCCGGTATAAGCCGCGATGGCGACAGTTCCGCGACAGCCGGCCTGGCCAAGCCGCGTCATCAATCTTTCATGTGGCGGCGACACGCTGCGCGGCTTGTGGCCTTGCCAGCAGGGCCGCCGTTCCCCCGCCGCATCACGACCACAGGAACCCCCATGCCGCTTTCCGCCAGGCTCGCCCCTCGTCCGACCCTGCTCGCCTTCGCCCTGTCCTGCGCCCTGCCCGCCTTCGCCAGCGCCGCCCCGGCCGAAGAGGCGGCGCCCGCTGCCGCCGCGGCTCCCGCACCCGCCGATGCCACCCAGCTCGATGCGATCTCGGTGGTCGCCCAGGGCAGCACGCGCCAGGTGCAGCGGGTCACCAGGCAGGACATCGAACGGCTCTCCCCGGGCAGCAGCGCGCTGAAGGCGATCGACAAGCTGCCGGGCGTGCAGTTCCAGGCGGCCGACCCGTGGGGCGCCTACGAGTGGTCCACGCAGATCACCCTGCACGGCTTCGACCAGAGCCGCCTGGGCTACACGCTCGACGGCATCCCGCTGGGCAACATGAGCTACGGCGTCACCAACGGCCTGCAGGTCACCCGCGCGATCACCTCCGAGAACATCGGCTCGGTGGAACTGGCGCAGGGGGCCGGCGCGCTCGGCACCGCCTCCAACACCAATCTCGGCGGCACCATCCAGTTCTACTCGGCCGACCCGGACAGCGAAGCCGGCGTGCGCCTGTCGCAGACGGTCGGCAGCGACGCCACCCGCCGCACCTTCGTGCGCGGCGACATCGGTGACCACGACGGCGTGTCGGCCTACCTGTCCTACGCCAACGCCAGTACCGACAAGTGGAAGGGCTACGGCGACCAGAAATCCGAGCAGGCCAACCTGAAGGCGCTCTACCAGTGGGGCGAAGGCAACCGCGTGAGCCTGTTCCTGGACACCTCGCGGCGCAAGGAATACGACTACATGGACCTGTCGCTGACCAGCCAGAAGGCGCTGGGCTGGAACTGGGACTACCTGCAGCCGGACTGGGCCACCGCCGTGCAGATGGCCCGCGCCTACCAGAGCACCGGCCAGTACGGCGGCACCGCCAACGGCTATCCCGCCTCGCTGGCCGCGCTGCCGGACGACTACGACTGGCTCGACGCCACCTACTACGCCGGCGGCGGCATCCGCCGCGACAACCTGGCCGGCCTGAGCGGCAGCTTCGCGCTGGCCGACGACCTCTCCCTCGATGCCACCGGCTACTACCACGGCGCGCGCGGCGAAGGCCAATGGGCCACGCCGTACCTGGCGACCTCGGCCGAGGCGCCGCTGGCGATGCGCACCACCGACTACGGACTGGACCGCTACGGCGCGACCGGCGCGCTGAAGTGGACGCTGGGCAACCACGACATCCAGGCCGGCTTCTGGGCCGAGAACGCGCGCACCACCCAGGAGCGCAACTACTTCGCGCTCGGCGCCGACGGCTATACCTCGCTGTACAACTTCTACGAGAACCAGACGCCGTTCGCGCGCGGCTTCCTGCAGCGCTACACCACGCAGAGCCGCATGTTCTACCTGCAGGACAGCGTGCGCCTGCTCGACGAGCGCCTGACGCTGAACTACGGCGCCAAGGCGGTCTCGACCCAGACCCGCGCGCAGTCGCTCGTGGCGACCGGCTCGTTCGCGCAAGGCAAGATCAAGGCCGACGAGGGCTTCCTGCCGCAAGTGGGCGTCAACTACAAGCTGGACGAGCGCCAGGACGTCTACGCCTCCTACAGCAAGAACATCGCCGCCTACGGCTTCACCCCGTTCGCGACCTCGCAGGCCGCGTTCGACGGCAGCAAGTCCACGCTCGAGCCCGAGGAGTCGCAGACCTTCCAGGCCGGCTACCGCGTCCAGGACGCGCAGTTGCAGGCCTCGGCGGACGTGTACTTCACCAAGTTCTCCAACCGCCTGCTGACCACCTCCCCGTGCAGCGCGATCCAGACCTGCGCCTCGATCCTCAACAACGTCGGCGCGGTGCACAGCACCGGCGCGGACCTGGCGCTGATGTGGAAGCCGGCGGAAGGCTTCAACTGGCTCAACTCGCTGTCGTGGAACCGCTCCAAGTACCAGGACGACTACCTCAACAACGGCGTGGTGGAGACCTCCGGCAAGTACGTGGTCGGCATCCCATCGTGGATGTTCTCCTCCAGCGCCAGCTGGCAGCTCGGCAACCTGCGCCTGGACCTGGACGGCAAGTACCTGGGCAAGCGCTACATCACCTACCTCAACGACTCGCAGGTGCCGTCGTACTGGCTGTTCAACGCCGGCGCGCGCTACGACTTCGGCCGCCTCGGCGCACTGAGCGACGTGGCCCTGTCGCTGAACATCACCAACCTCACCGACAAGCGCTACTTCGCCAGCACCGGCACCAACGGCTACGTCGCCTCCGACCCGAACGGCTACAACCAGACCCTGATGGCCGGCGCGCCGCGCCAGTACTTCCTCAGCCTGGACGTGCGGCTCTGAGGCAGGCGGCGAACAGGAACTAGAACCATCATCCCCACGCAAGCGGGGATGATGGGTTTCGCTGGCTGCGCTCGTTGTTCTAGTGTCGGCTGGATGCGGAGCTGGATTCCCACCTACGCGGGGGCGACGGTAGAGCGATCGGCTCGAACCTGATGATTACGACAGCGGCGACGGCTGCAATTGCGGCCGTTGCCGTTGCCGTTGCCGTTGCTCGTGATGTTGCTTCGGCCTCTCGCCTTTGACTTTGACTTACCGGGGCCCCTCCGAAGCGGCGGAGACGGCGGGAAAAACCCGAAGGGCGACGTGCATGGATGCACGTCGTTTTTCGCCGCGACAGGATGTCGCGTCGAAAAATCCCGCCGGCTCCGCGAACCCGCAGCGCAGCTGCGGGCGCGAAGGCGGGGGGTGCTTGATCAGCCGTTCGGCTGCTGTGAAGCGCTTCTTTTGGTTACTTTTCTTTACGCGGCACATCCTTGTGCCGCGCCCTTCGGGCCGGCTTCGCCGTGCGGCGCCGCTCCTGCGGCGCGCGTGCACAAGCAAAGAAAAGTGACTCGCCAAAGGCGAAAGCTTTGGCCTTTATTGCCCAAAGCCAAAAGTCCCTGGATGATCAGCCGTTCGGCTGCTGAACAGCGCTTCCCGCCTTCGCGGGAATGACGATAGATAGCCCACCCCAACCCCCAATAACCCTGCCCATCCCACCACCCACACCCCCAGTTACGCCAGCAACTATAATCAGCGCCCCGTTTCCCTTCCGCCGGCAGGCGACCCATGGCAGAAATGATGAAAGCGCTGGTCAAGCGCGAAGCCACCAAAGGCATCTGGATGGAGCAGGTGCCCGTCCCGGTGCCCGGCCCCAACGAAGTCCTGATCAAGCTGGAAAAGACCGCCATCTGCGGTACCGACCTGCACATCTACCTGTGGGACGAGTGGAGCCAGCGCACCATCAGGCCCGGCCTGACCATCGGCCACGAATTCGTCGGCCGCATCGCCGCGCTCGGCTCGGCGGTGACCGGCTACCAGATCGGCCAGCGCGTCTCGGCCGAAGGCCATATCGTCTGCGGCCACTGCCGCAACTGCCGCGGCGGCCGCCCGCACCTGTGCCCGAACACCGTCGGCATCGGCGTCAACGTCAACGGCGCCTTCGCCGAATACATGGTGATGCCGGCCTCCAACCTGTGGCCGATCCCCGACCAGATCCCGTCCGAGCTGGCCGCCTTCTTCGACCCCTACGGCAACGCCGCCCACTGCGCGCTGGAGTTCGACGTGATCGGCGAGGACGTGTTGATCACCGGCGCCGGCCCGATCGGCATCATCGCCGCCGGCATCTGCAAGCACATCGGCGCGCGCAACGTGGTGGTCACCGACGTCAACGACTTCCGCCTCAAGCTCGCCGCCGACATGGGCGCCACCCGCGTGGTCAACGTCGCCAACACCTCGCTGAAGGACGTGATGAAGGACCTGCACATGGAGGGCTTCGACGTCGGTCTGGAAATGAGCGGCAACCCGCGCGCGTTCAACGACATGCTCGATTGCATGTACCACGGCGGCAAGATCGCCATGCTCGGCATCATGCCCAAGGGCGCCGGCGCGGACTGGGACAAGATCATCTTCAAGGGCCTCACCGTGCAGGGCATCTATGGCCGCAAGATGTACGAGACCTGGTACAAGATGACCCAGCTGGTGCTGTCCGGTTTCCCGCTGCACAAGGTGCTCACCCACCAGCTGCCGGTGGACGAGTTCCAGAAGGGCTTCGACCTGATGGAACAAGGCAAGGCCGGCAAGGTCGTGCTGAGCTGGAACTGAGCGCCGCCGGCGTGCGGCGCGACGAAGAAGGGCGCCCTGCGGCGCCCTTCTTCGTTCATACGAGCGGTTCGGCTTACAGGCCGATGGTCGCGGTGACGACCACGCGGTCGCCGCCGTTGCTGCCGCCGACGCGCTCGCCGGCCTTGTCGGTATCGATGTAGGCCACCGACAGCGCCAGCGGGCCGAAGCTCTTGCCCACGCTCACCGAGTAGTCCGAGTAGTCCTCGATCCCGGCCTTGTTGCTGAACATGCTGCGGCCGTAGCTGGCGCCGATGGTGAAGTCGTGCGGCAGCGACCAGTTGCCCGCCAGCGCGGCGTAGTAGCCGTCCTCGCTGGTCGCCCACGAATCGTTCGAGTAGGCCAGCGTCAGGCTGTAGGTCTCGAGGAAGGTGGTCTTGGTGATCAGCTCGTTCCAGTTCAGATCGCTGGCGCCGCTATAGGTGTAGCGGTTGACCATCACGTCGAAGTTGACCTTGTCGCCGAAGTCGGTGTTGTAGCCGATGTAGTAGTCGCGCTCCCAGTCCGGATCGCCCTCGCCGAAGTCCACATTGGACGTCCACGCGCCCGCGTAGAGGCCGAACTTGGAGGTATAGGTGGCGCCGGCCTGGAACGCCGGGTCCTCGTTGGTCTGCGAGATGCCGCGCCATACGTAGTCGGTGGTCACCGCGAGCGTGGCGCTGAAGGGCTTGTATTCGTCGGCGCCTTCTTCCTGGGCAAAAGCGGCGGTGGAGACAGAGGACAAAGCGAGCAGCAGGGCACAAGCGAGCGTGGACGACTTCATGGGGCCGATCTCCTGGGGGCGGTGGGCGAGGAAACTGCACGTCGGGAAACAGCGCGAGGATCGCTGCTTTACGGATTCTTAACCGAGCCGCCGCTGCAGTGCAACATCCGTTGCATCCGTTACCGACAAGCCTTGTCCTGCCCTGCTCGAAGGCGGACGCGGGGTTGTCCGCCCCGCGTCCGTTCAGCCCGCCTCGGTGGCGGGAAAGATGCCGTACCGGCGCGCGGCGAGCGTCACCGATTGGCCGGCCGCGTAATGGCCGACCGCCGCCGGCAGTTCCAGTTCCACTTCACCGGCCCGTTCCAGCCGCGCACGCACGCGCAGGCGCGCGCCGCTGCGCTGCGTGGACAGCACGGTCGCGCGCCAGCCTTCGGAGGCCGGCACCAGGTCTTCCGGGCGCACGTACAGTTCCACCTGGCCCGGCGCGACGTCCGCCTCCAGCGGCAGCGACAATCCGGCCACGTCCAAGTGCCCGCGCTGGACCGTGCCGGCGATGCGGTTGACCGCGCCGACGAACGAATAGACGAACGGCGATGCCGGCTCGTCGTAGACCGCCGCCGGGCTGGCCAGCTGCTCGATCCTGCCGCCGTTGAGGATCGCCACGCGATCGGCCAGTTCCAGCGCCTCTTCCTGGTCGTGCGTGACGAACACCGTGGTCAGGCCGGTCCGTTCGTGCAGCTCGCGCAGCCAGCGCCGCAGGTCGCGCCGCACCTGCGCGTCGAGCGCGCCGAACGGCTCGTCGAGCAGCAGCACGCGCGGCTCGATCGCCAGCGCGCGCGCCAGCGCCACGCGCTGGCGCTGGCCGCCGGAGAGCTGGGTCGGATAGCGCTTCTCGAGCCCCTGCAACTGCACCAGCGCGAGCAGCTCCTGCACGCGCTCGCGGATGCGCGACTCCGCCCAGCGCGCCTCGCCGCGGCGCACGCGCAGGCCGAAGGCGATGTTCTCGTACACCGTCATGTGCTTGAACAGCGCGTAGTGCTGGAACACGAAGCCGACCCGCCGCGACTGCACGCTCATGCTGGTCGCGTCCTCGTTGCCGAACAGCACCTGGCCGCCATCGGCGTACTCCAGGCCGGCGATGATCCGCAGCAGGGTAGTCTTGCCCGAACCGGAGGGACCGAGCAGCGCCAGCAGCTCGCCCGGATGGATGTCGAGGTTGATCGCGTCCAGCGCGGTGAAGTCGTCGAACTGCTTGCGCAGGTTCTGGATGCGGATGCCGATGCTCATGCGGGGGCTCTCAATGGCGGTGGTTGGCGGCCAGCGACTCGCCGTGCCGCCATTCCAGATAGGTTTTCAGGGCGAGCGTCAGCAGGGCGCTCAAGGCCAGCAGCGAGGCGCAGGCGAACGCCGCGCTGTAGGCGTATTCGTTGTAGAGGATCTCCACGTGCAGCGGCAGCGTGTTGGTGCGGCCGCGGATGTGGCCGGACACCACCGACACGGCGCCGAACTCGCCCATCGCGCGCGCCGCGCACAACAGCACGCCATAGAGCAATCCCCAGCGGATGTTCGGCAGCGTCACCCGCCAGAACGTCTGCCAGCCGCCGGCGCCGAGGCTCAGCGCCGCCAGTTCCTCGTCGCTGCCCTGCTGCTCCATCAGCGGCATCAGCTCGCGCGCGATGAACGGGAAGGTGACGAACGTGGTCGCCAGCACGATGCCCGGCAGCGCGAACACGATCTTGGGCAGTTGGATCAGCGTCTCGCCCAGGACCGGCAGGTGCACGTGCCAGCCCTCGTCGATCAACGGCCAGGCCCAGCCCTGGCGCCCGAAGATCAACATGAAGATCAGGCCGGCCACCACCGGCGAGACCGAGAACGGCAGGTCGATCAGGCTCACCAGCAGGCGCCGGCCCGGGAAGCGGTGCTTGCTCACCGCCCAGGCCGCGGCCACGCCGAACACCAGGTTCATCGGGATCACGACCGCGGTGACCAGCAGGGTCAGGCGGATCGCCGCCAGCGCGTCCGGGTCGGTGATGGCCTTCCAGAACACCTGCAGCCCGCCGCGCAGCGCCTCGGCGAACACCAGCACCAGCGGCAGCAGCAGGAAGAACAGCAGGAACGCCAGGGCGCCGGCGGTCAGCAGCCAGCGCGCCCAGCGCGGCTCGGTGGTGGCGGCGGCAACGATGTCGCGTGACCGACGGGCCGGCATGGCCTGTTCCTGGAGGGGCGTCGGCAGGGAGGATACGATCTGGTTCATCTAAAGCGCGTCTCTACGGAGTGCCACGGCGTTGCAGGCGCCCTTGCAGCCCGTTCACCAGCAGCAGCACCGCGAACGACAGCAGCAGCATCGCCGCCGCGATCGCCGTGGCGCCGGCGTAATCGAACTCTTCCAGGCGGATGGTGATCAGCAGCGGCGCGATCTCGGTCACGTTCGGCATGTTGCCGGCGATGAAGATCACCGAGCCGTACTCGCCCACGCCGCGCGCGAAGGCCAGCGCGAAACCGGTCAGCAGCGCCGGCCACAGGCTCGGCAGCACCACCCGGAATACCGTCTGCCAGCGCCCCGCGCCGAGCGTGGCGGACGCCTCCTCCAGCTCGCGCTCGTTCTCGGCCAGCACCGGCTGCACCACCCGCACCACGAACGGCAGCCCCACGAACACCAGCGCGACCACGATGCCGAGCTGCGTGTAGGCGACCTTCAGGCCGAGCGGCTCCAGCCAGCGTCCGATCCAGCCGTTGCCGCCGTACAGCGCGGTCAGCGCGATGCCCGCCACCGCCGTCGGCAGCGCGAACGGCAGGTCGATCATCGCGTCGAACAGGCGCTTGCCCGGGAACGAGTAGCGCACGAACACCCACGCCACCCACGTGCCCATCACCGCGTTGAACGCGGCCGCCGCCAGCGCGGTGACGAAGCTCAGCTTCAGCGCGGCGAGCACGCGCGGCTCGCTCCACACCTGCCAGACCCCGCTCCAGCCCAGACCGCTGGTCTTGATGAACACCCCCAGCAGCGGGATCAGCACGATCAGGCCCAGCCAGACGAACGTGATCCCCAGGCTCAGCCCGAGCCCGGGGATCACGCGGCGGCGCGGCGGCTTGCGCGCCTCGGGTACCGCACTTGCCGACATTTACTTGCTCGCCTGGATCTGGTCGAAGATGCCGCCGTCGGCGAAGTGCTCGGCCTGGGCCTTCTGCCACGACCCGAACGCCTGCTGGATGGTCGCCAGTTCCACCTTCGGGAAGCGCGCGACGTCGTCCTTGTCGGCGAACTCGGGATGGCGCGGGCGGTAGTAGTGCTTGGCCGCGATCTTCTGGCCCTCCGGCGAGTACAGGTACTTCAGGTACTCCTCGGCGACCGCGCGCGTGCCGTGCTTGTCGACGTTCTTGTCGACCAGCGCGACCGACGGTTCGGCCAGGATCGACAGCTTCGGCACCACGATCTCGAACTTGTCCGGCCCCAGTTCCTCCAGCGCCAGGAACGCCTCGTTCTCCCAGGCCAGCAGCACGTCGCCGATGCCGCGCTGCACGAAGGTCGTGGTGGCGCCGCGCGCCCCGGTGTCCAGCACCGGCACGTTGCGGAACAGCGCGACCATGCTGCGCCGGATCTTGTCCTGGTCGCCCTTGAAGATCCTGTCGAAGTAAGCCCACGCCGCCAGGTAGTTCCAGCGCGCGCCGCCGGAGGTCTTCGGGTTCGGCGTCACCACCGACACGCCCGCGCGCAGCAGGTCCGGCCAGTCCTTGATGCCCTTCGGGTTGCCCTTGCGCACCAGGAACACGATCGTCGAGGTGTACGGCGCGCTGTTGTCGGGCAGGCGCTTCTCCCAGCCCGGCTGGATCAGCTTGGCCTTCTCGGCGATCGCGTCCACGTCGTAGGCCAGCGCCAGCGTGACCACGTCCGCCTCGACGCCGTCGATCACCGAGCGCGCCTGCTTGCCCGAACCGCCGTGCGAGGTCTCCACGGTCACCTTGTCGCCGGTCTTTTCCTGCCAGTGCCTGGCGAAGGCGGCGTTGTAGTCGCGATACAGCTCGCGCGTGGGATCGTAGGACACGTTGAGCAGTTGCACGTCGCGCGCGAGCGCGCCTCCGACGAATGCCGTCAACAGCAGCGTGCCGAGCCAGATGCCTGCAACGCGCGGGGATGCGAGCCAGTTCTTCATTGCTTTCTCCGCCTCAGAAGGAAACCTGCAACCGGGAGAACAGGGCCTTCTCGTCCTCCCGGTCTGCGCCTGCCGCAGCGCCGCCGTCGAAGCGGGTCTGCGAGTAATTGACTACCAGCTTGAGATTACTGGTGAGATACCAATTGACGCCCAGCGTCCATGCCTCGGCCCGGCGCGCGGCCGAATTGGCATCGGCGAACAGCGGGAAAGCCGCATCGTCCACCTCCAGTACACCATACCGTCCTACCAGCTCCCATGCACCCCACCCCTCGCCGCCCGCGGCGAACGGCCGCGAGGGCCTGACCACGCCGCGATAGCCCGCGTCCTCGCCGGTCAGCACGTAGCTGGCGGTGGCCTGCCAGGCCTTGTTTTCCAGGGTCGCGCGCGCGCCCGGGCCCGCCACTTCCTGGCGCGAGACGATGTACTCGGCCTGCAGCCCGAAGCCATTGCGGTAGTAGTAGCCCTGCGGCGACCAGCGCGTGCGGTCGCCATCGGCCAGCACCGTGCTGCGGTAGCTGAAGAACGTGGCCTGTCCGGGCGTGCGGTAGCGCGGCAGGAAGTTGTTGCCGCTGCCGTGCGTCTGGCCGGTGCTTGCGCCGATCCCGAAGCCCAGCCCCGACCACGCGCTGGCGCTGTCCCTGAACGGTTCGAAGAAGATCCGGCCGGCGTACTCGAAATCGTCGTCGGGATTGCTGGTGACCGCATCGCGGCCGTCCACGGTGCCGTTGAACACGCCGAGCGCATAACTGACCGCGCCGACCTCGCCCTGCAACTGCACGCCGATATCGCGGTTGGGCGCCAGCTCGCTCGGCAGCGCGCGCTCGACGTCGGCCAGGGCCGAGGACGACTGCAGCCGCTCCAGCCCGACCGGCGAGGTGAACTTGCCGGCCCGCAGGGTATAGGCCTTGTCGAAGCGCAGGTCGACGTAGGCGTCGACGATGCTGGCGCTGTCGCCGGCGAACTCCGGCGTGAGGCGGAAGGCCACCAGCTTGCCGAGCGAGCCCTCGATGATCGGCCGTGCGGTGCGGATCAGGAACGTATCGGCCTGCGGCTGCCGGTCGTCGTCGATGTAGAAGCGGCCATCGCCCTGCAACAGGCCGCGCAGCCGGATCTCGTAGGCGCCGTCGGCGGACCTGAACGAGGCGCCCTTGTCGTTGACCGTCACCACCGGCGCGGACTTGGCCGCCGCGACGCGCTCCTCTTCCTGCAGTTCCAGCCGGCGCTCGATCACGCGCAGCCGCTGGTCCAGGTCGGCCAGGCCGTCCGCGGCCGTGCCGGGCGCGGCGGCGGGCGCGGTCCCGAGGCGCCGTTCCAGCGCCTCCAGGCGGCGCTGGAGTTCCTCCACGGTGGGCTGCCGGGCCTGTTGCGCCCAGGCCGGGAGCGCGGCCAGCGCGCAGGCCAGCGCGAGCAGCGTGCGGGCCGGCCTGCCGGCGTGGCGGTCTTCTCCCCTTGGCGGTTGCATGCGTCGTCTCCGGTGGTCGGACGAAACCCCCTTCGTCCGGGACGCCGATGCTGCAGGTGCACATCCGCGCCCGGAAATGACCAATCCGCAGTCGCTTATAGCCATTGCGCATGACGCCCCGGCCGCCGCGCCGGGCGGCGGGTAAAATCCGGCATTTCCCCGAACGACACCGCCATGACCGACGCCTCCCCGACCCGCCGCTACGCCGAGGAACTCGACGCCCTCCGCGAGCAGGGGTTGTTCAAGTCCGAGCGCATCATCACCAGCCCCCAGTCGGCCGAGATCACGCTGGCCGACGGCCGCACCGTGCTGAACTTCTGCGCCAACAACTACCTCGGCCTGGCCGACCACCCGGACATCATCCGGGCCGCCAAGGACGCGCTCGATACCCACGGCTTCGGCATGGCCTCGGTGCGCTTCATCTGCGGCACCCAGGACCTGCACAAGCAGTTGGAGAAGACCATCGCCGACTTCTTCGGCACCGAGGACACCATCCTCTACGCCGCCTGCTTCGACGCCAACGGCGGCCTGTTCGAGCCGCTGCTGGGCGAGGACGACGCGATCATCTCCGACGCGCTCAACCACGCCTCGATCATCGACGGCGTGCGCCTGTGCAAGGCCAAGCGCTTCCGCTACGCCAACTGCGACATGGCCGACCTGGAGGCGCAGTTGCAGGCGGCCGACGCGGCCGGCTGCAAGACCAAGCTGATCACCACCGACGGCGTGTTCTCGATGGACGGCTTCATCGCGCCGCTCGACGAGATCACCGCGCTGGCGAAGAAGTACGGCGCGCTGGTGCACATCGACGAATGCCACGCCACCGGCTTCCTCGGCGCCACCGGCCGCGGCTCGGCCGAGGTCAAGGGCGTGCTGGACAGGATCGACATCTTCACCGGCACGCTCGGCAAGGCGATGGGCGGCGCACTCGGCGGCTTCACCACCGCGAAGAAGGAAGTGATCGAACTGCTGCGCCAGCGCTCGCGCCCGTACCTGTTCTCCAACTCGCTGCCGCCGCACGTGGTCGCCGCGGGCATCAAGGCCTTCGAGATGCTGTCGGCGGCCGGCGAACTGCGCGAGAAGCTGGTGCGGAACACCGCCTACTTCCGCGAACGCATGACCGCGGCCGGCTTCGACGTGAAGCCCGGCGTGCACCCGATCAGCCCGGTGATGCTGTACGACGCGCCGCTCGCGCAACGCTTCGCCGAGCGCCTGCTGCAAGAAGGCATCTACGCGATCGGCTTCTTCTTCCCGGTCGTGCCCAAGGGCCAGGCCCGCATCCGCACCCAGATCAGCGCCGCCCACACGCGCGAACACCTGGACCGCGCGATCGACGCCTTCACCCGGATCGGCCGCGAACTGGGCGTGATCGCCGGTTGACGTCGTCCGAAGGGGACGGGAATCGCCGCTGGGCGTCCCGTCCCGTCGCAAGGCCAAGCTGTTGCCGTGGCGGCGTTTGCTTTTGCTCCCCGTGGGAGCGGCTCTGGGTGGCCTAGGGCCATCAGCCGCGAAGACGCCTTCCCGATGCCTCCATCCCCGCAAGGAATCCCTGTGGGCGGGACTTCGGTCCCGGCGGGGCTTTCCCCTGAATCCCTACACATGGGATGCGGCAGCAGGGAGCACTGTGCAGGCGCTGCCGCCGGGACCGAAGTCCCTCCCACAAGCACGGCACGCTACTTGCCGCCCGCCCGGCCCGTCGTATCCGGAGCCCCCTTCGCAATGCGGATGCCATTGGCCTTCATCCAGGCATCGAACTCGTCGGCCGTCATCTGCCGCCCGCCCTGGCTCATGTCGAAGCGATAGGCGCCGCGCGCATCGCGCACCGCCAACGGCTTGACCACCACCACCTCGGGCCGCGCCGCTGCCGCCGTCCGCGTCGGCGCACACCCCGTCACCGCCACCAGCGATGCCACCGCCATCGCCACGCAAAGCGCGCCACCGATTCGCTGCATGTCAGGCCTCCCAAGCGACCGCCGGAGTCTAGGAGATTTCCGCGCCGCATGCCTTTCGCCGGGCGGGAAGCACCGCGTCCCGGCCGCACGAGCGCGCGCCCGGCGCGGCTCAGTCGCGCGCCGGCGCCGGTGCGAGCGCCTCGACTTCCCAACGCTCCAGCGGCCGCCACGCGCCCTTCGCGAGCGTACCCAGCCGCAGTCCGCCGATCGCCACCCGCACCAGCCGCAGCACCGCGATGCCCTGCGCTTCCATCAGGCGCCGGATCTGGCGATTGCGCCCCTCCTCCAGCGTGATTTCCAGCCACGCATTGCGCGTCCCCTCGCGCAGCACAGCGACCCGGCTGGCGCGCAGGCGCTCGCCCGCCCCGACCTCGATGCCCTCGTGCATGCGCCGCAACTGTTGCGCGTCCGGGATGCAATCCACCTGCACGTGGTAGGTCTTGTCGGGGCCGCGTTCGGGATCGGTGATCGACGCCGCCCACTCCGGATCGTTGCAGAACAGCAGCAATCCCTCGCTGGCCTTGTCCAGGCGCCCGACCGGCGCCAGCCACGGCAGGCCGGCACCGTCGAAGCAACGGTAGACGGTGTCCCGGCTCCGCTCGTCGCGCACGCTGGTCACCAGGCCACGCGGCTTGTTGAGCATGACGTAGCGGCGCGCGGCTTCGCCGACCGGCTGCCCGTCCACCTCGATGCGCGGCGGAGCGCCTTGCGGGATCGGGAACTCGGGATCGCGGACCACCTGGCCGGCGACCGCCACGCGGCCGTCGCCGATCCAGCGCGCCGCCTCGCTGCGCGAGCATATCCCCAACTTCGAAAGCACCCGCGCCAGGCCATGGCGCGGGGATGCGGGGCCGGCCGCCCCCTTCTTGTTCCGTCCTGGCCGGGCGGGTGCCGGCGACGTCCGCCGGTGCATGCCCGGGCCGGGAGTTACTTGTTCTCGACCGGCGCGGCGTTCGCCGCCGGTTCCGCCGCCGGCGCCGCGGGGCGCGCCTTGACCACGCGCACGCCGCGCGCCTTCATCCACGCATCGAACTCCTCGGCGGTCATGCGCTTGCCGTTCTGGCTCATGTCGAAACGCCACGGCGTGTTGTCGAACGCCGTCTGCGGCTTGTACGCCGCCGGGTCGTTCGGGTTGGCCGGACCGGTGGCCGGCATCGCCTTGGCCACGTCCTGGCACCCTTCCACGCGCAGGCGCAGCAGCACGCGCTCGACCGACTGGTCGTTGTCGAACGGCTGGGCAAGCACCCCGCTCGGGCCACCGAGCTGCACGCTGCGGGTGTAGAACTCGGCGGCGGCCGGCGCGATCACGGTCGCGGGCAGCGGCAGCGGCGGAGCGACGGCGCCGCTCGCGCAGTCCGTGGCGGCGTGGGCGGCGGGAACGAGAGCGAGACCGAGCAATCCGGCCGTTGCGAGACGCAGCATCGGGAAACATCCGTTGGGTGGTCGACGCGGCGAGTGTAGGCAGGCCCCATGCGCCTTTCAACCACGACTTGCACTCCCGTCTCCAACGCACTGCGATGAATGGGGATTTGCCTCGCTCGCCTGCCTGCTCGCCATCCCGCCACGGCACTCGCGGATCGCCATCGGCATCGCGCTTTACGTGCGCACGGAAAGCGAGGCATCGCGCGGCATGCCCCATCCACGGCGGCCGACATGCACGACGCCGCCGGGGACGCGCAAAAACAAAGCCCGGCACGAGGCCGGGCTTTGCTTGGATCACCGAAGGTCCGATCAGTTCTGGACGTTCAGCTCGGTACGACGGTTCTTCGCACGGCCTTCCGGATTGTCCGAACCATCCGGGTTGGTGTTCGGAGCGATCGGGCGGCTCTCGCCGTAGCCGATCGGGCCGACCAGACGCGAGGCGTCCACGCCGTTCTGGGTCAGGTAGTCGTACACGGCCTTGGCGCGACGCTCCGACAGCTTCTGGTTGTACGCGTCGGTACCCTTCGAGTCGGTGTGACCGGCGACTTCGACGCGCAGATCCGGGTAACGCTTCAGGATCTCGGTGGCCTCGCTCAGGATCGCCACGGCGTCCGGACGCAGGGTCGACTTGTCGAAGTCGAAGTTCACGCCCTTCAGGTCGATCGACACCGGCACCGGGCAGCCGTCCGGACCGATCGTCTGGCCCGGCTGCGAGTTCGGGCACTTGTCGTCGCAGTTGTTGACGCCGTCGCCGTCGTCGTCCAGGTCCGCGCAGCTCGGAGCGACCGGAGCCGGGGCCGGAGCCGGGGCGACCGGGGCCGGGCCCAGCGGGATCACGACGCCGACCGAGGCCAGCACGTCGCCGAACCAATCCTGGTCATTGCCCGGGCGGACGCCGTTGACGGTGCGGATGCTCTGGTCGTCGAAATCGGCACGGTAGGCCACTTCGGCACGCACGGCGACGCGCTTGTCGAAGGTGGTCTGCAGGCCGACGCCGACCTTGGCGGCGAACTCGCCGTCCTTGCGGTCCTTCAGCGCGGCGCCACTCAGGTACTCTTCCTCGGTCTTCTGGTAGCCCAGACCGAACAGCAGGTACGGGTTCCAGCCACGGCCTTCCTGGATGAAGTGGCGACGCAGGTCGAACGAGATGCCGTACTGGCTCCAGTTCTGGTCCTGGTTCTTGTCGAAGTTCGGGTTCTGGTAGTTCAGCTCACCATCGAGCGACCAGTTCGGGCTGACGAACTTGCCCAGGCCCAGGGTGACGAACGGGGCATCGTTGGTGAGACGGTCGCTGTCCTGGAAGTTGAAGCCGGCCGAACCGGTCAGGTACCAGCGATCATCGAACTCCTGCGCGGAGGCTGCCTGGGCTACGGCCAGACCACCCAGCAACGCGGCAGTGAGGATTTTCTTGTTCATGAATACAGCTCCTTGTTTCGGGTAATAAAACCGATAGAGGCAGGGTTCAGTTCAGATGTCTCGTCACATCCAGACGGCCGTTCCGCTCGCCATCGCGGCGCAGATTAAGCTCGCTTTAGTGAAGACTGCGTTAACGGTCACATAACATGTGAAGACGCTCCCAAGGCGTCTGGGCCTCGGAAGTACAACGTATACAGCTTCATCAAGGATAGCCTAGACCGGTTCCTCAAATAGCCAAATCCGGGATAAACGGATGTTTGAAGCGGGCTCAGGATACGCTCATTCGACCGTTGCGGGCAGCCAGGACGGCACGGCGCAGGTGCCAGTCGCGGAGCGCGGTCCAGGCCGCGGCACGGCGCGCCCTGTCGCGCTCCTCCGCCGCGGGCGGCCGCCCGGCCCTGGCCAGTTCTCCCCCGTCCCGCCAGGGATAGGCCAGCGGCGCGGCCAACGGGAACATCACGGCCTGCCGGGTGTACAGCCGGTCGAACTGGGCCAGGGCCTGGCCGCCGTCCGGCGCCGGCGCGAGCAGGTCACGGCCGGTCGCGAAGTAACGCTGCCCCGGCACCGCCAGCGTCGCCAGCGTCGGCACCAGGTCGGCGTGGCCGCAGTAGGCCGTCGGGTCCGGCGCCCTCCCCGCGGCGAACGCGGGCGGGACCCGCAGGTAGGCGAACACCCGGTCGACGTCCGGCTGCTGCATCGGCAGGGCGTAGCGGTAGTGCGTGCGCAGGTTGTGGTCGCCGGCCGCGGCGACCACGGTGCGCTCGACCAGGGGCGAGCCGCGCAGGTGCTGCAGGAAGGCGCCGAACTGGTCGGCCTGGTACTGGTAGGTCGCCAGCGTCCTGCGCAGTTCGTCGGCATCGTCCGTGCGGCGCGGGCCGAGCGCGGACGGGTCCAAAGGCAGCCCGGCGTGCGGCGTGTCGAGGCGGTAGGGCGGGTGGTTGGTGGTGGTGAGCAGGAACAGGAACAATCGTTCGCCGCGCCGGTCGGCCCGCTCGAGCAGGTCGGTGGCGTAGTCGAACAGATAGGCGTCGTAGACGCCCCACTCGGTGGCCCCGGCCTGCGGGAAGCGCTGGCGGATGTCGCTCGCGTCGTAGACCTGGTCGAAGCCCTGGTGCGAGAACGCCTTGCCGATGTCGCGCCAGTCCGCGCCGCCGCCATACAGCAGCACGGTGCGGTAGCCCGCGCGCTTGAACGGCAGCGCGGCCGAGGTGTCGAAGCCGATCGTGGCGTTGCGCCCGCGCGTCAGCGGGGTGATCGGCGAGCCGAGCAGCAGGTTCTCCAGCTCCGGATGGGTGCCGTTCTGCCCGGCGATGAAGTTCCGCAGCAGGTAGCCGTGCGGCAGCTCGCCGCGCAGCCGCCCGAGCATGTCGTTGCCGGGGCGGTCGGTCTTCAGCAGGTCGGCGCCGAACGACTCCAGCAACGCCAGCACGACGTGCGGCGAGGAGGCCAGCGCCCTGGGCTGGCCGGCCGCGACCGGGAACAACGCGGCCTCGATCGTCTCGGGCCGGCCATCCGGCAGGCCGGCGGCGCGGGCCGCCTCGTCGAGGCTGGCGAATCCCAGCGCATGCACGCCCTGCAGCGGGTCCTTGCCGATCTCCACCTCCTTGGCGCGCACGCGCAGCGCGCGATACAGCGTCAGCGGCGCGTTGAGCACGAGGCTGTTGACGAACGGGTCCGAGGACACGGTGACGTCGCGCCGCACCAGCGGAAACGTGCCGACGCTGCCGCGCGCGGCGGCCAGCAGCGCCACGCATTGCAGCACGATCAGCGCACGCTGCCCCCAGCGCCAGCCCAGCGACGGCCAGACGCGCTCCAGCCGGCCCGCCAAGCGCGGCAATGCCCAGGCCGCCGCCGCGGCCACCGCCGCGACGACGAGCGCGGCGCGCACCACCGGGCAGTCCTGCCACACCGTCTCCAGCACCGCACCGGTGTCGTCCTCGAACAGGCCGAACACGATCGGATCGAACCTGGTCTTGTAGAACGCGAAATAGAAGTGCTCGCAGACCGCGGCCAGCACGAACGCGGCCAGCAGCGCGATCGCCAGCCGGCGCGCGACGCGGACCGACCGCGCCCGGTGCTTGCCGAGCCATAGCGGCGCCACCAGCAGCGCGATCAGCCAGGCCGACATCGCGCCGACCACCAGGTCGTAGCGCATCCCCTGCCAGAGGGCGGGCCACAGTTGCGAGACGTGGCGACCCGCGCCGGCATAGGCCTCCCACAGGCCGAGGCGCGCCAGGCCACCCACGCAGACCATGCATGCGACGAACGCCCACAACAGCGGAAACAGGCGCGACGCCTGCACGTGACGAACAACCTGCGAACCCATCGAGGCCTTCCATTGCCGGAACGGATACGGAGCCGGCGCGCCGCCGAACCCGTCCGGCGAGAGCGGCGATTGTAACAAGAGCGACATATTCGCCGGCCCGGCGCCATGCCGCGCCATGGAGGCCGCGGGGTTGCCGCCGCGGCGGAATCGGCGACAATGCGGCACTCCGTACGCCAGCGTATCCACCATGTCGCCCGCCTCCCCGCCGCCCTCCGCCGACACCGCGTATCCGCACCTGTTCTCGCCCCTGGACCTGGGGTTCACCACGCTGCGCAACCGCGTGCTGATGGGCTCGATGCATACCGGCCTGGAGGATCGCGCGAAGGACTTCCCGCGCCTGGCGGCCTACTTCGCCGAACGCGCGGCGGGCGGCGTCGGCCTGATCGTCACCGGCGGCTTCGCGCCGAACCTGGCCGGCTGGCTCAAGCCCTTCGGCGGCAAGCTGTCCTGGCCGTGGGAAGCCCGGCCGCACCGGCAACTGACCGGCGCGGCGCATGCGCACGGCGCCAAGATCTGCCTGCAGCTGCTGCACTCGGGCCGCTACGGCTACCACCCGCTGCAGGTCGCGCCGTCGAAGCTGAAGGCGCCGATCAATCCGTTCACGCCGCGCGCGCTGTCGGCCGGCGGCGTGGAGCGCCAGATCGATGCCTATGCGCGCGCCGCCCGCTACGCCCGCGAGGCCGGCTACGACGGCGTGGAGGTGATGGGTTCGGAAGGCTACCTGATCAACGAGTTCACCGCCCCGCGCACCAACCGGCGCAACGACGCCTGGGGCGGCACGCCGGAGAAGCGCATGCGCTTCGCGGTCGAGATCGTACGCCGCATCCGCGAGGCCTGCGGGCCGGACTTCATCATCGTCTACCGGCTGTCGCTGGTCGACCTGGTCGAGGACGGCAGCAACTGGGAGGAGATCGTCCTGCAGGCGCAGGCGATCGAGGCCGCCGGCGCGACGATCATCAACTCCGGCATCGGCTGGCACGAGGCGCGCATCCCGACCATCGCCACCTCGGTGCCGCGCGCGGCCTTCGCCGGCGTGACCGCCAAGCTCAAGCCGCACGTGAAGCTGCCGGTGGTGGCGACCAACCGCATCAACATGCCCGAGGTGGCCGAGCGCATCCTCGCCGGCGGCGGCGCCGACATGGTCTCGCTGGCGCGGCCCTTGCTCGCCGACCCGCAGTGGGCGAACAAGGCCCGCGCCGGCAGGTCGCACGCGATCAACACCTGCATCGCCTGCAACCAGGCCTGCCTGGACCACGTGTTCGAGAACAAGCTGGCCAGCTGCCTGGTCAACCCGCGCGCGGCGCACGAGACCGAACTGGTCTACGCGCCCGTCGCCGCCCCCAAGTCGATCGCCGTCGTCGGCGCGGGGCCGGCCGGGCTGGCCTGCGCGACGGTCGCGGCCGAACGCGGGCACCGGGTGACGCTGTTCGAGGCCGCCGACGAGATCGGCGGCCAGTTCAACGTCGCCAAGCGCATCCCCGGCAAGGAGGAGTTCCACGAGACGCTGCGCTACTTCCGCCATCGCCTGGAGGAGACCGGCGTGGACGTGCGCCTGGGCAAGCAGGCGGCCGCCGCCGACCTCGCCGGCTTCGACGAGGTGGTCGTCGCCACCGGCATCAGCCCGCGCCAGGTCGATTTCCCCGGCGCCGACCATCCCAAGGTGGCGACCTACCTCGACGTCCTGCTCGGCCGGGTCCGCGCCGCCGACAAGGTCGCGATCATCGGCGCCGGCGGCATCGGCTTCGATGTCGGCGAGTTCCTGGTCCACGAAGGCGCCTCGCCCTCGCTCGACGTCGCCCGCTGGCAGGCCGAATGGGGCGTGGACCCGGCCTTCGAGGCGCGCGGCGCCCTCGCCCGCCCGCGGCCGGAACCGCCCGCGCGCCAGGTCTGGCTGCTGCAACGCAGCCCCGGCCGCCCCGGCGCGCGGCTGGGCAAGACCACCGGCTGGATCCATCGCGCCACGCTCAAGGCCAAGGGTGTGAAGATGCTCGGAGGCGTGGAATACCTCGGCGTCGACGACGAGGGCCTGCACATCCGCGTCGACGGCAGCGAGCAGACGCTGGACGTGGGCACCGTGGTGATCTGCGCCGGCCAGGAGCCGCGCCGGGACCTGCACGCGGCGCTGCTGGCGCTCGGCAGGACCGCGCACCTGATCGGCGGTGCCGACGTGGCCGCCGAGCTGGACGCCAAGCGCGCCATCGACCAGGGCAGCCGGCTCGCCGCCGCGCTGTAGCGCCCGGCACGACGCCGCGTACCGCTGATCCGGCCGGCCGGCCGGGCAGCCGGAAGCTGTCGCGCGCCTACCGGAGGCCCCGATCCCGTCCTCCAGCCAAGCTGAATGTCAAGCGGACGCATTCAGGCGGGGTTTCGAGACCCGTGTCTACCTTGCGCCCACTTTCCGGCCCGCCACCCAGTTCGGCAGGCCCATCCGGCCCCGCTTCCACTTGGCCGGATACGCGGGCGGCCCGCTGGCCGCCTCCCCATAACGCCAAGCCGTGTCGCAAGCCACCGCCCCGCTCCGCCGGGGAGGACAGCAAGCCTCGGCCCATACGGAGCAAGGAGTTCCATGAAACTGGCCTGGATTCTTTGGCTGTCGCAGTTGTTGCCGCAGCCGGCCGCCGATTCGCTGTGCCTGAGCACCACCGTCTACCTAGAGGCGCGCGACCAGACCCTGCGCGGCCAGCAAGCCGTCGCCGAGGTCGCCCTGCGCCGCCTGGACAGCGGCCTGTGGGGCAACTCGATGTGCCAGGTCGTCACCGCGCGCAAGCAATTCGCTCCCACCCTGGTACCCCCGGGTACCCAGCTGAAGAACAAGGAAGCGTGGACCACCGCGGTCAACGTCGCCTTCGCCGCCGAGCGCAACTGGGCGTTGCCGGCCGGGCAGCGCAAGGAGATCGTACCGGGCGCCAGCCACTTCGCCGCCAGCGCGATCGCCAGCCCGAGCTGGCGCAATGCCTACCAGGTGGCCACGATCGGCGACCACACGTTCTATCGCGTGCAGAAACTCAAGCCCCGCGCATCGTGACGATCCGTCGCGGCCGTGCCGTTGAGCCACGGCAGGCCGCTCTGGGATAGTGGGCGTTTGCCTCATCCCGATCCGACGGAGTTTCCATGAAGCTGTACAGCAAGCCCGGGGCCTGCTCCACCGCCGACCACATCGCCCTGCAGTGGACCGGCCAGCCGTTCGACGTCGAACTGCTCACCAAGGAATCCCTCAAGAGCCCCGCCTTCCTGGCGATCAATCCGGCCGGGGCGGTACCCGCGCTGGTCGACGGCGACTTCGTGCTGACCCAGAACGCGGCGATCATGGGCTACATCGCCGACCGCCATCCCCAGGCCGGCCTGGCCGGCGACGGCAGCGCGCGCCAGCGCGCCGAGGCGGCCCGCTGGCTCTCCTTCGTCAATTCCGACCTGCATCCGGCCTTCCTGCCGCTGTTCGCCCCGGCCAAGTTCATCGACGACCCGGCGCAGTACGAGGCGCTGAAGATCACGGCGCACCGGCGCCTGCGCGGGCTGTTCGAGCGCGCCGACGCGCAGCTGGCCGGCCGCGAGTGGCTGGCGGGGTTCCGCAGTTTCGCCGATCCCTACTTCTATATGACGCTGCGCTGGGCCGCCGGCCTGAAGCTGGACCTCTCCGGCCTGGACAACCTCGCCGCGTTCAAGCGGCGCATGGAAGCCGACCCGGGCGTGCAGGCGGCGCTGGCCGCGGAAGGACTGGACTGATCCCGCGCGGGGGCGAGGGCCAACGGCCAGGCGCCAAACAGCCCGTACCCCGCCGCAACCGTAGTCCCCGCGAACGCGGGGACCCAGCGCCCTGAAGCCTTCCGGCGAAACCGGGCTTTCTGCTCGTCATTCCCGCGAAAGCGGGAATCCAAGGACGTGCGCCCTCATGGGACACTGCCGACGGTAGGCAAGTCCACGGATTCCCGCTTGCGCGGGAATGCCGGGGCAAAGGCGCCGGGTCCCCGCCTTCGCGGCACGACGGTGAGGGATTGCGAAGCGGTGGCGGAGCCATGCCCCGCTCCCGCCGAAGCCGCCGAGCCGCCGGCAAGACACCCCGTTACGTCGCCCTCTGCGCCAGCGCGCGGCGCACTTCCTCCAAGGCGCCGGGATCGTCCAGCGTGGACAGGTCGCCGGGATCGCGATCCTCGGCCAGGGCCTGCAACGAACGCCGCAGCAGCTTGCCCGAGCGGGTCTTCGGCAATGCGTTGACGATATAGACATGCGCCGGCCGCGCCACCGCGCCCAGCTGGCGCACCACGCACTGCTGCAGCTCCGCGGCGGTGCCGGCCGGGTCCTGCGGCGCCTGCTTCATCGTGGCGAACACCACCGGCACCTGCCCCTTCAGTTCGTCCTTCACGCCGATCACCGCCGCCTCGGCGACGCCGGGATGCCCGGAGATCGCCTCCTCGATCTCGCGCGTGCCCAGGCGGTGGCCGGCGACGTTGATCACGTCGTCGGTGCGTCCCAGGATGAAGGTGTAGCCCTCTTCGTCGCGGATCGCCCAGTCCAGCGAGCTGTACAGCAGTTCCTTGAAGTGGCCGAAGTAGCTGTCGAGGAAGCGCCGGTCGTCGTTCCATACCGTGCTCAGGCATCCCGGCGGCAGCGGCGGCACCACGACCAGCACGCCCTTCTGGCCCGGCGCGACCTCCGCGCCGGTCTGCTCGTCGATCACCTTCATGCGATAGCCGAGATTCGGGAATCCGGGCGAACCGAACTTCACCGGCTTCATCTCAACGCCGGGCAACAGGGTCAGCGCCGGCCAGCCGGTCTCGGTCTGCCAGTAGTTGTCGATCACCGGCTTGCCGAGCGCGGCATTGATCCAGGTGGCGGTGGGCTCGTCCAGCGGCTCCCCCGCCAGGAACAGGTACTTCAGCCGCGACAGGTCATGGCGCCGGATGAAATCCACGTCGGACTTCTTCAGCACGCGGATCGCGGTCGGCGAGGAGAACATCGTGCGCACGCCGTAGCGCTCGCACAGCGCCCACCAGATGCCCGGGTCGGGCTGGGTCGGCAAGCCTTCGTACAGCAGCGAGGTGCAACCGCCGATCAGCGGACCGTAGACGTTGTAGGAATGGCCGACCGCCCAGCCGACATCCGAGGTGGAGAACATCGCCTGGCCCGGCGCGCAATCGAACACCGTGCGCATCGACAGCGCCATCGCCACCGCGTAGCCGCCGACGTCGCGCTGCACGCCCTTGGGCTTGCCGGTGGTGCCCGAGGTATACAGCAGGTAGCTCGGCTCGTTGGATTCCAGCCATTCCACCGGCACCTGCGCATCGCCGGCCTCGGCGCGCAGCGCGGCGTAGTCGACGTCGCGGCCGGCCACCCTGGGTTCGGCGGCATCCAGCCCGCGCGAGACGACCAGCACCTTCGGCGGCGGATGGGCCGCCTCCGCGCAGGCCGCATCCACCAGCGGCTTGTACGGGATCACCTTGCCGCCCCGGCTGCCCGCGTCGGCGGCGATCAGCAACTTGGGCCTGGCGTCGTCGATGCGCAGCGCCAGGTTGTGCGCGGCGAAGCCGCCGAACACCACCGAATGGATCGCGCCGATCCGCGCGCAGGCCAGCATCGCGAACACCGCCTCGGCCATGTTCGGCATGTAGATCACGACCCGGTCGCCGCGGCCGACCTCCAGCTTCTTCAGCACCGCGGCAAAGGCGTTCACCTCGCGGTGCAGGTCGCGGTAGCTGAACTCGCGGGTCGTGCCGGTCTCGGTGGAGACCACCACCAGCGCGAGCTGGTCGCCGCGCTCGTCGAGGTGGCGGTCCACCGCGTTGTAGCAGAGATTGGTCTGCCCACCGACGAACCACTTGCGGAACGGCGGGTTGGAATAGTCGAGGATCTGCCGTGGCCGCACCTGCCAGTGGATGGCCTGCGCCGCCTCCGCCCAGAACTCCTCCGGCCGCTCGATCGAACGGCGATAGGCCTCTTCGTAGCTCATCCGGTCCCTCCCAGAACCTTGGGGCTGCCTCCAGCATAGGCCGGCACCCACGCGCGATCCCTGCGACCTTGGTCGAACGGCGGACCGGCCCCGGGCCGGCCGCCGGCGCGGGCCTCAGATCATCGACTTGGCGTTGTCGAGCACATAGTCGCAGGCCTTGCGCTTGACCTTGTCGGACACCGACTTCAGGTCCAGCGATTTGCCGTAGCTCCCGGACAGCAGGCCTTGCTCGCCCCGCTGGTAGCCCTCGTCCTGTCCCTGCTGGCCCGACACCTTGCTCAGCAGCTTGTCCTTGATCCCGGACGCCGCGTTCGCGCTCAGGTAGTTGTTCTTGATGCAGTACTGCAACGCACCGGCGGCGTTGCCGCCCACGCTCGAATCCATGCCCGGCAACGCCGCGCCGCCGAGCATGCCGGCCAGCCCGCCCTGCCCGGCCGTGCTTTCCGGCGCGCCGGCCTGCTGGCCGCCGCCCAGCTTGTCCTTCAGTCCCTTCAGGTCGACCGCGCCCACCGACGCGCTCGCGCACAGCATGCCCAGCGACAACACCACGACCGACGTCTTCATGACCCTGCTCCCGATTCCCGGCCACCCCGGGTGCGTGGCAGCCTAGCGGCCCCGACCTTCAATCCGGATCAAGACGCATCTCCGGCGCCCGACTGGCCTCAAGGCTCGGCCAACAAGCCCCTCTCCCATTGGCAGAGGGGCTGGGGTGAGGGTACGGAAAGCCCCATGCAGCCCAACAGCGCAGAGTTTCGCCCGCACCCTCATCCGCCCCCATGGGGCACCTCGCTTCGCGCCCCGGCCTGGCGCAGCGCGCCAGGCGTTCAGGCATGCGCGAACCCGTGGTTCGCAAGCAACATGCCTTCACCCCGAGGGGAGAAGGCCAGATCCGAAAAGCAGGACGCCGGCACGAGGCCGGCGTCCTGGATCACGCGGTGGGCAGTGGATCAGCCCAGCAGGTGGGCGACGCCGCCGCGCTCTTCTTCCAGCTCGGCCAGGGTCTTGTCGATGTACTTCTGGCTGAAGTCGTCGATCGGCAGGTCCTTGATGATGGTGTACTTGCCGTTCTCGGTGGTCACCGGGAAGCCGAAGATCACGCCTTCCGGGATGCCGTAGGAGCCGTCGGACGGCACGCCCATCGTCACCCACTTGCCGTTGCTGCCCAACACCCAATCGCGCACGTGGTCGATGGCGGCGTTGGCGGCCGAGGCGGCCGAGGACAGGCCGCGCGCCTCGATGATGGCGGCGCCGCGCTTGCCCACGGTCGGGATGAAGGTGTTGGCGTTCCACGCCTGGTCGTTGATCGCCTCGGCGATGGAAGCGCCGTCGGCGGTGGCGAAGCGATAGTCCGGGTACATGGTCGGGCTGTGGTTGCCCCACACCACCAGCTTCTCGATGCCGCCGACCGGCTTGCCGAGCTTGGCCGACAGCTGGCTCAGCGCGCGGTTGTGGTCAAGGCGCAGCATGGCGGTGAAGTTCTCCGGCTTCAGGTCCGGCGCGGACTTCATCGCGATGTAGGCGTTGGTGTTGGCCGGGTTGCCGACCACCAGCACCTTCACGTCGCGCTTGGCGACCTTGTTCAGCGCCGCGCCCTGGGCGGTGAAGATCTTGGCGTTCTCCAGCAGCAGGTCCTTGCGCTCCATGCCCGGGCCGCGCGGACGCGCGCCGACCAGCAGGGCGATGTCGACGTCCTTGAACGCGACCTCGGCGTCGTCGGTGCCGATCATGCCGGCCAGCAGCGGGAACGCGCAGTCCTCCAGCTCCATCATCACGCCCTTCAGCGCGGCCTGGGCCTTCTCGTTCGGCAGCTCCAGCAGCTGCAGGACGACCGGCTGGTCCTTGCCCAGCATTTCGCCGGAGGCGATGCGGAACAGCAGGGCGTAGCCGATCTGGCCGGCAGCGCCGGTCACGGCGACACGAACGGGTGCTTTCATCTGGACTTTCCTCTTCTAAGAAGCGTCGGTGGGGAGGGCGCGGCGGAATCGGCGGGCGCCCGGAAACGGCGACGGCCGCGCTGCGGCGACCGTCGGGATGGGAATCAGGCGGCGAGGATCTTGTTCCACTCGGCGACGCGGTCGGCCTTGGCGGCCAGCACGGCATCGGCGTCGCCCTCGATCGTCACCTTGTTGATGGTGTCGCCCTGGACCACGCTGTCGACGGTCTCCATGCCCTCGAGCACCTTGCCGAACACGGTGTGCTTGCCGTCCAGCCAGTCGGTCTTGATGTGGGTGATGAAGAACTGGCTGCCGTTGGTGTTCGGGCCGGCGTTGGCCATCGACAGCACGCCGCGCTCGTGGCGCACGCCGTTGTTGGTCTCGTCCTCGAAACGGTAGCCTGGGCCGCCGCGGCCGGACCCCTCCGGGCAGCCGCCCTGGATCATGAAGTCGGCGATCACGCGGTGGAAGTTCAGGCCGTCGTAGAAGCCGCGCTTGGCCAGGTTCACGAAGTTGGCCACCGTCAGCGGCGCCTTGTCGGCGAACAGCTCGATCTTGATCGGGCCGCGGGAGGTGTCGAAGTTGGCGATCAGGGACATGGAATCCTCGGGGGTCGGGACGAATGCGTCAGCCCGATAGGATACACCCGCCGCCCGACCGGCCGCCCCGGGCGGCCCGCCTGAACGGGCCCGGCCGTCCGGGTTCCCCGGTCCGCCATGGGGATATCGCCAAACGGTTATAATTGTCGGCTTACCTTTTCCCATCCTGCCTTGGCGTCGACCGAGCCCCCTTTCGCATGTCCATCGAAAACCTTCGCAACATCGCCATCGTCGCCCACGTCGACCACGGCAAGACCACCCTCGTCGACCAGCTGCTGAAGCAGTCCGGCACCCTCTCCGAGCGCACCGTGCTGGCCGAGCGCGTGATGGACAGCAACGACCAGGAAAAGGAACGCGGCATCACCATCCTGGCCAAGAACACCGCCATCACCTGGCGGGGCAACCGCATCAACATCGTCGACACCCCCGGGCACGCCGACTTCGGCGGCGAGGTCGAGCGCGTGCTGTCGATGGTGGACACCGTGCTGATCCTGGTCGACGCGATGGACGGCCCGATGCCGCAGACCCGCTTCGTGACCCAGAAGGCGTTCGCGATGGGCTTCAAGCCGATCGTGGTCATCAACAAGATCGACCGCCCCGGCGCGCGCCCCGAGTGGGTCGTGGAGCAGGTGTGGGACCTGTTCGACCGCCTCGGCGCCACGCCGGAGCAGATGGACTTCCCGATCGTCTACGCCTCGGCGCTGAACGGCTACGCCTCGCTGGACGAGAACGCCCGCGACGGCGACATGACCCCGCTGTACGAGGCGATCATGCAGCACGCGCCGAAGCCGGACGTCGATCCGGAAGGCCCGTTCCAGATGCGCATCAGCCAGCTCGACTACAACAGCTTCGTCGGCGTGATCGGCATCGGCCGCATCCAGCGCGGCACCCTGAAGAAGAACATGCCGGTGGTGGTGATCGACCGCGAGGGCAAGAAGCGCCAGGGCAAGGTGCTGCAGGTGCTGGGCTTCCTGGGCCTCGAGCGCATCGAGCAGGACAGCGCCGAGGCCGGCGACATCGTCGCCATCTCCGGCATCCCGGAGCTGACCATCTCCGACACCGTCTGCGCGCTCGACTTCCCCGAGGCGCTGCCGCCGCTGACCGTGGACGAGCCGACCATCTCGATGACCTTCCAGGTCAACAACTCGCCGTTCGCCGGCAACAAGGACCTGTCCGGCGGCAAGTTCCTGACCAGCCGCCAGCTCAAGGACCGCCTGGAGCGCGAGACCGTGCACAACGTCGCCCTGCGCGTGGAGCAGCTGGAGGACGCCGACAAGTTTCTGGTGTCCGGCCGCGGCGAGCTGCACCTGTCGGTGCTGATCGAGAACATGCGCCGCGAGGGCTACGAGCTGGCCGTGTCGCGCCCGGAAGTGATCATCAAGGAGATCGACGGCCAGCCGATGGAGCCGATCGAGCAGCTCGTCGTCGACGTGGAGGAGATCCACCAGGGCGGCGTGATGGAGAAGCTCGGCATCCGCAAGGGCCAGCTCAAGAACATGGAGCCGGACGGCAAGGGCCGCGTGCGCCTGGAATACCTGATCCCGGCGCGCGGCCTGATCGGCTTCCAGAACGAGTTCAAGACCCTGACCCAGGGCTCGGGCCTGCTGTTCCACGTGTTCGACCACTACGGGCCGAAGGAACAGGGCGCGATCGCCAAGCGCCCGAACGGCGTGATGATCGCCAACGCGCCGGGCGTCACTCCCGCCTACGCGCTGGGGCCGCTGGAGGAGCGCGGCCGCCTGTTCGCGGCCGAGGGCGACAACGTGTACGAGGGCCAGCTGGTCGGCATCCACTCCAAGGACAACGACCTCACCGTCAACGCGATCAAGACCAAGCCGCTGACCAACATGCGCGCCGCCGGCAAGGACGATGCGATCAAGCTGACCCCGGCGATCAAGTTCTCGCTGGAGCAGGCGCTGGACTTCATCGAGGACGACGAGCTGGTCGAGGTCACCCCGAAGGAGATCCGCCTGCGCAAGAAGTTCCTGACCGAGAACGAGCGCAAGCGCGCCAGCCGCGCCGGCTGAGGCATCATCGGCTCGTGGACCCCGCCGACAAGCCCTACGACCCGGATCCGCACGCGCATCCGGGACTTCACCTGATCGCCCTGCTGGAGGCGGCCAAGGGGCTGTTGGCCGTGCTCGGCGCGACCGGCCTGGAAATCCTGGGCCCGTTGCCGCTGCAGCACGGCGTGAGCGAGCTGATCCGGCGCTTCAACCTCGACCCCGAGCACGGCGCGCTGCCGTCGCTGCTGCGGATGATCAGCCCCGACGCGGTGCACCTGGCCGCGGCGGGCATGCTGGCCTACGGCGTGCTGCACCTGGTCGAAGCCTGGGGACTGTGGCGCGCCAAGGCCTGGGCCTCGCTGCTGGGCTGCGCCTCGGCGGCGATCTACCTGCCCTTCGACATCTACGCGATCGTGCGCCATCCCGGCTGGGCCTCGTGGGGCGTGCTCGCGGTGAACCTGCTGGTGGTCGCCGTCCTCGCACGCGACCTGGTGCGGCGGCGCTCCCGCGGCGGCGCGCGCTGACGGCGACCGGCACCGGCCATCCCCGGCCGCGCGCATCGTCGCCGCCCGGACCGCGTTGCCAACCGGCGCGGACCGCCGTTAGCCTTCCGAGGTCACACCGGGAATCCCGCCCATGCGCCTGCTTGCGATGCCCGCATTCGCGGCTGCCCTGCTGCTTGCCGGTTGCCGGGACGCCAACCCGCCCAGCACCGAGACGAACGCGATGACGCCGCACGCCGCGAACGCGGACGCCTTCCTCTACGCCGAGGCCGACATCGCCGACCTGCAGGCGCGCATGGCCCGCGGCGAGCTCGACAGCGCCACGCTGGTCCGCGCCTACCTGGACCGCATCGCCCGCATCGACCGGGCCGGCCCCAGGCTCAACGCGGTCGTCGAACTGAATCCCCGGGCCGCCGACGAGGCCGCGCGCCTGGACGCCGAGCGCCGCGCCGGCACGATCCGCGGCCCGCTACACGGCATCCCGCTGCTGCTCAAGGACAACATCGACGCCACGCCGATGGCCAACAGCGCCGGCTCGCTCGCGCTGACCGGCTTCCATCCGCGCCAGGACGCCTTCCTGGTCCAGCGCCTGCGCCAGGCCGGCGCGGTGATCCTGGGCAAGACCAACCTCAGCGAATGGGCGAACTTCCGCTCCACCCGGTCCAGTTCCGGCTGGAGCGCCCGCGGCGGGCAGACCCGCAATCCCTACGCGCTCGACCACACCCCATGCGGCTCCAGCTCCGGCACCGGCGCGGCGGTATCGGCGAACCTCGCCGTGGCCGGCATTGGCACCGAGACCGACGGCAGCATCGTCTGCCCGGCCGCGGTGAACGGCCTGGTCGGGCTCAAGCCGACCGTCGGGCTGGTCAGCCGCAGCGGCATCATCCCGATCTCCTTCAGCCAGGACACCGCCGGCCCGATGACGCGCAGCGTCGCCGATGCCGCGGTGCTGCTGTCGGCGATGGCCGGCCGCGACCCGGACGATCCCGCCACCGCGGCGCGCCCGGGGCAGGCGGTCTACGACTACGCCTCGCGCCTGAACCCGCAGGGCCTGCGGGGCGCGCGGATCGGCGTGCTGCACAATGCCTTGGACGAGCGTCCCGACGTCGCCGCGGCGATGCGCGACGCCGTGCAGGTGCTGCGCGAGGCGGGCGCCACCGTCGTCCAGACGCGCCTGCCCACCGAGGGCCAGTGGGAAGAGGCCGAGATGCAAGTGCTGCTGACCGAGTTCAAGGCCGGCCTGGAGCGCTATCTCGCCACGCACCAAGCACCGGTCCGGACGCTGGCCGAACTGATCGCGTTCAATCGCCGCCATGCCGGGCAGGAAATGCCGCATTTCGGCCAGGAACTGTTCGAGCAGGCGCAGGCGACGGCCGGCCCCGGCGACAGCGCCTACATCGCCGCCCGCACCCTCGCCCGCCGGCTGGCCGGGCCGGAAGGCATCGACGCGGCGCTCGAGGCCGACCGGCTGGATGCGCTGGTCGTGCCGACCACCGGCCCGGCCTGGCCGATCGACCCCGTGCGGGGCGACGACTTCCCGGGCGCCGGCTACGGCGCGGCCGCGGTGGCCGGCTATCCCAGCCTCAGCGTGCCGATGGGCAGCAGCAACGGCCTTCCGCTCGGCCTGCTGTTCGTCGGCACCGCCTGGAGCGAACCGCGCCTGATCGAGCTGGCGTACGCCTACGAACAGCTCACCCGCGCACGCACCCCGCCGCGCTTCCTGTCCACGCGCCCGCCGCCGGCTTCGCGCTGACCGGCATCAGCCGGACGCGATCGCCGGCTCGCCGTCCTCCGCGCCCGGCGAACGCACGCTGCCCGCGGTCGATCGCAGGACTGGCCGCGGCGGTTCCGCCTCCCGCGAGATTTCCGCGCGCAGGCGCGGCAGCGCATACGGATGTTCGCGCATCAGGAAGTCGATCATCCGCTCGCGCACGATGCAGCGCAGGTCGAACGCATCGCCGGAATTGCGCGCGCTCACCAGCAGGCGCACCTGGATCGTCCGTTCGCTGGTCTCGGTCACCTGGGTGACGCAGACCCGCCCGTCCCACAGCGGTTCGTTCCGGCAGATGCGTTCCAGCTCGCTGCGCACCGCCGCGACCGGCGTGCGGTAGTCCAGCCACAGGAACGCGGTACCGAGCAGGTCGGCGCTGCGCCGGGTCCAGTTCTGGAACGGGTTCTCGATGAACCAGGACAACGGCACCACCATGCGCCGCTCGTCCCAGATCCGCACCACCACGTAGGCGCTGCCGATCTCCTCGATGCGCCCCCACTCGCCCTCGACGATCACCACGTCGTCCAGCCGGATCGGTTGGGTCAGCGCGATCTGCAGGCCGGCGATGAGGTTGCCGAACACCGGCTTGGCGGCGATGCCGGCGACCAGGCCGACGATGCCCGCCGACGCCAGCAAGGTGCGGCCGATCTGCTTCACCGGATCGAAACTCAGCAGCACCGCCGACAGGCCCAGCAGGATGATCGCCCCCATCAGGACCCGCGCGATCACCCGGGTCTGGGTCTGGATCCGGCGCGCCTGGAGGTTGTCGGCCACCTCCATCGGATGGCTGCGCAGGATCGCCTGTTCGCCGGCGGCGACGGCGCGCACCAGCAACCAGGTCAGGCAGCCGATCACGCCGATGGACAGCAGATGGCGCACGGTGTCGTAGGCATCGCCGCGCAACGGCGTGGCGGCCAGCGCCATGTTGAGGAACAGCAGCGGGATCGCGAACGCCATCGGCAGGCTCAGCACGCGCACGATGCGCGCGCGCCGGTAGTCGCGGCCCTGCATGCGCTTGAACAGCCACAACAGCAGCGACCAGGCCAGGAAACCCGCCACCGCCGCGGTGCCCAGCGGCAGCAGGTAGGGCCTGGCCTCGTTCCAGTCGATCATCGGCCTTTCCTCCCGGGGATGAAGGATCAGGCAGGCCAGCATGCACCCGCGGGCATGAGCATCGCGTCATGCGGCGCGCGCCGGCACCGCGGACGCGCCGTCGATAACGGGCGGGTTACGCCTCCTTGGCGCCGATCGGCGACGGGGCCTGTTGCTGCTTGCGCACGATGGCCATCGCGATTTCCAGCGACTGCTCGTAGTTCAGGCGCGGATCGACGGTGGAGCGGTAGCAGCGCTCGAGGTCGCGCTCGGTCAGTTCGCGCGCGCCGCCGGTGCATTCGGTCACGTCCTCGCCGGTCAGTTCCAGGTGCACGCCGCCCAGCCGCGTGCCGGCTGCCGCATGCAGGTCGAACGACCACTCGACCTCGCGCAGGATGTTGTCGAAGCGGCGCGTCTTGAAGCCGTTGCCGGTGCTCTCGGTATTGCCGTGCATCGCGTCGCACACCCACAGCACGCGGCGGCCGTCGCGCTTGACCGCGTCGAGCAGCGGCGGCAGCTTCTCGGCGATCTGCGCCGCGCCCATGCGGTGGATGAAAGTGAGCCGGCCCGGCTCGTCGTCGGGGTTGAGCACGTCGACCAGCCGCAGCAACTGGTCCGGCTGCACCGACGGGCCGACCTTGATCGCGATCGGATTGCGGATGCCGCGGAAGTATTCCACGTGCGCGCCGTCCAGCGCCGCGGTGCGCATGCCGATCCACGGGTAGTGCGTGGACAGGTTGAACCAGCCCCACTGGCGCGGCACCTGCCGGGTCAGGGCCGCTTCGTACGGCAGCAGCAGCGCCTCGTGCGAGGTGTAGAAGTCGATCCGGTTGAGGTTGTGCACCTCCGAGCCGGACAGCGTTTCCATGAACCGCACGGCGTCGCCGATCGAGGCGACCATCTTCTGGTAGTCCTCGGCCAGCGGCGAGTAGCCGACCCAGCTCAGGTTCCAGTATTCGGGATGGTGCAGGTCGGCGAAACCGCCGTCGATCAGCGCGCGCACGAAATTCATCGTCATCGCCGAGCGCGAATGCGCCGTGATCATCCGGCGCGGATCCGGGGCGCGCGCTTCCGCGGTGAAGTCGGGAGCGTTGATCACGTCGCCGCGGTAGCTCGGCAAGGTCACGCCGTCGCGGGTCTCGGTATCGGCCGAACGCGGCTTGGCGTACTGCCCGGCGAAGCGCCCCACCCGCACCACCGGCACGCGCAGGCCGTGCACCAGCACCAGGCTCATCTGCAGCAGCACCTTGAGCCGGTTGGAGATCATGTTCGATTCGCAGTCGGCGAAGTTCTCCGCGCAATCCCCGCCCTGCAGCAGGAAGCGCCTGCCCTCCTGGGCCTCGGCGATCTGGCGCTTGAGCGCGAAGATCTCCCACGAGGTCACCAGCGGCGGCAGCTGGCGCAGCTCGGCGAGCGCCGTTTCCAGCTCGGCCGCGTCGGGATAGGTCGGCATCTGCAGCCCCGGGCGCGACCGCCAGCTGTCGGGGTTCCATTCCGAGGCGGGCACTTCGACCAGGCGGGCGGGGGACGAGGGGGACATGGGCGACTCCTTGGGAGTCGCCCATCATCGCAAAGGCGGGTGCGGCGGCAAAGCGGCGCCGCTCTCCGACATTTTTCCGAGGTCTCTAAACCCCAGGCAAAGCCGGTGCGGCAGGCATGACTTTCGGGCTAGGCGGCGGCACCGCCCTGGGAGGATTGTTACTGAATAACACCCCTCCCCACCCGGCGCTTCCGATGAATACCCGCCTGCTCGCCTCCGCCATCTCGATGGTCCTCGCCTCCCTCCCCGCGCTTGCCCTGGCCGGCGAAGCCACGCCCGGCGCCGTCACCGACCTCGATGCGGTGCAGGTCACCGCCAAGCTGGAAGCGGCCCGCAACGCGCTGTCGCCCGACATCGGCAGCAGCCAGTTCACGATCTCCGCCGAGGACATCGACAGGCTGCCGCTGGGCGCCTCCACCCCGCTCAACCAGGTCCTGCTGCAGGCGCCGGGCGTAGTGCAGGACTCCTACGGCGGCATCCACGTCCGCGGCGACCACGCCAACCTGCAGTACCGCATCAACGGCGTGATCCTGCCCGAGTCGATCTCCGGCTTCGGCCAGACGCTCGACCCGCGCACGATCAAGAACATCCGCCTGCTCGACGGCGCGCTGCCGGCCCAGTTCGGCGACCGCACCGCGGCGGTGGTCGACGTCACCACCAAGAGCGGCGCCGAACTCGGCAACGGCGGCAGCGTCGGCATCACCACCGGCTCGTTCGGCAAGGTCAATCCGTTCGCCTCGTGGTGGGGCAGCTCCGGACGCTGGAGCTGGTTCGTCACCGGCAACTACGACCAGGACAAGGTCGGCCTGGAGAATCCCACCGACAGCCGCACCCCGGAACACGACAAGACCCACCAAGGCAAGGCCTTTGCCGACCTCACCTACCTGGTCGACGACGACACCCGCCTCAGCCTGATGGCGGGCTACGCCAACAACCGCTTCCAGATCCCGAACAATCCGGACCAGACCCCGGCCTTCGACTACCTGGGCACCACCGACTACGACTCCTCCAGGCTCGACGAGAACCAGCGCGAGAACACCCGCTTCGCCAGCCTGGTGCTGCAGGGCCTGCTCGGCGACACCTCGTACCAGGTCTCCGCCGGGCAGCGCTACAGCAGCGTCGCGTTCGACCCGGACATCGCCGGCGACCTGATCTTCAACGGCGTCGCCTCGAAGGTGGACCGCGCCAACCGCGCCGACACCGTGCAGGCCGACTTCTCCACGCCGCTCGGCGATTCGCACACCCTGCGCTACGGCCTGTACGGCAGCTTCGAGCGCGCCAGCGCCCGCAACGACGCCTGGGTCTTCCCGGCCGATGCGGACGGCGGCCAGAGCAGCAACGTGCCGGAGCTGATCCCCGACGCCAGCCGCTTCCACACCAGCACCACCGCGCTCTACCTGCAGGACGAATGGAAGATCGGCGACGACTGGATCGTCAACTACGGCGTGCGCGGCGACCGCTACAAGGCCTTCGGCCGCAGCGAGGGCCAGCTCAGCCCGCGCGTCGGCGCGGTCTGGCACGCCACCGACGGCACCACGCTGCACGCCGGCTACGCCCGCTACTTCACCCCGCCCGCCACCGAGCTGATCTCCACCACCGACATCGCGCTCTACGACGGCACCACCAACCAGCAGGTTTCCGCCGGCGCCACCACGCCGCTGAGCGAGCGCAGCGACTACTACGACCTGGGCATCTCGCAGAACGTCGGCGACCACCTGACCCTGGGCCTGGATGCCTACGACCGCCGCGCCGACCGGCTGCAGGACGAGGGCCAGTTCGGCGCCGCCTACATCTACTCCACCTTCAACTACCGCCACGGCCATGTCCGCGGCCTGGAGTTCTCCGCCGACTACGACGACGGCCCGTTCAGCGCCTACTTCAACGCCGCCTACAGCAAGGCGATGGGCAAGCAGGTCATGACCGGCGACTACAACTTCGATCCCGACGCCCTGGCCTACGTCGCCGACCACTGGATCCACCTCGACCACGACCAGAAGCTGACGTCTTCCGGCGGCATCAGCTACAGCTTCGCCGGCAACAACCGCGTCGGGGCGAACTACCTGTACGGCAGCGGCCTGCGCACCGATACCGACACCGTGCCCAACGGCGCCTCGCTCCCCTCCTACTTCCAGCTCAACCTGAGCGCCTCGCACGACTTCGACCTCGGCGGCCATCCGCTGCATGCGCAGCTGGCCGTGGTCAACGCGCTGGACCGCAGCTACCAGCTGCGCGACGGCGGCGGCATCGGCGTGTTCGCTCCGCAGTGGGGACCGCGCCGTGGCGCCTACCTGACCCTGCAGCAGGACTTCTGAGCCGCGCCAAGCGAATCCAGACGTAACAGAGATGAGAAACGCGTCGCCACGCGCCCTTATGGCGAACCACAGAAGCGATAGGGCGGGCACCTGCCTTCTCCATCGAAACCGGCCCGCGAACGCAAAAGGCCAGGCATTGCCTGGCCTTCTTGCATCGCCTGCGCGATCGCTCAGAACAGCGGATGCCGCCGGCGCGCGCGGAACCCCGCGTAAAGTGCCCACAGCGCCAGCAGCACGAACCAGACCAGGCTCCACATCGGCATCGACAACCCGAGGAAGCGCCAATCGATGTTGCCGCAGTCGCCGGTGCCGGTCAGCACCGTCCGGAATACCTCGAACGGCCCCATCTGCTCGCTCAGGAAGGACAACGGCGGCCCGCAGGAGGACATCTCGTCGCGCGGCATCACCTGCACCCAGACATGCCGCCCGGCGATGCCGGCGCCGACCGCCGCGGCCAGGAACGCCAGCACGCCATGGACCTTGCGCCCGCCGCTCCCGCGCGGCCCGTGCAGCGCGCCGAGCAGGAACAGCACGCCCAGCGCCGCGAACGCGATCCGCTGGAAGATGCACAACGGGCAGGGCTCCAACCCTTCCTGCAACTGCATGAAGATCGCAAACCCGAGCAGGCCAGCGCAGATCAGGAAACCGAGCGCGAACTGCGCGCGGAAACTCCAGCGGAACGGATTCATCGAGGCGGCGTGAACGTTGGAGGACGCCGGATTATCAGCTATTCGCGAGACCCAGGCTATGCGATTCCGGAACATTGCGTCACGGGCGCGGCAGCCCCGGCCCATGCCCCGCCCTCCGCTTCACCCCTCCTGCACCCACCCGGCGCCTAGGCTGCATCGCGGGCGCGTGGCGACCGCCATCGGCATGCACGGCAGCCGTTGCGACGGTACCGCGGCCACCGCAGCGGCCCGGTCCCACCCTCGCCTCGCCGACCACTCCACCGCAGGACGGACACGATGAAGGGCATTCCCGCCGAGATCGCTCAGGCACTCGACCAGCTCGAACAGGACATCCCCGGATTGAGGGCGCGTCATCCGGACGACTTCTGGGACGTCTATCACGCACGGGCTCGCGAGATCGCCAACCGCGCCCAGGGATCGGCCGAACAGGCCGCGCTGGTCGCCAAGCGGCTCGACGGCATGCTCGCCAAGCACAACCTCGGCCCGGCCGATCCCGGCGCATGAAACGAAAAAACCCGGCACGAGGCCGGGTTCTTCGGGATCCTGGAAAGCGCCTTACTCGGCGACTTCCTCGGCCACGGCGGCCGGGCGGTCGACCAGCTCGACATAGGCCATCGGCGCGTTGTCGCCGGCGCGGAAACCGCACTTCAGGATGCGCAGGTAGCCACCCGGGCGGCTCTGGTAGCGCGGGCCGAGCGTGGTGAACAGGGTGCCCACCGCTTCCTTGTCGCGCAGGCGCGCGAAGGCCAGGCGGCGGTTGGCGACGCTGTCGACCTTGGCCAGCGTGATCAGCGGCTCGGCGACGCGACGCAGTTCCTTGGCCTTCGGCAGGGTGGTCTTGATCAGCTCGTGCTTGATCAGCGAAGCCGCCATGTTCTTGAACATCGCCTCGCGGTGGGCGCTGGTGCGGCTGAACTTGCGGCCGGATTTCTGGTGACGCATGGTCGTGGTTTCCTAGAGGGTTGAATGTTGGATCTGCTGTACTTCGCTGTCGCCGTCCTGGCGCTGGAACATGGACTGCGGATGGCCCAAACCGGCACTCCCTGGCCGGATGTCGCGCGGACCTGGAGGTCCGTCTGCGGGTACTGCATGCGCGATCCCCGCGCTCGCGCGCGGGGACCTTGCGGCGCTCTTAGCCGAGCATGCCGTGCTGGGCGATGCCGGCCGGCGGCCAGTTCTCCAGCTTCATGCCGAGGGACAGGCCGCGCTGGGCCAGCACTTCCTTGATCTCGGTGAGCGACTTCTTGCCCAGGTTCGGGGTCTTGAGCAGCTCCACCTCGGTCTTCTGGATCAGGTCGCCGATGTAGTAGATGCTCTCGGCCTTCAGGCAGTTGGCCGAACGCACGGTCAGCTCCAGGTCGTCGATCGGGCGCAGCAGCACCGGATCCACGCCGCCGGCCTGCGGCTTCGGCGCGCCGCGGTCGCGGTGCGTGAAGTCGCCGAACACCGACAGCTGGTCGCTGAGGATGTCGGCCGCGGTGCGGACGGCTTCCTCGGCGTCGATGGTGCCGTTGGTCTCGATGTCGATGACCAGCTTGTCCAGGTCGGTGCGCTGCTCGACGCGGGCCGCCTCGACCGAGTAGGCCACGCGGCGCACCGGCGAGAACGACGCATCCAGCACGAGGCGGCCGATGGTGCGGGTCTCTTCGTCCGGACGACGACGGGCGGCGGCCGGCTGGTAGCCGAAGCCACGCTCGATCTTCAGGCGGATGTTCAGCGCGGTGTCCTTGGTCAGGTGCGCGATGACGTGGTCGCCGTTGATGATCTCGACGTTGTGGTCGGTCTTGATGTCGGAGGCGGTGACGACGCCCGGGCCCTGCTTGGACAGCGACAGCGTGGCGCTGTCACCGCTGTGCAGGCGGATGGCGACGTCCTTGAGGTTCAGCAGGACTTCCAGCACGTCCTCCTGCAGGCCCTCGACCGTGGTGTACTCGTGCAGTACGCCATCGATCTCGACTTCGGTGATGGCGAAACCCGGGATCGACGACAGCAGCACGCGACGCAGGGCATTGCCCAGCGTATGGCCGTAACCGCGCTCCAACGGCTCGATCACGACCTTGGCGCGGTTTTCGGTAAGGCGTTCGATCTGCGGTCCACGGGGACGCAGAACCTGGTTGGCGGTAACCGTCATGTTGCGGGGTCTCCTGCGAACCTCCGGCGGCCGCCGGAGGTTCTCCAATGTGAATTACTTCGAATACAACTCGACGATCAGCGCTTCGTTGATGTCCGAAGGCAGGTCGGCGCGATCCGGCACGGCCTTGAACACGCCGCTGAACTTCTTCGAATCGACTTCGACCCACGAGGGGCTCAGGTCGTGCTGCTCGGCCACGGTCAGGGCTTCCTGGACGCGCAGCTGCTTCTGGGCCTTCTCGGACAGGCTGATCGCGTCGCCGGCCTTGACCTGGTACGAGGCCAGGTTCACCGACTTGCCGTTCACCAGCACGCCGCGGTGCGAGACCAGCTGGCGGGCGGCCGGACGGGTCACGGCGAAGCCCATGCGGTAGACGACGTTGTCCAGGCGGGTTTCCAGCAACTGCAGCAGGTTCTCGCCGGTGTTGCCCTTCTTGGTCGAGGCCTTCTTGTAGTAGTTGCGGAACTGGCGCTCCAGCAGGCCGTAGATGCGCTTGACCTTCTGCTTCTCGCGCAGCTGGGTGGCGTAGTCGGACAGCTTGCCCTTGCGGGCGGCACCGTGCTGGCCGGGCTTCTGCTCCAGCTTGCACTTGGAGTCCAGCGCGCGCGCCGGGCTCTTGAGGGACAGGTCGGCGCCTTCGCGGCGCGCGAGCTTACAGGTAGGACCGATATAACGAGCCATTTCTTATCGCTCCTTTAGACGCGACGCTTCTTCGGCGGACGGCACCCGTTGTGCGGGATCGGCGTCACGTCGATGATGTTGGTGATCTTGTAGCCGACGTTGTTCAACGAACGCACGGCGGACTCGCGGCCCGGACCCGGACCCTTGATGCGCACTTCCAGCGACTTCACGCCGTAGTCGAGCGCGGCGCGGCCGGCCTTCTCGGCGGCGACCTGGGCGGCGAACGGGGTCGACTTGCGCGAACCGCGGAAACCCGCGCCGCCCGAAGTCGCCCACGACAGCGCGTTGCCCTGGCGGTCGGTGATCGTGACGATGGTGTTGTTGAACGAAGCGTGGACGTGGGCGACGCCGTCGGTGACGACGCGCTTGATCTTCTTCTTGGTCTTGGCAGCAGCTGGCTTGGCCATTGTTCTCTATCCCTTACTTCTTGATCGCCTTGCGCGGTCCCTTGCGGGTGCGGGCGTTGGTACGGGTGCGCTGGCCACGCAGCGGCAGGCCGCGACGGTGACGCAGGCCGCGGTAGCAGCCCAGGTCCATCAGGCGCTTGATGGCGATGCCGACTTCACGGCGCAGATCGCCCTCGACGATGTACTTGCCGACCTCGGCGCGCAGGCGCTCGATCTCCGGCTCCGACAGATCGCGGATCTTGGTGGTCGAAGCCACGCCTGCGGCTTCGCAGACCTTCTTCGAACGGGTACGGCCGATGCCGTAGATGCTTTGCAACCCGACCCAGACGTGCTTCTGGGCTGGCAGGTTGACGCCTGCAATACGCGCCATGACGCGGTTCTCCAACTGAGTGATGGCCCGACAGCGCGCCTGCGCGCCATCCGGCATGATGGATCAAAAGTGAACGGAAGATTGTAGCAAAGTCTCGGGTTACTTTGAAGCTCATGGAACCATGCAGCGTTCCACGGGCCCGGCATGGGGAGTGTGCCCATGCTCCGGCGCCGGACGGCATTGGCATCGGACCTACCGCTTCCGCTGCCGCCCGGACTACTCCCGCCCGGGACCATGCCGCCACACCCGCGCGCGAGACGCCGCGCGGGCCGCCCTTCTGGTCGGAAGGCCTGTCGCCCGGGAGCCGGGCCGCCTTCACGCAAGGAAGAACAAGTATATCAGTCGGTTAGCCGCGGGCGAAACCGCCGCGCGAACCACCCTTCAGGTTGGCCTTCTTCAACAGGCTCTCGTACTGGTGGGACATCAGGTGCGCCTGGATCTGCGCGATGAAGTCCATCACCACCACCACCGCGATCAGCAGCGAGGTGCCGCCGAAGTGGAACGAGGTGCCGAGCTGGGCCCGCATCACCTCCGGCAGGAGGCAGACGATCACCAGGTACAGCGAGCCGGCCGCGGTCAGGCGGGTCAGCACGCCGTCGATGTAGTCGGCGGTCGACTTGCCCGGACGAATGCCCGGGATCAGCGCGCCCGACTTCTTCAGGTTGTCGGCGGTTTCCTGCGAGTTGAACACCAGCGCCGTGTAGAAGAACGCGAAGCCGATGATCAGCGCGGCGAACACCAGCATGTGCACCGGCTCGCCCGGACCCAGCGCGTTGGCGATCTTCTGCAGCCAGGTGGCCGAGGTCGCCTGCCCGGACCACATCGACAGCGTGGCCGGGAACGCCAGGATGCTCGAAGCGAAGATCGGCGGGATCACGCCGGCCATGTTGAGCTTCAGCGGCAGGAACGAGGTCTGGTTCATGTACGCGTTGCGGCCGCCCTGGCGGCGCGCGTAGTTGACCGTGATCCGGCGCTGCCCGCGCTCGACGAACACCACGAAGTAGGTGAACGCCAGGATCACCAACACGATCAGCAGCAGCGAGATGAAGCTCATGTTGCCGTCGCGGTAGGCCTCGACGGTCTGGATCGCGGCGGCCGGCAGGCCGGCCACGATGCCCGCGAAGATGATCAGCGAGACGCCGTTGCCGATGCCGCGCTCGGTCACCTGCTCGCCTACCCACATCAGGAAGATGGTGCCGGCGGTCAGCGCGACCACCGCGGTCAGCACGAAGCCCATGCCCGGCGCGTACACCACCGGCGCGCCGCCCGGAGCGGTCTGGTTCTGCAGCGCCAGGGCGATGCTGCCGCCCTGCACGACCGCCAGCAGCACCGCGCCGATGCGCGAATACTGGGTGATCTTGCGCCGGCCCGACTCGCCTTCCTTCTGCATCGCCTTCAGCGTCGGGAAGATGTGCGTGGCCAGCTGGATCACGATCGATGCCGAGATGTACGGCATCACGTTCAGCGCGAAGATGCTGAAGCGGTGCAGGGCGCCGCCCGAGAACATGTTGAACATGTCCACGATACCGCCGCCCTGCGCCTGCATCAGCGCCAGCATGGCATCGGGATTGACGCCCGGCACCGGCACGAAACAGCCGATGCGGTAGACGATCAACGCCCCGAGGACGAACAGCAAGCGCTGGCGAAGTTCCGTGAACTTGCCCAGCCCGCCGCCGAGGTTTCCGATGCCCGCTTGCGCCATGTTGCGATTACTCCTGGACGCTGCCGCCGGCAGCTTCGATGGCAGCCTTGGCGCCCGCCGTGACCGCCACGCCCTTCAGCACGAACGCCTTGGTCAGCTCGCCCTTCTTGACGATCTTGGCCTTCTTGGCGCTGGTCGGGACCAGCTTGGCCGCACGCAGCGCGGCGAAGTCGACCTCGCCGGCCGGCAGCTTGTCCAGCTGGTAGGACAGCACTTCGGCGGTGTCCTTGGCGATCGGCGAGCGGAAGCCGATCTTCGGCAGGCGGCGCTGCATCGGGGTCTGGCCGCCTTCGAAGCCGGCCTTGATCTTGCCGCCGCCCTTGCGGGCGAACGAACCCTTGTGGCCGCGGCCGGCGGTCTTGCCCAGGCCGGAGCCGATGCCGCGACCGACGCGGGTACGCTCGGTGCGGGCGCCCGGTGCCGGGCTCAGTTCATTGAGACGCAGAGTCATGGTCGATCACTCCTCAACCTGGACGAGGTACTGAACCTTGTTGATCAGGCCGCGGACCTGCGGACTGTCCTTCAGTTCACGCACATCGTTGAGCTTGTTCAGGCCCAGCGCACGCACCGACAGGCGGTGACGGGACTGGGTACCACGCAGGCCGCGCACCAGGCGCACCTTCACGGTCTTGTTGGACTCGTTAGCCATTGAGGAGTTCCTCCACCTTCTTGCCGCGCTTGGCCGCGATGCGGGTCGGCGACTGCATCGCTTCCAGGCCCTTCAGCGTGGCGCGCACCAGGTTGATCGGGTTGCGCGAGCCGACGGCCTTGGCCAGCACGTTCTTCACGCCCACCGCTTCCAGCACGGCGCGCATCGCGCCGCCGGCGATCACGCCGGTACCTTCCGACGCCGGCTGCATGAACACGCGGGCCGCGCCGTGGCCGGCCTTGACCGGGTGCCACAGGGTGCCGTTGTTCAGGTCGACGTTCGCCATGTTCTTGCGGGCGTATTCCATCGACTTCTGGATCGCGACCGGTACTTCGCGGGCCTTGCCGTAACCGAAGCCGACCTTGCCCTCGCCGTCGCCGACGACGGTCAGCGCGGTGAAGGTGAACTGGCGGCCGCCCTTGACGGTCTTGCTGACGCGGTTGACCGCGACCAGCTTCTCGATCATGCCGTCGTCGATCTTCTCTTCGCGGTTGCGATCGCGATCGCGGCCCCGCGGAGCACGTTCTTCTGCCATGTTGGTGATTCCTTGTCTGAGGGATATGTACGGCTCGGACGCCGCTTATGGTTGTGGACTGGAACGGTGTTCCCGCGACCGCTGCAGAAGAACGGGGCGGTCCGGCATCTCCCCTGCCGGCGGAGGGACGCAACCCGCGGGTTGCGTCCGCAAACGCTTAGAACTGCAGGCCGGCCTCGCGGGCCGCGTCGGCCAGCGCCTTGATGCGGCCGTGGTAGCGGTAGCCCGAGCGGTCGAAGGCGACCTTCTCGATGCCCGCGGCCTTGGCGCGCTCGGCGATCAGCTTGCCGACCTTGGCGGCGGCCTCGGCGTTCTTGCCGCTCTTCAGGCCTTCCTTGACGTCGGCCTGGGTGGTGTTGGCGGCAGCCAGCACCTTCGAGCCGTCGGCGGTGAAGACCTGGGCGTACAGGTGCTGGCCGGTGCGCAGCACCGACAGGCGGGCCACGCCGAGCTCGCGGATGTGCGCGCGGGTCGACTTGGCGCGACGCAGGCGGGCGATGTTCTTGTTGATGCTCATGGTTGGATTCCTATAGGAAGCTGAAGCGAAGCGGGCTTTGCATTGAGAAGTCCGGCCAGGGATGGCCGGGTTCCCGCGGATGGACCCGCGCCTAATTAGGCCTTCTTGGCTTCCTTGCGAATGATGACTTCACCGGCGTACTTCACACCCTTGCCCTTGTAGGGCTCCGGCGGACGGAAGCCGCGGATCTTGGCGGCGACTTCGCCGACGCGCTGCTTGTCGGCGCCGGTGACCACGATCTCGGTCTGCGACGGGGTCGACAGCGTGATGCCTTCCGGCGCCACGAACACCAGCGGGTGCGAGAAGCCCAGCGACAGGTTGAGGTCCTTGCCCTGCATCGCGGCGCGGTAACCGACGCCGACCAGCTCGAGCTTGCGCTCGAACCCTTCGGACACGCCCTTCACCAGGTTGGCGAGGATCGCGCGCACGGTGCCGGTGATGGCGATCTGCGACGGATCGGCCGGGGACAGCGTGGCGACGCCACCGTCAACGGAGATCTGCACGCCCACCGGCTTCGGCAGCGACAGCGTGCCCTTCGGGCCCTTGACGCTCACCAGCTCCGGCTGGATGTTGAGTTCGACGCCCTTCGGCAGGGAAATCGGCTTCTTGGCAACTCGGGACATGTTCGGCTCCTTCCCTTAGGCCACGAAGCACAGGACTTCGCCGCCGACGCCGGCCGCGCGGGCCTGCGCATCGGTCAGGATGCCCTTCGACGTGGAGATGATGGCAACGCCCAGGCCACCGAGGACCTTGGGCAGCTCGTCCTTGCCGCGGTACTGGCGGAGGCCCGAGCGCGAGACACGCTTCAGGGTCTCGATGACCGGACGGCCTTCGAAGTACTTCAGCACGATCTCCAGCTCGGACTTGTTGTTCTCGGCCGGGGTCACGCGCAGGTCGGCGATGTAGCCCTCGTCCTTCAGGACCTGGGCGATCGCGACCTTGATCTTGGAGGACGGCAGCTTCACCGTCGGCTTGCCGACAGCCGCCGCATTCTTGATGCGGACCAGCATGTCGGCGATGGGATCAGTCATGCTCATGTGATTACCTTTGAGTGCACCGATATCCGCTTTCGCGAAAATCTCGTGTTTCCTGGTGAAGGGCCAGGCCCCTTGACGCGCCCCGGCCACCGGGGCGGCCAGAGAGAAGCGGGAGTATACGACAAAAAGAGCCCGCGCACAGGGATGTGCGCCGCTCCTGCGGGGACCTACAGGAAAGAGTCCGGCAGGTGCCGGACTCTCTTGCTGAACAGGCAGGCTGCCCGGGAACGCAGGCCGGCGCGCGGGCGCCTGCCTGCCCCGTACCGCCCCGTTACCAGCTGGCCTTGCGCAGGCCCGGCACGTCGCCACGCATGGTGGCTTCGCGCAGCTTGTTGCGGCCCAGGCCGAACTTGCGGTACACGCCGCGCGGACGGCCCGAGATCTCGCAGCGGTTGCGCTGGCGGCTCGGCGAAGAGTCGCGCGGCAGCTTCTGCAGCTTCTCGGCGGCCTGGATCTTCTCCTCGTAGGAGGCATCCTGGCTGGAGATGATCTTCTTCAGCGCGGCACGCTTGTCGGCGTACTTCTTGGCCAGCTTTTCCCGCTTGGCGTCGCGGTTGACCATGGAGGTCTTTGCCATGTCGGTTTCCTCGACGAATCAGTTACGGAACGGGAACTTGAACGCCGCGAGCAGCGCCTTCGCTTCCGCATCCGTCTTGGCGGTGGTGGTGATGGCGATATCCATGCCACGGATCGCGTCGACGGCGTCGAAGTCGATTTCCGGGAAGATGATCTGCTCCTTCACGCCCATGTTGAAGTTGCCGCGACCGTCGAACGAACGACCCGAGATGCCGCGAAAGTCACGCACGCGCGGCAGCGAGATGTTGATCAGGCGGTCCAGGAACTCGTACATCTTGGCGCGACGCAGCGTGGTCTTGCAGCCGATCGGCCAGCCATCGCGGATCTTGAACGAAGCTACCGAGATGCGCGACTTGGTGACCACCGGCTTCTGGCCGGCGATCTTGGCCATGTCGGCCACGGCGTTCTCCAGGATCTTCTTGTTGGTGGCGGCCTCGCCCACGCCCATGTTCAGCGTGATCTTGACCAGCTTCGGCACTTCCATCGGATTGGTGTAGCCGAACTCCTTCATCAGGGCCGGCACCACTTCTTCCTTGTAGATTTTTTCGAGACGGGAAGTCATGACCTCATTCCTCAGGCGTCGAGCGCCTCACCGCTGGAGCGGAACACACGCAGTTTGCGTCCATCCTCCAGCACCTTGAAGCCAACGCGCTCGCCCTTGCCCGTGGCCGGGTTGACGACGTTCACGTTGGAGATATGGATCGAAGCTTCGCGCTCGACCACGCCGCCGGCGATGCCCGCCTGCGGGTTCGGCTTGGTGTGGCGCTTGACGACGTTCACGTTGGAGACGACCACGCGGTCGCCATCCACGCGGATGACCTCGCCCTGCTTGCCCTTGTCCTTGCCGGTGTTGACGACGACCTGGTCGCCCTTCTTGATACGGTTAGCCATTGTTATCTCCTTCGCTCACAGCACTTCGGGAGCGAGCGAAACGATCTTCATGAACTTCTCCGAGCGAAGTTCACGGGTAACCGGCCCGAAGATGCGGGTGCCGATCGGCTCCTGCTTGTTGTTCAGCAGGACGGCGGCATTGCCGTCGAAGCGGATCAGCGAACCGTCCGGGCGACGGACGCCCTTGCGGGTACGCACCACGACCGCGTCGTAGACTTCGCCCTTCTTCACCTTGCCGCGCGGGATCGCATCCTTCACGGTCACCTTGATGATGTCGCCGATGCCGGCGTAGCGGCGCTTCGAGCCGCCCAGCACCTTGATGCACATCACTTCCTTGGCACCGGAGTTGTCGGCGACGTCGAGGTAGCTCTGCATCTGGATCATGATTCAGATCTCCCTTATTCGGCCGCGCGGGTGACGATTTCCACCACCCGCCAGTTCTTGGTCTTGGACATCGGCGCAATCTCGGTCACGCGCACGACGTCGCCCTCGTTGCAGGCATTGTCGGCGTCGTGGGCATGGAGCTTGGTCGAGCGCTTGATGTACTTGCCGTACAGGGCGTGCTTGACCTGGCGCTCCACCAGCACGGTGACCGTCTTGTCCATCTTGTTGCTGACGACACGGCCTTCGACCGTGCGCAGCGTCTTGTTTTCAGTGTTCTCGCTCATCGCGGCGGTCCTTACTTGGTGCTGCCGAGCAGGGTCTTGACGCGAGCGATCTCGCGGCGCACCCGGCGGGTTTCATGAGTCTTCGGCAGCTGGCCGGTGACTTGCTGCATGCGGAGCGAGAACTGCTCCTTGCGCAGGTCGGTCAGGTGGGCCTTCAGTTCGTCAGCCGACTTCTCGCGGAGTTGTTTGATGTCCATCAGCGCACCGTCCGGGTCACGAAAGTGGTGGTGACCGAGAGCTTGGCGGCGGCCAGGCGGAACGCCTCGCGCGCCACTTCCTCGGAAACACCCTCGATTTCATAGATCATGCGGCCGGGCTGGATCTGGGCCACCCAGTACTCCACGTTACCCTTACCGGAGCCCATTCGGACTTCGATCGGCTTCTTGGTGATCGGCTTGTCCGGGAACACGCGGATCCACATCTTGCCGCCGCGCTTGACGTAGCGGCTGATCGAGCGGCGCGCCGCCTCGATCTGGCGCGCGGTCAGCTGACCGTGCGCCGTCGCCTTCAGGCCGTACTCGCCGAAGCTGACGGCGTTGCCGCTCCAGCTCAGGCCTTCGTTACGGCCCTTGTGTACCTTGCGGTATTTGGTTCGCTTGGGTTGCAACATTGCCGTTACCTCGCTTCACGAGCCGGGCGCGACGGACGATCGCTGCGATCGCCACGATCGCCACGCGGGGACTCGTCCTGCTTCTCCTGGCCAACCTGGGTGAAATCGAAGATCTCGCCCTTGTAGATCCAGACCTTGATGCCGATGACACCGTAGGTGGTATGCGCCTCGGCAAAGCCGTAGTCGATGTCCGCGCGCAGGGTGTGCAGCGGCACGCGGCCCTCGCGGTACCACTCCGAACGGGCGATTTCCGCACCGTTGAGGCGGCCGGCGACGTTGACCTTGATGCCCAGGGCACCCAGGCGCATCGCGTTGCCGACCGAGCGCTTCATCGCGCGGCGGAACATGATGCGACGCTCCAGCTGCTGCGCGATCGACTCGGCGACCAGCTGCGCGTCCAGCTCGGGCTTGCGCACTTCGCTGACGTTGATGTGCGCCGGGACGCCCATCAGGTCGCTGACTTCCTTGCGCAGCTTCTCGATGTCCTCGCCGCGCTTGCCGATCACCACGCCCGGGCGGGCAGTGTGGATCGTCACGCGCGCGGTCTTGGCCGGACGCTCGATCAGGATCTTGCTGATGCCCGCCTGAGCCAGCTTCTTGCGAAGCATCTCGCGGACCTTCAGGTCGGCCGCCAGGTAGCTGGCGAACTCGGCCTTGTTGGCGTACCACTTGGAGTTCCAGTCCTTGGCAATGCCCAAGCGGATTCCAATCGGATGAACTTTATGACCCATCGTCTTTTCCTTTCCGCTTACTTGCCGGCGCCCACGACCACAGTGATGTGGCTGGTGCGCTTGAGGATGCGGGTACCGCGGCCCTTGGCCCGCGCCATGAAACGCTTCAGGGTCGGACCCTCATCAACCATGATGGTCTTGACCTTCAGCTCGTCGATGTCGGCGCCCTGGTTGTTCTCGGCATTGGCGATCGCCGACTCCACCACCTTCTTGATCAGGTGGGCAGCCTTCTTGTCCGAGAACTTCAGCAGGTTGACGGCGCGCTCGGCCGACAGCCCACGCACCTGGTCGGCGACCAGGCGGGCCTTCTGGGGGGAGATGCGCGCGGTGCGCAGGATTGCTTTCGCTTCCATGGTCATCTCTCCTTACTTGCCCGACTTCTTGTCGCCACCGTGACCCTTGAAGGTACGGGTGACGGCGAATTCGCCGAGCTTGTGGCCCACCATGTTCTCGTTGACCAGCACCGGAACGTGGTTCTTGCCGTTATGCACGGCGATGGTGAATCCCACCATTTCCGGCAGGATCATGGAACGGCGCGACCAGGTCTTGATCGGCTTCTTGCTACCCGCAGCGGCCTCCACCTTCTTGATGAGGTGGTGATCGACGAACGGGCCTTTCTTGAGTGAACGTGCCATGGTCGATTAGCCCCTACGATCGCGGACGATGAACTGCTGGGTGCGCTTGTTCTTGCGCGTCTTGTAACCCTTGGTCGGCACACCCCACGGGGTGACCGGATGCGGGTTGCCCTGGCCGGCCTTCGCCTCGCCACCACCGTGCGGGTGGTCGACCGGGTTCATGGCGGCACCACGAACGGTCGGGCGGACGCCGCGCCAGCGCTTGGCGCCGGCCTTGCCCAGCTTCTCCAGGTTGTGCTCGTCGTTGCCGACTTCGCCGATGGTGGCGCGGCACTCGGCCGGCACCTTGCGCATCTCGCCCGAACGCAGGCGCAGCGTGGCGTAGACGCCTTCGCGGGCGACCAGCTGGACGGCCGCGCCGGCGGCGCGGGCGATCTGGGCGCCCTTGCCCGGCTTCAGCTCGACGCCGTGGACGGTGGTACCGACCGGGATGTTGCGCAGCGGCAGGGTGTTGCCGGTCTTGATCGGCGCGTTGGCGCCGGCGATGACCTGGTCACCGGCCTTCAGTCCCTTCGGGGCGATGATGTAGCGGCGCTCGCCGTCGACGTAGCACAGCAGGGCGATGTGGGCGGTGCGGTTCGGATCGTATTCGATCCGCTCCACGCGCGCCGGGATGCCTTCCTTGTTGCGCTTGAAGTCGATGATGCGGTAGTGCTGCTTGTGACCGCCGCCGACGTGGCGGGTGGTGATGCGGCCGTGGTGGTTGCGGCCGCCGGTCTTGCTCTGCGGCTCGACCAGGCCCGCGTACGGGGCACCCTTGTGCAGATCGGGCGTGACCACGCGCACGGCCGAACGGCGGCCTGCGGAGGTGGGCTTGAATTTCATCAATGGCATGGGTTCTTACCTCAGGCCTTGGCCGTGACGTCGATGGACTGGCCATCGACCAGGCGGACATACGCCTTGCGCCAGTCGCCGCGACGGCCAGCGCGGTTGCGGAAGGACTTGTTCTTGCCCTTCACGTTCACCACGTTGACGGCCTCGACCTTGACGTCGAACAGCTGCTCGACCGCGGCCTTCACATCGGCCTTGGTGGCGTCGTTCGAGACTTCGAAGACGTACTGGTTGGACAGTTCCTGCAGGCGCGCGGTCTTCTCGGAGACTCGCGGAGCGCGCAGCACGCTGAAGATTTTTTCGTTGCTGCTCATGCCAGCCACTCCTCGACCTTCTTGACCGCATCGGCGGTGATCACGACCGTATCGGCACCGACCAGCGCGACCGGATCCAGCCCCTGCACGTCGCGCACTTCGACGTACGGCAGGTTGCGGGCCGACAGGTACAGGTGCTCGGAAGCCTCTTCGGTCACGATCAGCGGGCGGGCGCCCACGTCCAGACCCTTCAGCTTCTCGACCAGGCCCTTGGTCTTGGTCTCGCTCACGTCGAACGCCTCGACGACCTTCAGGCGGTCCTGGCGGACCAGCTCGGAGAAGATCGCGGCGATCGCGGCGCGATACTGCTTGCGGTTGACCTTCTGCGCGAAGCTGCGCGGCTTGGCCGCGAAGGTCACGCCGCCGCCGACGAAGATCGGAGCCGTCAGCGCGCCGTGACGCGCACCGCCGCCCTTCTGCTTCTTCGACTTCTTGGTCGTGCCCGAGACTTCCGAACGGGTCTTCTGGGCCTTGGTGCCGGCGCGGCCGGCGTTGCGATAGGCGACGACGACCTGGTGGACCAGATCCTCGCTGAAATCGCGACCGAACACGGCGTCGGAGACCGAGACCTTGTTGTTGCTACCGGTGATAACGAGTTCCATCGTCATCTCTCCTTATGCCTTGCTCGCCGGACGGACGATCACGTCGCCACCGGCAGCGCCCGGGACGGCGCCGCGGACGGCGATCAGACCGCGCTCGACGTCGACCTTGACCACTTCCAGGTTCTGCGTGCTCTGCTGCACGGCACCCATGTGACCGGCCATCTTCTTGCCCGGGAACACGCGGCCCGGCGTCTGGCGCTGGCCGATCGAACCCGGAGCACGATGCGACAACGAGTTACCGTGGGTGGCGTCACCCATGCGGAAGTTGTGCCGCTTGATGGTGCCCTGGAAGCCCTTACCCTTGGTGACGCCCTGGACGTCGACCTTCTGACCGACCTCGAAGATGTCGGCCTTGATCTCGCCGCCGACGGCGAAATCACCCAGCTTGTCGTCCTCGACGCGGAACTCCCACAGGCCACGGCCGGCCTCGACCTTGGCCTTGGCGAAGTGGCCGGCTTCCGGCTTGTTCACCAGGGCGGCGCGGCGCGCACCGACGGTCACCTGCACGGCGCTGTAGCCATCGACCTCGACGGTCTTGATCTGCGCGATGCGGTTCGGGGTAGCTTCGATCAGGGTAACCGGGATGGAGCGGCCATCCTCGGTGAAAACGCGGCTCATGCCGGCCTTGCGGCCCACGAAGCCCAACGAATACTTCTTCGTCATGGTCGTAGTCCTCAGGTCAACTTGATCTGCACGTCGACGCCGGCAGCCAGTTCGAGCTTCATCAGCGCGTCCACGGTCTTGTCGTTGGGGTCGACGATGTCGAGTACACGCTTGTGCGTGCGGGTTTCGTACTGGTCGCGCGCGTCCTTGTCGGCGTGCGGGGAGACGAGCACGGTGTAACGTTCGATCTTGGTCGGCAGCGGGATCGGGCCGCGCACCTGCGCGCCAGTCCGCTTGGCCGTCTCGACGATCTCGCTGGCCGAACGGTCGATCAAGCGATGATCGAACGCCTTCAGCCGAATCCGGATCTTTTGGTCCGCCATGACGGGGTTCCTTCGTTAAAAGAGCGACGGGCAAGGCCTCTGGGATGCCTGCCCCGAAATTTCCTGAACACGTGGATCGCACCGCTTCCTGCGCGCGATGGGCACTTCCTCCGCCCAAAAACTGAGGCAGACCAGTCACCCGGCCTGCCCAGACGGAAAAGTATAATGCGCACCCAGAGCAACGTCAACAGCTCTACGCCGTTGATTGCTCCATGCAACGCGACCTTCCCGGTCTGGCGAACACGAGAGGCATCCTGCCCTCTTTTCGCAGTTTTACGCGCGGCACCCTACCCAGGAATGCCGAGCCGCGCATTGTACAAGGACGAAATCGCCGCTGCCAAGCCCCTCCTGCATTTCCAGGAACCCGGGCGCGAACCGTTCAGGATCGGCGCCGGGGGTTTCGCCCTCCCCGGACGCACGAAACCCGCCACGCGGGCGGGTTTCGCTGGTCCCGCCCGGAGGCGGGTTGCCGGAACGCGTCCAGGCCGAGGCCGGGACGCGCCTTACATCACTTGGTGATCTTCGAGACCACGCCGGCGCCGACGGTACGGCCGCCTTCGCGGATCGCGAAGCGCAGGCCCTCGTCCATCGCCACCGGGTTGATCAGCGTGACCGACATCTTCACGTTGTCGCCCGGCATCACCATCTCCACGCCCTCCGGCAGCTGCACCGCGCCGGTGATGTCCGTGGTACGGAAGTAGAACTGCGGACGGTAGCCCTTGAAGAACGGGGTGTGGCGGCCGCCCTCGTCCTTCGACAGCACGTACACCTCCGCGTCGAACTCGGTGTGCGGGGTGATCGAGCCCGGCTTGGCCAGCACCTGGCCACGCTCCACCTCGTCACGCTTGGTGCCGCGCAGCAGCAGGCCCGCGTTGTCGCCCGCCTGGCCCTGCTCCAGCAGCTTGCGGAACATTTCCACGCCCGTCACGGTGGTCTTCTGGGTCGGACGGATGCCCACGATCTCGATTTCGTCGCCCACCTTGATCACGCCGCGCTCGATACGGCCGGTCACCACGGTGCCGCGGCCCGAGATCGAGAACACGTCTTCCACCGGCATCAGGAACGGCTTGTCGATGTCGCGCTCCGGCGTCGGGATCCAGGTGTCCAGCGCGTCCACCAGCTTGATGATCGCCGGCACGCCGATCTCCGACTGGTCGCCTTCCAGCGCCAGGCGGGCCGAGCCCTTGATGATCGGGGTGTCGTCGCCCGGAAACTCGTACTTGCTCAGCAGCTCGCGCACTTCCATTTCCACCAGCTCGAGCAGCTCGGCGTCATCCACCATGTCCGCCTTGTTCAGGAACACGACGATGTACGGCACGCCCACCTGGCGCGACAGCAGGATGTGCTCGCGGGTCTGCGGCATCGGGCCGTCCGCGGCCGAGCACACCAGGATCGCGCCGTCCATCTGCGCCGCACCGGTGATCATGTTCTTCACGTAGTCGGCGTGACCCGGGCAGTCCACGTGCGCGTAGTGGCGGGTCGGGCTTTCGTATTCCACGTGCGCCGTCGAGATCGTGATGCCGCGCGCCTTCTCTTCCGGCGCCGCGTCGATCGCGTCGTACGCCTTGAACTCGCCACCGAAACGCTCTGCGCCGATCTTCGTCAGGGCAGCCGTCAGCGTGGTCTTGCCGTGGTCGACGTGACCGATGGTGCCGACGTTGACGTGCGGCTTGGTGCGCTCGAACTTACCTTTTGCCATTGCTATTTACCTCTGTGATTCGTGTTGGGTGACGGGTGATCCGGGCAAGGCGGAGTCCGCGCCCTTCCGGGCGACGGACCCCTGGCCCCGGGTCACGCCTTCTTGATGACGGTGTCGGCGATGTTCTGCGGAGCCGGCTCGTAGTGGTCGAACTCCATCGAGAACGTCGCGCGGCCCTGGGTCATCGAACGCAGCTGGGTGGCGTAGCCGAACATTTCGCCCAGCGGGATCATCGCGTTGATGATGGTGCCCGAGACGCTGGTGTCCGAACCTTGCAGCACGCCGCGACGACGGCTCACGTCGCCCATCACGTCGCCCTGGTAGTCGTCCGGGGTCACGATCTCGACCTTCATGATCGGCTCCAGCAGCACCGGGCGCGCCTTGGCGAAGCCCTGCTTGAACGCCATCGAGGCGGCCAGCTTGAACGCCATTTCCGACGAGTCGACGTCGTGGTACGAACCGAACACCAGCTTGACCTTCACGTCCACCACCGGGAAGCCGGCCAGCGGGCCGCTGGTGATGGTCTCGCGCAGGCCCTTCTCGACCGACGGGATGAACTCCTTCGGAATCACGCCACCGGTGATCTCGTTGATGAACAGGAAGTCGTCCTTGATGTCCGCCGCGTACTTCTCGCGGTCCTCGGCGGTCAGCGGCGACATCTCGATCACGACGTGGCCGTACTGGCCCTTACCGCCGGACTGCTTGGCATGCTTGTAGTCCGACTTCACGTCCGAGGCCTGGATGGTCTCGCGGTACGCGACCTGCGGCTTGCCGACGTTGGCCTCGACGTTGAACTCGCGCTTCATGCGGTCGACGATGATGTCCAGGTGCAGCTCGCCCATGCCCGAGATGATCGTCTGGCCCGACTCTTCGTCGGTCTTGACGCGGAACGACGGGTCTTCCTGCGCCAGGCGGCTCAGGGCGTTGCCCATCTTTTCCTGGTCGGACTTGGTCTTCGGCTCGACCGCCATCGAGATCACCGGCTCCGGGAACGCCATGCGCTCGAGCACGATCGGGGCATCGAGGGCGCACAGGGTGTCGCCGGTGGTGACGTCCTTCAGGCCCACCGCCGCGGCGATGTCGCCGGCCAGCACTTCCTTGATCTCGTCGCGCTGGTTGGAGTGCATCTGCAGCAGGCGGCCGATGCGCTCCTTGCGGTTCTTGACCGAGTTCAGCACCTGGTCGCCGGCGTTCAGCGTGCCGGAGTAGACGCGGAAGAAGGTCAGCGAGCCGACGAACGGGTCGGTCATGATCTTGAACGCGAGCGCCGAGAACGGGGCCTTGTCGCTGGATTCGCGCGACAGCTCCTTGGTCTCGTCGTCCATGTCGACGCCCTTCACCGGCGGCACGTCGACCGGCGACGGCAGCAGGCGGATCACGCCGTCGAGCATGGCCTGCACGCCCTTGTTCTTGAACGCCGAGCCCAGGAACATCGGGACGATCTCCGTCGACAGCGTGCGCACGCGCAGCGATTCGTAGATCTCGTCCTCGGTCAGCTCCTCGCCGCCCAGGTACTTCTCCATCAGCTCTTCGCTGGCCTCGGCCGCGGTCTCGACCATGAACGCGCGCGCCTCTTCCGCCTGGGCCTGCAGCTCGGCGGGGATGTCGCGGTACTCGAAGTTCAGGCCCTGGCTGGCGGCATCCCAGTGGATCGCCTTCATCTTGACCAGGTCGACCACGCCCTCGAAGTTGTCCTCGGCGCCGATCGGGATCTGCATCGGCACCGGCACGGCGCCCAGGCGCGTCTTCAGCTGGTCGCGGACCTTGAAGAAGTTGGCGCCGGTGCGGTCCATCTTGTTGACGAACGCGATGCGCGGCACGTGGTACTTGTTGGCCTGGCGCCACACGGTCTCCGACTGCGGCTGCACGCCGCCGACCGCGCACAGCACGAACACGGCGCCGTCGAGCACGCGCAGCGAACGCTCGACTTCGATGGTGAAGTCGACGTGCCCGGGGGTGTCGATGATGTTGAAGCGGTGCTCCGGGAAGGACTTGTCCATACCCTTCCAGAACGCGGTGGTGGCGGCGGACTGGATCGTGATGCCACGCTCCTGCTCCTGCTCCATCCAGTCCATGGTGGCAGCGCCATCGTGCACTTCACCGATCTTGTGGCTCTTGCCGGTGTAGAACAGGATGCGCTCGGACGTGGTGGTCTTGCCGGCATCGATGTGGGCCATGATGCCGAAGTTGCGATAACGCTCGATGGGAGTGGTACGGGCCACGGGAGCCTCTCAAAAATTTCTCGGATTTCGGATGGCCGAACGCCGCCTTTCGGCGGCCTTCGGGTTGAAGTGGCGCGCTGCGCGCCACATGCCGGCACTCATATGGGGCCGGTGGGCCTTGTTGCCAAGGCCCGATGCATCACCAGCGGTAGTGGGCGAACGCCTTGTTCGCTTCCGCCATGCGGTGGGTTTCTTCACGCTTCTTGATGGCGCCGCCACGATTCTCAGAGGCGTCCAGCAGCTCGGCAGCCAACTTGCGCGGCATCGAGTTCTCGCCGCGCTTGCGGGCGGACTCGATGATCCAGCGCATTGCCAGAGCCATCTTGCGGGAGGCGCGAACCTCGACCGGCACCTGGTAGGTAGCGCCGCCGACGCGACGCGACTTCACTTCGACTGCCGGGGCCACGTTGTCCAGTGCCTTCTGCACCAGCTCGATGGCATTCGGATTCTTTTCGCCGATGACGTCCATTGCGCCATACACGATTTTCTCTGCAACCGACTTCTTGCCACTCTGCATCACCATGTTGATGAAGCGGGCAATGGTTTCGCTGCCATGCTTGGGATCAGGCAGGACGGTGCGCTGCGGAGTAGAACCTTTACGAGACATTAGATTGATTCCTTAGCTCTTCGGGCGCTTGGCGCCGTACTTGGAACGACCCTGACGACGCTTGGCGACGCCAGCGGCGTCCAGCGAGCCGCGGACGGTGTGGTAACGCACACCCGGCAGGTCCTTGACACGGCCACCGCGGATCAGGACCACGGAGTGCTCCTGCAGGTTGTGGCCTTCGCCGCCGATGTAGCTGATGACCTCTTCCTGGTTGGTCAGTCGCACCTTGGCGACCTTGCGCAGGGCCGAGTTCGGCTTCTTCGGGGTGGTGGTGTAAACGCGCGTGCAAACGCCGCGACGCTGCGGACATTTGTCCAGCGCCGGGGAGGCACTCTTGTAGGTGGTCGCCTGCCGAGGCTTGCGAACCAGCTGATTGATTGTCGCCATCAGTGGATTCTTCTGAGTGGGTAAGGCCGTCGGGCCTTGTGCGTGAAAAAACGACAGCAGGCCGATTTCCGGCCCACTGAGACAGGGGAGTATAGCTGGCAGGCCAAATTTCCGTCAACCGCGCGGAATGGCGACCTGCTGGCCCGTCCGGGGCCTGAAAACGGAGGGCATCCTGCCCTCCATTTCACTGGTAGGCGGCGGCCTGGCCGGCCGCCGCCGGGGTGAGGCTTATTCCTCGCCGGCCGACTCGGACACCGGGGCCGCCTCGGCCGCCGGGGCGGAACCGGTGCCGGCCAGGGTCTCGATCTCGGAGTCGGTCAGGCCCGAGGCACGGCGACGGCGCTGGTTGTGGTAGGCCAGGCCGGTGCCGGCCGGGATCAGACGACCGACGATCACGTTCTCCTTCAGGCCGCGCAGGTTGTCGCTGGTGCCGCGGACCGCCGCCTCGGTGAGGACGCGGGTGGTCTCCTGGAACGAGGCCGCCGAGATGAACGACTCGGTCGCCAGCGAGGCCTTGGTGATGCCCAGCAGCACCGGCTCGAACTTGGCCGGCAGCTCGTTGCGCGCGACCAGGCGGGCGTTCTCCTCGATGACGCGCTGGCGCTCGACCTGCTCGCCGTTGAGGAACTTGCTGCCGCCCTGGTCGGTGATCTCGACCTTGCGCAGCATCTGGCGGGTGATCACCTCGATGTGCTTGTCGTTGATCTTCACGCCCTGCAGGCGGTACACGTCCTGGATCTCCTTGACCAGGTAGGCCGCCAGCGGCTCCACGCCCAGCAGGCGCAGGATGTCCTGCGGGCTCGGCTCGCCGTCCACGATGGTCTCGCCCTTTGTCACGTGCTCGCCTTCGAACACGATGATCTGGCGGTACTTCGGGATCAGTTCCTCGTGCTCGTTGCCGTCGGTGTCCTTGATGATCAGGCGCTGCTTGCCCTTGGTGTCCTTGCCGAAGCTGATCACGCCCGAACGCTCGGCCAGGATCGCCGGATCCTTCGGCTTGCGCGCCTCGAACAGGTCGGCCACGCGCGGCAGACCGCCGGTGATGTCGCGGGTCTTGGACGCTTCCTGCGGGATCTTGGCGACCACGTCGCCGACGCCGACCGGCGCGCCGTCCTGCAGGTTCACGATCGAGCGCGGCGGCAGCAGGTACTGCGCCGGCAGGTCGGTGCCCGGGATGGTCAGGTCGTTGCCGTTCTTGTCGACGATCCGCACCAGCGGGCGCAGGTCCTTGCCCTGCGAGCCGCGGCGCTTCGGATCGGTGATCTCGCGCGAGGCCAGGCCGGTCAGCTCGTCGGTCTTCTCGATGACGGTGACGCCGTCGATGAAGTCGACGAAGCGGACGAAACCGGCCACTTCCGACACGATCGGGTGGTTGTGCGGATCCCAGTTGGCCACGGTCTGGCCGGCCTTGATCTCCGCGCCGTCCTTGACCGAGATGGTGGCGCCGTAGGGCAGCTTGTAGCGCTCGCGCTCGCGGCCGTGGCCGTCGAGCACCGAGATCTCGCCCGAACGCGACACCGCCACCAGCGTGCCGTTGGCGTGCTCGACCGACTTGAGGTTGTTGAACTTCACCGAGCCGGTGGTCTTGACGGTGATGTTGTCGACCGCCGCCGCACGCGAAGCCGCGCCGCCGATGTGGAACGTACGCATCGTCAGCTGGGTACCCGGCTCGCCGATCGACTGGGCGGCGATGACGCCGACCGCTTCGCCGATGTTGACCAGGTGGCCGCGCGCCAGGTCGCGGCCGTAGCAGCGCGAGCACACGCCGAACGGCGATTCGCAGGTGATCGTCGAGCGGACCTTGATGGTCTGCACGCCGGCCTCTTCCAGCCTGGCCACCCACTGCTCGTCGAGCAGCGTGTTGCGGGTGACGACCGGTTCCTCGTCGTTGCCCGGCAGGAACACGTCCTCGGCCACGACGCGGCCCAGCACGCGGTCGCGCAGCGGCTCGACCACGTCGCCGCCTTCCACGATCGGGATCATGGTCAGGCCGTCGGTGGTGCCGCAGTCGACCTCGGTGATCACCACGTCCTGCGCCACGTCGACCAGGCGGCGGGTCAGGTAACCGGAGTTCGCGGTCTTCAGCGCGGTATCGGCCAGGCCCTTGCGGGCGCCGTGGGTGGAGTTGAAGTACTCCTGCACGTTCAGGCCTTCGCGGAAGTTCGCCTTGATCGGCGTCTCGATGATCGAGCCGTCCGGGCGGGCCATCAGGCCGCGCATGCCGGCCAGCTGGCGGATCTGCGCCTGGCTACCGCGCGCGCCCGAGTCGGCCATGATGTACAGCGAGTTCATCGACTTCTGGTCGATGGTCTCGCCCTTGGCGTTGACCACCTTCTCGGTGCCGATGGTGTCCATCATCGCCTTGGCGATGCGCTCGTTGGTGCGCGACCAGATGTCGACCACCTTGTTGTAGCGCTCGCCGGCGGTGACCAGGCCCGACTGGTACTGTTCCTGGATCTCCAGCACTTCCTGCTCGGCCTCGCCCAGGATGTCCTTCTTCTCGGCCGGGATCAGCATGTCGTCGATGCCGATCGACACGCCGGCGCGGGTGGCGTAGGCGTAGCCGGTGTACATCAGCTTGTCGGCGAACACGACCGTGTCCTTCAGGCCGAGCATGCGGTAGCTGGAGTTGATCAGGCGCGAGATGTTCTTCTTGGTCATCTCGGTGTTGGCCAGCTCGAACGGCAGGCCTTCCGGCAGGATCTCGCTCAGCAGCGCGCGCCCGACCGTGGTGTCCACGATCGAGGTCTTGTTCTGCTTGCCGCCGTTCTCGTCGGTCACCACCTCGGTGATGCGGACCTTGACCTTGGCGTGCAGTTCCACCACGCGGTTGTCATAGGCGCGCTTCACCTCGTTGGTGTTGGCGAACACCATGCCCTCGCCCTTCTTGTTCTCCAGGGCGCGGCTCATGTAGTACAGGCCCAGCACCACGTCCTGCGACGGCACGATGATCGGCTCGCCGTTGGCCGGCGACAGGATATTGTTGGTGGACATCATCAGCGCGCGCGCTTCCAGCTGGGCTTCCAGCGAGAGCGGCACGTGCACGGCCATCTGGTCGCCGTCGAAGTCGGCGTTGAACGCGGTGCAGACCAGCGGGTGCAGCTGGATCGCCTTGCCCTCGATCAGCACCGGCTCGAACGCCTGGATGCCCAGGCGGTGCAGGGTCGGCGCGCGGTTCAGCAGCACCGGATGCTCGCGGATGACCTCTTCCAGGATGTCCCAGACGTCGCCTTCCTCGCGCTCGACCAGCTTCTTGGCGGCCTTGATCGTGGTGGCCAGGCCGCGGCGCTGCAGCTTGGCGAAGACGAACGGCTTGAACAGCTCCAGCGCCATCTTCTTCGGCAGGCCGCACTGGTGCAGCTTCAGGTACGGACCGACGGTGATCACCGAACGGCCGGAGTAGTCCACGCGCTTGCCGAGCAGGTTCTGGCGGAACCGGCCCTGTTTGCCCTTGATCATGTCGGCCAGCGACTTGAGCGGGCGCTTGTTGGTGCCAGTGATGGCGCGGCCGCGGCGGCCGTTGTCCAGCAATGCGTCGACCGACTCCTGCAGCATGCGCTTTTCGTTGCGCACGATGATGTCCGGCGCGTTCAGCTCGAGCAGTCGGCGCAGGCGGTTGTTGCGGTTGATGACGCGGCGGTACAGGTCGTTCAGGTCGGAGGTCGCGAAGCGGCCGCCATCCAGCGGCACCAGCGGGCGCAGGTCCGGCGGCAGCACCGGCAGCACGGTCATGACCATCCACTCCGGGCGGTTGCCGGACTCGATGAAGGCCTCGATCAGCTTGATGCGCTTGGTCAGGCGCTTGAGCTTGGTCTCCGAGCCGGTGCCGGCGATCTCCTCGCGCAGGCGGGTCATCTCCGACTGCAGGTCGATCGTGCGCAGCAGTTCGTACACGGCCTCGGCGCCCATCGCGGCGTCGAAGTCGTCGCCGTGCTCCTGGCGCGCCTGCAGGTACTGCTCCTCGGTCAGCAGCTGGCGGCGCTCCAGGGCGGTCAGGCCCGGCTCGGTCACCACGTAGGCTTCGAAGTACAGCACGCGCTCGATGTCGCGCAGGGTCATGTCCAGCATCAGGCCGATGCGCGACGGCAGCGACTTGAGGAACCAGATGTGCGCGACCGGCGAGGCCAGGTCGATGTGGCCCATGCGCTCGCGGCGCACCTTGGCCAGGGTCACTTCGGTGCCGCACTTCTCGCAGACCACGCCGCGGTGCTTCATGCGCTTGTACTTGCCGCACAGGCACTCGTAGTCCTTGATCGGGCCGAAGATGGCGGCGCAGAACAGGCCGTCGCGCTCCGGCTTGAAGGTACGGTAGTTGATGGTTTCCGGCTTCTTCACTTCGCCGAACGACCAGGAACGGATCAGGTCGGGCGAAGCCAGACCGATCTTGATCGCGTCGAAGTCCAGCGTCTGGCGCTGCTGGTTGAAGAGGTTGAGCAGGTCTTTCATTTGATATCTCCGGGTCGGAGGAATTCGTTTCGGGACTGGACGGTCAGGGCTGTCTGCGGGGCCCGGGAGCACGGCTCCGGGCCCCGGCTTCTCAGTTCTCTTCCAGCTCCATGTTGATGCCCAGCGAGCGGATTTCCTTCACCAGCACGTTGAAGGACTCCGGCATGCCCGCGACCATCTCGTGCGCGCCGTCGACGATGTTCTTGTACATCTGGTTGCGGCCCTGCACGTCGTCGGACTTCACCGTCAGCATCTCCTGCAGGGTGTAGGCCGCGCCGTAGGCTTCCAGCGCCCAGACTTCCATTTCGCCGAAGCGCTGGCCGCCGAACTGCGCCTTGCCGCCCAGCGGTTGCTGGGTGACGAGCGAGTACGGGCCGGTCGAGCGGGCGTGCATCTTGTCGTCGACCAGGTGGTTCAGCTTCAGGTAGTGCATGTAGCCGACCGTGGTCTTGCGATCGAACGCCTCGCCGGTACGCCCGTCGTACAGCTGCATCTGGGTCTTGCTGGCGTTGAAGCCGAGCAGTTCCGTCTCCGCGTCGCCGTCCGGGTAGGCCAGGTCCAGCATCTCGCGGATCTCGTCCTCGTGCGCGCCGTCGAACACCGGCGTCGCCATCGGCACGCCGTCGGTCAGGTTGCGGGCCAGGGCCAGCAGCTCGTCGTCGCTGAACTGCGACAGGTCCACGCGATCGCCGGCCACGCGCTTGTCGTGGTTGTAGATCTTGCCGAGGAACTCGCGCAGCTCGCTCACCGCGCGCTGCTGCTCCAGCATCTTCTGGATGCGCTTGCCCAGGCCCTTGGCGGCCCAGCCCAGGTGCACCTCGAGGATCTGGCCGATGTTCATGCGGCTCGGCACGCCCAGCGGGTTGAGGCAGATGTCGACCGAGGTGCCGTCGGCCATGTACGGCATGTCCTCCACCGGCACCACGTTGGACACCACGCCCTTGTTGCCGTGGCGGCCGGCCATCTTGTCGCCCGGCTGGATGCGGCGCTTCACGGCCAGGAACACCTTGACCATCTTCAGCACGCCCGGGGCGAGGTCGTCGCCCTGGGTGATCTTGCCGCGCTTGTCGGCGAAACGGGCCTCGAATTCCTTCTCGTGCACCTGGATCTGCTTCTGGGCGCGCTCGATCGCGTCGGCCGCGTCCTCGTCCTTCATGCGCAGCTGGAACCAGTCGGACTTCTTCAGCCCGTCCAGGTAGGCGTCGGTGACGACGTCGCCCTTCTTCAGGCCGGCGCCGCCGTTGGCGACCTTGCCGACGATCTGCGAGCGCAGGCGCGCGTAGATCGCCGCCTCCAGGATGCGGAACTGGTCGTCGAAGTCCTTCTTGACGCGCTTGATCTCGTTCTCCTCGATCTGGCGGGCGCGCTTGTCCTTCTCGATGCCGTCGCGGGTGAAGACCTGCACGTCGATGACAGTGCCGTCCATGCCCGGCGGCACGCGCAGCGAGCTGTCCTTAACGTCGGAGGCCTTCTCGCCGAAGATCGCGCGCAGCAGCTTCTCTTCCGGGGTCAGCTGGCTCTCGCCCTTCGGCGTGACCTTGCCGACCAGGATGTCGCCGGCGCGCACTTCCGCGCCGATGTACACCACGCCGCTCTCGTCCAGGCGGTTCAGCGCCTGCTCGGAGACGTTCGGGATGTCGGCGGAGATCTCCTCCGGCCCCAGCTTGGTGTCGCGCGCGACGCAGGTCAGCTCCTCGATGTGGATCGTGGTGTAGCGATCCTCTTCCACCACGCGCTCGGAGAGCAGGATGGAGTCCTCGAAGTTGTAGCCGTTCCACGGCATGAACGCGATCAGCATGTTCTGGCCCAGGGCCAGCTCGCCGATGTCGGTGGACGGGCCGTCCGCCAGCACGTCGCCGCGCGCCACCACGTCGCCCACGTTCACCAGCGGACGCTGGTTGATGCAGGTGTTCTGGTTGGAGCGGGTGTACTTGATCAGGTTGTAGATGTCCACGCCGGCATCGGTGGCGCCGACGATCTCGTCCTCGTTGACCTTGACCACGATGCGGGCCGCGTCGATCTGCTCGATCACGCCGCCGCGGCGGGCGTTCACGGTCACGCCCGAGTCGCGCGCCACGGCGCGCTCGATGCCGGTGCCGACCAGCGGCTTCTGCGCGCGCAGCGTCGGCACGGCCTGGCGCTGCATGTTCGCGCCCATCAGCGCGCGGTTGGCGTCGTCGTGCTCGAGGAACGGCACCAGCGCCGCGGCGACCGACACGGTCTGCATCGGCGAGACGTCCATGTAGTGCACGTCCGCCGGCGGCTTCAGCAGCGACTCGCCCTGGAAGCGGCACGGCACGAACTGCTCGGTCAGCTGGCCCTTGGCGTCGGTCAGCGCATTGGCCTGCGCGATGACGTACTCGTTCTCCTCGATCGCCGACAGGTACTCGACCTCGTCGGTGACCTTTCCGTCCACGACCTTGCGGTACGGCGTCTCGAGGAAGCCGTACTTGTTGGTGCGGGCGAACACCGCCAGCGAGTTGATCAGGCCGATGTTCGGGCCTTCCGGGGTCTCGATGGTGCAGACGCGGCCGTAGTGGGTCGGGTGCACGTCGCGCACTTCGAAGCCGGCGCGCTCGCGGGTCAGGCCGCCCGGGCCCAGCGCCGAGACGCGGCGCTTGTGGGTGACTTCCGACAGCGGGTTGTTCTGGTCCATGAACTGCGACAGCTGCGAGGAGCCGAAGAACTCCTTGATCGCGGCGGCCACCGGCTTGGCGTTGATCAGCTCCTGCGGGGTCAGGCCCTCGGACTCGGCCATCGACAGGCGCTCCTTGACCGCGCGCTCGACGCGGACCAGGCCGACGCGGAACACGTTCTCGGCCATCTCGCCGACCGAACGCACGCGGCGGTTGCCCAGGTGGTCGATGTCGTCCACCACGCCGCGGCCGTTGCGGATCTCGCACAGCACCTTGATGACGTCGAGGATGTCGCTGGTATCGCCGTGCGCGGCGACCAGGCGCTTGGCTTCCTCGTCGTTGCGCTCGCCGAAGTACTTGTGGTCGTACAGCACGGCCTCGCCGGTGACTTCCTTGCGGCCGACGCGGCGGTTGAACTTCATGCGGCCGACCGTGGACAGGTCGTAGCGCTCGAAGGTGAAGAACAGGTTGTGGAACAGGTTCTGCGCGGCGTCCTTGGTCGGCGGCTCGCCCGGGCGCATCATGCGGTAGATCTCGACCAGCGCCTCGAGCTGGGTCTTGGTCGGGTCGATGCGCAGCGTGTTGGACAGGTACGGGCCGCGGTCGAGGTCGTTCACCCACAGGGTGCCGACCGCGTCGACGCCGGCCTTGCGGAACGCGGCCAGCTGGTCCTCGGTGATCTCGTCGTTGGCGTTGGCCAGCAGCTCGCCGGTCGAGGCGTCGACCACGTCGTGCGACAGGATGCGGCCGAGCAGGTACTCGTCCGGCACCGCCAGCGCGGCGATGCCCGAGGCTTCAAGCTGCTTCACGTGGCGCGCGGTGATGCGCTTGCCGGCCTCGACGATCACGCGATCGCCGTCGGCCAGGTCGAAGTTCAGCGTCTCGCCGCGCAGGCGCTCGGGCACCAGCTCGAGCTGCACGCCCTCGTCCGGGTTGATGTGGAACGTGTTGATCTCGAAGAACTCGTTCAGCATCTCCTCGTTGGAGTAGCCGAGCGCGCGCAGCAGGATCGACACCGGCAGCTTGCGGCGGCGGTCGATGCGGGTGAACAGCGCGTCCTTCGGGTCGAACTCGAAGTCCAGCCACGAACCGCGGTAGGGGATGATGCGGGCGCTGTACAGCAGCTTGCCCGAGCTGTGGGTCTTGCCGCGGTCGTGGTCGAAGAACACGCCCGGCGAACGGTGCAGCTGCGACACGATGACGCGCTCGGTGCCGTTCACGATGAACGTACCGTTCTCGGTCATCAGCGGGATCTCGCCCAGGTAGACTTCCTGCTCCTTGACGTACTTGATCGCCTTGGTCGACGACTCGCGGTCGTAGATCACCAGGCGCACGGTCACGCGCAGCGGCGCGCCGTAGCTCATGCCGCGCTGGCGGCACTCGCGCTCGTCGAACACCGGCTCGCCCAGCTTGTAGCCGACGTATTCCAGCGCGGCGTTGCCGCTGTAGCTGACGATCGGGAACACCGACTTCAGGGCTGCATGCAGGCCGAGGTCCTTGCGCTTGCTCGGCTCGACGTCTTCCTGCAGGAATTCGCGATAGGAATCCACCTGGATCGCAAGCAGGAACGGCACTTCGAGGATCGAGCGCTGCTTGCCGAAGTCCTTGCGGATACGCTTCTTTTCGGTGAACGAATAGGACGTCATGAGGTCTTCCACCTTGGGCTGTACGGGCCGCGCGTCCGCGGCCGTGGGATCACAAAAAGAACCGCGCGCATGGATGTGCGCCGCTCTTTTGAGGGAATCACGCTTAAGTTGTCAGTTGGAAGTCGCTGGTATTGCCGGCACCAGCACGCCATCTCCCGCTACTTCCAACTACCAACTCCGGGAACTGCAAGTTGGGTTTTCGCGCGTTACGGAACGTTGGATCCCGTAACGGCCAAAGGCCGGGGGCTTTCGCCCCCAGCCTTCAGTGCATCGCCGTGAACGGCTGGCGATGCAAGGCGCTGCTTACTTGACCTCGACGGTCGCGCCGGCAGCTTCCAGGTCCTTCTTCATCTTCTCGGCGTCTTCCTTCGACACGCCTTCCTTCAGGACGCCACCGGCCTCGGTGAGGTCCTTGGCTTCCTTCAGGCCCAGGCCGGTGATGGCGCGGACGGCCTTGATGACGTCGACCTTCTTGTCGCCGGCGCTCTTCAGGGTGACGGTGAACTCGGTCTGCTCTTCGACCGGGGCGGCGGCGGCGGCCGGGCCGGCGGCGACCACCGGAGCGGCGGCGGAAACGCCGAACTTCTCTTCGATGGCCTTGACCAGCTCCATCACTTCCATCAGGGACTTCTCGGCGATGGCGTCGACGATCTGCTCGTTGGTAAGGGACATTGTGATTACCTTTGGAAAATTTTCTGGATGGGGGTTCAGATCACTGAACCGCTAGACATCGAACTCAGGCGGTCTCGGCGGCCGGCTCGGCAGCGGCGGTTTCGCCACCACCCTGCTTGTCGGCCACGGCCTTGACGGCGCGCGCGAACATGGCGGCCGGCTCGGACAGGACGCGGGCCAGCATGGCCAGGGCCTGTTCGCGGGTCGGCAGCGAGGCCAGCACGTCGACGTGGCTCGCCGGGAACACTTCACCGCCAATCGCCACGACCTTCGCCTGCAGCTTGTCGTTGTTCTTGGCGGCTTCCTTGATCAGGCGACCGGCGGCGCCGGGCTCCTCGAGCGAGAACGCATACAGCAGCGGACCAACCAGCTTGTCCTTGGCGACTGCGAACTCGGTGCCTTCGACGGCGCGCGCGGCCAGGGTGTTCTTGACAACCTTCAAGAAAACACCGGTCTCGCGGGCCTGCTTGCGCATCGCGGTCATCTGGGCGACCGTGGTGCCAGCGTATTCGGCGGCGATCAAGGAGTGGGCCTTGGCGGCGATGTCTGCCAGCTCGGCGACTACTTCTTGCTTCTGGGACAGATTGAGAGCCATTGTCACTCCTCATGTGAACTCCGCTCACGGCTCCTGCCGCTTGCGGTCCAGGGCGGCATCCTTCCTGGACGCCGGGAACATCGGGACGATGTTCCGGTGGTGGCCGTTCTAGACCTGGAGTGGGCCAACCTGGGTTGCCCCAGACGTGCGTGAACCAGAAAAACTCCAGAAGGGCGACACCATCTACGCAGGTGGGCTCCCGGGGGAACCGATTAAGCGATCTGCGGGCTGCCGGCGGCGACTCCCTTGCCGTGTCGAGCTTCCGTGCCCGTCGCCGGTGACCTTCAGACCGCGCCTGCGGTCTTTGACGGCTGCGCCGCGATGGATTGCGGCGTTGCCTTCAAATGTTGCCTTCGTCCTGCCGGGGGGCGGGAATTCGGGCGTGCTTCGATTTTCTTGCAACAACGTTTCAGTCGTTGGACCGTCGCTTCCGCGAAGGCGGGAGCCCGGCGACTTCAATGCGACCTGCACGGAAGCCGCTGGACCTGCGATCCCCGGCCCAAGCGCATAGCGCTCGGACGCGGGGTGACGGTTTGACGAAGCCGGAGCCGCTGGGCGGCGCCGGGTCAAATCGTCACTTCAACGCCAGCGAGGACTGGTCGACGGTGACGCCCGGGCCCATGGTCGAGCTCAGCGACACCTTCTGCAGGTAGGTACCCTTCGAGGTGGCCGGCTTGGCCTTGATCAGGTCGGCCAGCAGCGCCTGCAGGTTGGTCTTCAGGGCTTCGTCGTCGAAGCTCACCTTGCCGATCGTGCAGTGGATGATGCCGGCCTTGTCGGTGCGGTAGCGGACCTGGCCCGACTTGGCGTTCTTGACCGCCTCGCCCGGGTTCGGCGACACGGTGCCGACCTTCGGGTTCGGCATCAGGCCGCGCGGGCCCAGCACCGTACCCAGTTTGCCCACCACGCGCATGGCGTCCGGGGTCGCGATCACCACGTCGTAGTTCAGGTCGCCGGCCTGCATCTTCTCGGCCAGGTCGTCCATGCCGACCGCATCGGCGCCGGCGGCCAGGGCCTCGTCGGCCTTGGCACCGGCCGGGGCGAACACGGCCACGCGCACGCTCTTGCCGGTACCGGCCGGCAGCACGGTCGAACCGCGCACCTGCTGGTCGGACTTCTTGGCGTCCACGCCCAGGCGCACGGCGACGTCGATCGACTCGACGAACTTGGCCTTGGTGGCGGTCTTCAGGATCTTGATCGCGTCCTCGAAGGCGTACGCCTTGCCCGGGACCACGGCGGCCTTGATGGCCTTCTCACGCTTGGTCTGTGCCATCGAATTAACCCTCCACCACCAGGCCCATGGAACGGGCCGAGCCCGCGATCGTACGCACCGCCGCGTCCAGGTCGGCCGCGGTCAGGTCGGGTTCCTTCGCCTTGGCGATCTCTTCGAGCTGCTTGCGGGTCACCTTGCCCACCTTCTCGGTGTTCGGACGCTTGGAGCCCGAGCTGATGCCGGCGGCCTTCTTGAGCAGCACGGTGGCCGGGGTGCTCTTGGTGACGAAGGTGAAGGTACGGTCCGAATAGGCCGTGATGATGACCGGGGTCGGCAGGCCCGGCTCGAGCTTCTGCGTGGCGGCGTTGAACGCCTTGCAGAACTCCATGATGTTCAGGCCGCGCTGACCCAGCGCAGGACCGACCGGCGGCGAGGGGTTGGCCTGACCGGCCTTCACCTGCAGCTTGATGTAACCGACAACTTTCTTTGCCATCTCGATTGTCTCCGGGTGCTAGCGCCTTGACCGCAGGCTCCCCATCGCGCCGGGAAAATCACGCGTCCCGACATCGCGTTTTCACTTCCTTGACCACGCACAAGGCCGCCCATCGGAGCGGCCATGGCGTTGCGGCTGAATCAGCGAGCCGCTCAGCATAACAGATTTTGGCCGCCCATGCTGAATGGGCGGCAGGGCCAGGATCAGCTCTTCTCGACCTGGCCGAATTCCAGCTCCACCGGGGTGGAGCGGCCGAAGATCAGCACCGCCACGCGCAGGCGGCTCTTCTCGTAGTTGACTTCCTCGACCACGCCGTTGAAGTCGTTGAACGGGCCGTCGGTGACGCGGACCATCTGGCCCGGCTCGAACAGCACCTTCGGGCGCGGCTTCTCGACGCCTTCCTGGACGCGATCCAGGATGTGGGCCGCCTCCTCGTCGCGGATCGGCAGCGGGCGATCGGCGGTACCGCCGATGAAACCCATCACGCGCGGGGTTTCCTTGACCAGGTGCCAGCTCTCGTTGTCGATGCGCGGGATGCCGGCCTCGTCGTGGGTCTCGATCTGCACCAGGACGTAGCCCGGGAAGAACTTGCGCTCGGAACGGCGCTTCTGGCCGGAACGCATCTCCACGACCTCTTCGGTCGGCACCAGCACCTCGCCGAAGCGCTCCTGCATCTCGTTGCGGACGATGCGATCGCGCAAGGCCTGCGCCACCGACTTCTCGAAGCCAGAGTAGGCGTGAACGACGTACCAACGCTTCACTGTTCGATTCTCCTCAACGCGCCAGGAACCACTGCGTGAGCTTCTGGATGACGAAGTCGAAGCCCCCCAGCAGCAGGCTCAGGATGATGACCACGACGATGACGACCCACGTGGTACGGATGGCCTCCTGGCGGGTCGGCCAGACCACCTTGCGCAGCTCGAAGCGGGATTCGGACAGGAACCCGCGCGTGTCGCGCCCCTTGGCCGTACCCAGGAACACGAGGATCGAGGCCACCAGCCCGACCACGACGGCCAGGCCGCGCAGCTGCGACGTCCAGGTACCCAGCTGGGCGGAACGCTCCGGCGCGGAGAACCAGAACCAAACGAACAACCCCGCGAGCAGGAGCACCGCGGAGATCACGTACTTGGCAATGTCGCCACCGGAAGCGGCGCCCTTGGAAGGTTCGATTTTGCTGTTCATCCGGCTTCTGGTTACCGATCTGGCCCGGTTTCTGGGGCGGGACAGCGGGAGTGGCACGCCAGGAGGGACTCGAACCCCCAACCTGCGGTTTTGGAGACCGCTGCTCTGCCAATTGAGCTACTGGCGTATGAACTCTTTATCGCTAACCCTTTAGACAACGAAGGCGGACCGATGTTCAGCCGGCCCGCCGCGTTCTTTGCCTAGTCGCTGGCCCCGCCTGGCGGGCTGCCGTCCGGCAAAGGCGTCCAGGCCGAGGCCGGGACGCGCCTTACATCACTTGGTGATCTTCGAGACCACGCCGGCGCCGACGGTACGGCCGCCTTCGCGGATCGCGAAGCGCAGGCCCTCGTCCATCGCCACCGGGTTGATCAGCGTGACCGACATCTTCACGTTGTCGCCCGGCATCACCATCTCCACGCCCTCCGGCAGCTGCACCGCGCCGGTGATGTCCGTGGTACGGAAGTAGAACTGCGGACGGTAGCCCTTGAAGAACGGGGTGTGGCGGCCGCCCTCGTCCTTCGACAGCACGTACACCTCCGCGTCGAACTCGGTGTGCGGGGTGATCGAGCCCGGCTTGGCCAGCACCTGGCCACGCTCCACCTCGTCACGCTTGGTGCCGCGCAGCAGCAGGCCCGCGTTGTCGCCCGCCTGGCCCTGCTCCAGCAGCTTGCGGAACATTTCCACGCCCGTCACGGTGGTCTTCTGGGTCGGACGGATGCCCACGATCTCGATTTCGTCGCCCACCTTGATCACGCCGCGCTCGATACGGCCGGTCACCACGGTGCCGCGGCCCGAGATCGAGAACACGTCTTCCACCGGCATCAGGAACGGCTTGTCGATGTCGCGCTCCGGCGTCGGGATCCAGGTGTCCAGCGCGTCCACCAGCTTGATGATCGCCGGCACGCCGATCTCCGACTGGTCGCCTTCCAGCGCCAGGCGGGCCGAGCCCTTGATGATCGGGGTGTCGTCGCCCGGAAACTCGTACTTGCTCAGCAGCTCGCGCACTTCCATTTCCACCAGCTCGAGCAGCTCGGCGTCATCCACCATGTCCGCCTTGTTCAGGAACACGACGATGTACGGCACGCCCACCTGGCGCGACAGCAGGATGTGCTCGCGGGTCTGCGGCATCGGGCCGTCCGCGGCCGAGCACACCAGGATCGCGCCGTCCATCTGCGCCGCACCGGTGATCATGTTCTTCACGTAGTCGGCGTGACCCGGGCAGTCCACGTGCGCGTAGTGGCGGGTCGGGCTTTCGTATTCCACGTGCGCCGTCGAGATCGTGATGCCGCGCGCCTTCTCTTCCGGCGCCGCGTCGATCGCGTCGTACGCCTTGAACTCGCCACCGAAACGCTCTGCGCCGATCTTCGTCAGGGCAGCCGTCAGCGTGGTCTTGCCGTGGTCGACGTGACCGATGGTGCCGACGTTGACGTGCGGCTTGGTGCGCTCGAACTTACCCTTGGCCATGGCTGCTTCTTCTCGGTGATCGTTGAATGTGGTGGCGACTGGATATGGTGCTCACGAATGGAATCGAACCATCGACCTCCTCCTTACCAAGGAGGTGCTCTACCGACTGAGCTACGTGAGCGGAGTTGTCTATTGTGCCATGCATTGGAGTCCAATGGAGCGGGAGACGGGAATCGAACCCGCACCATCAGCTTGGAAGGCTGAGGTTCTACCATTGAACTACTCCCGCACCGGGATACCGCATGTCACAACAAAAACTGGTGGAGGGAGGTGGATTCGAACCACCGAAGGCGTAAGCCAGCAGATTTACAGTCTGCCCCCGTTGGCCGCTTGGGTATCCCTCCGGATTTCGCCCCGCCGGCTTGCCCTTCGGCAAATCGACCCGGGGTGAAAGAGCCCGCAATTCTGGGCTCGCTTTACGATTCTGTCAACAGAAATTTTCACTTCGCCGCATGGCCGCACCCGGGATGAATGCGCCATGCACCGCCGTCAGACGTTGAAGCGGAAATGCAGGACATCACCCTCCTGCACGCGGTATTCCTTGCCCTCCAGGCGCAGCCGCCCGGCGTCGCGGGCGCCGGCCTCGCCCTTGTACTTGACGAAGTCGTCGAAGGCGATCGTCTCGGCGCGGATGAAGCCCTTCTCGAAGTCGGTATGGATCACCGCCGCGGCCTGCGGGGCGGTCGCGCCGGCCTTCACGGTCCAGGCCCGGACCTCCTTCACGCCCGCGGTGAAATAGGTCTGCAGCCCCAGCAGCCGGTAGGCCGCGCGGATCACCCTGTTCAGACCCGGCTCGTCCAGGCCCAGGTCGGCCAGGAACGCATCGCGGTCGGCGTCGTCGAGCTGCGACAGCTCCTCCTCGATCGCCGCCGACACCGGCACCACCTGCGCGCCCTCGGCCCCGGCGCGGGCGCGCACGGCGTCCAGGTGCGGGTTGTTCTCGAAGCCGTCCTCGAGCACGTTGGCGATGTACATCACCGGCTTGAGGGTGAGCAGGAACAGGTCGCGGACCAGCGCCTTCTCCTCCTCGTCCAGGCCCAGGCTGCGGCCCGGCTTGCCGTCGGCCAGCGCCGCCTGCAGCTTGGCCAGCACCGGCTTGCGCGCGATGGCGTCCTTGTCGCCGCCCTTGGCGGCGCGCTCGGCCCGGTTCAGCGCCTTCTCGACGCTGTCCAGGTCGGCCAGCGCCAGCTCCAGGTCGATGGTCTCGATGTCGGAGATCGGGTCGACCCGGCCGGCCACGTGCACGATGTCGCCGTGCTCGAAGCAGCGCACCACGTGGGCGATCGCGTCGACCTCGCGGATGTGGGCCAGGAACTTGTTGCCCAGGCCCTCGCCGCTGGCGGCGCCGGCGACCAGGCCGGCGATGTCGACGAACTCGACCGCGGTCGGCACCAGCTTCTGCGGCTTCACGATCTCGGCCAGCTGGTTCAGGCGCGGGTCCGGCACCGGCACGATGCCGACGTTCGGCTCGATCGTGCAGAACGGGAAGTTGGCCGCAGCGATGCCCGCCTTGGTCAGCGCGTTGAACAGGGTCGACTTGCCCACGTTGGGCAGGCCGACGATGCCGCATTTGATACCCATGTCGTAAGTCCGGGATTCGGGATTCGGGATTCGGGATTCGCAAGGCGAGCGCAGCGCCGCTCCGTCGAATCCCGAATCCCCAATCTCTAATCCTTGCCAGTATGCAATCGCTTCATCGCCTCGTTGAAATCGCCCGCGACCGCCAGCGGCAGCACGTCCAGGGCATCGTCGATGGCCCGTTCGAGCAGCACGGCATCGGCCGGCGACGGCCGCCCCAGCACCCAGCCCACCACCCGGTCCTTGTGGCCGGGATGGCCGATGCCCAGGCGCAGGCGATGGAACCGGGCGTGGCCAAGCAGGCGGATGGTGTCGCGCAGGCCGTTCTGGCCGCCATGGCCGCCGTCGAACTTCAGCCGCGCGCTTCCGGGCGGCAAGTCCAGTTCGTCGTGCGCGACCAGCATCTGCTCCGGCTCGATCTTCCAGAAGCGCAGGGCCGCGGCGATCGACTTGCCGCTGAGGTTCATGAAGGTGGCCGGCTTGAGCAGCCAGACCGGCTGCCCGGCGACCGCGACCTTGGCCACCTCGCCGAACAGTTTGGATTCCAGGCTCCAGCGCGCGCCTTCGCGGCGCGCGAGGGCCTCGACGAAATGAAACCCGGCGTTGTGCCGGGTTTGGGCGTGCTCCGGACCGGGGTTGCCGAGTCCGACGATCAGTCGCAGGCCTGTCGCCATCTGGCAGCTCTTCGCGACGATCCCCGCGCCGGACGGCGCGGGGACCGCAAGGCGATTACTTGGCCTCGCCCTCGCCCGCCGCCGGCTCTTCCTCGGCCGCCGCGTGCTTGGCGATGACCACCGCCACGTCGTGCTCCTTGCCCAGCTTCAGGGCCGGCAGCTCGACGCCCGCCGGCAGCTTGATGTCGGACAGGTGGACCACCGCGCCGACCGCCAGGGCCGACAGGTCGACCTCGATGAACTCCGGCAGGTCCTTCGGCAGGCACTGCACCTGGACTTCGTTCAGCTCGTGGGTGACCACGACGCCGGCGGTCTTGCCGGCCGGCGACTTGTCCTCGCCGACGAAGTGCAGCGGGACCGAGGCGTTCAGCTTCTCGTTCTCGTTCACGCGCTGGAAGTCGATGTGCATGATCAGCTGCTTGTACGGGTGGCGCTGCAGGTCACGCAGCAGCACCTTCTGCACGTCGCCGTTGAGGCTCAGGTCCAGGATCGAGGAGTAGAACCACTCGTTCTGCTGGGCCAGCCACACTTCTTCGTGGTCGAGCTGGATGTTGACGGGCTTGAGATCGCCACCGTAGACGATCGCCGGGATCTGCCCCGCGCGACGCAGGCGGCGGCTCGCACCCTTCCCCTCGTCTTCGCGGCGCTGGACCTTGATCACATGAGTCTCTGCCATTTTCTTACTACCTTAGGTTGATGAACCGCCTCGCGGCGGTATTGCGGCTCCCCCGCGACCAGGGGAGCCGTGTTGCCGGCGGCCGCAGCCGCCGAATGCGGCGTCAGTCGACGTACAGCGAGCTGACCGATTCGCCGAACGCGATGCGGCGGATCGTCTCGGCCAGCAGCTCGGCGACGCTGAGCTGACGGATCTTGCTGCAGACGCGGGCGGCGTCGGACAGCGGGATGGTGTCGGTCACCACCAGCTCGTCGAGCTGGGAGTTGGTGATGTTGTCCACGGCCGGGCCGGACAGCACCGGGTGGGTGATGTAGGCCACGACCTTGGTGGCGCCGCGCTGCTTGAGCGCCGCGGCGGCCGCGCACAGGGTGCCGGCGGTGTCGACCAGGTCGTCGACCAGCACGCAGGTCTTGCCCTGCACGTCGCCGATGATGTTCATCACCGTGGCGACGTTGGCGCGCGGGCGCCGCTTGTCGATGATCGCCAGGTCGGCGTCGTCCAGGCGCTTGGCGACCGCGCGGGCGCGCACCACGCCGCCGACGTCCGGCGAGACCACGATCAGGTTGTCGGTGCCGTAGGCGCGCCAGATGTCGGCCAACAGCAACGGCGAGGCGTAGACGTTGTCGACCGGCACGTCGAAGAAGCCCTGGATCTGGTCGGCGTGCAGGTCCACGGTCAGCACGCGGTCGGCGCCGATCGCGCTGATCATCTTGGCGGCGACCTTGGCGGTGATCGGCACGCGCGAGGAGCGCATGCGGCGGTCCTGCCGCGAATAGCCGAAGTACGGGATCACCGCGGTGACGCTGGCGGCGCTCGCGCGCTTGAGCGCGTCGATGATCACCAGCAGCTCCATCAGGTGCTCGGCGCTCGGCGCGCAGGTCGGCTGCACGACGAACACTTCCTGCCGGCGCACGCTCTCCTCGATCTCGACCTGGACCTCGCCGTCGGAGAAGGTCGACACCAGCGCCTTGCCCATCCGCACGCCCAGCTCCTTGCAGATGCTTTGCGCCAAGGGCTTGTTGGCATTGCCGGAGAACACCAGCAAATTGCGTTCGTCTTGCATTGGAGAGTCTCTCGGGCGGCGGCGTGGAGCTTGAATCCGAAAAGCGTTCTGTCGAACCAGATCCGGCGTTCGAAGCCACGCCCCGAACCACCGGCCCGGCGTCCAACCCAGGCTTTTCCGTCGAATCCCCGCACATGGATGTGCGGGCTTTTGCAGGGGGACCTGCATAACCAACATGGCAGGGGCGGTAGGATTCGAACCTACGAAATGCCGGGATCAAAACCCGGTGCCTTAGGCCTCTTGGCGACGCCCCTGCATCAAAGCTGCATCGTTTCCAGCGCGGCGAGCAGCGGCGAGCGCACGACGCCCTCCGCCACCCACGCATCCAGGCCGTCCGGCAATGCGACCCGCGCCCGCTCTGCGGCGTCGCGCGTGTCGAATTCGACGAAGCAGCCGCTGCCCGACCCGGTCAGACGCGGTCGCCCGACCCTCGACAGCGCCTGGAACGCGGCTTCCACCGCGGGTTCCCGGCGACGCAGGACCGGTTCGAACGCATTGCCGAGCAAGGCCCCGGAAGCGAAGTCCGCTATTTTCGCGGGCGCGGCATCCCGCGTCAAATCCGGGGACCGGAAAAGTTCAGGGGTCGGGACATGCACGCCGGGATTCACGAGCAGGTACGCCGCCGCCGGCAGGTCGATGGGCGCCAGCCGCTCGCCGATCCCCTCGGCCCAGGCGTTGTGGCCGCGCACGAACACCGGCACGTCGGCCCCGAGCCGCAGCCCGAGGGCGGCCAGCGCGTCCTCGTCCAGGCCGGTGCCCCAGAGCGCATTCAGCGCCACCAGCACCGTCGCCGCATCCGAGGAACCGCCGCCAAAGCCGCCGCCCGCGGGAATGCGCTTTTGGACGCGGATGTCGGCACCTAGCGCGCAATTGGACGCAGATTGCAGCAATCTTGCCGCGCGCACCATCAGGTCGTCGGCCTCGGCGACCCCGGCCACGGACTCGCCTTCGCGCCGGACCAGGCCGTCGGCGCGGACGCGCAGGTGCACGGTATCGCCCCAGTCCAGCAGGCGGAACACGGTCTGCAACAGGTGGTAGCCGTCGGCGCGGCGCCCGGTGATGTGCAGGAACAGGTTCAACTTGGCCGGCGCGGGCCACGCCGACCAGGCACGCTCGGCGGTACTCATTGCGCGGGGATGTCCCACTGGTCGAGCATCAGCCTGACCTTGGCGTCGCCGCTGCCCGCCTCGATCCGGCGCGGCAGGGCCGGGCGGCCGTCCTGGGCCGGGTACCACTCCAGGAATTCGATGGTCCAGCCCTGTTGGCGCAGCGTCCGCGGCCGGCCGTCGGCGTCGAAGTCGACCTCGCCCTGCCCCTCGGCCACCTGCCCGCGCACCCAGCCGGGCAGCTGGTTGACGGGGATCCGCCAGCCGGTGGCTTCCAGCAGCACCTGCTCGGCGTCGGCGCCCGCGCGCGGGCCGCCGGCCAAGCCTTCCAGGCGGCCGCTCCCCGTGCGCAGGTCGCCGTCCAGGGTCCAGCTCTGGCGGGTCACCGGCGCGCTGAGCTGGATCCGGTAGACCTCGCCCCGCTGCTGCCAGTCGACCCGGCCGCTGCCGCCGTTGCGGCCCTTGGCGATCGCCGCGCGCCCCTGGAACGACCAGTCCGGATGCGCCGCCAGCCAGGCCTGGCGCTCCGCCTCGGCCTGGCGCGCCTCGGGCGGGACGTGCTCCACCACCTGCCCGGCCACGGGCGCCGGGCCGCGCGGCATCGTCGAGCACGCGGCGAGCGCGAGCATGGCCGCCAGCACCGGCAGCCGCGGCAGGATCGCACGGTTCATGGGCCCAGCTTCTCCTCGGCGCGCTTCAGCGCGCGATTGTCGGGGTCGAGCTTGCGCGCCTCGTCGAAGTAGCGCCGGGCCTCGTCGCGGTCGCCGCCGACCCACAGCACCTCGCCGATGTGGGCAGCGATCTCCGGGTCCTTGAACAGGCTCCAGGCCCGGCGCAGTTGCACCAGCGCCTCGCGGGTGCGGCCCATGCGGTACAGCACCCAGCCGTAGCTGTCGATGATCGCGGCATTGTCCGGGTCCGCCGTGCGGGCGCGGTCGATCAGCGCCAGCGCCTCCTTGTAGCGGGTGGTGCGGTCGGCCAGGGTGTAGCCGAGCGCATTCAGCGCGGCCACGTTCTCCGGCTCGGAGACCAGGATCTTGCGCAGGTCGGCCTCGGCGCGGGCGATGTCGTCGCGGCGCTCCCAGGCCAGCCCGCGCGCGTACAGCAGCGCGCTGTCGTCCGGGTAGGCCGCCAGGCCGCGCGCGAACACATCCAGCTCGCCGGCGTCGTCGCCGTCGCGCTGGCGCAGCTCGGCCTCCAGTAGGTAGGCGTCGCGGCGGGCATCGTCGTCCGCGTCGGCATCGGCCTGCAGCGCGTGGACCTGGTCGAACGCCTCCTGCTTGCGGCCCAGCTCGAACAACGCGCTGGCCGCCCGCAGTTGCGCTTCGCTGCGCAGCGGCCCGCCGGGCACGCCGCGATACCAGTCCACGGCCTCGGCATAGCGCTTGAGGTACTCGGCGATCTTGCCGAGCAGCAGGCGGCGGTCCGGCTGCGGCTTGTCGGAATCGGCCTTGAGCTCCTCGTACAGCGCGACCAGGCCCGGGTTGTCCTGCTTCTTGGCCAGCAGCGAGGCGCGCAGGCCGTAGGTCTGGGTGTCCTGCGGGCCGACCGCGAGCACGCGCGCGGCGTCGGACACGTCGCCCATCGCGTCGTAGGCCAGCGCCAGCGCGCCGCGCAGGTCCGAATCGTTCGCCGCCTTCGGCTCGACCCCCTTCAGCAAGGCCAGCGCCTCGTCGCGGCGGCCCGCCTGGCTGAGCTGGTTGGCGTGCAGCAGGGCCACGCGCGGCTCGTTCGGGAAGCGGCGCACGACCTCGCCGATGATGCGCTGGGTCAGCTCCGGCCTTTCCATCCGCAGCGCCAGGCGCCCGAACTCCTGCCAGGCCTCGATCCGGTTGGGAATCGCGCCGGCCTTGACCAGCTCGTCCAGCGCCTTGGCCGAGACGTCAGGGTCGCGCGAGTTGGCCAGCGCCACCAGGGCGAAGCGCCAGCCGCGCGGGTCGGGATCGCGCAGCAGCGCCAGCAGGTCGCGGCGCGCCAGCCGCAGCTCGCCCTTGCGCAGCGCCAGCGACGCCTCGGTGCTGCGCATCGCCAGCGATTCCGGGGCGCGCTGGCGCCACAGCGCCAGCGCCTCGGTCGCGCGCGCGTCGTCGTTGGCCAGCATCGCGATCCGGGTGGCGCGCTCGGCCAGCCCGGCATCGCCGGCCTCGGCCTGGGCGGCCTGCAGGTACCAGCGCGAGGCGTCGTCCAACTGGCCCGCCTGCAGGGCGAATTCGCCGGCGAGCACCGGCTCCAGCACGCCGCTTCCGGTCGCGGGGGCCGTTCGCGCGGGGGCCGCCCAGGCCGCGCAGGCCAATGAAAGCAGCAGGGGAACACTCAGGATGCGAATCGATACGGGCATCGGATACGACCGGGCCGTAAAATGGTGGCCCTGAATGGCCAGCAGCTTATCGCAAGCGACTGAACGAATGACGTTGTGGGTGCTCGGACTGAACCACCAGAGCGCGCCGGTGGACCTGCGCGAACGCGCTGCGTTCAGCGGCGATACGCTGCCGGGCGCGCTGGCGTCGCTGCGCGCGCTGCCCGAGGTCGACGAGGCCGCCCTGCTGTCCACCTGCAACCGCACCGAGCTGTACGCGATCGCCCGCGACCCGCGGGCGCTGGCGCAATGGCTGGACGGCCATGCCCCGGGCCTGTCGGGCTACCTGTACCAGCACCATGACGCCGCCGCCGTGCGCCACCTGTTCCGGGTCGCGACCGGGCTGGATTCGATGGTGCTGGGCGAACCGCAGATCCTGGGCCAGGTGAAGGACGCCTGGGCGGTCGCGCGCGCCCATGGCGCGCTCGGCAGTCGCCTGGACCGGCTGTTCCAGCAGGCCTTCTCGGTCGCCAAGCGCGCCCGCACCGACACCCGGGTGGGCGCCAATCCGGTCTCGGTGGCCTCCACCGCGGTGCGGCTGGCGCAGGAATCGTTCGCGCGACTGAGCGAATCGACGGTGCTGCTGGTCGGCGCCGGCGAAACCATCGAGCTGGCCGCCAAGCACCTGAGCGAGGGCCGGGTGCGCCGGCTGCTGATCGCCAACCGTACCCTCGCCCATGCCCAGGCGCTGGCCAGCCAGCACGGCGGCTATGCGCTGCCGCTGGACGAGCTGGAGCGCCACCTGGCCGAGGCCGACGTGGTGTTCTCGGCCACCGCCAGCCCGGCGCCGGTGGTGAAGCGCGCCCAGGTCGAGCAGGCGCTGCGGCAACGCAAGCGCAAGCCGATGCTGCTGTTCGACCTGGCGGTACCGCGCGACATCGAGCCCGAGGTGGCGCAGCTGGCCGATGCCTTCCTCTACACCGTGGACGACCTGGAGCGCGCGGTCGAGGACAACCGCCGCAGCCGCCGCGAGGCGGCCAACGCCGCCGAGGAGATCATCGACCTGCAGGTGGCGCGCTACGTCGAGATCCTGCAGGCCGGCGGCCGCCAGGCGCCGCTCAAGCGCCTGCGCGCCTTCGGCGACAGCACCCGCGACGAACTGCTGGGCAAGGCCCGGCAGCAACTGGCCAACGGCAAGCCCGCCGAGGAGGTGCTGGAGCTGCTGGCGCATTCACTGACCAACCGCCTGCTGCACCCGCCGACCGCGGCGCTGCGCGAGGCCGCGCTCAGCGGCGACGCCGAGCTGACCCGCGCCGCCGACCGGCTGTTCCCGGAAAAGCCGGGCTACCGCCACCCCGACATCAACACCCCGATCGTGAGGACCGATGACGCCGACCCTGCGCCGTAAGCTGGAAGCGCTGGCCGAGCGCCGCGAAGAACTCGAACGCCTGCTCTCCGACCCGGACGTGGTCGGCGACAACGAACGTTTCCGCAGCCTGTCGCGCGAATTCGCGCAGCTCGAACCCGTGGCCGCCGCGCTGGCCGAGGAAGCCCGCGCCAAGGCCGACCTGGCCGCCGCCGAGGCGATGCGCGCCGATCCTGAAATGCGCGAGCTGGCCGAGGAGGAGATCGCCGCCGCGCAAGCCCGCCTGGCCGAGCTGGAGCAGCGGTTGCTGTTGCTGCTGGTGCCGCAGGACCCGCGCGACGAGGGCAACCTGTTCCTGGAAGTGCGCGCCGGCACCGGCGGCGACGAGGCCGCGATCTTCGCCGGCGACCTGTTCCGCATGTACGCGCGCTATGCCGAGCGCCAGGGCTGGAAGGTCGAGGTCGAGTCGGACAATCCCGGCGAGCACGGCGGCTACAAGGAGATCGTCGCGCGCATCGTCGGCCGCGGCGCGTACTCGAAGCTGAAGTTCGAATCCGGCACCCATCGCGTGCAGCGCGTGCCGGCGACGGAGTCGCAAGGGCGCATCCACACGTCGGCGGCGACGGTGGCGATCATCCCCGAGGCCGACGAGATCGAGGAGATCGAGATCAACCCGGCCGACCTGAAGATCGACACGTTCCGCTCCTCCGGCGCGGGCGGGCAGCACGTCAACAAGACCGAGTCGGCGATCCGCATCACCCATATCCCGACCGGCGTGGTCGTGGAATGCCAGACCGAGCGCAGCCAGCACGCCAACCGCGACAAGGCGATGAAGCGGCTGAAGGCGCAGCTGGTCGAGACCGAACGCAGCAAGCAGGCCGCCGCCGAGGCGCAGACCCGCAAGCTGCAGGTCGGCAGCGGCGACCGCAGCCAGCGCATCCGCACCTACAACTTCCCGCAGGGGCGGATCACCGACCATCGCGTCGAGGGCCTGACCCTGTACGACCTGCCCAACATCATCGAGGGCGACCTGGACGGCCTGGTCGAGCGGCTGCTGCACGAGCACCAGGCCGACGAACTGGCGCGGCTGGCCGAGGGCACGTGAGCCGCCTCGCGCATCCCCCGCGGGAGCGGCTTCGGTCCCGGCACGGCCGGGCCGGCAAGGCGCCGGGAACGGGATTCCTGCCGCAAGCACGGCGATGAACGGCCACGACGCATCGCCGCCGGAAGTGCTGCAGCTGCGCGAGGCGGTCCGGCGCAATCCGCAGGATTTCGTCTCCTGGCTGATGCTGGGCGATGCCGAGATGGAGCGGGGAGCGGTCGCCGCCGGCGAGGCGGCGGTGCAGCGCGCGATGGCGCTGCGGCCGGGCCATCCGGAAGCGCTGGCCCGGCTCGGCCGGGTGCGCTGGATGCAGGGACGCCACCGCGAATCGGCCGACCTGCTGCGCCAGGCCGCCCGGCTGGCGCCGCAGCATCCGGGCATCGCGCTGTGGCTGGGCCACTCGCTGGAAGATGCCGGCGAAGCCGAGCCGGCCGCCGCGGCCTACGAGCATGCGCACCGGCTGCTGCCGGACGAACCGTACATCGCCGCGCACCTGTTGAACTGGCGCCGCAAGCTGTGCGACTGGCGCGACCTCGACGCGCTCTCGCGGCAGGTGCGCACGGCGATCGCCCGGCAGCGGCCCGGGGTGGAACCGTTCGCCTTCCTCAGCGAGGACGCCACGCCCGCCGAGCAACTGGCCTGCGCGCGCTTGCGCGCGGCGCCGCTGGCGCGCTCGGTCCGGCCCTTCCCGCCGGCCCGGGTGCGCGACGCGGGAGCGTTGCAGGCGGGATTCCTCTCCAACGGCTTCGGGGCGCATCCGACCGGGTTGTTGACGGTGGCCTTGTTCGAGGCATTGCAGCGGCGGCACGCCGGCACGCTGCAGGCGCACCTGTTCGCGCTCGACCGCGACGACGGCAGCGCGATCCGGCAACGGCTCGCCGCGGCCACGCGCCTGCACGACGTGGCCGGCCTGGACCACCTGCGCACGGCCGGGGCGATCCGCGAGCAAGGCATCGACGTGCTGATCGACCTGCGCGGCTGGGGCGGCGGCGGCGCGCCGGAAGTGCTGGCGCTGCGGCCGGCCCCGGTGCAGGTGAACTGGCTGGCCTATCCGGGCACCAGCGGCGCGCCATGGGTCGATTACGTGCTCGGCGACGCCTTCGCGCTGCCGCCCGCGCTGGAGCCGCACTACAGCGAACGCGTGTTGCGCCTGCCGCGCGCGTTCCAGCCATCGGACAACACCCGCGAAGTCGCCGAGCCCCCGCCGCGGCGCGACTGCGGGTTGCCCGGCGACGGTTTCGTGTTCTGCTGCTTCAACAACAGCTACAAGCTCAATCCGCGCAGCTTCGCGCGGATGTTGGCGGTGCTGCGCGAGGTCGAAGGCAGCGTGCTCTGGCTGCTGTCGGGGCCGGGGCAGGCCGATGCGCGCCTGCGGGCCGCGGCACAGGCCCAGGGCGTGGCGCCGCAGCGGCTGGTGTTCATGCCCAAGCTGCCGCATCCTCACTACCTGTCGCGCTACCGGCATGCCGGCCTGTTCCTCGACACCGCTCCGTACAACGCGCACACCACCGCCTCGGACGCGCTGTGGGCCGGCTGCCCGGTATTGACGGTCCCCGGGGCGAGCTTCGCCTCGCGCGTGGCCGGCAGCCTCAACCACCACCTCGGCCTGGACGCGCTGAACGTCGCCGACGACGCGGCCTTCGTCGCCATGGCCGTGCATCTGGCGCGCACGCCCGCCGCACTCTCGGCCGTGCGTGGGCGGCTGGAGGCGGAACGCCGCCGCGCCGGCGGGCTGTTCGACATGGACGCCTTCGCCGACGACTTCGTCGCGCTGCTGCAAGCCGCGACGAAAGCCCCGCCCCCCCCGGAATGACAAGGCGCGGGCGAAGCCGCGCCGCAGAGACCATCCGTGGCCGCATGGATGGACGCGTCGCCACGCGCCCGGCCGGAAACGATCCGGGCGTCGCCCGGATCGCCCGGCCACCCAATGCTTCGCCCGGCCCCCCATCCGCCCTGCGGGGCACCTTCTCCCGCGCGGGAAGGAAACACTGTCCCTGGTCCACTCGGCCCGCTAGGCTTCGCCCATGACCCACGCTCCCGACTTCATCCCGCTGCGCCTGTGCGTGCTGACCGTCTCCGACACCCGCACCCTGGCCGACGACAAGTCCGGCGACTATCTCGCCGCCGCGCTGGCCGAGGCCGGCCATGTGCTGCACGAGCGCGCGATCGCGCCGGACGACCGCTACCGGCTGCGCGCCATCGTCTCGGCCTGGATCGCCGATCCGGCCGTGGATGGCATCCTGGTCAGCGGCGGCACCGGCTTCACCGGCCGCGACAGCACGCCCGAGGCGCTGGACCCCCTGCTCGACAAGCTCATGCCGGGCTTCGGCGAGCTGTTCCGCGCGCTCAGCTTCGAGGAGATCGGCACGGCGTCGCTGCAATCGCGCGCGTTCGCCGGGCTGGCCAACGGCAGCTTCGTGTTCGGCCTGCCCGGCTCGACCTCCGCCTGCCGCACCGCATGGGAAAGGATCATCCGCGCCCAGCTCGATGCGCGCACCCGCCCCTGCAATCTCGCGACGCTGCGCCCGCGCCTGCGGGAATGACCCGCCCATCGCCACCGGAGAGCCGCATGCCTTCGCTCAAGGGAAAGGAATACAAGAAACTGCTCAAGCCGATGCAGCTGGAACTGGTGGCGATGGCGCGCTGGCTGCAGCACACCGGCCAGCGCGCGCTGGTGCTGTTCGAGGGCCGCGACACCGCTGGCAAGGGCGGCGCGATCCAGGCGGTCGCCGAGCACCTCAACCCGCGCCAGTGCCGGGTGGTGGCGCTGCCCAAGCCCAGCGACCGCGAGGCCACGCAGTGGTATTTCCAGCGCTACGTCGCGCACCTGCCGGCCGCCGGCGAACTCGTGCTGATGGACCGCAGCTGGTACAACCGCGCCGGCGTCGAACGGGTGATGGGCTACTGCACCGACGCGCAGTACCACGCGTTCCTGGAGCAGGCGCCGCGCTTCGAGCAGTTGCTGGTCGACGACGGCATCCTGCTGTTCAAGTACTGGCTCACGGTGGACCAGCGCGAGCAGGAAAAGCGCTTCGCCGAACGCCACCAGGACCCGCTCAAGGGCTGGAAGCTGTCGCCGGTCGACCTGCAGTCGCGCGAGAAGTACGCCGACTACACCCGGGCCCGCGAGGCGATGCTGCAGGCCACCCACACCGCGCACGCCCCGTGGACGCTGGTGGACTTCAACGACCAGAAGCGCGGTCGGCTCACGCTGATCCGCGACCTGCTCGACCGGATGCCGGACAGCTCCGTGCCCGACGACGAGCTGCCGCTGCCGCCGCTGCGCGGCAAACTGCACAAGGAGAAGTTCGGCGCGCTCGAGCCGATCGACGACTACGCGGCCGATCCCTGACCCAGCCGCGGCGGCGCCAGGGGCCGGGCGCGCTCGGCCGAATCGGCCAGCGCCACCAGCACGTCCAGGCTGTCGCGCAGCAGCGCGGCCATCCCGACGTGCAGCGGCCGCATCGCCTCCACGTAGCCGATCGCGTCCGTCTCCCCGTCCTGGCTCGCCCCATCGCAGCGCGAGAGCAGGAACGCGTCCAGCCGCACGCCACCGGCCAGCGCCACGCCCGCGGCGCGTTGCAGCCAGCCCGCCAGCGCCGTGCGGTATTCCTCGGCCAGCGCGTAGCCGACCTCGACCTGGTCCAGGTCGGCCTGGTCGTTCCAGGCCAGCGCCAGGACCACCTGCGAACGCGCCTCCAGGCCGCGCTCCTCGGCCGCCAGCGCCTGCAGTTCCGACAACCGCTGCCACTGCGCCAGCGCATCGGTACGCGACGCTTCCGGCAGCGCCTGCAGGGCGAAGGCGATGCGGCGCGCGAACAGTTCCGGCACCTCGGCCAGGACGGCAGGGCCTTGGTCGACCTCCAGCAGCAGCCGTTCGGTACGCAGCGCGGCCACGTCCGGCAGGCTGCCGTCCTCCAGTGCGCGCACCACGCCGCGATCGGACAGCTGCAATACCAGGTCGAGCCAGAGCAGGCGCCGCCACCGCGCTTCGCGCTCGGCCTGCGCGGCCAGCCAGTGCTCGCGCAATGCGTGCAGGCGATCGATGCAGGCCTGCCAGCCCGGCCCGTCCGCATCGGCCGAGGCCGGCTGCACCCTCAGCGGATCGAGCATGCCCTGCCCGAACCGCTGCCAGGCCGGCGATGCCGCCGGGGCAGGCCCCAGCCGCGGCTCGATCGAAGCCGGCAGCCCCGGCTCGTCGTCGTCCAGCGGCTCCATCGAGGATTGCAGGCACTGCTGCAGCCGGCGCAGCAGCCAGCCCGGAGCGGACGCCAGGGTCGCCCACAGCCCCCTTCCGAACAGCGGGACGGCGGCGACGAAACGATCGGCGGTCGGGTGCATGGCTCCTTAACCTCCCGTGCCCGGTGGGGGCGCGACAGGACGTTATCGGCCGACCGCGGAAAACTTTAGGGCCGCGGATCGCCAGGACCGGCCATCGGCCCGGCCCGGCACCGGGCCGGGCATGCGCCCCTGCTCAGCCCGCCTTTCCGCCGGCCGCGGCCACCGCGGCCTCGATGTCGTGCGCGGTGACCGGACCCAGGAACTGCTTGGCGACCTTGCCGTCCGGGTCGATCAGGTAGGTCATCGGCAGCCCGCGCGGCGTGGCGAAATCCTTGGGCGGGTCGTAGGTGTCGAGGATGGCGATCGGATACGACACCGGGTGCTCCTTCAGGAACGCCTGCATCTGCGCCGGCTCGATGTCCTCGTAGGCCAGGCCGACCACCTCGATGTTGTCGCGCATCGTGTGCAACGCCGACAGCTCGGGCATTTCCTTCAGGCACGGCGCGCACCAGGTCGCCCAGAAATTCACCACCACCCATTTGCCGCGATGCCCGGCCAGGTCGTAGCGGCCGCCATCGACCGTGGGCAGCGCCAGGGCCGGCCGTTCGGCGGTGGCCTGCACGACGCCGGCGGAAGGTGCCGCGGGCGCGTCCTGGTCCGCCGGCGCCTGCGCCGGGGCCGCGGCCTGCGTGGGCGCTTCCGGAGCGCGATTGCACGCCGCCAGTGCCATCAGGACCGGCAGGGCGAGGATCGAAAAACGGTTCATACGGATTCTCCGGGCAGGTGTCGGTAAATGTCGGCGACCGGGCGGTCCAGCTGCGCGCGCAGCGACAGCCGCAATTGGTCGAGCGCGCCGCCGGCGACGCGGCCGAGCGGGTCGTCGCTGCAGGGCAGCGGCCGCTCGTCCGCGGCGACGCGCAATCGGCAGCTCTCGTAGAGCTCGGCCAGGGTCACCTCGTCCAGGTCGCGCGCCAGCAGCCACTCGCCGCGCTCGTCGCGGCGCAGCAGGCGGATGCGCTGCAGCTCGCCCAGCAGCTCCTGCTGCAGCGCGTCGGTCAGCATCGGCTCCAGGCGCAGCATCGTGTCCTCGTCCAGCCCGCCGCCGTCGCGGCGCGCCAGCTGGAAACGCCCGAGCAGGCGCAGCAGGGCATAGAACTCGTACCCGGGCGGCACCCGCATCGCCACCGGCTGGTAGCGGAACGCGGCGATCGAGGACGCCAGCGAGGCGCCGAGCAGCACCGACACCCAGCTCAGGTAGATCCACAGCAGCAGGATCGGCAGCGCCGACATCGCGCCGTAGATGCGCTGGTAGGTCTGGAAGTTGCCCAGGTACAGGCCCATCCCCCACTTGACCGTCTCCAGGCTGGCCACCGCCAGCAGCGCGCCCGGCACCGCATGGCGCAGGCGCACGCTGTGCTGCGGCACCACCCGGTACACCAGCACGATGCCGGCGAATTCCACCAGCATCGGCGCCAGCCGCCACGCCGCGTGCGCCACCCACTTCCCCTCGGACGTGTGGAACAGCGGCAGCGCGAACACGTAGGCCGCCGTCGCCATCGACGCGGCCGCGAGCATGGTGCCGAGCGTGAGCACGGTCCAGTAGATCAGGAAGCGGGTGAACTTCGGCCGCGCCGAGGCCACGCGCCAGATCCGGTTGAAGGTCTGCTCGACGCTGTGCAGCGTGATCAGCAGCGAGGCCACCAGCGCGATCACGCCGGCCGCGGTGAAGGTGCCGACGTCGCTGAGCGAGTTGTTGATGAAGTCCTGCACCGAGCGCGCCGCGCCGGGCACGAAGTTGTTGAAGATGAAGTCGGTCAGCGCGCCCTGCCAGCGCTCGAACGCCGGGAACGCCGAGAGCACGCCGAACGCCACGATCGCCAGCGGCACCAGCGCGAACACCGTGGTGTAGGCCAGCGAGCCGGCCGCCTGGAACAGGCGGTCGTCGAGGAAGCGCTTCCACAGGAAACGGCCGAAGCTGGTCATGCGGGCGCGGTCGCGCAGCCGCTCCTTCCATTTTTCCATGGTGTCCCTGGGTGCACCGGGCTCCGTAGCGGATGGGCAAGCGTACCCGATGCACCGCGAAGCCCGCATCGCCGATACTGGACGTTCCCGGAGCGAATGGAAGGACGATGGCGGACATCCTGGTGCTGTACTACAGCCGTGGCGGCTCGGTGGCGCGGCTGGCGCGGCAGATCGCGCGCGGCATCGGCGAAGTGCCCGGCATGCAGGCGCGGCTGCGCACGGTGCCGCCGGTCTCGGCGCTGACCCAGCCGCTGGCGCCGCAGGTACCGGAAGAAGGCGCGCCGTACGTCTCCCCCGCCGACCTCGGCGAATGCGCCGGCGTGATCCTCGGCAGCCCCACCCGCTTCGGCAACATGGCCGCGCCGGTCAAGCACTTCCTCGACGGCCTGGGCGCCGAATGGGCCAACGGCACGCTCGCCGGCAAGCCCGCGGCGGTGTTCACCTCCACCGCCTCGATGCACGGCGGCCAGGAGTCCACGCTGCTGTCGATGCAGGTGCCGCTGCTGCACCACGGCTGCCTGATCGTCGGCATCCCCTTCACCGAGCCGGCCCTGAGCCACACCCGCAGCGGCGGCACGCCCTACGGCGCCAGCCATGTCGCCGGTGCCGCGGACGACCCGCAGCCGACCGACGACGAAGCGCAGCTGGCCCGTGCGCTCGGCCGGCGCGTGGCGGACATCGCGCGCAGGCTCGCCACGCCATGACCGCGCGCGCGCCCCGCCTGGCGCTGTGCGGCGCGCTGCTGGCGCTGGCAGCGCTGTACGTGGCCTGGTTCCACGACGACCGCCACCGCGTGGCGGCGCTGCTGGTGTTCGCGCTGCCGCCGCTGCTGCTGGCATGGCTGGCCTGGCGCGGCGCGCGCGCGCGCTTCTGGGCCGGCGTGCTGGCGCTGGCCTGGTTCAGCCATGGCGTGATGTCGGCCTGGAGCCACCCGGAAACCCGGGCGTTCGCGCTGGCCGAGGTCGCGCTGTCGCTCGTCGCGATCGGCGCGGCCAGCTGGCAGGGACTGCGCGCCCGGTTCGGCGGGCAGCGGCGGGGCTGAGCGCCCCGTACAGGCGGGACGGCGGCGACGGGCGCCCGGTATCATGTCGCCCCCCGCCGCCGCGCGCGACGGCCAAGATAGCCAGGAAACAAAGATGGACGAGCTCCTGATCGTCACCACCGGTGGCACGATCGACAAGATCTATTTCGACGACAAGTCCGACTACCAGATCGGCGATCCGCAGATCGGCATGATCCTGCGCGAGCTGGGCGTGACCTTCCGCTTCAGCGTGATCCCGATCCTGCGCAAGGACTCGCTGCACATCACCGAGGCCGACCGCGAGCTGATCCGCGCCACCATCGCCGCGCAGCCGACCCGCCACGTGCTGGTCACCCACGGCACCGACAGCATGGTGCAGACCGGCGAGGTGCTGAAGTCGATCCCGGACAAGACCATCGTGATGACCGGCGCGCTCAGCCCGGCGCGCTTCCGCGGTTCGGACGCCGAGTTCAACATCGGCTGCGCGATCGGCGCGGTGCAGAGCCTGCCGGCCGGCGTGTACATCGCGATGAACGGCCGCATCTGGGACCCGGCCAAGGTGCGCAAGAACGTCGCCGCCAACCGTTTCGAGGCGGCCTGATCCGGAGCGATCCGGGCGATTGGACGATCCTGCGGGAGGGACTTCGCTCGCGGCGCCTTGCCCGCGCACACGCTGCCCCGCCGTCCTGGCGGGGCAACATGCCGGCATCCCTGCCCTGCGACGTCGTCAGTAGGTCGCGGTCAGGGTGACGCCGGAGAAGGTGCTGTAGGCCTTCACGCGGATGTAGTACGTCCCGTTGACCGGCGAGTTGATCGTGCAGGTCTCGCTGTTGCCGCTCAGGTACGGCCGGCAGGTGTAGGCCGTGTCGGTCGGCGCGCTGCCCTGGCGCACGTACAGGTCGGCATCGCCGGTGCCGCCGCTGATCCGCACCGTCAGCGTGCTGCGGCCGGACGGCACCGCGATGGTGTAGTTCAGGTCCGAACCGGTGCTGGCCGACAGCCCGGTCACCGGCGTGCCGCTGGTCAGCGCGGTCCCGCCACCACCGCCACCACCGCCACCACCGCTGCCGCCCGACTTGGCCGCCGTCACCGCCGCGTTGGCGTCGAGCAGGCCCGCGCCGCAGCCTTGCGAGCAGCTGAAGCTGGCCGCGGTGCTCTTGATCGTCGACTCGACCTGCGCCGGGGTCAGCGGGCTCGGGGCGACCGACTGCATCAGCGCGACCACGCCGGCCACGTGCGGGCTCGCCATCGACGTGCCGTTGTAGGACGCGTAGCTGGCGCTGCCCGGCGAGGTGGTGCCCGAGTTGAGCGTGGACAGGATGCTCGAGCCCGGCGCGGAGATGTCGATGCCCGCGCCGTAGTTGGAGTAGCTCGCCTTGGCGCGCGAGGAGGTGGTGGCCGCCACCGCGATCACGTTGGAGCAGTTCGCCGGCACCGCGCCGGACACGTTGATGCTGTCGTTGCCCGCCGCGACCACGACCGTGGTGCCGCGCGAGACGGCGCTGTTGATCGCGTTCTGGTAGGTGCTCGAGCAGCTGCCGCTGCCGCCCAGCGACATGTTGATGACCTCGGCCGGGTTGGGGTTGGCCGGCACGCCGCTGACGGTGCCGCCGGAGGCCCACACGATCGCGTCGGTGATGTCCGAGGTGTAGCCGCCGCAGCGGCCGAGCACGCGCACCGGCACGATCTTGGCGTTGTAGGCGGTGCCCGCGACGCCGGTGCCGTTGTTGGTGACCGCGGCGATGGTGCCGGCCACGTGGGTGCCGTGCCAGCTCGAATTGGTCACCGGCGAGCCGCTGTAGCACTCGTTGGCCACCGGGTTCCAGTCGCCCGGGTCGGACGGGTCGGAGTCGCGCCCGTCGCCGTCGCGCGAGACGAAGGTGTCGCTGATGAAGTCGTAGCCCGGCAGGATGTTGGCGTTGAGGTCCGGGTGGCTGGTGATGCCGGTGTCGATCACCGCCACGACCACGCCCTGGCCGGTGGCCTGGTCCCAGGCCGGGCGCACGTTGATGCCGGCGGTGCCGGTACCGAACGCCCACTGCTCGGACAGCCGCGGGTCGTTGGGGGTCAGGGTCGGCCGCATCAGCTGGTCGACCTCCACGCTCAGCACGTTCGGATCGGCGGCGAGCTTGCGCATCAGCGTCTCGGCCTCGGCACGGTCGAGCGGGCGGTCGGCCTTGACCAGCTCCGGGCCGATCGCCAGCCGGCGCAGCTTGCTCAGGCCCAGCGCGCGGCCGTTCTTGGCCGGCAGCGCGCGCGCGGCGCTCTTCAGGGACGAGGTCAGCGCCGTGGCGCTGGCCTGCTCGGCACTGCCGTCGCGGTAGGTCACGATGAAGCGCTGGTGGGTCTGGGCAGAGTCCAGGCCGTCCAGGTGGACCTCGCCGGCCATCGCCGGGAAGGTCAGCAGCAGGGAGGTGAGTGCGGAAGCTCCCAGTACGGTCCAAGCGCGCGAACGCGGGTGGTGGTGCTTGGTGGACATCGAATTTCCTTTTCCAGAATGGAATGCCGGCAAGCGGCGTGGCCCCCGGCGGGCCGCCGCGACTGCCAGCGGCGGAGCACCGGAGCGTTCTGGATCGCCCCTGTTGTCGATCCATTCAGCACGCTAGCCGGCCTGCACGGAGCCGCACAATGGGTGCAAACGGTTTCCTTGATAACTATTTTCTATTCCGTGACAGGCAGCGCCAATTTTCTGGCTCGAGCCCGCAACGGTAGTCGAACGTCCGCAAATTTGCCGCTATCTATCACAAAAAACCCCGCCGGAGCGGGGTTCTTCGTCTTGCCGGGCCGTGCTTCAGCCGAGCCGCACCAGCCAGCCGTGGCGGTCGGGCAGGCGGCCGTACTGGATGTCGGTCAATTCCTTTCGCAGCGCCATCGTGACCTCGCCGGCCGGAGCGTTGATGTCGCCCACCGAGAAACCCTCGCCCTTCAGCTCGCCGATCGGGGTGACCACCGCCGCGGTACCGCAGGCGAACACCTCGGCGATCTCGCCGGAGGCCACGCCCTGCTTCCACTCGTCGATGGCGATCTTGCGCTCGACCACCTTCATGCCGCGGTCGCGCGCCAGCTGCAGGATGCTGTCGCGGGTGATGCCCTCCAGGATGCTGCCGGACAGCTCCGGGGTGACCAGCGTGCCGTCGCGGTAGACCAGGAACACGTTCATGCCGCCCAGCTCCTCCAGGTACTTGCCCTCGACCGGGTCGAGGAACAGCACCTGCGAGCAGCCCTGGGCATAGGCCTGCTGCTGCGGCAGCAGCGAGGCGGCGTAGTTGCCGCCGCACTTGGCCGCGCCGGTACCGCCCTTGGCGGCGCGCGCGTACTCGGTGGACAGCCAGATCGACACCGGCGCCACGCCCTTGGGGAAGTACGCCCCGGCCGGGCTGGCGATCACGTAGTAGGACGCCTTCTGCGCCGCGCGCACGCCCAGGAACGCCTCGTCGGCGATCATGAACGGACGGAAGTAGAGGCTGGTTTCCGGCGCCGAGGGCACCCAGCGCGCATCGACGGCGATCAGCTGCTTCAACGATTCGGTGAACAGTTCCACCGGCAGCTCCGGCAGCGCCAGGCGCTTGGCCGAGCGCTGCAGGCGCGCGCCGTTGGCCTCCGGGCGGAAGGTCCAGATCGAGCCGTCGGCGTGGCGGTAGGCCTTGATGCCCTCGAAGATCTCCTGGCCGTAGTGCAGCACCGAAGCGGCCGGATCGAGCTGCAACGGCCCGTACGGCCGTACCTCCGCCCCGTGCCAGCCCTCTTCCTTGTTCCAGGCGATGGCGACCATGTGGTCGGTGAAGTGCACGCCGAAGCCCGGCGCGGCCAGGATCGTGGACAGCTCGTCGGCCGTGCGCGGCGATGGGGAGGGGATCGTACGGAAGGAAACGGACACCGGAGGAATTCCTGTTTGCTGGCGGAAGTGATGGACGCCCGCGCGGCGGGCGTCAGAGCATCCCGGTTTCGAGCCGGGCGGCCTCGGACATCATATGCCGGCCCCACGGCGGGTCGAAGACCAGCTCGACGTCGGCCTCGGCCACGGTGGGGATCATCTCCAGCTTGCTGCGCACGTCGTCGACCAGGATCTCGCCCATGCCGCAGCCCGGCGCGGTCAGGGTCATCTTGACCTCCACCTTGCGCTCGCCGTCCTCGCGGTGGCTGAGCTGGACCTCGTACACCAGGCCCAGGTCGACGATGTTGAACGGGATTTCAGGATCGAAGCAGGTCCGCAATTGCTGCCAGACCAGCGCCTCGACCTCTTCGTCGCCGGCGTCGTCGGGCAGTTCCAGCCCCGGCGGCGGCTCCTTGCCGATCGCGTCGCCGTCCTTGCCGGCGATACGGAACAGGTTGCCCTCGACGAACACCGTATAGCTGCCACCCAGCGCCTGGGTGATGTAGCCGTAGCTGCCGGCGGGAAGGACGACCGAATCGCCCTGCGGGACCATCACGGCCTCGCAATCGCGTTCGAACTGGACGGGTTCGCTGCTGCGGGAATACATGTAGGGGAAATGGGGTCCGGCCCCCGGATGAGCAAGTCGTACATTTTAGGGCCTGATTCGAGCGCGGCCCATCGCGCCGCCGGAACGCTGTCGCGCGGCCATGCCATGACCTCCGGACGATGGGCGCCGGCGACGCCAGGCCTTATCCTGCCGGGCCGCTTCCAGGAACCGTCGATGCCCCCCAAGAACGCGTCCGCCAGGACCGCACACTGGCTCTGGCCCCCGTTGCTGCTGCTGGGGGGCGTCACCGCCGTGATCGCCTGGATGCTGGTGGCGCTGGCGACCGGCCGCCAGGCCGGCTGGATGGCCCCGTTCGCCGCCCTGGAGATCGCCTGGATGCTGCGGCTCGGCACGCTGCAGGCCGGCCGCGCGCGGACCGCGGTGGCCCTGCTGGCGACCGTCGCGGCGATCGCCGCGGCCAACTGGGGCATCGCCTCGGCCCAGATCGGCGCCGCCATGGGCCTGGATCCGTGGGCCTCGGCCCTGAAGATGGGTCCAGGCCTGGCCTGGACCCTGCTGTCGCTCGCCAACGGCGGCCTGGACTGGTTCTGCTACGTCGCCGCCCTGCTCGTGGCGGCGTGGGTCTCGCGCTGACCGGGTCCGGCGCGGCATTCAGCGCTTCCGCTTCAACGAGTCGCCGAGAAAATCGGCGACCTTCTCGGCGAAATCGCTGATCCCCTTGTCGGCCTGGCCTCCCAGCCAACCGCCGACCTTGCGGTCGGTGACCTCGCCCTCGCCGATCAGCGCGCCATCGGACTTGCGGGTCGCCCGTGCCGCGACCGAGAACTTCTGCGCACCGGCACCGAAGCCGACGAAGTAGCGCAGCGCCTGGTTGCCCTTCTTGAAGTCGACGATCCGTCCGTCCAGGACGATCGTCCGGCCCGGATCGGGACAGTACGATCCCGCACCACCCAACGTGGCCTTCAATCCCGGGATCGTCTCCGGAATGCTGCCAGCGACCCTGCGCTGGATCTCATCGAGCTTGTCCTGTGGAATGCCCGCCGCGCGGGCAGCCTTCTTGTCGGCGATGAAGCCAGTATCGGTCTCGAACCGCATCACTTCCACGCAATCGAAGCCCGCTCCAGGTTCCAGCTCTACCGGCCCGGCAGCGGACGGCGGCGGCGCCTCGGCCCGACCCATCTCCGCCGTCCCGGATGCGGCCCCGGGCACCGGTACCGCGACCTCCGCAGTCGCGGCGGCGCCCTCGGCCGCAACCTGTTCCTGTGCCAACGCCATCGGCGAAACGAGCGCCAACGCCCCGGCGCACGCGAGCGCGCGCCAAATCGTATTTTCCATGTTGTCCCCCTGTTGAGACGGCTGTCCGTGCATGCGCACGGACAGAGCATACCTAATGTCCGCCGCCGTCCAGCGCCTTCAGCTCGCCGACCAGTGCGCCGGCCGCCTCGGCGCCGTCGCCGTAGAGCATGCGGGTGTTGTCGGCGTAGAACAGCGCGTTCTCGATGCCGGCGAAGCCGGTGCCCTTGCCGCGCTTGATCACGACGACGTTCCTGGCGTTCACCACGTCCAGGATCGGCATGCCGTAGATCGGGCTGGAAGGATCGGTCCTGGCGACCGGGTTGACCACGTCGTTGGCGCCGATCACCAGCGCCACGTCGGTGACCGCGAACTCCGGGTTGATGTCGTCCATGTCGGCGATCAGGTCGTAGGGCACGCCCGCCTCGGCCAGCAGCACGTTCATGTGCCCCGGCATGCGGCCGGCCACCGGGTGGATCGCGAACTTCACCTTCACCCCGCGCTCGATCAGCCGCTGCGCCAGCTCCCAGATCTTGTGCTGCGCCTGCGCCACCGCCATGCCGTAGCCGGGCACGATCGCCACGCGCTCGGCGAAGGCCATCATCGCCGCCACGTCCGCCGCCTCGATCGGCTTCTGGCTGCCGGCGATCTCCGCGCCCTGCCCGCCGCCGCCGAAATTGGAGAACAGCACGTTGCGGATCGGCCGGTTCATCGCCTTGGCCATCAGCCGGGTCAGCAGGATGCCGGCCGCGCCGACCATCATGCCGGCGATGATCAGCGCCTCGTTGCCGAGCACGTAGCCCTCGAACGACACCGCCAGGCCGGTGAAGGCGTTGTACAGCGAGATCACCACCGGCATGTCGGCGCCGCCGATCGGCAGCGTCATCAGCACGCCCAGCGCGAGCGCGGCGACGAAGAACGCGACGATCGCCAGCGGTTGCAGGGCGACGGCCGCCCAGGCCCCCAGCGCCACCACCGCCAGCGCCACCAGCAGGTTGAACGCCTGCTGGCCGGGGAAGGTCACGCGCCGGTCCAGCCGGCCATCGAGCTTGGCCCAGGCGACGATCGAACCGGACAGCGACACCGCGCCGATCGCCGAGCCCACCACCGCCAGCGCCACCGTGGCGGCCGCCGGCTGGCGCGCCGCGAGATCGGCGATGGCCTGCGCGCTCCAGTGGCTGGTATCGCGGTGGGCGAGGAACGAGAACCGCAGCAGCTCGACCGCGCCGATCGCCGCGGCCGAGCCGCCGCCCATGCCGTTGTAGAGCGCGACCATCTGCGGCATGTCGGTGATCGCGACCTTGTTGGCCGACACCCAGGCCAGCGACGTCCCGATCGCCACCGCGGCGATGATCAGCGGCACGTTGTGCAGCTCGGGCAGGAAGAACGTGGCGGCCGTGGCGATCAGCATGCCCAGGCCGGCCCAGCGGATGCCGCTGCGCGCGGTCAGCGGCGAGGCCATGCGCTGCAGGCCGAGCAGGAACAGCGTCGCGGCGGCCGGGTAGCTGGCCTTGACCAGCCAGGAAAGCAGTTCGGCGGTGGACATGCTCACGCCTGGTCTCCCTTGCCGCCCGGCTTCTTGCTGGACTTGAACATCTCCAGCATGCGCTCGGTCACCACGTAGCCGCCGGCCGCGTTGGCCGCGCCGAGCGCCACCGCGAGGAAACCGAGGGTCTTCTCCAGCGTGGTGTCGGCGTGGCCGAGCACCACCATCGCGCCGATCAGCACGATGCCGTGGATGAAGTTCGACCCCGACATCAGCGGGGTGTGCAGGATCACCGGCACCCGCGAGATGATCACGTGGCCGGCGATGGCCGCCAGCATGAAGATGTACAGCGCTACGAACCCGTCGCTCATCGCGTTCCTCCGGTGGCCTGGGCCGGCCGGCGCCGGCCCGGCCGGCATCATAACCAGCCCGGGACACGCCGGTGGCGGGCTTGTCAACCCGGCCGGCGCCCATCCGTTTATCCCGTCATTCCATCCGGGAAGCTACGCTGTGCTGGTGGGCACCCCTCTCGATCCGCAATCGCACGCACCGCAGGCCGTCGCGCCGGCGTCGCTGGACGCGTTCCTGGCCGGCATCGGCCCGCGCGCGTTCCGTTTCGCCGAGGCCGGCCTGCGCCACCGCGAGGACGCGCTGGACGCGGTGCAGGACGCGATGGTCAGGCTGCTCGGCTACCGCGAGCGCCCCGCCGAGGAATGGACGCCGCTGTTCTGGAGCATCCTGCGCAGCCGCATCATCGACCTGCAGCGCCGGCGCAGCTTCCGGCTGAAGTTCTGGGCGCCGGCCGAGGAGCGCGACGAGGACAGCCGCATCGACTGGGCCGATGCCGGCGCTGGCCCGGCGCAGCAGCACGAGCAGCGCGAGGCGTATGCGCGCCTGGTCGCCGCGCTGCGCGCGCTGCCCGCCCGCCAGCGCGAGGCCTTCACCCTGCGCGTGCTGGAGGAACTGGACGTGGCGACCACCGCGCGCGTGATGGGCTGTTCGGAAGGTTCGGTGAAGACGCATCTTTCGCGCGCCCGCGAGGCACTGCAGAAGCAACTCGAGGAGTTCCGCTGATGAACGAGCATTCTTCTTCCCACGACGCCTTCGATGCGCGCATGCGGGAACTGCATGCGCGCGCGCTGGCGACGCTGCCTCCGCCGACCCTCGCCCGCCTGCGCGAGGCCCGCCAAGCGGGCGGGCGGCCGCGGCGGCTGCCTGCCTGGCTGCTGGCGACCGCGTGCTCGGCGGTGCTGGCGATCGGCTTCGGCCTGCAACTGCACCGCGGGGACCTTGGCCCGTCCGCGTTGCCGCAAGTGCCGGCCACGGCCGCGGCCACCGGCACCGACGACGACACGCTCGACCAGAATCCCGACCTGTACGTCTGGCTGGGTTCGGAAAACGCCCTAGCGATGGAATGACGACCATGAAGCATCCCGCCCGCCTCCCATCCCGTCTCCTGGGCGTGCTCCTGCTCGCCGCGGCCGCGCCGGCGCTGGCCCAGTCCGGTCCGCGCCTGCCCCCGCCGCCCCCGCCTCCGCCGGCCGAACCGCCGCTGCCGGACTGGGAACACCTCAGCCCGCAGCAGCGCGACAGCCTGGTCGGCGCCCTGCGCCAGCGCTGGAACGACCTGCCGGAACAGCGCCACAAGATGCTCCGGCACGCCGAGCGCTGGCAGAACATGACGCCCGAGCAGCGGCGCAAGGCCTCCGAAGGCATGCGCCGCTACGAGAACATGTCGCCGCAACAGCGGCGCCAGGCGAAAGTGCTGTTCCAGCAGATGCGCGACCTGCCCCCGGACCAGCGCGACGCCCTGCGCGACCGCTGGAAGTCGATGACGCCCGAACAGCGCGACGCCTGGGTCAAGGCCCATGCCGGCAACGACGAGTGAACCGCGCGCGAGATCGCCTGCGTAGCGGCTTGAAGCAATATCCGCGCATTGGATCCTTCGGATCGAGGCGCTGGGGTTTATGTCGACATCGCAGCGGCATTATTGCTGTTGCTGCTGTTGCTGCTGCTGTTGCTGTTGCTGTTGCTGTTGCTGTTGCTCGTGATTTTTCTTGAGCTTTTGACTTTGACTTATCGGCGCCCCTCCGAAGCGGCGGAGACGGCGGGAAAAACCCGAAGGGCGACGCGCATGGATGCACGTCGTTTTTCGCCGCGACAGGATGTCGCGTCGAAAAATCCCGCTGGCTCCGCGAACCCGCAGCGCGGCTGCGGGCGCGAAGGCGGGTGTGCTTGATCAGCCATTCGGCTGCTGTGAAGCGCTTCTTTTGGTTACTTTTCTTTGCACAAGCAAAGAAAAGTGACTCGCCGCAAGGCGAAAGCCGTTGCCGTTGCCGTTGCTGTCACTACAACGTAAAACCCACAAGCAAAGTCCCTGGATCCCCGCCTTCGCGGGGATGACGGTAGAGAGATTGCGCACGGCAGTGAGATTGCGTGGGCTGGACAGATAACATCAAAGACGCAGGGTCTTCGACCCCCGGCTATCGGACATAGCTCGATAGCACTCAGCGCTGCGCGAGCCAGTGGCCAGCAAGCAGCCGCCCTTCGCTCCGTCTAGGCGCGGGCGATGATGGAGAGGTCGCGTGAACGAAAGCGCAGCAATCTCACCCCACCCAACGCGTCCTCGCCAACAACTCGTCGTCCCAATCGAACCCGATCGCTCCATCCTTGAGGAACAGCGCGACGAAGTTGCAGACATTGCGCGCGAACATCTCGCTCGCGTGCACCGCCCCCATGCTGGCCAGGTCGAGCGGACCCGCCACCGTCACCCCGCCGACCTCCACCGTACGACCCGGCTCGGTCGCCTCGCAGTTGCCGCCGGTCTCCGCGGCCAGGTCCACGATCACGCTGCCGGGCCGCATCCCCGCCACCATCGCCGCGCTGACGATCTTCGGCGCTGACTTCCCCGGCACCGCCGCGGTGCACACCACCACGTCCACGCCCTTGAGGTGCTCCGCCAGCCGGCGCTGCTGCTCGGCCCGTTCCGAATCGGTGAGCTGGCGCGCATAACCGCCCTCGCCCGCCGCGCTCACGCCCAGGTCGAGGAACTTGCCGCCGAGCGACTCGATCTGCTCGCGCGTCTCCGGGCGCACGTCGAAGCCTTCCACCTGCGCCCCCAGCCGCCTGGCCGTGGCGATCGCCTGCAAGCCGGCCACGCCGGCGCCGACCACCAGCACCCTGCTCGGCCGGATCGTGCCCGCCGCGGTGGTCAGCATCGGGAAGAAGCGCGGCGCCAGCTGCGCGGCGATCAGCGTGGCCTTGTAGCCCGCCATGCCGGCCTGCGAGCTGAGCACGTCCATCGCCTGCGCGCGCGTGGTGCGCGGCAGCCTTTCCAGCGGGAACGCGGTGACGCCCTGCGCGCGCAGCGCCTCGCCGCGCGCGGGATCGGCATCCGGGTACAACATGCCGACCAGGCTCGCGCCGGGCTTGAGCCGCTGCAGCTGCGCCGGGTCGGGCGACTGCACGCACAGCACCAGGTCGGCCTGGGCGATCGCGTCCTCGGGAGCCGGCTCGGCGCCGACCTGGCGATAGAGGTCGTCGGGAATGCCCGCGCCGGCGCCGGCATCGGCCTGGACCCAGACGTTCGCGCCCAGCGCGACCAGCTTCCTCACCGTCTCCGGCGTCGCCGCCACGCGGCGCTCGCCCTCGGCCAGTTCCTTCAGCACCAACACCTGAACGGCCATGCCTTCCCCGGATGTCGACCCATGTCGGGGAGCGATGCTAGCAGAGCGATGGGAGGCCCCAGCGGCGCTTCCACCGGGACGATGGCGGCAGGCCGCCGCATCCCGCGCTAATGCACCGCGCTGGCCTGCGGATCCAGCTTGTCGATCACGCCCTGCATCGCGCTGTCGAACGCGCCGTCGCTGGCGTGCGGCCGCAACCGGCCGAGCCGCACCATTACCGCCAGTTCCTCCGGCGAGGCCACGCAGAAGCGCACGCCGCGGCGGTTGACGAACAGCAACCGCGCCGAGATCGGGCTCACCCAGGACAGCTTGCCCGCCTGCACCTTGCCGTCCTTGTCGATGAAATCGAGCCAGGTACCGATCGCCATGTCGCGGAAGCGGTCGGCATCGGCATTGTCGAAATCGTCGCCCTTCGCCTCGACGCCGAGATCGACCGCGGCGGTTTCCGGCGCTGGCTGCGGCAACACCACCGACGGCAGTTCCGGCAGCGGCCTTTCCAGTTCCGGGCGCGCCTCGGCGATCGCCTGCAGCGTGTCGTGCAGCGCGCCGATTGCCCCCATCGCCGCATCCCCGTGCAGGCCGACGCTGCCGAACACCTTCTGCAGCGGTCCCTGCCAGGCCTGCAGCCAGGGCTTGCCGACGACGTGGCGGCGCGCCTCGGCCAGTTCCTCCAGCACGCCGTCGCCGACCGCCAGGGCCTCGGCCATCGCCGTGCCGTCCTCGCCGTCGCGCAGGATCGCCATGGTCAGGTTGTGCTGCCACGGGTGGCGCAGGAATTCCTCGACCGCCGCCGGCAGCTTGCCGACCAGGCGTTTTTCCAGTTCCAGCTGCGCGCGCGCACGCGCCATGTCCAGCTTTTCCTGGCCGCGCTGCGTCTCGGCCGCGCGCCGCTCGGCGATCTCGACCCGGCGCCGGTGCTGGACCAGGAACTCCCGGAACTCCTCTTCCAGGGTCAGGAAGATCGCCAGGTTCTCGTTGAACTCGGCCACCAGCCGCTCGATGATCTCCTCGACCTTGGTCATCAGCACGCGTTCGGCCGGGCTCTCGCCGGTGTTGCCCTCGCAGGCCTCGGCCAGCGAGTTGAGCAGGCGCCGCGCCGGATGGGTCTTCTGCACGAACATCTTGCGGTCGAGCATCGCGACCTTGACGAACGGCACGATCAGGCGGCCGATCAGCTCGCGCGAGCGGCCTTCCAGGTCGCGCTCGTCCAGCATCACGTCGAACAACATGCCGACCAGGTCGATCGCGTCCTCGTCCATCGGGTCCAGGCGCGCGTTGGCCGGATCGACGCCGAGCCGGGTCGCGCCGGACAGCACTTCGCTCTTGAGCCGCTGCGCCAGCGACTCGCCCTGCTGGCCGATCGCCGCGTTGAGGGTGGCGCTGGGCGTGGCCTGCAGCAGCGACAGCACCGACAGCATCTCGCGCTGGCTGAGCGGACGCTGCTGCTGCGCCGCCACCGAGGCGACCGAAGCGGCGGAAGTGGCGTTGTCGCGCATGCCGCGCGCCTGCTGCAGCAGCTCGTGCAAGGCGTTGAGCAGCATGCCCTGCCCGGCGGCCCCGCTGTAGTCCTCCCCGAGCTCGTCCAGCGACTCGCGGCCGCGCTGGGCGGCCTGGGCGCGGCCGCGTCCCTGCGCCCAGCGGTTGACGAAGCGGCTGGCCCAGGCCGGCGCGGCATAGTCGCCGTAGTCGTCCCCGGCACCGGCGGACGCGCCGAAGCCGTCCGCGCCGGGCGCCTCGTCGGCATCGCGCGGCACCGGCCGCGGCGCCGGCCGGCGCGGCCGGGAGATCTCCGGCATCACCCCGGCCTTGGCGAGCTGCTCGTCCAGCCCCTGGTAGAGCTTGGCGAGCGGCTCGGCCAGGTCGCGCTCGCACAGCTTGATCAGCACGAGGCGGATCTCCGGCGCGAAGTCGCTGGTGGCGAAGGCCTCGTGCACGGCCACGCCGATGTGCTCCGGCCCGATCGGGTCGGTATCCGGGCCGAGCTCCAGCCCGCCCGCGATCCAGCCCAGGCGGCGATCGATGCGCGCCAGCACCGGCTTGCAGTCGCGCAGCAGCACGCTGGCCAGGTTGCGCACCGCCAGCCTCGATTCCAGTTCGTGCTCCGGGACCAGGCTAAGCGTGCCGCTGCCGTTGCCCTGCCCGGCCAGCAGGACCTCGGCCGACAGGGGCTGGCCTTCTTCCAGCGCGCGCCAGGCCAGGTCGAGCTGCGCGCGCAGGCGCGCGGCGATCTCCTCGCGCCGGCGGCGCAGTTCGCGCATGCCGTCCAGGTACAGCATCTGCGAAGGGCCGGCCGTCTCGGCGCGGTCGAACAGCACGTCGTCGAAATGCGCCAACGCCGAAGCGAAGGCCTGAGACAGCGCGGGCAGGAACGCGGCGCGTACCTGCTCGAGCAGGCGCGCGTCGCGCGCCGGATGCCCGGGAATGCCGGGATTGGACGTCATGCGCAAAGGCTCCCCAGCCACGCAGGCGGCACTCTGGAATCAAGAAAACATGCGGCCGCGCCCCAAGCACCCGCGCGCCGATGGTAGGCGCGGAGCCCTATACAGGAACGTGATGGCATGCGCATTTCCTACCCTGGCGAATCGTGCAACCCGACGCTACATCGTAATCCGCGGCCATGTCCCGCGTCTTGCCGATTACGGGCATGCCGCGGAGGCGATTAAGCAAAGCCGCGGCGCCCGGGCCTCGAGCGCTTCCCGTCGCCGCGCACCGAGTTTGCTTGCCGGCGATGGAACCGGCCGCGCGGCGACGGCTGGCGGTCAAGAACAGCCCCCTATAATCCGGCCATGCATACCCTTCATTCGCTGCAGGCGCTGGACGAGCGCCGCTCCGTGCCCTCCATGCAGCTGGGCGAACCCGGTCCCGACGACGCCACCTTGCTGCGCATGCTGCAATCGGCCGTGCGGGTGCCGGACCACGGCAAGCTGGTGCCGTTCCGGTTCCTGCGCATCGCGGGCGCCGCCCGCGACCGCCTCGGCGAATTCCTGGCCGAGCGCAGCCGGCAGCGCGATCCGAACGCCCCGGCGGCCGCCGTGGAAAAGGACCGCAAGCGCTTCTCGTACGCGCCGTTGATCGTGGCCGTCGTCGCGCGCCTGCAGCGCGACCACAAGGTGCCCGAGCAGGAGCAGCTGCTGACCGCCGGCTGCGTCTGCTTCGCGCTGCTGCAGGCCGCGCAGGCCCATGGGTTCGGCGCGCAATGGCTGACCGCCTGGATGGCCTACGACGACGCCGTGGCGGCGAAGCTGGGGCTGGCCGCGAACGAGCGGATCGTCGGCTTCGTCCATATCGGAACCGCGCGCACGCCCGCGCCGGAGCGCGAGCGCCCCGATGCCGCCGCGCTGCTGACCGACTGGACCGGCGAGCGTGCCTAGCACGGCACGCCGCAGGGGGCGCCCGGCATGAAGCCGCTCTACCTGGTCGATTCCAGCCTGTACGTGTTCCGCGCCTGGCATTCGATGCCGGACGAGTTCCGCGATGCGCAGGGCTGGCCCACCAACGCCGTGCACGGCTTCGCCCGGTTCGTGCTGGAGCTGCTGGAACGCGAGCGCCCCGAGCACATCGTGCTCGCGTTCGACGAGGCCCTGGACAGTTGTTTCCGGCATGCGCTCTACCCGCTCTACAAGGCCAACCGCGAGCCGGCGCCCGAGGAACTGCGCCGCCAGTTCGCGCATTGCAAGGCGCTGTGCGCCGCGCTCGGGCTAGCCGTGCTGGCGCACCACGAGTACGAGGCCGACGACCTGATCGGCAGCGCGCTGCATGGCGCGCGCCCGCACGGCTTCCACGGCGTGATCGTCTCGGCCGACAAGGATCTCTCGCAGCTGCTCGGCGAACACGACGAGCAATGGGACTACGCCCGCCAGCAGCGCTGGCGCGCCGATGGCGTCAAGGCCCGCCACGGCGTGCATGCGCACCAGATCGCCGACTACCTGGCGCTGTGCGGCGACGCCACCGACAACATCCCCGGCGTGAGCGGCATCGGCGCCAAGACCGCCGCGGTGCTGCTGGCGCATTTCGGCAGCCTGGACGCGCTGCTCGAACGCATCGACGAGGTGCCGTACCTGCGCCTGCGCGGCGCCGCCCAGGCCGCCGCCCGGCTGCGCGAGCAGCGCGAACAGGCCCTGCTGTGGCGCCGCCTGGCCACGATCGCGCTCGATGCCCCGGTCGACGGCACCGCGGGCGCGTTCCGGCGCGCGGCCGCCGACGCCGGCATGCTGGCCGGGCTCTGCGACGCGCTGCGCTTCGGACCCCTCACGCGCCGCCGCCTGTTCGCCGCCGCCGGCCTCCCCGCTTCCGTATCCGACACGAGTCTGCCAACGCCATGAACCACAACGATGCCGAACCCCAGGTCGTCTACGAGGGCAAGTACCAGCGCATGGTGGTGCGCGGCACCTGGGAATATTCAGAGCGCGTGCACGCCGGCGGCCTGGCCGCGATCATCGTCGCGGTGACGCCGCAGGACAACGTGCTGTTCGTCGAGCAGTTCCGCGTGCCGCTGCAGGCGCGCACGATCGAGATGCCCGCGGGCCTGGTCGGCGACATCGAGGCCGGCGAATCGATCGAGGTCTCGGCGATCCGCGAGCTCGAGGAGGAGACCGGCTGGACCGCCGAGCACGCCGAAGTGCTGATGGTCGGCCCGACCTCCTCCGGCGCCAGCAGCGAGAAGGTCGCGTTCGTGCGCGCCACCGGCCTGCGCAAGGTCGGCGAAGGCGGCGGCGACGCCACCGAGGACATCGTGGTGCACGAAGTGCCGCGCAATCGCGCCGCGGCCTGGCTGGTCGAGAAGATGCGCGCGGGCTTCGAGATGGACGCCAAGCTCTGGGCCGGGCTGTGGATGATCGAACACGAACTGGACGGGACCCCGCGTGGCTGACGCTTCCACCGAAATGCAGGCACGGCTGCTGGGCAGCGAAGACCCGCCGCCGTTCACCGTCTACCGCGCCGACGGCGCATCGCCGTTCGTGCTGCTGGCCGACCACGCCGGCCAGCGCGTGCCGCGCGCCCTGGCCGAGCTGGGCCTGCCGCAGGCCGAACTGGACCGCCACATCGGCTGGGACATCGGCATCGACGACACCACCCGCCTGCTTGCCGGCCTGCTGGACGCCTTCGCGATTACCCAGACCTATTCGCGCCTGGTGATCGACTGCAACCGGCCGCTGGATTCGCCCACCTCGATCGTCGCGGCCAGCGACGGCACAACGGTGCCGGGCAACCTCGGGCTCGACCCGGCCGCGCGCCAGGCGCGCATCGACGAGATCTTCGCGCCGTACCACGCACGCATCGCCGCCGAACTGGATGCGCGCGCGGTCGCCGGGCGCCCGACGGTGCTGATCGCGATGCACAGCTTCACCCCGCGCATGAACGGCTTCGAACGTCCCTGGCACGCCGGCGTGCTGTACAACCGCGACGGCCGCCTCGCGCATGCGCTGCGCGTCGCCCTGCAGGAAGAAGGGCTGGTGGTCGGCGACAACGAGCCCTATGCGATCAGCGATACCAGCGACTACGCGATCCCGGTCCATGCCGAGGCCCGCGGGCTGCTGCACGTCGAACTGGAGATCCGCCAGGACCTGATCGCGGACCACGCCGGCCAGCTCGAATGGGCGGAACGGCTGGCGCGCCTGCTGCCGCCGCTGGCCGCGCGCCTGATGTAGGCCCGGGCCGGGTTTTCCCGCTGCCGTGCCGCCGCTCCGTTCGCGGCGGCGGCACGGCGGGAAGGACCCGATGGGCGACGCGCACGGCGCGCCGGGACCGGAGTCCCTCCTGCGAGGGCAGTGCGCCGCCCTCGCCCGGCAGGCTCAGGCGAAGCGATCGGTCGCGCGCACCAGCGCGTCCAGGTTCTCGGCCTCGAACGCGGAATGGCCCGAGGCCGGGGTGATCTCGAGCTGGGCCTTAGGCCAGGCCTTGTGCAGGTCCCAGGCGTTCTGCACCGGGCAGACCACGTCGTAGCGGCCGTGCACGATCACGCCCGGGATATCGGCGATGCGGTGCGCGTCGCGCAGCAACTGGTCCTCGACCTCGAAGAAACCGCCGTTGACGAAGTAGTGGTTCTCGATGCGGGCGAAGGCGAGCGCGAACCTGGGGTCCTCGTGCCCGGCGACGAAATCCTCGTCCACGTGCAGGAAGCTGGTCGCCCCTTCCCACACGCTCCACGCCTTGGCCGCGGCCAGCCGGGTGGCCTCGTCGTCGCTGGTCAGGCGGCGGTGGAACGCCGAGATCAGGTCGTGCCGCTCCACCGGCGGGATCGCGCCGATGTAGTGCTCCCAGGCATCCGGGAACAGGCGGTTGGCGCCTTCCTGGTAGAACCATTCCAGCTCCCAGCGGCGCAGCATGAAGATGCCGCGCAGCACCAGTTCGGTGACGCGCCCCGGATGGGCCTGCGCGTACGCCAGCGCCAGGGTCGAGCCCCAGCTGCCGCCGAACACCTGCCACTTGGCGATGCCCAGCTTCTCGCGCAGCTTCTCGATGTCGGCCACCAGGTCCCAGGTGGTGTTGTCGACCAGGTCGGCATGCGGCGTCGAGCGGCCTGAACCGCGCTGGTCGAACAGCACGATGCGGTACTTGGCCGGGTCGTGGAAGCGGCGCATCTTGGCGCTGATCCCGCCGCCGGGGCCGCCGTGCAGCAGCACCACCGGCTTGCCGCCGGGATTGCCGCACTCCTCGAAATACAGCGTGTGGCGATCGTCGACCTTCAGCGTGCCGGTGTTGAACGGTTCGATCTCGGGATAGAGGGTGCGCATGCGGCGGTCCTGCGGGAAAAGCCGCATTGTATCGGGCGTGGTTGCGGGAGGGCTTGCGGGAGAGGTTCTGTGGGAGGGACTTCAGTCCCTCCCACAACCGAGCTCCCGCAGAAAGTGGCAAGCCCTATGGCGGCCAGCGGCCCAGCGTGACGCGGTCGCGATCCTCCAGGTCGCGGTGGGTGGCGACCTCGGCGAAACCGCGGTCGCGCAACAGCGCGGCCACCGCCTCGCCCTGGTCCCAGCCGTGCTCGAACAGCAGCCAGCCCCCCGGCAGCAGGCGGTCGGGCGCGCCGGCGACGATCTCGCGGATCGCATCCAATCCGTCGCGGCCGGAGGCGAGCGCCGCGGCCGGTTCGTGCCGCAGGTCGCCGAGGTCCAGGTGCGGGTCGCCCTCGGCGATGTAGGGAGGATTGCTGGCGATCAGGTCGAAGCGCTCGCCGGCCAGCGGCGCCAGCCAACTGCCGTGGCGGAACTCGACGTTGTCCAGCGCGTGCCCGGCGGCGTTCGCGCGCGCCACCGCCAGCGCGCCCCCGCTGACATCGGTGGCCACCACGCGCGCGCGCGGACGCTCGCTGGCCAGGGCGAGCGCGATCGCGCCGCTGCCGGTGCCGAGGTCGGCGATGCGCCGTCCCGGCGCCTGGTCCACCCGTTCCAGCGCCAGCTCGACCAGCGTCTCGGTCTCCGGGCGCGGGATCAGCGTGTCCGGCGTCACCTGCAGGTCCAGGGTCCAGAACCCGCGGCGGCCGGTCAGGTAGGCGACCGGTTCGCCCGCCTCGCGCCGCGCCACCAGCGCCTCGAAGGCGGCGGCGACCGCCGGATCGACCGGATCGCGCCCGTGCGCGAACAGCCAGGCGCGGTCGCGGCCGAGCGCGTGCAGCAGCAGCGGCTCGGCGTCGGCCCGCTCGATCCGGGCGGTGGCGGCGCGCAGCAAGGCGTCGGCGGGAGGAAAAGGCATGGCGGTCAGGGCTTCACCCTTGCGAAACGTCGGATCGCCATTATCGGAGCAGCCGTTGATGCATGGCACCAAAGAGCCGGGCTCGCTTAACGATAGGCAAAATCTATCTATCCAATGCCATCAATCGATTTGCGGCATCTATCGCCCCTGCCTACCATGGCGCCTGTTCCATCCCCCTCGCCCTTTGCCAACAGAGGAAACGCAATGTCCGTAATCAACACCGAAATCCTGCCGTTCGAAGCCGACGCCTACCAGAATGGCGAGTTCATCAAGGTCTCCGACGCCAACCTGAAGGGCAAGTGGTCCGTGGTGGTGTTCTACCCGGCCGACTTCACCTTCGTGTGCCCGACCGAGCTGGAAGACCTGGCCGACCATTACGAGGAGTTCCAGAAGCTCGGCGTCGAGGTGTACTCGGTCTCCACCGACACCCACTTCTCGCACAAGGCCTGGCACGACACCTCGCCGGCGATCGGCAAGATCAAGTACGCGATGATCGGCGACCCGACCCACCAGATCTCGAAGAACTTCGACGTGCTGCGCCCGGCGGGCCTGGCCGACCGCGGCACCTTCATCATCGACCCGGCCGGCGTGATCCAGTCGGTGGAAATCACCGCCGAGGGCATCGGCCGCGACGCCAAGGAACTGCTGCGCAAGGTCAAGGCCGCCATCTACGTCGCCAACCACCCGGGCGAGGTCTGCCCGGCCAAGTGGAAGGAAGGCGAGAAGACCCTGGCTCCGTCGCTGGACCTGGTCGGCAAGATCTAAGCCGTCCCGCGCTCCCGGTCCCGCAGCCGCGGGACCGGGGGTGAACCGGAGCCGGTGCGGCCGCCGCGCCTTCCGTGCGCCGGCTGCGGTTCACCCCCTTCCATCATCGACCGGCGACCCGCCCCCACGGCGGCGCCAAGCGCTTCTTCGCGAGTCCATCGCAGGGCGGCGCGCGTCCATGCGCGCGGATCCTTCTTCCCTGCGAGCCCCCGCAGGAGCACGGCGCAGCCGCGTGCCGGTGCCCTTCCCCACTTACCCGCCATCAGGAGTTCTCCATGTTGGACGCCAATCTCAAGACCCAGCTCAAGGCCTACCTGGAGAAGGTCACCCGCCCGATCCAAATCGACGCTTCCGTCGACGACGGCGCCAAGTCCCAGGAAATGCTCGAGCTGCTCAACGAGCTGAAGGAACTGTCGGACAAGATCACCGTGGACGTCTGGCGCGACGACGCCGAGCGCAAGCCGTCGTTCGGCCTGACCTCGCCCGGGCAGGACATCAAGCTGCGCTTCGCCGGCCTGCCGATGGGCCACGAGTTCACCTCGCTGGTGCTGGCGCTGCTGCAGGTCGGCGGGCATCCCTCCAAGGCCGCGCCCGAGCTGCTGGAGCAGGTGAAGAACCTGCAGGGCGAGTACCGGTTCGAAACCTACTTCTCGCTGTCCTGCCAGAACTGCCCGGACGTGGTGCAGGCTCTGAACCTGGCCGCGGTGCTGAACCCGAACATCAAGCACGAGGCGATCGACGGCGCGCTGTTCCAGGAGGAGGTCGAGGCGCGCGAGATCATGTCGGTGCCGACCGTCTACCTCAACGGCAAGCTGTTCGACCAGGGCCGCATGACCCTGGAGCAGATCGTCGCCAAGCTCGACACCGGCGCGGCCGACCGCAACGCGAAGAAGATCGCCGGGAAGGCGCCGTTCGACGTGCTGGTGGTCGGCGGCGGCCCGGCCGGCGCGGCGGCGGCGGTGTACGCCGCGCGCAAGGGCATCCGCACCGGCGTGGCGGCCGAGCGCTTCGGCGGCCAGGTGCTGGACACGATGGCGATCGAGAACTTCATCTCGGTGCCGGAGACCGAGGGCCCGAAGATGGCCGCGGCGCTGGAACAGCACGTGCGCGCCTACGACGTGGACGTGATGAACCTGCTGCGCGCCGAGCAGCTGGTGCCGGCCGGCGCCGACGGCCTGATCGAGGTCAAGCTCGAGAACGGCGCCTCGCTGAAGTCCAGGACCGTGATCCTGTCCACCGGCGCGCGCTGGCGGCAGATGAACGTGCCGGGCGAGAACGAGTACCGCAACAAGGGCGTGGCCTACTGCCCGCACTGCGACGGCCCGCTGTTCAAGGGCAAGCGCGTGGCGGTGATCGGCGGCGGCAACTCCGGCGTGGAGGCCGCGATCGACCTGGCCGGCATCGTCTCGCACGTCACCCTGATCGAGTTCGACGCGCAGCTGCGCGCCGACGAGGTGCTGCAGCGCAAGCTCCGCAGCCTGTCCAACGTGAAGATCATCACCAGCGCGCAGACCACCGAGGTGCTGGGCGACGGCAGCAAGGTCACCGGCCTGGTCTACAAGGACCGCGCCGGCGGCGACAGCCACCGCGTCGAGCTGGAGGGCGTGTTCGTGCAGATCGGCCTGCTGCCCAACACCGAGTGGCTCAAGGGCACGGTGGAACTGTCGGCGCGCGGGGAGATCGTCATCGACGACCGCGGCCAGACCAGCCTGCCGGGCGTGTTCGCCGCCGGCGACGCCACCACGGTGCCGTACAAGCAGATCGTGATCGCGATGGGCGCCGGCGCCACCGCCGCGCTGAGCGCCTTCGACCACCTGATCCGCAGCACCGCGCCGAAGAGCAGCGGCGCCGTCGCCGAGGCCGCCTGAGCCCGGTTGCGCCCCTCCGCGCGGAGGGGCGTAAGCTGGTGCGAACGCCGCTGCAATCGTCCCCTGTTTCAGCGAGGCCCGTAGTCCATGAACCTGCGCGATCTGAAATACCTGGTGGCCCTGGCCGACCACAAGCATTTCGGCCGCGCCGCGGCGGCCTGCTTCGTCAGCCAGCCCACCCTGTCCACCCAGATCAAGAAGCTGGAGGACGAGCTGGGCGTGCCGTTGGTCGAGCGCGCGCCGCGCAAGGTGATGCTGACCCCGGCCGGGCGCGAGGCCGCCAACCGCGCGCGCGGCATCGTGGCCGAGGTCGAGCAGATGAAGGAAGCGGCGCGCCGCAGCCAGGACCCGGAAGCCGGCACGGTGCGGCTGGGCATCTTCCCCACGCTCGGCCCGTACCTGCTGCCGCACATGGTGCCGCGCATCCGCCAGCGCTTTCCGCAACTGGAACTGCTGCTGGTCGAGGAAAAGAGCGACCAGCTGCTGCGCCAGCTGCGCGAGGGCAAGCTGGACGCCGCGCTGCTGGCGCTGCCGCTGCACGACGACCAGCTGCACGCCGAGTTCCTGTTCGAGGAGCCGTTCGTGCTGGCGGTGCCGGAAGGCCACCCGCTGGCGCAGAAGCAGGACCTGACCCTGGACGAGCTTTCCGAGCAGCGCCTGCTGCTGCTCGAGGACGGCCATTGCCTGCGCGAACAGGCACTGGACGTGTGCCACCTGGCCGGGGCGCTGGAGAAATCCGAGTTCCAGGCCACCAGCCTGGAGACGCTGCGGCAGATGGTCGCCGCCAACGTCGGCATCACCCTGCTGCCGATGCTCGCGGTGAAGCCGCCGGTGGCGCGCTCGGACAGCATCCGCCTGCTCGACTTCCGCGCCGACAAGCAGCCGAGCCGGCGCATCGCAATGGTCTGGCGGCGCAGCTCGGCGATGTCCGCGTTCCTGGAAAGCCTGGCCGGCCTGTTCAGGCAGCTGCCGGACGAGCTGTTGACGCTGGCCCCGGCCCCGCATGCGGCGCCGCGCAGCATCGAGGCGGCCTGAACGGCCCCGCGCCCGAGGTCGCATCCGGCGGCGATTCTTCCGACAATAGGCGCGGGCGGCCTTCCGGTCGCCTTTTGCTTGTCCGTCCTCCAAGGAGAATCCCATGGTCCAATCGCAGCACAGCAGCGGCCTGCCGCCTTCCATCACCATTTCCTCCCGCGATCTCGCCCGCCTCGAGGCGATGCTCGAATCCCCCGCGCTGAGCCGGCACCCCGCCGCGATCGCGCTCTCCGAGGAACTGGGCCGCGCCCGCATCGTCGCGCCCGAACAGATGCCCGCCGACGTCGTCACCATGCATTCGCGCGTGGAATGCCAGGACGAACTGCAGGGCGACACGCATACCCTCACCCTGGTCTACCCGAACGAGGCCGACGTCGAGCGCCACCGCGTCTCGGTGCTGGCACCGGTCGGCAGCGCCCTGCTCGGCCTGTCGCTGGGCCAGTGCATCGACTGGGAGACGCCGCAAGGCCGCAAGCTGCGCCTGCGCGTGACCGCCATCCACTACCAGCCCGAGGCGGCGGGCGACTTCCATCGCTGAGCGCGCTACCGTAGCGTCCCGCTCGCACCATCCGTCCCGAACCGAAACGAGAGACCGAAATGACCGCTTCGCAACCTTCCAAACTGGCCCAACTGCGCGAACTGTCGGTGGTCGTCGCCGACACCGGCGACTACGAGGCGATCAAGCGCCTCAAGCCGGTGGACTGCACCACCAACCCGACGCTGGTGAAGAAGGCGCTGGACCTGCCGGTGTACGCCGAGCTGATCGAGCGCGAACTGGCCTGGGGCCGGCAGCAGTCCGGCGGCGGCGACGCCGTCGTCAACGAGGTCGCCGACCGCCTGACCATCGGCGTCGGCACGATGCTGGCCGAACTGGTGCCCGGCCGCGTCTCCACCGAAGTCGACGCCGACCTGGCCCACGACACCGCCGCCACGGTCGCCAAGGCGCGCAAGTTCATCCAGATGTACGCCGAGCGCGGCGTGCCCAAGGACAAGATCCTGATCAAGGTCGCCGCGACCTGGGAAGGCGTGGAGGCCGCGCGCCAGCTGCAGGCCGAAGGCATCGACTGCAACCTGACCCTGATCTTCAACCAGACCCAGGCGCTGGCCTGTTCGGAAGCGGGGGTGTTCCTGATCTCGCCGTTCGTCGGCCGCATCCTCGACTGGTACGTCGCCAACGGCCAGGCCCCGGCCAGCATCGACGAGGACCCGGGCGTGAAGTTCGTGCGCGGCGTCTATGCCGAGTTCAAGAAGCGCGGCTCCAAGACCGTGGTGATGGGCGCCTCGTTCCGCTCGACCGCGCAGATCGAGGCGCTGGCCGGCTGCGACCGCCTGACCATCTCGCCGGACCTGCTGGAAAAGCTCGACGCCGACCACGGCGAGCTGCCGCGCAAGCTGTCGCCGCAGCCGGCCGACGGCGCGGCGACCACGCCGATCGACGCGGCCCGCTTCGCCGCCGACCTGGCCGCGGACCCGATGGCGACCGAGAAGCTGGCCAGCGGCATCGATACCTTCGCCAAGGACCTGCAGGCGCTGCGCGCGACGATCCGCGGCAAGCTGGCGGGCTGAGCCCGGGCCACGGCCGCAGGACGGCACAGGCCGCGACGCCCCACCGCCATCGGGGGTCATCGCGGCTTGCGTCGCGCCTACGGGCGATCGCCGCCGGAAATAAGGAAGCAAGTCGCTGGGTCCCCGCCTGCGCGGGGACGACGATGGAAGCATGGCTTCATCGGCAAGGTGGCTTGCTCCGAAAACCTTCGGCCGTCGTCCCCGCGCAGGCGGGGACCCAGCGACTTGCGCGGAACGACCCGCGCAGTACGCAGCCCCTGCGCGGTCCCCTCAGCAAAGAAGGCTCAGGCCTCCAGCCCGATCGGGCAGCTCACCCCGGTACCGCCCAGGCCGCAGTAGCCGGCCGGGTTCTTCGCCAGGTACTGCTGGTGGTAATCCTCGGCGTAGTAGAACGGTCCCGCCGGATAGGCGATCTCGGTGGTGATCTGGCCGTAGCCGGCCTCGTGCAGGCGCTGCTGGTAGGCGTCGCGGCTGGCGAGCGCGGACTCGAACTGGTCCTCGTCGTGGCAGTAGATCGCCGAGCGGTACTGGGTGCCGGTGTCGTTGCCCTGGCGCATGCCCTGCGTGGGATCGTGGTTCTCCCAGAACGTGCGCAGCACCGTGTCGCGCGAGACCTGGGCGGGATCGAACACCACCCGCACGACCTCGGCGTGCCCGGTCATGCCGGAGCAGACTTCCTCGTAGGTGGGATTAGGCGTCAAGCCGCCCTGGTAGCCGACCGCGGTGGCGTACACGCCCGGCAGTTGCCAGAACTTGCGCTCGGCGCCCCAGAAACAACCCATGCCGACGTCCAGCGTCTCCAGGCCGGCGAAATCCGCCCGCAACGGATGGCCGTTGACGAAATGCACGTTGTGCAGCGGCAGCGGCGCGGCGCGTCCGGGAAGCGCCTCGTCGGCGCGTGGCAGGCGTTGCTTGAACTGGCGGGCTCCCAGCATGGCGATGCTCCGGCGAGGGGGGGACTTCCGCTGCATGGGACCGGCCGGCCCGGCTTTCAAGCAGGGCCGGCCTGCGCCGTGCCGGATGGCCATGCACGGTTGGAACGGCGCGCGCCGATCCGGCCGGCTTCCTGCCGGTGATCGCGCCGCCCGCCGGGACCGTGGCGCTGTTCAGGCGGCTGCGCGCATTGGCAGCGGCCGAGGCGCGCCGGGCCATCCGCTTTTGTGGGAGCGGCTTCAGCCGCTCCCACAAAAGCGCGCCCACAGGCTACAGCGCGCGCTGGGCCTGCCCGTCCAGGCCCAGCGCCAGCACCACGTCCTGCGCCTGCTCCAGCGCCTCGTCCGGCACGCATACCCGCAGCACGCCGAACAGCGGCAGGTCGCCGCCGGCACCGAGCAGGGATTCGCCAAACACGAAGGCCATGATCCCGGCGTCCTCCAGCGCATGTTTCACCAGATGGGCGTCGAACAGGTTGTCGGCACGGTAGGCGACCTGCATGGCGGAGCTCCTCGCGGCTTGCCGGCCAGAATACGCCGGGCGCCCCGGCGCGATAAACTGCGCGTCTTTCTGCATCCAGCCCCGGCATGTCCAGCACGCCCACCCCCGCACCCGCCGCCGACGCCCTTCCCGAAAAGAAGGACTTCATCCGCCAGATCGTCCGCGAGGACCTGGCCAGCGGCAAGCACGCCACGATCAAGACCCGCTTTCCGCCCGAGCCGAACGGCTACCTGCACATCGGCCACGCCAAGGCGATCTGCCTGGACTTCGGCGTCGCGGCCGAGTTCGGCGGCACCTGCAACCTGCGCCTGGACGACACCAACCCGGCCAAGGAAGACCCCGAGTTCGTCGCCGCGATCCAGGACGACGTGCGCTGGCTGGGCTTCGACTGGGCCAGCCTGCGCCACGCCTCGGACTACTTCGAGGTGTACTACCTGGCCGCCGAGAAGCTCATCGAGGACGGCAAGGCCTTCGTCTGCGACCTCACTGCCGAGCAGGTGCGCGAGTATCGCGGCACGCTGACCGAACCGGGCCGCAATTCGCCGTGGCGCGACCGCAGCGTCGAGGAGAACCTCGACCTGTTCCGGCGCATGCGCGCGGGCGAGTTCCCCGACGGCGCGCGCACCCTGCGCGCCAAGATCGACATGGCCAGCGGCAACATCAACCTGCGCGACCCGGCGCTGTACCGGATCAAGCACGTCGAGCACCAGAACACCGGCAACGCCTGGCCGATCTACCCGATGTACGACTTCGCGCATTCGCTGGGCGATGCCATCGAAGGCATCACCCACTCGCTGTGCACGCTGGAGTTCGAGGACCACCGCCCGCTGTACGACTGGTGCGTGGACAACGTCGACCTGGCCGGACACCCCGAGCTGCTGGCGCCGCTGGCCGCCAAGGGGCTGCCGAACGAGGCGGCCAAGCCGCGCCAGATCGAGTTCTCGCGCCTGAACATCAACTACACGGTGATGAGCAAGCGCAAGCTCACCGCGCTGGTCGAAGAAGGCCTGGTCGAGGGCTGGGACGACCCGCGCATGTACACGCTGCAGGGCCTGCGCCGGCGCGGCTACACGCCGGCGGCGATGCGCCTGTTCGTCGATCGCGTCGGCATCTCCAAGCAGAACTCGGTGATCGACTTCTCCGTGCTGGAAGGCTGCCTGCGCGAGGACCTGGACGCGCACGCGCAGCGCCGGCTGGCGGTGATCGACCCCCTCAAGCTGGTGCTCGCCAACCTGCCGGAAGGCCACGAGGAAACGCTGACCTTCTCCAACCATCCCAAGGACGAGACCCAGGGCGAGCGCAGCGTGCCGTTCTCGCGCGAGCTGTGGATCGAGCGCGAGGATTTCGCCGAGGTGCCGCCGAAGGGCTGGAAGCGGCTGGTGCCGGGCGGCGAGGTCCGCCTGCGCGGCGCCGGCATCGTGCGCGTGGACGAGGTGGTCAAGAACGCGGCCGGCGAGATCGTCGAGCTGCGCGGCTGGCTGGACCCGGAATCGCGCCCGGGCATGGAAGGCGCCAACCGCAAGGTCAAGGGCACCATCCACTGGGTCAGCGCGCGGCACGCGGTCGAAGCGGAGATCCGCCTGTACGACCGCCTGTTCTCGGTCGAGAAGCCGGACGACGAGTCCGAGGGCAAGACCTACCGCGACCACCTCAACCCCGAGTCCAAGCGCATCGTCGCCGGCTATGTCGAGCCGGCCGCGGCACAGGCGGCGCCGGAGCAGTCGTTCCAGTTCGAGCGGCTGGGCTACTTCGTCGCCGACCGCCGCGACCACGGCGCGGCCCGTCCGGTGTTCAACCGCAGCGTCACGCTGCGCGACGCCTGGGCCAAGTGATGGCCTCCCGCGCCTGGCCGACCGGTTCCGCCAGGCGCGGCGGCGCACGGCAGGCGGCGCGATGACCGGCGCCCTGCAATTGCGCCGCTACGGCCGCGACGGCCATCTCCACCACCACGCGCACGTGCAGGTGGTGTTGCCGTTGCGCGGCACGCTGGAGATCGAGGTCGGCGGGCGCGGCGGCCTGGTGGATGCCGGGCACGCCGTCGTGGTCGCGCCCGGGACCGAGCACGACCAGGGCGCCGACGGCGACAACCGCTTCCTGCTCGTCGAATGCGACCTCGGCAGCTTCGGCGAGGCGCGCATGCAGCAGCTGCAGCAGCGGCCGTTCGTGGCGATGACGCCACGCCTGCGCGCGCTGGCCGGCTTCGTCGATCGCCAATGCCGCGAGCGCGACGAGGTTCCCCTGCCGCTGGTCCGGCACTGCCTGCCGCAGCTGCTGCACGCGCTCGGCAGCGACCCGGCGCCGCTGCGCCGCCTGCAGGCGTTGTGCGACGCCCTCGCCGCCGCCCCCGGCGAAGCCTGGCCGGTCGAGCGCATGGCGCGCCACGCCGGGCTGAGCGAGAGCAGGCTGCATGCCTTGTTCCGCCGCGAGTTCGACCGCAGCCCGCAGCAATGGCTGTCCGCGTTGCGCCTGCAACGCGCCTGCGCGCAACTGGCCGGCAGCGATCGCCCGATCGCGCAACTCGCCCTGGACAACGGCTGGTCCGACCAGACCGCACTGACCCGCGCCCTGCGCCGCGAGACCGGCCTGACCCCGGCCGCCTACCGGCGATTGCATCGCGTTGCGGGAAAGCCCGCCGAGCCGCTGGCGGCGCCATGATCGGCGTCCCCGCGCCAGATGGGGACCGATGGCTTTCGTTCGGGGGAAAGCGGAGGCGCTGGGTCCCCGCCTTCGCGGGGACGACGGTGGAAAGATTTCCGCGGCTGCTGTTTTTACTTCGGTTTTCGCCTTGACCGCTGCTGCTGTCGCTGTCGCTGCCGCTGCTCGTGATCATGCGCGAGCCAATGGCTCGCAAGCCGCACGTCTTCACCCCAAAAGTGCGAGAAGGAAACCACGGCTGCCCGAGCAACATCGGGAAAGCCCGCCGGGACCGAAGTCCCTCCCACACGGCCCGCCGTATCCGTAACCCGTGCAAGCCAGCGCGACGGCGCTTCCCACATCGCCGATCGCCCGCCTGAACGCCGCGCAAGAGCCTGGGTCAATCATTCCCCCGGCCTTCCCGGCATGCTCCCTCTCCCAAGGAGGACCAGGCGCCATGCGTGAACGATTGATCGGCGGAGTCAGCAACGGCGTCATCGCCGGCGCCCTGTGGGGGCTCGTGTTCCTCGCGCCGCAACTGCTGCACGACTTCTCCCCGCTGCAACTGTCCGTATCCCGCTATCTCGCCTACGGCCTGGTCGCCGCCTGCGTGCTCGCGCCGCGCTGGCGGCGCCTGCGCGGCGCCCTCGGCGGCGCCGAATGGTGGGCGCTGGTGCGCCTGAGCCTGCTCGGCAACCTCGTCTACTACGTGATGCTCGGCACCGCGGTGCAATGGGCCGGCGGCGCGGCGACCTCGCTGATCATCGGCCTGCTGCCGGTGGTGGTGACCGTGGTCGGCTCGCGCGCGGCCGGCGCGGTGGCGCTGTCGCGGCTGGCCGCTCCCTCCGCGCTCGGCGTGGCCGGGGTCGCGCTGGTCGCCTTCGAGGCGCTGCACGGGGAAGCCCGGGGCGCCGGCAGCCTGGCCCAGCGCGCGATCGGCCTGGCCTGCGCGTTCGGCGCGCTGTCGTCGTGGTCGGCGTACTCGGTCTCCAATGCGCGCTGGCTGTCGCGCCGGCCCGACCTGTCCAGCGGCGACTGGTCGCTGCTGACCGGCGTGGTCACCGGCGCGCTGTCGCTGCTGCTGGCCGTGCCGGCGTTCGCGCTCGACCGCGCCGGGCACCTGCCGGCCGACTGGGCCCGCTTCTGGGGCATCGGCCTGCTGCTGGCGATATTCGCCTCGGTGCTGGGCAACGCCTGCTGGAACCGCGCCAGCCGGCTGCTGCCGCTGACCCTGGTCGGGCAGATGATCGTGTTCGAGACCGTGTTCGCGCTGCTGTACGGCTTCGCCTGGGAACGGCGCCTGCCGAGCGCGCTGGAAGCGCTCGCCATCGCCTGCCTGCTCGGCGGCGTGCTGTGGTGCGCCTCCGTGCACGTGGAGCGGCGCCGGGCGCCCGCCGCGTAGGCGCCGACGACGGGCGGCTCCGGCGAGAATGGCTATATTCGAGCCCTCCCGACCCCGGAGCCCGCGATGAAACGCCTGCTGCCCGCCCTGCTCCTGCTGTTGGCGGCCTGCGCCGCCCCCGCCTCGCAATCGCAGGCCACCGCCCCGGCGGCCGCGCCGGCCAAGATCGACACCACCTGCCGCACCGACGCCGACTGCACGGTCAAGAACGTCGGCAACTGTTGCGGCGCCTACCCGGCGTGCGTGAACGCCACCAGTCCCACCGACCCGGAGGGCGTGATGGCGCAATGCCGCGCCAGCGGCCGGATGAGCGTGTGCGGCTTCCGCGAGATCAGCGGCTGCCAGTGCGTGTCCGGCCAATGCACCGCAAAGGACGGCGGTGCCGATACACTGCGCCGCCCCCTCGACACCCCCGAACCGGTCCGCTGATGCTGTACGCGCAAGTCCACCTCACCCTGCCCGCCTGGGTCCACGAACACGTCGACACCACCCTCGCCTATCCCGGCGACGCATCGAAGGTGGCCCTGGCGATCGAGCTGTCGCGGCGGAACATCGAACACCGCAGCGGCGGGCCGTTCGGCGCGGCGGTGTTCGGCCCTGACGACCGCATCGTCGCGGTCGGGGTGAACCGCGTGGTGCCGCACGCCACCTCGCTCGCGCATGCCGAGAACATGGCCTACATGCTGGCCCAGCAGCGCCTGCAGACCCACCGGCTCAACGAGATGCTCAAGCCGGTCACGCTCGCCACCTCCTCGCAGCCGTGCTGCCAGTGCTACGGCGCCACGGTCTGGGCCGGCATCGACCGGCTGTTGATCGGCGCTCGCGCCGAGGACGTGATGGAGTTGACCGCCTTCGACGAAGGCCCGCTGCCGGCGGACTGGATCGGCGAACTGAACAAGCGCGGCATCGAGGTCGTGCGCGACCTGCTGCGCGACGACGCCCGCGCCGTGCTGCGCGCCTACGGGGAAAGCGGTGGCGATCGCTACTGACCGCCCGATGCGGCATTCCACGCACCATCCCGCCCTGTCGCCGTCGCTGCCGTTCCCGCGCAAGCGGGAATCCGGGGGCGCTGGTCCCTCGAAGGCGGCGGCCTTGGATTCCCGCCTGCGCGGGAACGGCGCACCGAAGGGACCACGCAACCGCCTCCCCGCCGCCGAGGAGGCGCAATGAAATGAACGGACTGTTGTGCTACTGCCGGCAGGGCTTCGAGCCCGAACTGGCCGCGGAGCTGACCGCGCGCGCCGCCGAGGCGGGATTCGCCGGCTACGCGCGCGCGCAACGCAACGACGGCTACGTGATGTTCGCCTGCGAGGACAGCGAAGGGCTGGCCGCGCGCCTGCCCTGGCGCGAGTTGATCTTCGCCCGCCAGAAGCTGCACCTGCTGGCCGAGCTGCGCGGCGTGGACCCGAAGGACCGCATCGCGCCGATCGTGGCCGCGCTGCAGGGCGCCCCACGCTTCGGCGACCTGTGGGTGGAACACCCGGATTCGGATGCCGGCAAGCCGCTGGCGGGCCTGGCGCGCAGCTTCGGCAACGCGCTGCGGCCGGCGCTGCGCAAGGCCGGGCTGCTCGCCGACCAGCCCCAGGCGCGGCTGCCGCGCCTGCACGTGTGCTTCGTGCAGGGCGACCACCTGTTCCTCGCCGCCGCCGATCCGCGCGACAGCGCGCCGTGGCCGCTCGGCATCCCGCGCCTGAAGCTGCTGCCGGACGCGCCCTCGCGCTCGGCCCTGAAGCTGGAGGAGGCGCTGATCGCCCTGCTCTCGCCCGAGGAACGCCAGGCGCGGATGAAGCCGGGCATGCGCGCGGCCGACCTCGGCGCCGCGCCCGGCGGCTGGACCTGGGTGCTGGCCCGCGAGCACCTGCACGTCACCAGCGTCGACAACGGCCCGCTGCGCCAGCACGTGCTCGATACCGGCCTGGTCGAGCACCTGCGCGCCGACGGCTTCCACTGGAAACCGGAACGCCCGCTGGACTGGATGGTCTGCGACATGGTCGAACAGCCCCGACGGGTGGCCGAGCGGATGGCCACCTGGTTCAGCGAGGGCTGGTGCCGGCATGCGATCTTCAACCTCAAGCTGCCGATGAAGAAGCGCTGGGACGAGACCATGCTGTGCCTGGAACTGTTCCGCCGGCAGGCCGGAAGGCCGTTGCAGGTGCGCGCCAAGCAGCTCTACCACGACCGCGAGGAGATCACGGTCGCCGCCTTGGCCTCCCCCTGACCGGAACCCCGCCATGACCCGCTCCGCCCCGTCCCCGCTCCGCACCGCGCTGGCGGTCGTGCTGCTGGCCGCCAGCACCGTCGCACCCGCTGCCAACAATCGCCAGGCGCGCCTGCCGACCGTCTACGTGGCCAGCGACTACGTGCCCGACGGCGTGTTCGGCAAGGGCGTGGAAGGCCCGGCGGTGGGCCCGGACGGCCGCCTGTACGCGGTCGCGTTCGGCGGCGATGGCACCATCGGCCGGGTGACGGCACGGCCCGACGGCACCGGCCAGGCCGAGCTGTTCGTGCGCCTGCCGGAGGGCAGCACCGGCAACGGCCTGCGCTTCGGCGAACACGGCGTGCTGTACGTGGCCGACTACACCGGCCACCGCGTGCTGGCCGTGGACCCGGACACCCGCCAGGTCTCGACCTTCGCCGCCGATGCGCGCATGCACCAGCCCAACGACCTGGCGCGCGCGCCGGACGGCACCCTGTACGCCAGCGACCCGGACTGGTCCACCGGCACCGGCCAGATCTGGCGGATCGACCGCGAAGGCCATGCCGAGCTGCTCGAGACCGGGATGGGCACCACCAACGGCATCGAAGTCTCCCCGCGCGGCGACCGCCTGTACGTGAACGAGAGCGTGCAGCGCAAGGTCTGGGTCTACGACCTCGACCGCGGCGGCAAGCCCTCCAACAAGCGCCTGCTGATCGAGTTCCCGGACGCCGGCCTGGACGGCATGCGCTGCGATCGCGACGGCAACCTCTACATCGCCCGCTACGACGCGGGCGCGGTGGTGGTGGTCTCGCCGCAGGGCAAGCTGCTGCGCACCGTCAAGCTCAAGGGCAGCAAGCCGACCAACCTGGCCTTCGGCGGCAAGGACGGCCGGCAGGTCTACGTCACCCTGCAGGACCGCGGCGCGATCGAGACCTTCCTGAGCGAGGTGCCCGGCCGCGAAACCGGCCGCAAGGGCGCGTTCTGAGGCGATCCGCCCGCGATGCGGCGCCCGTCTCAGGGCGCGCAACCGCGGCATGGCATCCTGCGCCTGTTCCGCGGAGGAATGAGGAGGGGCGGTCATGCAACCCATCGAGCTCAAGGACCCGGCCGGGTTCGCCAACGAATTCCTGCGGCTGACCCTGCTGCAGGGTTTCCAGTCGCTGACCAAGCGCGACCTGGAGCTGCTGATCTTCGTGCTGCTCGAGCGCGACGGCGCGATCTCGCGCAGCGACTCCAACGCCGCCGTGGCGATGCAATTGCGCGTCACCCCGGCCAAGGTCAAGGCGCTGCGCCGCGACGGCTACGCGCGCTGGCGCGCGCTGGTGCCGGAGGAGAACGATGCGGCGCTGCGCCGGATCGTCGCCAGCGTGCTGACCGAGGACAACCTGCGCTCGGGCGCCAAGCACGTCAGCGAGCGCAGCCGCAAGGAAGGCTTCCTGGCGGTGCGGATCGAGCACCCGGACGACGCGCAGCGCTTCGAGCAGGCGATCCTCGAGGTCGGCGCGCTGCCGGTGTACGAGCGCAACCGCGAGGTCGTCGCGGTGCGCTTCGACACGTTGCTGAAGATCGCCGAGCGCTGGGGCTACCTGCAGCCCGACCCGGAGGCGACGGTGCGCGAACTGAAGAAACTCGCCCCCGCCGCCGAGGAGGTCGCCGACCTGCTGAAGAAGGACATCAAGCAACTGCGCTGGGACGACGTGCGGCGCGCGCTCAACAGCCTCGGCGCCAAGGCCGTCGCCAGCACCGCCGAAGGCGGCCTGAAGGGACTGCTGAAGATCGTGTTCCCGTTCATCCCGGGCTAGCCGGCCGCGGGAAGCGGCCGCAGGAACCGCCGTGGGCACGGCCCGCGCCCCATCACGCCGGTTCAGCGCGGCGTGGGTAAGGTAGCCCGCGTTCCAACGCTACAGGGGGTTCCATGACACTCGCCCGCTCCATCCACGCCATCGCGCTGTGCGCCCTGTTCGCCAGCGGCCTCGCCGGCGCGCAGACCTACGGGACGGTCCCCAAGGACAGCGCCGTCAGCGAACCGTTGCGCGACGTGCCGGTCAACGTGCGCAGCGAGCCCCTCGCCGACGGCGAGGTCACCCACCAGGCCCATCTCGCCATGCCGGTCGGCGAAGCGCCGGTGACGGTGCGCACGATCCAGCCCAACAGCGTGGTGGGCGACTACAAGATCGACTTCGCCGCGCTGGACACCGACGGCGACGGGTTCATCAGCCGCGAGGAAGCGCAGGCCAATCCTGCGCTGGCCGACGAGTTCGACTCGCTCGACACCGCCCGCCGCGGCAAGCTGGGCCGCGAACAACTGGCCGGCTGGCTGAAGTAGGCAGGCGGCCTTGCGCCCCGCCGGAACGGCGCCGTCCGCGACCGGCGTCGTTCCCGGCGCTGCGCACCCAGGCGGGCGGCCGCGGGCTTAGCGAATCCACCACATCGCGAACGCCGTGCTAAACGGAGTTTCCCGCCGCCGTTTCCGGCCGGATTTTTTTCGTCGCCATTAATCGAGGCGGGCCTAGCGTACAGCTCCCAACCAAGAGGAGTACGCCATGAACATCGCCCCACGCGCTTTGGCTGCCTCGCTCGCCCTCGCCCTGGCCCCGCTGGCGGCCTGGGCGCAAGACGGCCAGGTCACCGGAACGGCCCACCTGCAGGTCGACGGCCAACCGGTACAGGTCAATTCGGTCGAGCCCGACTCGGTGGTCGGCCAGTACCGCATCGACTTCGACAAGCTCGATCGCAACCACGACGGCTACATCGACCGCAAGGAAGCCAAGGCCGACCCCACCCTCAGCGCCGAGTTCGACGCCGTGGACGTCCACCACCGGGGCCGCCTCAGCAAGGCCGACCTGAAGGGATGGATGGGCTGAATCCCGTCGCGTTCCCCGTCGCCCGCGCGAAGGCAACGACGACGAGAGCCCCTCGCGACGACGGCGGCCAGGGACTCCCGCTGGCGCGGGAGCCGGGCAAGGCCAGGCGGTGCAGCGGCGCTTAACCCAGGGCGATCCGCCGGCCGCCGTCGCGCGCCGAGGCGAAGATCGCGTCGACCACGCGCATGTCGGCCAGGCCTTCCTCGCCCGGCACGCGCGGCGGCTTGCCCTGGATGATCGCCAGCGCGTCCTCGTCCATCTGCAGCGCCTGCTGGTGCTGCACCTTCGCGTCGAACGGCTTGCCGTCGCTGGTGCGGCCGCGGATGCCGTCGTAGGACTGGAACGGCGACAGTTCGTACCAGCCGCGCTCGCAGTCCACGCGCAGCAGGTTCATGTTCTGGCCGAAGCTGGTGGCGCACTGCGCGACCACGCCGTCCGGGAATTCGAGGGTGAAGCGCGTGGTCTCGTCCACGCCCTGGAAGATCTGCGGGCGCGCGACCTCGTGCCTGGCGCTCACCGCCACCGGCTCGCGGCCGACCGCGTAGCGCGCGCCGTTGAGCGAGTAGACGCCCATGTCGTACATCGCGCCGCCACCGCGCGCCGGGTCCAGGCGCCAGTTGCTCCGGTCGGCGCCGTCGAAACCGTTGAAGCCGGCCTCGGCGCGCACCTGCCGGATCGCCCCGTACGGCGCGCTCTCGGCGAATCCGATGAGGCGGCGGGTATTGGGCTCGTGCTGCATGCGGTAGCCGATGGCCAGCTGCACCTTGTTGGCGCGCGCGGCATCGATCATCCGCTGCGCCTCGGCGGCGTTCATCGCCATCGGTTTCTCGCACCACACGTGCTTGCCGGCCTCGGCGGCGGCGATGCTGTACTTGGCGTGCAGGTGGTTGGGCAGCACCACGTAGACCACGTCGATGTCCGGGTTGTCGGCGATGCGCGCGAAGTCGTCGTAGCTGTAGCAGTTGCGGTCCGGGATGCGGTAGCGGCGCTGCCAGTCCTCGATCTTGGCCGGCGTGCCGCTGACCACCCCGGCCAGGCGGCAGTAGCGGGTCAGCTGCAGCCCGGGCGCGAGCCGGCCCGCGCTGTAGCCGCCCAGGCCCACCAGCGCCACGCCCAGCGGCTTGCGCGGCGTGGCCGCGAACGCGCCGCCCGGCAAGGCGGTCGCGGCGCCCGCCAGCAATGCGCCGCGCATGAAATCCCGTCGCGAAAAAACGTCCTGCATCGTCCAGCCCTCCCGAGTCGATGACATCCGCGCATTTGCGCCTGCGCGCCATTCATACCGCGTCAAGGCCGGCCGCGCCGGCCGCACGCGTCAACGCTGCAACCCCGCCGCGCCGCGCCACAGCATGTCGACCACCGGCGGCATGCGCCCGGCCGCGCCTAGCGCCAGCCCGCGCAGCAGGGTCAGGTGCAGCTCGTCGTTGGAGAACAGCGTGTTGATCGCGTCGAAGCCGTAGGCCGCCACGGTGTTGTCGCTGCGGCGGTTGCGCGCCCAGCGCCGCAACCGGTGCGGGGCGCTCCAGTCCGCGCGCCGGCCCGCCGCCTCGCGTACCAGCGCACGCAGCGCGGCCACGTCGCGCAGGCCGAGATTGACGCCCTGCCCGGCCAGCGGGTGCACCACGTGCGCGGCGTCGCCCAGCACCAGCACGCGGCCGGCCACATAGTCGGCGGCGAGCTGGCGGCGCAGCGGGAAGGCCACGCGCCGCGACGCCAGCCGCACCTTGCCCAACCGCGCGGCGAACGCGTTGCCCAGTTCGCGTTCGAACGCGGCCTCGTCCAGCGCCAGCACGCGCTCGGCCTCGGCGTCCGGCAAGGTCCAGACGATCGAGCTGCGCCCCCGCGCGAACGGCAGGAACGCCAGCGGCCCGGTGGCCAGGAACCGCTGCCAGGCGGTGTCCTCGTGCGGGCGCTCGGTCTCGACGAAGCAGACCACGCCGCGCTGGCCGTAGTCGTGGCGCGCGACGTCCAGGCCGGCCAGCGCGCGCAGCGTGGACTCGGCCCCGTCGGCGGCGATCGCCATCGCCGCATCGATGCGGCTGCCGTCGTCCAGCCTGACCCTCACGCCGCGCTCGTCCTGCTCGATCGCCTCCAGCCGCGCCGGGCAGTGCAGGCGCACGCCCGCGGCCGGCAACGCGGCCCACAGCCGGTCCACCAGCAGGTCGTTCTCGACGATCCAGCCGAGCTGCTCGCGCCCGAACGCGTCGGCGTCGAAACCGAGCTCGCCACCGCCGCCGGCATCCCAGACCCGCATCCGCCGGTACGGCTGCACGCGCGCCGCGCGCACCTGCGGCCACACGCCCAGCGCATCGAGCAGCGCGGCGTTGTCCTGGGCGAATGCGTACACGCGCAGGTCCGGGCGCTCCGCGCTCCAGCGCGGCGGTTCGCGGCCCTCGACCAGGGCCACGTCCAGGCCCGCCTCGGCCAGCGCCAGCGCGCAGGCGGCGCCGACCACGCCGCCCCCGGCGATCACCGCGTCCAGTCCGCCGCGCCGGTTCACGACGCGCTCCGGCACAGCTGCGGCACTTCGCCGCGGAAGCCCATCGCGCCGCCCACCATCAGCGCCTGCAGCCCGGCCACCTGCGATGCGGCCAGCAGGCCGGCGCTGCGCAGCGGCCGCAGCAGCGGCGCCGGATTGGACGTCAATCGCGCCAGCCCGCCGGAGAAGCCGATGGTCTGCTCGCGATCCGGCGTCCGGCGCGCGACGTAGGCCGACAGCAGCCCGGACGCGCCGGCGTCGCCGCGGTCGCGTTCGATCAGTTCGGCCAGGGTCAGCGCATCGCGCAGGCCGAGGTTGAAGCCTTGCGCGCCGACCGGATGGATCGTCTGCGCGGCGTTGCCGAGCAGCACCACGCGCTCGGCGACCAGCGATTTGGCCAGCACCTGCACCAAGGGATAGGCGCTGCGCTCGCCGCTGGCGAGCAGCCGTCCGGCGCGCCAGCCGATGGCCTGCTGCAGGCGCGCCAGCCAACCCGCCTCGTCGAGCGCGGCCACCGCGGCGGCCTGCTCGCGCGCCACGCCGTGCACCACGCCGTAATGGCGGTCGCCGCGCGGCAGCAGCGCGGTCGGGCCGTGCTCGCCGAAGCGCTCCCAGGCGGTGCCGTCGGGCTGGCGTGCGGCGCGCACGCGCGCCACGAACAGGGTCTGGAAATAGTCGTGCTCGTCGGTGCCGATGTGCAGCAGCTCGCGCACCGCGCTGCGGGTGCCGTCGGCCCCGACCACCAGCCGCGCGCGCACCCGTCGCTCGCCGTCCGCATCGGCGATGCGGACCGTGCGATGGCCGTCCTCGGCCGCGTCCAGGCCGATGAAACGCGCCGGACGGTAGCGGGTCAGGTGCGAGAGCTCGCCCAGGCGCGCTTCCAGCGCCTCGCCGAAATCGCGCGCCACCACCACCTGGCCGAAGCTGTCGCGACCGTAGTCGGCGGCATCGAGCCGAACCCGGCCGAAGTCCCCGGCGCGGCTGACGTGGATGCGCCGGATCGGCCCGGTCGGCGCGCGCAGCCTGGCCATCACCCCGAGCGAGGTCAACGCATTGACCGTGGCCGCGGCGAAGCTGAGGTTGCGCTGGTCGAACACCGCCGGCAGTTCGCCCGGCGGAGCGGCCTCGACCAGGCCGGCGTCCACGCCGATCCGGTCCAGGGCGATCGCCAGGCTGGCGCCGACCAGGCCACCGCCGACGATCAATACATCGTGTGTGGGTTCCATCCCACCATGATAAAGCGGTCCGGTCCCGGCCACCGGCGCGGGGCGCCGCGCAGGCTCCGCACCGCCGGCGGCCCGCGCATTCCCCCCCAAAGGGCATGACACGCTCTAAGATCAGCCTTCGCCCGGTTTCCAATCGCCCCGCAATGAACGAGTCCCGCCGCTCCCTCGTGCACCTGGCCGTGCTCGCCGGCCTGATGCTCGCCACCCGCATCAACCACTTCGCCCCGGTGCCGGACGCGTCGTGGGCCCTGTTCTTCGTCGCCGGATTCCAGCTGCGCCGGCAGGTGCGCTGGGCGTTCCCCTTGCTGATGGCGCTGGCGGTGGCGATCGACTGGGCGGTGATCCGCGGCCAGGGCATCGATTTCTGGCGGCACTACTGCGTCTCGCCGGGCTACATCGCGCTGGTCCCGGCCTATTTCGCGCTGTGGGCCGGCGGCGCCTGGCTGCGCGGGCGCTATCGCGGCGCCGGCCTGCCGGCACTCGGCCGCGCCGCCGGCGCGCTGGTGGCCTCGGTCGCGCTGTGCCACCTGATCGCGCAGGCCAGCTTCTACTGGACCAGCGCCAGCGTGCCCGCGCCGAGCATCGCCGGCTGGGCGCGGAACTACGCCGACTGGTTCCTGCCCTACCTGGGCACGTCCGCCCTGTACGTGGGGATCGCCGCCGCCGTGCAGTGGGCTTCGGAACGCTTCGGCCATCGCGCCCTGCAGCGCCCGCTGGCCCACTGAGGCGGCGATGGGCCACCGGCTTTCCCGGATCTACACCCGCACCGGCGACGACGGCAGCACCGGGCTCGGCGACGGCAGCCGCACCGGCAAGGACGCGCTGCGGGTCTGCGCCTATGGCACCGTGGACGAGGCCAACTCGGCGATCGGCCTGCTGCTGGCCGCGCCCGGCATCAGCGCCGAGGTCCGCGGCATGCTCACCGCGATCCAGCACCGGTTGTTCGACCTCGGCGGCGAGCTGTGCATTCCCGGCCATGCCGCGATGCAGGCGGCGGACATCGAAGCGCTCGAACGGCAGCTGGACGCCTTGAACGACGGCCTGCCGCCGTTGAAGGAGTTCATCCTGCCCGCCGGCGGCGAGGCCGCCGCGCGCTGCCACCTGGCGCGCACCATCGTCCGGCGCGCCGAACGCGAGACGGTGGCGCTGTCGCGCCAGGAGCCGGTGCGGGCCGAGGCGCTCGGCTACCTCAACCGCCTGTCCGACCTGCTGTTCGTCCTGGCCCGCGTGCTCGCCCGCGACGCCGGCGAAGGCGAGGTGCTCTGGCGCCACGACCGCCGCTGACGCCGCCCGCCGCGGGAGGATGCCCGGCCCTCGGCGCCCCACGGGCCGCCGGCCGGCCGAAGCCAGCGAGGGCCGGAGCCCCGACAAGCCCGTATATTCGCCCCATGCTCGTCTTCACCCATCCGGCCTGCCTCGACCACGACCCGGGCCCCGACCACCCCGAACGCCCGGCCCGCCTGCACGAGGTCGCCACGGCGCTGCGCGCCGCCTTCCCGGACCTGGAATGGCGCGAGGCGCCCCTGGCCAAGCTCGGCGACCTGGCCCGGGTGCACGAGCGCGAACAGATCGACGCCATCCTGGAACCGCGCTTCGAAGGCCACCGGATGCTCGACGTCGACACGGCGATGTCGCCCGGTTCGTACCTGGCCGCCCTGCGCGCCGCCGGCGCCGGGGTCGCGGCGGTGGACGCGGTGATGAACGGCCAGGCCACCACCGCGTTCTGCGCGGTCCGCCCGCCCGGCCACCATGCCACCGGGCAGGCCTCGATGGGCTTCTGCCTGTTCAACAACATCGCCGTGGCCGCCGCGCATGCCCGCGACGGCCATGGCCTGGAGCGCATCACCATCGTCGACTTCGACGTGCACCATGGAAACGGCACCCAGGCGATCTTCGAACGCGACCCGCGCGTGCAGTACCTGAGCAGCCACCAGTCCGGGCTGTACCCCTATTCCGGCGGGGTCTACGAGCGCGGGGTCGGCAACGTCCACAACGCCCTGCTGCCGCCCGGCAGCGGCGGGTTCCGGTTCCGCAACCTGTGGGCCGACCAGATGCTGCCGCTGATCGGCGCGTTCCGGCCGCAGCTGCTGATGATCTCCGCCGGCTTCGACGCGCACATGCGCGATCCCCAGGCCGACCTGATGCTGGAGGCCGACGACTTCGGCTGGCTCACCGCGGCACTGCGCGGCATCGCCGACCGCCACGCCGGCGGGCGGGTGGTCTCGATGCTGGAAGGCGGCTACGACCTGGAGGCCCTGCGCGAGAGCAGCGTCGCGCACGTGGCCGCGCTGCGCTAGCCGCGCGGCCGTCCAAGGCCGCGCCAGGCCTGAATCTCCTCCCCCCGCGCGACCGCGTCTTCATTGCCCCCATGCAGCCCATCGGGCAAGCTAACCGCCGTTTTCACCCCGATCCGACCGCGTGCGCCGAGCTCTCCGCCTGCTGCCCCTGCCCCTGAGCATCGCCATCAGCCTGCCGGCGATGGCGGCCGAAAAGCCCCTGAACTGGGGGCTGTGCCCGATCACGGAACCGCTGCCGGGTTTCGAGAACGTGCCGGCGGCGACCCCGCAGCAGGCCGCCCAGGACCGCACCCAGCAGCCGACCGACATCGAGGGCGACCAGCTCTCCGGCACCAACGTCGTGCCCGAGTACAGCGGCAACGTCACCCTTAACCGCGGCGACCAGTACCTGCACGCGGACAACCTGCGCTTCGACACCGAGAGCGGCAACTACGTGGCCGACGGCCACGTCCGCTACCAGGACTCGTCGATCCGGATGGTCGCCGACCGCGCCGAGGGCAACCAGGACTCCGATACCCACAAGATCAGCAACATCAGGTACCAGTTGGTGGACCGGCGCGGCAACGGCGTGGCCCGTTCGGTGGACATCCAGGGCGCGGTCGGGCAGATGCACCGCTCCACCTACACCACCTGCGACCCGTCGCAGCCGATCTGGCGCGTGCGCGCGCCCGAGATCGACGTGGACAACGAGGAGGGGTTCGGTACCGCCCGCAACGCGGTGCTGCAGATCGGCAAGGTCCCGGTGATGTACATGCCGTGGTTCAAGTTCCCGATCGACGACCGCCGCCAGACCGGCCTGCTGTACCCGGAGCTGGGCATGTCCGGGCGCAACGGCTTCGACTACACCCAGCCGATCTACCTGAACCTGGCGCCGAACTACGACGACACCCTGTACCCGCGCTACATGAGCAAGCGCGGCTGGATGCTCGGCAACGAGTTCCGCTACCTGTACGACGGCGGCAAGGGCACGGCGACCGCCACCTACATGCCCAACGACGACCTGCGCGACAAGGACCGCGGCAGCTTCAGCTTCGACGGCTACCACAACATCGACTCGCACTGGCAGGCGCGCTCCAGCCTGCGCTGGGTCAGCGACACCCGCTACATGGAGGACTTCACCAGCCGCCTGAACGGGCTGTCCTCCGCGTCGAGCATCCAGAGCACGATCGGCGTCTACGGCACCGGCGAAAACTGGAATGCCGGCATCATGGCCGACCGCTGGCAGCTCACCGACTACACGCTGGACGAGAGGGCGCTGGCCTACAACCGCCAGCCGCGGCTCTTCTTCAACTGGGACAAGCCGTTCGCGCACTGGTTCGAGGCCGGCATCTACGCCGAGGCGGTGCATTTCACCCACGACGATTCGTATGCCGTCGCGCAGGATCCGACGGGCGAGTACTACCGCACCAACACGATCAACCAGCGCTACTACGACGGCTCGCGCCTGGACCTGAAGCCCTACGTCTCGTTCCCGCTGTCCGGCGCGGCCTGGTACATCACTCCGACGCTGGCCTGGCGCTACACCGCCTACGAGCTGAGCAAGGGTCTGGCCGACCAGCTCAACGGCAACCGCAGCCCGACCCGCAGCCTGCCGATCGCCTCGCTGGACGCCGGCCTCTACTTCGACCGCGAGACCCACCTGTTCGGCGACAGCTACCTCAACACGCTCGAGCCGCGCATCTACTACCTCTATGCGCCGTACCGCGACCAGAGCGACCTGCCGCTGTTCGACACGCGCGCGTTCACCTTCAGCTGGGGCCAGCTGTTCCGCGACAGCCGCTATACCGGCGCGGACCGCCAGAACGACGCCAACCAGCTGACCCTGGCGGTGACCTCGCGCTGGCTGCGCCAGTCCGACGGCCAGGAGAAGCTGTCGCTGAGCGCCGGCCAGATCCTGTACTTCGAGGACTCGCGGGTCTCGCTCGGCAGCGGCGCCGAGCCGGCGGTGAACAAGGGCAAGTCGGCCTGGGTCACCGATGCGGCCTACATGATCAACGACCGCTGGAGCCTGGGCGCCACCTACCAGTGGAACCCGGACTACCGGCGCGAGGACCTGGCCAGCTTCCGCACGCGCTACCTGCTCAAGGACGACGGCATCATCAACCTGGCCTACCGCTACCGCCGCAACACCAACGACGGTACCGACCAGCTCAAGCAGGCGGACTTCTCCTTCCTGTACCCGATCAACCCGACCTGGAGCGTGGTCGGCCGCTACTACTACTCGCTGCTGGACCGCAAGCCGCTGGAAATCATCGGCGGCGTGCAGTGGGACAGCTGCTGCCTGGCGGTGCGGGCGCTGGTGCGCCGCTACGTGCGCAACCGCGAGGGCGAGCTGGACAACTCGTTCCAACTTGAATTCGTGCTGAAGGGCCTGAGCTCGATCGGCCAGGACACGGACCGCACTTTGCGGCGTGCTATTCTCGGTTATTACCGCGACGACCTGTACCTGGTACCGCCCAGCAATACCACGACCGATCCGGACGCTTACGATCCGAACGAGATTCCATGATCAAGCCCTTCTCCGCTCTTTTCCGTTGCGAGTCCCTCGCAAGAGCAGCGCACGTCCATGTGCGCGGATTCTTTCGTCGCGAGTCCCTCGCAAGGGCAGCGCACGTCCATGTGCGCGGATTCTTTCGTCGCGAGTCCCTCGCAAGGGCAGCGCACGTCCATGTGCGCGGATTCCTTCTTGGTTCCGTGCTGGCCGTTTCCGGCGTGCTCCCGCTGGCCGCCTCGGCACAGCAGACCCAGCCCCTGGACCGCATCGCCGCGATCGTGGACGAGGACGTGGTGCTGCAGAGCGAGCTCGACCGCGCCGTGCGCAACGTCAAGGCGCAGTACGCCGGCCACGCCGACCAGCTGCCGCCCGACGACGTGCTGCAACGGCAGGTGCTCGAGCGCCTGGTCCTGGTGAAGCTGCAGGTGGCCCGCGCCGAAAGCAGCGGCATCCGCGTCGGCGACGAGGAGCTCAATCGCGCCATCGCCGGCATTGCCCAGCAGAACGGCACCGACGTCAACGGCCTGCGCCAGAAGCTGGCCGCCGACGGCATTTCCTATGGCGACTTCCGCAGCTCGGTGCGCGACGAGATCACCGTGCAGCGCCTGCGCCAGAGCTTCGCGCAGAGCCGCATCAGCGTCAGCGAGGGCGAAGTGGACGCCGCGCTCGCCCAGCAGGCCAACAGCGGCAGCCAGTACCACCTGGCGCACATCCTGGTCGCCCTGCCCGACGGCGCCACCGCCGAGCAGATCGCCACCGGCCAGAAGAAGGCCGACGGCGTGAAGAACCTGATCGACAAGGGCGAGCTGGACTTCTCCGCCGCCGCGGTGCGCTACTCCGACAGCCCCAACGCGCTGGAAGGCGGCGACCTCGGCTGGCGCAGCCTGGACGAGATCCCCAATGCGTTCGCCCAGTTGATCCACGACATGAAGCCCGGCCAGGTGGTCGGTCCGCTGCGCGGCCCGAGCGGCTTCCAGCTGCTCAAGCTGGTCGAGGTGCGCGACGCCTCCGCGGCCGGCCAGCAGCTGGTCACCGAGTACCACGCCCGCCACATCCTGATCCGGGTCAACGAGAGCCAGGACGACGCGGCCGCCAAGGCCAAGATCGAGACGCTGCGCGCGCGCATCGAGGGCGGCGCGGACTTCCAGGCGGTGGCCCGCGAGTCCTCCGAGGACACCAACAGCCGCGGCCAGGGCGGCGACCTGGGCTGGTTCCCGGTGGATGCGTTCGGCCCGGCCTTCGGCCAGCAGGTCGCGGGCATCGCCGACGGCCAGGTCTCCCAGCCGTTCCGCACCGACGCCGGCTGGCACATCGTGCAGCGCGTCGGCACCCGCCAGACCGACGTCACGACCCAGAACCAGCGTGCCCAGATCCGCGAGACCATCGGCCGCCGCAAGCTGGAAGAGGAATACAACCGCTTCCTGCAGGAGATGCGCGGCGAGGCCTACGTGAGCTTCCGCACCGGCGACCGCGCCGATGCCGACGCCACCGCGACCCCGGCCACGACCGAACCCGCCCCGGCCCAGCCGAAGAACTGAGGCGCGGGCATGAAGCCGGCGCTCGCACTGGTCCCGGGCGAGCCCGCCGGCGTCGGCCCGGAACTGTGCGTCCGCCTGGCGCAGCAGGCGCGCCCCGACTGCCGGCTGCTCGCCTTCGCCGATCCCGACACCTTGCTGGCCGCCGCCGAGGCGCTGTCGCTGCCGCTGCGCCTGCTCCCGGAAACGGAACCGGCCGCCGCCCCCGGCGACCTGCCCCTGCGCGCGATCCGCAATGCCGTGCCCAACACCTTCGGCGGCACCGACCCGCGCAACGCCCCGGCGGTGATCGCGGCGCTGGATGCCGCCTCCGATGCCTGCCTGCGCGGCGAACTGGACGGCATCGTCACCGGCCCCACCCACAAGGCGAGCATCAACGCCGCCGGCATCGCCTACACCGGCACCACCGAGCACCTGGCGCATCGCGCCGGCACCGACGTGGTGATGATGCTGGCTAACGACATCGTGCGGGTCGCGCTGGCGACCACCCACCTGCCGCTGCGTGCGGTGCCCGATGCGATCGACGGCGCGCTGCTCGAACGGGTGCTGCGCATCGTCCACGCGGCGATGCGCGAGGACTTCGGCATCGCCCGGCCGACCATCGCCGTGCTCGGGCTCAATCCGCATGCCGGCGAGAGCGGGCACATGGGCCGCGAGGAGATCGAGGTGATCGAGCCGGTGCTGGCCGCGCTGCGCGGCCAGGGCATGCACCTGGTCGGACCGCTGCCGGCCGACACCGCGTTCCTGCCGGGCAAGCTCAAGGGCTTCGACGCGGTACTGGCGATGTACCACGACCAGGGCCTGCCGGTGCTCAAGTACAGCGGCTTCGAGCAGGCCGTGAACATCACCCTGGGCCTGCCGTACCCGCGCGTGGCGGTCGACCACGGCACCGCGCTCGACCTGGCCGGCAAGGGCCTGGCCGATCCGTCCAGCCTGTTCGCGGCGGTGGCGTGCTGCGCGCGGATCGCCGCGGCGCGGAAAACCTCGTCCCTCTCCCAAGGATGAAGGCGCGCTCGCTGGGTCGAGCGCGAAGCCAGGTGAAGCCTTCCTTCTCCCTTGGTGAGAAGGTGCTCCGAAGGAGCGGATGAGGGTACGGGCGAAGCCTCGCGCGGTTGGATATCGCGAGGAGCTTCGCCCCCGTCCCCCGCCCCCGCTCCGCGCCCGGCCCGCGCCAGCGGCGTGGGCGCTCCAGGTCGCGCACCCCATGGCGCGCGCTATGCCCTGGAGCCCTGGAGGGAGCGGGGCTGATGACCGCATGGAATGAGGACCGGGGAAATCCCGCATAATCCCCGCATGGAACTCATCGACTGGAACGACTTCACCAAGGTCGAGCTGCGCGTGGGCCGCGTGCTGTCCGCCGAAGTCTTCGCGCAGGCCCGCAAGCCGGCCTACATCCTGCAGGTGGACTTCGGTCCCGAGATCGGCGTGCGCAAGTCCAGCGCGCAGATCACGGTGCACTACACGCCCGAATCCCTGGTCGGCCGGCTGGTGGTGGGCGTGGTGAACTTCCCCAGGAAGCAGATCGGGCCGCTGATGTCCGAATGCCTGGTCACCGGCTTCCACGACGCCGACGGCCACGTCGCGTTGTGCGTGCCCGACCGCGACGTGCCGCTCGGGACCCGCCTGCTATGACCGCGCGCACTCCCGCCACCGAGTTCGGCGCGGCCAAGAAGCAGTTCGGCCAGCACTTCCTGCACGAGCGCGCCTACATCGACCGCATCGTGCAGGCGGTGAACCCGCAGCCCGGCGACCGGCTGGTGGAGATCGGCCCCGGCCAGGGCGCGATCACCTTCCCGTTGCTCAAGCGCCACGGCGAACTGACCGTCATCGAGTACGACCGCGACCTGATCTTTCCGCTCACCGAGGCCGCGCGCGGGCTCGGCACGCTGGAGATCATCCACCGCGACGTGCTGACGGTGAACTTCACCGCGCTGGCCGGCGAAGGCCGGATCCGCCTGGTCGGCAACCTGCCCTACAACCTGTCCTCGCCGATCCTGTTCCACGCGCTGGAACACGCCGCGGCGATCACCGACATGGTGTTCATGCTGCAGAAGGAAGTGGTCGAGCGCATGGCCGCGGCGCCCGGCAGCAAGGTCTACGGCCGGCTCAGCGTGATGCTGCAGGCGTACTGCCAGGTGCAGTCGCTGTTCGTGGTGCCGCCGGGCGCGTTCCGGCCGCCGCCCAAGGTGGACTCGGCGGTGGCGCGGCTGGTGCCGCGCGATCCGGCCACGATCGGCATCGACAACGCCGTCCGCTTCGCCGAGGTGGTGCGCGCCGCGTTCGGCCAGCGCCGCAAGACGCTGCGCAACGCGCTGTCCGGGGTCTGCGACAACCGCCATTTCGAGGCCGCCGGCGTGCGCCCGGAAGCGCGCGCCGAGCAGTTGGACGTCGCCGACTTCATCCGCCTCGCCAACGTGGCGGCGGACTGAACCGCGCGCGCCACGGCGACCGGGCCCGCGGCTTCACGGCGGCTCGCACGGCGGGCCGCCACACTGCCGGGGACGTCCGGGCAGGCGCGGCCTGTTCGGGAATCCCGGCAGCCCCTAAACTTTCCCGCATGCAAGACAGTCCCCGCTACCGGATCGAGGTCGAGGTTTCGCCCCGCTTCCTCGACCAGCAGTCCGCGCCGTCCGACGGCCGGTACGCGTTCGCCTATACGATCCGCATCCGCAACGCCGGCGACATCGCCGCGCGCCTGGTCGCGCGCCACTGGCGCATCACCGACGGCAACGGCCAGGTCCAGCACGTCGACGGCGAAGGCGTGGTCGGCGAACAGCCGCGGCTGCGCCCGGGCGAGCAGTTCCAGTACACCTCGGGCGTGATGCTCGATACCGAGCACGGCCAGATGCAGGGCCATTACGACATGGTCGCCGACGACGGCACCGAGTTCGCCGCGCCGATCGCCACGTTCGTGCTGAGCGTGCCCAGGACCCTGCATTGATGGAGGCCCGGGCATGAGCATCTGGGCGATCGGCGACCTGCAGGGCTGCTACGACGTCACCCAGCGGTTGCTGGAGAAGATCCGCTTCGATCCGGCGCAGGACACGCTGTGGTTCTGCGGCGACCTGGTGAACCGCGGCGGGCAGTCGCTGGAAACGCTGCGGCTGGTGCACTCGCTGCGCGAGCGCAGCGTGATCGTGCTCGGCAACCACGACCTGTCGCTGCTGGCGATCGGCGCGCGCTCGGAGGAGGAGCAACGCAAGGTCAACCCGGACCTGCAGCGCGTGGTGCTCGCCGAGGACCGCGACGTGCTGCTGGACTGGCTGCGCATGCAGAAGCTGGCGCATGTCGACCGCGCGCTGGGCTGGATGATGGTGCATGCCGGCCTGGGGCCGAAGTGGACCACGCAGATGGCCGAGAAGTACGCGCAGGAGGTCGAGCAACAGCTGCAGGGCAACGGCTACCGCAAGCTGTTGCGCAACATGTACGGCGACCAGCCGAGTTGGTCGCCGGGCCTCGGCGGCTACGACCGCAGCCGCGCCATCATCAACATCCTCACCCGGATGCGCTATTGCACCCCGCGCGGGCGCATCGCCACCGAGGACAAGGGCACGCCCGGCACTCAGGCCCAGGGCATGTACCCCTGGTTCGAGGTGCCCGGCCGCGTGGAGCGCGACCTGAAGATCGTCTGCGGCCACTGGTCCACGCTCGGCCTGACCATCACCCAGGGCATCCACGCGATCGACACCGGCGCGGTCTGGGGCGGCAGGCTCACCGCGCTGCAGCTGGACAGCGAGGAACTGCGCGTCGTGCAGGTGCCGGGCCGCGAGGTGGACGGACCGCCGCCGGCATCGCGCGCGCCGAAGAAGCCGACCTCCGAGCGGCCCGCGCGCCGCGGGCGCCGTTCCCGTGCGCGCGGCAAGGGCCAGCCCAGGCACGACGCGCCCTCGCCCGCCGGCCAGGACTGAGCCGCGCTCAGCGGCGGCGGTAGTCGACGAAGTCGAACGCGAACGCGTGCCTCGCATCGGCGGGGTGGCGTTCGCGCGCCACCGGCTCCCACTCCGCCGCATCGATGGCGGGGAAGAACGCATCGGCGCCTTCGACCTCGGCCGCGACATGGGTCAGGTAGAGCATGTCCGCGCGCGGCAGCGCCAGCCGGTACACCTCGCCGCCGCCGATCACGCACAGCTCCCCGGCACCGGCCTTTTGCGCGCGGGCGATGGCCTCTTCCAGCGTGGCCACCGCCTGCATGCCGTCGAACGGCACCCGGCCGGAACGGGTCAGCACCAGGTTCGAGCGCCCCGGCAGCGCGCGCCCGAGCGACTCTGCGGTCTTGCGGCCCATCAGGATCGGCTTGCCGAGCGTGCGCGCCTTGAAGTGCCGGAAATCGTCCGGCAGGTGCCAGGGCATCGCGTTGTCGCGGCCGATGGCGTTGCGGCGATCGAGTGCGGCGATCAGGGAAAGCCGGGGCGCGGGAAGAGCAGCCGCGGGGCCTTCCCGATCGGCGCTCTCCGGGCCCCCGCTTCCCCTCATACCGCCACCGGCGCCTTGATCGCCGGGTGCGGGTCGTAGCCCTCGATCGCGATGTCGTCGAACCCGAAGGCGAACAGGTCGCTCACCGCCGGGTTGAGCCGCAGCTTCGGCAGCGGCCGCGGCGCGCGCGACAGCTGCTCGCGCGCCTGCTCGAAGTGGTTCGAATACAGGTGCGCGTCGCCCAGCGTGTGCACGAAGTCGCCGGCGCGCAGCCCGGTCGCCTGCGCCACCAGGTGCGTGAGCAGCGCATAGCTGGCGATGTTGAACGGCACGCCGAGGAAGATGTCGCCGCTGCGCTGGTAGAGCTGGCAACTCAACTTGCCATCGGCCACGTAGAACTGGAACAGGTTGTGGCACGGCATCAGCGCCATCTTGGGCAGGTCGGCCACGTTCCAGGCGCTGACCACCAGCCGGCGCGAATCCGGGTTGCGCTTGATTTCCTCCACCACCCAGCGCATCTGGTCGATCTCCCCGCCCTCGGGCGTGGCCCAGCTGCGCCATTGCTTGCCGTAGACCGGGCCGAGGTCGCCGTTGGCGTCGGCCCACTCGTCCCAGATGCTGACCTTGTTCTCCTTGAGGTAGGCGATGTTGGTATCGCCCTTCAGGAACCACAGCAGCTCGTGGATGATCGAGCGCAGGTGCAGCTTCTTGGTGGTGACCAGCGGGAAGCCTTCTTCCAGGTCGAAGCGCATCTGCCAGCCGAACACGCTGCGCGTGCCGGTGCCGGTGCGGTCGGATTTCTCCGTGCCGTGCTCCAGCACGTGCCGCAGCAGGTCGAGGTATTGCTTCACTTGGCGGCCTCCGCGGCGGGCACGGGCTGCAGCACCGGCGCGCGGCGCGACAGCCACAGCAGGAACAGCCCCACCGCGATCAGCGGCAGGCTCAGGATCTGGCCGCGCGTCAGCCAGCCGAACGCGACGTAGACGCCGTTGTCCGGCATGCGCACGAACTCGACCGTGAAGCGGAACACGCCGTACAGCAGCGCGAACAGGCCGGATACGGCATAGCGCGCGCGCGGTTTCAGCGAGAACAGCCAGATCGCCGCGAACATCACCAGTCCTTCCAGCGCCGCCTCGTACAGCTGCGAGGGGTGGCGCGCGTAGCGGTCGAGCAGGCCCGCGGCGTACTGCTGCTGGATCTGCGCGGCGCTCATCAACTGCTCCATCGCCGGCTGGCCGGCCGGTATGTCGCTCAGCGGCGCATGCGGGAAGATCACGCCCCATCCGGCCTGGGTGAACTTGCCCCACAACTCGCCGCCGATGAAGTTGCCGAGCCGGCCGAAGCCCAGCCCCAGCGGCACCAGCGGCGCGATGAAGTCGACCACGTCGAAGATGTGCAGGCGATGCTTGCGCGCCCACCAGGCCACGGCGACCAGCACGCCGAGCAGGCCGCCGTGGAAGCTCATGCCGCCTTCCCACACCTTGAACAGGACCAGCGGGTTCTGCACCAGCGCGCCGAACGCGTAGAACAGCATGTAGCCGATGCGCCCGCCCAGCACGACGCCGAGCATCGCGTAGAACAGCAGGTCGGAGAACCCGTTCGCGTCCACGCCCGGCAGCCGGCCGGCGCGGATGCGCAGGCGACCCAGCCACCATGCGGCGAGGAAGCCCAGCAGGTACATCAGCCCGTACCAGTGCACCTGCACCGGTCCCAGCGAGAAGGCGATCGGGTCGATGTCGTGGAGATAGGTCATGCGCGGCGGAACCCGGCCAAAGCGAGGCCGCCATTTTGCCAGCTAAGCCGCCCGCGGGGCTGTACCGGCCTTCACCGGCTGCCGGGAACGGTGCCGGGAGTGGCGCGAGCCGCGATGGCGCGTGCCTGCGGTTGCCGCGGCGCCGCGATCACCCCAGCAGCTGCGGTCGATTGGGCAACTCGTCCTCGTCCTGCTCGTCGCCGCTGCGCGGGAAATGCAGGGCCAGCAAGTCCGATACCGCACGGATGCCGCCGATCACCGCCGCCTCGGCCTCGCCGGCGCGCAGGCCTTCCTCGATGCGCCTGCAGACCTCGCGCCACTGCGCCTCGCTCACCTTCCCGCGCAATCCCCGGTCGGCCACGATCTCGATCGCATGGTCGGCCAGCAGCAGATAGATCAGCACCCCGTTGTTGGCGTGGGTATCCCAGGTCCGCAGCTGCGCGAACGCATGCTCGGCGCGCGCGCGCGGCGGCATGCCACGCAGGACCGCCGCGATCGGCAGGTCCGATTCGACCGCGAACATGATCTCGCCGCGATGCGCCCGCTCGCAGGCCTCGATGGCCGCGGCGATCGCATCCAGCCGCGCAGGCGGGAACAGGCGTTGTGCCGAGGGCGCGAACAGGTGCCGCAACAGTCGCATCACCAGCTCCCCGAGGCGCCGCCGCCTCCCGACGAACCACCACCCCCGCCCCAGCCGCCACCGCCGCCGAAGCCGCCCCCGCCACCCCAGCCGCCCCAGCCGCCATGGCGGACGAAGCTGCCGGGCGAGCCGGATACCAGCCCGACCAGGAATCCGACCAGCGCCGCCGCTCCGCTGGCGAGGAACAACGAGGTGAACCACAGCGCCGCCAGCCCGGCCGCGCCGCCGCTGAGCAGCGCCCGCACCGGCCGCGGCGCCCAGCCGAAGGCCCCGCGCGCGATGCTGGCGACGACGAAGCCCACGAACAGGGCCACGAGCCAGCCGGCGCCGCCTCCACCGCGGCGGGCGTCGTCGTGGCCGCTGACCGGTGCCGGCAGCGGCTCGCCCTCGATCAGCTTGACCAGCACGCCGCTCGCTTCCTGAACGCCGCCGGCGTAGTCGCCCTGGCGGAAACGCGGGACCAGGTACTCCTGGATGATGCGGTTGGCGATCGCGTCGGGGATCGCGCCCTCCAGCCCGTAGCCAGGCTGGATGCGCACCCGCCGGTCGTCCTTGGCGACCACCAGCAGCACGCCGTCGTCCACGCCCTTGCGCCCCAGCTTCCATGCGTCGAACACGCGCTGGGTGTATTCCTCGATGGTCTCGGGCTGGGTGCTGGACACGATCAGCACCTGCAGCTGGCTGCCCTTCTGCCGCTGCAAGGCCAACGCCTGCTGCTCGAGCTGCTGCCTCTGCGCGGCGTCGAGCGTGCCGGTCTGGTCGACCACCGGCGAGTCGAGCGCCGGGATCGCCGCGAGTTGCTGCGGCCAGGCCGGCGCCAGCAGCGCCAGCCAGAGCGCCAGCGCCGCCATGCATCGCCGCAGGACAGGCGTCACGGGGACGGCCGCCTCAGTGGCCCGGCGCGGGTGCCTGTTGCGGGGCCTGCTGCGGCTGCGGGCCGCCGAAGTCCACCGTCGGCGCGCGCGAGACCTCGGCCTCGTTGGCCACGCTGAAATTGGGCTTCTCCTTGGCCCCGGTGATCTTGGCGGTGATCACCTGCGGGAACTGGCGGATGTAGGTGTTGTAGTCCTGCACCGACTGGATGTAGCGGCCGCGCGCCACGGTGATGCGGTTCTCGGTGCCCTCCAGCTGCGCCTGCAGGTCGCGGAAGGACTGGTCGGCCTTGAGCTGGGGATAGTTCTCGCTGACCACCAGCAGGCGCTGCAGCGCGCTGCCGAGCTCGCCCTGGGCCTGCTGGAACTGTTGCAGCGACTGCGCGTCCTCGGCGTTGACCTGGATCTGCCCGACCCGCGAGCGCGCCTCGGTGACCTGGGTCAGCACCTGCTGCTCGTGCTGCGCGTAGCCCTTGACCGTATTGACCAGGTTCGGGATCAGGTCGTAGCGGCGCTGGTACTGGTTGAGCACCTCCGACCAACCGGCCTTCACCGCCTCGTCCTTCTGCTGGATCGTGTTGTAGCCGCATCCCGCCAGCGAGGCGACGACCACCCACAGCAGCAACGAACGGATCAACAGGCGCATGGCACGACTCCGGTGCGTTCTAGGGGCATCCAGCATGCCATGAACCCCGCATGCGTGGCATGCAGGGCCCCGGCGGGCCGGGGTCCCGGGCCGGCGGGCGGCCGGGGGACACCTGCGCGGTCACCAGTTGCCGGCGCCGGGCACGTGGTGCGCCACCGCGCGGCGGCGCATCAGCAGGTTCAGCCACTCCACCAGCACCGAGAACCCCATCGCCGCGTAGATGTACGGCTTGGGCACGTGCACTTCCAGGCCGTCCAGGACCAGCACCGCGCCGATCATCAGGATGAAGGCGAGCGCCAGCATCTTCACGGTCGGATTGGCGTCGATGAAGCGGCCCAGCGGGTTGGCGGCCAGCAGCATCACCGCCACCGACAGCAGGATCGCGCCGACCATGACCGGGATGTGCTCGGCGATGCCGACCGCGGTGATCACCGAGTCCAGCGAGAACACGATGTCGATGATCGCGATCTGCAGGATCACCAGCCCGAACACGCCGGTCGCCTTGCTGGTGGTCGGGTCGCTGTCCTCGCCGCCGGTGATCAGCTCGCGGATCTCCTTGCCGCCCTTCACCAGCAGGAACAGGCCGCCGATGATCAGCACCAGGTCGCGTATCGAGATGCCCATGCCGGCGACGCTGAACAGATCGGCCTGCATGTGCGCCAGGTAGGCCAGCGAGACCAGCAGCACGATGCGGGTGATGCAGGCCACCGCGATGCCCAGGCGGCGGGCGAACGGGCGGCGCGCTTCCGGCAGCTTGCTGACCGCGATCGAGATGAACACCAGATTGTCGATGCCCAGCACGATTTCCAGCGCACTGAGCGTCACCAGCGTCAGCCAGGCATTGGGATCGGTCAGCAACTCAAGCAACATGGGGGAAACCTTCGAATGTGGAGGGGATGTCAGAGATAGCGCGGGGCCAGGACCAGGCCCCAGCACACCAGCACGTTCACCATCAGCACGAACACCGCGGCCGACCCCATGTCCTTGGCCCGCCCGGCCAGTTCATGGTGCTCCGGGCCGTAGCGCTCGATCACCGCCTCGATCGCCGAATTGGCCAGTTCCATCGCCAGCACCAGCAGCAGCGAGCCGATCATCAGCACGCGCTCGACCGGCGTCTGGCCCAGCCACAGCGCCAGCGGTACCAGCACGACCGACAGGTAGACCTCCAGCCGGAACGAGGACTCGTGCAGCCAGGCCGCGCGCAGGCCCTGAAACGACCAGACGGCCGCCTTGAGGATGCGCCTGGGCCCGCGCGGGAGATGGCCGGACTGGTCGGCCATCTCAGCGGCGTCCCGGGATTCGGCGAAGGCGCAACGGGCGACGGCGGACGGTCATCGGCGCAAGGACAAGGATGATGAACCCGTAATTCTGCCACATCCGCCGTTCCGGCCGCCCCGCCGGCCCGGCCGTTTGCCCGCGTCCGGCCCGGTGACGCACCATGCGCCCCTGGTTCCATGCATCAGGATCGCCCGTGAAACACCGCATCGTCCGCTCAACCCTGCTCGTCCTCGCCCTGCTCGGCGCCCAGGCCCAGGCCCTCGACCGTCCCGCGCCGAAGATCCCCGAACAGGTATCCAATGCCGCCTGGGAAGAGGACATGCGAAAGTTCGCGGCGGCCGACGCCGTGCAACCGCCGCCCCAGCACGGCATCCTGTTCGTCGGCAGTTCCTCGATCCGCTTCTGGGACACGCTGGCCACCGACTTCCCGGGCCAGCCGGTGATCAACCGCGGCTTCGGCGGCTCGGAGGTACGCGACAGCACCTGGTACGCCGACCGCATCGTCGTGCCGTACGCGCCCCGCCTGATCGTGTTCTACGCCGGCGACAACGACCTCGCCGCCGGGCGCAGCCCCGCGCAGGTGCGCGACGACTTCGTCGCCTTCGTCCAGCGCGTGCGCAAGGACCTGCCGGACACCCGCATCGCCTACATCTCGATCAAGCCCAGCCCCTCGCGCGCGCAACTGATGCCGCAGATGGCCGAGGCCAACCGCATGATCCGGCACGCCGCCTCGCGCTTCCCGAAAGTGGACTTCATCGACGTCTACAGCCGCATGCTCGACGCCTCGGGCAAACCGCGCCCCGAACTGTTCCGCGAGGACCAACTGCACATGACCCGCGCCGGCTACGAGATCTGGCGCGACGCGGTGGCACCGGAGTTGGCGCGCAAGTAAAGCCCGCAGAAATAGGCTGTTGCTGTTGCTGTTGCTGTTGCTGTTGCTCGTGATTTTGCTTTGGATTGGGTAACGCCTCCTCGCGCGGCGGCGCGCCAACCTCCACGGCCTACGAATGTCACTGCGGCGCGGGCCCCTCCGTAGCGGCGGAGACGGCGGGTAAAACCCGAAGGGCGACGTGCATGGGCTCGCCGGAAAAAGGCGAAGCACTGCTTCGCCCCGGCGGGCGGGCATTCGCCGCGCGGCGAATGCCCCGGACTCGGCCGCGTAGCGGACGAGCCCCCTCGAAAAATCCCACCGGCTCCGCGGACCCGCAGCAAAGCTGCGGGCGCGAAGGCGGGGTGTGCTTGATCAGCCATTCGGCTGCTGTGAAGCGCTTCTTTTGGTTACTTTTCTTTGCACAAGCAAAGAAAAGTAACTCGCCAAAGGCGAAAGCTTCTGCCTTTGTTGCTATTGCCAAAGCCCCAGAAGCAACGTCCCTGGATCCCCGCCTTCGCGGGGATGACGGTAGATAGATCTCTTGAAACTGACAGATGACGAAAGTCATTGGATCTTCGATCCTCGGTCATCGGGCATAGCCCGATGGCGCTCTGTGCCGCGCGAGCCAGTGGCTCGCAAGCAGCGGCCCTTCGCCCCCGCCTTCGCGGGGATGACGAATAGACAGATTCCGCAGAACCGTGGTATTGCGTGGGCCGGACAGATAACGCCAAGGACGCCGGTTCTTCGCCCTGCCTTCGCGGGAACGACGGCAGAAGATTTCCCCGACCGGCAACTACCCGAACCGCACAGTGAACGTAGTCCCCACCCCAAGCTCGCTCTCGAGCTCCACCCGCCACCCGAACCGATCGCACAACCGCCGCACGATCGAGAGCCCCAGCCCCGTCCCCTGCGGCCGGCCCGGCTCCCCCCGGAAGAACGGCTCGAACGCCCGCACCCGCGCTTCCTCGCTCATGCCGATGCCCGTGTCGCGCACCACGATGCCGTACGCGTGCACCTCCACCACCACGCTGCCGTTGTCGGTATAGGCGCAGGCATTGCGCAGCAGATTGCTCAACACCACCCGCAACACGCGCGGCGGCGCGTGCAGCTGCAACGCGTGCACCAGCCTCACGTCCACGCGCACCGGCTTCTCGCCGAGCAGCTCGCGGGCGCTCTCCGCCTCCTCCTCGACGAGATCGGCGACATCGAACGTCTCGCTCTGCGGCGTGACCTCCGCCTCGCGCGCCAGGATCAGGAAGGCGTCGATCACCGCCTCCATGTCGCGCCCGGCGCGCTGGATCCGGCGCAGGCTGCGCTCCACGCGCGGCGGCACGCCTTCCTCCGAGATCGCCATGTCGGTGGCCACCCGCACCACCGTCAGCGGCGTGCGCAGCTCGTGGCTGGCGTCGCGGGTGAAGTTGCGTTCGCGCGCGATGTGCTCGCCGACGCGCGTGGCCATCGAATGCAGCGCCAGCGCCAGTTGCCGCGTCTCGCCCTGCAGGTCGGCCGGCAGGTGCACGGGCGCCAGGTCGCTCGCGTCCGGATGCCGCGGGTCCCAGTTCGCCACGCGCCGCGCCAGCCAGTTCACCGGCGAGACCAGGCGCTTGGACATGCGGTACGTCAGCCACGACACCGCATACACCGCCAGCAGGATCAGCAGCACCGGCACCGCGCCGAACCAGAAGGCGAGGTGCTGCGCCTGCGAGCGCAGGAAGGCCAGGTACAGCGTCCCCTGCGGCCGGCTCTGCACCAGCACCAGCTCGTTCTGCCGTTCCATTTCGTGGAAACCGTCCGCGAGCGGGCGCATGTACTCCGGCAGCACCAGGCGCGACTCGCCCGCGGGCACCAGGTACCCGCGGACGAACGAGGTGTTGGGCGGCGGCTGCGCAGGCGAGGATTGATACAGCTGCCAGAAGTGCGCCGCCTCGTCCTCCAGCACGGTACGGATCAGGCTGTACTTGACGACGATCGTGACCAGCCAGGCGCCCACCACGATCGCCAGACTCGCCAGCACGGTCTGCACGATGAACGCGATGCGTATTTTCCGGGGCAAGCCGTAGGGCATTTCGGCGTCCAGATGATGCGCGCCCGGATTATAGGAAGAGACCTCCCCACCCACCTGTGCCGGAAGCCGCCATGCGGCGCCGCGGCGCCGCATGGCGGTCGGGATGGGCCGGCGCGGGGCCGGGCCAGGTCAGCCCATCGGCTGGGCGATGTCGGCGATGCGGTAGCCGGCGCTCTGCACGGTGTGCAGCAGCGGGCGGTCGAACGGCTTGTCGATGATCTTGCGCAGGTTGTACAGGTGGCTGCGCAAGGTGTCCGAGTCGGGCAGGCCGTTGCCCCAGATCTCGCGCTCGATCTCCTGGCGGCTGACCACGCGCGGGGATTCCCGCATCAGGATCGTCAGCAGCTTCAGGCCGATCGGCGAAAGCTGCAGTTCGGTACCGGCGCGGGTGGCGCGCATGCTGACCGGGTCGAGCACCAGGTCGGCGACCTTCAGCACCTCCGAGCCCACCTGGCGGCGCTCGCGGCGGATCAGCGCCCGCAACCGGGCTTCCAGCTCCTGGATCGCGAACGGCTTGGTCAGGTAGTCGTCCGCGCCGAAGCCCAGGCCGGTCAGTTTGTCGTCCAGCGTGTCGCGCGCGGTCAGCATCAGCACCGGCGTGGACTTGCGCGCGTCGTTGCGCAGCCGCCGGCAGACCTCGATGCCGTCCAACCGCGGCAGCATCAGGTCGAGCACGACCACGTCGTAGCTGTTCTCGGCCGCCAGGCGATAGCCGTCCAGCCCATCGACCGCGTAATCGACCTCGAAACCGCGGCCCTCGAGATACTCACCGATCATCTCGGAAATGTTGCGATTGTCTTCGACGACCAGAACAAGCCCGGACGTCTCCTTGGTCTGACGCATGGAAACCCCTCGATCTCAGCTTTCTTCAGCTTTGTGAAACATGCCCCATCCTGGGTCGATATGGCGTGAAGACCGGACGACGGGAAAAATCCCTTTCAAATCATTTGCCTAGCACGCCCTTCAGAGTCGGCCAGACATTGTCGAGCACCTTGGGCTGGCCGGCCGCGGTGGGGTGCAGGCCGTCGGACTGCATCAATCCCGGCTGCAGCGCCACCCCCTCCAGCAGGAACGGCACCAGCGGCAGCCGGTACTGCTCGGCCAGGTCGCGGTAGACGGCGCGCAACCGCTCGCGATACGCCGGCCCGTAGTTGGGCGGCACGTCGATGCCGAGCAGCACGACCTGCGCGCCGGCCTGCCGGCTCAGGCCGATCATCTTGTCCAGGTTGGCCTTCAACTGGGCCGGCGCCAGGCCGCGCAGGGCGTCGTTGCCGCCGAGCTCGATGACCACCACGCCCGGCCGGTGCTTGGCCAGCAGGCCGGGCAGCCGGGTCAGCGCCCCGGAACTGGTCTCGCCGCTGATGCTGGCATTGACGACGGCGGGCGGCGCCTTCATCTGCTGCTTCAGGCGCTGCTCGAGCAGGCTGACCCAGCCCGACTGCACCGGTATGTTGTGGGCGGCGCTCAAGCTGTCTCCCAGCACAAGGATCGGGCCGTTCCCCGGACCTTTGGCATAGGCGAGCGCCGGCAGGAGCAGCCAGCATGCAAGCAGCAACCACCATGTCGCCATGGCGCGATGGCACGACCGCAAACCGCTTTCCCGCATCACGGAGAACTCCTCATCGACATTAGAGCGTGTCATGCCATTTTCCCCGAGTGCGAAGCCGCCTGGGGCGCGCCGAGACACGGCGCGCAAGCCGGTATCGGCGCTCGCCGGGCGACTTCCCGGGGGGTTGTCCGCCAGCGGCGCGGGGCCGGCGCCGCGCGGTTTGGCCTGGCCGCCAGCCAAGGCCGCACCACGCTGCAACGGCCCCGCACCGCCGACGGACGACGCATCTCATGGAAAACGGCATGACAGGTTCCAAGCCCCCACACTCTCCCATCGCACTCGATGTCCGCGACGTGGGCAAGTCCGTCGACGGCCCGGAGGGCACGCTCCACATCCTCGACGACATCAGCTTGACGGTCGGTGAAGGCGACAGCGTCGCGATCGTCGGTGCGTCCGGTTCGGGCAAGACCACGCTGCTGGGCCTGCTCGCGGGCCTGGACCTGCCTACCCGCGGCAGCATCAGCCTGGCCGGCAACGCGCTCGGCGCGCTGGACGAGGAGGCGCGCGCGGCATTGCGCGCGCGCGAGGTCGGCTTCGTGTTCCAGAGCTTCCACCTGCTGCCGTCGCTGACCGCCGAGGAGAACGTCGCGCTGCCGCTGGAGCTGGCCGGCCGCGAGGACCCGGCGCGGGTGCGCGAGGTGCTCGACGCGGTCGGCCTGAAGGCGCGCGCGCGCCACTATCCCCGCCAGCTCTCCGGCGGCGAGCAGCAGCGCGTGGCGCTGGCGCGGGCGTTCGTGGCGCGGCCGCGCATCCTGTTCGCCGACGAGCCCACCGGCAGCCTCGACCAGGCCACCGGCCGCCACGTCAGCGACCTGCTGTTCGCCCTCAATGCCGACAGCGACACCACGCTGGTGCTGGTCACCCACGACATGGCGCTGGCGCGGCGTTGCCAGCACGTCTACCGCATCGACGGCGGCCGCCTGTATCCGGGCGCGGCGGCATGAACGTGCTGCGCCAGGCGCTGCGTTCGGTGCGGCGCGAGTTCCTCGCCGGCGACCTGTTGACCGTATTCGCCGCGCTGGTGCTCGGGGTGGCGGTGATGACCGCGGTCGGCACGCTGGTCAACCGGGTGACGCTGGCGCTGACTTCCAGCGCGGCCGAGGTGCTCGGCGGCGACCTGGGCGTCACCGGCCGCCAGGACATCCCGCAAGCCTTCGCCGACGAAGCCGCGCGGCGCGGGCTGCGCAGCACGCGCATGGTCGCCTTCCCGAGCGTGCTGTTCCACGGCGAGGCCAGCCAGATGGCGACGATCCGCGCGGTCGGCGACGGCTATCCGCTGCGCGGGCAATTGCTGGTCGCGCGCGATGCCGGCGCCGCCAACGCCGTGCCGGGCGGCGCGCCGCCGAGGGGCGAGGCGTATGCGGACCCGCGCCTGATGGAGGCGCTGGGGCTGAAGCTCGGGGACGCGCTGGAATTCGGCGCCGGCACGCTCACCGTCACCGGCGTGCTGCGCGCCGAGCCGGACGCGTCCGGCGAACTGCTGCAGATATCCCCGCCGCTGATGGTCAACCGCGCCGACGTCGACGCCGCCGGCCTGCTCGGCCCCGGCAGCCGCGCCTCGTACCGTCTGATGTTCGCCGGCGAGCCGGAAGCGATCGCCGGGCTGCGCGAATGGCTGCAATCGCGCGCCAACGGCTATCGGTTGGTCGGGATCGAGGATACCCAGCGCGGCATGCGCGCCGCCTTCGACCGTGCCGGCCGCTTCCTGTCGCTGTCGGCGCTGCTGGCGGTGCTGCTGTCCGGCGTGGCGACCGCGCTGGCCGCCAACCGCTTCGCGTTGCACCGCATCGACACGGTGGCGGTGCTGCGCTGCCTCGGCGCGCGCCAGCGCGACGTCCTGGCCAGCCTCGCGCTGCAGCTGCTGCTGGTGGCGGTCCCGGCCTGCCTGGTCGGCATCGTGATCGGCATGCTCGCGCAGGAGGGCCTGGTCCGGGCGCTCGGCAGCCTGGTCCCGGACCGGTTGCCGCTGCCGCAGGCCACGCCGGCGCTCACCGGTGCCGGCATCGGCCTGGTGCTGCTGCTCGGCTTCGGCCTGCCGCCGCTGCTGCGGCTGCGCGACGTACCGCCGATGCGCGTGCTCAACCGCAGCTTCGCGGCCACGCCGCCGACTTCGCTGGCGACCTACGCCGCGGCGCTGGCCGCCACCTTGGCGCTGACGATCCAGGCCACCGGCGATGCCGTGCTGGCCGGCTGGGTGCTGGGTGGACTGGCGGCACTGGCGCTGGTGGCGGGCGGCCTCGGCGCGCTGCTGCTGGCGGGACTGCGCCGGCTGCAGCGGCGCCTGCGCGGTCCATGGCGGCTGGGGCTGGCCTCGCTGACCCGGCGCCGCGCGCTCAGCGTCGTGCAGTTGGTCGGCCTGTCGCTGTCGTTGTGCGCGCTGTTGCTGCTGGCGGTGGTCGGGCCGGGCCTGCTGGGGCAATGGCGCGACCGGTTGCCGATGGATACGCCCAACTATTTCCTGATGAACATCCAGCCCGACCAGACCGACGCGGTGCGCCGGCACCTGGCCGCGCTCGGCGTGCAGGACGCCGACCTGGAGCCGTTCAGCACCGGCCGCCTGGTCGCGATCAACGATCGCCCGGCGCGTCGCCTGGACCGCCCGGAGGACGACGAGGGCGAGGACCGGCCGGTCAATTTCTCCTGGCGCCATGCCTTCCCCGCCGCCAATACGCTCACCGCGGGCCGCTTCTGGAACCCCGGCAGCGCCGCCGCCGAGGCGTCGGTGGAGGACGGCTGGGCGCAGCGCTACGGCGTCGAGCTGGGCGACCGCATCACCTTGCAGATGGGCGAGCAGCGGCGCAGCTTCACCGTCACCAGCCTGCGCAAGGCCGACTGGGACTCGTTCCGGGTCAACTTCTTCCTGCTGCTCAATGCCGGCTCGGTCGGCGATGCGCCCTACAACCTGATCTCCAGCTTCCACCTGCCGACGGATCGGGCGCCGCGGCTGGCGGCGTTGACGCGCGAATTCCCCAACATCTCGGTGCTGGACATCGACGCGATCCTGGAACGGGTGCGCGAAGTGATGGAGCAGGTCGGCCAGGCGGTGCAACTGGTCATGAGCTTCAGCCTGTTGGCCGGCGTGCTGGTCCTGCTGGCGGCCTTGCAGGCCACCGCGGCCGAGCGCCGCTACGACAGCGCGGTGCTGCGCACGCTGGGCGCCAATCGTCCGCAGCTGCGCGGCGCGGTGCTGGTGGAGTTCGGCGCGCTCGGCCTGTGCGCCTCGCTGCTCGCGGTGCTGGCCGCCGCGGGCATCGGCGTGGCCGTGGCGCGGCAGGCGTTCGAACTCGCCTTCGCCCCGCCCTGGCCGGTCCTGCTGCTGGGCGGCGCGGCCGGCGTGGTGCTGAGCATGCTCGCCGGCTGGTCCGGCACGCGACGGATCCTCTCCACGCCGCCGGCGCTGGCGCTGCGCGCGTCCTGACCGGCCAGGCGGCGCCGGCGCATGCCGGCGCCGCTCCGGCATCCCCGGTATGCTGCCGCCCTCTCCCGCTCGCGCGCCGACATGCCCGCCTCCCCGTTCACCGCCTACCTCTATCCCGTGCTGTTGCTGCTCGCCAGCAACGTGTTCATGACCTTCGCCTGGTACGGGCACCTCAAGTTCAAGACCGCGCCGCTGATGCTGGTGGTCCTGGTCAGCTGGGGCATCGCGTTCTTCGAGTACTGCCTGCAGGTGCCCGGCAACCGCCTGGGCAGCGCGGTGTATTCGGCGCCGCAGCTCAAGGGCATCCAGGAGGTGATCACGCTGCTGGTGTTCGCGGTGTTTTCCTTCGCCTACCTGGGCCAGCCGCTGAAGTGGAACCATTGGGCCGCGTTCGCGCTGATCGCGGTGGCGGCGTTCCTGATGTTCAAGGAATAGCGCGGCGTGCGGGCACGCCCGCCTCAGCGACCGCCGTTGCAGGCCCCGTCGTGCGCGAGCGCCGGTCCCGGCAGGTCGAGCCCCTCCGCCTGCGCGATCCGGCGCAACAGCCCCGCGCCCAGCGCCGACAACGGCGCCGGGCTGGCGGCGAGGTCGTCGCCGAGCCGGCCCAAGGCATGCAGGCGCACCACGCCCATCCTCCAGGCGTCGCCACGCACGCGGTGGGCCAGCCGGCGCCACAGGCGCTCGCCGATCCCGCCCCCTGGCTCCTGCGCCGGCAGGCGGGGCACGACCGCAGCCAATCGGTCCCAGGCCAGGAAATCGCTGTCCGGCAGCAGGTGCAGGCGCCAGCAGCAGCGGCCGCCGCTGTCGAAGAACCACAGGCTTTCGCGCCAGCCGTCGCTGTCCATCTGCGACTGCGCGGCCAGCCGGACCGCGTGCGACCAGCCGGCCAGCTCGCTGCCGGATGCGGCCGGATACAGGCACAGCACGGTCCCCAATGCCGCCAGTTGCGAGGGATGCGGCAGCGACCGATCGGCCGGCCGGGTCCGGGCCGGTACCGGCGTGGCAAGAGCCCCCGGCGCCGGCATCGCGGCGACGCGGCCGGACGACCGGGGGGGAGAGAACGTGGGGGAGAGGGCCGGATGTCGCATGCGGATCTCCTGGGGCGTGCGATGCGCTTTCGAGAGAAGCCGCGCCGGCCGGCCCCGTCCGGCACCCGGCACGGCCCGGCGACACCGGTTATTTGGTGAGGATCAGCTTGTCGTTGCTGGTGTGGCGCAGGCGGTAGATGCGGTCGCCATGCTGGATCAGCACTTCGCGGCGGCCCTTGAGCAGCGCGTCGCTGGCGATGGTTTCCTCGGCCGGTACCGGCCGCACGGGACGATCCCGCAGGGACAGGGTTTCGGGACGCAGCAGGACGGGTTGGGCAGTCATGATCCGTACTCCAGAAGGGTGTCGGATCAAATGATAATTATTCTCACAAAGCAATCAAGAGGCGTTCTCATCTTTATCGATTGATGCTGGCGATGGCGGGAATCCTCCCGCCAGCCTCCTTCAATCGGCCGGCGAGGCCCGTCAGCCGGCCACGGCGGTTTCGATCCGGCTCCAGACGTCGGCGTCGTAGCGATCGAGCAGGTCGAGCGCGCCGAGGTTCTCCTCCAGTTGCGCGACCCGGCTCGCACCCAGGATCACGCTGGAAACGTGCGGGTTGCGCAGGCACCAGGCCACCGCCAGCTGGCTGGGGCGCTCGCCGAGTTCCTCGGCGATGGCGGTGAAGCGGCGCGCCTGCACGATCCGCGCGCCGCCGTCCGCCCCCAGCACTTCCTCGCGCAGCCAGGCGTAGCCCGGCTGGTCCAGGCGCGTGCCGGCGCCGACGCCCTGGTTGTACTTGCCGGTGAGCAGTCCCGATGCCAGCGGCGACCAGATCGTCAGGCCGAGGCCGGCCTGGCACAGCTCCACGTATTCGCGCTCCACCCTGGAGCGATGCAGCAGGTTGTACTGGGGCTGCTCCATCGACGGCCCGAACAGGTGCCCGGCGCGGGCGATCTCCTGCGCCTGCAGGATCTGCGCGGCCGTCCACTCCGAGGTCCCCCAGTACAGCACCTTGCCCTGGCGGACCAGCAGGTCCATGGCGCGCACGGTCTCCTCGATCGGCGTCTCCGGATCGGGGCGGTGGCAGAAATACAGGTCGAGGTAATCGACCCGCAGGCGCCGCAGCGCGGCGTGGCAGGCATCGACGACGTGCTTGCGCGACAGCCCGCGCTGGGTCGGGCGCGGCGATTCGGTCGCCCCGAAGAACACCTTGCTGGACACGCAATAGCCATCGCGCGGCAGGCGCAGGTCGGCGATCACGTCCCCCATCACCCGCTCGGCCTCGCCGGCGGCGTAGGTTTCGGCGTTGTCGAAGAAGTTGACGCCGTGGTCCCAGGCGCAGGCGATCAGGTTGCGGGCCTCGTCGCGGCCGACCTGGCGCCCGAAGGTCACCCAGGCACCGAACGAAAGCGCGGACAGTTGCAGGCCGGCGGCACCAAGACGGCGGTAGAGCATGCGGGGACTCCTTGGACAAGTCTTCGAGGATGGCGGCATCGCCGCGTCGCCCGGCAGTGTACGGCGCGCCGCCGGGCAGCCGTATGAAGCCGCCGTTCCGGCGGGAAATTCCCGGGATGAACCGGGTTGTCCTTGCCCCCCGCACGCCCCTGCCCTAGGCTTTCCGCTTTTGCCGGCACAGGGGCTACGCATGGTCGAGGGTTTGGGGAGGATCGGCTTCGGCCTGTTCGGGCTGGCGGTCCTGATCGGCATCGCCTGGTTGTTCTCCAACAACAAGCGGGCGGTCGACTGGCGCCTGATCGGCACCGGCGTGATCCTGCAGGTGGCCTTCGCCGCCGTGGTGCTGCTGGTCCCGGGCGGTCGCGACGTGTTCGACTGGCTCGGCAAGCTGTTCGTCAAGGTGCTGAGCTTCGTCGGCGAAGGCTCGTCCTTCGTGTTCGGCAGCCTGATGGACGCCAAGAGCTACGGCTTCATCTTCGCCTTCCAGGTGCTGCCGACCATCATCTTCTTCTCCTCGCTGATGGGCGTGCTCTACCACCTCGGCGTGATGCAGGCGGTGGTGCGGGCGATGGCCTGGGCGATCACCAAGGTCATGAAGGTGTCCGGCGCGGAGACCACCAGCGTCTGCGCCAGCGTGTTCATCGGCCAGACCGAGGCGCCGCTGACGGTGCGCCCGTACATCCCCAAGATGACCCAGTCCGAGCTGCTGACGATGATGATCGGCGGCATGGCGCACATCGCCGGCGGCGTGCTGGCGGCCTACGTGGGCATGCTGGGCGGCGGCGACCCGGTGCAGCAGGCGTTCTACGCCAAACACCTGCTGGCGGCCTCGATCATGGCCGCGCCGGCGACGCTGGTGGTGGCCAAGCTGCTGGTCCCGGAGACCGGCACCCCGCTCACCCGCGGCACGGTCAGGATGGAAGTGGAAAAGACCACCAGCAACGTGATCGACGCCGCCGCGGCCGGTGCCGGCGACGGCCTGCGCCTGGCGCTGAACATCGGCGCGATGCTGCTGGCCTTCATCGCGCTGATCGCGCTGGTCAACGCGCCGCTGACCTGGCTCGGCGAGGTCACTGGCCTCGCGGCCGCGATCGGCAAGCCGACCAACCTGTCCACGATCCTCGGCTACGTGCTGGCGCCGGTGGCCTGGGTGATCGGCACGCCGTGGGCGGACGCGACCACGGTCGGCGGCCTGATCGGGCAGAAGGTCGTGCTCAACGAGTTCGTCGCCTATACCGAGCTGTCGCAGATCGTGAACGGGCAGTTGCCGGGCGTGGCGCTGAGCAAGGAAGGCACGCTGATCGCCACCTACGCCCTGTGCGGCTTCGCCAACTTCAGCTCGATCGCGATCCAGATCGGCGGCATCGGCGGGCTGGCCCCCGAGCGCCGCCATGACCTGGCCAAGTTCGGCCTGCGCGCGGTGCTGGGCGGCTCGATCGCCACCTTCATGACCGCCACGATCGCCGGCGTGCTGTCGCACTTCGGCTGATCGGCCCCGTTTCCAGAATCCACCAAGAGATACCTGCATGAGTTCGGTTGTTGTCGTCGGTTCCTTCAATGTCGATCACGTCTGGCGTTGCGAAACCCTGCCGGCGCCGGGTGCGACGATTGCCGGCCGCTACAGCACCGGCCCGGGCGGCAAGGGATTCAACCAGGCCGTCGCCGCCGCGCGCGCCGGCGCCAGGACCACCTTCGTGTGCTCGCTCGGCGACGACGCCGGCGGCGCGATGGCGCGCGGGCTGGCCGCGCAGGACGGGCTGTTGCTCGCGGCCGAGCCCAGCGGCGAGCCGACCGGCACCGGCGGCATCTACGTCGATGCGCACGGCCGCAACACGATCGTGATCGGTCCCGGCGCGAATGCCGTGCTGAGCCCGGCCTTCATCGAAGCGCAGCGCGCGCTCATCGGCTCGGCGCAGGTGGTGCTGGCGCAGCTGGAATCGCCGGTGGAAACGATCGAGGCCGCCTTGCAGCTGGCGCGCGAGGCCGGCGTGCCGACCGTGCTCAACGCGGCGCCGGCCAACGCGCAGAGCACGATCGGCCTGCTCAAGGCCGCCGACGTGCTGACCCCGAACGAGACCGAGTTCGCCGCCCTGCTCGGCCGCCACGTCGGCGAGCGCATCGCCGCGGACGACGTGGCCGCCACCGACGGCAACACCTTGCATGCGCTGTGCCGCAAGCTGCTGCCGGGCGGCACGGTGGTCATCACGCTCGGCGCGGTGGGCGCGTTCATCTCGCACGCCGACGAACAGCTGCGCGGCGACACCCAGCCGTACTACCGCGTCGCCGCCGAGAGCGCGCAGACCATCGACACCACGGGCGCCGGCGACGCCTTCAACGGCGCGCTGGCGGCCTCGCTGGCGCAGCAGCCGGGCGCCCCGTTCGCCCAGCACGTGCGCTTCGCCAACCGCTACGCCGCGCGTTCGACCGAGGTCGCCGGGGCCGCGGTATCGATGCCGCACCTGACCCCGGACGCCGCCGCCTGACATCCGGCGGATGCCCCGCGCGTCCGCCCGCTCCCGCAGGGAAAGCCGCGCATGCCGCCGCATGGCATGTGTCGGCATGGGATGCCATCTTGATTCGATAACGAATCTCATTAACACTTCGCGGCTCACTTTCGCCCCCGCGTGCCGCCCATGCCCCGCCGTCGCCTGCTCTGCTCCGCCCTCCTGGCCCTGTTGGCCGCACCGCTTGCCCAGGCCCAGTCCGGCGACGTCGTCGACCTCGACCAGCTGACCGTCTCCGCCAGCACCAGCCGCATGCCGACCTCGGACGCGGCGCTGCCCAACACCATCACCGTGATCGACCGGGTGCAGCTGGAGCAGCAGCTGGCGCTGACGCAGGACCTGTCGCAGGTGCTGTCCAACCTGATCCCCTCCTTCTCGCCGAGCCGGCAGAAGCTCACCAACGCCGGCGAGACGCTGCGCGGGCGCAAGCCGCTGTACCTGGTGGACGGCGTGCCGCAGTCCACCCCGTTGCGCGAGGGCGGCCGCGACGGCCACACCATCGATCCGGCGATGATCGAGCGCATCGAGGTGATCCACGGCGCCAACGCGCTGCAGGGACTGGGCGCTTCCGGCGGCATCATCAACATCATCACCAAGCGCGCCCCGCGCCAGGACGGGCAGACCTTCCAGGAGGTCAACCTCGGCGCCAGCAGCGCGCTGCCGCACGAGAGCGACAGCACCGGCTACCGCGGCTCCTACCTGTTCGGCACGCGCCAGGGCGCGTTCGATTTCGTCGGCGGCGCCTCCTACGCGAAGGAAGGCCTGTACTACGACGGCGACGGCCATGCGATCGCGGTCAACGACGTGCAGGGCGACCTGATGGACGCCAGCAGCCACAGCGCGTTCGCCAAGGCCGGCTGGAACATCGACGATCGGCGCCGCCTGCAGCTGACCACCAACTACTACGAGCTGCAGGGCGACAACGACTACCTCACCGTCAACGGGAACCCCGCCACCGGCCAGCTCGCCACCTCCCGCCGCGGCCGCAAGGACGCCGACGCGCCGCGCAACCGCTCCACTTCGCTGGCGCTGGACTACAGCGACACCGCGCTCGGCGGCGGCTACCTGCAGGCGCAGGCGTACTGGGTGGACTTCAAGGGGCTGTACGGCTCGACCGCCTTCACCAACCTCTGGAACGACGGCCGCAACGTCGTCGACCAGTCGCAGAACGCCTCGGAGAAGTACGGCGCCAAGACCAGCTGGTCGCGCGGCGAGCTGTTCGGCCTGCCGCTGCGCGCCACCTTCGGCCTGGACCTGGCGCGCGACCGCACCTACCAGGAACTGGTGCACAGCGGCCTGAAATGGGTGCCGGCGACCACCTACACCTCGTTGTCGCCGTTCGTGCAGACCGAATGGCGCCTGGCCCCGCAATGGCTGCTCACCGCCGGCCTGCGCTACGAGCATGGCGAGCTGGAGGTCGACGACTTCACCACCATCCCCAGCAACAACGGCGGCCAGTTCGTGCGCGGCGGCAAGCCCACCACCCACGAAACGCTGCCCAACGCCGGCCTGGTCTGGGAGGCCACCGATGCGTTGAAGCTGTACGTCTCGTACTCCGAGGGCTACACCGTCGCCGACATCGGCCGCGTGCTGCGTTCGATCAACGTCCCGGACCAGCGCGTGGACAACCTGGTCGACCTGCGCCCGGTGATCTCGGACAACCGGGAAGTGGGCGTGGACTACGACGACGGCCGCTGGCAGGTGCACGCGGCCTACTACTGGTCCGACGCGGACCGCGGCACCCGGCTCGACTACGATCCGGCCATCCAGAGCTACCGCGTCGCGCGCGAGCGCACCGAGATCCGCGGCTTCGAGGGCAACGTCGCCTGGCAATTCTCCGAGCGCGGCCGCGTCGGCGCCGCCTATGCCACGACCGTGGCGCGCTACGACAGCGACGGCGACGACCGCGTGGACAGCGACATGCCCGGCGCGAACGTCAGCCCGGACCGCGTCACCGCGTTCTGGCAGCAACAGTGGACCCCGGGCTTCTCGACCCGCCTGCAGGGCAACCGCGCGATCAGCCGCCGCTTCGACCTGCGCGGCACCGAGGTGGGCCGCTTCGACGGCTACGCCACGCTCGACCTGCAGGCCACCATCGCCTTGCCGCTGGGCCGCCTCAACCTGGGCGTGGAGAACCTGCTGGGCGAGCAGTACGTGACCTACTACTCGCAGACGACCCCGCGCAACGACACCTACACCGCCGGTCGCGGCCGGGTGCTGACGGTGAGCTGGGGCAACCGGTTCTGAGTGGATTGCGGTGGTGATGCGACAGGGCTGATGGATAAGCCCTGCAGAGATTCACCTGCAGCAATTCATTAGCGCACCCGACGACGGGTTCTGCTGTTGCTGTTGCTGTTGCTGTTGCTGTTGCTCGTGATTTTGCTTTGAGCTTTTGGCTTACCGGGGCCCCTCCGAAGCGGCGGAGACAATGGGAAACACCCGAAGGGCGGCGCACAGGGGCTCGCCGGAAAAGGCGAAGCACCGCTTCGCCCCGGCGGGCGGGCATTCGCCGCGCGGCGAATGCCCCGGGCTCGTCCGCGTAGCGGACGAGTGCGCCGTTTTCGGCCGCGACAGGAAGTCGCGTCCGAAAATCCCATTGGCTCCGCGAACCCGCAGCGTAGCTGCGGGCGCGTAGGCGGGGTGTGCTTGATCAGCCATGACCAGCCATTCGGCTGTTGTGAAGCGCTTCGGCTGCTGGGAAGCGCTTCCCGCCTTCGCGGGAATGACAGCAATGGAGATCACGAGGCTTCGCCCGTACCCTCATCCGCCCCTGCGGGGCACCTCGCTTCGCGCCCCGGCCTGGCGCAGCGCGCCAGGCGTTCAGACGTATGCGAACCCATGGTTCGCAAGCAACACGCCTTCACCCCGGAGGGAGAAGGGAAGACTTCGCGCCTGAACGCCGAAGAGAGAAGGAAAAAAGCTCCGCCACGACACTCCCAGTACAATGCGCCCCATGCGCATAGGCCCCTACCCGATCGAACCCAAGGTGATCCTGGCCCCCATGGCCGGCGTCACCGACAAACCGTTCCGCCAACTGTGCAAACGGCTCGGCGCCGGCCTGGCCGTGTCGGAGATGACGACCAGCGACCCGCGCTTCTGGAACACCCGCAAGTCGCGCACGCGCATGGACCACGCCGGCGAACCCGACCCGATCAGCGTGCAGATCGCCGGCACCGAACCGCGGCAGCTCGCCGAGGCCGCGCGCTACAACGTCGACCATGGTGCCCAGATCATCGACATCAACATGGGCTGCCCCGCCAAGAAGGTCTGCAACGCCTGGGCCGGCTCGGCCCTGATGCGCGACGAGGCGCTGGTGGCGCGGATCCTGGAAGCCGTCGTCGGCGCCGTGCAGGTGCCGGTGACGCTGAAGATCCGCACCGGCTGGGACTGCGACCATCGCAACGGACCGGCGATCGCGCGCATCGCCGAGCAGAGCGGCATCGCCGCGCTGGCGGTGCATGGGCGCACCCGCGACCAGCACTACACCGGCCAGGCCGAGTACGAGACCATCGCCGCGATCAAGGCCCAGCTGTCGATCCCGGTGGTGGCCAACGGCGACATCGACTCGCCGCGCAAGGCCGAACAGGTGCTGCGCCAGACCGGCGCGGACGCGGTGATGATCGGCCGCGCCGCCCAGGGCCGGCCGTGGATCTTCGGCCAGGTCGCCCATTACCTCGCCACCGGCGAGGAACTGCCGCCGCCGCCGTTGCCGGAGGTGCGCGAGATCCTGCTCGGGCACCTGCGCGAACTGCATGCCTTCTACGGCGAACTGCAGGGCGTGCGCATCGCGCGCAAGCACCTGGGTTGGTACGCGAAGGATCATCCGGAGAGCGGCGCGTTCCGCGCGGTGGTCAACCGCGCGGAAACCGCCGAGGAACAGCTGCGCTTGACCGCCGGCTACTTCGACCGGCTGATCGCCGGCGACGTGCTGTCGGCCGCCGCGTAGCCGCGGCGTACGCCCCGTTCGGGTCCGGCGCCCGGGTGGCCCTGGCCCTGCCGTGGTCGGCGCCGGAGGTGGCCGGGGCGCGCGCTTCGCACCGCCCCGGCCGCATCGGCCTCAGGCCGCGACGATGAAGCGCTTCTCGTCCTCGATGAAGCTCTTATCGCCGATCGGCGCCTCGTTGGAGCCGAACGGCATCTGCGCGCGCAGCTTCCACGACGCCGGCACGTTCCACTCCTTGCGCACGGCCTCGTCCACGATCGGGTTGTAGTGCTGCAGGCTGGCGCCGATGCCGGCATCGGCGAGCGTGGTCCAGACCGCGAGCTGGGCCATGCCGGTGGAGTGCTCGGACCAGATCGGGAAGTTGTCGGCGTACAGGGTGAACTGCTCCTGCAGGCCCTTGACCACGTCCTGGTCCTCGAAGAACAGCACGGTGCCGGCGCCCGCGGCGAAGCCGTCCAGTTTCTGCTCGGTCTGGGCGAAGCTGTCGGCCGGCACGATCTTGCGCAGCGCGTCCTTCACCAGCTCCCAGAACTTCACGCTCTGCGCGCCGAACAGGATCACCGCGCGCGAGCTCTGCGAGTTGAACGAGGACGGCGCCTGGCGGATCGCCTCCTTGATGAGGGTGGCGGTTTCTTCCTGGCCGATCGGCAGCTGCCTGCCGAGCGCGTACTGGGTGCGGCGTTTGCTGATCGCTTCGAGCGCCTTGTTGGTCATCGCTTGCATCCTCTTGGGGGATTGGGGGATGCGCGACAGGCGCATCCGGCTGGCCAAGAGGATAGGGAGGCTTGCGAAGACGCCTAGGGGGCAATCCGGCAATGGATCGTTCCACCCAGGGAACGATTCAATAAAAATCCAATTAATTCACACAAAAATGCAGGCAATCCACGGATGGAAATGGCGCCCTGCCCGGCTGGATGGATTACTTCAGGCCACCCGCGGCCAGGCTTGCCCGGCGCCGGCCCGGGCCCGCGGCGCGATTTCCTTCAGGACCTGGCCGGTATGGGTGACCAGTTGCAGCGTGCCGTCGGGGTTCTCGCACAGCGCGGTCAGGCTTTCCACCCAATCGCCGTCGTTGGCGTAGATCAGGCCGTCGCGTTCCAGCAGCGCGGCGCGGTGGATGTGGCCGCAGACGATGCCGTCCAGGCCGCGCCGGCGCGCATCGGCCAGGCCGGCGTCGACGAAGCGGGCGATGTAGCGCTCGGCCGCGCCGCTCTGGCGCTTGAGGTATTCGGCCAGCGACCAGTAGCGCAGGCCGAGCCGGTGGCGGATGTGGTTGGTGAGCTTGTTGCCGGTGAGGATGCGGTAATAGAGCCAGTCGCCGAGCTTTTCCTGCAGGCCGCCGAAATGGGTCTGCGCGTCGTAGTCGTCGCCGTGCGTGACCAGCAGGCGGCGGCCGTCCGCGGTGACGTGGATGGCGCGGCGGCGCACCTGCGTCATCGGCAGCGCCAGGCCGCAGAAGCGGCGGATCGCACGGTCGTGGTTGCCCGGCACGTAGATGATCTCGGTGCCGGCCCGCGCCAGCGCATGCAGCGCGTCGGCCACGCGCTGGTGCGCCGCATCCCAGTGCGCGCGGCGCTGCGACATCCACCACAGGTCGACGACGTCGCCGACCAGGTAGAGCGTGCGGCAGCGCAGGCGGCCGAGGAAATCGGCGATCTGCGCGGCATGGCAATGGCGGGAGCCGAGGTGCAGGTCGGAAACGAACACCGCGCGGCGCGCGGGCTCCAGCGTCAGGACGTTCATGCGACGGCCTCCTCTTCGTGGCGGGTACCCAGGTAGCGCTCGCGCTTCTTCGGCTTGAGCCGGTGCAGGTCGACCTCGATCAGGCCGTCCACCGCGTCGTTGAAATCGGGATCCACGCCGAAGGCGAGGAAGCGCGCGCCGCCGGGCTCGCACAGTTCCACGTACTGCTTGTAGAGCATCGGCACCGCCGCGCCGAGCGCGTCGAGGTTGTCCTTGAGCACGCGGAACGCGGTGGCCGCGTCCAGTTCGGCGAACAGCGCCTCGGGGATGTCGGGCGCGAACGGGCGCTTGGCGGCGGCGCCCTCGCCGGCATCGCCGTGGTAGTGGCGGTAGTACGCGACGATCTGCGCGCGCGCCGCCGGCGGCAGCGCGGCGCTGATCGAGACCGCCCCGACCAGGTAGCGGAGGCGCGGGTGCCGGCGCAGGTAGGCGCCGATGCCCTGCCAGAGGTAGTCGATGCTGCGGCTGCCCCAATAGTCGGGCACCACGAAGCTGCGGCCCAGTTCCAGCGCCTGCGCCAGCCGCGGCACCATCGCCTCGTCGTAGTCGAACAGGCTGGCGGTGTACAGCCCGGCCAGGCCCCGCTGCGCGAGCAGGCCGGCGCAGCGCGCGACCCGGTAGGCGCCGACGATGCGGCCGGCAGCGCCGTCCCACAGCACGATGTGCTCGTACCAGGCGTCGTAGCGATCGAGGTCGCGCGACAGGCCGGTGCCCTCGCCCACCTCGCGGAAGGTCAGTTCGCGCAGCCGGCCGATCTCCAGCAGCAGCGGCGCCTCCGCGGCCAGCCTGCCGTAGCGCACCTCCTTGCCGTCGAGGGTGTGGCCGAGCAGCTCCAGCCCTGCGATGCCCTCCAGCACCTGCCCAGGCGGCAGCGCCTCGGCCAGCGGTTCGGCGCGGCAGCCGCCGGCCAGGCGGCCCAGCGCATACAGTTCGCGGCGCAGCGCGTGCAGCTCGCGCTGGTCGTCGCTGCCGTCCTCGGGCAGGCGGCGCGGCTCGCCGATGTGCAGCCGCACGCGCTGCGGGCGCCGGCGCGCCAGCGTCTCGCGCGCCAGCAGCGCGGTGCCGGCCGGCTTGAACACCGCCGAGGCCCCGTAGAACAGCGCGGAATTGCGCGCCTGCACACAGACCGGCAGCACCGGTGCGCCGGTGCGGCGGGCGAAATGCAGCACGCCGCGCCGCCAGCGCCCGTCCTGCACGCCGCGCCAGCCCAGCCGCGAGACCTCGCCGGCCGGGAACACGATCACGCAGCGCTCCTGGCGCAGCGCCTCTTCCACCGCCAGCAGGCTGGTCCGCGAGGGCTGGCCGCCGAGGATGCGCACCGGCAGCAGCAGCTCGCGCAGCGGTTCGATCACTTCCAGCCAGTCGTTGGCGACGATGCACACGTCGCGGCGCACGCGGCCGATGGTTTCCAGCAGCGCCAGCGCGTCGCGCGCGCCGGAGGGGTGGTTGGCCAGCACCAGCACCCGGCCCTGGCGCGGGATGCGCTGCAGGTCCGCCGCCGGCACTTCGCAAGTGGTCCTCAGGAAGTCCAGCGCGGCACGCACGAAATCCAGCCCGCGCAGTTCGGGCCGGTCGGCCAGGAAGCGCTCGGCCTGTCCCAGGCCCGACCAGCGCCCGAAGCCGCGCAGCAGCGGCCTCACCAGTTTCGCCCTGCGCCCGTTGAACAAGCCCGGATACCGTTGCTGCAGGGTCTGCTCAAGCAGTGTCGCCATCGCGGCATCTCCATTCCCCGTTGCGCCCATGCTCCGGAGCGGTGGCGACGGTCATGTTGCAGCGGCAAGGCAGTTCCGTGACGGCGCCGGCGTCCCGCCTCGCGGCGCCCGGCGGACTTAACCCCGGTGCAACCTCGGGCACGGCACAATGCACGACCGCCCCGGCGCGTGTATCATGCGCGCCCATCTTTTCATCCGAATCAAGGGATATAGGCTGATGTCCAGCTACCTGTTCACTTCCGAATCGGTCTCCGAAGGCCATCCGGACAAGATCGCCGACCAGATCTCCGATGCGGTGCTGGATGCCATCCTGGCCCAGGACGCCCGCGCCCGCGTGGCCTGCGAGACGCTGGTGAAGACCGGCGTGGCCATCGTCGCCGGCGAGATCACCACCTCGGCCTGGATCGACCTGGAGGCGCTGACCCGCAAGGTGATCCTGGATATCGGCTACGACTCCAGCGACGTCGGCTTCGACGGCGCCACCTGCGGCGTGCTCAACCTGATCGGCAAGCAGTCCCCGGACATCAACCAGGGCGTGGACCGCAAGAAGCCCGAGGAACAGGGCGCCGGCGACCAGGGCCTGATGTTCGGCTACGCCACCAACGAGACCGACAGCTTCATGCCGGCCGCGATCCACCTGTCGCACCGCCTGGTCGAGCAGCAGGCCAAGATCCGCAAGAAGAAGAACTCGCCGCTGCCGTGGCTGCGCCCGGACGCCAAGTCGCAGGTCACCCTGCGCTACGAGGACGGCGTGGCGACCGCGATCGACGCCGTGGTGCTGTCCACCCAGCACGACCCGGGCGTGAAGCAGAAGGACCTGATCGAGGCCGTGCGCGAGGAGATCCTCAAGCCGGTGCTGCCGGCCAAGTGGCTGCACAAGGGCACCAAGTTCCACATCAACCCGACCGGCAAGTTCGTGATCGGCGGCCCGGTGGGCGACTGCGGCCTGACCGGGCGCAAGATCATCGTCGACACCTACGGCGGCTGGGCCCGCCACGGCGGCGGCGCGTTCTCGGGCAAGGACCCGTCCAAGGTCGACCGCTCGGCCGCCTACGCCGCGCGCTACGTCGCCAAGAACGTCGTGGCCGCCGGCCTGGCCGACCGCTGCGAGGTGCAGGTGTCCTACGCGATCGGCGTGGCCGAGCCGACCTCGATCTCGGTGACCACCTTCGGCACCGGCAAGATCCCGGACGACAAGATCGAGAAGCTGATCCGCAAGCATTTCGACCTGCGCCCGTACGGCATCATCAAGATGCTCGACCTGATCCACCCGATGTACCAGCCGACCGCCTCGTACGGCCACTTCGGTCGCAAGCCGAAGGAGTTCACCTACGTCAACGGCGCCGGCGAGACCGTCACTGCCACCGCGTTCTCGTGGGAGAAGACCGACAAGGCCGAGGCGCTGCGCGCCGACGCCAAGCTGAAGTAAGCCGGTCCGGCCGCGCGCCGGTCGAAGGAAGGCCGCCTCCAGGCGGCCTTTCTTTTTGGGCCGGCGCGCGCCGGGTGCGGTTACCCGTGCCGGACGAGGCCGTCCACGCCGGCGCTGGCGACCGGGGCGAGCACTCGGTTAGCCTGCGGCCCTCACCTCCAGCGGCGCACGCCCCGATGTCCGAGCTCAAGTCCCACCAGCTGTCCATGACCGTGCTGATGTCGCCGGAGATGGCCAACTTCTCCGGCAAGGTCCACGGCGGCGCGATCCTGCGCCTGCTCGACCAGGTCGCCTACGCCTGCGCCAGCCGCTACGCCGGCCGCTACGTGGTGACGCTCTCGGTGGACCAGGTGATGTTCCGCGAGCCGATCGCGGTGGGCGAACTGGTCACCTTCCTGGCATCGGTCAACTACACCGGCACTTCGTCGATGGAAGTCGGCATCAAGGTGGTGGCCGAGGACATCCGCAAGCAGAGCGTGCGCCACGCCAACAGCTGCTTCTTCACCATGGTCGCGGTCGACGACGAGGGCAAGCCCACGCCGGTGCCGCCGCTGGAGCCGCAGAACGCCGACGAGAGGCGCCGCCACGCCGCCGCGCAGATCCGCCGGCAGCTGCGCCAGGAGATGGAACAGCGCCACCGCGAACTGCTGACCTCGATGCCGGAGGCGCCGGTCGCGGCGATCTGAAATCGCAATGCCCTGCAGGCGCCGCTTTTGGGGGAGCGTTACCGGGAAAACCCATCGCGGCTGAAACCGCTCCCGCAAGAGCGGCTTTCCTACAAGAGTTTAGCGATGCCGCTATGGCGATGCAGGTTGCGCGGCTGCGCGCAGCTGGGTGACGAATGCCTTCAGCGGGCACCCCATCGATGTCGCCGCCTTTCCGCACACCGCCGGCGCCAGCGCCTGCCGCAACGGCGGATGCGCCAGGTCCAGCCGCCGCAGTTCGCGCAGCTGGTCCAGCGACTGCGCCAGGTACTCCACGCGCACGTAGCGCGCTCCGCTGGTGCCGTCGCGCCAGCGCTCCAGCGCCAGCATCCCGCCCGGCGGCGGATCGTCCGCGCCATAGCCCGGCAGGTGGAAATGCACGCCCAGCAGGCTGGCCAGCGCGGCGATGTGCGTATCGCTGCCGACGAACAGCGACACCGTCGGCGCATCGCCCTCGCCCAGCCGCGCCAGGACCTCGCGCGCCAGCGGCGCGCCGGCGCGCGAGGCCATGTAGCGCGGACGCGCGTGGACATCGAACAGCAGCGCGTGCAGGCGCGAGACCGCCTCGAGCCGCGCCGGCGTGGCACGCCCCCAGGCCACCTGGTCGAGCGGCAGGCCCTCGGCGTACTGCAGCAGGAACACCTCGCCGGTACCCGACGTGAGGTCGACCGGCCCCTTCAACGACAGCCCGCGCCCGTTCGCCGACGGTGCCAGCGACGACGGCATCGCCGCGAAATCGCAGCGCGGCCCGCAGCCCAGCAAGGCCTGCATCGCCGCCAGCTCTTCGCGGTGCGCGGCCGCCAGCGCGGCCGGCCCGCCATTCTCGCGCTGGATCGAAGCGACCGCCGCGCGTGCGTCGAAAGCGACCGCGCCGGCCTCGACCGGACGGAACAGCGGATCGTCGCTGCCCGGCGCGCGATGGCCGGCGACGAGCCCGCATCCCGGTGCCAGCGCATCCGCCAGCAGCTGCCCGCTGTCGATGGTGCGCGCGTCGGTATTGGCCCACATCTCGACGGCGCCCGCGGCCGGGCAACCCTCGTGCGGCAGCGTGCCTGCCTGCCGCAGCCATTGCCGCAGGTAGGCGCCGCTCAGGCGCACCGCCTCGCGACCGTGCGGGGTCAGCAGGCTGGCCGGCGTGTCCCAGTGCGGCCAGGGCGCGTCGGCGTAGCGCGCCGCGGCGGCCTCGCCGTCCAACGGCGCGCGCACGCCGTGCCGGGCCACCAGCACGATGCGCTCCAGTCGCCAATCCGGGGGCGCGGGCCTGCCCCACGCCGGCAGCGGTGCGAGGCAGGCCAGCAGCAGCGCGAGCGCGCCATGGACGCGGCGGCGACGGTCCGGGCGCCTTTCCTCAGAAGGCATATTTGACCGTCAGCAGGCTGGTCATGCCGGAATCCACGATGTCCGACAGCGCCGTGCTGTTGTGGCCGACATGCGCCCAGTAGCTCACGCGCTTGGTCAGGTTGGCCACCGACAGGTCCGCGCGCCAGCGTTCGCCGAAGGCGTAGCCGACGTGCAGGTCGAGGCGCGAACTCGGCTTGACCCACAGGTCGTCCCACTTCGCGCCCTGGCGCAGGTAGTCGTAGGCCGAGATGAACTCGCCGGAGTAGTGGTAGATCAGGTTCACCGACAACGGGCCGTGCTCGTAGAACAGCTCGGCATTGGCCATCAGGTCCGGCGCGTTCTGGATGCGCTCGTCGTGGAAGCCTTCCATGCCGAGATCGACATGGGTCTTCTGGCGGGTGGCGTTGAGGCTCACGCCCAGGCCGTCCAGCAGCGGCGGCAAGCCCTGGAAGCGCTGGCGCAGCGCGGCCTCCAGCCCGTACACCTCGCCGTCGCCGCCGTTCTGCGGGCGCCTGTGGATGACGCCGCCGTCGCCCTGGAAGTCGCCGGCGTTGGCCGCGTTCGAACCGCTCTCGTAGATGTAGTCGCTCAGGTGCTTGTAGTAGACCGCGAGCATCGCGTGGCCGCCGGCATCGTTCTGCCATTCGCCGGACATGTCGAGGTTGACCGACTTGATCGGCTTCAGGTTCGGATTGCCCTCGGTGATGGTGGTCACGCCGTCTTCGGAAACGTCGGAAGACACGCCGCCGCCGAGCTGCACGAATGCCGGGCGCGTGTAGCTGGTCCACGCCGACGCGCGGTAGACGCTGCGGTCGCTCGGGCGCCAGTTCAGGAACACGCTCGGCAGCAGTTCGTTGTAGCGCGTGCGGTTGTTGTCGAAGTGGCCGGCGACTTCGTTGCCGTCGGCGTCCTCCGGCATCACCCAGAAGGTGTTGCGGATCGAGGTGTGCTCGTAGCGCAGGCCGGGGATGATCTCCAGGTCGCCGAAGCGCAGGTTCGCCATCACGTAGGCCGAGGACACCGCCTCGGTGCCGCGCATCGTGTTGCAGTTGTAGTTGTTGACGTACAGGCTGCCGCAGGTATCGAAGCTATCGGCGGTGAGGTTCCGCGCGATCAGGTTCTTCAGCCCGGAATTGCTGAGCTTGACCGTGCTCCAGTCGTACTTGCCCGGGTACACCGCGTCGTACTCGCCGGTGACCAGGCCGGTGTCGCGCAGCAGGGTGCCGTCGGTGTACTTGGCGGTCGTCCAGTCGCGGCTGGTGAAGGTGCGCGAGCTGTCCACGTACTTCGCCCCGAACTGCACGTTCTGCAGCGCGCCCTGCTCGAAGTCGTAGCGCACGTCGAACTTGGCGCCGCCCTTGTCCTGGCCGCTGTACTCCTTGGTCAGCTGGCCGGTGCGGCGCGCATACAGGCCGCCGATGTCGTTGAGGCGCTGGCGCATTTCCGGCGTGAGCAGCGGGACCGGGAAACCGTCGCTGTCGTAGCCCAGGAACTGGTTGGCGCCGTAGCGGGGATTGGCGCCGTCGGAATACTGGTTGGTGCGCGCGGAGATCTCGATGTGGTCGGGGCGGTCGTTGTCGCCGAAGCTGTAGAACACGTTCGGCGAGAACGTCCAGTTGCCCGCCTGCTTGTCGGCGCCGACCTGGAACGTGGCCAGGTCGGCCACCTCCGGGTTGGTCTCGTACCAGTAGCGCACCGAGTAGTTGCCGATCCGCGGCTGGTACACGCCGTCGGTGCCGGTGGCGACGTAGCTCACGTCGCCAGGGATCAGCTGCGAGTAGCCGGTGTTCTGCTCGGTCTTGGCGTAGGCGTAGGTGGCGCGCGCATACAGGTGCAAGGTCGGGTCGACGCGCCAGTCGAACGAGGCGTTGCCGCCGTGGCGGCGCGTGGTGCCTTCGGAATAGCCGACGTTGAGGCCGGTGCCCATCAGCGACTGCTGCGGATCGTAGCCGTCGGCCAGCGCGCCCTTGGCGTTGGTGCGCGCGAACTCCCAGGACCCGTCGTTGCTGGCGGTGGTGGCGCCGGCGACCTCGCTGTTCACGTAGCTGCGCTCGTCGTAGTACGCGCTGGCGTAGAAGCCGAACTGGTTGTCCTCGCCGAAGCGGAAGTGGTACTCCCCGGCCAGGCCGCCGCCCAGGCCGTCCTGGTCGTAGTCGCGGGCGCGGCTTTCCAGGCGGCCGCTGGCGGTGACGCTGCCGCCCTGCGCCTCGCCGTAGTCGAACGCGGTCGGGGTGCGGTAATCGATGGTGCCGCCGATCGCATCGCCGTCCATCGCCGCGGTCGAGGTCTTGTTGAGCACGATCGTCTGCAGTCCGGACGGCGGCAGCAGGCTCAACTGCACGCTGCGGCTGTACGGCATGCCCTGCGCGACGTTGACGCCGTCGATCAGGTTGACGTTGTACTCGGCGTTGAGGCCGCGCACCGAGGCGAACATGCCTTCGCCGCGCGCGGCGCCATCGATGCCGCCGAAGTAGGACTGCCCGGTGTTGATCACGCTGACGCCGGGCATCAGGCCGAGCGCCTCGGCGATGTTGTGCACGGCGGTGTACTTCAGGTCGTCGGCCGACAGCACGCTGGCGGTGTTGTCCGCGGCCATCTGCATGTCGGTGGCGTTGTAGCGGGTGGCGGCGACGGTGACCTTGTCCAGGGTCTTGGCGGAGGATGGCGTGGCGGACGTTTCCGCGTCCTGTGCGGCATCCTGCGCTTGCGCGTGGACCACCGGCGCGACGCCGAGCAGCGCGGCGACGACGGCACGCGAAAGGCGGCTCTGGAAATGGATCGAATGGGGCATGGGGGAATACCGGACGAAAATGGCCACGGCGGAACGGTCCGCCGGGCGAGGCGAAGGGGGATGCCAGCACCGCCGGGCGATGGCGGCGCGCAATTGTTCGCAGGCGTGCTTGCAGTTGTGTGACAACGATGTCAGCGCGAGGTTTTGCGCATTTTCCGCCCAACACGACGCGGAAGTCGGCACAAGCCGCGCGGCGTTGCCCCCTCGCAACCCAGCGTTTCGCGGAGCATCGCCGCGGTTGCGTCTACCATCAACGCTTTGCCCCGGGAGCCTCCATGTCCACGATTCCCTCCGTGCCCCTTAACGATGGCCGCTCGATCCCGCAATTGGGCCTGGGCGTCTGGCAGACGCCCGCCGAAGAGACCGCCCGCGTGGTCGGCACGGCCTTCGAACTGGGTTACCGCCACGTCGACACGGCCGCGATCTACCGCAACGAGGAAGGCGTCGGCCAGGCCGTCGCCGCATCCGGCCTGCCGCGCGGCGAACTGTTCATCACCACCAAGCTGTGGAACGCCGACCAGGGCTACGACCGCGCGCTGAAGGCGCTCGACGCCAGCCTGCGCAAGCTCGCGCTGGACTACGTGGACCTGTACCTGATCCACTGGCCCTGCCCCGCCGACGGCAAGTTCGTCGATACCTGGAAGGCGCTGGTCCGCGCGCGCGAGGACGGCAAGGCGCGCTCGATCGGCGTTTCCAACTTCCGCCCGCAGGACATCGACCGCATCGTCGAGGCCACCGGCGTCGTGCCGGCGGTCAACCAGATCGAACTGCACCCGCTGTTCCAGCAGAAGGAACTGCGCGCCTACGACGCCGCGCACGGCATCGCCACCGAATCGTGGAGCCCGCTCGCCCAGGGCGGCGAGCTGCTCGGCGATGCCCGCCTGCGCGAGATCGCCGGCAAGCACGGCAAGACGCCCGCCCAGGTGATCCTGCGCTGGCACGTGCAACTGGGCCTGGTGGTGTTCCCCAAGTCGGTCACGCCTTCGCGCATCGCCGAGAACGCGGCGATCTTCGACTTCGCGCTCGACGGATCCGACCTGGCGCGGATCGCCGAACTCGATGTCGGCCGCCGGCTCGGCCCCGATCCGGCCACCCTGCAGGCGGACTGACGAGCTCGCCAGGGCCTGGCGCCGCCTACAGGCGGACGCTCAGGCCGATGCCGGCGCCGCCGTCGCGCGCGACCAGCACGCGGCGGCCGCTGCGCTCGAAGCTCAGGTCCAGGCGTTCCTGCCCGACCTGCAGGCCGCGCAGCTGCAGGCGGTCCACGCCTTCGGGCAGGCGGGGATGGTCGATCTCCACCATCGCGCGCGCCGCTTCGATGCGGATGCCCAGGCAGGCCTGCAGCAGCATGAACACCGAACCGGCCGCCCATGCCTGCGGCAGGCAGGCCACCGGATAGGCGATCGGCGGTTGTCCCGGCAACCGCGGGAAACCGCAGAACAGCTCGGGCAGGCGCATGTCGAAATGGACCGCGGCGTCGAACATCTCCTCCAGCAGGCGCACGGCGGCCTCGCGTTCGCCGTAGCGCGCCAGGCCGGCCGCGCACAGGGCGACGTCGTGCGGCCAGACCGAACCGTTGTGGTAGGACATCGGGTTGTAGCGGGCCTGGCCGATGGCCAGCGTGCGCACGCCCCACCCGCCATCGAAGGCGCGCCCGGCCAGCTGCATCGCCACCGCGCGGCCGCGTTCGGGTGCGGCGACGCCGGCGAACAGCAGGTGGCCGGCGTTGGACGCCTTCACCCGGCAGCGGCGTCCCTCGCCGTCCCGCGCGATGGCGTAGAAGTCCAGCCCTGGGTCCCAGAACACCTGTTCGGTGCGTTCGCGCAATGCGCGCGCCTGCCGCCGCCAATGCGCCGCGTCCGCCTCCCGCCCGCGCAGTTGCGCCAGTTCCGCCAAGGCCTGCAGTCCGGCGCAGGCATAGCCCTGCACCTCCACCAGCGCGATCGGCCCCGGCGGGATCCGGCCATCGGCATGGAAGATCGCATCGCCGCTGTCCTTCCAGCCCTGGTTGAGCAGGCCGCCCGGCTCGCCGCGGTGGTAGGCGAGCAGGCCGTCGCGGTCGGCCCGGCAACTGCGCTCGATCCAGCCGGCGGCGGCGACCAGCGACGGCCACAGGTCCTCGATGAAGCCCGTGTCGGCGGTGCGCGCGTGGTAGGCGCCGGCCAGGACCAGGAACAGCGGCGTGGTGTCCACGCCGCCGTAGTAGCGGCCGAACGGCAGCTCGGCCAGCGCCGCCATCTCGCCCTTGCGGGCCTCGTGCAGGATCTTGCCGGGGGCGGCGTCGCGGAAGCTCGAGGTCTCCTGCGCCTGGTGCCGCGCCAGGTAGGCGAGCACGCCGCGCGCCAGCGACGGATCCAGCCACAGCGTCTGCAACGCCGTCACCACCGCGTCGCGGCCGAACGGCGTGGAGAACCAGGGAATGCCCGCGTAGGGGTACGGCCCGGTCGGCAGGTCGCTGGTGAGCAGGGCGATGTCCGCGCGCGAGCGCTCCAGCCACGCATTGAACAGGCGATTGCTGCTGCGCGGCCGGGCGCCCACGCGCCGTCGCGCCCGCATCGCGCGCCGCGCGCGCGCCGCCGCCTGGCGGAACCGCGCGCAGTCCGGCCGCTGCGCTTCCGCGCCGGCTTCCAGGTAGAGGACGTGGTCCGCGTCCGGCGCGAGCTCCAGTTCGAATTCGGCGCGCTGGTCCGACAGCCGCCGCGGCGGCTGCGAGAAATCCAGGCTCAGGCGCCGCTGCTGCCCGTCCAGGCCGAGATAGGCCAGGACGACGCCCTGCGCGTGCAGCTGCGCGGGCTGGTGCTGCCCGCGCCCGGTGCGCTGCACGCCGCGCACTTCGAACATGTCGCGGAAGTCGGCACCGAACTCCAGCGCCAGGCCGAAGCGCAGCGGCATCTGCCCGTGGTTGCGGCAGGCGATGCGCTCGTACAGCCGCTCGCCCCACAGGAAGCGCGCGCGCTCGACATGGATCACGCCCTCCTCCGCCGCGCTGCCGCCCAGCGGCGGCAACGGCCGGTTGGTCAGGTGCACGGTCAGGAACACGTTGTCCTGGCTCACGCCCGCGCTCAGCAGCGACGGCTCGGTCCCGCCGAGCCGCAGCCGCAGCCGCGACAGCACCCGGGTGCCGTCGCGGTAGAGGCCGTCGGCTTCGCCGTCGACGATGTCGCCGCGGCCGTCGCAGACCAGGAAGCTGTCGCCGCACTTGAGCGCGTGCCTGGCGCCGGCCTGCGCCGACGGCGCGACGTCGAACTCAGGCATGCGCGGCTTCGCCTGCGGCGGCCACCGCGTGCACGGGCGGCAGGTGGCGCAGGTCCCATGCGCCGGCCGCCCCGGCGCGTCCGCGTTCCTCGTCCAGCAGCCGGCGGTATGCCTCCAGGTAGCGCCGCGCCATCACCGTGGCGCCGAAGCGCTGTTCGAACCGGCGCCGGATCCGCGCGCGGTCCAGTTCGCCCGCGCGCGCGACCGCCGCGGCCGCGGCCTCTTCCGAGTCGACGATGAAGCCGGTGACGCCCTCCTCGACCACTTCGCGCACCGAACCGTGGTCCCAGGCGATCACCGGCGTGCCGCAGGCCATCGCCTCGATCATCACCAGGCCGAACGGCTCGGGCCAGTCGATCGGGAACAGCAGCGCGCGCGCATGGCCGAGCAGGTAGCGCTTGCCGGCATCGTTGATCTCGCCGACCAGTTCGGCGCCGCCTTCGCGCAGCATCGGCGCGATGGTCCGGCGGTGGTAGTCGGCGTCGGCGGCGTCGATCTTGGCGGCGATGCGCAACGGCAGGCCGGCGCGGCGCGCGATGCGGATGGCGCGGTCCGGGCGCTTCTCCGGCGAGATCCGGCCCAGGAACGCCAGGTAGTCGCCGGTCGGCCGCGATGCCCGGCCGTACAGGTCCTCGGGCAATCCGTGCGGCACGGTGGCCACCCAGTTGGCGTCGGGCAGCGGACGGCGCTGTTGGTCGGAGATCGAGGCGAGCGGGTAGCGCGGCCAGCGCCGGTAGGCCGCCGGCAGGTCCTTCAGGTCCAGCCGCCCGTGCAAGGTCGTCAGGGTGCGCCCCGCCATGTCCTCGAAGAACGGGAAATGCAGCAGGTCGACATGGAAGTGCAGGATGTCGAAGCGGTCGGCCTGGCGCCTGACCTCGTGCAGCATCGCCAGGTGCGCGGCGATATCGGATTTCAATGGAGCCGGATCGAGCCGGATCGCGCAGTCGCGCGCCGGTACCAGTTCGGCGCGGGTATGGGTATCGGCGCTGGCGAATACGGTCACGTGATGGCCGAGCGCGACCTGCGCGTCGGCGAGATAGGCGACGATGCGTTCGGTGCCGCCGTACAGGCGCGGCGGCACCGCTTCGTAGAGCGGGGCGATATGGGCGATACGCATGGGTCCGGGGTAAGAAGGCTGGGACCGGCGCGGCGGACCCGCGCCGGCGACGAAGAGGAACGGGAAGGGAACGGATGCGGCGGCTCAGGCCGCCCTTTCGATCGGGATGCGTACCGGCCTGGCCAGCGCGCTCCCGCTCTTGGGCAGGGTCACGCTCAGCACGCCGTCGCGGAACTCGGCGCGTGCCGCATCGACTTCCACTTCCACGTCCAGCGGGATGCGGCGTTCGAAGCGGCCGTACCAACGCTCGCCGATGCGGCGCGCCGGGTCGTCGCGCTCGCCGCGGCGTTCGCCGCGCAGCACCAGCTGGCCGTTCTCGACCAGCACCTCGACGTCCTTCTCCTGCAGGCCGGGCAGTTCGGCGCTCACCACGATCTCGCGATCGCGCTCGACCAGGTCCACGCTGGGCCAGCCGGCGGCCGGCATGCCGGCGTTCTCGCCGCGCGGCAGCAGTTCGTCGGCCTGCCGCCACAGCTCGTCGAACAGCCGGTTCATTTCCCGGTGCAGCGACACGAAGGGATCGCGCGCGTCGCGCGCCAACGGTTGCGGGGAGTTTCCGCGGTTCCGGTTCCAAGGAATCAACTGACTGACGCTCATGACAGTTCTCTCCTCGATGATCAGGTCGTCGCCATGCGCGACGCCGCCCGGCCTCGCGCCGGAGCCCCCGCGCGGGAGGCTCCGGCGCGGCCGCGCGCGTTGCGCTGGCGACGCTGCAGATAGGTGCCTGCTCCGGCCTTTCAAGCGTCGCCCGCGGCGCTGGATTCAGCGCCAGGCCAGCATCGTCGATGCGGCGCGAAGAAGTTCGCTCAGCGGGCCCCTTCGGCCTCGGTGCGCATCTGTTCCCGGAGGATGCGCCGGATCTCCAGCACCGCCTGCGGCGTCTCCTGCACGCTGTGCCAGGACGGGATCACCTTCTCCGACTCGGCGCCATCGAGATGGGCGCTGCGGTACGGCACCACGCCGTCGCTGGAGTCCTGCAGCGGCAGGTCGTCGTCCTTGCCGACGATGGTGTGGTAGCGCACGCGCGGCGAGATCGGCAGGTTCTCGCTGGCGAGGATGAACGGATCGGTATCGCGCAGGTTGTCGATGCCGGTGGGCACCACGTTGTCGCCCTTGCCGTCCTGCCCGGCCAGGTCCTGCAGCACGTCTCCGAAGCGCTGCAGCAGCGTCACCGGCAGGCGGATCAGCCGGCCGACCAGGCGCCCGAGCTTGCCCTCGGCCATCGGCGTGCCGCGATGCGGCGCGGCGATGAAGATCGCGCGGTCCACTTCCGGCAGCGGCTCGAAATGCAGCAGCGGCGAGAGCCGCTCGCGGATGCGGCGGCCGCGCTCGCCGTCGAGCCGGCGATCGGCCATCAGCGACTGCCACAAGGCCTCGCCGGACGAGGACACCAGCAACCGCCCGATCACGCCGCCCATGCTGTGCCCGATCAACACCATGTGCTGCGAGGCGGCGGCGCTGCCGCCGGGGTCGAAATGCTTCAACGTACGCTGCACCAGCGCTTCGATCTGCGCGCGGTTGTAGGGAATCGGCGCATTGGTCGGGTAGTAGACCTGCCAGATCTGGTAGTGCTGCCGCAGCGCCTCGTCGCCCATGATCTCGTTGGCGACGTTGACCCAGGCCTCGGGACTGGATGCCAGCCCGTGCAACAGCAGCAGGATGCGCCGGTCCGGATCGTAGGGCTGCATCAGGTACAGGTGCGGCCGGTCGATGCCGCGCTTGCGGCCCAGCATCGAGCGCAGCGACTGGCTGGCAAACCCGGACTGCGCCAGCCACAGCCCGTACGCCGCGGTGAAGTTGGCCGCCAGCGGCACGTGCTGGCCGTGCAGCACCACCTCGGCATTGCGGTACGGGTCGTACGGCACCAGGGTCACTTCCCGGGTGGCCAACAGCTCCTGCAGCGTGGCGCCGTGGAAGCGCAGCAGCGCCGTCGTCGGCGCGTACGGCATTTCGCTGAAATCCGGTTCGCCGTTGCGCCCCCGGCCTTGGTCCTGGTCGCCCCCGGCCGCGGGGTCGACCGGCGAGGCGGTGGGATCGCCCACCACAGAGGGCGGCACCTTGGCCACCAGCTCGGCGCCGAAACCGTCGCGGCGATAGGTGCTGCGCAGGCCTTCGAAGCGCAGGCTGTTGGCGTCGAAGAGGGCCTCCGGCACCTCGGTATCGCCGGGCAGGCGGAAACCCGACAGGTCGGTGTTGAACCGCCAGCCGTCGATGTCCAGGCTTTCGCTGGACTGGGGCTGGGGAGTCGAGCGCCAGCGCCGGAACGCCTCGCCGACCACCTGCTGCACGGCGTAGTTGTAGTAGTCGCGGACCTGGGTCTGGCGGTTCTCGAAGGCGCGCTCGCCCGGGGTGCGCGCGGTGAAGAACAGGTAGGCATAGGCATGCCGCGCCGCCTCGAGCCAGGCGTGCAGCGTCGCGTCGTCCATCGACTTCGCCGGCTGGCGGCCGTTGCGCGCGATCGCCTCGGCAATCCACAACTCGGCCTGGGTGGCGAGGCGGCGCTCGTCGCCGAGCCCGGAGACCTCGTCGAGCCGGGCGGCGCAGGCGGCCGGATCGTCGCGGCACGGCTTGGGTTCGATGCCGGCCACGCGCAGCGTCTCGATCCCGCTTTCGCTGAGCCGGTCGGTGGTCAGCACGTCGCCCCGCGTGATCGCCACGTAGTCGCCGGCACCGCGCGACTTCACCGTGACCATCGCGCAGCCGGACGCCGCCAGCAATGCGGCCAGCGCCAGCGCCCGCACCATCGCCTGGAACCTCATCGCACCTCCTGTGCCGGCCGCAGCGGCATGCCCGCGCGGATGCGCGCGGAGAAATCGGGATCGCGATCGGCCGCGCGCGCGCGCGCCGTGATGTGCCCGCCGCGCTCGAGCTGGTCGAAGGTATAGCCCGGCAGCAGGCCGTGCTGGTCGAAGGCGTACTCGGCCAGGTAGCCCGACGCCAGCAGCCGCCAGTCCAGCGGCAGGCCGGGATCGAGCTGGCGGGCCAGCTCGAACACGATGGTGGTGCAGTTGCTGGTCAGCGTGTTGTAGAAGCGCGGCGCCTGGTCCAGCTCGCGCGCGCGCTCGAGGTAGCCGACGAACAGCTTGCGCAGGCCTTCGCGCGGGATGTCCAGCCGGTACAGGTGCATGTCCTCGCCGCGGGCGTTGGTGCGCACGCGCAGGATGTCGCGCTCGTCGGCGGCGACCAGGGTTTCCTCGAACATGCGGAAGAACCCGCCCAGCGCCGAGAACGACTCGCCGCGCTCCTTGCGGATCTCCAGCGAGAACACCACGTGCGAACCGTCGTCGAACCCGAACGAGACCAGGGTATGGGCGATGGCCGGCCCCATCCAGTACGACAGCGCCAGGTCCGCGCTCGCCAGCCGGTCGAGGTCGTACTCGCGGGTCTCCCAGCGGATGCCGTAGTCGTCCTCGCCGCGCCAGTCGAAATCGCGCACGTTGTGCAGCACCACGCGGCTGCCATGCAGTTCCGGGCGCAAGCGCTCGGCGACGTCGTCGGCCCATGCGCGGTCCTGGCTGGGCTGCATCGACCACCAGCCGTACTGCAGGCCGGCGAAGGCCAGGGCGAAGATGCCCGGCAGCGCCCAGTTCTCGCGTCCGCGGCGCAGTCCCCACAGCGCGGCCGCGGTGAGCCCGGCCCAGATCGCCACCGTCGCCCAGCGCAGCAGCGCGTCGTGGCGGATCAGGAAGTACATCGACAGCAGGCTCCACGCGCCGGCGGCGACGACCGCCACGCGCAGTGCCCAGCGCCCCGCCCTTCGCAGCGCCGGGGTCACGCGTGCCTGCGCGGGGGCGGCGGCTCGGGCGACATGCCCAGCGCGCGCATCAGCAGATCGGCGGAGCGATGCGCCAGGCGCCGCCGCTCGGTTTCGTCGGCGCCCCGCACGCAGCCGCCGAGCATGTCGATCACCAGCAGCATCTCCTCCTCGTCCACGTCGGGCCGGCACAGGCCGGCGTCGATCGCGCGGCGCACGAACGGCATGAAGATCGACAGCGCGCGCTGGTCGGCGCCCTCCAGGGCCGGATGGTCGCGTTCCATGGTGCGCCAGAAATCCACCAACGGCGCCGACTCGGCGATGTACTCGGCCGCGTCGTGCAGCAGCACGCCCAGCGCGTCCGGCCGGTCGCCGAGGTCGCGCGCGGCCCGCTCGAACGCGTCCATCCCGCGTTCCATCAGCGCCGTCATCAGCGCGAGGCGGTCGGGGAAGTTGCGGTACAGCGTGGCCCGGCCCAGGCCGGAGCGCTCGACCACGAGTTCGAGGGGCGCATGGACGCCGTGCTCGCTGAACACGTCGTCGGCGGCGTCGAGGATCTGCCGGCGGCGCAGCGCGGCATCGGTGCGTGGGGTCGTCATGGCGCGCATTGTCGGACAATTTTGTCCGGTCGCGCCAGCCCCTGGCCGAACATGGCCGGCCTTGCGTCCGTACGGGCGCCGCGCATCGCCTCCTCAGCCCGTGTTCTGCAGGCCCTGCGAGACGCCGTTGACGCAGGCCACCAGGGCCCGCAGCAGCGCCTCGTCCTCCCCGCCGGTCTCGCGCCAGCGGCGCAGCAGGTCCACCTGCAGCACGCTGATCGGGTCGATGTACGGGTTGCGCAGCCGTATCGACAACGCCAGCCGCGGATCGTGCTGCAGCAGCGACTGCTGGTTGGTCAGGGTCTTGACCCAGCGCTTGGTCAGCGCCAGCTCGTCGCGGATGCGCGGGAAGAACCGCTCGTGCAGCGGGCCCGCCAGCCGCGAGAACATCTCGGCGATGTTGAGGTCGCCCTTGGACAGCACCATCGCGATGTCGTCGAGGAAGGTACGGAAGAACGGCCACTCGGCCGCCATCTCGCGCAGCAGCTCCTCGTGGCCGGCCTCCACCGCCGCCTGCAGGCCGCTGCCCACGCCGTACCAGCCCGGGATCACCGCGCGCGCCTGGCTCCAGGCGAACACCCACGGGATCGCGCGCAGGTTCGACAGCGCCGCGTCCTGGCCGAGCCGGCGCGAGGGGCGCGACCCCAGCGTCATCCGCTCGATCACGTCGATCGGCGTGGCCTGGCGGAAGTACGCCATGAAATCCGGCGCGCCGACGAAATCGCGGTACGCATGCGAGCTGTGTTCGGCGACCACGTCCATCACCGGCCGCCACTGCGCCTCGCGCGGCTCCGGCGCGCGCGGGCGCAGGCTCGACAGCAGCACCGCGCCGGCCATCTGCTCCATCGAGCGCAGCGCCAGCGCGCGGATGCCGTACTTGCGGTGGATCACCTCGCCCTGCTCGGTGACGCGCAGGCGCCCGTCGACGCTGCCGCGCGGCGCCGCCTCCAGCGCCTTGGTGGTCTTGCCGCCGCCGCGCACGATCGAGCCGCCGCGGCCGTGGAAGAAGGTCAGCCGGATGCCCAGCTGCTCGGCCGCCTCCAGCAGTTCCACCTGGGCGCGCTGCAGGCCCCAGCGCGAGGCCGCGATGCCGCCGTCCTTGCCGCTGTCGGAATAGCCGAGCATCACCATCTGCACGTCGCCGCGCGCGGCCAGGTGGCGGCGGTAGACCGGGTCGGCGAGCAGGTCGCGCAGCGTGGCGATGCTGCCGCGCAGGTCGTCCACGGTCTCGAACAGCGGCACGATGTCCAGCGGCACCGCGCCGCCCGCGTCGACCAGCCCGCCGCGGCGCGCCAGCGCCAGCACGGTCAGCACGTCGGCGCGGTTGTGCGCCATCGAGATGATGTAGCTGCCGAGCGCATCGGCGCCGTGGCGGCGCCGCGCGTCGGCGAGCGCGGCGAACACCGCGTCCAGCCGCGCGTTGCCCTCGTCGCCGCCGCGCGGCAGCGCCGCCTCGCCGGCCGCGTAGGGCTGCAGCGCGTCGGCGCGCGCGGCGTAATCCTTCGATTCCCAGGCATCGTCGCCGAGCGCCGCGGCGACCGCGCGCGCGTGCACGCTCGATTCCTGGCGCACGTCCAGCCGCGCCAGGTGGAAGCCGAACGTGCGCACGCGCCACAGCAGGCGGCGCACCGCGAACCAGCCGGCGTGCAGGCCGCGGTTGGCTTCCAGGCTGTCGAGGATCAGCTGGATGTCGTGCTCGAACTCGGCCGGCGACGCGTACGCGCCGGGCGCGTCGTCGAGCGTCGCCTGCAGCTTGGCGCGCATCAGGTCGTTGAGCAGCCGGTACGGCATGTCGCCGTGGCGCGGGCGCGAGCGCGCGGCCGCCTCCGGCAGCGCGGCGCGGTATTCGTCCAGGCGCGCCATCAAGGCGGCGCTGACCGGCACCAGCGTGGTCGACTGGCTGAGCAGGCTGGCCAGTTGCCACAGTTCCTTGAGGTAGCGGTCCAGCACCGCGCGGCGCTGCGCGTCGAGCGTGGCGGTGACGGTCCTGGCGTCCACGTTCGGGTTGCCGTCCATGTCGCCGCCCACCCAGGTGCCGAAGCGCAGCACGCGCGGCAGCGGCAGCGCGCGCCCCCAGGTCTCCTCGATGGCATGTTCCAGCGTTTCGTACAGCGCGGGGATCACCCGGTACAGCACCTGGGTGAGATAGAACCCGACGTGCTCGCGCTCGTCCTCGACGGTGGGGCGCACCGGCGAGGAATCGGCGGTCTGCCAGGCCGCGGTCAGGGCCATGCGGAAGCGCGCCTGGTCCACCGCCTGCTCGCCCGGCGTGCGCACGCCGTCGAGGTTGTCGATCAGGCTGGCGACCATCAGCTGCTCCTTCTCGAGCAGCGCGCGGCGCACCGCCTCGGTCGGGTGCGCGGTGAACACCGGTTCGATGTCGATGCGCGGCAGCCAGTTGCCGAGTTCCTCCAGCGTCACGCCCTGCGCCTTGAGCCGGCGCAGCGCGTCGTGCAACCCGTCCGGCTGCGGCGTGCCGGTGCCGCTGCGCTGGTAGTCGCGGCGCCTGCGGATGCGGTGCACCCGCTCGGCGATGTTGACCACCTGGAAGTAGGTGCTGAACGCGCGCACCAGCGCCTCGGCATCGCGCGGCTCGCGCGCGTCCAGCAGCGCGCTCAGCGGCTCCGGCGGGGTATCCCGTTCCCGGCGCGCGATCGCCGTGGTCCGTATCTGCTCGATCTCGCCGAGGAAGGCTTCCGACACCTGCTCGGCCAACAGGTCGCCGACCAGCGCCCCCAGCCTGCGCACGTCGTCGCGCAGGGGAATATCGGGCGTGGCGAAGACCAGACTGCTGCGGTACTCGTTCATTGCGATGCGCATCGGACAGTGGGGGTTCAGCCAAGCCTACCCGAAGCAAACGTTCGCTTTTGCAACCATCGGCGCGGCTCTCCCGTGCCGCCGTGCAAGCCATTCCCGATGCGCATGCGGGGCCGGCGGAAAGGAATGGATACGACCCCAGGCCCCGTGGGAGTGGCGCAGGCGCCGATGGGACTCGACCGATAACCCGATCCCGCGAAGGGGACGACGGTCGTTCTTGCGGCTGGGTGTCGGCGAGCCTCGCCGGCTTGCGCCGCCTGCCCGCGAATTCAGCCGCGCCATGGCGCCGCGATATAATCGGCGCTCCCCTCGAGGGGCGCTGCGACCGGCTGCGGGTCTTCCGCCAGTCCGGCCAGGCTCGACGGGAATCCCTTCCACAACGGCGCCCGGAAACGTGCAGGCTTCCCGCCTGCCCCTTACCGGAGCATTACGCATGAATGCCGTAGCCAAGACCTTCTCCACCGGAGGCGACTACAAGGTCGCCGACATCGGCCTCGCCGACTGGGGCCGCAAGGAACTGGACATCGCCGAGCACGAGATGCCGGGCCTGATGTCGATCCGCCGCAAGTACGCCGCCACCCAGCCCCTGAAGGGCGTGCGCGTGACCGGCTCGCTGCACATGACCATCCAGACCGCGGTGCTGATCGAGACCCTCAAGGACATCGGCGCCGACGTGCGCTGGGCCTCGTGCAACATCTTCTCCACCCAGGACCACGCCGCCGCGGCGATCGCCGCCACCGGCACCCCCGTGTTCGCCTGGAAGGGCGAGACGCTGGAGGAATACTGGGACTGCACCCTCGACGCGCTGACCTTCACCCTGCCCGACGGCACCCTCACCGGTCCGGAGCTGGTCGTGGACGACGGCGGCGACGTCACCCTGCTGATCCACAAGGGCTACGAGCTGGAGAACGGCTCGGGCTGGGTCGACACGCCTTCGTCCAACCACGAGGAGCAGGTGATCAAGAACCTGCTCAAGCGCGTGGCCAAGGAACGCCCGGGCTACTGGACCCGCGTGGTGCAGGACTGGAAGGGCGTGTCCGAGGAGACCACCACCGGCGTGCACCGCCTGTACCAGCTGGCCGAGGCCGGCAAGCTGCTGGTGCCGGCGATCAACGTCAACGACTCGGTGACCAAGAGCAAGTTCGACAACCTGTACGGCTGCCGCGAGTCGCTGGCCGACGGCCTCAAGCGCGCGATGGACGTGATGCTGGCCGGCAAGGTCGCCGTGGTGTGCGGCTACGGCGACGTCGGCAAGGGCTCGGCGCACTCGCTGCGCGCCTACGGCGCGCGCGTGATCGTCACCGAGATCGACCCGATCTGCGCGCTGCAGGCGGCGATGGAAGGCTTCGAGGTCGCCACGGTGGAAGACACCCTGGGCACCGCCGACATCTACGTCACCACCACCGGCAACAAGGACATCATCCGCATCGAGCACCTGAGCGCGATGAAGGACCAGGCCATCGTCTGCAACATCGGCCACTTCGACAACGAGATCCAGGTCGATGCGCTGAACGCCTATCCGGGCGTGCGGAAGATCAACATCAAGCCGCAGGTGGACAAGTACGTGTTCCCGAACGGCAACGCGATCTTCCTGCTCGCCGAAGGCCGCCTGGTCAACCTCGGCTGCGCCACCGGCCACCCGTCCTTCGTGATGTCCAACAGCTTCTCCAACCAGACCCTGGCGCAGATCGACCTGTGGCAGAACAAGGACGCCTACGAGCGCGTGGTCTACCGCCTGCCGAAGAAGCTGGACGAGGAAGTGGCGCGCCTGCACCTGGAGAAGATCGGCGTGAAGCTGACCAAGTTGACCCAGGAACAGGCCGACTACCTCGGCGTGCCGGTCGAGGGCCCGTTCAAGCCGGAGCACTACCGCTACTGAGCGGCCACCGGGCCGATGCAACCGCGGGCGCCTCCGGGCGCCCGTTTTCGTGGGGTCCAAGGCACGCCGCGGGCGCGTCCGCGCATGCCGTCCCGGTCCGGCCCGCGGCCGGAGCCGGACACCCTCAGATCGCCACCCGTCGCCCGATCTCGATCAGCCGGTCCTCGGGGATCCGGAAGAACGAGGTCACCGGCAGCGCGTTGCGCGTGAGGAAGGCGAACAGGTGGTCGCGCCACCTCGCCATCCCGGTGCGGTCGCCGGCGACGATGTCCTCGCGGCTGGTGAAGAAGGTGGCCTGGCCGAGGTCGAATCCCTGGGCGGCGCATTCTTCCAGCACCTGCATGACGTCGGGCTGCTCGGCGAACCCGAAACGGGCGTGGACGCGGTGGAAGCCCTGCCCCACTCGCGCCAGTTCGATCCGTTCGCCGGGCCGCGCGCGCGGCGCGTCCAGCACCTCCACGGTGAGCAGCACGTTGCGCTCGTGCAGCACCTTGTTGTGCCTGAGGTTGTGCAGCAGCGCCTGCGGCGCCAAGGCCGGGTCGGCGGTCAGGAACAGCGCGGTTCCCGGCACCCGCGCGGGCGCGGGACCGGCCAGCGAGCGCAGGCAATCCTCCAGGGGAATGCCGCCGCCGCGCACGCGCGCGAACACCAGTTCGCGGCCGCGGCGCCAGGTGGTCATCACCACCAGCATCGCCAGCCCCAGCGCCAGCGGGAACCAGCCGCCGCTGGCCAGCTTCATGAGATTGGCGCCGAAGAAGGCCAGGTCCACCACCAGCATGGCCGCGCCCAGCGGCACCACCGCCCACCAGCGCCAATGCCATACGCGCCGCATCACTACCACGACCAGCGCGGTGGTCATCAGCATGGTGCCGCTCACCGCGATGCCGAACGCCGCGGCCAGCGCGCCGGAAGTACGGAACCCCAGCACGGCCGCCAGCACCAGCAGCAGGAGCAGGGCGCTGATCGCCGGCAGGTGGATCTGCCCGCGGATGCGCGAGGAAGTGTGCCGCACGCGCATGCGCGGCAGGTAGCCGAGCTGGATCGCCGAACGCACCATCGAGTACGCCCCCGAGATCACGCCTTGCGAGGCGATGACCGTGGCGGCCGTGGCCAACGCGATCATCGGATAAAGCGCCCAGCCCGGCACCATGCGATAGAACGGGCGCGCCGCGGCGCCCGGATCCTGCAGCAGCACCGCGCCCTGGCCGAAGTAGCTCAGCAGCAGGCAGGGCAAGGCCACCGCAAGCCACGCCAGCCGGATCGGCCGTGCGCCGAAGTGGCCCATGTCGGCATACAGCGCCTCGGCGCCGGTCAGCACCAGCACGGTCGCGCCGAGCGTGGTGAAGCCCGCGAAACCGTTGCGCAGGAAGAACTCCAGCGCGTGCAGCGGATTCATCGCCGCCAGTATCTGCGGCTGCCTCAGCATGGCGAAGAAGCCGAGCGTGCCGGCCGCCAGCAGCCAGGCCAGCATGATCGGCCCGAACAGCACGCCCACCCGGGCCGAACCGTAGTGCTGCAGCGCGAACAGCCCCAGCAGGATGGACACGCCCAGCGGCAACACCCACGGCGCCATGGCGGGCGCCGCCAATCCGAGCCCTTCCACCGCCGAGAGCACCGACACCGCGGGCGTGATCACGCTGTCGCCGAAGAACAGCGCCGCGCCGGTCAGGCCCGCCATCACCACCCACCAGCGCAGCCGCGGGCGGTCCAGCAGCGAGGCGCGCGCGAGCGCCAGCAGCGCCATGATGCCGCCCTCGCCGTGGTTGTGCGCGCGCATGATCAGCAGTACGTACTTGAGCGAGACCACGCCGACCAGCGCCCAGAACGACAGCGATATCACGCCGACCACGTTCGGCGGCGTGGGCCGCACGCCATGCGCGCCGAACGCCTCCTGCAGCGAATACAACGGGCTGGTGGCCAGGTCGCCGAACACCACGCCCAGTGCCGCCAGCATCATGCGCGGCAACGGCACCGGCCGGGTGGAAGACGCATCGTGGCTGCGCGTGCCTGGGAGGTTCCGCATCGATCCGGGAGGCCTTGGGTTCCGCTCCAGTAAACGGCAACCGCGGTGATGCCCGGCGTCGCGCGCAGGCGCGCCGCGCCGCCGCGGCATGGCGGCGGCTCACGCCGCGTGCACGGCCGTTTCGCCTGGCATTTACCGGCGGGCATCCCTGCCGGGCGAAGGCCGCCGCTCAGATCGTGAGCAGCAACGGGCAGTGGTCCGAGACCTCCGGATCGCGCACGACCTCGAATTCGACGACGTCGACGTGCCTGTTGACCAGCATGTAGTCGGCGTACTTGCCCGGCTTCGCGTAGTGGGAGGTGCGCGTCCCATGGAAGCCGCGCGTGGTCACCAGTTCCTGCAAGCCGGCCTGGCCCAGGATGTCGAACGTCTCGCTGTCCGGCTCGACATTGAAGTCGCCGCAGACCACCAGCGGCTCGTCGGCGACCGCGACCGCATCGACCAATTTCAGCAGGCGATGGGCCTGGAGCCGCCTTTCGGGCGTATCCATCTTTCCGTTCGGGTCGCGAAGCCCGTGCATGTGTGCGATGGTCATGGACCGGCCGCGCCGGAAATCGTGGATCCGGACCGCGTGCGCGCTGCGGGAGCGCGGGTGGTCGCCGTAGCCGTCCGGGGAAAAATCCTTGTGCACGAACCCCTGGCACTGGGCGATCACGGGATGCGAGGCATGGATGAACGTCGCCAATCCCCATTGCGAAGGCACCGCGCGATCGCCGTCCCAGAGGACGCCCTGGGCGGCGGGACAGAAGACGGCCACGTGTTCCGGCAGCGCGCGGGCGACATCGCGGAAGAAATTGGCCCGTTGCGGCAGCACGTGGTTCCCGTCCCGGTACGTCAACCCGTCCTTCCCGGCCTCCGGGCTGTGGGTGACTTCCTGCAGGCACAGGACATCGGGCCTTTCGGAAGCCAGGTAGGGAATCAGCCGCTCGTGCAGGTTCCCGCCCCAGCCGTTCAAGCACATGATCCTCATCGCCCGCCAATCCCTTTCGCACGTGGGTCCGCCGCCATGATATCGGGCGCACCGGCCGACGCTCGCGCCGCGAGGATGCCGCTGCCCGCCTTCCTCATGGCCGCCAGTTCGCGTTGTGCTCCCAGAATTCCACCGCACGCCGGTAGGCGTCGCGATCCAGCGGCACGCCGGAACCGCCCTCCCCTACGCCCAGCGCATTGCGCATCATCGTGATCGGCGCCATCGGGATCTCCTCGGGCTCGGCGGTGTAGAGGCAACCGACGACGCCCCAGTCGGCCTCGATCGGCGAGCCCTCCCGGGCCAACTGCTCGCGGCTGTAGAGGATCGGCAGCAGGTAGTTCGCGACCGGCGCCTCCATGCCCTCGAACCAGCGCACCAGGACCGGCAGTTCCTCGCGGTTGCGCGCCTCGTAGCCGGACCGCAGCAGGTGGCGGTTGTCGTCGGTGATGGGCACGGTCAGGCAACGCGTCGACGTCCAGTTGGCGTGGACGTGCAGCTTGCAGAACGGCGCATAGCCGTCGATCACCTTCAACGGCGCGTGCGCATTGAGACGCGCCACGAACTGCTCGGGCGTGCAGTCCTGGATGGTGTTGCCGCGCGGCACGCGCGGGAACAGGCGGGGTCGGGCGAAATCGGTGAGGACGATGGACATGCGCGGCGGGGGCGTGGCGGGGACCGCACATCATAGAGAGCCGCGCCGGCCCGGCCCAAGCGGCGCCGTCTTTCCGGAAGTGCGATCGAGCGCATGGAAGCCAGGCCATGAATACGTATGCACCTCCGGCGTGCTGCGCCGCGATGCGCGCTTAGCATTTCCCGGCCGCCACGCACCGGGCCGCATTCGCCCGGCCGGTGCCGGCCGTTCGATCGCGCCAGGGAACCCCTTCTTCACGAGGAGACACGCGCCATGCTCGACACGCGTCATGCGTCCACGCATCCATCGACGAACCGGTACTGGCATCGGTTCGCCGCCGCGCTCCTGCTGGCGTTCGCCGCCGCCGGCGCCCGGGCCGAGGTCATCCTGCACGCCTTCAACTGGCCCTACGCGACGGTCGAAGCGCGTGCGGCGCAGATCGCCGAGGCGGGCTACAGCAAGGTGCTGGTCTCGCCCGCGTACCGATCGCAGGGCAACGCGTGGTGGGCCCGCTACCAGCCCCAGGACCTGCGCGTGATCGACAACCCGCTCGGCGACACCAACGCCTTCGCCAGCATGGTGCAGGCGCTGGCCGAACACGGCGTGGAGACCTACGCGGACGTCGTGTTCAACCACATGGCGAACGAAGCCGCCATCCGCCCGGACCTGGACTATCCCGGCTCGGCGGTGCTCTCGCAGTACGCCGCCGATCCGGCCCGCCATGCGCAGCTGCGCCTGTTCGGCGACCTGTCGGCGAATTTCCTCGGCGCCAACGACTTCGGCCCGGCGCAATGCATCGCCGACTACGACGACGCCTACCAGGTGCGCACCTATCGCATCTGCGGCGGCAACGGCGATCCCGGCCTGCCGGACCTGGTGGGCAACGACTGGGTGGTGCAGCAGCAGCGCGCCTACCTGCTGGCGCTGAAAGGCCTGGGCGTGACCGGCTTCCGGGTCGATGCGGCCAAGCACATGACCTTCGACCATCTCAATCGCGTCTTCGACGCCGGCATCCGCAACGGCGTGCACGTGTTCGGCGAGGTGATCACCGGCGGCGGTGCCGGCAACGGCGACTACGACCGGTTCCTGGCGCCGTACCTGCAGCAGACGCCGCACGCGGCCTACGATTTCCCGTTGTTCAACACGCTGCGCAACGCGCTGCTGCCGGCCGGCAGCCTGGACGCGCTGGTCGACCCGGGCGCCTACGGCCAGGCGCTGCCGAGCAGCCGCGCGGTCACCTTCGCGATCACGCACGACATCCCCAACAATGCCGGTTTCCGCTACGCGATCCTCGATCCGGTGGACGAGACCCTCGCCTACGCCTATCTGCTGGGCCGCGACGGTGGCGTCCCGATGGTCTATTCGGACAACAACGAGAGCGGCGACAACCGCTGGGTGAACGCCTACCTGCGCGAGGACATCAAGCGCATGGTCGGCTTCCACAACGCGATGCAGGGCAGCGACATGCAGGTGCTTTCGCACGGCGCCTGCCACCTGCTGTTCCGCCGCGGCAGCCTCGGCATCGTCGGGATCAACAAGTGCGGCAGCACCGTCAACGCCACGGTGGCGATGAACGGCAGCGTGCTGTGGTGGAACGTGGACTACGTCGACGCACTGGGCTCGGGCAGCGTGGTCAACATCGGCAGCGCCTCCTACACCTTCGTCCTGCCGCCGCGGCAGGCGCGGATGTGGCGGCGCTGAACGCATCCGCGGCGAGCCGGCCATGCGCAGCGGATGCGGCCCGCCGGCACTTGCCGGCCAGGCCGGAGGACGCGCAGCTCAACGGCCCCCGGCGCCGGCGGGAGCGTCGAGGCTGGCGCGCAGCGCCCCCTCCAGGCCAGGGTGCAGGAACGCGAACCCGGCATCCAGCGCGCGCGTAGGCAGCACGCGCTGCCCGGACAGCAGCAGGCCGGCCATTTCGCCGAGCGCGAGCCTCAGCGCGAACCCGGGCACGCGCAGCCTCGCGGGACGGCGCAGCACCGTCCCCAGCGTGCGCGCGAACACGCCGTTGGCGACGGGCCCGGGCGCGGTGCCGTTGAACGCGCCCTGCGCGCCCGGCTGGCCGATCAGCCAGATCGCCAGCCGCACCAGGTCCTCGCGGTGGATCCAGCTCATCCATTGGCGGCCGTCGCCCATCGGCCCGCCCAGGCCGAACCGGAACGGCGGCAGCATCTTCTCCAGCGCGCCGCCGCCGCGGTCGAGCACGATGCCGGTGCGCAACAGGCAGGTGCGCACCCCGAGCGCCGTGGCCCGCATGGCCTCGGCCTCCCAGTCGCGGCACAACCACGCCGCGAAGTCCTCGCCCGGGGCGACCGTCTCGTCCAGCGGGGCGTCGTCGCGCGGACCGTACCAGCCGATCGCCGAGCCGGAGACCAGCACGCGCGGCGGAGCCGGCTGCCGCGCCATCCAGGCCACCAGCCGGCGCGTGCCGTCGATGCGCGAGGCGCGCAGCACCTGCTTGTAGGCGTCGGTCCAGCGCCGGTCGAACAGCGAGGCACCGGCCAGGTTGACCACCGCATCGACGCCTTCCGCCTGTTCCAGCGCGACGACGAGGCGCGCTCCGGGTACCTGCGCGCGGGCCGGGTCGCGGGTCAGCACGCTGACGGCGTGGCCGGCCTCGTGCAGGCGCGCGCACAGCAGGCGGCCGATGAAGCCGGTGCCGCCGGTGACCAGGACGTGCATGTCGGCGATTCCGCTGGGAAGGGAACGCCAGTCTAGGCCGGGGAAGGCGGATCCTCGCTTGCGCGACGTTGACACCCGCAACCAATTTCACATTCATCGCGATGAAGCGATATTATTCTGGTCCCGTTTCCTCCCGTGCCGTCATGACCGCCCTCAGCTTCGAGTTCTACCCGCCCAAGACCGACGAGCAGCGCAGCCAGCTGGACCGTACGGCCAGCAAGCTGAAGGCCTACGCGCCCGAGTACGTCTCGTGCACCTTCGGCGCCGGCGGCTCCACGCTCAGCTACACCTCCGAGACCGTGCGCCACCTCAACCAGCACCATGGGTTCGAGGCCGCGCCGCACCTGTCGTGCGTCGGCGGCAGCCGCCAGGAGATCCGCGAGCTGCTCAAGCTGTACCGCGCCATCGGCTGCCGGCGCATCGTCGCGCTGCGCGGCGACCTGCCTTCGGGCATGGGCCACCCGGGCGACCTGCGCTACGCCTCCGAACTGATCGAATTCATCCGCAGCGAACACGGCGACGCCTTCCACATCGAGGTCGGCGCCTATCCGGAGACGCATCCGCAAGCCGCGGACGCGCTCACCGACCTCAGGCACTTCAAGGCCAAGGTCGATGCCGGCGCGGACGCGGCGATCACCCAGTACTTCTACAACGCCGACGCCTATTTCCACTTCGTCGACGCGGTGCGCGCGCTCGGCGTCGGCATCCCGATCGTGCCGGGGATCATGCCGATCTCCAACTTCAGCCAGCTGCGGCGCTTCTCCGAACAGTGCGGCGCGGAGATCCCGCGCTGGATCGCCAAGAAGATGCAGGCCTACGGCGACGACGTCGAAGCGGTGCGCGACTTCGGCGCCGACGTGGTCGCCGCGCTGTGCGAGCGGCTGCTGGCCGGCGGCGCCCCGTCGCTGCACTTCTACACGCTCAACCTGTCCAAGCCGACCAGCCTGGTACTGCAGCGGCTGCGCGGCTGAGCCGCCGGCGCCGATGGAGGACGTTCTCCCGCACCTGGACCGGCCGCGCACGGCAACGCGGCCTATCCCGATAGCGTCGGCAAGGCCTAAGCTGCGCGGATGCGTCCGATCCTCCTGCTGTCATTGCTGTCCGTGGCCGCGCCGCTCCATGCCCAGCAGATCCATCGCTGCACCGGCCCGGACGGAACCGCCGTGTTCACCGACCGCCGCTGCGAGGACGTCGGCGCCCTAGCGCGCCTGCCGCCCGCCCCCCGGCTCGACGGCGAGGCCGGCCTGTACCGCCACGGCTGCCCGCGCCGCTTGAGCGAACTCGTCAACGCGTTGCGCTCGGCCATCGACGCCCACGACGTGAACCGGCTGTCCAGCGTCTACCTATGGCCCTCTCTCTCCGACCAGGCCGCCAACCGCGTGCTGACGCAACTCGAAGCCATCGCCGAACGCCCGCTGGTCGATATCGCCCCGCTCTATCCGGAAGCCCGCGGACCGCTTCCGCCCGATGCCGCGACAGCCCCGCCCAGCTCGCCACGACCGTGGGGCCTGCGCCTGGAACAGACGCTGGCGAACAACAGCACGCCATCGCGCACGATCCTCACCCTGCGCCGGCAGTACAACTGCTTCTGGGTGAGCTTCTGAATCGAATCGCGTCGCACCGCCAAGCCAAGGCCCGTCGGGACCGGAGTCCCTCCCCACGGGAAATCCCGCAAGGGTCCCCGTTCCACGCCCCGGGAAGCCCCAGGAACATGCGAACCGGCCCACGAGCCGACAAAACCTGCCCCCAGAAAAACCCGGGCGAACCAGGGATTGCCGAAACGGCGTGCCACGGATTCGACGGATCGCCGACAATCCGAACTGCTAGCCTTCCAGCCCCGATCCACCGACCTGCGAGACACCGACATGCCAGTCAGCTACTCGATCAGCCTGCCCGACCCCGCACGCGCCCGCGGCAGCGATGCCTCCGTGAGCTTCACCGCGCACGGCGCGGAAGCCTTCGCGGAGCAGTTGCAGGCGGCCCTGGCCGACCCGTCCTGGTTCGAGCGCTGGCGCGCATTGCAGCCGGACCCGGACGAAGTGGACCCCAGCATGGGCATCACCGACCCCAACGCCCGGGTCGCCGGCGAACAGAAGGACCTGCGCATCAACCTGGTCGCCACCACCACCATCCCCGGCGACATCCTCAAGCATCGCATGCACGTGCTCGCCGGCTCGCACTGGGAACTGCGCAACGTGCGTTGAGCGCCGCTTTCTGCAGCAGTCGCTTTTCTGCGGGAGCGGCTTCAGCCGCGATCGGGTTTTCTCATTTGGAATCCCTGCACATGGATGTGCAGGCTGTTGCAGAGGGACCTGCATGCAAACCCCATCGCGGCTGAAGCCGCTCCCACGAATTCCTGGTCCTCAGATTTCGCGCGCGACGCGGCCGCCTCCCAGCGGCAGCCGCCACTTCAGGTTCACGCCCAGGGTGCCGAGCACGATCAGGCCCAGGCCGAGCACCTGCACCCCGCCGAGCCGGTGGCCGTACACCAGGTAGTCCAGCAGCAAGGTCACCAGCGGATAGACGAAGGCGACCACCGCGATCGTCGCCACCGGCAGGTGGCGGTACGAGGAATAGAACAACACGTAGACGATGCCGCTGTGGATCACGCCCAGGCCGGCCAGCCAGAACCAGTGCGGCCCGGGATGCAGCGCCGCGCCGTCGGCGAACCCCGCCAGCATCAGCGTGCCGACGCAGCATTGCACCGTGACCACCGCGAACGGCCGCTCGCGCCCGATGCGGCGCGACATCAGCAACGACGCGCCGCACAGCACCGCCGCCAGCAGGGTCAGGCCGATCCCGGCGAGATAGCCGGCATCCGCCTGGTGCAGCAGGCGCACCGGATCGGCCGAACCGACCACGCCGACGAACGCCAGCGCGGTCCAGCCCCAGTCGGCCGGGCGCGTACGCTCGCCCTGCACCAGCGCAGCCAGGATCAGCATCACGAACGGGAAGAAGTGGTAGACCATCGTCGCCACGCCGATCGACGAGCGCGCCATGCCGGCGAACAGCGCCACCCAGTTCAGCACCAGCAGCACGCCCGAGGCGATCGCCCCGCCCAACAGCGCGCGGTCGCGCCATAACCCGCGCAGGTGGCCGCGCGCCGCGCCCCAGGCCAGCAGGAACAGCGCGCCGAACAGGCAGCGGTAGAACACCGCGGTGATCGGGTCCTGCCCGCTCTCGTGCACGAACACGCCGACCGAGCCGATCAGCACTTCGCCCAGCAACAGTTGCAGCAGCGCGGTGCGCGAGGCGCCGCGTTCGGGGACGTCCATCGGGGAACTCCTGTGGGGAAGGGAACGTTCGCTCAGATCTCGATATGGCCCTGCAGGTACTGCACGGTGCCGCCGGCGACATGGACGCGCCCGCCGTCCACCCGGCAGCGCAGCAGGCCCGTGCGCGCCGAGGCCTGCAGCGCGACCAGTTCGTCGCGCCCCAGGCGCGCGGCCCAGTACGGTGCCAGCGCGGCATGGATCGAGCCGGTCACCGGATCCTCGGCGCCGCCGTTGGCCGGCCAGAAGTAGCGCGACACGAAGTCGTGGCGTTCGCCCGGCGCGGTCGCCGCGACGTCCAGCGGCGCCAGCGCCTTCAATCGTTCGAGATCGGGCGCCACCTCGCGCACCTGGCGCTCCTCGGCATACACCGCGATCCAGGCCTGCTCGTTGCGCAGCACCTGCTCGGGCGCGATCGACAGGCCGGCCAGCAGCGCCCGCGGCGCGCGCGCCACCGGCTGCGGGCGACGATTCGGGAAGTCCATCTCGAACCCCGCCCCGTCCTCGCTGCGCGATATCCGCAGCTCGCCGACCGCGGCGGCGCGCACGACGATCGGGAACGGCGCCAGCGCCCGTTGCGCGACGACGTGCGCACTGGCCAGCGTGGCGTGGCCGCAGAAGGCGATCTCGGTCAGCGGCGAGAACCAGCGGATCGCGAACGCGCCATCCGGCTCGCGGCGCAGGAACGCGGTCTCGGACAGGTTGTTCTCCGCGGCGATCGCCTGCATCAGCGCGCGCGGCAGCCAGTCCGGCACCACCACCACCGCGGCCGGATTGCCGCGGAAGCGCTCGTGGGCGAAGGCGTCGACGATGCTGATCGGAAGTTCCAAGGCGCGGCCCTGCAGGGGAGGAAGCACGGCGCGATGCCGGCGACAGCAGGCTAGCCGGCGTGGCGTGACCGGTACAGGATCAGTTATCGTGGAAATCGACCAGTACAGATCGGGCCGCCATGCTGCTCTACGAAGCGCTTGCCGCACAGTTGCGCGGACAGATCGCCGGCGGCGTGCTTCGCGCCGGCGAACGCCTGCCCTCGATCCGCCGCCTGGCGCAGGCGCATGGCGTCAGCGCCGCGACGGCGGTGCAGGCCTGCCTGCAGCTGGAACGCGAAGGCCTGGCGTCGGCGCGGCCGCGCTCGGGCTATTACGTGCGGCCGCAGGCCGCCGCCCCGCACAGCCCGCCGCCGCGCCGGCGCGCGCCGAGGACGGTCAGCAACCCCGCGCTCCACGGCCTGCTGGACATGCTGGCGCGCAGCGACCTGCTGCCGCTGCATGCCGCGGTTCCCGCCCCCGCCCTGCTGCCGGGCAACGCGTTGGCCGCGGCGCTGTCCCGGAACCTGCGCCGCCACCAGGCGCAGGCCCTGGACTACGCCCCTCCGCAAGGCCATCCCCCGCTGCGCCGGATGATCGCGCAGCGCTACGCGCAGCTCGCCACGGCGGTGAGCCCGGACGAGGTCGTCGTCACCGCCGGCGCGATGGAAGCGATCAGCCTGGCGCTGCGCACCGTCGCCGGACCCGGCGACGTGGTCATGGTCGAGACGCCGACCTACCACGGCATCCTGCAGGCGGTGGCGGCGCTGCGGTTGAAGGTGGTCGAACTGCCGCATCGTCCCGGGGGCGGGCTCGACCTGGCGCGGCTCGATGCGCTGCTGCAGCACTCGCCGGTGCGCGCCGCGGTGCTGGTACCGAACTTCCACAACCCGCTCGGCAGCGTCGCCAGCGACGCCGACAAGCGGGCCCTGCTCGCCAGCTGCGCGCGCCATGGCACGGTGGTGATCGAGGACGACATCTACGGCGAACTCGCCTGGTCGGGCGAGCGCCCGCTCCCTCTGCGGCATTTCGACGACCGCGGCCTGGTGATCACCTGTGGCTCGTTCTCGAAGACGCTCTCGCCCGGCCTGCGCATCGGCTGGCTGCTCGGCGCCGGCTGGACCGACGCCCTGGTGCGCGCCAAGTACTACGCCACGTGCGGCAATCCAGCACTGCCGCAGCTGGCGCTGGCCGACTACCTGCAACGCCACGACCAGGAACGCCACCTGCGCCGGCTGCGCCATGCGCTGTCCGGCAATGCGCGTCGCCTGCGCGCGGCCGTCGAACGGTACTGGCCGGCGGGCACGCGTTGCAGCGAGCCTGCCGGCGGATTGTCGCTATGGCTGCAATTGCCGCCCGGCGGCGACGGTGGCGCGCTGTTCGAGGCCGCGCTGGCCGAAGGCATCGGCATCTCGCCAGGCCCCCTGTTCTCCAGCCGCGGCGACTATCGCGACCACCTGCGCCTGAGCTGCGGCCTGCCTTGGGACGCGACGCTGGACGCGGCGCTGCGCCGGCTCGGCGAGCTCGTGGCCGCGCAATTGCGCTGAGCCCGCACGCGGCGCCGGCAACGCGGTCCGTAGCCCCCCGCCCTGCCCTGCCTGGCCGTGGGCGGCAAACCCGGCGAAATATATCGGAACGTTCGGGAAATATAACGACACGGAACGCATACAAAAGGAAAGCAATAGCCTCCAGAATCGGCACCTCCCCTGAAAGGACCGTGCCCATGCCATCGATTCCCGTACGGATCGCCCGGATCCCCCTTCTCGCCATGGCATTGTCCTGCGCGATCGCGTCCCCCGCGGATGCCGGCCCGCCTGGCGATGCGCTGCAGCCGAGCGGCCGTTTCGACGTCTATGCCGCGGGCGCGGCACGGACGCCGCCGATGGGCTTCAATCCCTGGAACGCGTTCCGCACCGAAGTGGACCAGGCCAGGATCCTCGGCGTCGCCGAAGCGATGCAGCGGCGCGGACTGCAGGCCGCCGGCTATCGCTACATCAACGTCGACGATGGCTGGTGGTTGCGCCGGCGGGACGACGGCGGCATCCAGATCCGGACCTCGATGTTCCCCATCGCCGGGTCGGCGGACGGGCGCACGGATTTCCGTCCCTGGACCGACCGCCTGCACGCAATGGGCTTCAAGGCCGGCCTCTATACCGACATCGGCCGCAATGCCTGCTCGCAGGCTTTCGACCGCCACAGCCCGAACCTGCCGGCCGGCAACGTGGCCGAGCGCGAGATCGGCCTGCAAGGGTTCGAATATTCGGACTTGAAGACGATGTTCCAGGACTGGGGCTTCGACTACATCAAGGTGGACGCCTGCGGCGTGGCCGATTTCGGCCCCGGCAGCACTCCGGTGCGCGAGGAACCCTACCGGCCGCTGCGCCCGCTGATCGTGCGCGACGATCCGGTGCGGACCGATGCCGACGCGCTGGAAACCCGCTACGAGCGCATCGGCCGCCTGCTCGCGGCATTGAATCCCGACAACGACTTCGTGCTTTCGATCTGCCCCTGGGGCCAGGCGGGCGTGCGCGACTGGGGCGGACGCCACGGCAATCTCTGGCGCACCAGCAGCGACATCGAACCGACCTGGGAAAGCATGCTGCACAACTTCGACACCGCGACGCGCCGCGAGTTGTACGCCGGCCCCGGCCGCTGGAACGACCCTGACATGCTGGCGGTGGGCCTGGGCGACTTCGACGCGGCCCACCTGGAACAGGCCCGCACGCATTTCTCGATGTGGACGATCCTGGCCGCGCCTCTGCTGCTCGGCTTCGACCTCGTGCACGCCCCGGATGTCCTGGTCGAACTGCTGTCCAACCCCGAGGTGATCGCGGTGAACCAGGACCCGGCTGGCAACCAAGGGATACTGGCCGTGGACGAGGACGGCGTGCAGGTGCTGGTGAAGCCGCTGGCCGGCCGCGGCGAACGCGCGGTACTCCTGCTCAATCGCGGAGAAAAGGACGCGGTGGCGCGCGTGGACCCCGTCCAGCTGAAGCTCCGCACGGGCGCGCCATACCGCGTGCGCGACCTGTGGGCGGGGCGGGACCTGGCGCCGGCGAACGCGGCCCTGCAGTTCCCGCTGCACCCGCGCCAATCGGTCCTGCTCAAGGTCAGCGGCACGCCGGTCGATCCGGAGGCCCGCCTGCTCACCGAGATGACGGCCCGCGTCCACGTGGCCGCCGGGGGCTATCCGCGCTACAGCTCGGCGCTCACGGAAGCCACGGGCATGCCGCGCGCCGACGCCACGCCCTACGGCCAACCGCTGCAGGTCGGAGGCAGGCGCTATCCGTACGGCATCGGAACGCATGCCGATTCGCGCCTGGAAGTCCTGGCCCAGGGCGAGTTCACGCGCTTCACCGCACGAGCAGGCCTGCAGGACGGCGCCGACGCGGGCCGCGTGGTGTTCCGCGTCTATGGCGATCGCCGGCTGCTGTTCGAGGGGACCTCCCGTCGCGCCGGAACGGCCCTGCGCATCGACGTTCCGATCGCGGGCGTGAAAGTCCTGGAGTTGGTGGCCGCCGCTCCCGACGCCAAGGACGGCGCGCTGCCGCCGCTGGTGAGCTGGGCCGATCCGCGGCTGCACTGAGCACGCCCGCTCCGCGCACGCCGCCGCGCGGAGCGGGATCGCCCACGGCGATCCAGTGGACCGGCACGCGCGTCGCTTCCGGTCGCGCGCGAGGAGCGCGGCGGCCCGCGGCGCCATGCGAACGCACCAGCGTCGCATCGCACGGACAAAAAAAGGCCGTCGCGCTGGGAGGATCGCGACGGCCATGGGGCCGTCCGGGCAGCACGGCCCGGACGGATGCCAACTTCAGAACTTCATCGCCAGGCTCAGCTTGAACGAGCGGCCATAGCGATAGTAGCCCTGCGACAGCAATGGATTGCCGTTGATGCTGTAGGTCTGCTCGTCGTCGAGCAGGTTGTCCCCGTCCAGCGACACGCTCAGGTGGTCGTTGATCGTGTACGACACGTGCGCGGTCAGCCAGGTCAGCTTGTCGGCCTGCTCGTTGTAGCCCTGCCCGAGGACATTCGTGGCGGTGACGAAACCGTCGGTGTGGTCGGCCTGCGCGCCCAGCGACCAGGCGCCCCGCTCGTACATCAGCCCCAGCGAGTACACCGCGGGCGCGATGCCCTCGAGAGGACGCTCCTCGCCATCGACGAAGCTCTTGGACCAGTTGCGGGTGTACTGCGCGCGGAAGCCGAAGCCGTTGGACCAGAAGTGCTGCAGGCCGGCCTCGATGCCGCGGACCTTGGCGTAGTCGCCGTTGATCGGGCGCATGATGTTGAACAGGTGCCCCGGGACCCCGATGTCCTGCCCGGTCTCCCAACTGGTGGTGATCTGGTTCTCGATGCGCTTGTAGAACGTGGCGACGTTGAAGATCGAGTTGTCGCCGAAGTACCACTCCAGCGACAGGTCGCCCTGCTTGGCCTCGTACGGCTTGAGGTCGACGTTGCCGCCGTAGACCTGGGTGAAGTCGCCCCAGGACACGCTTTCGGTGGTGCTGGTCGGCGCCAGCTGCTCCACCGACGGGCGCGCCATGGTCTTGGCCGCGCCGATGCGCAGCTGCAGCGCATCGGTGAAGTGCCACACGAAGTTGGCCGCGGGCAGGAAGAAGGTGTAGTCCGAATCGTTGCGGATCGCGGTGGGGTCCTCGTACTCGACCGTGTAGTTGAACGAGCCCAGTTCGGTGATGCTGGCGATCTTCGCGTCCCAGGCCTGCGCGCTGGTCTCGGTCTTGCCGAAGCGCACGCCGATGTTGCCATCCCAGCGCTCGCCGGACAGATCGGCCTGCAGGTAGAACGCGCGCGTTTTCTCCCCGACGCGGTAGCTCTGCAGCGGGTTCCAGCTGGGCGCGGCGGCGCTGTAGTCGTAGACGCCGCCACCCGGGCGCGGCTGGCCGTCGTAGGCCTGCAGCGCCCGCAGGTAGGCCGGCACGTCGAAGCCCAGGAAGCTGTGCGGGAACTGCGCGCGCACGCCGCTCATGAAGCCGGGCAGCGAATAGCTGTGATCGATCACCTGGCCTTCCAGGTCGCCGACATTGATCGCGTGGTCGCCGGAGTAATAGTCCGCCCCCCCATCGACCGCGTTGGTGACCAGGTCGCGCGACTTGTCGCGGTCGGTCAAGGTCACGCCGAAATGCAGCCGGTCAAGTGCGCCGCGGCCGACGAACAGGTCGCCGGACAGCGTGCCGCCCTTGATCTCGTCGCGGATGTTGTCGCCGGACAACTCCATGTAGTGGGTGTTGAAGTCCGAGTCGCCGAACTGCCCGTTCTGCAGCCCGCTGATCAGGTCGCGGCCGTCGTCCAGCCGGACGTCCACGTTCGGCACGGCCGCCCCGCTGAGGCTGACGCGGGCGGTGTTGGGCTGGTTCATGCGCAACACGACGTAGGTGTCCTGGCCGCCGGAGATGCGCTTGGAGGTGGAACGGTAGACGTCGCCGGCCAGGGTCAGGTCGTCGGTGACCCGCCATCGCGCGTTGGCGCCGTACAGGTCGGTGTCCACGACGCGATGCGTGGTCTGGTTCAGCACCTCCGGATTGAGGCGCATCTCCGGGTCCGCGTTGTCCATGGTGAAGCCGGTGACGATGCCGTCGCGCATGGTGATGTCCGACCAGCGGCCCGGCGCGTAGAGCGTGTAGTAGGACTGCTGGTAGCCGACCTGCGGCGAGTCCAGCCGCGTCTTCAGCCCGTCCACCACGAGACGGAAGTCGTCGTTCGGCCGCCATTCCAGCTTGCCGGTATAGGCGGTGCGCTTCTTGTCCTCCAGGATCGAGCCGACGCGGAACTGCCCGGGGGCGATCAACCCGTACTCGTCGGGGTCGAGCTCGCCGTTGCCGTTGGGGTCGATGTTGCCGCCCCAGGCGTTGCCTTCCCAATCACTGCCCGGATCGGGGTTGCGGGTCCAGCCGCCATCGTTGCCGGCCACGTCGGTGCGGTCGCGGCGATTGGCATAGACCGCGCCCACCAGGATGCCGATGGTGTCGTCGGCGAAGGTGTTGCTGAACACGCCGGAGAACTTGCGCCCGTTGAAATCGGACATCGTGTTGCGGTCGCCTTCCGCGCGCAGCACGCCGTGCATGCCCTTCTGGTCGAACGGGCTGGCCGAGCGCAGGTTGACCAGGCCGCCGATGGCGCCCTCGGTGTTCTGCGCCTCGGCGCCCTTGATGACGTCGGCGCCGCTGATCACGTCGGCCGGCAGCACGTCGTAGGCGAAATCGCGGCCGGCGCCGTCGGTGGCCAGGATGCGGCCGTTGAACGTGGTCAGGGTGTATTCGGGGCCGAGGCCGCGCACGCTGACCTTCTGGCCTTCGCCGCCGGCCGTGCGCGAGATCGCCACGCCGGTGATGTGGCTGAGCGAATCGGCCACGTTGTCGTCGGGGAACTTGCCCAGTTCGAGCGCCGTGATCGAGTCCTGCACGGTGGCCGAGTCCCGCTTGAGCTCCACCGAGCGCGCCAGGCTGGCACGCACGCCGGTGACCGTCACCGTATCGAGCGTCAGCGCCTGGTCCTGCCCCTCGGCGGAGGCCGGCGGGCTTTCCCCGCCGCTGGACTGGGCGAAGCTGCTGAACGGCATCAGCAGGGCGATGGCGATGCCTCGGCAGAGCATCGTGCGGTGCAGCTGGACAGTCTTCACGGGCCTCTCCTCCAAAGACGGTGACATCTGGCTGACTAACAAACGAAATCGAGCCTAAATGATGTTTCGTTTTATATCAATAGCGAAATTTAACGAAATAACGCATACTCGCGCCCTGAAAGGAGGTCCTTCGATGTCCGCCACCCGCGATACCAGCCAGCGCCGCCTGCAGATCAGCGAACTGGTGCGCCAGCACGGCAGCGTGCAGGTCGCCGCGCTCGCCCGCCGCTTCGGCGTGAGCATGCAGACCGTGCGCAAGGATTTGCGCTACCTGGCCGAACGCGGGGTGATGGCCCGCGCCTATGGCGGCGCCATCGACTCCAGCATGGTCGGGATGGCGCCCAGCGAGCCGCACTACGAGGCCAAGCGCACCGTCCACCTGGAGGAAAAGCGCCGCATCGGCCAGCGCGCGGCCGCCCTGGTCAAGCCGGGCGACACCATCGCCATCGACTCGGGCACCACGGCCATCCAGCTGGCCGAGGCCTTGCCGAACATCGAGGTCACCGTGGTGACCAACGACTTCGGCGTGCTCACCGCGCTGACCCCCAAGAGCAACATCCGCATCGTCATGCTCGGCGGCGAACTCCGCCGCAAGAACATGGCCTTCTACGGTGGCCTGACCGTCGAGGCCCTGGACGCGCTGCACGTGGACCGCCTGTTCCTCGGCGTCGACGGACTGGACCTGGAGCGCGGGATCACCACGCATTACGAGCCCGAGGCCATGCTCAACCGCAAGATGGTCGAGGCCGCACGCATGGTCGTGGCCATCACCGACAGTTCCAAGTTCGGCAGGATCTGCCTGCACAGGATCATCCCGGTGGGCGACCTGGACGTGCTGATCACCGACACCGGGGCGCCCGAGGACCTCCGCCAGGCCAGCCAGCACCTCGGCTTCGACCTGCAACTGGCCTAACGGCCGGCGCCGTCGGGCCGGTCCCGACGACCGGACGGCGCCCCCGATCGCCGCGGCTAGTGCCGCGGCGCGGCGAACTCTCGCACGGCGTTTTGGTAGTAGATCTTGTCGATGACCTCGCGCGGCAACGCCAGGCCCGGCACATCGGCATCGACCGCATCGATGTACTGGCTTTCGCCGGTGGCCAGGTAGCGCCAGTCGGAACGCCAGGCCGCTTCGGCGGAGCGCCTGAACTCGGCCGGATCGCCACCCGGCTCGAAGGTCAGGTCGGTGCCGTACAGCAACCGGTCCTGGTAACGAACGAAGAACCGGCGCACCTTCTCCCGGTCGCGCAACGACTGGTACTGCACTTGCCCCATGCGCGCGGCCAGGTCGACCGTGGCATTGGGGAAGCGATCGAGGAAGCCAGCCAGGCGATCGACGTCGTACTCCAGGCTGGCCATGTGCGCCCCGACGAAGCGCAGCCGCGGATGCGCCGCGACGAAGCGGTCGCGCGCGGCCATCAGGTCCTCGTAACCGGGCTGCTCCGGATGCAGGTACATGTGGTACTGCGGATGCCGGGAGAAATACTCGCGGTCGTTCCGGGTGGTCATTTGCGCCAGCGGCAGCCAGCAATTGTGCGGCTCGCCCTGGTGCGCGATCAGCGCCACGCCGAGCGCGCGCACCTGCTCGGCGACCGGCGCCAGCCCGGGATCGTCGAGCATGATCATGCGCCCCTGGGCGTCCTTCTCGACCATGCCGACGTTCTTCCATATCTTCACGGCGGTGGCGCCCTGCGCGACCGCCTGCCGCAGTCCGGCATCCACGCGCGCCTGCCAGCCGGGCGTGCCGAACCCCTGCATCGAGAACGTCGCCGCCCAATGCACGCGCGCCGGGTCGGCGCGGTGCTGCGCGAGCGCGATCTTGCGCTGCACGTCCAGCGGGGGAAAGTCCGGATAGTCCACGTTGATCGTCATCAACTCGAAGCCGTCCGCGCGCGCCAGGTCCAGGAAGGCCGCGTCATCCGCGTTGTAGTGCACGTGCGCGTCGTACTTGCGCACGCGCGCGAAGTCGTCCATCGAGTAAGTGCCCGCCCGCTCCGGCCCTGGCGCCTGCGGCGCCGGCGTCGTCGCGGCAAGGGCAACGCCGCACGACAGCGCGGCAAGCAGGCCGGCCACACGGGCGGCAGGGCGGGCGGCGAATGAAGCTGACATCATCGACTCCGTCGTTTCGGTAAGGTAACGAAACTTAGATACCACATATCGCAACAAATGTGTTGCATCCATCGCTTCGTTTGCACCAGAATGAAGCCTCCCTTTCATCAGGACAGGTCGCCATGCCCCCAATCGGACGCCGCTCAGTGCTCAAACTCGTCGGTGGCACGGTCGCCGGCGCCTCCCTGCCCCTGTCCGCGCTGGGCATCCCGCGCGCGCAGGGAACGGAGAGCGACGCGCCACGCGCCTCCATCGGCGACGGGGCGCTCGACCTGCAGTTCGATGCCGTCCTGCGCACCCGGCTGCTCGTCCGCGGACTGGACCTCACCGGCTACGAGGCCAGCGAGGTGTTGCTGCTCGGGGATGGCACCGGCGAACCGCGCGTCCTCGGCGAGTTCCGCTTCCGCGGGCAGCACAGCGAGCGCCTGCGCGGCGATCGCCACGGGCCCGGCAAGCGCCTGCGGGTGACCGGGCTCGCCGACAACGGCATCGAGAAGCAGGTCGAGGTGACCCTGCTGGAGCACTACCCGGGCCTGGCCCTGCTGCGCGTCACTTATCGCAACGCCGGCCCTGCCCCGATCGAGGTGGCGGGCTGGCGCAACGGCGCGCATGCCCTGGCCGAACGGCCGGGCGGATTCTGGAGTTTCTCCGGCGCCACCCACGCGGACCGGCGGGACTGGGTGCAGCCGCTCGTGGACGGCTTCGAGCAGCGCAACACGCTGGCGATGGATGCCTCCGACTACGGCGGCGGCACACCGGTGGCCAACATCTGGCGACGCGACGTCGGCCTGGCCGTCGGGCATGTCGAGACCGTGCCGCGCCTGCTCGACCTGCCGGTGCGCAAGCTCGGGAGCGGCGCCAGCATCGCGGTGGAATCGAACCAGCCGCTCAGCCTCGCCCCCGGCCAGGCGTTGACCACCGACCACTGCTTCGTGTGCGTGCACCAAGGCGACTTCTTCGCGCCGCTGGACCATTACCGGCGCTACATGCGCGAACTGGGCATCGCCGGCCCGCGCCCGCCGGAGTCGGCGTTCGCCCCGATCTGGTGCGCATGGGGTTACGACCGCGACTTCACCACCGAGCAGATCGTGGCGACCCTGCCCAAGGCGCGCGAGCTGGGCTTCGAATGGGCGGTGCTCGACGACGGCTGGCAAACCAACGAAGGCGACTGGAAGCTCGACCCGCGCAAGTTCCCGCGCGGCGACGAGGACATGCGTGCGTTCGTGCGCGCGGTGAAGGCGCAGGGCCTGCGCCCGCGGCTGTGGCTGGCCCCGCTGGCCTGCGATCCCGGCAGCGACGTGCTGCACGACCATCCGGACATGCTGTTGCTGGACCAGGAAGGTTCGGTGCAGAAGGTCAGCTGGTGGAATGCCTTCACCCAGTGCCCGGCCTATCAGCCGACCATCGATTTCTACGTGGAGCTGGTGCGCAAGGCGATCGCCGACTGGGGCTTCGAGGGAATCAAGCTGGACGGCCAGCACCTCAACGCGGTCGCGCCCTGCTACAACCCCCTGCACCGCCATGCCCATCCCACCGACTCGTTCGAACGGCTGGCCGATTTCTGGAACGCGATCTACCGTGCCGCGCACCAGGCCAACCCCGAGGCGGTGGTCGAACTCTGCCCGTGCGGCACCGCGTTCGCCTTCCACAACCTGCCGTCCACCGACCAGTACCCGGCCTCCGACCCGCTCTCGTCCTGGCAGGTGCGCCACAAGGGCAAGTCGGTGAAGGCGCTGTTCGGCGACACCAGCAGCTACGCCGGCGACCACGTCGAACTCAGCGACGGCGGCGACGACTTCGCCTCGAGCGTCGGCATCGGCGCGGTGATCTCGACCAAGTTCACTTGGCCGCGCGATACCGACCGGCCGACCCAGCCCTTGCCTCCCGGCGGCTTCGTTCTCACCCCGGAGAAGGAGGCGCTGTGGCGGAAATGGGTGGACATCTACAAGACCCACATGCTGCCCAAGGGCGAATACCGGGGCGAGCTGTACGACATCGGCTTCGACAAGCCCGAGGCGCACGCGATCGCCAAGGACGGCGCGATGTACTACGCCTTCTACGCCGACGCGTGGGAGGGGCCGCTGCACCTGCGCGGGCTGGGCAAGGGGCGCTACGCGGTGCGCGACCTCTTCAACGGCACCGAGCTCGGCCAGGTCGATGCGGCTTCCGGCACCGTCCAGGCGTCGTTCAAGCGTTTCCTGCTGCTGCAGGCCATACCGGCCGGGGCGCGCGCATGAGCGCGGCCGCGGTGGGCGGCGCGCGTCGGGCCTGGGTGTTGTACGCACTGGCGGTGGTCGCGCTGTGGGGGGTATGGGGGTCGTTGTCCGGGCTGTCGGCCGAGCACGGTTTCCCTGACACCCTGGTCTACTGCGTGTGGGCCGTGACGATGATCCCGCCGGCGCTGTTCGTGCTGTGGCGGGGCGGCTGGCGCCTGGACCGGCATCCGCGCGCGATGGCCTACGGGCTGCTGATCGGCCTGCTGGGCGCGGGAGGACAGCTGCTGCTGTTCCGCGCGCTCACGCTGGGCCCGGCCTACTTCATCTTCCCGATCATCTCCCTGTCGCCGGTGATCACCATCGCGCTGTCTTTCCTGCTGCTGCGCGAACGCACCGGCAGGCTGGGCGCCCTCGGCATCGTGTGCGCGCTGCTCGCCCTGCCCCTGCTCGACCTGTCGTTCGGCCGGGCCGATGCGCACGGCATGGGCTGGTTCGCCCTGTCGCTGCTGATCATGGCGGCGTGGGGCCTGCAGGCCTACTTCATGAAGCTGGCCAACCACACCGTCGGCGCCGACAGCATCTTCTTCTACATGACCCTCGGCGCGCTGCTGCTGGTGCCGGCCGCCTGGGCGATGACCGACTGGACGCAAGCGGTCAACACCGGCCTGGACGGCCCGTGGATGACGGCCGCGATCCAGATCCTCAACGCGATCGGCGCGTTGGCGCTGGTGTACGCCTTCCGCCATGGCCAGGCGATCGTGGTCGCCCCGCTGACCAACGCCGGCGCGCCGCTGGTGACCGCGCTGTTGTCGCTGCTGTTCGCCGGCGTGGTCCCCGGCCCGCTGAAGATCGCCGGCCTGGCGCTGGCCCTGGTCGCCTCGCTGCTGCTGGTGCTCGAACCGGAGCGCCCGGCCGCGCGCCCATCCTCCCCCTGACCCGGAAATCCCCGATGCACGCACTCCTGCAACTCGTCGCGCGCCACAAGCAGGGCCAGCCCTGCGGCGTCACCTCGATCTGCTCGGCCCATCCCCTGGTGATCGAAGCCGCGCTGCGCCGCGCGCTGGCCCGCGACCAGCCGCTGGTGCTGTTCGAAGCCACCTGCAACCAGGTCAACCAGGATGGCGGCTACACCGGCATGACCCCGGCCGATTTCGCCGGCTTCGTGCACGGCATCGCCGCCAGGGTCGGCTTCGATCCGGCGCGCATCGCGCTCGGCGGCGACCATCTCGGCCCGAACCCATGGACCGCGATGGACGCCGGGGCGGCGATGACCAAGGCCGAGGCGATGGTGGCGGCCTACGTCGCCGCCGGCTTCCGCAAGATCCACCTGGATTGCTCGATGGCCTGCGCGGATGATCCGCAGCCGCTGCCGGAGGCCTGGATCGTGGATCGCGCGGTGCGCCTGTGCGCCGCCGCGGAAGCCGCCTACGCACGGGCCGGTGGCGAACCGCCGGTGTACGTGATCGGCACCGAAGTGCCGGTGCCGGGCGGCGCGACCGAGTCCATCGAAGGACTGGCCACCACCACCCCGCAGGCCGCCCTGGCGACCATCGCCGCGCACCGCGAGGCGTTCCGCGCCGCCGGCCTCGAAGCGGCCTGGCAACGGGTGATCGCCTCGGTGGTGCAGCCCGGCGTCGAGTTCGACCACCATCGTGTCGTCGATTACGTCCCGGCCAGGGCGCGCACGCTCAGCGAGGCGATCGCCGGCGTACCCGGCATGGTGTTCGAGGCGCACTCGACCGACTACCAGACCCGCGGCGCCCTGGCCGCGCTGGTGCGCGACCACTTCGCCATCCTCAAGGTCGGCCCCGGCCTGACCTTCGCGTTGCGCGAAGCGTTGTGGGCGCTGGACGCGATCGAGGCCGAATGGATCGCGCCGGAACGGCGGGCGCGGCTGCGCGAGGTGGTGCTCGAACGCATGCGCCAGGAACCACGGCACTGGCGCAAGTACTACCACGCGGAAGGCGACGCGTTGCGCATCGACCTGCAGTACAGCCTCAGCGACCGCATCCGCTACTACTGGCCCGACCCCGCCATCGAGGCGGCGCGGGAGCGGCTGTTCGCCAACCTCCGCGCCGACCCGCCGCCGCCGCCGCTGGTCAGCCAATACCTCCCCCAAGCGTTGCATGCGCTCCGCAATGGCCCGGCCGGCGACGATGCCGTCCGGGATCCGGCCGCCCTGGCGATGGCGCACATCAACGCAGTGATCGACGACTACGACCATGCCTGCGACCCCCATGAAAACCACTGAATACCTCGGCATCCCGGAACCGGACCTGCTTGCGGCCGGAGCGGCCTCGACCGCGCGCGAGATCGAGCAGCAACCGGACATGCTCAGGCGCACCCATGCCATGGTCCAGGCGCTGCACGAACGCGTGCAGGCCTTCGTGGCGCCGGTCGCGCACGATGCGCGCGCCCGGATCGTCCTCACCGGCGCGGGGACCTCGGCCTACATCGGCCAATGCCTGGCGCCGCTGCTCGACCGCCAACTGGCGGCGCGCGTGGATGCCGTGCCCACCACCGACCTGGTCAGCAGCCCGGCGCTGTACCTGGACCCGGAGCAACCGTTGCTGCTGGTGTCCTTCGGCCGCTCCGGCAACAGCCCCGAGAGCCTGGCCGCGGTACGGATCGCCGAATCGAGGGTGCGCCAAGTACGCCACCTGGTGGTCACCTGCAATCCGGACGGCTCGCTTGGCCGCAGTGGCGCGCGCGAGGCGATGACCCTGCTGCTGCCGGAGGAGACCCACGACGCCAGCTTCGCGATGACCTCCAGCTTCAGCTGCATGATGTACGCCACGCTGCTGGCACTGGGACCGGCACGCGCGCTGGACGCGCGCATCGCGCCGCTCGCCGATGCCACCGGCCGCGTGATCGCCGAAGCGCGCCCGGCCCTGCAGGAGCTGGCGCTGGCCGGATACGATCGCGTCGCCTATCTGGGGAGCGGGCTGATGCAAGGTCTTGCGCGCGAGGCGGCGCTCAAGCTCGGCGAGCTCACCAACGGCGCCATCGCGACCTGTTTCGACACGCCGCTGGGCTTTCGCCACGGGCCCAAGACGTTCATCACCCCGCGCACCCTGGTGGCGGTGTTCGTCTCGAACGACCCGCTGACCCGGCGCTACGACCACGACCTGCTCGACGAACTGCGCAGGGACGGCTACGCCGGCCGGGTCATCGAGATCACCGCGCAACCGCGCGACGGCCTGGCGCGCGACACGGTGACGGTACCCGGCATGGCCGGCGCCGCCGACGTGGACCTGCTGTGGCCGTACGTGGCCATCGCGCAGGTCTTCGCGTTCCAGTGCTCGCTGGCGCTGGGCCTGTCGCCGGACAATCCCAACAAGCAGGGCATGGTGAACCGTGTCGTGCAGGGCGTGCGCATCCACGCCTTGGCCCCATGACGCGCCACGCCTGCTTCCTCGGCGTCGACGGCGGCGGCACCAAGACCCGGTTCGCGCTCATCGACGCGGCCGGGCGCCTGCTCGCCCAGGCCCAGCTCGGCACCGCCTACTACCCGCAGATCGGGCTGGAGGCGGTGCGCACCATGCTCGCGCAGGGCGTGGCGCAGGTGTTCGATGACGCCGGCATGGACCCGCAGGCGCTCGGCCATGCCTTCTTCGGCTTGCCGGCGCATGGCGAGGACAGCACGGTCACGCCGCTGCTGGACCGGATGCCGGCGCAGATCCTCGGCCACGCGCGCTACACCTGCGACAACGACACGGTGTGCGGGTGGGCCGGCTCCCTGGCCTGCACCGACGGCATCAACATCGTCGCGGGCACGGGGTCGATCGGCTACGGGCAACGCCGCGGCATGGCCGCGCGCGCGGGCGGCTGGGGCGAGGCGTTCTCCGACGAGGGGTCGGCGCACTGGATCGCGGTGCAGGGATTGAACGCGTACTCGCGCATGAGCGACGGGCGCCTGCCCAAGGGTCCGCTGCACGCCCTCGTCAACGACGCGCTCTCGCTCCGGCACGACCTGGACCTGTGCGCGCGGATCTACGGCGAGCACGCCAGCACGCGCAGCGAAGTGGCGCAACTGTCGATCCTGGTGACGCGCGCGGCCGAGGCCGGCGACCCGGTCGCGCACGCGATCTTCGCGCGCGCGGGGCGGGAGCTGGCGGAGATCGCCGAAGCGATCCGGCTCGCGCTGCATTTCGCCGACGACGAGGACGTGCCGCTTTCCTTCTCCGGCGGCGCGTTCAGTGCAGGCGAGCTGCTGCTGGCCCCTTTCCGCGACGCGCTGCGGGCGTTCCATCCGCGGTTCGACCTGCGCGCGCCGCGGCACGACCCCCACTACGGGGCGGCGTTGTACGCGGCGAAGCTGGCCGGCGTAGCCGTACCGGCCGGCGCGCGCGCCTGATCCCCGGCACGGCCCGCCGCCGCCGCGGCGTGCGACGGGCTCGCCGACGGGACCCATGCCACGCCCCGGCAGGATCGCCTCGGCTGCCGGCAAGGCTTCCTCCTGGTCCGGATCCGCTTCCCGAAAGGCGAACCGCCGGCATCCAGGGAATGGAAACGTCGAGTAGAATGCGTCCCCATTGGCGCGCCCCCCTGGCCCGCCACGTAAGCGTTTACGTCAATCAACGCGACCCCGCCCACCGGCGTGCCGCCGGTCGCGATACGGGTCGCCGGGCGCGTGCCCGTCTCGACCCGGTCCGGCCAGGCCGCAGATGGGCCCGCACGAGTCGCCCAATGAACATCCCGAATCCAAACGTATCCTCCTCCGCGCATACGGCCGTGCTGCTGCGGCTGTGCGTCGCGATCTTTCTCGGCTTCATGACCTTGTCGGTACCGCTCCCGGTGGTGCCGGTGCACGTGCGCCAGGCGCTCGGCCATGGCGATCTCGTGGTCGGCTGCATCGTCGCGGTGCAGTTCGTGGCCACGGTCTTCACCCGCAGCGTAGCCGGCCGCCTCAGCGATACCGCCGGGCCGGCGCGCGCCACGCGCCGCGGCATGCTGCTGCTGTTCGCGTCCGGCGTCGGCTACCTGCTGGCCGCGCTGGTTCCCGCCCTGCCGCTGGCCTGGCTGGTGCTTGCGCGGCTGGCCGCCGGCATCGGCGAGAGCCTGCTGGTCACCGGCACCCTGGCCTGGGGCATCGGCCACCTCGGCGCGGCGCAGTCCGGACGGGTGATGACCTGGGTCGGCACGGCGATCTTCGCCGCGCTCGCGGCCGGGTCGCCCGTCGGCGTCGCGCTGGACGCGCACGGCGGCTTCCTGGCGATAGCCGTGGCGACGTTGCTGTTGCCCGTGCTGTCGTACGCGGTCGCCGGCGGCGTCGGCGCGGTCGCGCCCGTCGGCGGCACGCGCCCGCCGTTGCGCCAGGTGCTGGCGCGGATCTGGTGGCCGGCACTGGGATTGGCGCTGCAAGGCGTGGGCTTCGCCACCATCGGGACCTTCGCGGTGCTGTACTTCAACGATCGCCAGTGGCCAGGCGCGGCCTGGCTGCTCAGCGCCTTCGGCATCGGCTTCGTGCTGGCGCGGCTGCTGGGCGGGCGCTTGCCGGACCGCTTCGGCGGTGCGCGCGTGGCGGTCGCGGCGATGGGCGTGGAAAGCCTGGGCCTGCTCACGCTCGGCCTGGCGGTCTCGCCATGGATGGGCATTGGCGGTGCGTTCCTGACCGGCCTGGGTTGCTCGCTGGTGTTCCCGGCGCTGGGCGTGGAAGTGGTGCGGCGCGTGCCCGCGCAAGTGCGTGCGACCGCGCTGGGCGGCTATGCCGCGTTCCAGGACGTGGCCTATGCCATGGCCGGACCGCTGGCCGGCCTGGTCGCCACCCATCTGGGCTATGCCGCGATCTTCGTCTGCGCGGCAGGCAGCGCCTTGCTCGGCGCCGCGGTGGCGGCGGGCCTGGCGATGCGCGCCCGCGCGCCTTGAGCGGGATCGACGGAAGCGCGATGACCGCCGATCCCCGCGGGGCGGGGACGGCGCGGAAGTTGCCGGCCCCGCCTGCGCGGGGCCGGCACCGGCTCAGTCCCGCAATGCGGCGGCGTGATGCGCCACGTGCTCGCCGATGAAGCTGGCGATGAAGTAGTAGCTGTGGTCGTAGCCGGGCTGCATCCGCAGCGTCAGCGGGTACCCGGCCGCCTGCGCCGCCTCGGCGAGCAGTCGCGGCCTGAGCTGGCTGTCGAGGAACTCGTCGGCCTCGCCCTGGTCGACCAGCAACGGCAGCCGCTCCTGCGCGGTCTTCAGCAGCTCGGTGGCGTCCCACGCTTTCCAGGCTTCGCGGTCGTCGCCGAGATAGGCGGAGAGCGCCTTCTCGCCCCACGGCACCCGCGCCGGCGCCACGATCGGCGCGAAGGCCGACACGCTGCGATAGCGCCCGGGATTGCGCAGCGCGATGGTCAGCGCGCCATGCCCACCCATCGAATGGCCGCTGATCGCACGCGCGCCGGTCGTGGGGAACCGCGCCTCGACCAGCGCCGGCAGTTCGTTCGCCACGTAGTCGTGCATGCGGTAGTGCGCCGACCACGGCGCCTGCGTGGCATCGACGTAGAAGCCCGCGCCCTTGCCCAGGTCGTAGCCTTCGGCATCGGCCACGTCGTCGCCGCGCGGACTGGTGTCCGGCGCGACGATCGCCACGCCGTGCTCGGCCGCGTAGCGCTGCGCGCCGGCCTTGGTGATGAAGTTCTGCTCGTTGCAGGTCAGGCCCGAAAGCCAGTACAGCACCGGCACTCTCTCCCGCTCCGCCTGCGGCGGCAGGTAGATCGCGAAGTTCATCGCGCAGCCGAGCGCTTCCGACGCGTGCCGGTACACGTCCTGCCAGCCGCCGAAGCAGGCGCGGTGTTCGATGCGTTCCATCAAGGACTCCTTCGAGGCGGGCCGATGCCGGTCAATAGTGGACGACGCTGCGGATCGACTTGCCTTCGTGCATCAGCTCGAACGCGCTGTTGATCTCGTCCAGGCCCATCGTGTGGGTGACGAACGGCGCCAGCTCGATCTCGCCCTTCATCGCGTCCTCGACCATGCCCGGCAGCTGCGAGCGGCCCTTCACGCCGCCGAACGCGGTGCCCTTCCAGGTGCGCCCGGTGACCAGTTGGAACGGCCGCGTGGAGATCTCCTGGCCCGCGCCGGCCACGCCGATGATCACCGACTGGCCCCAGCCGCGGTGCGCGCATTCCAGCGCCGCACGCATCACGTTGACGTTGCCGATGCACTCGAACGAATGGTCCACGCCCCAGCCGGTCATCTCGACGACCACCTGCTGGATCGGCTTGTCGTGGTCCCTGGGGTTGATGCAGTCGGTGGCGCCGAACTGCCTGGCCAGCTCGAACTTCGAGGGATTGGTGTCGATCGCGATGATGCGCCCGGCCTTGGCCTGGCGCGCGCCCTGGATCACCGCCAGGCCGATGCCGCCGAGGCCGAACACGGCCACGCTGTCGCCTTCCTGCACCTTGGCGGTGTTGTGCACCGCGCCGATGCCGGTGGTGACGCCGCAGCCGAGCAGGCACACGTGTTCCGGGTTGGCGTCCGGATTGATCTTCGCCAGCGAGACTTCGGCGACCACGGTGTATTCGCTGAAGGTCGAGCAGCCCATGTAGTGGTAGACCGGCTCGCCGTTGTAGGAGAAGCGCGAGGTGCCGTCCGGCATCACACCCTTGCCCTGGGTGGCGCGCACCGCCACGCACAGGTTGGTCTTGCCGGACTTGCAGAACAGGCACTGCCCGCATTCGGCGGTGTACAGCGGGATCACGTGGTCGCCCGGCTTCACCGAGGTCACGCCCTCGCCGACCTCCACCACGATGCCGGCGCCCTCGTGGCCGAGCACGACCGGGAACAGCCCTTCCGGGTCGTCGCCGGACAGGGTGAAGGCGTCGGTATGGCACACGCCGGTATGGGTGATGCGGACCAGCACCTCGCCGGCCTTCGGCGGGGCGACGTCGATCTCGACGATTTCCAGCGGCTTGCCGGGACCGAACGCGACGGCGGCACGTGACTTCATGGACGACTCTCCTGCGATGACGATTCGACGGAAGGCCGGCGCGGCGCCGGCCAGGGTTACTTGAGATAGGAGCGGACCAGGCCGAGCAATTCCTGCACGCGCTCGGCGCGTTGCGCGTCCGAGCCGGCAGGCTGGCCGAAGTCCTCGCGGATGTGCGCTTCCAGCACCTCGGACATCAGCCCGTTGACCGCGCCGCGGATCGCCGCGATCTGCTGCAGCACCGGCCCGCAGTCGGCCCCGCCTTCCAGCGCGCGCTCCAGGGCATCGCACTGGCCGCGGATGCGGCGCACGCGGGTGAGCACGCGCTTCTTTTCTTCCGGCGAATGCGGCATGGCCCCTCCTTATACTGGGGGGCAGTATACAGGGCGGGTCGGAAAAGGAAAGAAAAATGCCTGGCTCCCGCGGGGAACCAGGCATCGTCCGGTCTATCTGGGCGGCGCGCGCATCGCCTGCACCGCCTGCCCTCGGATCAGGGAGTATCGCGATCGGGACGCCGGAAGCCCTTGGCCTCCATGCACGCGTGCAACTTGTCGTGGTCCAGTTGGCTGGCGGCCGGCTTGTCGTCCGCAGCCGGCGCGGCGCCCGGTTCCGGCAGGCGCACGCCCTGTTCGGCCGTGCACGCCCGGAATGCCGCGGCCGCGGCAGGATCGGGCGGCGGCAGGCCGGGCCCGCCCGGGCCACGGCGCATGCCGACGTCCGGCGGCGGCCCGGGCGGATGCTCGAAGCCCTTGGCCTCGAGGCAGGCGTCCATCCTGGCGCGGTCCGGCCGCGCGCCGTCCCGCGGCGGCGGACCTTCGCCCGGCGCGGGCAACGCCATGCCCTGTTCCTGCGCGCAGGCCTGCAAGGCCTCGCGGAACGCGGGATCGAGCCGATCCGGCGGCGGCATCGGCCGCTCGGCCGAACGCGGCGGGGGACCGCCTGCATCCGGCCCGCGTCCGCACGTCGACGCGCATCCGCCCAACGCCATTCCCAAAAACACCAGCACGCCCGTGGTCATCACGGGCCTGCCTAGCCTTGCCATCTTCATCTCGGTTCTCCGTAGCCGTCCTGTGCGGGTTCGTGCCGGCGCCGTCGTGGCCCCCTTCCGCACGACGCCTGGCGCGAACGGATGATTCCGTTCGCCTTTGCCGCCGGTTTGTCATCGACGTTCGCGACGCTCGACGCAGGTGCGAAGCACGACATGGGCGGCTTCGATCCGGCAGGCGGCGGCACGTGCCGGCACCGCATTCCGCGGTGCGCGGGTCATCCGGTCGCAGAGCCACGGCGCATCGCCGGGCGACACGCATGCAAGCGCATCGCCACGCTCGCGCGAACAAGGACAAGGCAGGCGCATGGCGGCACGATCGCCACCACGTACGTACTTCTGCATCGACGGCGCCCGTCGCGGGCGCGCGCGGAACCGGTCAGCCTTCCGCGATGCCGGCGGGCTGCGCGTCCAGGGCCTGTTCCCCATCGGCCACGTGCGACAGCACCGCATGGCAGAAGCGCGCCGAGAACGCCTGGTCGTTGAGCACGAAATGCTCTCTCGCGCGCGCCGACAACTCCGCCAGCCGCGCCTCCGGCAACGCCAGCGCGCGCTCCACCGCCGCCTCGATGCCGGCCGCATCGACGTAGTAGTAGGACGCCAACTGGCGGCGGCGCGAGGACGTCGGCGGGATCAGGATGCCCCGCTCCTCGGTGACCAGTTCGTTCATCGGCTCGGCGCCGGTGGCGAGGGTCACCGCGCCCACGCTCATCGCCTCCATCAGGTAATGGCCGAAGCCCTCGGTCTCGGAGGGGCACAGGTGGAACAGGTGCGCGTTCTGCAGGTGGCGCAGCTGCGCATCGTCCAGGTACTCGAGCCGATGATCGATGTTGGCCGCCCGCACCTGCCCGCCGGCGGTGCGCGGGTTCTGCACCACGGTCAGCAGCGGCCACTCGGGATGGCGCCGCCAGGTATCCAGCACCACCTGCGTGCCCTTGGCGGAACTGCGCCCGGCCAGGTGGAAGAACGCGCGCTGGCGCGCGACGCCGGGATCGTGGCGGTCCTCGCTGGTGAATCCGATGAAACGGGTGCGGAACCCCATCGTGCGGAAGATGCGCTCGGCATGTCGCGTCTTGCACAGCACTGCCTCGAAGCGCGACAGCAGCGGCAGCCACTTCGGCAGCAGCCATTCCGGGTTGGGCACCAGCAGGTTGCGCGCGGCCAACCGCAGGCAATGGGGATACACCCGCTCGGAGAAGACCTGTACCGGCACCTTGCCGCGCAGCATGCGTTCGCCCCACAGCCCGGCGGTGCGCAGGCGGGTCCGCATGCCGGTGCCGCCGAAGCCCACCTGCTCGACGGTCATCCCGGCCGCGCGCAGGGCCTCGCTCATCAGCGCCAGGTCGCGGGTCAATCCGACGCCGTTGTCGCGGCTGATCAGCCTGATATCGGGGGGAGACATGTGCGCGCGGCCGGGGTAGCAATGGGACGGGACCTGCAGAATCCCATGCTTCGGCGTCACCCACTTGACTGACACATTGCAGCCCCTGGCACGAATTTGTCATGCATTGACAAGCCCGCTCCGTATGATGCCGGCTCCAGCTTCCCGCCCGGTCCCGGCCCTCCCCCGGCCGCCGGCCCCGGGGGCCCCATCACCTGCCTCCGGACGGACCATGGACATGCAATCTTCCGTACTCGTGGTCGACGACGACCCCGACCTGCGCCGCCTCATCAGCGACTTCCTGGGCGAGCACGGCTACCACGTCCAGGCCGCCGAGAGCGTGCCGGAGATGCGCCGGCTGATGGCTCAGCGCCGCCCCGACCTGATCATCCTGGACGTGATGATGCCGGGCGAGGACGGGCTCAGCGCGGCCCGCGCCCTGGCCAGCGAGCGCGGCTCGCCGGCGGTGATCATGCTCAGCGCGCTCGGCGAGGACACCGATCGGATCATCGGGCTGGAAGTCGGCGCCGACGATTACCTCAGCAAGCCCTGCAATCCGCGCGAGCTGCTGGCCCGGGTCCGCGCGCTGCTGCGGCGCAGCCAGGCCAACGCCGAGCTGGCCGAGACCCGCGGCAACGTGTACGAATTCGCCGGCTGGCGCCTGGACCTGGTGCGCCGCGACCTGCGCGACCCGACCGGCGTGTTCATCAATCTTTCCGACGGCGAGTTCGCGCTGCTGCGCACCTTCGTCGAGCACCCGCAGCGCGTACTCAGCCGCGACCAGTTGCTCGACTACTCGCGCGGCCGCGACACCGACGTCTACGACCGCGCCATCGACAGCCAGATCAGCCGCCTGCGCCGCAAGATCAACGAGCGCGTGCACACCGAGCTGATCCGCACGGTCCGCAACGAAGGCTACATGCTGCTGCCGGCCGTCAGCCGGCTATGACCGGCGCCAAGCCCCGGCGCCGGCTTTCGATCTTCGCCCGCACCTTCCTGGTGCTGGCGATCGCCCTGGTGCTGGCGCAAGGCGTCGGCGTCGGACTGATCCTGATGCGCACGCCGATCTTCGCCACGCCGGTGCATCCGCCGGAGATCCTCGCGCTGCTCAGCACCAGGATGCCGGCCGCCAACGCCGACCTGCAGGTCAGCACCCAGTCCTCGCCGCCGGAAGCGCCGGCGGGGCACCATCGCGACCACTTCATCGAACGATTGATCGCGCACTGGCTGGGCATGGACGTCAAGAGCGTGCGCTTCTATCGCGAAGGCCGGCCGCCGGCCTTCCTCTCCGTCGTGCAGGAAGACGGCGATCGCGCGCCCATGGCCCCGCCACGGATCGATTCGCGCGGCGAGGCCGGGGACGACTTCCTGCCCCATGGCCGCCCGTTCGAAGACCCCTCGCCGCTCTACGACATCAAGGGGATCCCGGACGAGCCCTGGCACGAGATGCCGGTTCCCGGCTTCTCGCCCAGCTCGCCGCTGCTGGCCGGCTTCACCGCCGCCGCGCAGCAGCCGGACGGCACGTGGCGCGTGGTCACCGCGCCCGGCCGCCAGTTGTCCGGTGCGTTCAAGTTCCAGGTGGCGGCGCTGTTCTGCTGCGGCCTGCTGCTGATGCTGCCGCTGGCCTGGCGGTTCTCGCGCGCGCTGTCCGCGCCGATCCGGCGCTTTTCCGAAGCGGCCGACCAGCTCGGCCGGAATCCGGATGCCCCGCCGCTGGAACGCAGCGGCCCGGCCGAACTGGTGCAGGCCGCCGATTCGTTCAACGCGATGCAGGCGCGATTGAACCGGATGATGCACGAGCGCACCCAGATGGTCGCGGCGATCGCGCACGACCTGCGCACGCCGCTGGCGCGCCTGGCGTTCCGCATGGAAGCCGCGCCCGAAGCCCTGCGTGAGAAGACCCTCGCCGACATCGACGAGATGAAGGCGATGATCTCCGCGGCCCTGGACTTCATCAAGAACGATGCGCGGCGCGGCCAGCGTTCGCGCGTCGATTTCCAGCTGCTGGTGGAAAGCGTGGTCGACAACCTGGCAGACACGGGCGCGGACGCGCGGCTGGTACCGGGCGATTCGGTCGACGTCGAGGGCGACCCGCTGGCGCTGCGGAGGATGGTCACCAACCTGGTGGAGAACGCGCTGAAGTACGGCAAGCGCGCGCGCGTGCAGGTCCACCGCAACGGCGACCAGTGCCTGCTGTGGGTGGACGACGATGGCCCGGGCATCGATCCGGCGCAGCGCGAACACCTGTTGCTGCCGTTCGTGCGCGGGGAAAGTTCGCGCAACCGCGACACCGGCGGGATCGGCCTGGGCCTGGCCGTGGCCAACAGCATCGTCCTGGCGCACGGCGGGCAGATCGACCTGGACAACCGCCCCGAGGGCGGCCTGCGGGTCACCGTGCAGCTGCCGTGCCACGAGGCTTGAAGCCCGGGGCTCGGGACCGGGAAAAGCATCCTTGCCTGGGCCCGGCCATCAAGCGACCTGATGCTTTTTGCAGGGTTTCTTGGGAATTTTTTTTGTGGGAGGGACTTCAGTCCCGACGGATGGCCGGCAAAGCCCCGTCGGGACTGAAGTCCCTCCCACAGCGGCATTCGATCCGAAGCAGGCTTGCCGCCTTGCCGAATCCCCCAGTCCGCGGCACCGGGCAAAGCATCCTTGGCCGGACCCGACCATCAAGCGACCTGATGCTTTTTGCAGGGTTTCTTGGGAATTTTTTTGTGGGAGGGACTTCAGTCCCGACGGATGGCCGGCAAAACCCCGTCGGGACTGAAGTCCCTCCCACAGCGGCATTCGATCCGAAGCAGGCTTGCCGCCTTGCCGAATCCCCCAGTCCGCGGCACCGGGCAAAGCATCCTTGCCTGGACCCGACCATCAAGCGACCTGATGCTTTTTGCAGGGTTTCTTGGGAATTTTTTTTGTGGGAGGGACTTCAGTCCCGACGGATGGCCGGCAAAACCCCGTCGAGACTGAAGTCCCTCCCACAGCGGCATTCGATCCGAAGCAGGCTTGCCGCCTTGCCGAATCCCCCAGTCCGCGGCACCGGGCAAAGCATCCTTGCCCGGACCCGGCCATCAAGCGACCTGATGCTTTTTTGCAGGGCTTCTTGGGTACTTTTTGTGGGAGGGACTTCAGTCCCGACGGATGGCCGGCAAAACCCCGTCGGGACTGAAGTCCTCCCACAGCGGCATTCGATCCGAAGCAGGCTTGCCGCCTTGCCGAGCTCCCCTGTCACCAAGCCCCGGCCACGGCTCCTGATAAGGCCCGTCGGGCTGGAGCCCCTCCTGCGACAGCGTCCGATCCGGCGCCGGCTTTCCCGGGTCCCGGGCCCGCCCTCAATACGCGAACTCGGCGAACACCGGATCGACGCTGCCGTTCCAGCGGCCCTCGAACAACGCCAGCTTGCGTTCGGCCGGGGTCAGGCCGCTGTCGGCGATTTCCTGCAACACGTCCAGGAAGGGCGTCTCGTCCTGGCCGTCGGCGTTGCGGCGCGCGCGCCGGCGCAGGCCCTCGCGCGAGATCCGCAGCGCTTCCAGGGCCAGCTCGCGCACGGTCGCGCCGCGGAACGGCAGCTTCAGCGCGTGCCTCGGCACGCCATCGCGCAGCGCATGGCGTTCCTCCAGCGAGAAATCCTTGACCAGGTCCCAGGCCGCATCCAGCGCCGCATCGTCGTACAGCAGGCCGACCCAGAACGCCGGCAGCGCGCACAGCCGCGCCCACGGGCCGGCATCGGCGCCGCGCATCTCCAGGTACTTCTTCAGGCGCACTTCCGGGAACGCGGTGGTCGTGTGGTCGGACCAGTCGCGCAGGGTCGGCAGCGCGCCCGGCAGCGCCGGCAGCTTGCCGGCGAGGAAATCGCGGAAGCTCTGCCCGCTGGCATCGACGTAGGTGCCGTCGCGGTAGGAGAAATACATCGGCACGTCGAGCAGGTAGTCGACGTAGCGTTCGTAGCCGAAGCCATCCTCGAACACGAAATCCAGCATGCCGGTGCGGTCGGCATCGGTGTCGGTCCAGATGTGCGAGCGGTAGCTCAGGTAGCCGTTCGGCTTGCCCTCGGCGAACGGCGAATCGGCGAACAGGGCGGTCGCGATCGGCTGCAGCGCCAGCGACACGCGGAACTTCTTCACCATGTCCGCCTCGGACGCGTAGTCGAGGTTGACCTGTACCGTGCAGGTGCGCGTCATCATGTCCAGCCCGAGCTGGCCGACCTTGGGCATGTAGGCGCGCATGATCCGGTAGCGGCCCTTCGGCATCCACGGCATGTCCGCGCGCGCCCATTTCGGCTGGAAGCCCATGCCGAGGAAGCCCAGCTGCAGTTCGCCCGCCACCTCGCTGACCTCGCGCAGGTGCTCGCCGGTTTCCTCGCAGGTCTGGTGGATGTTCTCCAGCGCCGCGCCGGACAGCTCCAGCTGGCCGGCCGGCTCCAGCGTCACCGAGGCGCCGTCGCGGGCGAGCGCGATGGTGCGCCCGGCTTCCTGCACCGGCGTCCAGCCGAAGCGCACCAGTCCGTTCAACAAGGCCTCGATCCCGCGCTCGCCGTCGAACTGCGGCGGGCGCAGGTCGTCCAGGCGGAACCCGAACTTCTCGTGCTCGGTACCGATGCGCCATTGCGACGCCGCCTTCTCGCCGGACGCGATAACCTCCACGAGCTGGCGTCGGTCTGTGACGGGCGTATCGGCGACGTGGCTTGGGCTCGACAAGGGCGGACTCGCAGGTTGAAGGTGGAACGAAGTGGGGACGGGCCGCCGCCACCGCAAGGGCCGCACTATAGCGTGAGCCCGGCGGGCGCTACGTTGCGGCAACGGCGTTACAGATTTCCGCCATTCCTCTCGCTTTCGGCGCCCCTCCGCCCTCCGATCCGCAAGGAGCCTGCATGGGATCCCAACCCCGCCCGACCTTACCGCGGCACCGCGAGCGCCATCGCGGCGACCGCGTCGGCTGGCTGCGCGCCGCGGTGCTGGGCGCCAACGATGGCATCGTCTCGGTCGCCGGCGTGGTGGTCGGCGTGGCGGCCAGCGGCAGCGACGCGCGCTCGGTGCTTGCGGCCGGCATCGCCGCCACCGTCGCCGGCGCGATGTCGATGGCGGCCGGCGAATACGTATCGGTGCAGTCGCAGGCCGACACCGAGCAGGCGGACCTGAGGATCGAGCGCCGCGAACTGCGCGAGGACCCGCACACCGAGCTGGAGGAACTGGCCGGCATCTACCGCCAGCGCGGGCTCGATCCGGCCCTGGCCCGGCAGGTCGCCGAACAGCTCACCGCCCACGACGCCCTGGCGGCGCACGCGCGCGACGAACTCGGCATCACCGACACCCTGCGCGCGCGCCCGCTGCAGGCCGCGCTGGCCTCGGCCGCCGCCTTCTGCTGCGGTGCGGCGCTGCCGGTGGCGACGGCCTTGCTGGCATCGCCCGGGGCGGTCTCCCGGACGACCACGATCGCCACCCTGGCGGGCCTGTCGATCACCGGCGCCTGGGCGGCGGCGATGGGCGGCGCCCCCGCCTGGCGCGGCGCCCTGCGCGTGACGTTCTGGGGAGCGCTGGCGATGTTCGCCGCCAGCCAGATCGGCCGCCTGTTCGACATCGCCGTGTAGGCCGCGTCATGGCGCGGCGCCTCCTGCACCGCACGCAAGCGGGTCAGAGGGTTCCCTGCGCAGCGGCGATCAAGCCGTCAGGAACGGCCGTGCTCGGCCGCCACCGGCGGCTCCAGCTCCAGCCAGCCCTCCACCACCGCCCGCAGTTCGTCCACGCCCTGCCGCGACTGCCCCGAGAACGCCTGCACGCCGACGCTGTCGGCGAAAAGCGATGCCAGTTCCTTGCGCACCTTCTGCAGCGCCTGCGCCTGCTGCCCGCGCCCGAGCTTGTCGGCCTTGGTCAGCAACGCGTGGGCCGGCAGTCCGCGCGCGGCCGCGTAGCCCAGCATCTGCAGGTCGTACTCCTTGAGCGGATGGCGGATGTCCATCACCACCACCAAGCCGCGCAGCGCCTGGCGGGTCCGGAAGTAGTCGTCGATGAAGGCCTGCCAGTGCACCTGCAGTTCCTGCGGCACCTTGGCGTAGCCGTAGCCGGGCAGGTCGACCAGGCAGCGGCCGGGCTGCACCTCGAAATACACCAGTTGCTGGGTGCGCCCCGGCGTCTTGGACACCCGCGCCAGCGCGTTCTGGCGGGTCAGCGCGTTCAGCGCGCTGGACTTGCCCGCGTTGGAGCGGCCGGCGAAAGCCACCTCGAAACCGCCGTCGGGCGGCAGCTGGCGGGCGTTGTGGGCCGAAAGGAGGTAGCGGGCACGTTCGATGAGCTGCGACATCCGCATAGGATCGCATGTCCCCCGCCTTGCTGCGCCGTTCGTTGACCGATGCGCGGCGCCATGCCGATAATCCGGACGCCTGCGGAGGCAGCGCCCCCACGCCCGCAGTCCAGGTCCATACGGAGCTTTAGCTGATGCGCCATGCTCGCGTTCTTGCCTTCACTGCCCTTGCCGTTCCCGTCATCGCGGCGGTCGCGTTCGCGCAGTCCGCGGTGACGCCCGTCCCGGACAACGCGCCGGTGCGGGTGGCGCCCTTGGAGATCGACCTCTCCAAGACCACCTGGGGCGATGCCAAGGCCGGCCAGGCCAAGGCGGCCGCCTGCGCGGCCTGCCACGGCCCGGACGGCAATCCTTCGGTCGACATGTACCCGCGCATCGCCGGGCAGAGCGAGCGCTACATCGCGCACCAGATGGCGCTGATCGCCAACGGGCAGCGCACCGGCGGCGCAGTCGCGGCGATGGTGCCGTTCGTGAAGGACCTCACGCCCCAGGACATGCGCGACATCGGCGCGTATTTCGCCACGCAGAAGGCAAGCGCCGGCCTGGCCGACGACACCGTGGTCGCCGAAGGCCCCTACAAGGACATGAAGTTCTACGAGATCGGGCAGAAGCTCTACCGGGGCGGGGATCCCTCGCGCGGCATCCCGGCCTGCATGGCCTGCCATGGCCCGACCGGGGCGGGCAACCCGGGCCCGGCCTACCCGCACATCGGTGGCCAGCACGCCGCCTACGTGGCGCGCCGGCTGCAGGAATACCAGTCGGGCCAGACCACCGAGACCGATCGCCACCTGTTCGACATCATGGCCCAGGTCACCCATTCGCTGACCGAGCAGGAGATCCAGGCCCTGTCCAGCTACCTGCAAGGCCTGCACGACCGGGCCGACGACGAGGCGGCCGCGGCGACCCTGCCGGCCGCGCCGCCCGGACGCTCGTGAACCTCGGGCCGCCGCGGCGGTCCAAGCGCAGGTCCCATCCAGGCGCCGGTCATCGACCGGCGCTTGCTTTTCACCCCACGGAGCACGCATGAAACTGCCATCCCGACTGCTGATGATCCTGCTCGCGTTCGTCCCCCTGGCCGCGGTCGCGGCCGCCCCGGCACCGGTCGCCGGGCAGGACTACGTCGAGATCGCCGACGGCCAGCCCTACCAGCCGCTGGACGGCAAGATCGAGGTCGCCGAGGTGTTCGGCTACACCTGCCCGCATTGCGCGCACTTCGAACCGCGGCTGGAGCAATGGGTCGCGCGGCTGCCGAAGTACGTGCGCTTCACCCCGGTGCCGGCCGCGTTCGGCGGGCAGTGGGACGCGTTCGCGCGGGCCTACCTGGCCGCCGACCTGCTGGGCGTGGCGAAGAAGAGCCACCTGGCGATGTTCCAGGCGATCCACGACAAGCACAGCATGCCGATGCAGAACGTCGCGCCCGAAGAGCTGGCCGCGTTCTACGCCGACTACGGCGTGCCGCAGCAGCAGTTCATCGATACGCTCAGGAGCGACGAGGTGGAGGCGCGCCTGAAGGCCGCGCGCGAGTTCGCCATGCGCAGCGGCGTGCCGGGCACGCCCTCGATCGTCGTCAACGGCCGCTACCTGGTCCGCGGCAAGGACTTCGACAGCCTGCTGCGGGTGGCCGACTGGCTGATCGCGCGCGAACACGCCGGCGCCTCGCGGAAGTAAGATCCCCGCACCTGGAGGCACGGCGCCCTCGCGAGGGCCCGCCATCAATACCCCGCGCATGGATGCGTGGCGCCGTTGCGAGGGACTCGCAACCAACTCGTGCCATCATGCGTCCCCTGGCCGGCCGCCGGCCGCCATCCCGTTTCCCGTTGGAGATCCATTCGATGAAGAGCCGTTTTGCCCTGACCCTGATGGCGATCCTGCCGGTCCTGGTGGCCTGCAAGGCCCAAGACGGCAGCGCCGATACCGTCGCGGCCACCCCGGCTACGCCGGCCAGCGCCCCGGCCGAGCAGCCCGCCGCCACGCCCGCCCCGGCGACCCCCGAGGCGCCGGCCGACGCGGGCGCCGAGCAGGCCGCCGCCCCGGCCCAGGAGGCCGGCCATACCCCGGCCGCCAACCCGCCCTCGCCGCCGAGCGGCCCGGAACCGGTGGCCGGCACCGACTACGTCGACATCGAGGGCGGCCAGCCCTTCCAGCCCGCCGCCGGCAAGATCGAGGTCGCCGAGGTGTTCGGCTACGTCTGCCCGGCCTGCTTCCGCTTCCAGCCGCTGATCGGGCCGTGGAAGGCCGGCCTGCCGTCGGACGTGAACTTCGTCTACGTGCCGGCGATGTTCGGCGGCACCTGGGACGACTACGCCCGCGCCTTCTACGCGGCGCAGACCCTGGGCGTGCAGGAGAAGACCCACGAAGCGCTGTACCAGGCCATCCACGTCGAGCAGACCCTGAAGGGCGAGCGCGGCCGCGACTCGGTGCAGGACATCGCCAACTTCTACGGCAAGTACGGCGTGGACCCGAAGAAGTTCGCCGACACCATGGCCAGCTTCGGCGTGCAGACCCAGACCAACCGCGCCAAGCAGTTCGCCACGCGCAGCAAGATCACCGGCACGCCCTCGCTGATCGTCAACGGCAAGTACCTGGTCAAGGGCACCAGCTACCAGGACATGCTGCGCATCGCCGACCACCTGATCGCGCGCGAGCGGGCCGCCGGAGCGAAGTAAGCCCGGAACCGTCGTGAGCGATTCGGAAACGCGTACCCTGCGGGTGCTGACCGCCAACATCCAGGCCGGCTCCAGCACCCGCCGCTACAGCGACTACGTGACGCGCAGCTGGTCGCACGCCCTGCCGATGGGGCGCAAGCGCAACAGCCTGGACGCCATCGCCAAGCTGGCGGGCGAGCGCGACATCGTCGGCCTCAACGAGGCCGACCCCGGCAGCCTGCGCTCGGGCTTCACCAACCAGACCCACTACCTGGCCGAGCGCGCCGGCTTCAATTACTGGAGCCACCAGCCGAACCGGCGCATGGGCGGCGTGGCCTCCAGCGCCAACGGCCTGCTCAGCAAGCTCGAGCCGGTCGAGGTGCAGGACCATGCCCTGCCCGGCCGGATCGGCGGGCGCGGCATGTTGCTGGCCAAGTTCGGCGAAGGCCGCCAAGGCCTGGCGGTCGCGGTGGCGCACCTGTCGCTGGGCGCCAACTCGCGCAAGGCGCAGTTGGCCTTCATCGCCGAACTGCTCTCCGAGCACCCCAACGCGATCCTGATGGGCGATTTCAACTGCGTGGCCGACCGCCCGGAAATGCAGCCGCTGTATCGCCATACATCGTTGCAGCCGCCGGGCTGCGTGATCCCCAGCTTCCCGAGCTGGCGGCCGGAGCGCGCGATCGACCACATCCTGGTCAGCGACGGCCTGACGATCGGCAAGACCGAGGCCATCCCGGCGGCCTTCTCCGATCACCTGGCGATCGGCATGGACGTGAGCGTGCCGCGGAAGCTGTTGAAGTGAGGGCCGGCGAGGCGCCGGCCGCATCTTCGGCAAGGCCCTGTCGCGACTGAAGTCGCTCCCACAGAAAGCGAAGCGCGGCATTCGCGGGGCGCGGCCCGCCTCCATCGCCGATTCGCCTGCCTCGCCTTCCCCTGGAATCGCGCAAGCCGCGACGGGGATTTCCCTGGGGAGCCCCGTCGCGGCCTGCGCCGTTCTTGCGGAATGCCTCAGAACTTCAGGTCCGCCCGCACGTACCAGTAGCGTCCCTGCGGGATGTCGTAGGTGGACGCGTCGTAGCCGTTGAGCGAGCACGACAGGCAGATCGGCGGATCCTTGTCGAACAGGTTGTTGACGCCGGCGGTCAGCTGCAGCCCGTTGAGCCAGGCGAAGCGATAGCCCAGCTGCACGTCGTGGTAGGTGACCGCATCGAGCGTGTTGGTACCGGCGGCCTGGTTGCTGCAGACCGGGAAGGCCACCGCGTCGCCGCACTGCTCGGTCAGCTCGGAGATGTGGCGCACCGTCCAGGCCGCGTTCCAGTTCCCCAGCGACCAGTCCAGCGAGGCGTTGCTGGTCCACTCCGGGATCGAACTGTCGACCACCTCGATGCCCGGCCCCTGCGGCTGCCGCTGCCCGGCCGCGCCGGTGGCCTCGTAGCGGCCCACGAAGGTGTTCTGCCACTTCACCTTGAAGCGGCCGAGCGCGGTCTCCGGCAGCGTCCAGAACAGGTCCACGTCCCAGCCGTCGGTCTTGATCGAGCCGAGGTTGGTCAGGCGGTTGTTGAAGCCGTTGATGCCGCCGGTGGAGGCGCGCGTGATGCCGCCGCAGTAGGTCGGATCGAGCGTGTCCACGCACAGGTCGAGTTGGGTCTGCGCATCGATCGCCTGGATCGCGCCGTCGACGTGGTGGCGATAGAACGTCACTTCGATGTCGAAGCGGTCCGACCAGGCCGCGTTGCTGCCGAACCACGGGCTCCAGACGAACCCGGCGCTGAAGCTGCGCGAGCGTTCCGGCTCGAGGTCGCGGTTGCCGCCGGTGGTCACCGAGATCTGCGAGTTGGCCTGCTGGTAGCCGGCCGGCACGCCGAGCGCGGCGCAGTTGGCCGCGCTGCCGCGCGGCGGCGTGCCGCCCAGGCCGATCGAGCAGGGATCGGAGAGCGTCAGGTCGGCGCGCGCCGCCGAGCCGTACAGCTCGCCGATGGTCGGCGCGCGGAACCCCTCCGCGTAGCTGGTGCGCAGCACGAACTCGTCGGTCACCTGCCAGCGCAGGCCGTACTTGGGCGTGAACTCGCCGCCGAAGGTCGAGTAGTCCGAATAGCGCCCCGCCAGGCTCAGGTCGAGCTTCTCGCCCAGCGGCGAGTCGGCGAAGATCGGCACGCTCAGCTCGAGGTAGGCCTCGTTGACGTCGTAGCTGCCCGAGGTCGGCAGCGACGGCACGCCGTTGTAGTGGCCGGCCACCGTCAGCGGATCCGGGCGATACCAGCCTTCGTACTTGCGATGCTCCAGGCCGGTGGCGAAGGAGACCGGGCCGGCCGGCAGCCGGAACAGCTCGCTGCTGAGGTTGGCGGTGAACAGCGTCAGCTCGTTCTGGCTGCGGTCGCGCACCACCGGCTGGATCCAGCGCAACATCTCCGGCGTGATGCTGCCGGCGCCGCCGAAGATGTCCAGCGGCACGCAGCCGGCCACCGCCGCGCACGCGGCCGGGTCGCCCAGCGCCAGCGCGATGTTGTAGATGTTGTAGCTGCCGTAGTTGGTCTGCTCGGCCTTGTTCTTGCTGTACATCGCGTTGATGTCCCAGAACCAGGTCCGGTCGGCCGATTCGAAGCTGCCGACGAAGCCGGTCCCGACATACGAGGTGTCCACGCGCTGTTCGAAGATGCGCGCCCCGCCTTCCACGGGGCGCCGGCCGATCATGATCAGGTTGTCGGACGAATCCAGGTCGAACCCGAACGGGTTGTACGGATTGAGCGCCGAAATGAAGACGTTGTCGGCCAGCGGATTGCCGGTGCCCGCGTCGGGCCCCAGGAAGATCGGCTCCGGCGCGGCGCGGTTGACCGATTCGCGGCGGTTGCCCAGCGCCTTGAGGTACCACTGCACGTCGTCGTTGAAGAAGAAGCGGAACTGGCCGAACACGCCCTTCCGCTCGGATGGCGTCAGCACCATGTTCTCGGCCGCGAAGTTGTAGCGGTCGGCGGTGGAGAAGCAGTGGTAGTCGTCGCTGCGCGCGCAGCCGGCGCTGCCGTCGTAGGACGGCGCCCCGGACCGGCCGCCGTTGAGCGTCAGGTCCTGCTCGGCACCGGTGTTGGGATCGACGAAGACGAAGCGCCCGTCCGGCGTGGCCGAGCTGCCGAAGGCAAGCCCGGTGCCCGGGGTCGGGTAGTACGACTGGCGGCGATCGCGCGCGTACACCGGATCCTGCTTCACGTAGCTCGCGCCGAGGAACAGGCTGGTGCGCTCGGTACGGGTGCCCCAGGCAAGGTCGAAACCGCGGTTCTCGCCGTCGCCCTTGCCGTACTGCCCGTAGTTCAGCGTGATCTGCGCGCCGTCGAACTCGCGCCGGGTGATGATGTTGACCACACCGGCGATCGCGTCCGAGCCGTACAGCGAGGACGCGCCGTCCTCCAGCACCTCGATGCGCTCCACCAGGGCCAGCGGGATCGTGTTGAGGTCGGTCGAGGCGCCCACGCCGGAGGCGGAGGACTCGTTGATCCAGCGGATGCCGTCGACCAGCACCAGCACGCGCTTGGCGCCCAGGTGGCGCAGGTCCACCTGCGCGGAACCTGCGCCGACGCCGCTGCCGTCCGGCGGGAAACCGAAGTTGCCGGACGAGTTGAACTTGGCGTTGAGCGCCGAACCCGAGCCGGTCAGTTCCTGCAGCACCTCGCCGATCGAGGTCAGCCCCGTGCGCTCGATGTCGTCGCGGGTCAGGGTCTGGATCGGCACCTGGCCCTGGACTTCGGCGGTCTTGATGCGGGTACCGGTCACCTGGACGCTGTCCAGCGTCTTGGTCTCGGTCGTCCCGGCGTCCTGGGCCCGTGCCAGCAACGGCAGGCAGAACGCCGCGCCCAGCAGGGCGTGGCTCAAAGGATGGCGGCGCAGGTACTTCATCCGGCTCTCTCTCCAAAGGGGATGGGAAGGCCGCCACGTTCCCCCTGCGCCGCAGCGGCTGACCCGACTTGTAAACAAATCGTGAATCGATGGCAAGCGGCGGCACACAACGACACGTGGTTGGCACGCAGCCGGCACGTCGGTCCATCACGCCTGTTCAGCGCGCAGCGGCGATACTGCCGCGATGAAGCGGACCCTGACCCTGTTCATCCTTTCCATCGCCGGCCTGCCCGCCTTCGCCGGCGCGCAAAACCTGGAAGCGCAGCGGCCGGCCATGCGCAGTGCGCTCGAGGCCGCCGATGCCGGCCGCCTCGAGCCCGACGAACTCGCCGCGTTCTCCAGCCATCCGCTCTATGGCTGGCTGCAGTACGCCAGCCTGCGGCGCAACATCGACCGCATCTCCAACGCCCAGGCCCAGGACTTCCTCAAGCGCTACGCCGGCCAGCCGGTCGCCGAGGCGTTCCGCGGCGCGTGGCTGCCCGCGCTGGCCCGCCGCCAGGACTGGAGCGCGCTGCTGGCCAACTGGAAGCCGACCGACAACGTCGGCCTGCGCTGTGCCGAGCTCAATGCGCGCCAGGCCCTCGGCAAGGCCGACGCGCAATGGGTCGCCGATGCGCAAGCCCTGTGGTCGAGCAGCGGCAAGTCGCTGCCGGACGCCTGCGACCCGGTGTTCGCGGTGCTGGAGGCGCGCGGTGGCATGACCGACGCGCTGCGCTGGCAGCGCGTGGAAGCGGCGGCCGACGCGCAGCAACCGGCGGTGATGCGCAGTGCGGCCCGCGGGCTGCCGGCGGCCGAGCTGGCCCAGGCCAACGACTACGCGCAGTTCCTGGCCCAGCCCGATACCCGGGCGCTGCAGTGGCCGAAGACCGATCGCAGCCGCCGCATCGCCGTCGACGGCCTGGCCAAGCTGGCCAAGGCCGACCCGGACGCGGCCGAGCGCCTGTTGCCGCAGGTCGCCGGCGCGCTCGGCTTCAGCGACGCGCAGCGCGGCCAGGTGCTCTACCAGATCGCGCTGTGGACGGTGGCGTCCTACCTGCCCGATTCCGCGCGCCGGCTCGACGCGGTGCCCGAGGCGGCCTACGACGAGCGCCTGCACGAATGGCGCGCACGCGAGGCGATGGCGCGCGGCGACTGGCCGTCGGCGCTGGCGGCGATCCGCAAGATGCCGGCTTCGCAGCGCAACGACTCGCGCTGGCAGTACTTCGAGGCGCGGTTGGCGGAGAAGACCGGCGATGCCGCGGCGGCCCAGGCCCTGTACCGCCGCGCCGCCGGGCAACCGACCTTCCACGGTTTCCTCGCCGCCGACCGCCTGCAACAACCCTACGCGCTGTGCCCGTGGCAGCCGAACGACAGCGCGCAGGCCAAGGCCGCCGTGGCGCGCGATCCGGCGCTGGTCCGCGCGCTGGAGCTGTACAAGCTCGACCGCGCCGGCTGGGCGACCCTGGAATGGAACGACGCGCTGACCCGCTTCGACGACACCCAGCGCCGGCTCGCGGTGGAAGTGGCCGGCGACAACGGCTGGTTCGACCGCGCGGTGTTCGCGCTCGGCAAGCAACCCGACGAACAGCGCCTGTACGCGCTGCGCTTCCCGCTGCACCACGACGACACGATCCGCCGCGAAGCCGCGCGCAACGCGCTCGACCCGGCCTGGGTCGCCGCCGAGATCCGCGCCGAGAGCGTGTTCAACCCGAACGCGCGCTCGCCCGCCAACGCGATGGGCCTGATGCAGGTCCTGCCCGCCACCGGCGCGAGCGTGGCCAAGTCGATCGGCCTGGCCGGCTATGGCGGCGCGTCCAGCCTGTACGACCCGGACACCAACATCGCCATCGGCACCGCCTACCTGCGCCAGCTGCTGGACAAGTACGGCGGCCAGCCCTACGTGACGATCGCGGCCTACAACGCCGGCCCGACGCCCGCCGCGCGCTGGCTCGGCCAGCGGCCCAGCCACGACCCGGACATCTGGATCGAGACGATCAGCTACAAGGAGACCCGCGAGTACGTGGCGCGCGTGCTCGCCTTCAGCGTGATCTACGACTGGCGGCTCAACGGCGACGCCCTGCCGCTGAGCGACCGCCTGCTCGGCAAGCTGGTGGACACGCGCAAGAAGTTCGTCTGCCCGTCGTCGGCCAGCGCGGGCGGTCGCTGAGTGGGCCTGGTCGCGTGGTGCCTGCTGTTCGCGGCGGCCAGCGGCCTGGCCTGGTGGATAGTGAATGGCGGCGGCGCGGACTGGATGGAAGGCTGGAAGGCCGCGCTTCTCCTCGACGGCCCTTTCGCCGGCTTCTGGAACGCCGAGCAGATCCGCCTGTACGTCCTGCTGCTGTGGCTGGCCGGGCTGGTGTGGTTCGTGATCGGGCTGTTCGTGCCCGGGGCGCGCGGATTCGGCTGAACGCCGCGGCGCATGCATGCCTTCAGGCATCATGGCGGGCATGAAGATCTATCTCGTGGGCGGGGCGATCCGCGACGAACTGCTGGGCCAGCCGGCCGGCGACCGCGACTGGGTGGTGGTCGGCGCCACCCCGCAACGGATGCTCGATGCCGGCTACAAGCCGGTGGGTCGCGATTTCCCCGTGTTCCTGCATCCGCGGACCGGCGAGGAGTACGCGCTGGCGCGCACCGAGCGCAAGAGCGGGCGCGGCTACCGCGGCTTCGTGGTCGATGCCGACCCGTCGGTGACGCTGGAAGAAGACCTGCAGCGGCGCGATTTCACCATCAACGCGATCGCCCGCGACGAGGCGACCGGCGAATTGGTCGATCCCTACGGCGGCGTGCGCGACATCGAACGGCGCGTGCTGCGGCACGTCGGTCCGGCCTTCGTCGAGGACCCGCTGCGGGTGCTGCGCGCGGCGCGCTTCATGGCCCGGTTGGCGCCGCTGGGCTTCGGCGTCGCCGGCGAGACCCTGGCGCTGATGCGCGAGATCGCCGCCGGCGGCGAACTGGACGCGCTGGTGCCCGAGCGCGTGTGGCAGGAACTGCGCAAGGCGCTCGCCGCGCCGCAGCCGTCGGCCTTCCTGCGCACGCTGCACGACGCGGGCGCGCTCGCCGCGATCCTGCCCGAGGTCGAAGCGCTGTACGGCGTGCCGCAGCGCGCCGAGTTCCATCCGGAAGTGGATACCGGCCGCCACCAGGAACTGGTCAGCGACATGGCCGCGCGGATCGCGCCCGGCGATGCGCTGGTCGGCTTCGCCGCGCTCGTGCACGACCTCGGCAAGGCGCTGACGCCGCGCGAGGAGTGGCCGCGCCACGTCATGCACGAGCAGCGCGGCGTCGCGCCGGTGCGGGCGTTGAGCGAGCGCCTCAAGGTACCGGCCGACTACCGCGACCTGGCGGTGATCGCCTGCCGCGAGCACCTCAACGTGCACCGCCTGCCCGAACTGCGCGACCGCACCGTGCACGAACTGCTGCAGCGCTGCGACGCCTTCCGCCGCCCCGAGCGCATCGCGCAGCTCGCCAAGGTCTGCGAGGCGGACAAGCGCGGCCGGCTGGGCAGCGAGGATGCCCCCTATCCGCAAGGCCCTGAGCTGCAACGCCTGCACGCCGCCGCGATGGCGGTCAACGCGCGCGACCTCGCCGCACGAGGGCTGCAGGGCCCGCAGATCGGCGAGGCGCTGGCGAAGGCGCGGATCGCCGCGATCGCGCAGGCGCGGTCGGCCGCGTAGGACCCCGCCGCCCGGCCGAGACCCTGCCGGGATCCGGAGCCCCGGATATTCATGGCGCTTGCGGGATTCCTTCCATCGTCGCCCCCGCGAAGGCGGGATCCGGCGCCTTGCACGGGAACGACGGCGGATGTCCGCGGGCCCTCGCCTACATCTTGAAGTTGAGGCTCAGCATGTAGGCCCGCCCGTTCTTGTAGATGTAGTACGGGTGGTCCTTGCTGCCGATGTAGCTGTAGTAGGTCTCGTCGAGCAGGTTGCTGCCTTCCAGCGAGATGCGCAGGCGATCGTTGATCTGGTAGCCGATGGAAGCGTCGAGCTGGGTGAACGCGTCGGTCATCTGCTGGCCGTTGAGGCGGCCGATCTGGGTGAAGTATTCCGAACGCCAGCCCAGGTTGATGCGCGCGCTCCACTTGCCCTGCTCGTAGTACGGGCTGAGGTTGTAGGCGTTGCGCGAGTTGTAGGGCAGGCTGAAGTCGCCGTCGGTGCTGGCTTCGGAATAGGTGTAGTTCGCCACCACGCCGAGACCGTGGCCGAAGTTGTGCTGGAAGTTGGCCGACACGCCCTTGACCCTGGCGTTGCCCGCATTGGTCGGCACCGAGGTCAGGTAGGTGCTGGAACCGCCGGTGGTGGTGTTGAGGAAGGTGCGTTCCTCCACCGTGGTCAGCACGTAGTTGGAGATGTCGCGGTAGAACAGCTCGGCGCTGAGCAGGCTGCTGGGGGTGAAGTACCACTCCAGCGAGGCGCCGTAGTTGTTGGACTCGTAGGGCTTGAGCCCCGGATTGCCGGTGGAGGCGGTCAGCGTGGTGTTGTCGGTGGCGACGTAGGGCGTCATGTTGGTGTAGCGCGGCCGCGCGATCACCTTGGCCGCGGCCAGGCGCAGGATCAGGTCGTCGCGCAGGTCGTAGGCGAAGTTGAACGACGGCAGCCACTTGCCGTAGCTGCCGCGGTAATCGACCGGCGTGTAGCCCCCGTCGGCGTCGTAGCTGTAGCCCTCGGTCGAGTCGCGCGTGTGCACGTAGCGCACGCCGACGTTGCCGCGATAACGATCGCCCGAGAAGTTGCCCTGCGCGTACCAGGCGCGGATCTGCTCTTCGATGCCGTAGCTGGCGCTGTAGCTGAAGTCGAGCGCGTCGGCCCCGTCCAGGGTGCCGGCGTAGCGGCCGATGGCGCCCTTGTCGATCGTGGCCCAGTGCTGCATGTCCTGGCTGGTCGAGATGCCGTCGAGGTACCCGGACGGCGTGGACCCGCCGTAGAAGCCGGACAACGTGGCGTCGCCGTCGAAGTTCCAGGTGGTGCTGTACGAGGTCTGCCCCATCGCGTGGTTGCTCGCCTTGATGCCGGTCAGGATCTGGGTGAACGGCCCCCACTCCACTGCATGGTCGAAATCGAGCTGCAGGTATTTCTCTTGGTCGTACTGCGGGCTGTGGCTGGCCGAGAGATTGCGCAGCCGCATGTGCGACGGGTCGGTCGGGTCGAGGTCGTAGTCGATCGACGTGCTGCGGTGGTCGATGCCGTAGCCGTAGCCGCCCAGCGAGGCGAACTGGATGCCGTAGATGCGCTCGGCGCCGCCGGTGGAACGCGTATAGCCGGCCTGGCCGGACGCGTTCCAGCCGTCGCCGTGCCAGTCGGCGCGCAGGTTGATGCTGCCGGTCTTGACCTCGGTGTTGCGCAGGTAGCCGTCGAGGTAGGTCACCGAGTCGTTGCCGAACGTGCCGGAGGTCGCCACGCCGTTCTCGAAGCCGAGCGAGGTCGCATCGGCGGTGTTGGAACCCCAGTAGGCGTAGTGGCTCTGGTTGTAGTTGTCGAAGGATTCCTTGACGTACAGGCCGGTGAGGTTCAGCTCGAAATCGCCGTCGGGCTTCCACTGCAGCGCCGCGGTCACGCCGTCGCGCTTGCGGGTCTGCTCGAACAGCGCGGTGTTGAGCGAGGTCGGGTACTGGCCGGTGTTGCCGCCGACCACCGACGCGGGGAAGTCCGCGCTGGCCACCTCGTCGTAGCCGAAGATCTCCACGCCATCGCGGCGCAGCACCTTCTGCGAGTGCATCACCGACGCCAGCACGCCCAGCGTCTCGTCGCGGTTCTTCCAGCTGTACAGCAGCGAGGCGTTCGGCTTGCCTTCCTCGGAACGGTCGTTGTAGCCGTAGCTCACGGTGCCGGTGAGCGTGTTGCGGTCCAGGTCGAGCGGCTTGCGGGTGTGCACGATCACGGTGCCGCCGATCGAGCCTTCGTCGATGCGCGCTTCCGGCGTCTTGTAGACCTCCATCAGCCCGACCACCTCCGGCGCCAGGATGCTGTAGTTGAACGAGCGGCTGTCCGGGTCGTTGGGATCGCCGCCCCAGCTGGTGGAAGCGATGGTCTGGCCGTTGAGCAGCACGCGGTTGAGTGCCGGGTCGGTGCCGAGGATGCTGACCTTCTCGCCTTCGCCGAACTGGCGGTCCACGGTGATGCCGGACAGGTGCGAGAGCGATTCGGCGACGTTGGTGTCCGGGAACTTGCCGATGTCCTCGGCGCTGATCGCATCGACGATGGCGTCCGCGTTGCGCTTGACGTTGAGCGCCTTGCCCAGGCTCGCCTGGTAGCCCACCACCTTGACCGCGTCCATCGTGGTGACGTCCTGTCCGGAGGCGGCGGCCGGCGCGGCGGCCTGGCCGGCGCTCGCATCGGCGGCGGCCGGGACCTCCTGCGCGGCGGCGAGCGCGGGATGGACGACGCCGCCATAGACCAGGCCATGCACGGCCAGCGCCAGCGGCGCGGTGCGCATGCGGCGCAGCCAATGCGAAGAGCGGGGTGGAGCGGACAGGGAGCGGGGCGGGTTCAACGTCATGGTCGGACCTTCTGGCTATGCGGTGACGGATGCGCGATGCGCGCGGCATGCACCGCCCGTCCCCCTGTCCGGACGGCGGCGGCAGTGGGTTGTGGCGCCGCGGCAAGCACGGCGTGGAACGTCGTCGAGAGGGCCGCACCTCCGCTGATAACGTTATCTTCCGAGGGCGTATAGGTATCCCGTTTTGCAACGCCGCTGCAACGTTCGCGGCGGAGACAACGTGATCTTCCGTCAGGTCTCCTTCATGATCCCGCTGCTGCGGCGTGACCGGGCGCACGTTTGTGCCCGCCGCCCCGGTGGGCGGCGAGTTGGGGTTGCTGCGTTGCGGGAGGCGGTGCGCGCCGGCGCCTGCCGAGCGGGCGCGGGCGGGGATCGGCTATGCGCGCTGTCCGGCGATCCAGGTCTCCAGCACCTGCAATCGCGGGTCGAGCAGCACCAAGTCCGCCTGGTAGCCGGGCGCGATCGCGCCGAGGCGGTCGCCGAGGCCAATGCACTGCGCGGGATAGGTCGAGGCCATGCGTGCGGCCTCGTCCAGCGGCACGCCGAGCAGTTCGACGGTGTTGCGCACCGCGCTGGCCATGTCCAGCGCGGAACCTGCCAAGGCGCCGGCGGCATTGCGCACCACGCCGTCGATCTCGGTGATGGTCTCGCCGTACAGGTCGAAGCTCGGGCTGTCGGCGCCGACCATCGGCATCGCGTCGGTGACCAGCAGCAGCTTGCCGCGCGGCTTGGCCGCCAGCGCGACGCGCAGGCTGGCCGGATGCACGTGGACGCCGTCGACGATGATGCCGCACCAGGTGTCGCGGTCCTCCAGCGCGGCGCCGACCACGTTGGGCTCGCGCCCGGCCAGCGGCGACATCGCGTTGAACAGGTGGGTGAAGCCGCGGATGCCGGCGGCGATGCCGGCGCGCGCCTGTTCGTAGGTGGCCGCGGTATGGCCGGCGAACACGATCGCGCCGCGCGCGACCAGCGTGCGGATGTCCTCGGCGGGCACGCGCTCGGGCGCCAGCGTGATCAGGGTGACGCCGTTGTCCAGCGAGGTGTCGACTTCGATCTCGCGCGCATCCGGCACGCGGAACACCTTCTCGTCGTGGGTGCCCTTGCGCGCCGGGTTGAGGTACGGCCCTTCCAGATGGATGCCGAGGATGCCCGGCACGCCCTGCGCGATCGCTTCGCGCGTGGCCCGGATCGCCGCGGCCATCTTCTCGGCGGTGTCGCTGATCAGGGTCGGCAGCAGCCCGGTGGTGCCGTAGCGCCGGTGGGCGCGCGCGATCGCGGCCAGGCCCTCGGGCGAGGCGTCGTTGTTGAACAGCACGCCGCCGCCGCCGTTGACCTGGATATCGATGAAGCCCGGCAGCAGCGTGCCTCCGCCCAGGTCGACGCGCTGCGCCGCGGCGGCCGCGCGCGGATCGCCGGCGGCCACGACCGCGGCGATCTCGCGCCCGTCGAGCAGCACCGCGACGTCCTCGCGGAAACCCGCCGGCGTCAGTACCCGGCCATTGACGAGGGCGACGGGCGTGTTGGCATCCTTCATCAGACGGTTTCCGTGACCTTGTTGAGGTGCGGCGGCAGGTCGGGGTTGTAGCCCCGGCGCAACGCCAACGCGTTGATCGCGCGGTAGAAGCTCTGGACGGTCAGCAGCGGCGTGCACACCGGGTGCGGAGCCCCGGCCAGTGGCAGCGCCAGCGCCTGGCCGCGGGCCGGCGCGCTGCCGTCCGCCAGCCACACCTGCGCACCGCGGGCGCCGAACTCCTCCGCCAGCGCGCGAGTGCCGGCGCCGGTTTCGTCCGGCTGGGCGAAAGCCAGCACCGGGAATCCGGGGCCGACCAGCGCCATCGGCCCGTGCTTCACTTCGGCCGAGCTGTAGGCCTCGGCATGCAGGCCGCAGGTTTCCTTGAACTTGAGCGCCGCTTCCTGCGCCGCGGCCAGGCCCAGGCCGCGGCCGAGCACGAACAGGTTGCGCGCATCGACCAGGCCTTCGGTGAGGCTGCGCCAATCGGCCTGCCAGGCCGCGCCCAGGGCGGCCGGCAGCGCATCCAGCGCCTCGAGCAAGGCCGGGTCGTTCTTCCACGCCGCCCCCAGCTGCAGGATCGCCGCCAGCGAGGCGAGATAGCTCTTGGTCGCGGCCACGCTCTTCTCCGGCCCGGCGCACAGCGGCAGCACGGTGTCGGCGAGTTGCGCCAGCGGCGAGTCCTCGACGTTGACCAGCGCCACCACGCGCGCGCCGGCGGCCTTGGCGGACTCGGCGTTGCGCAGCAGGTCCGGGCTCTTGCCGGACTGCGAGATCACCAGGTACAGCGCGCCCTCGAGCTTGAGCGGCGAGGCGTAGACCGAGCCGACCGACGGCGAGGCCGAGGCGGTGACGATGCCCAGCTGGGTCTCGAACAGGTACTTGGCGTAGGTGGCGGCGTGGTCGGAGCTGCCGCGCGCGCAGGTCACCACGAACGGCGGCGGCGCCTGCCGCAACGCGTCGGCCAGCGCCTGCACGGTGGCCCGGTTGCGGGCGAACTGGGTGGCGACCACGTCGGCGGCCTGCGCCGCCTCGCGGAACATCAGCGTATCGGTCTCGTTGGGCAATGCCATTGGGAAGGATCAGGTCGGTTCTGTTGGAAGGGGACGCGGCGGCGAGGGTTGCAGCGGCGCGGTGGAGCCGCGCACCACCAACTGCGGGACGAAGCCGCGGTTCTGCAGTTGCACCGCCTGCTCGTCGTAGGCGTCGCTGCGCAGCTGGCTGATCAGCAGGCGCGCGGCATGGCGCGCGATGTCCTCGGTCGCCTGCTTGGCGGTGGTCAGCGCCGGCCACGACTGGCGCGAGAACGGGCTGTCCTCGAAGCCGGCGATCGACAGCTGGTACGGCACGTTCATGCCGGCCGACTTGGCCGCGGCCAGCACGCCGGCGGCGATCTCGTCGTTGCTGCCGAAGATCGCGGTCGGCGGCTCGCGCAGCGACAGCAGCCGGCGCGCGCCGCGGAAGCCGTCGTCGAAGGTGTAGTCGCCCTGCACCACCAGGTGCTTGTCGAGCGGGATGCCGTAGTCCTTCAGCGCCGCCTCGTAGCCGGCGTAACGCTCGCCGCTGGAACGGTGCTGCGGGCCGCCCCACAGGAAGCCGATGCGCTGGTGGCCGAGCTGGATCAGGTGCTCGGTGATCTCGTAGGCGGCGTCGCGGTCGTCGATGTAGACGCAGGGACCGTCGCCCGGGTCCTCGGTGGCGGCGATGATGCGCACGTGCTTGATCCCGCGCGCGCCCAGCCCGGCCAGCAGCTCGGGCCGCTCGGACATCGGCGCGGTCAGCACCAGGCCGGCCAGGCGCGAGCGCTGCACCCACTCGGCCAGCTCCTCGGCCAGCAGCGGCGAGGTCGAGTCCACCGGGTTGATCTGCAGGCCGAAGCCGGTCTCGCGGCAGGCCGCGAGCACGCCGTTCTGCACGCCGATGATGTGGTACGGGTTGGGGTTGTCGTAGACCAGCCCGATCACGAACGGCGTGCCGCTGCGCAGGTTGCGCGCGGACGGATCGGGTTCGTAGTCCAGGTCGGCGATCGCGCGCAGCACGCGCGCGCGCGTGGCCTGCATCACCGAGGGTTCGTTGTTGATCACGCGCGACACGGTCTTCAACGAGACCTTGGCGCGTTCGGCGACATCCTTGATGGTCGGTCTGCGCATGTTCTGGTCCTGGCTGCCTGATCCGCCCATGATGCCCGGATCAGCGCCGCTCCGCCGGCAGGCCGGCGCGGTGCCCGAGCATCGAGTAGAACAGGATGTACAGGTAGCACGGCACGGTCAGCAGGGCGAACACGAGCTGGAAGTCCAGGTATTGCTTCAGCACCGCGAACAGCTGCGGGATGATCGCGCCGCCGGCGATGCCCATGACGAGCAATGCCGAGCCGGCCTCGGTGAAGCGGCCCAGGCCCTTGATCGCCAGCGGGAAGATCGCCGGCCACATCATCGCGTTGGCGAAGCCGAGCGCGGCGACGAAGCCCACCGAGAGATAGCCGTGGGTGAACAGCGCGCCCAGCGAGAACGCCACGCCCAGCAGCGCGGAAACGCTGAGGTAGCGCGCCTGCGAGATCACCCTCGGGATCAGCACCAGCCCGGCCAGGTAGCCTGCCAGCATGGCGCCGAGCGTGAACGCGGTGAATACCTTGGTGCGGTCCAGCGGCAGGTCGAAACCACGGCCGTAGACGCCGATCGCATCGCCCGCCAGCACTTCCACGCCGACGTAGACGAACAGGCACAGCACGCCCAGCCACAGGTGCGGGAACTGGAAGATGCTGCTGCGCTGGCCCGCGCCGCTCGCCATGGCGGGCGTCGCGTTGGCCTCGGACGCCTTGATCTCCGGCAGCGGCGACAACAGCACGCCCAGCGCCACCACCACCAGCAGGCCGGCCATCGCCAGGTACGGCGCATGGATCTTGGCGGCGAAGGCGTCGAGCAGCTGCTCCTTGGTCGCCGCATCGGCCGCCGCCACCTGCGCGGACAGGTCGCCCACGCCGTGCAGCACCACCGTGCCGATCACGATCGGCGCCAGGATGCCGGCGACCTTGTTGCAGATGCCCATCACCGCGATGCGCCGCGCCGCGGTCTCGATCGGGCCGAGGATGCTGATGTACGGATTGACCGCGGTCTGCTGCAGCGCCAGTCCGCTGCCGATCACGAACAGGCCGACCAGCGCGCCGGGATACCAGCGCTGCGTGGAGAACTCGCCGAACGCGGCCGCGCCGATCGCCATCACCACCAGGCTCAGCGCCAGCCCCTTCTTCATGCCGGTGCGCTTGAGGATCCACGACGACGGCAGCGCCAGGAAGAAGTAGGACAGGTAGAACACCATCAGCACCAGGAAGGCGTTGACCTCGTCGAGGTCGAAGGCCAGGTGCACGAAGGTGATCAGCGGTCCGTTGACCCAGGTCAGGAAGCCGATGATGAAGAACAGCAAGCCGACGATGGCGATCGAAGCGAGGGTATTGGCTGGCCTGGCGGGTGACATGGATCGGCGGGCTCCTGCGGAGGGGCGGTGGGTTGGCGCGCGTTCTCGGCGCGCTCTAGCGCCTGAGTTCGGCGACGAAGTCGTAGTAGTCGTTGTGGCAGTAGGTATCGGTCAGCTCGATCGCGCTGCCGTCGCGGGCATAGCCCACGCGCACCACGTGCAGGATGGCCTCGCCGGTGCGCATCTTCAGGTGCTCGGCCAGCCGCGCCGGCAGGTTGAGCGCGCGGAAGTACTGCAGCGCGCGCACCACCGGCGTGCCCTGCGCATCCAGGTAGGCGTAGAGCGAGTCGCCCACCCGGTCCGGGTCCGGCACGATGCGCTCCGGCAGCACCGCCTGTTCGTAGGCCATCACGCGGTCGTCGGCGCTGCGCAGGCGGGTCAGCGCCGCCACCGTCGAGTCCGGCGACAACCCGAGCCGCATCAGTTCCTCGCCGTGGGCCGGGCGCAGCCGGCGGTCCAGCCAGCGCGTCCCCGGTTCGTAGCCCTTGAGGCGCAGCGTCTCGCTGAAGCTGGCCAGGCCGCTCAGCTGGTGCTGGATGTGCGAGGTGACGAAGGTGCCGGCGCCCTGCCGGCGGGTGACCAGCCCCTGCTCCACCAGGGCATCCACGGCCTGGCGCAGGGTGACGCGGGAGATGTCCAGCCGCTCGCAGAGATGGCGCTCGGCCGGCAATGCCTCGCCACTTTTCCAGCGGCCTTCGCAGATGCTGTCGCCGAGCTTGGCCGCCAGTTGCAGGTACAACGGCGTGGGTGCCGACGAGTCCAATACCAGCTCGTCGAGCCTCTTGTCGTGCTCCCGCTTGGACTTGGCCATCCCTCTCCCTCGTGGACGCTAACTCATTAGGTCCAATATATTACCAATTTGGGATTTGTACACCCCGAGGCCGGGGCTGACCGCCCAGGCCAGGCCTACAGGCGCACGTAGATCCGCCGCCGGTCCATCCACCAGGCCAGCGCCCAGCACAGCAGGGTGTAGGCCAGCGCGCACAGCAGCGAGCCGGACGGCCCCGGCGCGATCCGCTGGAACAGCGCGATGCCGAACCAGTCGTACAAGCCCATGCCGGGGGCGACCTGCACCAGCTGCAGGGTCACCACGAACAGCTCCGAGAACAGGTAGATCGCCAGCGGGTTCTTGCCCAGCACCGTGAAGAAGCCGCTGCCGCGCCGGTGGCCGCGCAGCTCGATCCAGGCCACCAGCAGCGCCAGGCCGACCAGGTCCAGGCCCACGGTCAGCAGCACGAACGGGCCGGTCCACAGCTTCTTGGAGACCGGGAACCAGGGGTTCCACAGCAGGGCCAGCGCCACCAGCGATGCGCCGGCGGCCAGCATCCACCCCACCGCGCGCGGCGTCTTGCCGGCCGTGCGCAGCCATTGGCCGGCGAGGTAGCCGCCCAGCACGTTGGAGGTCGCCGGCAGCGCGCCGAGCAAGCCTTCCGGGTCGAAGCCGCCGTCCTTGCGATACAGGTGGTCGCGCCCGACCAGCCACAGGTCCAGCCGGGTACCGGCATTGGCGAGCTTGTCCAGTTCCAGGCCGGGCGTGCCGAACAGGTACAGGATCGCCCAGTACGCGAGCGGCAATGCCAGCGCCAGCCACGGCAGCGCCCTGCCGGGCAGGTAGCGCGCCGCGAGCGCGGCCAGCAGGTAGCAGATCGCGATCCGCTGCAGCACGCCGAACACGCGGGTCTGGTCGAACGGCTTGAACGCCCAGTGCCCGTCCACCGGATGCACGAACGGGTACCAGTACATCAGGAATCCGCACAGGAAGATCAGCGCCGCGCGCTTGGACACCCGCCGCAGGAAGTCCGCCTCGCTACCGTCCGGCGCGGCGAAGCTGAGCGCGTTGCCGGTGACGAACAGGAAGGTCGGGAACACCAGGTCGGCCAGCGTGAACCCGAACCACTCCGCGTGCACCAGCTGCGGATAGGCATGGGCGCCGGGGCCAGCGGTGTTGACCAGGATCATCAGGAAGATGGTCAGGCCCCGCAACACGTCGAGGGAGAGGAAGCGCTCGCGCGTGGCGGCCGGGACCGGGGCGACGGCCAGGCTCATGGCGCGGCCTCCAGCTGCAGCAGGGCGCGAATGCCGGCGAACGCATCGCGCGGCGGGCCGCCCGGCGGCGGCATCGCGCCCGACTCCGCCCACCGCCGCTCCCATTGCACCAGCTCGCGGCCGAACGCGGCCTCGTCGAACGCCGCGCCCGCCTGCTGCGCGGCGCGATACGCATCGAGGAAGCGCGTCCAGCGCTGCAGGTAGAAACCGTCGTACATGCCCTGCCACGCCTTGGACGCGTAATCGGCCAGGTTGCCCTCGCCGCCCCACACGCTGACCTGCGCGCGCGCGTTGGCGACGTAGTAATCGGCAAGCCCCGCATCGCCACCGGCATAGGCACGCGCCTGCGCGGTCCAGCTTGCCAGGCTCTCCTGTTGCCCACCGACCAGTCCGTCGATCCCGCGCACGAGGGCCACCGCCTTCGCCCGCGCCGCGTCGCCGGCGGCGAAATCCTTGTCGCCATACGCCCGCACCGCCTGCTGCAGCAACTCGTCCACGCGCAACGTCAGGTAATGGCGCGCGTAGTCCACCAGGTCGTAGCGGAACAACGGCGCATCGCGGTAGCGCGGCGCCTGCGCGAGCAGCGCCTCGATCGCCCGCCGCAGCCGCACCGGATCGCCGGGCTTGTCGTCGAAACCGGCGACCGCGGCGGTGGGACGCTTGAACAGCAGGTAGCCGCCGGCGCGCTTGTTCCACCAGCGCGGGCTCCAGTAGCGCGTCGCGTACACCGACGCGCGCAGGTCCTGCCATGCCGCCAGAAGATCGGCATCGCTGCGGCCGTAGCGGGCGCGGCTGTATTGCTCGATCCACTGTTCCCACGGCCGCGCAGTGCCGTCCCAGGCCAGGTCGTAGAGGTATTCGTAGACGATGGAATTGTTGTGCAGGCCCTCCGGGAACACGCCGAAGCCGGCCAGCTGCCGATGCTGCGGATCGGCCAGCAGCGCCTGCAGGTCCCGGCGGTAGAAATCGAAATCGCCGTAGACCGGATTGCTGCCGCCGTAGTTGTGCACGTAGCCGTAGATCCACTGCTTGCCGTCGAACGCCTGCGAGGCCTTCCAGGTGCCGGGATAACGGTCGTTGCCGATATCCAGCACCAGCATGCGCGCATCGGGCACCCTGCTCAGGAACGCGGCGATCGCCTCGGGCTGCCAGAACTCGCGGTCCGCCCCGAACAGCCAGCCCTGCATCACCCAGGTCGCCTTGGGGTTGGCCTGCGCGATCGAGCGGTAGATCGCCTCGCCGTACTGCGCCAACCGCGCATCGCGCTGCGCCGCGGGCACCGCCTTGGCCTTGGCCGCCTCGGTGTTGGCGGTGCCGTCGCCGTACTTGGCGGCGGCCACGTCGCTGCCGTCGTCGGCCACCGGCGGCAGCATCTCGTTGAAGGCGTCGGCCAGGTAGAACTCGCCCTCGCCGTAGGCCTGCGTGTACAGCTCGATGAAACGCTTGGCGATGCGCGCGAACAGCGGATCGGCCGGGTCCAGCCAATAGGTTTCGTGGAAGCCCTCCCAGGCCCGCATGCGGTAGATGCGCGCCTGCGGATGCGCTTGCGCGAACGCCTTGGGCACGTAGCCCGCGAACGCCGGCAACACCGGCTTCATGCCGAGCTCGCGCATGCGCGCCAGGATCCGCTTCTGCAAGGCCCGCTTGTCGTCGATCCAGCGCTGCGGCAATGGCGCGCGATAGCCCTCGATGTTGCCCATGCGCTGCCACGGCGCGAACGCCGGCCCGGAGAAATAGCCGGCAAGCTCGGCATCGGCCACGCCGAACTCGCGCCACAGCCGCTGCCAGATCGCCTCCTGGCCCTCCATCGCCAGCGGCATGTCGATGCCGTGCAGCGCCATCCAGTCGATCTCGCGCTGCCAGCGCGGCCAGTCCCAGAACGGCGTGGTGTAGCCGTAGGTGCAGGTGTTGAGATAGGCGCGATGCTTAAAGGGCGTGCCCACCCTGGATCCGGCGAAGTCCTCGAAGCGCTCGGGCATCGCGATCCGGTCGCCCTCCCAGCTGATCGAGGCCGCGCCGATCGAGTTCAGGTAGGCGTAGGCGCCATGCGCCAGCGCCACCGGATCGGAGCCTTGCACGTTCAAGCGTCCGCCCTGCGCATCCACGCGGTACCACGCATGGCCCGTTTCGCCCGCCCGGGGACTGAGGGTGATGCGCGCGGCGGCCTCGGCACCGAGGCTGCGTTCCAGCACCTGGTGGGCGGCCTCGTTGGCGCGTGCGCCACCGGCCAGCATCGAACAGGCCAGGAGCATCGACAGAACGGATGCGGGACGTCGAGTGAAGCCTTCTACGTTCAACTCATTCCTCCTGCGGCATTTGGCTCTCGACCGTAACGCTCGACGCCCGGAATCCCTCTCCCTCCGGGGTGGGCACCGCTTGTGCGCCATCGGCACCGGCCCGAAGGGAGAAGGAAAACGCAACGCGCTACAAGATCTCCCACTTCATCGTCAGGTAGTAACTGCGCCCGGTGACGCCGGTCATCTGCCAGATGTCGCTGGCCTGGTAATAGGCCTTTTCCTTCTGGTCGGTCAGGTTGACCGCGCCCAGCGAGAAGCTCAGCTTGTCGTTCATCTGGTAACCGAGCTGCGCGTCGAGCTGGGTGCGCGCCTTCATCACGTGGCCCGCATAGGCGAAGAAGCTGTCCGAGCGCGTCTGGTAGTACTCGCTGCGATGCGTCGCCGACAGGCGTGCGCTGAACATCCGGTTCTCCCAGAACGCGGTGGCGTTCCAGGTCTTCTCCGACAGGTTGCTGATGACGAAATCGTCCTTGTAGCCGGGGATCACCCGCGTGAAGTTGGCGGTCACGCCGAATCCGTCCACCGGCAGCCAGCGGTTCAGCGACTGCGTCCACGACAGCTCGTAGCCCTTGAGATAGTTGGTCTCGTCGCTGTTGAAGGTCTTGGTGAATTCGTAGACCTCGCCATTGGTCGCCACGCATTCGCCCGCCGCGTTGCCGCTCAGCGACACGCCGCCGTAGCTGGCCGGGCAGATGTTCTGGTTGTAGGTGCCGTTCTTGATCGCCTTCCAGAAGCCCGACAGCGACAGGCCGCCGCCATCGTAGTACCACTCCACGCCTAGGTCGGCCTGGTTGGCGGTCATCGCCTTCAGGTCGGCCGAGCCCAGCGTCACCGAGTTAAGCGTGCGACCGTCGGTCAGCAGGCTGGTTTCCTCGGTGGTGGCGATGGCCGTGCTGCTGGTCAGGATCGGGCGCACCAGCACCTTGGCCGCCGACAGGCGCAGCAGCAGGTCCGGGCGCATCTCCAGCACGACGTTCAGGCTCGGCAGCCAGTTGTGGTAGCGATAGGTGGAGTTGGCGGTGCCGACGATGTTGTTGGCTTCCTCGTTCACCGCGTCGGGCTCGGTGATCCAGGTATCGGTGTCGCGCTTGGTGTTCTCGTAGCGCAGGCCGAGGTTGCCGCGCAGCGGCATCGAGCCGATCTCGGTTTCGATCCTGGCCAGCGCGTAGCCGGACCAGATGTCGTTGGTGATCGAGTAGCTGCTCTGCGGCGCGAACACCACCGGGATGGTGACGCCCTCGGCCGCCAGCGCAGCCTCGTAGGCGGCGATGTCGGGCACGATGAAGGCGTGCTGGATGGAGTACAGCCCCCCGAGGAAGCCGGTGTCCACCGTGCCATGCTCGGACATGCGCGGCAGGTCGGCCGGATCGGCGTCGCCGATGATGTAGCGGTCGCGCCGCCACACGTCGCGGTCCAGCGTCTCGCGCCGGTACTTGGCGCCGAACTTGACCGAGCTCAGCCAGCCCCAGCCCAGCCAGCGCTCTGCATCGAGCTGGAAGGAGTCCTCCTGGTTCTCGACGTGCCGGATCGCGCCGTTCGGGTACTCGTTGCGGACCATCGTGTAGGGGTCGTACCAGCTCCCGTCGGCCAGGTCGTTGGACACGCTGAACGCGGGACTGGACGGGTTGGAGATGTCGAGCAGGCTCGAGTCCACCACCACGCCGAGGATCGCGGCGGCCTCGCTCTCCTCGGTCTTGCCCACGGTGTGGTTGAGCGCCCCGGTCAAGGTCCAGTCGCCGGGCGTCCACTTGAAGTCGTAGGTGAGCATCTGCGAGGTCCAGTCGTGTTCCTCGAGCTGCCGGTTGTTCTCCATCCGGTAGTCCTCGGCCAGCACCTGCGTGGCATGGCCGTTCTCCACCGCCTGCACGGTCTCGGTGCCCGAGCTCAACAGGAACACCTGCTGCTTGATGTCGTTCCGGGTCTCGTCCTTGCTGTAGAGCCAGGTCAGGCCCATCTCCAGGTTGTCGGCGGGTTGCCACTGCAGCGCGCCGTTGAGCATCCTGCGCTCGGTGTCGCGGTCGATGCGACGGTAGCGGGTGCGGGTCGGCATCAGCACCGAGTCGCCGCCGTAGGTGCCGGTGCCCCAGCGGTCGATCCAGAAGTAGTCGGCACGGTCCTTGAGCTTCTGGTAGCCGGCGTTGAGGAACAGCCCGAGCTTGCCCTCGCCCGCGTCGAACTGGTCGATGTAGCTGAGCACGCCCTTGGGCGTGGTGCTCCCGACCGAGTCGGAACGCTGGCCGGTGGCCGAGAAGATCAGCTTGCGCTGCCTGTAGTCGAGCGGCTTGACGGTGTCGATGTTGACGGTGCCGGACAGCCCGCCGGCATCCATGTCCGCGGTCGGCGACTTGATCACCTGGATGCCCGCGGCGAGTTCGGGCTGGATGATGTCGTAGCGGAAACCGTCGGTGAAGTCCGCGCTCTTGAAGGTCTGGCCGTTGACCGTGGTCATCGCGTACTGCGGACCGAGGCCGCGGATGCTGATGGTCGAACCGCGGCCGTTGATGCTGGAGATCTGCACGCCGGGGATGCGCTGGATCGCCTCGGCGATGTTCTCGGCCGGGAACTTGCCGATGTCCTGCGAGGAGATGCCGTCGGTGACGCGGATGTCGTCGCGCTTCTTGTCGAGCGCGGTGATCAGGCTTTTCTCGTAGCTGCTGGTCACCGTGATGGCGTCCAGCTCGGCCACCTTGTCCTGGGCGCCGGGCGCGGCGTCCTGGGCCAGCGCGCTGCCGGCGCACAGCCCGGCAGCGACGGAGACGGCAAGCACGGACAAGGAACAGCGACACGAACGAATGGGGGAGGTGCGTGGCATAGGGCTATCCTGGAATGATGGCTGGACGACGACGGGACGACAGCGATCGATGGACCCGATCGGCCAGGCGTGGCGGTCCGCGACGACCGGACCATTCCCGCAGGCACGGCACGCCATCGGCATGGCGGCAAACCCGCCCTGCATGCGCACCCGACCGACATTTCCCCCAGCCGCCGGCGCATTGCCTGCCGGAACGGCTCCCCTGGTCCATCACCCCGACGGACGCGTACCAATCGAGGGCGAATCGATTGTTATGGTATTAAAAACGTCATGTCAACGCTCTTCCGTACTTTGTCCAGGACAACTGCGCGCGTCCTCGATAAATCTTATTTGTTTCAATGGCTTGCGCGCGAAAAGGAGCGATTTCGCCGCGCGATCCTGCGCATCGTTGTCATCCAACGTCTTATGGACCAATTCCGCGCATAGGACCAATGCGCAAAAACGTGCTGCATCGCCGCAATCGCCTGAAAAAAAAGCGGCTTTTACAGCGTCCCACTCTTTATAAGTGGGTAGCAGGACTTCCATACGAATTTCATTACCAACTGTTGACATCGTTGTCACGACATTCTAAGAATCCGGCAAAGCTCGGGCATGCCCCGGCAATCCACAGCGCACAACGGCCGGGAGCCTCATGAGGACGTACGAAGCGGTCCCAGAACGCGAGCAGGAACAGGCGCCGGCGACGGCGGAGCGCGTTTGCTTTCTGGCCGCGGACGTCGGCGGTACCCACGTGCGCGTGGGGCGGGTGCAGGCCTGCCACGATGCCGAGCACCCGATCCAGATCCTGGACTACCGCAAGTACCGCTGCGCCGACTATCCCAGCCTGGCCGCGATCCTGGGCGACTTCCTGCGCGGCCGCCCGGCGGTGGCCGAGGTGGCGATCGCCAGCGCCGGTTTCCCGCTCGAGGACGGCACCGTGATCACCGCCAACCTGCCCTGGCCGGTATCGCCGCGCGCGATCCGCGACGAGCTCGGGCTGGCCGCGGTGCACCTGGTCAACGACTTCGAGGCCGTCGCCCATGCCGCGGCCTACATGGACGCCAACGCCGTCGCCCAGCTCACCGGGCCGGAACGGGTACCGCGGGCGCCGGTGCTGGTGCTCGGCCCGGGCACCGGCCTGGGCGCGGCGGTCTGGATTCCCAACGGCGGCCGCCCGGTCGTGCTGGCGACCGAAGCCGGCCACGCCGCCCTGGCGGCCACGACCGAACTGGAAGCGCAGCTGCTGCGCGAGATGCTCAAGACGCGCAGCCACGTGCCGGTCGAGCACGCGCTGTCCGGGCCCGGCCTGCTCAACCTCTACAACGCGCTGTGCGCGGTGCGCGGCGCCACGCCGCGCCTGGACAGTCCCAACGCGATCACCGCCGCGGCGCTGGCCGGCGAGGACGCGCTGGCCGTGGAGGGCCTGGAGGTGTTCTGCGGCCTGCTCGGCAGCATCGTGGGCGACATGGCCCTGCTCTACGGAGCGCAGGGAGGCATCTACCTGGCGGGCGGCATTCTCCCCCACATCCGCCAGTTCCTGATCGACAGCAGCTTCGTCGCGCGTTTCCTCAACAAGGGACCGATGCGCGAGGCGCTCCAACGCATTCCCGTGAAGCTGGTCGAGCACGGGCAATTGGGCGTGATCGGCGCGGCCAATTGGTACCTGGACCTGAACCACACCCCCGGCGCACCCGGTCGCCCCGCACTCTGAAGGCGGGTCCCCACGCGTCGTCGTCGACGTCGGACAGCAAAACCATGTGATGAGGAGAGACATCATGTCGCACCGCAAGTCCGCCCTATCCGTTTCCATCCTGGCCTGCCTGGCCTTCGCCGCGCACGCGCAGGAAACATCGCCACAGCCGACCGAGCTGGACACCATCCAGGTCACCGGCATCCGCGCCAGCCTCGAGAAGTCGCTGGATACCAAGCGCAACAACGTCACCATTTCCGAGGCGATCACCGCCGAGGACATCGGCAAGTTCCCGAGCACCAACGTCGCCGAGGCGTTCTCGCAGATCCCCGGCGTCACCCTGGACCGCCGCTTCGGCCAGGGCGAGCGCGTCAGCATCGACGGCACCGACCCGAGCCTGAACCTGTCGTTCCTGGACGGGCACCCGGTCGCGCAGGCGATCTGGCTGTACGGCGAGCAGCCCAACCGCGGCTTCGACTACACGCTGCTGGCGCCGCAGATCCTCGGCCGCGCCGAGATCGTCAAGTCCTCCGAGGCGCGCCTGACCGAGGGCAGCCTGGGCGGCACGGTGCTGATGCACACGCGCCAGCCGCTGGACCTGAAGGCCAACGAGGTGGCCGCCTCGGTCGGCTACAGCTACAGCGACCAGGCCAGCAAGGGCAAGCCCAACGCCGCGCTGCTGTACAGCTGGAAGAACCCGGCCGAGACCTTCGGCGTGACCGTCTCGGCGCAGCACTACGAGGAACGCGTGGACCGCCAGGGCATCGAGGTGTTCGGCTACGCCAAGGCCTCGCAGTTCGCCAACGCCGCCGGCGGCGTGCCGGCCGACGCGGACGTGCCCAACTCGATCAACGCCGCCTGGTTCCAGCAGGACCGCGAGCGCGACAGCGCCGTGGTCAACCTGCAGTTCAAGCCGACCGACACGCTGGAGTTCAACCTGCAGGGGCTGTACATCAAGGAGAACTTCGACAACTACAACCAGTCGCTGTACAGCTTCCTGACCTGGACCGCGGATACCGTGGCGGCGGTCGACCAACTGGGCGGCGTCCGCAACGGCGTCGTCACCAGCGGTCATTCGGACGCCAACGCCAATCCCGCCGGCGGCACGGTGATCTACGACAACAACGTGCGCAAGTCCGAGGTGACGACCAAGGGCATCGACCTGCGCGGCTCGTTCCGTGGCGAAGGCTGGGGCATGAGCGGCCAGGTCGGGCAGAGCAAGTCGGACAACAAGAACCTGGCGCAGTACTTCATCGAGCCGTTCTACAACGGCGGCTTCAGCTGGGACATGGATCGCGGCATACGCTTCGACGATCCGGCCGCGGCGCGCGATCCGGCCAACTGGGGTTCGGCGGGCGGCTGGTTCGGCAACAACGGCATCTTCTCCACCGAGAGCAAGGACACCTATGGCCAACTGGACTTCAACGTCCAGTTCGACAGCGTGTTCAACCAACTGCTGTTCGGCGTGCGCCAGGGCAAGCACAAGGAGAACTTCGCGCTCAACGTCTACGGCGGCGTCACCCCGGGCACGCTGGCCGACGTAGGCACGGTCGGCCTGACCGACATCCAGGGCTTCTATCCGGACCAGGGCCGCCACATCCAGGTCGGACGGGGCAACGTGCTGGACTGGATCCGCAACAGTCCGATGGACTACGGCAATCCCGATCCGGCCAGCTACCTCAACAATACCTGGGCGCTGGAGCAGACCAACAACGCGGCCTATGCGCAGCTGAACTTCTCCACCGGCGCACTGCGCGGCAACATCGGCGTGCGCTACGTGGATTCCAAGACCGAGGGCAGCGGCTTCGTCTACAGCGGCCAGCCCACCCTGGACGACCTCGACAGCAAGTGGCAGACCCGCAGCAAGAAGGAGGACTTCTTCCTGCCGTCGCTGAACTTGGTGCTGGATACCGGCAACGACTGGGTGTTCCGCTTCGCGGCGGCCAAGGTGATCGCCTGGGCGCCGTACAACCAGATGGTCAACAACACCTTCCTCAACGACACCACGCTGACCGGCAGCGGCGGTAACGCCGAGCTCTCGCCCTACGAGTCGTGGAACTTCAACCTGTCGGCCGAGTACTACTTCGACACCAGCGCGGTGGTGGCGTGGTCGGTGTTCTACAAGAAGATCGACAACTACATCGACTCCTCCGCCACGATCGAGCGTTGGTACAACTCCATTCGCGACACGTCGCCGCAGACCTGGGCGCAGATGGTCGGCAGCAACGGCTGCAGCGCCGACGGCTACTGCGACTACAGCATCCAGCGCCCGCGCAACGCCGGCAGCGGCAAGGTCAAGGGCTTCAACATCGCCTTCCAGCAGCCGTTCGGCGACAGCGGCTTCGGCCTGACCGCCAACTACACCTACGCCAACGGCGAGAACAACACCGGCGACCCGCTGCCGTACCAGTCGCGCAACAGCATCGCGTTCAGCCCGTACTACGAGAAGGGCCCGATCAACGCCCGGATCACCTACAACTGGCGCGACAGCTACCTCGCCGGCGGCTACGTGGCCGGCGCCGCGCCCGCCAGCGTGGACGACTACGCCGAGCTGGGCGCCAGCATCGGCTACAAGTTCAACGACAACTGGTCGCTGCAGATCGACGCGCAGAACCTGCTGGACGAGGAGTACTTCCAGTACCTGGGCGACGAGCAGCACCTGGCGGGCAAGTACAAGACCGGCCGCCGCTACATGGCCACCCTGCACTTCAAGTTCTGAGGCGTTCCACCCGTCCGCCGGCCCGGGGGGCCGGCGGACGTCGTTCTTCCGCTCCAACCCGCGCCACCCGCTCCACCGCAAAAAGCCCGTTCCTACCGTCCCTGCATGTCCCGCAATTTTTAGATCGTTTTAAACCGCCCGAGTCCGCCCCTCCCGGGGGCGGCCTTTCCCTTCCAGGCAGTACGCGATTGCCACCCACGTCACCTGCCATTCCATCGAGACGTCACATGACCCGCCACACCACCAACAGGATCAGCACCCTCTCCGCCAGCATGGCCGCGGTGCTGTGCATCTGGGCGCACCAGGCAGCGGCACAGACGCAAGGAAGCGCTTCCGCGCAAGTCCAGGAGCTGGATACCGTCACCGTCACCGGATACCGCGCGTCGCTGGAGAAGAGCCAGTCGGTCAAGCGCGCCGCCAACTCCATCGTCGACGCGATCAGCGCCGAGGACATCGGCAAGTTCCCCGACACGAACGCGGCCGAGTCGCTGTCGCACCTGCCCGGCATCAGCGTGGACCGCCAGTTCGGCGAGGGCGAGAAGGTCAGCATCAACGGCACCGACCCCGCGTTGAACCGCGTGCTGCTCAACGGCCAGACCATCGCCTCCGGCGACTGGGGCGGCAACCCGACCGATACCAGCGGCCGCACCTTCAACTACACCCTGCTCTCGCCGGAGATCATCGGCCTGATGGAGGTGTACAAGACGCCGGAAGCGCGCATCGACGAAGGCTCGATCGGCGGCACCGTGATCGTGCACACCCGCAAGCCGCTCGACCTGCCCAAGAACACCATCCGCGGCTCGATCGGCTACAACTACAACGACCGCTCCGAGGAAGGCAACCCGCGCGGCTCGGCGCTGTGGAGCTGGAAGAACGACGACGAGACCTTCGGCGCCTTGATCTCCGCGACCCACGACAAGCAGGACATCGCGCGCGCGGGCATCGAGTTCTTCGGCTACACCACCGGCGCCAATATCCCCTCCGGCGCCACCATCACCGGCGACGGCGGCGACGTGGCCACGGCCAAGGTGCCGGCCGGCATCAACAGCGCGTACTTCCAGCAGACCCGCGAGCGCAACGGCCTGCAGGGCGCGCTGCAGTGGAAGCCGAACGAGCAGAACGAGTTCAACCTCACCGGCATCTACATCAAGGGCAAGTACAACAACTTCAGCGAATCGCGCTACGTCTGCCCTAACTGCAGTTCGCCGGCGGCCGACGGCTCCGTCGACGAGAACGGGAGTCCGGTCAACATCAGCAACATGCGGCTGATCACCCAGGCCAACGTGCAGAACGGCTACATCACCTCGGCCAAGGTGTCCGATGGCGACCTGGCCCAGCCCTACGCCCAGCTCGACGCCAATTACCGCATGAGCGAGGTGACCACCAAGAGCCTCAACCTGCGCCACGACTGGTACGGCGACAAGTGGGTATTCACCTCGCAGGTCGGCGCGACCAAGGCCACCGGCGGCAAGGACCCCGAGTACCTGATGAAGTTCCTGCTGCAGAACGGCGGCTACGACTTCGCCTACGACGGCAGCCACACCTCGGTCGACTACGACGACAACAGCGCGTCGAACTGGGGCCTGGCCAGCGGCCAGCAGGCCGGCGGCATCGAGTACACCACCACCAAGGACCAGGAGAAGTACTTCCAGTTCGATGCGGCGCGCGATCTCGACTGGGGTCCGCTCAACAAGCTGCAGGTGGGCTACAAGTACATCAACCACGAGAACGGCCAGAAGTCGCGCGGCAACGCGCTGTTTGCCGACCAGGACATCCTGCTGAACTCGTTCAGCCCGGGCACCGCGCCGGGCGGCCTGTACGACGGCCTGGGCGCCAGCGGCGACCTGGTCAACTGGCCGACCGCCAACCCCAACTCGATCCTGTCCTACCTCAGGTCGCTGCCGCAGGGCGAGTTCGAGGAGAAGTACGGCCAGGAGTTCGACGTCAAGGAGATCACCAACAACCTGTACGCGCAGTTGAACTTCGAGTCCGGCAAGTGGCGCGGCAACTTCGGCGTCCGCTACGTGAGCACCAAGGACAAGTCGTCCTATTGGGAAAGCACCACCAGTCCAGACGGAGTCACCACTTATACGCCGGTGCAGGTGTCCAAGAAGTATGAAAAACCGCTGCCGAGCTTCAACATTGCCTATGACCTGGATGACGACAAGGTGCTGCGTTTCTCGGCTGCGCGTGTGATAGCACGCCCGCGTTATGCCGATCTTGCCGGCTCGTTCTCGCTCAATAGCTCGAGTGGCGATCTGACCGGCAGCGGCGGCAATCCTGACCTGAAGCCGTACGAGTCCACCAACTACGACCTGGCCGCCGAATGGTACTTCGCGCCGTCCAGCATGCTGTCGGCCGAGGTGTTCTACCGCGACATCAGCTCGTACATCGTTAGCACCAGCACGACTGAAATCCATAGCGATCCCAACTGGAACATCGTTGATAAGCCTTACACCATTACACGCCCGCAAAATGCCTCCGGCGCCAAGGTCACCGGCGCTTCGCTGAACTACCAGCAGGCGTTCGGCCTGGGCTTCGGCCTGGCGGCGAACTACACCTACGCCGAGTCCAGCTCGGACGACGGCCTGAACCTGCCGTACCTGTCCAGGAACACCTACAACGTGATCCCGTACTGGGAGCACGGCCCGTGGATGGTGCGCGTCAACTACAGCTACCGTTCGAAGTACTTCACCCAGATCGGCCGCCTGGAATCGAACATCTTCACCGATTCCTACAAGCAGCTCGACCTGACCGCGTCGTACGAGTTCAACGACTGGGTCAGCCTGAGCCTGAGCGCGACCAACCTGCTCGACTCGACCTACTACTGGTACAACGAGGTCAAGTACGCGCCGATCGGCATGTACAAGAATGGCCGGGGTTATCAGGCCCAGCTGAACTTCAAGTTCTGATAGGGTTCTGGCGCGCCACCTCCCTCCCTTCGGTGGCGCGCCTTTTTTATCCCCGGTACCGGCCGGCATCCCGGCCGGCACTTCAACGACAAGGAGTGCAGTTCCCATGACGATCGATCCCTGCCCCGCCGCAGACGCACCCCTCCGCGCCTCCGGAACCGCACGCAGGGCCCTGGCGTACGCCCTTGCCATGCTGCTCGCACTCCCCGCATCCCCCGCGATCGCGGCCGATCCGCCCACCGCGGCGACCGCGGCCACGCTTTCGCCCGAACAGATCGACGCGCAGTGGCTGCAGGCCACCGCCAAGTACGCGCCCGAACGCGAGCGCCTGGTGCGCGAGGCCGGCGAAGGCGCGCGCAAGGGGCCGTTCCGTCCCGACTGGACCTCGCTCAAGCAATACCGGTCGCCGGGCTGGTACGACAACGCCAAGTTCGGCATCTTCATCCACTGGGGCGTGTTCTCGGTGCCGGCGTTCGGCAACGAGTGGTATTCCAGGAACATGTACCAGAAGGGCTCGAAGGAATACGAGCACCACATCGCCACCTACGGCCCGCAGGCGACGTTCGGCTACAAGGACCTGGTGCCGCTGTTCACCGCGCCGAAGTTCGACCCGGCGGCCTGGGCGAAGCTGTTCCGCGAGGCCGGCGCGCGCTACGTGGTGCCGGTGGCCGAGCACCACGACGGGTTCGCGCTGTACGACTCGCGCCTCTCCGACTGGACCGCGGCCAAGATGGGCCCGAAGCGCGACCTGCTCGGCGAGCTGTCCAAGGCGATCCGCGCCGAAGGCCTGCACTTCGGCCTGTCCTCGCATCGCGCCGAGCACAACTGGTTCTTCGACGGCGGCCGCGCGATCGATTCCGACGTCAACGACCCGCGCTACGCGGACCTGTACGGCCCGGCCCAGGTCCGGCTGCGCGGCAAGGACGACGGCGACGTCGCCAACGACTGGACGCCGGTCTCGCAGGCCTGGCTGGACGACTGGCTGGCACGCACCACCGAGCTGATCGACCGCTACGACCCGGACCTGGTCTATTTCGACTGGTGGATCGCCCACCCGACCTTCCGCAGCACGCTGCCGACGCTGCTGTCCTATTACTACAACCGCGGCGCCGCCAAGGGCGGCGTGGTGGTGAACTACAAGCTCGGCGCGTTCGCGGAAGGCGCCGGCACGCTGGACATCGAGCGCGGCCAGCTCACCGGCATCCACCCGACCCACTGGCAGACCGACACCTCGGTCAGCGACGCCTCGTGGAGCTTCGTCGAGAACGACACCTACAAGTCGCCGACGTTCATCATCCACCTGCTGGCCGACGTGGTGTCCAAGAACGGCAACCTGTTGCTCAACATCGGCCCGCGCGCCGACGGCAGCATCCCGGACACCGAGCGCGACATCCTGCTGGCCATCGGCAAATGGCTTAAGACCAACGGCGAGGCGATCTACGACAGCCGGCCGTGGCGCACCTATGGCGAAGGCCCCACCGAAGTGGCGGGCGGCAGCTTCCAGGACACCAAGACCAAGCCGTACACGCCGGAGGATTTCCGCTTCACCGTGCGCGACGGCGCGCTGTACGCGATCGAACTGGGCTGGCCCCGGGACGGCAAGGCGGTGATCCGTTCGCTCAAGCCGGCCGACGGCGTGCGCGCGGTCACGCTGCTGGCCGACGGCCGCAAGGTGCCGTTCGAGCAACGCGACGACGGCCTGCACCTGCGCCTGCCGGCCAAGCCGGTCGGCGAACACGCCTGGGCCTACAGGATCGAGCTCTCTTCTCCCATCCCACCCCGCTGACGGAATACCGATGATCAAGCGACTGTCCGCGCTGATGCTGGCGCTGGCCCTGGCCGCACCGGCCATGGCCAAGAACCCGACCGCCCTGTTCTATCTGATGGGCACGCAGAAATCGACCAACTCCTTCCTGGCCAACGTCGACAAGATCGACGTGCTGGTGCCGACCTGGTACGGCGTGGACGCCAACGGCCTGGTCAACGGCGGCCCGAACGACTACGTCTACGGCATCGCGCGCGCGAAGAAGCTGCCGGTCACGCCGATCCTGTCGATGACCGCCGGCCGCGAGGGCTTCCACAAGCTGCTGCACGACGAGACGGCCAAGAAGCGGATGAACGAGTACCTGGTCCGCGAGGGCAGGCAGCGCGGCTACAAGGGCTTCCAGTTCGATTTCGAAAGCATCGCGTGGACCGATCGCGACGCCTATACCCTGATGGTCAAGCAGACCGCCGAGGCGCTGCACAAGGCCGGCATGACGCTGTCGGTGGCGGTGGTGCCGAACGCGCCGGGCTATCCGGAGGGCGGCCGTTTCGCAAAGTGGATGTGGGAATACTGGCGCGGCCCGTACGACCTGAAGGCGCTCGGCCAGGCCGCCGACCTGATCAGCCTGATGACCTACGACCAGCACACCCGCTGGACCACGCCCGGCCCGGTCGACGGCATGCCGTGGATGAAGAAGCACCTGGAGTACGCGTTGACCCAGGTACCGAAGGAGAAGCTGTCGCTGGGCATCGCCACCTACGGCTATCGCTGGTACACCGGCGACCCGGTCAGGGAGGACGGCACCGAGGCCTCCAACATCTCCGCCACCTACATCGACGCCGACGAGTCGTTCCCGCTGGCGATCGAGCAGAACGCCACCGTGCAGTGGGATCCGGTGGAACAGGAATCGTGGTTCTACTTCTACCGCGACGACATGCGCGAGTGGGTGTTCCGCCCGGATGCGCGCAGCTTCCGCGCCCGCTACGACCTGGTGAAGCAATACGGGCTGCAGGGCTTCAGCTGCTGGGTGCTGGGCGCCGAGGACCCGAAGGTTTGGGACGAACTGCCGCTGGCCGAGCGTTGAGGAAGAAGCCCCTCTCCCCGCGGGAGAGGGGCTTGCCGGCATGATGCCCTGCAACTCGAACCAGACCGCTCCACGACGTACTCTCCATCACTTCACCGCATGACGTCCGCGCTCCGATCCCGATCGGGCGCCACGCGAACCACCGGGGACACTCCATGAACTCACGTTCTGCATCCCGCGCGATGACCGCACATCGCCTGCGTGCCTTCGGGCTTGCCGTGCTGGCCGCCGTGCTGCTCGGCGGCTGCGGCGACGAGCGCCATACCGGCAATCCGCCACCGTTCCCCAACGCGGAGTCCGGCCCGCACGTGCCGCCGCCGCTGCCGCTGATCCCCGCCCCGGCGGAGAGCCAGCGCCACAACGGCAGGCTGGACATCGGCCCGCGCACGCCGATCTCGGTGGCCGCCGGCGACGATGCGGCGCTGCGCAGCGCGCGCTACCTCGCCGGCCTGCTGCAGCGCACGCGCGGGCTGGACCTGGCGGTGAAGACCGAAGCCACCGCGACGCCCGGCAGCATCCGCCTGCAGCTCGATCCGCAGGCGCCGGTGGAGCAGAAGGAGGGCTACGCGCTCGACGTGGACCAGCAGGGCATGCGCATCGCCGCGCGCGATGCCGCCGGCCTGTTCTACGGCGCGATCAGCGCCTGGCAGCTGATGACCCCGGACGCGCGCAAGGGCGAGGTGACGGTGCCGGCCGCGACGATCCGCGACTGGCCGCGCTTCGGCTGGCGCGGCCAGCACCTCGACGTCGCCCGCCACTTCCACGACGTGGCCACGGTCAAGCACGTGATCGACGCGATGGCCCAGCACAAGCTCAACGTGCTGCACCTGCACCTCACCGACGACCAGGGCTGGCGCATCGAGATCAAGCGCTATCCCAGGCTCACCGAGGTCGGCGCATGGCGCACGCCGCCCGGCGCGGGCCGCCACGGCACGCCGCAGCGCTACGGCGGCTTCTACACGCAGGACCAGATCCGCGAACTGGTCGCCTACGCCGCCGAGCGCCACATCGCCATCCTTCCCGAGATCGACATGCCCGGCCATGCCCAGGCCGCCGTGGCCGCGTATCCGGAAGAGGTCGGCGTCACCGGCGAGCGGCCGGCGGTGTCGGTGGACTGGGGCGTGAATCCCTACCTGTTCGGCACCGACAAGCGCAGCCTGGATTTCATCTTCGGCGTGCTCGACGAACTGCTCGAACTGTTCCCCTCGCCCTACATCCACATCGGCGGGGACGAGGCCATCAAGGACCAGTGGGAGGCTTCCCCGGCAGTCCGCGCGCAGATGCGCAAGCTCGGCGTCAAGGACGCGCACGCGATGCAGGGCTGGTTCAACGAACAGCTCGCGCAGTACCTCACCGCGCACGGACGCCGCCTCATCGGCTGGGACGAGATCCTCGAGGGCGGCCTGCCCGCCAGCGCCACGGTGATGTCCTGGCGCGGCGTGGACGGCGCCGTCGCGGCCGCCAAGCTCGGCCACGACGTGGTGCTGGCGCCCGCCGGCTGGATGTACCTCAACTACCTGCAGACCACGCGCAGCGACGAACCCAACGGCCACATCGGCCCGCTGCCGCTGTCGCGCGTCTACGAGTTCGACCCGGTGCCGGCCGGGCTGACCGCCGAGCAGGCCAGGCACGTACTGGGCGTGCAAGGCGCGCTGTGGACCGAGTACACCCCCTCGGCCTGGCACGTGGACCATGCGTTGTTCCCGCGCCTCGACGCGGTGGCCGAGGTCGCTTGGTCGCCGGCGGCAGCGCGCGGCTGGGCGGGTTTCCTGGGACGCCTGCCGGCGCAGCTGCAACGCTATCGCGCGCTCGGCATCGATTACAGCGACGGCGCCTTCGCCGCCGACATCGCGCTCGACGGCGGTCCCAACCCGGTGCTGGCCGGCGCGCCGGCCATGGTCAAGCTCGGCAACCAGGCCGGCTTCGGGCAGATCCGCTATACCACCGACGGCAGCGAACCGACCCTGCAGTCCTCGCGCTACGGCGCACCGTTCGCGGTGACGCTGCCGGCCACGGTCAAGGCCGCGGTGTTCACCGAGGACGGCCGCCCGCTGGCGGCCGCCCGCAGTCGCACCTTCGACCGCCCGTCGCTGCTCAGCCTCGACACGCAGGGCCTGCGCAACTGCCACGACCAGGGCGAGCTCGGCCTGCGCCTGCCGTTGTTGCCGGACATGCCCGGCGCCGATACGCCGGTCTACAACGTCGACCTGTTCTACGCCTGCTGGGTGTACCCGCAGGCGCGCCTGGACGGGATCGCCGCCGTGCGCGTCGACGCGGCGCGGCTGGCGCGCAACTTCGGCCTGGCGCACGATCAGTCGAAAGTGCACCAGTACCCGGCCAGCACGCCGCAGGGCGAACTGGAAGTGCTGCAGGGCTGCGATGGCGAACGGCTGGCGTCGGTCCCCCTGCCCGCCGGCGACACGCTCGGCGAGCAGTTCGTGCTGGAAGCGCCGCTGCCGCCGCGCAGCGGCGTGCACGACCTGTGCCTGCGCTTCACCGCGCCGATCTCCGGTCCGCTGTACGCGATCGGCGGCGTCCACCTGATCGAGCAAGCCGCGCAGGCGCCGCCCGCCAAGCGCTGACGACACGAGGAGAACCCCCTATGCCCGCACCCCAACGCCATCGTTCCCGCACCGCCGTGCATGCGACCGCACCTGTCCGCAACGGCGCCGGGGGGTCCCCTTCGGGCACGCTGGCGCTCCTGGTCGGACTGGCGCTTGCCCTGCCGGCCTCCGCCGCGCCGCCGTCCACGCAAGTGCTGGACAGCGGCTGGCAGGTCCGGCTCGCGCCGGGCCAGGCGCAGGCCAGGCAGCATCCGAAGGCGGCGCAGTGGCTGCCGGCCAAGGTGCCGGGTGCGGTGCAGAGCGATCTCATCGCCGCCGGCCTGGTGCCCGATCCGTTCCTGCGCGACAACGAGGCGCAGATCCAGTGGGTGGGCCTGAGCGACTGGCAGTACCGGGGCGAGTTCGAGGCCGACGCAGCGCTGCTGGCGCGCCAGCACGTCGAACTGGTGTTCCAGGGCCTGGACACGCTGGCCGAGGTCAAGCTCAACGGCAAGCCCTTGCTCGAGGCCGACAACATGTTCCGGCGCTGGAGCGCCGACGTGAAGCCGCTGCTCAAGCGCGGCCGCAACCAGCTGGAGATCACCTTCCGTTCGCCGGTCGAGGCGATCCGCCCGTGGCTGGCCAAGCAGCCCTACGGGCTGCCCGGCACCTACGACTCGATGTTCGGCGACGAACCGGTGGGCCGCAACAGCTCGATCTACGTGCGCAAGGCGCCGTACCAGTTCGGCTGGGACTGGGGCCCGCGCATCATCAACGCCGGCATCTGGAAGGACGTGCAGCTCAACGCCTGGGATGCCGTGCGGGTGGAGGACCTTTACATCGAGCAGAAGCGCCTGGACGAGCGCGTCGCCCAGCTCGGCGCGCAGTTGCAGATCGCCAGCGGCGTCGCCGGCGCGGTGGAAATCACCCTCGACGTGCTGGGCCCGGACGGCGCCACCGTCGTCCACGCCGTCGAGCAGCGCCCGGTCGATCCGGGCGACAACCGGATCGACCTGCCGGTACGCATCCCGTACCCGAAGCGCTGGTACCCGGCCGGCTACGGCGCGCAGGACCGCTACACCTTCGTCGCCAGGGTGCGCGACACCAACGGCGACACCCAGGAGTTCCGTCGCGTCGTCGGCCTGCGCACCGTCGAGCTGCGCCGGCAGAAGGACGCGTGGGGCAAGAGCATGGAGTTCGTGATCAACGGCATTCCGGTGTTCGCCAAGGGCGCCAACCTGATCCCGCTCGACAGCTTCCCGAGCCGGGTCACCGAGGCCACGATGCGGCGCACGCTACAGGACGCGCGCGACGCCAACATGAACATGCTGCGCATGTGGGGCGGCGGGCACTACCAGGACGATCGCTTCTACGAGATCGCCGACGAACTCGGCATCATGATCTGGCAGGACTTCATGTTCGGCGGCGCGGTGCCGCCGCATGACGTGGCGTTCCGCGAGAACACCCGCCAGGAGGCGATCGAGCAGGTCAAGCGCCTGCGCGGCCATCCCAGCATCGTGCTCTGGTGCGGCAACAACGAGGTGCAGACCGGCTGGGAGAACTGGGGCGGCAGCGTCGAGTTCAAGCGGTCGCTCGACCCGGAGGAACGCAGCCGCATCGAGATGGGCATGACCACGCTGTTCGGCACGGTGTTGCGCGAAGCGGTCACCCGGTATTCGCCCGGCACGCCCTATTGGGCGACCTCGCCCGGCACCGATTTCGACGGTCCGGCCGACCAGACCGACGACGGCGACATGCACTACTGGAAGGTCTGGGGCGGCCCCGCGCTGCCGGTGACCGAGTACATGAACGTCACCCCGCGCTTCATGTCCGAGTACGGCCTGCAGTCGTTCCCGGACATGCGCACGATCCGCGCCTTCGCCCAGGACGGCGACCTGCAGCCGGAATCGCCGGTGATGCGCGCGCACCAGAAGTTCGACAAGGGCAACGGCAACCAGCGCCTGCTGCTGTACATCCGCCGCGAGTTCGGCGAGCCGAAGGATTTCGAGAGCTTCGTCTACCTGAGCCAGCTGATGCAGGCCGAAGGCATCGCCATCGCCGCCGAGCACCTGCGCGCCTCGCGCCCGCAGTCGATGGGCTCGCTGTACTGGCAGCTCAACGACGTGTGGCCGGTCGCGTCCTGGTCGAGCGTGGACTACTACGGCCGCTGGAAGGCGCTGCACTTCCACGCGCGCCGCTTCTATGCGCCTGAACTGATCGCCGCGCTGCGCAAGGACGGCACCACCACGGTCTCGCTGGTCTCCGACCGCACCGCGCCGCTGGCGGCGCGGTGGCGCATGCGGGTGATGGACTTCGACGGCAAGGTGCTGTCCGCCCGCACCCAGCCGGCGCGGCTGGCGCCGCTGAGCAGCACGCGGGTGGCGCAGTACGCCGACGCGGAACTGCTGCGGGGCGCCGATCCGAAGCGCACGTTCGCGGTGTTCGAGCTGCTCGACGGCGAGCGCGTGCTGTCGCGTCAGGCCGTGTTCTTCGACGCGGCCAAGCGGCTGGCGCTGCCGCAGGCGCAGGTGCGCAGCGAGTGGAAGGCCGACGGCGACGGCTACGCGCTGACGCTGACCAGCCCGGTGCTGGCGCGCGAGGTCTGGCTGTCGTTCGGCGACAACGACGCGCGACTGTCCGACAACGCCTTCGACCTGCTGCCCGGCGAGCCGATGACGCTGCACGTGCGCAGCGCCGCCGCGCTGGAAAAGCTGCAAGCGGCATTGCAGGTCCGAGACCTGGCCTCGACGCTCGCGGGCGCGCCGGCGGAGGCTGTGCAGTGAAAGGCGCCCTCATCCGCCCCTTCGGGGCACCTTCTCCCGCAAGCGGGAGAAGGGACGAGCGCGCGTGCCGTGATGGATACCGGGCCGCTTCCTTCTCCCGCGGGCGGGAGAAGGCGCCCGGAGGGCGGATGAGGGCCCTGCTCGCCGCAACCCTCACCCTGTGCACCCTGCCTGGCCTCGCACACGCCGACGAGGCCGAGGACAAGGCCGCCGCGCTGGTCGCCAGGATGACCCGCGAGGAAAAGATCGCCCAGGCGATGAACGACGCCCCGGCGATCCCGCGCCTGGGCATTCCCGCCTACGAGTGGTGGAGCGAAGGCCTGCACGGCATCGCCCGCAACGGCTACGCCACCGTGTTCCCGCAGGCGATCGGCCTGGCGGCCACCTGGAACGCCGACCTGCTGCAGCAGGTCGGCACCGCGACCTCGACCGAGGCGCGCGCCAAGTTCAACCTCGCCGGCGGCCCCGGCAAGGACCACCCGCGCTACGCCGGCCTGACCCTCTGGTCGCCCAACATCAACATCTTCCGCGACCCGCGCTGGGGCCGCGGCATGGAGACCTACGGCGAGGATCCCTACCTCACCGGCCAGCTCGCCATCGGCTTCATCCGCGGCCTGCAGGGCGACGACCCGCGCCACCCGCGCACGATCGCCACGCCCAAGCACCTGGCCGTGCACAGCGGCCCGGAACCCGGCCGCCACGGCTTCGACGTGGACGTCTCGCCGCACGACCTGGAGGCGACCTACACGCCGGCGTTCCGCGCCGCGCTGGTCGAGGGCCAGGCCGGTTCGGTGATGTGCGCCTACAACTCGCTGCACGGCACGCCGGCGTGCGCGTCCGAATCGCTGCTCGATGGACGGCTGCGCGGCGACTGGGGCTTCAAGGGCTTCGTCGTGTCCGACTGCGACGCGGTCGACGACATGACCCAGTTCCACTACTTCCGCCCCGACAACGCCGGTTCCTCGGCCGCGGCGCTCAAGGCCGGCCACGACCTCAACTGCGGCTACGCCTATCGCGAACTCGGCAAGGCGATCGAGCGCGGCGAGGTCGAGGAGGCACTGCTCGACCGGTCGCTGGTGCGCCTGTTCGCCGCGCGCTACCGGCTCGGCGAGCTGGATGCGCCCGGGCGCGATCCGTATGCCCGCCTCGGCGCGAAGGACATCGACAGCCCCGCGCATCGCCGGCTCGCCCTGCAGGCCGCGGTGCAGTCGCTGGCGCTGCTGAAGAACGACGCCGGCACGCTGCCGCTGAAGCCGGGCACCACCCTCGCCGTGCTCGGTCCGAACGCCGATGCGCTGGCGGCGCTCGAAGCCAACTACCAGGGCACTTCGCGCGAGCCGGTGACGCCGCTGCTCGGCCTGCGCGCGCGCTTCGGCGCCGACAAGGTGCGCTACGCGCAGGGCGCGCCGCTCGCGGCCGGCGTGCCCGGCACGATCCCGGAAACCGCGCTGCGCAGCGACGGCAAGCCGGGCCTGAAGGGCGAGTACTTCGACAACCTGGACCTGGCCGGCACGCCGCGCACGGTGCGGCAGGACCGCGTGGTCGGCTTCAACTGGGACCGCGTCGCACCGGCCGAGGGCGTGCCGGCGGACCGCTATTCGGTGCGCTGGACCGGCGAGCTGCTGCCGCCCGGCCCGGGCGACTACACGCTGGCGGTGCGCGTGGCGCGCTGCTTCGATTGCGCCGGCCACGATCCGGTGCGCCTGTACGTCGACGATGCGTTGGTGATCGCCGGCAACGCCGAGGACAGGCGCATCGCCGCCGGCGTGCACAATGCCGACGGCCGCAACGTCGAGGCCACGCTGCATTTCGACGACGTGCGCCCGCGCCGCATCCGCCTGGAGATCGAGCACCGTGGCCAGGACCAGGGCCTGCGCCTGGAATGGCTCGCGCCCGCCGAGGCGCAACTGGCCGAGGCCGAGCGCGCGGTGGCGCAAGCCGATGCGGTGGTCGCCTTCGTCGGCCTCTCGCCCGACGTGGAAGGCGAGGAACTGAAGGTCGACGTGCCCGGCTTCGACGGCGGCGACCGCAACGCGATCGGGCTGCCGGCCGCGCAGGAAGCCCTGCTCGCGCGCGCCAAGGCCGCCGGCAAGCCGCTCGTGGTGGTGCTGATGAGCGGCAGCGCGGTGGCGCTGAACTGGGCCCAGCAACATGCCGACGCGATCCTCGCCGCATGGTATCCGGGCCAGTCCGGCGGCACCGCGATCGCGCAGGCATTGGCCGGCGACGTCAATCCGGGCGGGCGCCTGCCGGTGACCTTCTACCGCTCGACCAAGGACCTGCCGCCCTACGTCAGCTACGACATGAAGGGCCGCACCTACCGCTACTTCACCGGCACGCCGCTGTATCCGTTCGGCTACGGCCTGAGCTACACCCGGTTCGGCTACGACGCGCCGCGCCTGTCCGCCTCCACGCTGAAGGCCGGCGACACGCTGACCGTCTCCGCCCGCGTGCGCAATACCGGCACGCGCGCCGGCGACGAAGTGGTGCAGGTGTACCTCGAGTATCCCAGGCGCCCGCAGTCGCCGCTGCGCGCCCTGGTCGGCTTCCGGCGCGTGACCCTGCAGCCCGGCGAATCGCGCGAACTGACGTTCGCGCTCGACCCGCGCCGGCTCAGCGACGTCGACCGCGCCGGTACCCGCGCGGTCGAGCCCGGCGACTACCGCGTGTTCGTCGGCGGCGGCCAGCCCGGCACCGGCGCGGCGGGCGCGGCGGCCACGTTCTCGATCGAGGGCCGCGCGCCGCTGCCGAAGTGAAGCCGGGGCCCGGGACCCGGGAAAGCCGTCTTCTTGCATTGATCCCCATTGGAGCCTGTTCCATGCCAGACACCGATTCGCCATCCGCCCGCCGGCTGCGCCCGGGTCCCGGCTTCTCCGCCACCCGTCGCGACCTCCTGCGCGCGACCGCCACCGGCCTGCTCGCCGGCGCCCTGCCCGGCTTCGCCGTCGCGGCGGCCGGCGACCGCATCTTCGCCAGCAAGCGCCCGCCGAAGTCGCAGCGCCGCTTCGTCAGCGCCGCGGTCGAACGGCACCTGCAGCAGGTCAAGGCGAAGATCGGCGATCCGGAACTGGCCTGGCTGTTCGAGAACTGCTATCCCAACACGCTCGACACCACCGTCGAGACCGGCACGCGCAACGGCAAGCCTGACACCTTCGTCATCACCGGCGACATCCACGCGATGTGGCTGCGCGATTCCTCCGCGCAGGTGCATCCCTACGTGCCGCTGGCCAGGCAGGACCCGGCGTTGCGCCGGATGTTCCATGGCCTGATCCAGCGCCAGGCGGCGTGCATCCGCCTCGACCCCTACGCCAACGCCTTCCTGCCCGACGGCACGACCGCGCGCCTGAAGTGGTCGGTCGACGACATCACCGAGATGAAGCCCGGCGTCGGCGAGCGCAAGTGGGAAGTGGATTCGTTGTGCTATCCGATCCGGATCGCCCACGAGTACTGGCGCGCCAGCGGCGACACCGCGCCGTTCGACGACGACTGGCGCGAGGCGATGCGCGTGGTGGTGCGCACCTTCCGCGAACAGCAGCGCATGCACGACCGCGGCCCCTACACGTTCCAGCGGCCCTCGCCCCTGGCCACCGAGACGCTGGTGCTGGAGGGCTACGGCCAGCCGACCCGGCCCAACGGCATGATCCACTCGATGTTCCGCCCCTCCGACGATGCCTGCGTGTACCCGCTGTTCGTGCCGGCCAACCTGTTCGCGGTGGCCTCGTTGCGGCAGCTGGCGGCGATGAGCGAGGCGATCCATCGCGACGCCGCTTTCGCGGCGGACTGCCGCGCGTTCGCCGACGAGGTCGAGAAGGCCACACGCGCGTTCGGCCAGATGCGCGATGCCGACGGCCAGCCGTTCTGGGCCTACGAGGTGGACGGCTATGGCAACCAGCTGTTCATCGACGACGCCAACGCGCCCGGCCTGCTCAGCCTCGCCTACCTCGGCTGCTGCGAGCGCGACGATCCGGTGTTCCTGCGCACCCGCGCACTGGCCTGGAGCGAGCGCAACCCGTACTTCAGCCGCGGCCGCGCGGCCGAAGGCGTCGGCAGCCCGCATAGCGGCCTGGGCACGATCTGGCCGATGGCGATCGTGCAGTACGCGCTCGCCAGCGACGACGACGCGCAGATCCGCCAGTGCCTGCACTGGCTCAAGACCACCCACGCCGGCACCGGCTTCATGCACGAGGCGTTCGACAAGGACGATCCGGGCAAATTCACCCGCGACTGGTTCGCCTGGGCCAACACCCTGTTCGGCGAACTGGTCGTCGACCTGGCGCAGCGCAAGCCGCACCTGCTGAAAAGCTGAGCATCCAACCCCTCTCCCGCTGGGAGAAGGGTTGGGGGTGAGGGTACGGAGCGAAGCCCTGCGATGTTTCGACTGCACGCGGCTTCGCCCGAACCCTCATCCGCCCCTGCGGGGCACCTTCTCCCAAAGGAGAAGGAAGATCCTCGCCTTCACCGAACGACGGAGTACACCCAATGGCAACACGACGCGGCTTCCTGCAGGGCGCCATCGCCCTGGCCCTGTTCGGCGGCACCGGCCTGGCCGGCACCGCGCTCGCGCGCGCCGGCCGCTACGCCATGCCGGCCGACGCGCGCGCCAAGGCCGACCTCACCCGCCACGTCGACGTGTTCATCGGCACCGGCGGGCACGGCCATACCTTCCCCGGCGCGACGCTGCCGTTCGGCATGGTCCAGCTGAGCCCGGACACCTACAACGCGGTATGGGACGCATGCAGCGGCTACCACGAGTCCGACGGCTCGATCATGGGCTTCTCGCACACGCACCTGTCCGGCACCGGCATCGGCGACATGCTCGACGTGCTGGTCGTGCCCGCGATCGGTGAAGTCAGGCTGGCGCCCGGCCCGCTCGACAATCCCGACGCCGGCTACCGCCAACGCTACGACCACGCCGACGAGGCCGCCTCGCCCGGCTACTACCGCGTGCGCCTGGAATCCAACATCCATGCCGAGCTGACCGCCACCGCGCGCGCCGGCCTGCACCGCTACCACTTCCCGAAGGGCCGGCCCGCGCACCTGCTGGTCGACTTCGCCCACGGCATGCAGGACAACCCGTCCACGCCGACCCGGGTCACCGAGGCGCAACTGCGCGTGGTGGACGACCGCACCGTCGCCGGCGGCCGCCGCGTCTGGCAGTGGGCCAAGGGCCGCTACGTCTTCTTCGCGATGCGCCTGTCGCGCCCGTTCGCGCAGGCGCAGCTCTACAGCGACGACCAGCCACTCGCCGGCGACGCGCGCCAGGCCGACGGCAGCAAGCTCAAGCTCGCCCTGCACTATCCGGACGCCGGCGACGCGCCGCTGCTGGTCAAGGTCGGCATCTCCGCGGTCAGCACCGAGAACGCGCTGGCCAACCTCGACGCCGAGCTGCCCGACTTCGACTTCGCGCGCGTGCACGCCGAGGCGGTCGCCGCCTGGGAGAAGGAACTCGGCCGCGTGCGCATCGACACCGGCGACGACGCGCAGCGCCGCATCTTCTACACCGGCCTCTACCACGCGCTGCTGGCGCCGACGCTGTTCAGCGACGTGGACGGCCGCTACCGCGGCATGGACCTGCAGGTGCACGCGCTGCCGGAGGGCCAGCACAACTACAGCACCTATTCGCTGTGGGACACCTACCGCGCCCTGCATCCGCTGCTGACGCTGGTCCAGCCCGAGCGCGTGCCGGACCTGGCGCAATGCCTGGTGCGCGGTGCCGCCGAATGCCCGGACGGCGTCGGCATCTGGCCGCTGCAGGGCGTGGAGACCGGCTGCATGATCGGCTACCACTCCGCCGTCGTGCTGGCCGAAGCGCATGCCAAGGGTTTCGCCGGGATCGACTTCGCCGCGGCCTGGCCGCTGTACCGCAAGCGCGCCATGGAGGACGACTTCCATGGCCTGCCGTACTACCGCCGGCTCGGCTACATCCCCAGCGACAAGGTCGACGAGGCGGTCAGCCGCACGCTCGAATACGCCTACGACGACTGGGCCTGCGCGCACCTGGCGCGCGCCGCCGGCGACGAGGATGCCTACCGCACGCTGCTGCAGCGCTCGCGCAACTACCGCAACGTGTTCAACCGCGACAGCGGCTTCGTGCAGCCACGCCTGGAGGATGGCCGCTGGGCGGCGCCGTTCGACCCGCGCGCGATGGGCCACGCGAAACGATGGCGCGACTTCACCGAGTCCAACGCCTGGCAGGCCACCTTCCTCAACCAGCACGACCTGTACGGCTACATGGAACTGTTCGGCGGCCGCGACGGCTTCGTCGCCAAGCTCGACGAGCTGTTCGCCACCAGTTCCGAACTGCCCGCCGACGCGCCGCCGGACATCGACGGCATGGTCGGCCAGTATGCGCACGGCAACGAGCCGAGCCACCACGTCGCCTACCTCTATGCCTATGCCGGGCAGCCGTACAAGACCCAGGCGATGGTGCGCCGGCTGCTGCGCGAGCAATACCACGACGCGCGCAACGGCCTGTCCGGCAACGAGGACTGCGGGCAGATGAGCGCCTGGTTCGTGCTCAGCGCCCTGGGCCTGTACGCCGTCGATCCGGTCAGCGGCAACTACGTCGTCGGCAGTCCGTTGTTCGACGCCGCCGAACTCGACGTCGGCGGCGGCCACAAGCTGCGCATCGTCGCCCGCGGCAACGGCGCCGAGAACGTCTACGTGCAATCGCTGCGCTGGAACGGCCAGCCGTTGACCCGCGCCTGGCTGCGCCATGCCGACATCGCCGCCGGCGGCACGCTGGAGTTCGAGATGGGGCCCAAGCCCAATCCCGCATTCGGCTCGCGCAAGCAAGACCTGCCGCCGTCGTTCGTGTAGCCGGGACCAAGCATCGAGGATCGAGGATCGAGGACTGAGGACTCGGGACTCGGGACTCGGGACTCGGGACTCGGGACTCGGGACTTCAACATGCTGCCGCATCCCCACTCCGCATGCCTGTCTCGCCCACTCCTTCCCGCAATCGGATCTTGCCCATTCCTTCTCCCGCAAGCGGGCTTTGCCTATCCCTTCTCCCGCTTGCGGGAGAAGGTGGCCCGCAGGGCCGGATGAGGGCGCTTCGCTCAATCCTGACACCGGACATCGCAATGCTGCGTAGAACGCTCGCCTCATTCACCCTCGCCTGCGCGCTTGCGCTGCCGGGCATCGTCGCCGCACAGAGCGCCGATGCCTGGCCCGCCTTCTCCACCACCGGCGACCACTTCACCCGCGGCGGCAAGCCCTACCGGATCGTCTCCGGCGCGATCCACTTCCAGCGCATTCCCCGCGCCTACTGGAAGGACCGCCTGCTCAAGGCCCGCGCGCTCGGCCTCAACACGGTCGAGACCTACGTGTTCTGGAACCTGGTCGAGCCCAGGCCGGGCACGTTCGACTTCGGCGGCGACAACGACGTCGCCGCGTTCGTGCGCGAGGCCGCCGCGCTCGGCCTCAACGTGATCCTGCGCCCCGGTCCCTACGCCTGCGCCGAATGGGAAGCCGGCGGCTATCCCGCCTGGCTGTTCGCCGAACCCGGCATGCGCGTGCGCAGCCAGGACCCGCGCTTCCTCGCCGCCAGCGGTGCCTACCTCGAGGCCGTCGCCGGCCAGGTGCGCCCGCTGCTCAACGGCAACGGCGGCCCGATCATCGCCGTGCAGGTCGAGAACGAGTACGGCTCCTACGGCGACGACCACGCCTACATGCAGGCCAACCGCGAGCTGTTCGTGCGCGCAGGCTTCGACAAGGCGCTGCTGTTCACTTCCGACGGCGCCGACATGCTCGCCAACGGCACCCTGCCCGGCACCCTGGCGGTGGTGAACTTCGCGCCGGGCGAGGCCAGGAGCGCATTCGAGAAGCTGGCGAAGTTCCGCCCCGGCCAACCGCGGATGGTCGGCGAGTACTGGGCCGGCTGGTTCGACCACTGGGGCGAGAAGCACGCCAGCACCGACGCCGCCCAACAGGCCGGCGAGTTCGAATGGATCCTGCGCCAGGGCCATTCCGCCAACCTGTACATGTTCGTCGGCGGCACCAGCTTCGGCTTCATGAACGGCGCCAACTTCCAGGGCAATCCCGACGACCACTACGCGCCGCAGACCACCAGCTACGACTACGACGCCGTGCTCGACGAAGCCGGCCGGCCCACGCCGAAGTTCGCGCTGTTCCGCGACGCCATCGCGCGCGCCACCGGCATGCAGCCACCGGCCCTGCCCGCGCCGATCCATTTCGCCGCCCTGCCGGCCACGCCGCTGCGCGAATCCGCCTCGCTGTGGGACAACCTGCCCGCGCCCTCGCCGCGCAGCGACGACCCGCTGCCGATGGAGCGCTACGGCCAGGCCTACGGCTACATCCTCTACCGCACCACCCTCACCGGCCCGCGCAAGGGCGCGCTGTACCTGGGCGAGGTGCGCGACTATGCGCGCGTCTACGTCGATCGCAAGCTCGCCGGCAGCGCCGACCGCCGCCTGAAGCAGGCGACGGTGGACGTGGACATCCCGCCCGGCCAGCACACCCTCGAGGTGCTGGTCGAGAACGGCGGCCGCATCAACTACGGCCCGCGCATGGCCGATGGTCGCGCCGGCCTGGTCGATCCGGTGTTCCTCGATGGCCAACCGGTCAAGGGCTGGCAAGCGTTCCCGCTGCCGATGGACGCGCCCGGGGCGATCCGCGGCTGGACCACCGCCAACGTGGAAGGCCCCGCCTTCCACCGCGGCACGCTGAAGATCGCCACGCCCGCCGACACCTACCTCGACATGCGCGCCTTCGGCAAGGGCTTCGCCTGGGCCAACGGCCACAATCTCGGCCGCCACTGGAACATCGGCCCGCAGCGCGCGCTCTACTTCCCAGCGCCATGGCAGCGCAAGGGCGGCAATACGGTGATCGTGTTCGACCTGGACGACGTGCCGGAACCTCGCGTCGGCGGGCTACGGCCCCAGGTCTGGTCGGCTCTGGAAAACTAGTTCCCGTTCCCTGCCACCGGCAATCTCCGCACTTCTACCTCAAGCCGCCACCCGACGCTGGCGGAGCTTGTGAGCAACGCCCGCCGGTGATAGCGTCGCCTCGTGCTCTCGCGCATGGCGAACCACAGGGGATTACACGCATGGATTACGCGACATATTTCAGGGGAAAACCAACAAGGACTTGGAGATCCAGCTGCCAGGCTTTGGAAACTGCTGCGCTATGCACCGTGCATACGCACCATTTTGACGTCGAATAGTAGTTAGAACTCACTACGAACTTTAGTTGCACATGGCCAAATCAAAAAGACAGGATTTTCCAGCGCCAGTCGCACGAAAAGTCGCTGAACGCGCTGGTTACATATGCAGTAACCCCTCATGTCATCGGGTGACTATAGGCCCCGATCAAGCTGTTGCGAGTAGTTCAATCAAGACTGGCGAAGCCGCTCACATGTGCGCAGCAAGTCCTGGTGGGCCCAGGTATGACATGTCCCAGAAGGAGAGTGAAAGGCGGGGGATAGGCAATGCGATTTGGCTATGCTCCACTTGCGCGACGCTAATCGACAAGAATGGAGGGGCAAGCTATCCAGCTGACCATCTACGTAAGTGGAAGCGAGATCATGAGGCACTGATGAAGGAGTGCCTTGAGGGAGGGAAGCGTCTCATATTCCAGTTCCTTCCACACCGTCCGGACAACGCAATGGCCTCCAAGCTCATTCACATCTTGGAAGACAAAGGCGCGCTATATCAGCCTTACATGCAAGAGAATCCAGTTTGGGTGCTGCGCTCATTAGAGGATCTACGAAGGAAGCTCACCGACATCCGCTCTGAAATTGACAGCCAATCGCCGCTCTCCGTTATCGTAGATTCCATGATTCGCGCGTGTCGTCACTATATGAATACCACTTCCGAGTTTCCAGACATCGATGAGCTTAACTTTTCGCTCGGTGCGGTGCGTAAAGTTATCGGCATAAACGTCGGAGATCTTCGCCAGCACTATCATCTCCCTCTTAGTCACGAACTCCTTTCAATTGTTCCAGAGTGAGTTCTAACAATTCATTCAAGCCGACGCCGCTTCGCGGCGCGGCTTAATTCTGGCGTTAGGCGCGCAAGGGAGTTCATCGTGGGGCGGAAAAAAGGCATACCCGGTCTCTCGTTCTCGTGGAAACGTGCCACTGGCTTGTCCAGTGTCAAAGCCAAGCTATCTCGTGACCTTGGAGTACCGCTCACTCGCGCTGGGCGCCAGCGCAAAGTTGGTAAGGCCATGGGTTGCTGTGTGCCAGCCGCCTTCATCCTCGCAGGCGGCGTCACGGCGGCAGCCGGCATTGCCAAGGTAGTTTCGTCGTTGGTGGCGTAGTCATGCGTGTCGGTTGCGCCCCTAACAATTCATTCAAGCCGAAGCCGCTTCGCGGCTCGGCTTAATTCAGGCGTTAGGCGGCATGGAGACTCTTATGCGTTTTATGGCAATATCCATCCTTGCTCTAGCCGCAGGCACTTCCTGCGCTTCCACTCCGGCAGCTGATGCGGAGCGCCCACCCGCTCTAGATTGCCAATCTGGCCCGTTGCACAAGGCTTACGGAAACAGCAATTGGCTGGTCTATGGATGCAGCGACTCGCTCTCAGCTGTCGTTGTCTCAGACGCGGACAATCCCGCCACGCCGTTCTATTTCATTATCTACGTAAAGCAAGACGGTTCTATGAAGTTGTACGGAGAAGGCACTGGCAAAAAATCCGCAACGCAAGCCGCATTTGACGAGTTAAAAACCCTGACCTCCTCTGACGTTGCGTTGTTGGTTTCGCAAGCCAAACACATAAATCCTGGTGGCAAATGAGCAATCGCTTGCCGCCTAACAATTCATTCAAGCCGACTCCGCTTCGTTCCGGCACCAAGCGTGGCAGGAAATCTTGCCACGCTTGGCGCCTCCACTACGCTACGCAGCTTAATTCAGGCGTTAGCTGACTAGGGGAGATTTTCGGTGGATGTAGAAACAGCGAAGCAAATGCTCACGGATGGTGGCGAGACAATCGCGAGCGAACATGCCCTTCCGACAGGCACCCAACTCCGATTGGGTAGTGGTGCAATTGTCAACGTTTTCCGCACCGGCACGTGCAATGTACAGGGCAAGAACACGGAGAACGCACGAGCGATCCTAGGGGTTGGCGACCCCAACGGCGCCGCAAGAGCCCCGGAGCAAGCCAGACCGCCACATAAGGTTTTTGTCGTTTATGGGCATGATGCCACCGCGCGGGATCAGCTTGAAGTAATGCTTCGTCGCTGGGGAGCTTGAGCCGCTTATCCTGGATCAATTGCCATCTGAAGGCGCGACAATCATTGAAAAGCTAGAGCGATACACAGCAGATGTTCACTTCGCTGTAGTGCTCGCAACGCCTGATGACGAGGGCCATAAGGCCAATCACCCGGACGAGAAAGCGTTCCGCGCTCGTCAAAATGTAGTTCTAGAGCTTGGAATGCTTCTCTCCACCTTGGGCCGCTCACGTGTTGCCATTCTGCTTAAAGATCAGACCACCATGGAGCGCCCTTCAGATATTAACGGGCTGATCTACATCCCCTTCAAAGAGAACTTACAAGCTGAGGTAGGCCCAGCGCTCGCCCGTGAGATGGCGCAGCAAGGCTATGCCATTGACGTTAAACGGCTATAGTCAGCTAACAATTCAATGCAGCCGAAACCGCTTCGCGGTTCGGCTAATTTCAGGCGTTAGGGCTCACATGAAACTAAACGAGTTCGTTAAAGAAACCCTTGTCCAGATTGCACGTGGAGTGCATGACGCCCAGCAAGATGTTCGTGCTTTGGGCGGCATGGTAAACCCAGCAACGCTCAGCGCATCGCAGTCGAGCGGCTCGTACTTTGCGAGTGTTGATAGCATGCATCACGTATTCCTCGTCGACTTTGACGTTGCGGTAGAAGTATCAGAGACAACCGGCACTAATGCAGAGGCGGGATTGAGCGTCGCCACCTTTGCCAAGCTTGGCGCTGGCGGAAAGTCATCCAATGCAAACTCCACCTCAAACCGCATCGCATTTAAGGTTCCCTTGGCACTTCCGATCGACAAGGACAGTCAAACAAAGCTTCAAGGCGAGATTGATCGCACCAATGCTGCACTACGTAACCATGGATCACAGTGGTGAGCCCTAACTATTCATTCAAGCCGAACCGGTAGTTCCTTCGGTTCAGTGGACACCCTGAGCTAACTTTCAGGAGTGTTCCAATGCCAAAACCAGGTCCAAGAACCACCGCTCGCTACAGCAATGGTTTCAAGGCCACCGCGGTGCGCCTGAGTC
>NZ_VAHJ01000004.1:0-429605 GCF_006386585.1 Pseudomonas sp. Hp2
TCGCCGAGGAGGTTGCCGCCGCTTCAATCCGGTCCGAAGACCCTCTCGAAGCGAGCCGCTCATTCTGCGGCCACTTCCTCGAATCGTCAACACCTTTGTCGCTGAAGTCGTTGATTCGAGAACCCTTTCCGAAGCCGGTTCCTTCCGGAGAAGGAGGCCGATGTCGGCGAGGGCTGCGCAGTTTAATCGGATTCCTGAATCCGTCAACACTTTTTTCGCGCGGCTTCGAGAAACGTCCTCCCGCCCGCTCCCGCCTGCGCATCCGGCGATCGTCGGTGAGAATGCAGCTCCCCCCTCTTCGCAAGGAGCTGTCGATGTCGATGCCCGGCCGGACCTCGATCCTCGGCGATGTCTCGCTGTCCACGCTCGCCGCCGGATTCGTCACGGTCCTGGTGGGTTTCGCGAGCTCGGCGGTCATCGTGTTCGAGGCCGCACGCCACCTGGGCGCGAGCCAGGCCGAGATCGGCTCGTGGATGTGGGCGCTGGGCATCGGCATGGGGGTGACCTGCATCGGGCTGTCGCTGCGCTGGCGGATGCCGGTGGTCACGGCATGGTCGACGCCGGGGGCGGCGATGCTGATCGCCAGCGCCGCCGCGGTGCCGCTGTCCGATGCAATCGGGGCGTTCGTGCTGGCCGCGCTGCTCGGCGCGGCGGCGGGATTCAGCGGGGTGTTCGCGCGCGCCATGCGGCGGATACCGGTGTCGCTGGCCTCGGGCATGCTGGCCGGCGTGCTGTTGCGGTTCGGGCTGGACCTGTTCGTGTCGGTGCAGGCGCAGCCGGGCATGACGCTGGCGATGTTCGTGGTCTACCTGTGCGGCAGGAAGCTGTTCGCGCGCTACGCGGTGATCGCAGCGCTGCTGGTCGGCCTGGCGATCGCCGCGGGCACGGGCGCGATGCACTGGAACGAGGTGCACGTGGCGGTGGCGCGCCCGCTGTTCACGATGCCGTCGTTCTCGTGGGCGGCGCTCTTCGGCATCGCGCTGCCGCTGTTCGTGGTGACCATGGCATCGCAGAACGTGCCGGGCGTGGCGGTGGCCCGCGCATCGGGTTACGCGTTGCCCATTTCGCCGGCGATCGGCTGGATCGGGGTGGTCAATACGCTGCTGGCGCCGTTCGGTGCGTACGCGTTGAACCTGGCGGCGATCACCGCGGCGATCTGCATGGGGCGCGAGGCGCACGAGGACCCATCGAAGCGCTACATGGCGGCGGTGTTCGCCGGCGCGTTCTACCTGCTGATCGGGTTGTTCGGCGCGACGGTGGCGGCGCTGTTCTCGGCCTTTCCCAAGGAGCTGGTGATGGCGATCGCCGGCATCGCGCTGCTGGGCACGATCGGCAACAGCCTGGCGGCGGCGTTGCGCGAGGAACACGAGCGGGAGGCGGCGCTGGTGACGTTCCTGGTCACCGCTTCCGGCCTGACGATGGCCGGCATCGGCGCCGCGTTCTGGGGCCTGATCGCAGGCGGCGCGGTGCTGTTGGCGCTGAGGCGGCAAGGCGCCTGAGATTCGAGCGCTCCGCGACCGCTCAGCGGTGGCTCACGCCGGTTTCGCCACGGCCTTGCGCCAGGCCACGCACCAGCCGGCGGCAAGCAACGCACCGGCCAGCAACCAGGGGGCGCCCGGCAGGTGCAGCGGAGCCTGCTTGCCGATGAACCAGGCGAAGACATTGGCGAACAGCAATGGACCGATGATGCCGGCGAGGCTGACCAGGCTCATCAGCGCGCCCTGGATGCGCCCTTGGACTTCGGCGCCGACCTGGCGGGTGATGAGCGCCTGCGCGGCGGGACCGGCCACCGCCCACAGCGCGCTGATCGGAATGCCGACCAGGAAGGCGCGGCCGCTGTCGGCCAAACCGTAGATCACGAAACCGGCCACGCCGGCGGCCACCCCGATCAGCAAGGCGCGGCGCTCGCCGAACCTGCGCACGATGCGCCCGACCAGCAGCGCGTTGACGACGATGCTGCATGCGCCGACCAGCGCCAGCACCCAGCTCACCTCGCGCGGCCCCCAGTTGTAGAGATAGCCGGCGAACAGGACGAACACGCTGGGATAGACGTAATGCGCCAGGTTGACCAGGAACAGTACGGCCGCCAGGCCGAACACCTGCGGGTAGCCGCGCAGGAGTTGCAGGGCGCCGAACGGGTTGGCATGCGACCAGTCGAAGCGGCGGCTGCGCTTTTCCGGCGGCAGCGATTCGGGCAGGACCAGCAGCCCGTAGAGCAGGTTCAGCAGCGCCAGGGCGGCGGCGGCGAAGAACGGCAGGCGCAGGTGGATGTCGCCGAGCCAGCCGCCGATCAACGGGCCGGCGACGAAGCCGATGCCGAACGCCGCGCCGATCATGCCGAACGCCTGCGCACGTTTCTCCGGCGGGGTGACGTCGGCGATGTAGGCGTTGGCGGTGGAGAAGCTGGCGGCGAACACGCCCGACACCACCCGCGCCAGCAGCAGCAACGGCAGGGTGTGCGCCACGGCCATCAGCAGGAAGTCCACGCCGAGGCCCAGGCAGGAGAGCAGGATCACCAGGCGCCGGCCGTAGCGGTCGGACAGCGCGCCCTGGATCGGCGAGCAGAAGAACTGGATCGCCGCGAACAGGAAGCCGAACCAGCCGATCCACTCGGCCGCCTGCGCGTAGTCGCCACCGGTGAACTGGCGCACCAGGCCGGGCAGCACCGGGATGATCACGCCGAAGGCCAGCACGTCGATCAGCACGGTGACGAAGATGAAGATCATCGCCGCGCGGCGCACGCCGGGGGCGGAATCGATCGGGGCCATGCGCGGCTGCCTTGGTCGGAAAGCGGCGAAGTTTAGCGGTGATCGAGGCGATGCCGCACCCGTTGGCGTCGCCCTTCACGGCGCCTGCATGCGCGTCCGCCGGCTACAAGGGCTCAACCGCGATCGTCTGCTTGAGGGTGTGGCGGCCGCCGGGTGCGAGTTCGATCACGTCGGGGCCGGCATTGGCCGCTTCCAGGCAGACGTACTCGCGCCAGTGCTCGCCGACGTCGGCCATCTTGCGCCCGGCGTCCTCGCCGGGATTCCAGGCCACCAGCGTGCGGCTGCCCTCGGTGGCGATGGCGATGCGGCGGCCGAGCACCGGGTCGACCAGGGTGTAGCGGCCGCCGGCGCCGGTGTAGATGCGGTCGCTGCGCCCGGGATCGCGCGGGTCGCGCAGGTTCCAGTCGCCCTGCTGGCGGTGCGCGGTGGCGTAGTTCTCGTACTTGTCGAGGTAGTCCAGGCCGTCCAGGCCTTGCACGTCGACCTTCAGCGCGTCGCCGACGCGGAAGTAGTTGTGCAGGGCCTGGGTGAAGCGGGCCGGCGCGGTGCTGGTGTTCTCGGTGACCAGTTCCTGTTCGAGGGTGCGGCCGATGCGCAGGTGCATGCGCAGGCGCAGCGGCAGGTCGTCGAAGGCCGGCGGCGCCAGCACCAGGCGCAGCGTGCCGTCGGCCTCGCGGCTGGCCTCCACCAGCTGCCACGGCACGGTGCGCACGAATCCGTGCGAGGGCACGTCGCCGGTCTGGTCCTGCCGGCCGAAGTACGGCCAGCACACCGGCGTGCCGCCGCGGATCGGCGTCGGCGGCTGCTTGGCCAGCGGCGAGAGCCACATCGCGTCCTGTCCGCCCTTCGGCACGAACGACAGCAGCTGGCCGCCGAACAGGCTGATGGCGGCGCTGGAGAACGGGGTCTGCACCAGCAGCGAGGGAAATCCTTGGTAGTCGCCGGCGCTCAGGCCGGGAAGATCGGGCAGGGCCATGGTCTTGGTCACGAGGGGGGATTGCAGGAACTGGGGATAGCGCGCCGGCAGCGCGAAGGCGGTGCCGCGGCGCGGGGAGACGGCGGGAGCGGCGCGCAGGGCGTCGAGGATGCGCTGGCCGGCGCGGCCGTCCGCCGGTTGCAGGCCGAGGCGCTGCTGTTCGGCCTGGATGGCGCGGCGGGTGGCGCTGCCGACCATGCCGTCGGCGCTGCCGATGTCGTGGCCGCGCGCGATCAGCAATCGCTGCAGTTCGCGCCGTTGGCCTCGGCCGAGGCCGGGATCGTCGGTGGGCCAGGCGGCCCGCAGGCCGGGTCCGCCGCGCAGGCGGTCGGACAGCAACGCGATCGCCAGCGCGTAGCTTTCGGCGGCGTTGTAGCTGTAGATCGCATCGTAGTTGCGGAAGACCAGGAAAGCCGGGCCACCGGGACCGGCGGGCAGCAGCAGCGCGGCCGGCGCATCCGCGGCCAGGCCGGGAACCGCCAGGGGCTGGCCGGCACCGTCGCGCAACCCGCCGGCCCGCCACGCGCTCAACGGGCGGCGCGCGGTGCGGCCGGTCCGGGTCGTGTCGAAGCCCGGCGGCAGGCGTACTTCCATGCCCCAGGGTTCGCCGCTGCGCCAGCCGGCGCGCGCGAGGTAGTGCGCGGTGGAAGCCAGCGCGTCGGGGATGCTGCCGACCAGGTCGCGGCGGCCGTCGCCATCGCCGTCGACCGCGATGCGCGCGTAGGTGGACGGCATGAACTGGGTATGCCCGAACGCGCCGGCCCACGAGCCGGTGAGGCCTTCGCCCTGGAGGTCGCCGGCGTCGATCAGCTTGAGCAGCGCGAGCAGTTCGCCGCGGAAGAACGCCTGGCGGCGGCCCTCGCAGGCCAGCGTGGCAAGCGATTGCAGCAGCGGGCGCTTGCCGAACACGCGGCCGTAGTCGCTTTCCACGCCCCATACCGCGACCACGGTGGCCGGATCGACCCCGTATTCGCCGGCGATGCGGTCGAGCAAGGCGCGATGGGCGGCCAGCATCGCGCGGCCGTCGGCGACGCGTTCGTCGTCGATCAGCGCGGCGAGGTAGTCCCAGATCGGCGTGGTGAACTCCGGCTGGGCATCGAGCAGGCGCAGTACCTCCGGGTCCGGCTGCAGGCCGGTGGTGGCGCGTTCGAAGGTCGCGGCCGACACGCCGGCGCCGGACGCCTGCGCGCGCAGGGTACCCAGGCACTGCCGGAAGGCCGCATCGTCGGCCTGCGCCGCGGCCGCCAGCGGCCCGGCCAGCAGCGCCAGCCATGCAAGCCTTGCGCGCCGCGGCGCGGCGCGTTCAGGCGCCATCGCGCAGCGCGATCCCCACCGGCCGGGCCGGCTCATCGGCACGCCCCGCGCGCGCCGCCGCGGACCGCGCGGCCGGCCGCAACCAGATCATCCAGGCCGCCAGCAACGCCGGCACCACCAGCCCGAACAGCACCGCCACCGCCATCACCCACTGCCAGAGACTGAGCGTGTTCATCGCTTTTGCCCTGCCAACCTGCGGCATTCCACCCCGCGTTGCGCGCTAGCTTAGCGTCCGGGCGCGAACGCCGTGTCGAGGCCGCCGTCACAGGGCGTCCAGGTAATACCAGCGGCCGTCCTCGCGCACGAAGCGGCTGTGCTCGAGCATCCGCACCGCGCTGCCGCCGCCGATGCGGTAGCGCGCGAGGAATTCCACTTCGGCGGTGTCGGGGCCGGTCCGGATGGCCTTCTGCACGCTCAGGCCGAGCCAGGTGGTGCGCCCGCCGGCGGCTTCGTCCAGCGACAGCGCGGCCGGGCGCGTGGACGGATGCCAGCTCGCCAGCAGGTAGTCCGCGTCGCGGCGGACGTAGGCGCTGTAGCGCGAGCGCATCAGCGACTCGGCGTCCGGCGCGGGCTCGTCGCGGTGCCAGCGACCGCAGCAGTCGGCGTAGTCGAGGGATCGGCCGCACGGACAGGGATCGCGCGGCGGACGTGAAACGGTCTTGCTCATGGCCCGATTGTGCCGGCTGCCGGGCGCGGGCGCATCCAGGCGGGCGCGCGGCTATGCTGGCGCGCCCCGGATCCGGTCCCCCACGTGTTCGACGCCCTGCCCGACGTACTGCCCTGGCTGCTGTGCCTGTCCTTCGCCGCCGGACTGATCGACGCCGCGGTCGGCGGCGGCGGCCTGGTCCAGTTGCCCGGCCTGTTCGCCGCCCTGCCGCAGCAGGCGCCGGCGGTGCTGCTGGGCACCAACAAGTTCAGCGCGATGGCCGGCACCGCGACCGCGGCGTGGCGCTACGCGCGCAACGTGCGCTTCCCGTGGCGGCCGGTGCTCTACGCGGCGGTCGCCGCGTTCGTGTTCTCGTTCCTGGGCGCCACCGCGGTCAGCCTGATGCCGAAGCAGGCGGTGCGGCCGCTGATCCTGGCGCTGCTGGTGGCGATGCTGGCCTACACGCTGGCGAAGAAGGATTTCGGCGCGCTGCACCGGCCGCGCCAGATCGGCCGGCGCGAGCTGGCGATCGCCCTGGCGGTGGGCGCGGCGATCGGGTTCTACGACGGCTTCTTCGGGCCGGGCACCGGCAGCTTCCTGATCTTCCTGTTCATCCGCTTCTTCGGCCTGGATTTCCTGCGCGCCTCGGCGGCCTCGAAGGTGGTCAACCTGGCCACCAACCTCGCCGCGCTGGGCTTCTTCGTGCCGACCGGCAAGGTGCTGCTGGCCGCGGCGCTGCCGATGGCCGCGGCCAACATCGCCGGCGCGGTCACCGGCACGCGGCTGGCGTTGCACGGCGGCACGCCGCTGATCCGCAGGCTGTTCCTGGTGCTGGTGGTGGTGCTGATCGCGAAGATGGGGTGGGACACCTTCGCGGCGTGAGTCGCCTGCGGCGGCTCACGCCTTTAGCTCCCATCCGCGCTACGCGCGGATCGCCCCCAACCTGGGGGCGGGTTCGATAGCCGAGACGGCCGTGAACACCTTCAGCGCTTGCCGCGAGGCTTGGCGGCTGCGCGCTTGGCCGCCGCCTTCTTCGCCGGCCCGGGCTTGGCGGATGCGGCTTTCTTGGCGTTCCTGGCCGGCTTGCGCGCGGCGGATGGCGGTGCGGCCTCGGGCTCCACCGGGGCCACGACCGCTTCCGCCGCGGCCACCACATCCTCGCCGCGCGAACGCTCGGGCAGCTTGAGGCGCTGCTCTTGCTCGTCGTACTCGATCAGCAGCACGCCCGAGTGATGGCGGCCGCTGATCTCGACGAAGCAGGCGCCGCCGATGAACGGCTCCAGCGTCATCACCGACTTCAGCGGGGTGGCGACGACCATCTGGAAGCCGAAGTTCTCGAAGATGTTCATCGCCAGCGCGGTGAACTCGTTGTCGGCCTTGTCGAACGCCTCGTCCAGCACCACCGCGCAGTAGCGCGGCAGTTCGCCGTCCTCGCCGCCGAGCTGGTAGCGCAGCGCCGCGGCCAGGCAGGTGGTGGCCAGCTTCTGGCGCTGGCCGCCGGACTTGCCGGCGCCGCTGCGGTAGATCTCCACCTGCTGGCGGGTCTGCGCGTCCAGTTCGACGCCGATGAACTCCACGTGCTGGCGCACGTCCAGCACCTGCTCGCGCCAGCGCCGCGCGTCCGGCTCGGTCGAGCCGAGCCGCGCCACCAGCTGGCGCAGCGTGGCGAACTGCGCCTCGGCCAGCGCGCGGTCCTCGGTCTGCTGGTGCGAGAGCACGGTGCGCAGCCATTGCTGGAACTCCTGCACCTCGCCCAGGCGGCGGTCGCCGACCTCGATGGTCAGGATCGTGCCGCGGTTGAACGGCACCTGTTCCAGGCTGGCGTTGACCTCGTCCATGCGCTGCTTGATGCCCTTGTGGGCCTCGGCGATGTGCCGCTGCAGGGCCAGCAGGTTGTTCTTGCTCTGGGTCTGCAGCAGGTCGAAGAAGCGGTGCTCGTGGCGCGGCAGGCCGTCGCTCTCCAGCCGCTCCAGGCGGGCCAGGAAATCCTCGGCGCTGGCCAGGCTGACGGTGAAGTCGCCGCTGTCCTCGGGCCACTGCTGGCAATAGCGGCGGAAGCAGTCCAGCAGTTGCGCCGACAGACGGCTGTCGCGGCCCTGGCTTTCGGCGAGCTGCTCGGCCAGGCCGCGCTCGACCGTGCGGAAGTGCGCTTCGAGATTGTCCAGGCTCAGCGGCGGCAGCGCGGCCAGGCGCTGCTGCAGGCCCTCCGTCTGCAGGGGCGTCAACGCGGTGCCGGTGCCGCGCGCGCGGCAGGCCTCGTACTGCTGCTCCAGGCGCGTCCGTTCGCGCGCCAGCTGGGCGCGCTCCAGGCGCACGTCCTCGTAGGTCCGCCTGGCCTGGTCGCGGTGCGCGCGCGCGCTTTCGATCGCCTGGCCGAGCGCGCGCAGGCCGGCATCGCCTTCGCGCAGCTGTCGCAGCTGTTCGTCGATGTCGCCCAGGCGCTGCAGCTGCGGCACCACGTCGATCTCGTCCCACTCGCGGCTGGCCAGCGCATGCGCGGCCAGCTGCTTCTCCTGGCCCTGCTCGCGCTGGCGGCGCAGCGCGGCGACGTCCGCCTCGCAGGCGGCGATCCGCTGAGCGAGCGCCTGGCCCTCGCGCTCGTAGACCTTGAGCTTGTCGCGGTTGTCGTAGCCGAGCAGCCAGCGCTTGCGGTCGTTGATCGCGTGGCGGTCGTCCTTCTCGTAGCGGTCGCCGGGGTGCTTGATCTGGCCCTCGCGGGTGATCGCGCGCTCGGCGTTGCGCAAGGCCGCCACGTTGTCGACGCAGTCGTAGTCGAAGCGGCGCTGCAGCTCGTTGCGCAGCCAGTCGGCGAAGGCGTGCTCGCGCAGCTGCAGCTTGCCCGGCAGCGAATCCGGGTCCGGCTTGCGCGCCTGCAGCGCGTCGTTGCGGCGCACCCGGAAATAGACCAGGCGGACGCCGAGGTGGGTGCGGTTGGCCCACTCGCCGACCTGGGCGTGGTGGCGCTCGTCGACCAGCAGCGACTGCGCGAAACCGCCCAGCACGCGCTCGATCGCGCCGCGCCAGGCGATCTGGTCGTCGCGCACCTGCACCAGCTCGCCGACGAACGGCAGCGCGGATTCGGCGATTCCGGTATCGGCGGCCAGGCGCGCGCGCAGTTGCTGCAACGGCGCGGGGATGCTGGACGGGGCCTTCTTCAACGCCTCGATCTCGGCACGGATCTCGGCGAAGCGGCGCTCGTCCTCGCGGCGCTCGGCCATGCGCTCGGCGATCGCCTCGTCCACCGACAGGGCGTTGGCCGCGCTGCCCTCCAGCAGCGCGCGCGCATGCGCCACCTGCTCGGCGAAGCCGGCCGCGGTGGAGGCGAGCACGGTGCCGAGCTGGCGGCAGGCCTGCTCGGCCTGCGCGCGCCGGCGCAGGCGCTCGTCGCGCTCGCGCTCGATCCGGTCGCGCTCGCGCTCCAGCGCCTCGATGCGTTCGCCGCCGGCGGCGCGCTGGTCGCGTTCCAGTTCGGCCAGCTTCTGCTCGTGGTTGTCCAGCGCCTGCCTGCGCTGGCCTTCCTCGCCCGCCAGGCCGCGGTCCTGCACGTCCAGTTCCTGCAGGCGCGCGGCCAGCAGTTCCTCGCGGCGCCGCTCGCGGTAGCCGTCCACGCCGAGCTGCAGCTCGCGCAGTTCGCCGACGCTGCGGCGCAGTTCCATCAACGCGGCGTGGTGTTCGCGCGCCGGGCTGAGCGTCTCGACCTGGCGGCGCGCGGTGACCACGGCGTGGTGCGCGCCGTCGAGCTCGGCGAAGTCCTCCACCAGCCGGTCGGCAGCCTCGAAGGTGCGCGGTTCGTCGAGCATGAAGCCGCGCAGGAACGCGTTGAGATCGCCCAGGTTCTTGGCCGACTGGGTCTTGTGCAGCAGCCGCAGCGCCATCTCGTTGCCGATCCCGAGCAGGTGGCGGAAGCGCTCGGCATAGCCGGCGAAGCTGTCGAAGTGGTGCACCCCGTCGCCCAGGCGCGCCTTGAGCCGGCGCAGGTCCAGGTCGAAGCCGTCCAGCTCCGCGACCAGGTCGAAACGGCGCGTGGCGACCATGTAGTGCTTGCGCACGTCGGCGGCGGCGTTGCCGCTGCCGGCGATCCAGAACAGGCGGACCAGGCTGACGGTCTCGCCGTGCGCGTTGCGGTATTCCAGCGCCAGCGCCGACCAGGTGGTGCCGCGGCGCAGGTACTGGGTGGCGATCTCGCCGGACTCGCTGTCCTGTTGGTCGGCCCAGGCGCCCCGCACGTACGACACCAGCGAGCGGTCGCGGCCGGAGCGCTCGGCCTCGCGCGCGGCGGCGTTGAAGTCGACGATCGACGGCGGGGTCAGCAGCGCCGACATCGCGTCCAGCAGGGTGGACTTGCCCGAACCGGAGCGGCCGACGAACAGGAAGCCCTTCTCGGCGATCGGCACGTCGGTCAGGCCGTTGAAGGTGCCCCAGTTGTGCACCTGCAGGCGGCGCATGCGGAACTGGCGGGCGCGCTGCTCGGCCACGGTCTCGGCGAACAGCGAGGGGGCGATCTCGCCGGTGGGGATGTCGATCTGGGCGTTCATGCGGTCCTCGCTCAAGCCTCGGCCTCGGCTTCTTCGTCGTCGCGCAGCACCGCGCGGCCCTCGCGCAGCTCGCGGTAGGCCTCGGCCAGCGCCTGCACTTCCTCGGCCGAGAACAGCAGCTTGAGCACCGGCGACACTTCGTAGCGGTCCTCGCTGCCGCGCAGGCGCGAGAGCAGCTGGTTCTCGCGCATCTTGTTGATCGCCGCCGCCACGCGCCGGGCGAAGCCGGCGCGGTCGGTGGACAGGTGCCGCTCGTAGACCGACAGCGCCTCGACCAGTTGCGCTTCCTCGACCACCGCGCGCTCGCCGCGCGTGTCGGCCTCGGCCAGCTGCTGGCGCAGGAACAGCAGCAGCACCGACTCGATGAAGGTCAGCGGCGCGCTGCGCAGCAGGGTCGGCGATTCCAGCTCGGCGGTATCGGCCTGGCGCGCGAACGCCACGCCGTCATCGCGGTCGATCACCAGTTCCAGGAACAGTTCGCACAGCACGCGGCGGATGTCGGCCTCGTGGCGCAACAGCGCCGGCCAAAGCGCGCCGTGGCGCTGCGCGTCCACGCTCGGTCCGGCCAGCAGCTGGCACAGCGCGCGTCGCGCGTCGAACGGCAGCGTGCCGGTATCGCCGAGGAACAGCTCGCCGCTGCGTTCCTCGCCCTTGGGATCGGCCGGCTCGGCCCGATCAGACCAGTTCATCGCGTTTCTCCTGGGTGAACCACACCAGCGGGATGCGCGCGCGCCGCGTGGCGCCGTCGCCGCCCTCCCACTGCACGGTCTCGTGTTGGTCCTGGATCACCATGCCATGGCGGGTGCCCAGGGACAGGTAGCCGATCACGCTGCCCAGGCCCTGCGCGGCCGGGCGCTGGCGCAGCGTGTCGCCGATGCTCAGGCGCGGGTGCCGGCCGAGCAGGTCGTGCAGGTCCTGGCGCAGCGCGCGCACGTCGATCTCCGACTGCGCGACCAGGTCGCCGATGCTGTCCAGCGAGATCTCGGCCTCGTCGGCGAACTCGATGCTGCCGTCGATTTGCACCACGCGCGGGTCGTGCAGCCGCCACTGCGACAGCGAGCGCAGCCGCGCGCCGCTCAGCGACAGCGTGTAGCCGGTGGCGGCGGTGGCGTGCAGCTTCTCGCGCAACGGCAAGGCCTCGGCCTGGGCCTGCTTGAGCAACTGGTTGAGGCGACGCTGCTCCAGGTAGCCGCGGCTCTGCACGAAGCCGCGCAGGCTGCGCGCGAAGTGCTGCATCACCGTGTGCACCTCGCCGCCGCGCTCCAGCAGGGTGGTGGTCAGCCCGCGCAGGAAGGCCCGCTCGCGACGGTCCAGCCGGCGCGCGAAGCCGCGCGCCAGCAGCGCTTCCAGCGCGGCGTCGAGCTGGCTGCTCTGCTGCGGGTCGTTGAGCAGGTTCCAGAACGCCTGGAAGGTGCGCCCGGCCTCGCTCTCGGCGATCACGTCGACGCCGTCGAACAGCTTCTCCAGCACGTCGCCGCGCGCGCCCTCGTCGTCGATGATGCGCTCGCGGAACTCGCGGTTGAGCCGCTCGAAATCGTCGCGCACGCGGTGGAAGTCCTCGACCAGCTCGTCGGAGAGCTGGATCAGGTCGCGGGTGCGTTCCAGCGCGCGCTTGCCGTCGAGCGCGGCGACCTTGCCGGCGGCCACGCGCTCGATCTCCGCGTCGATGCGCTCGCGCTCGGCGCGCAGCGCGGCCAGGCGCGCGTCCGGGTCGGACTCGGTCTGGCCGGCCAGCTGCACCAGCTGCTGGATCACCAGCGACAGCCGGCTCTCGGTGGCGGTGGAGCCGTATTCGCGCAATCCGGCGATGAAGCGGATCGCCTGTCCGGCCGCGCGCGAGAGTTCGTATTCCTCTTCCGCCGCGCCTTCGGGCAGGCGCCGCTCCAGCCAGCCCTGCGCCAGCCAGTGCGCGATGTAGGCCTGGGCGGTGCGCGGCAGCTCGCGCGACAGTTCCTCGGCGCGCAGCGCGTCGAGCTGGCGCTGCAGGCGCTCGTGCAGCACCGCCGCGCCGAGCCGGCGCTCGCCGTCCAGCAGCAGGGTCTGCAGCAGGCCGATCAGCTCGGGCGCATGGTCGGCGGCCAGCAGCTTCCACAGCGGCTGGTCGCGCAACTGGCGGTAATGGGCGATCCGTGCCGCGTGCTTCATGCCGACAACGACATCGACCGCATCAACGCTTGCCGCCCACTTCGATGAAGCGCAGGAACTCGGCGCGGGTGCGCGCGTCCTCGCGGAAGCTGCCGAGCATCTTGGAGGTCACCATCGACACGCCGCGCTTGTGGATGCCGCGGGTGGTCATGCACTCGTGCGAGCCCTCGACCACCACGCCCACGCCGACCGGCTGCAGCACGTCCTGGATGCACTGGGCGATCTGCGCGGTCATCTTCTCCTGCACCTGGAAGCGGCGCGCGTAGGCCTCGACCACGCGCGCCAGCTTGCTGATGCCCACCACCTTGCCCGCCGGCAGGTAGCCGACGTGGACCTTGCCGATGATCGGCGCCATGTGGTGCTCGCAATGGCTTTCGTACTCGATGTCGCGCAGCACGATCAGCTCGTCGTAGCCGGCCACTTCCTCGAAGGTGCGCTCCAGGTAGGCGCGCGGGTCCTCGCGGTAGCCGCTGAACCAGTCGCCGTAGGCCTCGGCCACGCGGCGCGGGGTATCCAGCAGGCCTTCGCGGGCCGGGTCCTCGCCGGCCCAGCGCAGCAGGGTGCGCACGGCCTCTTCGGCCTGGGCCTGGGTGACGGGGGAGGCGTTGTCTTTCTTGGAATCGTTCATGCGACGGCACCCGTTACGGGGCGTGCATGGTACCCGAGTGACCGGATCGTCGCCGGGAATGAACGGCAACGAACCGAAGGGCTCGCCGACGCGGGTCCGAGTTGATTCATTCCTGAAACAGTAGCATCCTATCGATCACCGATGGACACGCTCCCTCCCCTCACCCAGCTCAGCAGCGGCCTGCTGCTCGCCAGCCGGCAATGGCAGCGGCTGGTCGATGCCGCGCTCGAGCCGTTCGGCATCTCCGGCGCCTGCACCGCGCCGCTGCTTCTGATCGGCCGCTCCGGCGGCGGCATCCGCCAGGTCGCGCTGGCGCAGAAGCTGGGCATGGAAGGCCCGTCGCTGGTGCGCCTGCTCGACCGGCTCGGCGAGCAGGGCCTGGTGCGGCGCGAGTGCGACGCCCACGACCGCCGCGCCAACCAGCTGTGGCTGACCGAGGCCGGCCAGGCGCTGGTCGGCCAGCTGGAGGCCCGGCTGGTGGAGCTGCGCCGGGACGTGCTCGGCACGCTCTCGCCCGCCGAGGTCGAGGCCGTGCTGAAGCTGTGGCGCCTGATCGGCGACGCCAGCGAAAAGCACGACTGATCCATCGCCCGATCCCTCCCGCAGGCGCGGCGCATGCCGCGGCTTGCCCGTTCCGCAACCGAAAGAAACACAGACGACGATGTTCGGAGAATTCAGTCTCTACGGCGTGTTCATCCCGACGCTGCTGGCGTTGATGACGTTCGCGTACCTGCTGACCGGCGCGCTGGGCTACGCGCTCACCCGGCTCGGCGCCTATCGCCATATCTGGCATCCGCCGCTGTTCAATCTCGCCCTCTACATCGTGCTGCTGGGCGGCCTGTTCTCCCTCCTGCGCTGGACGCAACCATGAAGACTCTGACGAAGGCGGCCGGGCCGGCGTTGCTGACCCTGGCGATGGTGGTGGTCGCGCTGCTGGTGCTCCGGCACCTGTGGCACTACTACATGGACGAGCCGTGGACGCGCGACGCGCACGTGTCGGCCGACGTGGTGCAGGTGGCGCCGGACGTGTCCGGCCTGGTCGAGCGGGTCGAGGTCGCCGACAACGCCGAGGTGAAGCAGGGCCAGGTCCTGTTCGTGGTCGACCACGCCCGCTACCGGTTGGCGCTGGACCAGGCCAGGGCCGCGCTGGCCGAACGCCGCGCCGCGGTCGCCCAGGCCGAATCCAGCGCGGCCCAGCTGCGCCGCGAGATCGCGCGCGACCGCAGCCTCAAGGACCTGGTCGCCACCGAGGACGCCGAAGTGCGCCGCGCCAAGCTGCAGGCCGCCGAATCCGCCCTGCAGGCGGCGCGCTCGGCGGTGCAGACCGCGCAGGCCGCGGCCGACCTGGCCGCGCTGAACCTGGAGCGCACGCTGGTGCGCAGCCCGAGCGCCGGCCGCGTCAACGACCGCACCGTGCGCGCCGGCAACTACGTCGTGGCCGGCAAGCCGGTGCTGGCGGTGCTCGACACCGGCTCGTTCCGGGTCGACGGCTATTTCGAGGAAACCCGCCTGCGCGGCGTGCACCCGGGCCAGCCGGTGGAGGTCCACCTGATGGGCGAGCCGGGCGTGCTGCGCGGGCACGTGCAGAGCATCGCGGTCGGCATCGAGGACCGCTACCGCAGCGACGGCAGCAGCCTGCTGCCGAACGTCACCCCGGCCTTCGACTGGGTGCGGCTGGCGCAGCGCATCCCGGTGCGGATCGCGCTGGACGAAGTGCCGGAAGGCGTGCGCCTGATCGCCGGCCGCACCGCCACGGTGAACATCCTGCCGGACCGCGGCGCCGGAGCGCGGCCATGAAGCTCGCGTTCGCGCGCCGGTCGGCCGCGGCGCTCCTGCTGGCGAGCCTGGCCGCCTGCACCACGGTCGGCCCGGACTACGCGATCCCGAAGGACGCGGCCTATGCGCGTCCCGAGGCCAACGGCGCCTTCCTGGACACCGGCAACGACCGGGTCCAGCCGAGCGCGCCGCTGCCGGAGCGCTGGTGGTCGCTGTACCGCTCGCCGGTGCTGGACGCGCTGGTGCAGGCCGCGCTGCGCGACAACGTCGAGCTGAAGGTCGCCGCCGCCAACCTGCGCCGGGCCGACGCGATGTACCAGGTCGCCGAGGATGCCGCCGGCCCCGACTTCGAGGTGGACGCGTCCGCCCAGCGCGCGCGCATCTCCGGCGAGAGCTTGCTGCACGAGGAGCAACTGCCGGTGATGAACCTGGGCGACGCCAAGGCCGGCGTGTCCTACCTGTTCGACATGTTCGGCAAGCTGCGCCGCGGCGAAGAGGCCGCGCGCGCCGACAGCGAGGCGGCGCAGGCCGCGCTCGACCTGGCCAGGATGGCCCTGGTGGCCCGCGTGACCGGCAACTACGTCGCCATCTGCCATGCCAACCACGAGCTGGCGGTGGCCGAGCACTCGGTCGAACTGCAAAAACGCGGGCGTTCCGTGGTGCAGCGCCTGGTCGCCGCCGGCCGCGGCACGCCGCCCGACCTGGCGCGCGCCGAGGCCCAGGTGGCGACGCTGGAAGCGGCGCTGCCGCCGCTGCGCGCCAAGCGCGAAACCGCCGAGTACCAGCTCGCCGCCTTGCTCGGCCGCACCCCGGGCCAGTTGCCCGAGGGCGTGGCCGACTGCCGTCAGGCGCCGGAGATCAACCGGCCGATCCCGATCGGCGACGGCCGCGCCCTGCTCGCGCGCCGGCCCGACGTGCGCGAGGCCGAGCGCAGGCTGGCCGCGGCGACGGCCCGGATCGGCGTCGCCACCGCCGACCTGTATCCGCAGATCCGCCTCGGCGCCTCGGTCGGCGCCATCGGCACCCTGGGAACCTTCGGCAGCCCGGCCACGCAGATGTTCGGCTTCGGCCCGCTGATTTCCTGGTCGATCCCGGGCAAGGCGGCGCATGCGCGGGTACGCGCCGCCGAGGCCGGCGCCGATGCGGCCGTGGCGCAGTTCGACCATGCCGTGCTGCAGGCCTTGCGCGAAGCGCAGACCGCGCTCAGCCAGTACGCCCAGGACCTGCAGCGGCTGCAATCGCTGCAGCAGGCGCAGCGCCAGGCCGACCTGGCCGCCGAGCAGAACCGGCGCCTGTACCAGGCCGGGCGCAATCCCTACCTGTCCAGCCTGGACGCCGACCGCACCCTCGCCAGCGCCGACATCGCCCTGGCCAATGCCGAAGCGCAGGTGGCGCAGGACCAGATCCAGCTGTTCCTCGCCCTCGGCGGCGGCTGGGAAGAGGCGGACGCTTCCTCGCATGCGCGATGAAGCTCCCGAGGATCGCCTGGCGATCCTTGCGCCCTCTCCCGGCACGCCCCGATCCCCGGCGGCTGCCGCCGCGCTCCCCTTGCCGGGGGGAGCTGTTCCACTGAGCTATCCCGAGACCGAAATGCCGCTTTCCCTTCTCGCCCGGATCGTCGCCATCGCCTCCCTTGGACACGGGGGCCGGTGATGCTGCTGCTGGACAGACAGGCCTGGCTGTTCTCGGTCAAGACGTTCCTGGCGTCGATCGCGGCGCTGTACATCGCCCTGGCCGGCAACCTGTCGCGCCCGTACTGGGCGATGGCAACGGTCTACATCGTCACCCAGCCGATGCTCGGGCCGACCCGCGCCAAGGGCCTGTACCGCGTGGCCGGCACGCTGATCGCCGGCGTGGCCACGCTGGTGATGCTGCCAAACCTGGTGGAGACCCCGCTGCTGCTGAGCGCGGCGATGTCGCTGTGGTTGTCGCTGTGCCTGTTCCTGGCGCTGCTCGACCGCGGCCCGCGCGGCTACGCCTTCATGCTGGCCGGCTATACCGCCGCCTTCATCGGCTTCCCGGCGGTGACCGCGCCGGAGACCATCTTCGATACCGTGGTGGCGCGCTGCGAGGAGATCGTCCTCGGCACGGTGGTGGCGGTGCTGTTCGCCGCGCTGGTGTTCCCGGCCTCGGTGCGGCCGATGCTGGCCACGCAGGTGGGCCGCTGGATGCGCGACGCGGCGCAATGGTGCCGCGAGATCCTGGCGCGCGGGCACGCGGCCGGCCCGCGCAACCGCCTGGCCGCCGACCTGGTGCAGTTCGAGACCCTGATCGAGTTCGTCCGCCACGACGACCCGCGCCACGCGGAAGCGGCCCGCGCGATGGAGCACCTGCGCGAGCGCATGCTGCTGCTGTTGCCGGCGCTGAACTCGATCGCCGACCGCCTGCACGCGCTGCGCGCCCGCGGCCGGGCGTTGCCGGCCGACCTGCAGCCGCTGATCGCCGACATCGCGGCCTGGCTGGACGTCCCGCCCGACGCCGACCTCGGCCAGTACGCGGCGCTGCGCCAGCGCATAGCCGCGCTCAAGCCCGAGATCGACCGCGACTTCGACCGGCTGCTGCTGGCCTCGCTGCTGCTGCGGCTGGAGGAACTGCTGGACCTGTGGCAGGACTGCCGCACGCTGGGCGACGCGATCGAGCACGGCACCTCGCCGCGCGAGACCAGCCACTATCGCATCCGCACCGAGCGGATCGGCCCGGCGCGCCACGTCGACTACGGCATGACGCTGTTCTCCGCGCTCAGCGCCGGCGCGGCGCTGATGGCGTACTGCGTGCTGTGGATCGGCATCGGCTGGGAAGGCGGCGGCATGGGCGCGATGATGGCCGCGGTGACGGCGGCGTTCTTCGCCGCGCAGGACGACCCCGCGCCGAGCATGCTCTCGTTCCTGCTCTGGGCCACGGTCGCCAGCGTGGTGGCCGGCGTCTACCAGTTCGGGATTTTCCCGGCGATCCACGACTTCGGCATGCTGGTGCTGGTGCTCGCGGCGGTGTTCCTGCCGCTGGGCCTGATGCTGCACCGGCCCAAGACCGCGCTCGTCGCGCTGCCGCTGACGGTCAACCTGGTGGCGCTGCTGAGCGTGCAGAACACCTACAGCGCCGACATCCAGAGCTTCGTCAATTCATCGGTGGCGATGATCCTCGGCATCGGCTTCGCGGTGGTGCTGACCCGCCTGTTCCGCTCGGTCGGCGCCGAGTGGACCGCGCGGCGACTGGTACGCCAGGGCTGGACCACCCTGGCCGAGGCCGCCGAAGGCCGCGGCCAGCAGGACCGCCGCCGCTTCGCCGCGCGCATGCTCGACCTGCTCGGCCTGCTCGCGCCGCGCCTGGCCGCCACCCCGGAGGGCAGCGACCTCGCCTCGGTCGACATGCTCGGCGAGATCCGCGTCGGCCTGAACATCCTGCAGCTGCGGCGCGCGCGCCTGGAACTGCCCGAGCGCAGCATGCACGCGGTGGACGCGATCCTCGACGAGGTCGCCGCGCACTACCGGCGCCAGGCGCGGGCACGCCGGCCGTTGCCGGGCCCGGCGCAACTGCGCGAGCGCCTGGACGCCTCGCTGGGCCGCGTCGGCAGCGTCGCCCCCGGCAAGGCGCGCGACGAGGCGCTGATGGGCCTGGTCGGCCTGCGCCATGCCTTGTTCCCGGCCGAGGTGCCGGAGGCGGGGGACTCCATGCCTGCGCCTTCGCGCTAGCGTTCCGTCCCATCACCTACAAGCTTCGCCCGTCCGTCCTCCGGCAGCCCGCCGCGTCCCGACCCGGCGCAGCGCGCCGGGCGTTCGCGAGCCAGCGGCTCGCAAGCCGCGCTTCTTCACCCCGTGAGCGGGAGAAGGGAACGAAAGCTACCTGGGCGGCCGTCGGCAAGGCCCGTCGGGACTGGAGTCCCTCCCACGGAAAGCGCGCGCCTCCACGGAGAACTCAGCCGCGCCCGGGCACGCGCCTGCGCATCGCGGCCTCGTCGTCGAGCCAGTTCGAGCCCTTGTTGGTCAGGAAGAACATGTACACCACCAGCGAGACCGCGATCATCGCCGTCGCGTAGATCACGAACGTGGTGACGTGGCCGGTCTTCAGCGACGCCTGGTACAGCAGCGGCGCGGTGCCGCCGAAGGCCGAGTTCGCCAGCGCATAGCCCAGGCCGACGCCCAGCGCGCGCACGTGGGTCGGGAACAGCTCCGCCTTCACCACCGCGTTGATCGAGGTGTAGCCGGTCAGGATCACGAAGCCGACGGCCAGGATCGCGAACGCGGCGAGCCAATCGGTCTGCCGGGGCAGCTCCAGCACCAGGAACCAGGTGTACAGCACGCCGCCGATGCCGAAGAACACCAGCAGGGTCTTGCGGCCGACGATGTCCGACAGCCAGCCGCCGACCGGCTGCATCAGCATCAGCAGCGTCAGCGCGGCAAGGTTGATGAGCGTGCCGGCCATCACGTCGTCGCCGGCGAACGCGCTCTGGATCATCTTCGGCCCGTTGACCGAGTAGGTGTAGAACGCGACCGTGCCGCCGGCCGTGACCAGGAAGCACAGCAGCAGCGGCTTCCACTGGTGCAGGAACAGCTCGCGCATCGAGCCGGACGCGCGCGCGCGGCCCTGCCGCGCCTCGGCGATCGACTCCGAGTGCAGCGACTCGTCCATGGTCCGGCGCAGCCAGAACACCACGATCGCGCCGATGCCGCCGATGCCGAACGCCACGCGCCAGCCCCATTCGGAGATCTGCGGCACGTCGAGGAACTGCAGCATCACCAGCAGCGTCGCCTGCGCCAGGACGTGGCCGCCGACCAGCGTCACGTAGTGGAACGAGGACAGGAAACCGCGCCGGCCCGGGATCGCCGCCTCGGACATGTAGGTCGCGCTGGTGCCGTACTCGCCGCCCGTAGCGAAGCCCTGCAGCAACCGCGCCAGCATCAGGATCGCCGGCGCGGCGATGCCGATCGTGGCCACGGTCGGCGTGACCGCGATGATGAACGAGCACGCCGCCATCATCGACACCGACACGGTCAGCGCCAGCCGGCGGCCGTAGCGGTCGGCGAAGCGGCCGAAGTACCAGGCGCCGATCGGCCGCATCAGGAACGTCATGGCGAAGATCGCCCAGACGAACAGCGTGGCGTTCTTGTCTTCCTTCGAGAAGAACTGCGACTCGAAGTAGACCGCGAACACCGAGTACACGTAGACGTCGTACCACTCGACGAGGTTGCCGGCCGATCCCTTCAGCGTGTTGGATACCGAACGGCGCAGGCTGCCCAGCGCGGCGGGATTGGTGGTGGCCGGAGACGGCGTGGGTGCACTCATGCGTCGAGCCCCTGGAAATGGACAAACCCCGAGTATAGAGGGCGCCCGTATCCGGCCCGTCTACTCAGAAAGTAGTAGGCGCGTGCGATCTCCCGGCCCCCGGAGGGAGCCTGCGGTGCAGGCCATCGCCGCCGCCCGGCGATGCCCCGCAACCCGGGAGAACGGACCAGCCTACCTGCGCCGGGCGCGCGCCGCGGCCGTGGCCGCGCGCTTGGCCGGCTTGCGCTGCGGCCCGGACTCGCGCCCTTCCACCTGCGCGATCAGCGCCAGCACGTCGTTGATGATGGCGGCCATCGCCGCCTGGGCCGCCGGCGCATCGCCGGCCTTGATCGCGTCGTAGACCCGCCGGTGCGCCGGGATGCTCGCCGTGTGGCCATGGATGCGGTTGGTGAGCTGGATGGAGAAACGCAGCGCCGCATGCACCAGTTCGTGCAGCTGGATGTAGAACGGATTGCCCGTCGCATCCAGGATCGCCACGTGGAAGGCCGCATCGGCGGCATGGTGGTCGTCCTCGCCGCGCTCGGCGGCCATCATCCGCTCCAGGCCATGCTCGATCCCGCGCATGGCCTCGGGGTCGGCATGGCGCGCGGCCAGCGCGGCCGCGGTGGGTTCGATGCCCAGGCGCATCTCGGTGAAGGAGCGCAACAACTTGTAGGAGAACTTGCGCTCCAGCATCCAGCGCAATACGTCGGCGTCCAGCAGGCTCCACGCCCGCTCGGGCTGCACCAGGATGCCGCTGCGCGGGCGCGCGGACAGCATGCCCTTGGCGGTGAGCATCTTGATCGCCTCGCGGGTCACGCTGCGGCTGGTGGAATAGGCCTCGGAGATTTCCGCTTCGGTGGGAAACGGCCGGCTTTCGAAACGCCCGAGCACGATTTCCCGACCCAACGCCTCCAGCAACTGTTCCGTCAACGTCATGCGGCCGGCCAAGCGCGAGCGTCCGGCGGGCTGGAGTGGGGCCATCTTCGATAAACCCGTTGAAGAGAAGTACAAGCCTGGGAAGCTGCCCAGCTCCTGGAAACCCCTATCGCGTTTCCGGCCGGACGATAGCACGCCGGTTTATGTGCTCCAAGTCACGCGCGGCACGTGCTCGCTGCGATTGCGCGTTGCAGCATGGACGTTCGCCGCATCGCGCCTTGACGCTACATGTCGCCTTATTTATATGATAAATCCCATAAAAGCCAGACAGGGGATCTGCATGCGCATCGCGGCGCTGGTTGCATCGGGCTTGGGGTTGTTGATCGCGCAGGCGGGCGCCATCGAGGCGGCACGCGCGGCGGCGCACTACGACGCGCGCACGCGCGTGTTCCGGCTCGATGGCGGGCAGGTCACCTATGCCTTCGGCATCAACCCGCAAGGACAGCTGCAATCGGCCTACTGGGGCGGCCGCCTGGCCGATGGCGACCCGCTGGGACCGTTGGCGCCCTTGCCCGACGCGGCCAGCTTCGACCTGTCCGCATCGGTCACGCCGCAGGAGTTTCCCGCCCAGGGCGGCGGCGTCTTCAGCGAGACCGCGCTCAAGGTGGCCTACGCCGACGGCGGCCGCGACACGGTGCTCAAGTACGTTTCGCACCGCATCCAGGGCGACACCATCGAAGTGGTGACCCGGGACATCGCCCAGCCGCTGCAGGTGACATTGCGCTACAGCATCGATCCGGGCACCGGCGTGCTGGCGCGCTCGGCTTCGATCCGGAACCTGGGCCAGGCGCCGGTGCGCATCGACCAGGCCGGCTCGGCCTCGTACACCCTGGCGCCGGAAGGCGACTACCGGCTGCACTACCTCACCGGGCGCTGGGCCAGCGAGTGGACCCTGCAGCAACGGCCCGTGACCGAGGGCGCGACCGTGCTGGAGAGCCGCCGCGGCTCCACCGGCCACCAGAACGCGCCGTGGTTCGCGATCGACCGCGACGGCAGCAGCACCGAGGAAAGCGGGCCGGTGTGGTTCGGCGCGCTGGCCTGGTCCGGTTCGTGGCGGATCAGCATCGACAAGGACCAGGCCGGCGCGGTGCGCGTGGTCGGCGGCTACAACCCGTTCGACTTCGCCTACCCGCTCGCGCCCGGCGAGACGCTGGACACGCCGGTGTTCTACGCCGGCTACTCCGACCAGGGCATGGGCGGCGCATCGCGCCTGATGCACCGCTTCCAGCGCGAACGCATCCTGCCCGGCAACGGCAAGCCGCGCCTGCGCCCGGTGCTCTACAACAGCTGGGAAGCCACCGGGTTCGCGGTGGACGAGGCCGGCCAGATGGCGCTGGCCGAGAAGGCCGCGCGCCTGGGCGTGGAGATGTTCGTGATGGACGACGGCTGGTTCGGCGCGCGCGACAGCGACAAGGCCGGGCTCGGCGACTGGCAGGTCAACCGCGGCAAGTTCCCGAACGGGCTGAAGCCGCTGATCGACAAGGTGCATGGCCTGGGCATGCAGTTCGGGCTCTGGGTGGAGCCGGAGATGGTCAACCCGGACAGCGACCTGTATCGCGCGCATCCGGACTGGGTGCTGCATTTCGACGGCCGCCCGCGCACGACTGCGCGCAACCAGTTGGTGCTCAACCTGGCGCGCCGCGAGGTGCGCGACCACGTGTTCAAGGTGCTGGACGAACTGGTGAGCACGCACGACATCCAGTTCCTCAAGTGGGACTACAACCGCAACTGGTCCGAACCGGGCTGGCCGGAGGTCGCGCCGGACCAGCAGCCCAAGCTGTACGTGGAATACGTGCGCAACCTGTACTGGATCCTCGCGGAACTGCGCCGCCGGCATCCGGGACTGGAGATCGAATCCTGCTCCGGCGGCGGCGGCCGCGTGGACCTGGGCATCATGGCCCTGACCGACCAGGTGTGGCCCTCGGACAACACCGATCCCTACGACCGGCTGAGCATGCAGGACGGTTTCAGCCGCGCCTACACGCCGGCGGTGATGATGGCGTGGGTGACCGACTCGCCGAACTGGCTCAACGGCCGCCAGACCTCGCTGGAGTATCGCTTCCTGTCGTCGATGCAGGGCGGGCTGGGCATCGGCGCCAACCTCAACCACTGGCAGGAGGCGGACTTCTCCACGGCCAGGCGCATGGTCGAGGCCTACAAGCAGGTCCGCGCCACCGTGCAGCAGGGCGACCTGTACCGGCTGATCTCGCCGTGGGACGGCGGCCGCCGCTCCGCCACCCTGTCGGTATCGCAGGACCGCCGCCAGGCCGTGCTGTTCGCGTTCCTGCACAGCGGTACCAAGGGATTGCCGGACCCGGCCATCAAGCTGCGGGGCCTGGACCCGGCCAAGCGCTACCGCGTCGCCCGCCTGGGCGGCGGCGAGCTGCCCGCCGGGTTGCCCACCGAAGCCAGCGGCGCCTACTGGATGCAGCACGGCCTGCCGGTGGCCCTGCGCGGCGATTTCCAGGCGGCGGGATTCGTTTTCGAGGCCAGGTGACTAGCCGCGGGAATGGATGGGGGATATCCCGTCGAAGAAGTCCCGCAGGCGCAACCAACCGGAGCGCAAAGCGCGGAGGACGCGAAGACCGGGCGTGCTTGATCAGCCACATGGCTGATCAAAGAGACTCGCCCAGGGTGAAGCTTTGCTCCAGGCGAGGAAAGCAGAAGCCTAGCAACGTCCCTGGATGATCAGCCATTCGGCTGTTGTGGGATCGCTCCGCTGCTGAGAAGCGTTTCCTGCTTTCGCGGGAACGACGATGGATGGATGGCGGATGGAGCCTGCATATGGCTTCGCCCATACCCTCATCCGCCCTCCGGGCACCTTCTCCCGCAAGCGAGAGAAGGAAAAATCCGCGTCGCCAGACAACGCTGGCAAGGCTCGTCGGGACTGAAGCCCCTCCCACAGAAGACAATCCCCCGAGGACCATCCAAACTCCCGGACCAAAGTCCGCCTGGGCTTGGGCTTATTCCGCCGCCCCGACAGAATCACTCACCAACTGCGGCTGCAAGCGGAACCGATACCGCGAGGGCACCACCGGGATGCGGTAGGCCTGGTGCGGCTGGCCCCAGCGGCTCCATTGGTCGTCGCCGCCCACGCCGATCTGGCGCTGGTCGATCATCAGGCTGACGTGTTCGCGCGGCCGGATGTCCGAGCTGTGCGCCTGCCCCACCGGCTTGCGGTCCAGGTCCGAGTACGGGAAGGCCAGCGCGTTGACCGACAGCGGCTCGGCGCCGGTGATCTTCAGCCCCGTGCCGTTGGCCGGTGCCACCGCCAGCCAGCGCACGTCCACCTTGTTGCCGGTTTCCTGCGGGCGGATGTAGTCGTGGTTCTGCTCGGCGATCCTGCCCGAGTACAGCGCGATCTCGCCGCTCGTGTAGCGGTCGGCGTAGGTTTCGTGCGGGCCGCGTCCGTACCAGCTCAGCTCGGTCATGCGGCTGGGCACGGTGAACATCAGGCCGAGCCGCAGCGGGTCGGGCAGGCCGGCGTACAGCGGGCGGAAATCGCCGGTGACGGTCACCGAGCCGTCGCGCGCCATCTCGTAGGTGACGTCGTACTGCACGTCCGGCGTGGCGTCGCCGCCGATGTCGAAGCCCACCTGCACGCGCGCGCCGCCGTCCTGCGACCTGGACGCCTGCACGCCGCGGACGCGGCGGGTTTCCGAGAGCGTCTTCCAGACCAGGTGGCTGGCGTACAGGCCGGTGCCGATGTCGTTGTCGGTCGGTGCGCGCCAGAAGTTGGGCGTGCCGCCGCTGAGCAAGATCTGGCCTTGGTAGGCATAGCGCGCCACCTGCCCGGTGCCGCGATCGACCACCAGTTCGGCGCCGGCGGCGCGCAGGCGGATCTCGCCTGCGGTCTCGCTCATCGCCACCGCATTGCCGGACGTGGGTGCGGGCGGCAGCACGGGCGGCGACGAGAGCGCGAACTGCTCCCACGACACCACCTGCCCCGCCGGCACCAGCGGCACGGCGCCGTCGCGGGCCAGCGCGCGCAGGGTCAGGAAATACTCGGCACCGGGCTTGCGCTGCACGGGCGGCAACGTGAACTGCACAGTCTCCTGTCCATCGGCCGGCGTGGACAGGGCCGGCCCGCGGCCCTGCGCGACCAAGCGCCCGTCCTCGCGCAATTGCCAATCGAAGTCGAACCGGCCCAGGTCGATGAAGTTGTGCCGGTTGCGCACGACGAAGCGTCCCGCGGCCGCATCCACTGCCTCGAACTGGACCGGCCCGTACACCTTGGCCAGTTCATGCAGGTGCGGGTTGGGCGTGCGGTCGGATTGCAACAGGCCATCGCCGAATTCGATGGCGTCCTGGCCGGAAGGATTGGGACCGTAGTCGCCGCCGTAGGCCCAGTACTGCCGGCCGTCGGGCGTGGTCTTGATCATGCTCTGGTCCACCCAGTCCCAGACGAAGCCGCCCTGCAGGCGGTCGTGGGCATAGATGGCGTCCCAGTAGCGCTTCAGGTCGCCCAGGCTGTTGCCCATCGCATGGGCGTATTCGCACTGGATCAACGGTATCGGCGGCGAATCCGGGTTGGTGACGAAATCGACGATGCGCTCCACCGAGTCGTACATCGGCGCGTAGAAGTCCACGTAGGGCTCGGGCAGGTGCTGGGCGTACAGCGTGCCGTGGCCCAGGTAGCTCACCAGGCGGGTCTTGTCGTAGCCGCGTATCCACGCGGCGGCCTGGGCGAACGCCGGGCCGGTGCCGGCCTCGTTGCCCAGCGACCAGAAGATCACCGACGGGTGGTTCTTGTCGCGCTCCACCATGCGCTGCACGCGCTGCAGGTGCGGCAGCGCCCATTTCGGGTCGTAGCCCAGCTGCACCTTGTCGCGCGCGCGCATGCCCTGGTCGCCCTTCTGCATGTACTCGTGCGACTCGATGTTGGCCTCGTCCATCACGTACAGGCCGTACTCGTCGGCCAGCGCGTACCACAGCTCCGCGTTGGGATAGTGCGAGGTGCGCACCGCGTTGATGTTGTTCTGCTTCATCAGCTCGATGTCGCGGCGCATCGAGGCTTCGGAAACCACGTGGAAGGTGTACGGATCGTGCTCGTGGCGATTGACGCCGCGGATCTTGATCGCCCGGCCGTTGACCTTCACCAATCCGCCGCCGATCTCCACCGTGCGGAAGCCCACCCGCGTGGCGGTGGCCTGCACCAGCTCGCCGCCCGGCCCGTAGACCTCGAGCAGCAAGGTGTAGAGGTTGGGGGTTTCGGCGGTCCACGGACGCACGCCGGCGATGCTGCCGGCCAGCGTGGCCTTGCGCGGCTTGGCCGAGCCCGCCAGTTTCGCCTCGCGCTCGAGCACGACGCGGTCGCCGTCGAGCACGCTGGCCTTCACCCGGACCGGCGTGGCGGCGCCGCTCATTTCAACGTCCAGATCCAGCACGCCGTCGCGATAGGCCTTGTCCAGCGTGGTGCGGGCGAAGAAGTCGCGCAGCCAGACCGGCGGTGCGGCGACCAGGTAGACGTCGCGCTCGATGCCGTTGACGCGCCAGAAGTCCTGGTCCTCCAGGTAGCTGCCGTCGGACCAGCGGTACAGTTCGATCGCCACCGTGTTCCTGCCCGGTCGCAGCTTCGCGCCGACGTCGAACTCGGCCGGCAGCTTGGAGTCCTCGCTGTAGCCCACTCGCTCGCCGTTCACCCACACGTAGTAGGCCGCGCCGGCCGCGCCGATGTGCAGCATCACCTGGCGTCCGTCCCAGCCGTCCGGCAGGGTGAAATCGCGCCGGTAGGAACCCACCGGGTTGGTCGCGTGCGGGATGAAGGGCTGGTTGGCCGGGAACGGATAGGTGATGTTGTTGTACAGCGGCTGCCCGTAGCCTTGCGCCTGCATCATCGACGGCACCGGGATGGTGGCCCAGCCCGACACGTCGTAGCCGGGGCGGTAGAAATCCACCGGGCGCTTGTCCGGGCTTTCCGAGTAGGCGAAGTGCCAGGGACCGTTGAGCGACAGGAAGTACCGCGAGTCGCTCATGCGGCCCGCCCGCGCCAGCGCCACCGACTCGTAGGGAAAGCCGGTGGCGCGCATCGGCGCGCGGTCGATCTCGTTGATGTCCGGGCGTTCCCACTCGCGCACGCCGGCCGTCGAATCGGCAGCCGGCGCTGCCAGGGCGAGCACCGGCAGCACCAGGAGCAGCAGCGAGGCCAGGCCCTTGCGCGATCGGGAAAGCAGGGATTCCAACGTCGTTCTCCTTACCACGAACCCCGGATGCCCAGCGACAGCGTCCGGCCGTTCTTGGCCATCCATTGCACGCGATCGGTGTAGCGCGAGTAGGCTTCCTCGGTCTCGTTGGTCAGGTTGGTGGCCTCGGCGAACACCGAAACGTTGTCGTTGATCTTCAGGTTGGCGCTGAAATCCAGTTGCCCATAAGGCTTGACCGTGGTCGGCTGGCCTTGCGAACCGCGCACGGCGGCCAGGTATTCGTCGCGCCAGTTGTAGGCCACGCGGAAGCCGATGAGATCCTTTTCGTAGAACAGGACCAGGTTGCCGGAATCGGCCAGCCCCACCACCGCGAACTGGCCGGTGGCGATGGCCGGGTCGAAGGTCTGCGCGCTGTCCACGTAGGTGTAGTTCGCTTGCACGCCCAACCCGTCGAACGGCGTCGGCAGCCGGTCGAAGGTGTACTGGAAGGACAGCTCCGCGCCCTTCACCACCGCCGTGTTGGCATTGACCGGCTTGGTCTCCAGGAACGGGTAGCCCTGGATGGTGGTGGGCTGGGTGATGGACGTGATGAAGTTGTCCACCTTCTTGTAGAAGCCGGCCAAGCCCAGGTAGCTGGTGTTGTTGAAGTACCACTCCGCGCCCAGGTCGTAGTTGCGCGCCTTGTACGGCTTCAGGTCCACGTTGCCGGTGTCGTAGGAGCCCGGGCCGGGCGGACGCACGCCGATGCTCTCGCTGATGCGCAGGCTGGTCAGGGTGGGGCGGGTCACCGTTTCCGAGGCCGAGGCGCGCAGCACCAGGTCGTCGCGCAGGTTGATGCGGAAGTTCAGCGAAGGCAGCCAATCGTCGTAGCTGGCGCTTCGCGAGATCGGCACCGGCGGGGTGAAGTGCACGACCGCATTGGTGGGGTCGCCCGGGTTGCCGGTGATCGACTCTATCTGCGAGGACACCGCATCGGACACCACATCGGTTTTGACGAAACGCACGCCGACGTTCAACACCCATGGCATGTCACGGAAGCTGTTTTCGAAGTTGGCCATGGCGTAGGCGGCGTAGGTCTTCTCCCGCACCTGCCACGGACTCTGCGCGACCGGCACAGCCGTGTAGCCGCCGTACTTGGCGATCGCCTCGGCAACTTTTTGTGCGCTTTCCGGATCAAGCTGGTTGTAGGCGGCCGGGCTGGAGAGGAACTGGAAGTACCGCTCCGCGTCGTAAGTGAGCCACTGCGTCGGCGCGCCGGTGGAAATCCCGTTGACGATGGAGCCGGCATTGAACACGCTGGCCAGCTCTGCCGGTACGCGTACCGCGTAGCCGCAGTAGGCACAGTTCAGGTCTTCGTCCGAGCTGCGCAGGGTGACACTGCTCTTGGTGCGCTTGGAGCCGGAGACCCCGAACTTCAGCATCGACAACGTCCCGTCGGTGAAGTTCCGGGTGAAGTTGATCTTGCCTTCGTACATCTCGTCGCGGCGGTTGTCGCCCTCCCGGCCCACGTAGTGCGCGCGCAGGTCGGAGGTATCGACGGTGGACAACAGGTTGGAGTAGCTGGGGAAGCCGCCGGGATTGAGGTTCCAGGTCGGGTTGGTGCCCACGTTGCGCGTGCCCATCACCATGAAGTACTGCTTGCCGCCGTCGTTCTCTTCGGCCTTGGAGTAGGAGCCGTCGAAATCCAGCGTGGCCTGCTCGCCCACTTGCCAGGCCACGTTGATGCCGGCCTGCTGATTGGTGGAGTCGCGTGGGAAGCTCGCCACGACGTAGTCGTTGGCCAGCCCACCGGTGTCCCTGCGCACGAACGAAGTGGCCGTGCCGTTGGCATCGGCGGTGATCGACTGGATGTCGGCCGGGTCGTCGAACAATCCCAGGGCGTTGTAGTGGGACTTGATCTTGTAGTGCGAGTACATCGCATCCAGCGTGACCGTCACCGTGTCGCTGGGTTTCCAGTCGATCGCGCCATTGATGCCGGTACGCGTGCGTTCTTCTTCGGTCACCCGGTATTCCGTCGTACGTGGCACTGCAATGCTGGTCGATGTGGCCTCGTCCTTGTAGCCGTTATCGCCGGTCAGCCAGCCATCGGTATTGACGAACTCGGACCTGTGGTTGCGCTGATAGCGCACCACGCTCAGCAGCGCGCCGAACGTGCCATCGGCGTTGGTATCGCTGATCAGCGCCGACACCTTGGGCTTGGTATCGCCGGACATGCTGCCCTGCACGCCGGAGACGCTGCCGGCCACGTGGAAGCCCGGGTTGTCCAGCGGCCGCTGGGTGCGGATGTTGACCGTGGCGCCGATGCTGCCCTCGCTCAGGTCGGCCTGGGAGGTCTTGAACACCTCGGCGGTATTGATCAGCTCCGAAGGCAGCGTGTCGAAACTGAACTCGCGCCCGGCATTGTCCGTGGCCATGGTGCGGCCGTTGAGCAGTACCGTGTTGAATTCCGGGCCGAAGCCGCGCACGGTGATGAACCGCGCCTCGCCGTTGGAACGATCCACGGAAACGCCCGCAATGCGCTGCAGGGCATCGGCCACGTTCTGGTCGGGAAACTTGCCGACGTCCTCGGCCGAGACCGCGTCCAGCGTGCCTACCGCGTCCTGCTTGAGCGCCTGCGACTTGCGGATGCTGGCGCGGATGCCGGTGACCTGCACCGCATCCAGGTCGGTGACGCCCTGCGCGTTCCTGTTCTCGGCCGGTGGGCTGGCGGCAGGCGCGCCGTCCTGCGCGTTGGCCGGAAAGGCGGCGGAAGCGGCCACGGCCGCCATCGCCAGGAGTCCGTTGCGGATTGAAACGGTTAATGCCGACTGATCCATTTCCCCACCCATTGGCTTGGACGAAACGATGGTGTACGGCAGCGCTCCCCCCGGTGCGCCTCTCGCCTCGGTCCTCCTGCGGCCATTGCCGGCCATGCACGTCGGACGCGTGGCGAGTCATTTGTAAGATAAATCGTATTTATGTCATCGAGCGGCACGCAAGCTGCATCGCAACATGGGCGCGAAATCGCGATGGCCACCGCCGCAGCGCACGTGCCGGCCTTCCCGCGATGGGCTTGGAGACCGGGAAAAGCACGGAAAAAGAGCGTTCGTGGCGCGCATGGCATCCTGCGCGCGCATCGGGTGTCTTCGTTGCAGGAGGGCGCAGGTGGCCCAGCGCCATTGGCCCGTGGCCGATTGCAGGCTTCTTCTTGTCAGCAGCGGCACGAAGACGCGCCTCGCCGGCAATGGCGGCCCGGCCGGCTCGTGCCCGCCGGCGCGCCGAGGCCTATTCCGCCGCTTCCGGCGCCGCGAAGGCCTTGCTGTAGATCCCCGAACGATCGAAGCAGCAGGCGCGGCGCTTGCCGGAGGCGAGCATGTCGCAAGCGGTGTGGATGCGCTTCACGCGCGTTTCGGCCTTCTTGCCGGAGGTGATCCAGTGGATCCAGTCGCGCCGCGCCACCGGCGTGATGTCGTCCCAGACCGCACGCGCGGCCGGATGCGCGGCCAACGCCTGGCGCAGGTCGGAAGGCACCTGGGGTTCCGGCTCGACCGCGGCCGGCGCGAGTTCGAGCGCGACCGTGGCGCCCGCCTCGATGCCGGCGGCCTCGCGCAATGCCTGCTCGACCTTGAGCCAATGGCTACCCTGCCCATCCGGTTCCAGGGTGGCCTGGAACGGATGGCCCGCGATCGTGCCTTCGACGCTGACCATGCTGCGTGCCGGCAACTTCGCGCTGGCATCCTTGGGTAGCACGAGGAACGCCCACGCCGCGCCTTTCGGCGTTGCGGGCCGCAACAGTTTCGCCTCGAATCGGATCTTGCCCGTGGTCTTGCCCATGGCGAGACGATAGCACTGCTGCCGGCGCGAAGGCCCGGGGATCTACACGCCGCCCTGCACGAACTCGACGTTCGGGATCCAATGCGTCGCGCGCCTGGCCAGGCGGCTCGCCTCATCCTCTCCGTCGTAGGAGACCGGCACCTGGCGGAGCCTGGCCGGATCGACGTCGTCGAAGGCCAGCACGCTGACGACCGCGTGGAGGCGGCCATCGATCCGGCTGCTGACCACCGGCACCGCCCCGCAGGACGCGCATACGTGGAAGTCGGCGGTCTTCGTCCCGAACCGGTAGGCGGACACCTTCGCGGGGTCCTTGATCCGCACGGTCAGGGCGCCCTCCGGGCACGCCGTCCATACCCCGCCATGCTTCCTGCAGAAGGAGCAGGAGCAGGCCCGGGCCGGGATGTCCTCCGGATCCGGCCGCCAGTCCAGGGCGAACCCGATGTTTCCGCAATGGCAACTGCCCCGGACAAGCATTCGCGTCCTCCTGGCCAACGACGAACATGCAAGCATCCTGCCGCGCGCGGCAGGCGTTTGCGGGCCGCGGCTCAACGCTCCCGCTGCCGGACGCCCGTCAGCGCGATCAGCCGCGACACCACCACCGCGATGTACATCACCCCGGCGAACATCGCCAGCATGGTCAGCGCGCGGGCGGCCGGGGTGACCGGCACGATGTCGCTCAGGCCCACGCCCGACATCAGGCTGAAGCTGAGGAACAGCAGTTCCAGCCAGCTGCGCGCGTGCGTGGGATCCACCGCCCCGCTGAAGCTGCCGGGCGCCAGCGCCTGGCACGCCGAGAACGCGAAGGCGAAGCCCCAGGCCAGCAGCGTGAACGTGGCGCCGGCCGCGAGCAGTTCGTCCATGGTCACGTCGTGGTCGCCGAGCATGTAGAACATCAGGCCCGCCGCCGCGTAGAAGTACAGCAGCGCCTCCAGCACCTGCGCGAACGCCTGCAACGGCCACACGTGCATGAAGTTCGCCAGCAGCGACAGCACGACCGAAGGCACCGCCAGCGCCCAGGCCACCCAGTCCGACGCGCTGCCGCGATCGACCACCCAGATCACCAGCGCCAGCACCAGCATGCCGAACGCGCCGAACAGCGCGCGGCCGAGCGAGGTGTCTTCCATCAGCGGGTACAGCAGCAGGCCCAGCAACTGCACCGCCAGCAGGATGCCGGCCGGGTGCCGGCGGAGCGTGACCAGGCCCTGCCGGAGCGAGCGGTTCATGCGTGCCGTCCTGTTCGTTGCATGCCGGGACATGCGGGCCGTTCGGGCGGGTGCGATGGTCTCATCGGGCGCGGCATCCTGGGTTGGCCACGGCAGCCTGCCATGCCGCCGCAGGTCCGCCAAGGGATGCGCGCGGCCGGGCGCGGGCGATCCGCGGACCGGCGTGTTCCACCGCGACACGCGGATGTCCGGGCCGTGGCGCTAGACTTGGGGATCGTGCTCCACGGCGTCGCGACATGTCCCCCCTCAAGCAAGAAGCGCACAAGCTGATCGACGCGCTGCCCGACGCGGCCGGCTGGGACGACGTTGCGCGTGCCGTGGACGAGGCCCGTTTCCATGGTGCGGTCCGTGACGGCATCGAAGCGGCGGACCGGGGGCAGCTCGCCGGCCCTGAGCGGATGAAGGCGACGTTCGCCAGATGGGGCATCGATGTTGCGGCGTGAGTGGACCGCCCCGGCCGCCAAGCGATTCGAACACGCCCAGGACCACTACCACGCCCTCAACCCGGTGGCGGCCGCGGCGATGGCACGGCAGGTGCTGGAGGCGACGCGGAGGTTGGGCGAGCAACCGGGACTGGGTCGGCCTGGCCGGGTCGCGGGAACCCGGGAATGGCGGGTCGCGCGCACGCCGTACCTGCTCGTGTACCGCGTGCGCGACGACGCGCTGCAGGTGCTGCATGTCGAGGTGGACGCGCGCGACTGGATGCCGCGGACCGAGCCCTGGATCGAGCCCCTGGAACCGTGGCTCGCGGCGCTGGCCAGCGCGCTGCTGCACGTGCTGATGGTGTTCGCCTTGCTGCACGCTTCCACGCCGACCATGTCCACGCCGCAGGGCGCCGTCGCCGGCGGCCGGATGAAGGTGGACTTCCTCGGCGAGACGTCCGAACCGGAGCAACCCGCCCCGCCGAGCCCGCCCCCGCCTTCGGCCACCTCGCCCGTTCGCTCCACCGTGGTCAAGGACGCCAAGGATCCGTTGCCTCCCGACGTGGCCGCCACGCCGCGTCGCGTGCCGGCTCCCCGCCCCGTCGTGCAGCGCCCGAGCCAATCGCCGTCGCCGACGCCCGCACCGGTGCAGCGCCGTCCCGAGACCTGGACCGGCCGCCCGCCGGGCATGCTCGACGAGGACGTCGCCGAGGACGACGGGCTGGCCGACAGCGCCGCCTTCGAGCCCGGCTACCGCAACGATCGCCGCTCCGCCGAACCGAGCCTGGACGTGGGCGGCTACCAGGTCTACTACGACCTGCGCAGCGAGACCCAGCTGCGCGCGTGGAAGGAGCAGGGCATGAAGGAAATCGCCATCCTCCTGCCCGGCACCCAGAACCGCATGATCTGCCCGCTGGAGATCGCGCTGCGGCGCGGTTCCGGCAAGTGCCGCCTGCTGCCCCCGGACTCCCCGGAACTGCAGTCCATCGGCGACGCCCGCGAGGTCATCAACATGATGGAGGTCTACCGCCGCGGCGAACCGGTGTGGCGCGGGCCGGGGCCGTATCGGTGAGGTAAAGGGGTACTTGGGCCGCGGTCCCGGCTACAGCCGAACGGCAAGCCAAAGACGCGACCGAATCACCGGACACTCCGTCTTCGTGTGCAGGCATGCCGCCGAACCGGCAACATGCCTGCACGACCAATCAGCACCAATGCCAATACATGGGCACGCTGCGCAACGATTCACCACGTGTCATGGCGCAGATCGCATTCCTCGCTTGCGCAGGACCGGCGGCGAGCTCGTTCGAAGCGACTATGGGCTCCCCCTATTTAATCCAGAAGGGCTCGCATGACCGCCGCCGCATCGAAGATCACAATGTCGTGTCAACGGTGAGAAGCAGTCCGAGAGAATTTCTAACGAAGTATATAGAAGTACACACCCCGTCGCTTGCTTTACCCTTTGTCGTCGGGCGACTCGCTACCTTAGCACCCTTCTCGGTCAGTACCCTAAAGAGGCGTGTCATGTTGAAGACAGGCTCTTGGCAACACGAGTCCAAGTCCCTACCCAAAAAAAGCCCTCGGTGAACCGAGGGCTTTTTTTTAAGTTGATCTAACAGAGAGAAATAATCCAACAAAAACCACAACAATAGATACTCCCGTTAAGAAATACGAATACCTCCTCCTCGAGAAATAATCATACCTACCTATTTTAATAAGATGATGTACTGGGAGCGCAAGATATATCAATGAGAATAGGAAATAATAGACATTGAGTCCAACCCCATCATTCCCAATGGATTTGCCTATGGCCGCAATCACTACCGATCCAAGTAATATAAGAAAAGATCGGAAAGCAAAATAATTATTGACTCTTGCATTATTCATGGTGATAGATATCGAACTTGGCATCTGACGCCGCTTGGAGTTGATGCGCAAGCAACAATGTAACTCACGTTCACCGGTACGTTGCGCGGCCCGTCCCAACCAACACCCAAGTTGGATAGGTGATTGATCATTTCCCCGCCAGCATTGGAGGCGGAGGAGACGTTAGGATAGACGTAATTTCTAGTACCTTCATCATCCGTCACCTGATCTCTTGTTTCTGGAATTGGATTACCGGCTGCATCAATAGCCGAACCCTTTACATACGAATAATCTCGCGCACTCCAATTCCATTGTATTTTAAAGTAAGAACCATCGGGGAATTTTATAATATTTACAACTTTGAATGGATTTTCAAGTGGATTCTTGCTCAATACACTCATAAAATCGACGAGTGTTGTGCGTAACTTATCCACAAAATAGTAGAAGGGCCCGACCTGTTCATAGCTCAGCGCTGCCCTTATAGCAGTATCGCGATAAGTCGGGGTAGTTACAGCATCCATCGCTGTCATCGGCCGAGTCCCGACAGCTGCGACCGTTGCTCGAGCCTGTGCGCTTACTACAGTTGGCACCTGAACGGCTACAGAGAATTCATGTGTTGCTGTCGGAGAGCCTCCATTGGCGTCATAAACCGCCAGTCCCGCACTTAACACACTCCGTTCACCACTGGTCAGACTAACTTCTTTAACAGTAAGAGTGGTCGTTGCAGTGACAGCCAGCTCGCTCGAGGTAATCCGAACATAATCCGCAGCCGGCGCATTCGTTGGCACTGTTCCTCCGCCACCGCCGCTACTCGAACTAGTAACACGCATGTGATAAAGCGTACGCCGCGATAGATCCCACAAATAGTGATCGCCAACACCAAGTTCCCGCGACATGGTTTGTTTCTTGCCCAAGTCGCAGTCATTGCAGATTGCCGCTGCGGCATGGGCTGTAGACGTCGATCCAAACAGTACAGCTGCTAGAAAAATCGCTGATTTAACCCTATCCATTGCTTGCATTCCTGTGCGTGCGTGGGGATGTCCCCACGTTGATTTTTCACATTGCCTGCATTGGTAGCTTTGCCGAGTTTGGCCGCATGGCAGAAGTTAGGAAAAACTTCGCAAGAAATAGCTCCGCTGGGACTTGCCGCCGTAGTGGCCGCATCTGCATCGACTTAGGATATACAAAAGAGCGCTGCTCTCTATTCCGTTGAGGCGTGGTCCACGACCCTACTGCCTATCAGGAGGCAGGACAATTTCTTCCCTGCAACCTGTGTCTCAGCTTCCATCAAGTGGGCGGATATATATGAGCACTTCGGGAAAGTGATCTAGTGGTTCTCCGATATTCTTCAGAAACTATAGCGAAGAGCCGATAACTGACAGCAAGTCCAGATCGGCCAAGCTCATCTCGACCTGATTGGCCTGCTTGATTGCCGCCGGATTGCCCAAATCCAGGACTTCGGTAGCAAGGATAAGGGTGCCGTTACCTTGACGCTCCAATCGTGCCGCATCGGGAACCTGTTCAGCGGCAAGGGGACTGTTTACGTACCCCATCCATCCCAGAAACTCCCGATGGGGAAACGGAGCACGGTCAATACTGTACAGAAGCAGATCGTTTCCTACTCGCTGTTTCACATTGGTTTGGGCGAACCAAACACCTGGGACCTTGCTCAGCTCTTTCAGGATCCCCCAAATGATCTCCGTTGGGCGTTCGAAGGCCTGCTCCGGATTTCCAATACTCAGCCGCATGTCTCCAAAACTGGGATTGATGGTCCAACCTATTCGGCCACGCTTTTTCCAAGTCTTTTCGTCTCCAGCGTTCGTCAACAACAGGCCAGGAGCTCCTTTCTCCTTGAGCTCGGGAAACTCCTCATCTTCCTCCATACGGGCGATGATCCCCTTCCGGTCGCCGAAGGGAAGAAAAGCATCTTTAGGGCCCCGAGGGTTGGACCACCATTCGCGAAAATCAGGATGCACTTGAGCCAATCGCCCTATCAGTACTGCGGCGGCTGCATAGGCCTCGGGCAAGGACAGCCTTTCCGGCCGGGACTTCACCACCAAGGTGATGCCCATGTCAGATTCGCCCCAAGATGTAGAGAGTAAAGCAAGCCGCTGTGGATGGAATTCCGGCCTCGACTCCTGCCTTGCATGCGTCCATTTCCATGAAGTGCCATTCGGGCTTCCCCTGGGGTTTTGCCGACATGATGATTTCCTCCTGAGCCATATAATTCTTGAACCACGACGCGACTACTGCTCTGGTGAAGGGCTTGGCTGCATCCGATGCCTTCGGCGTGATGCTCGACAACCGTGTCATTGACGAGGCGAAGCGTCGCGAGAATCCGCTGGGATTGATCAACGATTTCATCAAGGCCAGGCGCTATCTCCGTACATTCGAGAATGGGGCCTTCGCACTCCTTCCTGCCGAGAGCGAGTCAAAAGCCAGCGAGCAGGCCAAGAAAGACCACTCCAAAAGGAAAGGCAAGTGGATGGGACTGTCACTATTTGCCATGCCGGTTTTTTCGTTCATTGCGATGCTTATCCCGTCGTTCTTCGGGCCAGCGACCGATCTCAAGGCTTTCCAGTTGTTGATCCTCGTTTGCCAAATAGCTTCCTTGCCCTTCATCTTGCCGATGATTTCGGCATTGACCGCCATATACGCCGCCGACAGGCTATTCAACGAGCTGGACCTGCATTACCCGCTCAGATCCGGATGCCCGGTACAGGAGAACAGAGCGATGCTCGCTCCGCCTTCGCTCTTCGGCAACGGCTTGGCCTCGTGCGTGGACAGCATGGCGGATGAAACCACGCGGCTTTCCTAGAACAACGTGCCCTGCTCCGGTTTGCGTGGCGGCCCAGCGACAACGTGGTCGGGATGCAACCCCTCGCCTTCTCGCTGCCCCAGCCTCCACCCCAACCCAGAGACCCGCGCTGCATGCCTTGCCAGCGCGGCGCGCAGCACCGCCTCGCTGGCGGCCAGATGCAGCGTGCGGCGGGCGCGGGTGATGCCGGTATAGACCAGCTCGCGGCTGAGCACGCGTGCGTCGCGGATGGGCAGTTGCAGCCATACCTCGTCGAACTCGCTGCCTTGCGCCTTGTGCACGGTCATCGCGAAGGCGCTCTCGTGCGCCGGCAGCGCCGCGGGGTGGAAGCCGCGGACCTCGCCGTCGCGGCCGCCTTCGAACCAGGCGACCAGCGCGCCCCGTGCGTCCCTGAGGCAGATGCCGACGTCGCCGTTGAACAGGCCGTGGCGATAGCTGTTCTCGGTGACCAGCAGCAGGCGGCCGTGGAACCAGGGCGAGGCGGTGCCGAGGCGGCGGCCGGCGGTGCCGGTTTCGGCCAGCAGTTGCTCGATGCGGGCATTGAGGCCGCGCGCGCCCTGCGGCCCGTTGCGCACGGCGGTGAGCAGGCGCAGGCGGCCGGCCTCGCGCAGGGCCTGGGCCGGGTCGCTGGCCTCCGCCAGCGCGCGCCAGTGCGCGAGCAAGGCGTCGCGGCGGGTTTGCAGCGGGTCGTCGGCGTTCTCGTGGAAGTGCACGCCGGCCAGCCGGCCGCCGCGCAGCAGCGCCAGCGCGGCGTCGGCGTCGCCGCCGCGCACGGCCTCGGCCAGCGGCGCCAGGTCGAAATCCCGGGCCTGGCGCCAGCCGCGGCGCAGGTGGATGCGGTGGCCGGCCAACCCGCCTTCGGGCGTGGCGACGGGCACCGGGCCGAGCAGCGGGCGCAAGGCGATGGCGTCGTCCGGCGCCAGTGCGTCGCCGGGACCGGCGGCGCCGAGGATGGCGGCGAGGACGTCGCCGGCTTCCACCGAGGGCAGCTGGTCGGGATCGCCGAGCAGGATCAGCTGGGTGCCGTCGGCCACCGCTTCGGCCAGCTTGCACATCAGCGGCAGGTCGACCATCGAGGCCTCGTCCACCACCACGATGTCGAACGGCAGCGGGTTGTCGGCGTCGTGCCGGAAGCGCGGCGAGTCGGGAAGGGTGCCCAGCAGCCGGTGCAGGGTGCTGGCGCCTTCGGGCAGCGCGGCGCAGGCGGCGGCGTCGACGCCGGCCGCGCGCATCGAGGCCACCGCGGCGCGCAGGCTCTCGGCCATGCGCTCGGCGGCGCGCCCGGTCGGCGCCGCCAGGGCGATGCGCGGCGGCGCCGCGCCGGCGCGCAGGGCCGCGGCCGCACGCAGCGCCAGCAAGCGCGCGATGGTGGTGGTCTTGCCGGTGCCGGGGCCGCCGGTGACCAACAGCAGCGCGCGGCGCAGGGACAACGCGGCGGCCTGGGCCTGGCGGTCTTCGGTCCAGTTGCCCCCCTCCGTCCTCCGGACACCTTCCCCCGCGAGCGGGGGAAGGGAAGGAGCAGGGAACAGGGCGTCGAACAGCGGCGCCAGCGCTTCGACGTCGAACGCCGGCGGCGGCATGGCGGCGATCCGGCGCAACGCCAGCGCCAGCCGGCGCTCGTACTCGCGGTAGCGACGCAGGTACAGCAGGCCGCGCTCGAGCACCAGCGGCTTCGCTGCGGTCGCCGCGTCCTCGTCCACGCTTGGCGCATCCACCCATGGCGAGGCGGCCAGGAGCGCCTGCCAGGCCCGCGGGTCCGGCCATGCCAGCTCGGCGTCGGCGAGCAGGCGCGGGCGCGCCGGGTCGAAGCCGGCATGGCCCTGCGCCACCGCCAGCGAGGCCAGCGCCGCGGCGGCCAGCACCTCGTTGGGCGTGCCCGGGTCGAGCCGGCGCAGGCTCTGTGCGAAAGCATGGTCGAGCGTGCGCAGGATGCCGGCGCGCTGCAGGTCGGCGAGCAAGTTGGGGACGTTCATGGCGAAGGCGCTCCGGGCGCGGACGTCTCCTCGCCCCGCCCCCTCTCCCGGGCAGAAACGGGCTCGAGTTCGGCACCGGCGAACAGCGCATCCAGCGCGTGGACCAGCGCCGGGTCGAAGCGCTGCGCGTGCACGCCGGGCGAGGGATCGCGCGCGGCATCCAGGCCGCGGCAGAACAGGTACCGCACGCCGCCGAAGTCGCGCGCGTAGTCGTAGTCCTCGCCGAGACGGAAGCGCAGCCAGCGGTGCAGCGCCAGGCTGTAGATCAGCGCCTGCAGGTCGTACTCGCTGTGGCGCATGGCCTGCGCCAGCGCCGGCGGGTCGTAGGCGGGCAGGCGGTTGGACTTGTAGTCGAGCACGTACCAGCGGCCTTCGTGGCGGTAGGTGAGGTCGATCAGGCCGGTCATCAGCCCTTCCAGGCGCTGGCGCAGGCCGAAGCCGTGGCGATCGCCGACCACGCCGTGCGCGTGCAGCAGGCGCAGCAGCGCGTCCACGCGGGTGGCGCGCAGCGCGAACTGGAACTCGATCTCGGCGCGGCGCTCGACCGCCGGCACGTCGCACAGGCGCACGCCCTCGGGCAGCGCGACGGTGAGGGTCTGGCCGATCAGGCGCGCCAGCAGCGCCGCGCCGTCGCCGAGGTCCTCGGCCGCGTAGCCGCCCTCGCGCAAGGCCGCGGCGATCGTTTCCGCTTCCGCGGCCGGCGCGGCATCGCCCGGGCGCCAGCCGCGCCAGGCGGCGAAGTCGCCGTGCTCCAGCGCGGCGTGCAGCACCACGCCGAAGCGGTTGCCGGCGAAGCGCGGATCGAAATCGTCCTCGAGCGCGACCGGTGCGGCCGGCTCGTCGTGGCCGCCGGCGGATTCGACCGTGGCGCTGGCGAGGGTGTCGCCACCGCCGTCGGCGTTGGCGAGCTGGGTGAAGCTGTAGACCCACCAGTCCGGCGCGAGCCGGCGCGTGGCGACGCGCGCCGGCGGCGGCTCGCCCTCGCCGGGCGGCGGCAGCCACGGCAGCGTGGCCGGGAGCGGGCGCTCGTCGAGGACGATGCCCGGCTGCGCCGCCAGCGCGGCCGGGTCGGCCAGCATCGCTGCGAGCGGGCTGCGAGGGGCGTTGTAGAACGCGCCGAAGGCGATCCACAGCGCGTGCTCGGCGCGCGTGAGGCCGACGTACAGCAGGCGCGCGTCCTCGGCGTGCTGGGCCTGGATCCAGGCCGCGCGCGCGGCGCTCCACTCCGGCGTTTCCGGCGAGGGTTTCCAGAACAGCGCGCGCGTCCCCTGTTCGGTCGGCGCCACGCAGGCGCGGCCGGGATCGGGCGACTTGCCGCCGATGCCGACGAACGGCAGGAACACCAGCGGGTACTCCAGGCCCTTGCTCTTGTGCAGGGTGACGATCTGCACGCGGCGCGCGTCCGATTCCAGCCGCAGCAACTGGGTCTCGTCGTCCGGGTCGGCCTCGGCGATGCGGCGGCCGAGCCAGTCCACCAGCCCATGCAGGCCCAGCGCGCGCGCGTCGGCCTGTTGCAGCAGTTCGCCCAGTTGCAGGTAGTTGGTCAGGCGGCGCTCGCCGTCGAGCAGCCCGAGCAGGCGCTCGGCGTTGGCCGCGCACAGCTCGTCCACCAGCGCCAGCGGGCCGCCGCGCTGCAGGCGCTCGCGCCAGTGCTGCGCGCGCAGCTGCCATTGGCGGTGGAGCTCGCCGTCGCGTTCGAGCGCGGCGATGCCGTCGGCGTCCACGCCGACCAGCACCGTCGCCAGCGCCGCGCGCAGGCGGCCGTCGTCGGCGCCGTGCAGCAGCGCGAGCAGCAGCGCCAGCAGTTCCCGCGCCTGTTCGCTGGCGAACAGGCTCTGCTTGCCGGCCGCCACGGCGGGGATGCCGGCCTCCGCCAGCGCCTGCTGGATGCGCGTGGCCTCGCCGTGCTTGCGCACCAGCACGGCGATGTCGCCCGGTTCGACCGGACGGCCCCGCAGCGATGCCTGGCCGGCGCGCGCCTGCGCCAGCACCTCGTGGATCGCGGCGACGCAGGCGGCGGTGGCGAGCTGGCGCGAGCGCTCGGCATCGTGCGGCTTGTCGCCGGCAGGCGGCGGCGCGCGCCACAGCGTCAGGGCCGGCGCGGGCGCGCCGTCGCGCAGGAAATCGTCGTCGCCGCGCACGCCGCCGGGCTGCACGTCGTGGAATCGGATGCCTTCCTCGACGAAAGCCCGCTCGCCGGCCTGCCGGTACAGCGCGGCGATGGCTTTCAACAACGAGGGTCGCGAACGGAAGTTGCGCTCCAGCGGCGGTGCGCGTTCGGCCTGCCCGGCCGCGGCCAGGTAGGTGTGCACATCGCCGCCGCGGAAGCCGTAGATGGCCTGCTTGGGGTCGCCGATCAGGGCGAGAAAGCGCGCTTGCGAACCACTGGTTCGCGCGCTTTCGAGCGCCGCCGGGCTATGCCCGGTGGCCGGGTGCTCGCACTCGCGACGTTCATCTGGAGAATCAGGACCGAACACGCGCTCGAAGATGCTCCACTGGCGCGCGTCGGTGTCCTGGAATTCGTCCACCAGCGCGACCGCGTACTGCGCGCGCAGGCGCTGCGCCAGGGCCTCGGCGTGCGGGCCGGACAGCGCGGCGGCAACGTCGTCGATGAGATCGTCGTAGGTCTGCACGCGGCGCAGCCGCTTGAGCGCGGCGAGGCGCTCGCGCGCTTCCTCGCGCAGGCGATGCAGCAGCGCGATGCGGCGCTGGCCCTGCCACAGGCGCATCGCGTCGTCGGCCTGCAGCCAGGCGTCGAGCGCGTCGAACAGCGGCGAGCACGGCGGCTCGTGGCCGTCCTTGCACAGCTCGCGCAGGCGCGCCGGCACCAGCTTGTCCAGGTGCGCGGTGCCCCCGCGCGACCAGGCCTGCGCCTGCAGGCCATCGAGCAGCGCCTGGAACGCCTTGTCGAAGCTGGGCCGGCGCGCGCGGCGGCCGTCGAAGCGCTTGCGCTCGAAGGCCTCGGCCACCGCGGCGCGTGCGTCCTCGAGATGCGCGGCGATCGCCTCGGCCAGGCGTTGCGCGGCCTGGCGCAGCGCCGGCCGCGGGTCGTGGGCGAGGTCCACCGGTGCGGGCAGCAGCAGCGGCTGGCGGATCAGCGCCGGCAGGTCGCGCGCCAGCGCGGCCGGGCCGGCCGGCCACAGCGCCGGCAGGTGCTCGGCCTCGCCCGCTTCGGCGGCGTGCGCACGCCACAGGTCGGCGGCCAGTTCTTCGAGCAGCTCGCGGTCGCTGGCGAGCAGTTCGGGCGGGGCGAAGGTCTGCCCGCTCTCCAGCGCGTGTTCGCGCAGCACCCGCGCGCAGAAGCCGTGGATGGTGAAGATCGCGGCCAGGTCGATCTCGTCGGCGGCCTGGCGCAGACGGCGGCGCAGGGCGTCGGGGGATTCGCCCGACGTGGCGAGGTGGGCCGCCAGGAGGGTGCGGGTCAAGTGGATTTCAGGCGAGTCCTGTGGGAGGGACTCTGGGTGGCCTAGGGCCATCAGTCCCGACGCTTCCTCGGCAAAGCCCGTCGGGACTGAAGTCCCTCCCACAAGGGCGGTCTCTCCAAGGGAAGTTTCGGGCACCAGCGTAGCGGCCAGGGCCAGGCGCTCGCGGATGCGCTTGCGCAGCTCCTGGGTGGCGGCCTCGGTGAAGGTCACCGCCAGGATCTGGCCGACGCGCAGGCCGCGCTCGACCACCAGCCGCGTCGCCAGCGTGGCCAGGGTGAAGGTCTTGCCGGTGCCGGCGCTGGCCTCGATCAGGCGCACGCCGTGCAGCGGCAGTCCCAGGTAGGGATCGGCGGGGACGTCCATGCTCACTCCTCCTCGCCCCCGTCCTGCTCGCCGCGCGCGGCCCAGACCGCGTCCAGCGTCGCCTCGTCCGGTTCCAGGTCGGTGCGTCCCTCGCAGACCGCATCGAACACGGCGAAGCTGGTGCGGGCGAAGGCGATGAACGCCGTGCGGTCGGCGAACGGATCGCGCCCGCGCAGGGCCAGCCGGGTCGCCTCGCCCTGTCCTTCGGCATAGCCGCGCGTGCCGTGCCAGCGCTCGAACGCGGCCTTGAAGGTCTTCTTCGCGTCGGCGCCGTCCATCAGGTGGCGGTAGAACTCCCAGCCGCTGTAGGGACCGAACGCCAGCGGTTCGCGCAGGCCGCGAGCGCGCAACGCCAGCAGCGCGCGCAACGCGTCGCGCGCCTGCGCCGGCGGCAAGGCCTCGCGCACGTGCGGGCCGGTGCCGGCCTCGCCCGCGTCGTCGAAGCGCACCAGCGGACGCGGGTCGCCGGCGGCGCTGGCCAGCAGCCAGTCCAGGCCGTTGCGGATCGCCGCCGGCCCGTTGCGCACGCCCGGCCGCACCCGCGCGATGCCGTGCGGATACAGCGCATCGACGCGGCCGTGCAGGTGCAGGCCGTCCAGTTCGATGTCGTAGCGCTGCGACTGTGCGCCGGCCCCGGCGCGCCATTGCGCGAAGCCCCGCGCGTACGGGCGCAGCTGCGCCAGCAGGTCTTCGAGCTCGCGCTCGCCCAGCGTGCCGGACGGCAGCAGGGCGCGGGCGCGCAGGCGGCGGTACAGGGCCTGTTCGTCCTCGCCGTCCAGCAGCGCCTCGAACGCCTGCATCTGCAAGGCGTGCTTCTCCAGCCCGCCGCCGGGCAGCAGCAGCGGTTCCAGGTCCTCGGCGCGCTCGATCTCGTCGGCCAGGCGCAGGCCCAGCCGCAACTGCAGGAACTGCGCGGCGGGCGCGAGCAGGAAGCGCCTGAGCGCGTCCAGCGGCAATGCCGGCTCCGGCTCGGGCGCGGGCAGCGCCTGCCCGAACCACGGTTCCAGCGCATGGCGCTCGCTGCCGAGGCGGCCGGCGGCCGGGCGCCACGCCGCGCGGTAGCTGAAGCGGCGCGGTTCGCCGTCGCCGCCGAACGCGGCCGGCGCGAACGGCTGCAGCGGATGCCGCACCACCAGGTCGCGTGCGGCGGCGGCCGGATCGGCGTGGTAGGCGGCGGCCTCGGCGAGCAGTTCGGCGACCAGCACCGAGGGTTCGCGCTCGCTGCCGTCGCGCGGGTCGGCGCCGAGGTAGCTCAGGTAGAACACGTCCTGCGCGGCGGCGAACAGTTGCAGGAACAGGAAGCGGTCGTCCTCGCGGGTGGAACGGTCGCCGGGACGGCGGCGCTCGCTGCCCAGTTCGGCGGTCAGGCGATTGAGGCCGGCGGCCGGGTCGCGGCGCGGGAAATCGCCGTCGTTCATGCCCAGCAGGCAGATCGCGCGGAACGGCAGCAGCCGCATCGGCACCATGCGGCCGATGCTGATGCCGCCGGTGAGCAGCGGTGCGCGCGTGTCGGCCTCGCCCAGCACGGCGGCGAAGTGCGCGCGTACCGCCTCGGCCGGCAGCGGCGCCTCGAAACCGGCACGCGCGGCACTGTTGGCAAAGCCGTCGACCAGCCAGCGCAGGCGGTCGAGCGCGCGCTGCGTGGACGGTGCCGATGGCGGCTGCGGCAGCAGCGCGTCGAGCAGGCCGATCAGCCGCTCGCGCCAGGCCGACGGCGGCAGCGCCTCGCCCAGCGTCTGCTGGTGCCGCGCCAGCACGCGCAACAGCCGGATCAGCGTGTCCAGCGCGTCCAGCGCGCTGCCTTCCAGCTCCGGCCACGGCGCCACCCCGGCGATCTCCGCATCGCTGCCGCTGGCGTGGCCGAGCAGCAGCCGGTCCAGCGCGAACGCCCAGGTGTAGGCGTCGTCGCGCGGCGCCGCGTGCTGCTGGCGGTGCGCCGCGTCCAGGCCCCAGCGCGCGCCGGCCGCCTGCAGCCATCCGTGCAGGCGCTCGAACGCGGCCGCGTCCAGCGCGGCGGCCTCGGCCAGCGGCGGACTGGCGAGCAGGTCGAGCACCTCGTTGAGGCCGAAGCGCGATACCGGCAACCCGAGCAGGCGCACGAACACTTCCGCCAGCGGCTCGCCGGCCAGCGGGCTGGCGTCGGCCAGGGCGTAGGGCAACGGGTCGTCGGGGCCGCCGAATACCGCGTCCAGGTAGGGAATGTACGGATCGATGTCCGGCGCCAGCACCGCGATCTCGCGCGGCTGCAGCGGCGGGTCGAAGCGCGGGTCCTCCAGCAGCGCGCGCAGCTGGTCGTGCAGGACCTGCAGCTCGCGCAGGCGGGTGTGGCAGGCGTGCACCTGCAGGGTCGGATCGTCGCGGCGCAGCGCCGGCAGCAGCCCGCCCGAAGGCCGGCCGCGCCGGTGGAACAGGTCGGCCTGCAGCCGCTTCAGCAGGCCGTCGCCCAGCCCGCCCTCGGCCAGCGGCTTGCCCGGGCGCCGTTCCGGGTCGGCGTAGGCGGCGATCTCGCCGGAGGGGTGCACCACCTCGTAGCCGCCCAGCACCGCCATGAAGTCGCGGCCGACCGCGCCCCAGGCCTGCAGCAAGCGGTTCTCGCCGGCATCCTCGCCGAACGGGTCGGCATCGCCGGCTTTCAGGCGCGCGCCCAGGGTCTGCAGGTCGCCCCAGTACGACGCCGTGGGCGTGGGCAGATAGAAGTGCAGCGTGCCGGTCCGCGCCTGGGTGGCGAGCACGCGCAGCACGTCGGGCGAAACGTTGAGGGTGGCGAAGGCGAACAGCCGCGGCGGCAGCCCCGCCGGAAGCGCGCCGCCGCCGGCATGGCGCGCCAGGTAGTCGTTGATGCGCCGGGCGCGGTGCGCGCGGCCGCCGGCGATGCGCCGCCACAGCAGCGCCTGCGGATCGTCCGGGTCGGCCCCGGCCTCCCAGCGCAGCAGCCAGTCGCGGCGCCAGGCCTGGTATTTCTCGAACACCGACGCCAGCTCGCCGGCCAGCGCCCACGGCTTGAGCGCGTCGCCGTCGGCCAGGTAGGCCTGCAGCGCGCGCATCGCCGGCCGCGCCAGCAGCTCCGGATCGACCAGCGCCGCGTACAGGCGCCAGCGCAGCGTGTCCGCGTCCAGGTCGTCGTCGGCCGGGCCGAGGTTGGCCTCCAGCGCGTGCGCGACGAACTCTCCGGGGGTGAGGAACTCCAGGTTGGCGGCGATGCCGTACTCGGCGGCCAGGGTCGATTGCAGCCAGCGCCGCATCGCCACCTGCGGGATCAGCACCGTCTCCGGCGCCAGCAGCGACTGGCCGGGTACCGGCCGGCGCAGCTCGTGCGCCAGCAGCGATGCCAGCACCTCGAGCGAGTTGGAATGATAGAGGCGGAAGTCCGGTGCAGCGTCGGCCATCGCGCCATAGTGCCGCAGCGCGGCATGGGCGATAAGCCCGGGGCGCGGCGGCTGAATGGGCGGCCCGCCCGCGCGGCCGGTCCTCGGCGATAATGACGGAATCCTCACGCGGCGCCGGGTGTCATGCGCATTCATGCACCTGAGCAGTAGTCGAACGAGCCGCGGAGTGACACAATACTAGACCGCCCAGTTCTGAAAAACTTAGTCCAACTGAGTTCAGCCAGCCGGCGCGAAATTAACCTGTTCGTTATTTGTTAACGGTGGCGATGTCGGATTCCGCTTCCCCTGTCGTGCAGTTGTCCGGCGTCCGCATCGACCGTGGCGGGCGCACGATCCTGCGCGACGTTTCGCTCGACGTGCCGCGCGGCAGCATCACCGCGGTGCTCGGCCCGTCGGGCAGCGGCAAGTCCACGCTGCTGGCGGCCCTGACCGGCGAGCTGCGCCCGGCCGCCGGCACGCTGGCCCTGTTCGGCGCGCCGATCCCGACCGGCACGCGCGCGCTGCTGGAGACGCGCCGCAACGTCGGCGTGCTGCTGCAGGGCAACGGCCTGCTGACCGACCTCACCGTGGCCGAGAACGTGGCGCTGCCGCTGCGCACCCACACCCGGCTGCCCAAGGCGCTGATCGCGCGCATCGTGCAGATGAAGCTGCACGCGGTCGGCCTGCTCGCCGCCGCCGATGCCTGGCCGCGCGAGCTGTCCGGCGGCATGGCCCGGCGCGTCGCGCTGGCCCGCGCGCTGGCGCTGGACCCGCCGCTGATGATCTACGACGAGCCGCTGACCGGGCTGGACCCGATCGCCTCGGGCGTGATCATGAGCCTGATCCAGCGCCTCAACGACAGCCTGGGGCTGACCAGCATCATCGTCAGCCACCACGTCCACGAGACGTTGCCGATCTGCGACCAGGCGGTGGTGATCGCCAACGGCGGCATCGTGTTCTCGGGCACGCCGGCGCAGCTGGAAGCCAGCGCCGATCCGCTGGTGCGGCAGTTCCTGCACGGCCAGCCGGACGGCCCGATCCCGTTCGACGCCGCCGCGCGCACGACCAGGAGCGCCGCCTGATGGCCTTCGCCGAATCGATCCGCTCGCTCGGCCGCGCCGGCCTGTTCTCGCTGACGGTGGCGCGCGGCTCGCTGCCCACCGCCGACTTCCTGGCCGAGCTGACCCGCGAGATCTACAAGATCGGCGCGCGCTCGCTGCCGATCATCGCGGTCGGCGGCGCCTTCGTCGGCCTGGTGCTGACCCTGCAGGGCTACCGCACGCTGACCACGTTCGGCGCGTCCGACGCGCTGTCCACGCTGCTGGGGCTGTCGCTGTACCGCGAGCTGGCGCCGGTGCTGACCGCGCTGCTGTTCATCGGCCGCGCCGGCAGCTCGATCGCCGCCGAGCTGGGCCTGATGCGCGCCACCGACCAGATCAAGGCGCTGGAGCTGATGGCGATCGACCCGGTCGCCAAGGCGGTCGCGCCGCGCTTCTGGGCCGCGGTGCTGACCGTGCCGCTGCTGACCGCGGTGTTCTGCTCGCTGGCGATCAGCGGCGGCTACTTCGAGGCGGTGCACGTGCTCGGCGTGGACAACGGCACGTTCTGGTCGGGCCTGCGCAACAGCGTGGACCTGTGGGACGACTTCGGCGTGGCGCTGCTCAAGTCGGCGATCTTCGGCGGCACCGCCGCGCTGGTCGCCGCCTACGTCGGCTTCCATGCCGAGCCGACCATCGAGGGCACCTCGGTGGCGACCACCCGCGCGGTGGTCAACGCCTCGCTGCTGGTGCTGATGTTCAACTTCGTGCTCTCCGCATTGCTGTTCCAATGAGGCGGGCCCGGATGCGGCGAGTCCCTCGCAAGAACCCGCGCGTCCACGCGCGGGAACTCAATGAAAAGCCCGCTGCGGCGCATGTCGCGGCGGCAGTTGGACGAAAGGTGGAATGACATATGGCCATGCGTGGACCACGACTCGAATTCGCCGTCGGCGCCTTCCTGCTGCTGACCCTGGCCTCGCTGCTGGTGCTGGCGGTGGCCTCGACCAACCAGCGCTGGGGCCTGGGTTCGGACGGGTACGACCTGACCGCCCGCTTCACCCAGATCGGCCAGCTCAAGAAGCAGGCGCCGGTGCGCATCGGCGGCGTCAACGTCGGCCAGGTCAGCAACATCACGCTCGACCCGAAGACCTTCGAGTCGGTGGTGACGCTGAGCCTGGACGGGCGCTACAAGGACCTGCCGGCCGACACCTCCGCCGGCATCTTCACCAGCGGCCTGCTCGGCGAGAGCTACATCGGCCTGCAGCCCGGCGGCGACCCCGACGTGCTCAAGCCCGGCGACGAGATCGCCTTCACCCAACCGGCCGTGGACCTGATCCAGCTGGTCGGCAAGTACATGTTCAGCGGCGGTGGCGGTAACTCCGCGTCAGGCGAAGCGCCTGCCGCGTCCGACGCGACCACGCCCTCTTCCACGGAGCCCCACAAATGAAGACCCCGTTGCTTTCGACCGTACTGGCCGCGGCGCTGTTCGCCGCCGCGCCGACCGCCGCGTTCGCCCAGGCCGCCCCGGCCGCGGCCGCCAGCCAGGGCGCGGCCACCAAGACCGTGATCGACGCCAGCAGCAACGTGCTGACCACGCTGCAGCAGCGCCGCGCCGAGTTCAAGCAGAACCCGGCCGCGCTGCGCCAGTACATCGACACCCAGCTCAACCAGCTGTTCGACCGCGACTACGCCGCCCGCCTGGTGCTGGGCGTGCACGGCCGCGGCGCCTCCGACGCCGACGTCAAGCTGTTCGCCGACGCGATGGCCGACAGCCTGATGCAGCGCTACGGCTCGGCGCTGCTGAGCTTCGAGGGCAAGCCGACCTTCCGCGGCAAGTCGGAGACCGCGCTGCCGGGCAACCGCGGCGTGAAGGTGTCCACCGAGCTGCTGCGCCAGGGCGACGACCCGACCCCGGTCGACTACCTGATGCGCAACGTCAACGGCCAGTGGAAGATCTTCGACGTGGTCATCGAAGGCATTTCCTACGTGCAGACCTTCCGCAACCAGTTCGATGCCCCGCTGCGCCAGAAGGGCATCGCCGAGGTCGCCAAGGAATTGCGCAGCGGCACCCTGGCCGCGCAGCCGGCGAACAATGGCAAGTAACGACGCCCGGCTGTACCGCGAAGGCGACGCGCTGCTCGCCACGGGTACGCTCGACCGCACCGCGGCCACCGCGCTGTGGCCGCAGCTGGCCGGGCTGCTGGACGGCGCCGCGCGGCTCGATCTGGGCGGCGTCAGCCGGCTGGACAGCGCCGGCCTCGCGTTGCTGGCCGAAGCCGCCGCGCGGCTGCGTTCGCGCCGGGGCGGCGACGTCGCCGTGCTCGGCACGCCTCCCGGCCTGGAGGAACTGCGGGCCGCCTACCGTCTCTCGCCCACCCTGGATTTCCAGGCCTGACCGGAACCGACATGAACGTCCTCCGCCCCCTCGTTCTCGTCCCGCTGCTGTTGCTGGCGGCCTGCGCCGGCCAGGCGCCGAAATCCGCGCCGCCCGCGGCGGCCTCGGTCGTCGCCGCGCCCGCGGCGGAGGCGACGCCGGCGGCGGAGGCCCCCGCATCCGCCCCGGCCGACGCGGGTGAAGCGCCTGCGGCCGCCGCACCGGCGGAGGCGCCATCGGCCAGCGCTGCCGGCACCGCACCGACCGCGGCCGAAGACGACTATGCCGCGCTGTACGGCGGGCCGGCGCCGAGCGCCTCGGCCGACGCCGCGCCGGCCGGCCAGGTCGCCTACGATCCGTGGGAGCGCTACAACCGCGGCATGCACCGCTTCAACCTGGCGGTGGACAAGTATTTCGCGCGGCCGGTGGCGACCGCGTACGTCAACGTCACGCCCGAGCCGGTGCGCCTGGGCGTGACCAACTTCTTCGACAACCTGCGCTCGCCGGTGACCCTGGTGAACCAGTTGCTGCAGGGGCACCCGGTCAGGGCGCTGCAGACGCTGGGCCGGTTCGTGATGAACACCACGCTGGGCATCGGCGGCCTGTTCGACCCCGCCAGCGCCGCCGGCATCCCGCGCGGCAACGGCGACTTCGGCCAGACCCTGGGCGTGTGGGGCTGGCGCAACTCGCGCTACTTCGAGCTGCCGTTCTTCGGCCCGCGCACGCTGCGCGACACCTTCGGCCTGGCCGGGGACATGCCGCTCTCGCCGCTGCGCCAGGTCGAGAACGACAAGGTCCGCATCGGCCTGCAGGGCGTCCAGCTGGTCAACACGCGCGCGCGCCTGCTGTCGCTGGACGAGATGCGCAACGAGGCGCCCGACGAGTACGCGCTGACCCGCGACGCCTGGCTGCAGCGCCGCAACTACCAGATCCAGCAGAGCCTGCACCGCAACCAGAAGGACCAGGACGAGCTGCCGGACTACCTGCGCGAGGACAACACCGTGCCGGCGGACGCGATGCCGGTACCTGAGTGGGGCGGTTGATCCTGTTGCCAGGAAGGACCCGCAGAAAAGCCCGGGAGCGATCCCGGGCTTTTTCGTGGGTCCCTCACAAGAGCAGCGCACATCCATGTGCGCGGACTTGTCTGGGTTCTTCGCGGCACCGCGCATTCCTGTGCGGGTGTCCCCTGCCGGGCTGTGATGTTGTGGGAGGGACTTTGGTCGCGACGTGCCGTACCGGTAGCGCGTCGGGCTGAGGTCCCTCCGGCAAGGAAGCCCTTCCGGCCGCGAGCCCTTGCTGCAACGTTGCGCGTTTACGCCGCCAGCGCGGCGTCGATCGCCTCGCGCAGGCGCGCATCGTCGGCGTCCACGTCCGGCGCGAAGCGACCGACCACCCGGCCGTCCTTGCCGACCAGGAACTTCTCGAAGTTCCACAGCACGCCCGGCGCCGGGTTGGCCTCGATGCCCAGGCCCTGCAGGCGCTCGCGGAACGGACCTTCGCCCGCCGCTTCCGGCTGCGCGGCGATCAGCTCGCGATACAGCGGATGGGTCTGCTCGCCGGTGACCGCGATCTTGGAGAACATCGGGAAGGTGACGTCGTAGGTCAGCGTGCAGAACTGCTTGATCTCCTCCTCGCTGCCCGGCTCCTGGCCCTTGAAGTCGTTGGCGGGAAAGCCCAGCACTTCGAAGCCGGTGCCCTGCTTCTCGCGATAGAGCCGCTCCAGCCCCTCGTACTGCTTGGTCAGGCCGCACTTGGAGGCGACGTTGACCACCAGCAGCACCTTGCCGGCATGGTCGGCGAGCGTGGCCGGGGCGCCGTCGATGGTGGTCAGGGGAATGGCTTGGATCGGGGTGGACATGCAGGGGACTCCAGGTAGAGGGATTGCGGCGACAGGATAAACCCGGCGCCGCGCATTTCCGCGCGGCGCCGGGACGATCAACCTTCGGTTTCGTCGTCGGCAGCGGCCGGTTCGTCGAGCGCGGCGTCTTCGCCCAGCAGCGCGCGCGAGTCGTCCGCCGACAGCGATTCCACGCCGCGCAGGCGGCGCTCGATGGTGCGGGTCTTGCGGCTGGCCTCGCCGAGGCTCTTGCCGACGGTGTTGATCTGCTTCTCGGCCTTCTCGAGGATGCCGGCGAACTTGCCGAACTCGCTCTTGACCGCGCCGAGCAGGCTCCACACCTCGCTGGAGCGCTGCTCGATCGCGAGCGTGCGGAAACCCATCTGCAGGCTGTTGAGCAGCGCGGTGACCGTGGTCGGGCCGGCCACGACCACCCGGTGCTCGCGCTGCAGCAGGTCGACCAGGCCGGGGCGGCGGATGACTTCCGCGTACAGGCCCTCGGTGGGCAGGAACATCACCGCGAAGTCGGTGCTGTACGGCGGCACGATGTACTTGTCGCCGATCGACTTGGCCTGCACGCGGATCGCGCGCTCCAGCTGCGCGCCGCTGGCGAGCACCTGCTCCTGGTCGCCCTGCTCCTGCGCGTCGAGCAGGCGCTCGTAGTCCTCGCGCGGGAACTTGGAGTCGATCGGCAGCCACACCGGCGCGTCGTCGCGGCCGCGCCCTGGCAGGCGCACCGCGAAGTCCACCGCCTCGGCGCTGTCGGCGCGCAGGCGCACGCCGCGCGCGTACTGCTCCTGGGTCAGGGTCTGCTCGAGGATGTTCTCCAGCTGCACCTCGCCCCAGCCGCCACGGGTCTTGACGTTGCTCAGCACGCGCTTGAGGTCGCCCACGCCGGTGGCCAGCTGCTGCATCTCGCCGAGCCCGCGCTGCACCTGCTCCAGGCGCTCGGAGACCAGCTTGAAGCTCGAGTCCAGGCGCTGGTTGAGCGTGCTCTGCAGCTTCTCGTCGACGGTGGCACGCATCTGCTCGAGCTTGGCCGCGTTGTCGTTCTGCAGGGCCTGCAGCTGCTGCTCGAGCGTGGCGCGCATCTCGCCGATGCGCAGCTCGTTGCGCTGGGTCAGCTCGAGCAGGCGCTGGTCGAGCGACCCGGCGAAGCGCTGCTGCGATTCGCCGGCTTCCTGGCGGCCGCGGCGCGCGTCCTCGGTCAGGGTTTCGCGCAGCTGGTCCAGGCGCGCATCGGTGCGGGTGGACAGGTCGGCGAGGCTGCGGGCGAAGGCGTCCAGCCGCACTTCCTGGTGGCGCGCGAACGATTCGAGCTGCTCGCGCAGTTCGCCGCGGCCGGCGCGCGCCTCCTCGCGCAGCGATCGTTCGAGGCGGGTGCCGTCCTGGCGGCGCAGCAGCGCCGCGATCTGCAGCACGATGACGGCACAGAGCAGGCCGCCGAGGATCATCGATTCGGGAGTCATGCCGCCAGTGTAGCGGCGCGCGTCTCACCGGATGCGCCGGCTACACTGGCCGGCCCGTTCCCGGAGACCTGCCGTGCTGGAACTGTTGGGCCATTCGCGCTCGATCAACGTGCGCAAGGTGCTGTGGCTGCTGGACGAACTGGGCCTGCCGTTCGCCCACGACGAGGCGCCGGCGCCGGAAGCGCTGCGCGCGCTCAACCCGAACGCGCTGGTGCCGGTGCTGCGCGACGGCGGTTTCGTGCTGTGGGAATCCAACGCGATCTGCCGCTACCTGGCGGCGCGCGCCGGCCGCTTCGACCTGTTGCCGGCCGAGGCCGCGGCGCGGGCACGGGTGGAACAATGGATGGACTGGCAGGCGACCGATCTCAACGGCGCCTGGCGCTACGCGTTCATGGCCAAGGTGCGGCGCAGCGCGGCGCATGCCGACCCGGCCGCGATCGCCGCCAGCGAGGCGCAGTGGAACCGGCACATGCGCATCCTGGATGCGCAGCTGGCGCAAGGCGGGCCCTACGTGCTGGGCGCGGGCTTCACCCTGGCCGACATCGTGCTCGGGTTGTCGACCCAGCGCTGGCTGGCCAGCCCGATCGAGCGCCCGGCGCTGCCGGCGGTGCAGGCCTACCACGCGATCCTGGGCGAACGCCCCGGCTTCCGCCGCCACGGCGCCAACGGGATGCCCTGAGCCGCCGCGCGCGGCTGCGCTACGATGGCCGCCCCGCCGCCGCCGATCCCGTCGCGCGCCCGATGAAATCGTTCCTGTTGCTTTCGATGGCCATGCTGCCGGCCGCCCATGCGGCCACTCCGCCCACCCCGTCGCAGACCCTGACCTCGCCTGCGCCGCTGCCGGCGCACGACGCGCGGATCAAGGTGTTCCTCGCCGGCAGCATCGAGATGGGCAAGGCCGGCGACTGGCAGCAACAGGTGCAGGACGCGCTGCGCGACGAGGGCGTGCTGCTGCTCAACCCGCGCCGCCCCGACTGGAACCCGGCCTGGCGCGCCGAGGCCGACGAGCCGGAGTTCCGCCGCCAGGTGCAATGGGAGCTGGCGGCGCTGGAGCAGGCCGACCTGGTGCCGATGTACTTCGCGCCCGGCACGCAGAGCCCGATCACGCTGCTGGAGTTCGGCCTGTACGCGCGCTCCGGCAAGCTGCTGGTATCGGCACCGGCGGGGTTCTGGCGCAAGGGCAACCTGGACATCACCGGCGACCGCTACGGGGTGCCGCGCTACGACTCGCTGGAGGCGCTGATCGCGGCGCTGCGCGAGCGCATCCATGCGCTGCGCCGGGCCCGCGCTACGGCGCCCTGAACCCCGGTGCGGCCGGTGCCCGCGCCGGGTCGGGGGCGCATCGCGCGGGCAGGAAGATCAGAAACCTTCCAGCACGATCTTGCCGCGGGCGCGGCCGCTCTCGATCAACGCGTGCGCGCGCCGCAGGTTCTCCGCGCTGATCTTCCCGTAGTGCTCGCCGAGCGTGGTGCGCAGCGTGCCGGCATCCACCAGCGACGCGACGCGTTCGAGCAGCTGGTGCTGGGCGATCATGTCCTCGGTGCCAAACAGCGGGCGGGTGAACATCAGTTCCCAGTGCAGCGAGATGCTCTTGCGCTTGAGCAGCAGCACGTCCAGCCCCGCCGGATCGTCGATCAGCGCGAACCGGCCCTGCGGCGCCAGCGCCTCGACGATCTGCGGGTAGTGCACGTCGGTATGGGTCACGCCGACGACCAGCGGCACCTGCTCGATGCCCAGGCGCTTGAGGCCCTGGGTCAGCGGCTCGCGGTGGTCGATCACGTGGTGCGCGCCGAGCGTGCGTACCCAGTCCTGGGTCTCCGGGCGCGAGGCGGTGCCGACCACGGTCAGCCGGGTCAGCTGGCGCGCGAGCTGCACCAGGATCGAGCCGACCCCGCCGCCGGCGCCGACCACCAGCAGGGTCTGGCCTTCGCCGCCGCCCTCGGCGACCCCCAGGCGGTCGAACAACAGCTCCCAGGCGGTGATCGCGGTCAGCGGCAGCGCCGCCGCCGCGGCATCGTCCAGGCTGCGCGGGGCATGGCCGACGATGCGCTCGTCCACCAGGTGGTACTCGGCGTCGCTGCCGGGGCGGGCGATCGAGCCGGCGTACCAGACCCGCTCGCCGGGCTTGAACAGGCTCACCTCGGCGCCGACCGCATCGACGATGCCGACCGCGTCCCAGCCGAGCACGCGCGGGGCCTCGGTGGCCATGTTGCGGCGGACCTTGGTGTCGACCGGGTTGACCGAGACCGCATGCACCTTGACCCGCAGGTCGCGCGGGCCCGGTTCGGGAACCGGCAGGTCGATCTCGACCAGGGCCTGCGGGTCGTCGATCGGCAGGCCGTGGCGGGTATAGGCGATGGCTTTCATGGCGGCACTCCAGGAGGGGGCAAAGCGGACATGGTCGGCCGTGCCGGTCGCGTCGGAAACCCGCAGAATGCACCAGCACTTTCATTGCTGGAGTGAAAATGATCCGGTTCGACGACCTTGCCCTGTTCGTCCGCACCGCGGCGCTGGGCAGCTTCTCGCGGGTGGCACGCGAGGTGGACCTGCTGCCGGGGCAGGTCAGCGCCGCGATCGCCCGGCTGGAGCGCGAACTGGACCTGCGCCTGTTCGTGCGCACCACCCGCAGCCTGCGCCTGACCGCCGAGGGCGAGCAGTACCTGCCGTACGCGCAGCAGGTGCTGGACACGCTGCGCGAGGGCCGCGAACGCCTGGGCGGCGCCGATGCGGAGCTGCACGGGCTGCTGCAGATCGCCGCGCCGTCGGACCTGGGCCGCAACCTGCTGCTGCCGTGGCTGGGCGAGTTCCACCGCATGCACCCGCGCCTGAACCTGCGCCTGCACCTGTCCGACCAGGTCGCCGACGTGTTCCGCGATCCGGTGGACGTGGCGCTGCGGCTCGGCCGTTTCGACGAGGCGCGCTACGTGGCGCTGCCGCTGGCGCCGGAGAACCGCCGGGTGCTGGTGGCCTCGCCGGACTATCTGCGCCGGCACGGCCGCCCGGCGACGCCGGACGCGCTGCGCGAGCACGCCTGCGTGACCTACATGCTCGGCGGCCGCGCGCACGACCGCTGGAGCTTCGACCTCGACGGCCGCCGCCATACCGTCGACGTGCGCGGCGCGATGCTGTGCGACGACGCGGAGGTGGTGCGGCGCTGGGCGCTGGCCGGCGAAGGCATCGCCTACAAGTCGTGGCTGGACGTGGCCGAGGACGTCCAGGCAGGGCGGCTGCAGGCGCTGTTCCCCGCGCACGGCGAAAGCGTGCCGCTGAACCTGGTGTGCCCGCACCGCAAGCAGTTCTCGCCGGCGATCCGGCAACTGCACGACCTGCTCGCGCTGCGCCTGCGCGAGCACCTGCGGCGTTTCCCGCTGCCGGGGTGATCGTTCCATCGTCATTCCCGCGAAAGCGGGAATGACGATGAAGGGATGGCGAAGACCGGAAAGGAAGTAGGAAGCAGCAAGTAGAGCGAAGGCTGCGACAGCGAAGCCTTCACGACGTACCATCGCTTTCCTCCCCACCGACCTCGCCGCCATGCCGTGGATGGGCATCCAGAACCCATGGGCCTTCGCCGCCGCCGTGCTGGTGTTCCTGGCGCTGCCCGGCCCCGGCACCTTCACGCTGCTCACCGCGACCGGGCGCAGCGGCATCCGGGCCGGCTACACGACGCTGGCGGGGCTGCTGCTCGGCGACCAGGTGCTGATGTGGCTGGCGGTGGCGGGCGTCGCCGCGCTGCTGAAGGCCAACCCGCTGCTGTTCCATGGCGTGCAGTACCTGGGCATGGCCTACCTGATCTGGATCGGGCTGCAGTTGCTGCGCACGCCGAAGCCGGGCGCGCCGGCCGGCCTGGTCGCGCTCAAGCCGGGCCATTACTTCCGCCAGGGATTGCTGGTCACGCTGCTCAACCCGAAGGCGATCGTGTTCTACATGGCGTTCTTCCCGCTGTTCATCGACCCGGCCACGCATCGCGGCCTGCCCACCTTCGCGACCATGGCGGCGCTGATCGCGCTGCTGGGAGTGGCCTGGTGCTCGCTGCTGATCCTGCTCGGCCATGCGCTGGCGCGGCGGTTTTCGCGGCATCCGCGCACGGGCGCGTGGCTGCGGCGCGGCGCCGGGGTGTTCCTGGTCGGGTTCGGGGTGCGGCTTGGGATGAACGGGTAGTCGCTAAGCCGAACCTTCGTCATTCCCGCGAAAGCGGAAATCCATGGACGTTGTTCTTCGTAGGCTTAACGTCCTTGGATTCCCGCTTTCGCGGGAATGACGAGCAAAAACCAACGCGTTTGGCTTGCCCATTGTTCAATCGCGCGTACTGATCTCCCACGTGGCATGGGCGACGCCGGGATGGCGTTCCAGTTCGTCGACCACCGCGTCCATCTCGTTCGGATCGACCGCGGTGCTGACCAGGGTGGCGACCACCTCGACCTGTTCCTCGCCGCGTTCGTGCAGTTCCACGTCGCCCACCGGGTAGTCGGCCGCCTCCAGGTGCTCGACCAGGCGTTCGCGCACGTGCGGCAGCGCCTCGGTGTCGGTGGTCAGGCGCACCTCGTAGGTGGCCTCGGTCGCGCGCTCGTTGATCGGGATGCGGTTGATCGCGTTGACCAGCGGCCGCAGCACGGTGTTGCCGGCAATCACCAGCCCGGTCAGCAAGGCGCCCTCGGCCAGCATGTCCGCGCCGGTGCAGCAGCCGACCGCGGCCGAGCACCACAGCGTGGCGGCGGTGTTGAGGCCGCGCACGTTCATGCCCTCCTTCATGATCACGCCGGCGCCGAGGAAGCCGACGCCGGAGACCACGTAGGAGATCACCCGCACCGCCTCGGCGTTGCCGGCGATGCGCATGCCGAGATCGACGAACGCCGCCGCGCCGACCGCGACCAGCACGCAGGTGCGCAGGCCGGCGGTGCGCTGGCGGTACTGGCGCTCGACGCCGATCAGGGTGCCGAGCACGAACGCGGCGACCAGGCTGACCACGGTGTCGAGGAAGGGGCCCGCCTGGAAGGTCTCGATGAAACGCATGGTCGGCTCCGCTCTCAGGTCGGGTTGTCCAGGGTGAGCAGGCCGGCCTGCTCGTCGTAGGCGAAGTATTCGCCATAGCGCGCCCAGCTGATCACCGCGCGCAGGGTCTGCGCGGCATTGTCCTCGGACATGTGGTCCTCCAGCTCGTCGCTGAAGCGGCTCAGCGGCGCCTGGTGGCTGGCGCGGTCGTCGAGCACGCGGCGGATGTGCGCGGCCAGCGGCACGTAGGTCGCCAGCTGCTGGCTGAGCAGGTGCTTGCGCGCGTCGGTGCCGGCCTCGACGAAGCGCTGGCCGGTCGCGGTCAGGCGCAGGTCGCCGCCTTCCAGCTCGGCCAGCCGCAGCAGCTGCAGCACCTCGGCGATCGGGAACAGCTCGTCGATCTCCAACTGCAGGCTGGCCGCCAGCGGCGGCAGGTCGGCCTGGCCGCGATAGGGCTCGGCGGCGACCGCTTCGAGCAGGCCGGCCAGCAGGTTCGGCGACACGCGCGGCAGCGTCATCGCGATGCCGGTGCCGGGGAACAGGCCCTCGCGCGCCGGCGCCGCCGGGCGCGCGGTCATGCGCGCATAGATGTCCTCGACCAGCGCGCGGAACGCGGGGTCGAGCCGGTTGCGCGGCTGCGGCAGCGCCACCGCGATCTCGCCGATCACCCGGCCCGGGTTGGAACCGAAGATCACGATGCGGTCGCACATCAGCACCGCCTCCTCGATGTTGTGGGTGACCATCAGGATCGACTCGATCGGCATGCGGCCCTCGCTCCACAGGTCGAGCAGGTCGGTGCGCAGGGTCTCGGCGGTGAGCACGTCCAGCGCCGAGAACGGCTCGTCCATCAGCAGCAGCCTGGGATGCACCACCAGCGCGCGCGCCAGCCCGACGCGCTGGCGCATGCCGCCGGAGAGTTCCTTCGGGTAGGCGTTCTCGTAGCCGTCCAGGCCGATCAGGTCGATCGCCTCCAGCGCGCGGCGGCGGCGTTCCTCCGGCGCGACGCCGCGCGCCTCCAGGCCGACCTCGACGTTCTGCTGCACGGTCAGCCACGGGAACAGCGCGAAGCTCTGGAACACCATCGCCAGTTCGTCCGGGCCGCCGTCGCGGTAGGCGATCTCGCCGGCGCTCGGCTGCAGCAACCCGGCGATCGCGCGCAGCAGCGTGGACTTGCCCGAGCCGGAACGGCCGAGCAGCCCGACGATCTCGCCCGAGCGCAGGCTCAGGTCGACGTTCTCCAGCACCACCAGTTCGGCGGCGCCCTTGTCGTAGGTCTTGCGCACGCCGCGCACGCTGACCAGCGGGCGCTCCAGGGCGAGGTTGGACACGTTCATCGGCAACTCCTGATCGAAAGCGGAAAGGGCGGGTCAGTCCAGGCGCAGGCGGCGCTCGGCGTACACGTACAGGCGGCGCCACAGCGCGCGGTTGAAGGCGGTCACGAACAGCGACATCACCAGCACGCCGAGCACGACGCGCGGGAAATCGCCGGCGGCGGTGGCGCGGGCGATGTAGGCGCCCAGGCCGTAGGCCTCGACGTGCCTGTCGCCCCAGCTGGCCAGTTCGGCGACGATGCTGGCGTTCCAGGAGCCGCCCGAGGCGGTCAGCGCGCCGGTCAGGTAGTACGGGAAGATCCCCGGCAGGATCACCCGCCGCCACCACGTCCACGAGCGCAGCCGATACACCTGCGCGGCCTCGCGCAGGTCGGTCGGGAACGCGCTGGCGCCGGCGATCACGTTGAACAGGATGTACCACTGGGTGCCGAGCACCATCAGCGGCGACAGCCAGATGTCCGGATCGGCGCCGGTGGCCACGATCGCCACGACCGCGAACGGGAACAGCACGTTGGCGGGGAACGCCGCCAGGAACTGCGCCAGCGGCTGGATGCGCTGCGCCAGCGCCGGGCGCAGCCCGATCCACACGCCGACCGGCACCCACACCAGCGAGGCCAGCGCGATCAGCACCGCCACGCGCAGCAGCGTGGCCAGGCCGCCGCCGATCGCCTCGCGCAGGTCGGCCAGGCCGAGCGTGCGGTGCGCATAGTCGAACACCAGCCAGGTGCCCGCCAGCGCCGCCGCCCCGATCGCGCCCAGCCACAGCCGGTCGCCCCATGCGCCGCCGCGCGGCGTGCGCCCGGCCCGTATGCGCGCACCGCGGCGGCGCGGCCAGCGCAGCATCAGCGCGCGCTGCCACAACGCCGCCACCGGCGCGGCCAGCCGGCGCAGCAGGCGGGTGCGGCGCAACAGGTCGTACAGCCACGAGCGCGGCACCACCTGGCTGGCGGTCTGCTCGACGCGGAACTTGTCGGCCCAGGCCACGATCGGGCGGAAGAACAGCTGGTCGTAGAGCACGATCAGCAGCGCCATCGCCAGTACCGCCCAGCCGACCGCGGCGAAATCCTCGCGCTCGATCGCCAGCGCGAGATAGGAGCCGATGCCCGGCAGCGTCACCGTGGTGTCGCCGACCGTGATCGCCTCGGAGGCGACCACGAAGAACCAGCCGCCCGACATCGACATCATCATGTTCCAGACCAGCCCCGGCGCGGCGAACGGCGCTTCCAGCCGCCAGAAGCGCAGCCACGGCGAGAAGCCGAAGCCGCGCGAGACTTCCTGCAGGTCGCCCGGCACGGTGCGCAGCGACTGGTAGAACGAGAACGCCATGTTCCAGGCCTGGCTGGTGAAGATCGCGAACACCGCCGCGCACTCCGCGCCGAGCTGGCGGCCCGGGAACAGGCCGAGGAAGAAGGTCACCGTGAAGCTGATGAAGCCCAGCACCGGCACCGACTGCAGGATGTCCAGCGCCGGCACGATCACCTTCTCGGCGCGGCGGCTCTTGGCCGCCCAGGTCGCGACCACGAAGGTGAACGCCAGCGAGGCCGCCATCGCCGCGAACATGCGCAGCGTCGTGCGCAGGCCGTACTCGGGCAGCTGCCACGGATCAAGCGACACCGCCTGCGCCGACAGCGCGGCCAGCGGTGCGCGCGCGTCCTCGGCGCCGTGCACCAGCAGTACGCCGAGCGCCAGCAGCAGCGCCATCGCGGCGAAGTCGTGGAGATTGGGCCATAGCCGCGGACGCGCGAGCGACGCCACGGGAGGTACGGAACGATCACGGAATGCGAAGGCCATGACGATGCCTCGGGAGCAAGTGACAGGATGGGGCCCGCTTATTGCGGGAGCAGGACGTTCAGGCCGAGCGTGAGCCAGCGCGTGCCATCGCCATCGGCGCGATGGCGGCCGGCGAGCAGGTCGAGGCTGGCGTTCGGGCCGAGCGCGCGGCGCAGGCCGAGTTGCCCGCCAGCGCCGCCGCGGTCGTCGCCGCGCAGTGCCGCGAGCAGTGTCCAGCGCGGATCGAGCACCCGTTCGAGGCCGATGCCGGCGGTCGCCGCGCGGCGTGCCCGGTCGGGCGCCTCCCAGCCCAGGTTGAGGTGGACCAAGGTCCGCTGCGCGGGATCGAGCGCGACGCTGGCCGGCAGCGCCAGCACCCAGCCCGGGCCCTGCCCCGGTTCGTGGCTGGCGCTCGCGGCGACGGCCAGGCCCCAGCCGCGCCCGTCGAACGCGCGCAGCACGCGCTTCAGCCCGAGCGACAGGCCGGCGCCCCCGGTGCCTGGATCGCGCCCGAGCACGCCCAGGCTGACCTCGGTGGCGGCCACGGTGCACGCCGGCACCGCCACGGCCTGGCGCTGCGCGCTTTCGCGGCGCAGCCAGCTTTCGACCTGGCAGCGGCCTTCGGGGGTGATCGCGGCGTCATCGATGTCCAGGCTGGCGCCGGCCCACGCGGCAACGGGCCAGGCCAACAGGACGACCGGCAACAGGACGAGCACGAACAAGGGCGGCATCGGCGACCTCCGTAATGCAAAGGCGCGCCAAAGACCGGCCTCCCGGGTATCCGGAAGAGGTTCGCTACAGCTGAGGGGGAATGCAGGCGTGGCGGTCGCCACGCACGAGGCCCCGGTCCCGAGTCACGGAACCGGCCCTGGAATCGGACGGTCCGTCGGCTCAGGCGCCGTATCGAGATCGACTACAAGATTCCAAGGAGGGGCCTCTGGAGCGGAAAAGGTGGCGCACGATAGGCCGATCGCCGGACCGCGTCAACCAAGCCGGGGCTTCATTTTCAAGGCGGGAATATCGACGTTCAGGGACGGCGGCGCGACGGCCGCGTTCCGGCCGGCCATGGCTTTGCTGCACCGCATTCGGCGAAACTCGCGCACTGTTCTTTTTTACCCGAGGTCCGAATGCAGTCCTGGCTCCGGCGCAAGCCCATCGATCAGGTCACCACGCACGAAGCCGGCCGGCGCCTGATCCCGACGCTCAGTTGGCCCCACCTGGTAGCGCTCGGCATCGGCGCCATCGTCGGAACCGGCATCTACACCCTGATCGGCGTCGGCGCCGACAAGGCCGGCCCCGCGGTGCTGCTGTCGTTCGTCGCCGCCGGCCTGGTCTGCGCCTGCGCGGCGCTGGCCTACGCCGAGATGGCCACGCTGATGCCGGCCGCCGGCAGCGCCTACACCTACAGCTACACCGCGCTCGGCGAGACCATCGCCTGGGTGGTCGGCTGGAGCCTGGTGCTCGAATACTCGCTGGTGGTCAGCACCGTGGCGGTGGGCTGGTCGGGCTACTTCGTCGGCTTCCTGCAATGGGCCGGCGTGGACCTGCCGCACAAGCTCGTCGCCGGCCCCCACGCCGGCGGCGTCATCAACCTGCCGGCGGTGGCGATCACCTTCGTGGTGGCCGGCCTGTTGATGGCCGGCACCAAGGAAAGCGCCACGCTCAACGCGGTGCTGGTGGTGGTCAAGCTGGTCGCGCTGGCGGTGTTCGTGGCCTTGGCGCTGCCCGCGTTCAACGACGCCAACCTGCAGCCGTTCATGCCCTACGGCTTTCCCAAGTCGATCGGTCCCGACGGCGCCGAGCACGGCGTGATGGCCGCCGCGGCGATCATCTTCTTCGCCTTCTACGGCTTCGACGCGATCTCCACCGCGGCCGAGGAAACCAAGAATCCCGGCCGCGACCTGTCGATCGGCATCATCGGCTCGATGATCGGCTGCACGCTGATCTACGTGCTGGTGGCGCTGGCCGCGGTCGGCGCGATGAGCTACACGATCTTCGGCAAGAGCGCCGAGCCGCTGGCGCTGATCCTGCGCGAACTCGGCCACGGCAAGGCCGCCGCGGGGATCGGCATCGCCGCGGTGATCGCGCTGCCGACGGTGCTGCTGGCGTTCCTGTACGGCCAGAGCCGGATCTTCTTCGTGATGTCGCGCGATGGCCTGCTGCCGCGCGGGCTGTCCACGGTCAACGCGCGCACCGGCACGCCGATCGCGACCACGCTGTTCACCGCGATCCTGGTCGCGGCGCTGGCCGGCGTGGCGCGGCTGGACGAGATCGCCGCGCTCGCCAACGCCGGCACGCTGGCCGCGTTCATCGCGGTGGCCGCCTGCCTGCTGGTGCTGCGCAAGCGCGAGCCGCAGCGGGCGCGGCTGTTCCGCACGCCGCTGGCCTGGCTGGTCGGTCCGGTCGCGATCCTCGGCTGCCTGTACCTGTTCTGGAGCCTGCCGGGCAAGACCCAGCTGTGGTTCCTGGCCTGGAACGCATTCGGGCTGGTGGTCTACCTGCTGTACGGGCGCGGGCACGCGCTGCTGGCGCGCAAGGGCTGAATATGGCGTCGTGGTGCCAAGCATCTGATCGAAGAGGTGGAAGCCTTCATCAAACCGCGTCATTCCCGCGAAAGCGGGAACCCATGGACTTTCGCATCGGAAAGGGCGCCGCTGAACGTCCTTGGGTTCCCGCTTTCGCGGGAATGACGAGGGAAAGATTTTCGGACCGATGGGATGGCGAGAAAATCAGTTCGCCCCATCCAGCGCGCGTCGCAGCGCCGCCACGACGGCGGCATCGGAAGCCTGCCAGTCGTGTTCCAGGCCCTGCAGCGCGGGATTGCGCCAGCGCATCGCCGAGCGCACGACCTGCTTGGCCGAGGCATGCAGGTCGCGCACGCCAGTGCTGCGCGCGAGCGCGGCGATGTTGCCGGCGGTGACGCCGGCGCCGGCCATCACCTCGATGCGCCCGGCGGCCTGGCGCACCAATGCGGCGATCGTGTCCACGCCTTCCGGCGCGCTGGCGCGCGCGCCGGAGGTCAGCACGCGCCGGCAGCCGAGCGCGATGGCCTGCTCCAGCGCCTGCGCCGGATCGCGCGCGGCATCGAGGGCGCGGTGGAAGGTCACGTCCAATCCGGCGGCCGCATCGACCAAGCGCCGGCACAGCGCGACGTCGACGTTCCCGTCGGCGTCGAGCGCGCCGATCACCACGCCGTCGCAGCCCAGCCGCACGCACAGCTCGACGTCGCGCAGCATGGCCTCGGCTTCGTGCGGTGCGTAGAGGAAGTCGCCGGCGCGCGGCCGCACCAGCACGTGCAGGCCGATGCGCAGGCGTTCGCGCGCCAGCGCCAGCGTGCCGTACGACGGCGTGCAGCCGCCCTCGCTGAGGTTCTCGCACAGCTCGACGCGGTCGGCGCCGCCTTCCTGCGCGGCCAGCGCCGAGCCCAGCGAATTGGCGGCGATCTCCAGCCGCAGCGGGACCGGCGCGCTCATGCCTGCGTGGTGGCGTAGACCGAGGACGAATCGCGCAGGTCGTCCTGGCGCTGCGCGTCGCAGACCGCGTAGACGAAGCCCTGGTGCAGCGCGAACGCGCCGACCTCGCCGTGCTTGTTCAACGCGAGGAAGCAGACCTGCAAGGTCTTGCTGGCCTCCGGGCGCTTCTTCACCACCCGCGCGATGGCCTCGCGGCAAGCCTCGGCCGGTGAGCGGCCCTGGCGCATCAGCTCGACCACCAGGAAGCTGGCGGCGTTGCGGATCATCTCCTCGCCGACGCCCGATGCGGTGGCGCCGCCGACCTCGTTGTCGACGTACAGGCCGGCGCCGACGATCGGGCTGTCGCCGACGCGGCCGTGCAGTTTCCAGGCCATGCCGCTGGTGGTGCAGGCGCCGGCGAGCCGGCCCTCGCGATCGATCGCGAGCATGCCCAGGGTGTCGTGGTTCTGGCTGTTGCCCGGGATCAGCCTGCGCTCGGCGTTGATCTGCGGCTGGTACCTGGAGGTCTTGCGCCACGCCTCCCAGGCGCGCCTGGCCTCGGGCGTCAGCAACGGCTTCTTCGCGAACCCCTGCTCGACGGCGAACTGCTGCGCGCCCTCGCCCACCAGCAGCACGTGCGGGCTCTTCTCCATCACCGCGCGCGCCACCGAGATCGGGTGCTCGATGTCCTCGATCGCCGCGACCGCGCCGCAGCGCCCGTCGCCGTCCATGATGCTGGCATCCAGGGTCAGCACGCCGTCGCGGTCGGGATAGCCGCAATGGCCGACGGTCGGGTTGCACAGCTCGCTCTCGACCCAGCGCGCGCCGGCCTCGACCGCATCGAGCGCGCTGCCGCCGGCCGCCAGCACCTTCCATGCGGCCTGGTTGGCCGGCACGCCGAAATCCCAGGTCGACACCACGCGGGCGCCGCCGGCGGTGGAGGAAGCACGCACGCGCGGGAGCGCGAGCGCGCCGGCCGCGGCCAGTCCGGCCTGCAGGAACTGCCTGCGATCGGTCATCGGGATCTCCTGTGGTTAGAGCGCGTCATGGACTTCGGGATGCGTACGAAGCGGCCTTGGGCGCGTCGAGACAAAGCATGCAACGCAGCATCGGCGCGCCCCACCCGGCACCGGCTCATCGCCGACGGCCCGCGCATTTCCCCAAGGTCCATGACACCCCCTGGAGGTCACGCGCCCGTGCCGCGGCGCCAGGCATGCCAGGCGGCCGCGCCGAGCACGCCGAGTTCGCCATGCTCCACGCGCCAGACCGGTACGTGCGCCAGCACTTCGCCGAGCACGCCCTTGGCCAGGAAGCGCTCGCGGAAGCTGCCTTGCAGCAGGAACGGCTCGATGTGCGCGGTGATGCCGCCGGCCAGGTACACGCTGCGCGCGCCGAAGACGATCGCCAGGTCGCCGCACACGCTGCCGAGCCAGCCGCAGAACACGTCCAGCGTCTCGGCGGCGAGCGCATCGCCGCCGTGCAACGCGGCTTCGACCAGCTCGCTCGGCGTGTTCCAGCGCGGGGTCGCGCCGCGGATCTCGCACAGGCACGGATACAGGTTCATCAGCCCGGTGCCGGACAGCACGCGCTCGGTGTCCACGTGCGGCCAGCGCCGCATCAGCTTGCCGAGGATCTCCAGTTCCAGCGCGTTGGCCGGCGCCAGCGCCGAGTGTCCCGCTTCGCTGGCCAGCACCGGATGCTCGCCGTCGGGCAGGCGCAGCGCGGCGCCCAGGCCGGTACCGGGGCCGAGCACCAGCGCGGGCCACTGCAGGCTGCGCGGCTGCTCGCCGTTGAGCGGCACCAGCGCCTGCGCCGGCACGTGCGCGATGGCGTGCGCCACCGCCTCGAAATCGTTCATCAGCTCCAGCCACGCCAACCCGGCCTCGCGGCGCGTGGCCTGCAGCGATACCGGCCACGGCAGGTTGGTGTTGACCAGGCGATCGCCGTCGAGCACGCCGGCGATCGCCACGGTCGCGCCGTTCACGGCACGGCCCTCGGCCTGGCGGAAATCGCGCAGGATCGACGCCAGCGAAGGATGCTCGGCGCAGGCGTAGCGGCGCAGCGCGAGGATGCGCGGCTCGCCGCGGCGGGGGATTTCCGCCAGCGCCACGCGCGCGAAGGTGCCGCCGACGTCGGCCGCGAGGATCGTCGATGCCGCCGCCGGCACGGGCGTATCGAAGGCCGGAGGAGCTGCCTCCGCCGCGGAGGGCTGCGACGCCGTATGGTCCATGCGCTGCTTCACTACCTTATTCGGGAAAGCGGCCGCGCCGCTCGTCTTCGTAGTCTAAGCGGACGGCGGCTTTCGGGGCCGGATGGCATGCGCAATTGTGCGATGGATCCCCTGCATCGAGGGAAGGCCCGCAGAAGCGGCGCAGCCGAGCCGCGACCGGGCTTTCCCCTGGAAGCCCGCCGCGGCTCGCCTCGCTCCTGCAGGGACACGCGCGTGGACAGGGAAAGTCCGTGCAGGTCAGCGCCGGCTGGCCGCCCAGTCCTGCGCCTGGCGCATCACCCGCAGCACGTTGCCGCCCCAGATGTCGGCGATCTGGCGCTCGCTGTAGCCCTTGCGCAGCAGCCAGGCGGTGATCTTGGGCAGGTCGCTCACGTCGCGCATGCCCTCCACGCCGCCGCCGCCGTCCCAGTCCATGCCGATGCCGACGTGCTCGGGGCCGACCAGGTCCAGCACGTGCTCGAAGTGGGCGAAGAAATCGTCCAGCGTGGCCTTGCGCACCGGATAGCGGGCGTCCAGCGCCTCCAGGTCGGCGGCCAGGCGGGCCCCGTCGGCCACCTTCATGTGTTCCCAGTCGCCGTACTTCGCCTGCAACGCCGCCAGCGCCGCCTTGCGCTGCGGCGTGGCGCCGTCGTCGACCAGGTAGCCGCCGTAGGAGTTCATCTGGATCACGCCGCCGTGCTCGGCCAGCCGGCGCAGGCGCGCGTCGTCGAGGTTGCGCGGGTGGTCGTGGACCGCGCGGGCGCCGCTGTGCGAGAGCAGGATCGGCACCGGCGACATCGCGATCAGCTGGTCGAACACCGCGTCGGAGGCGTGCGACTGGTCGATCACGATGCCCAGCCGCTGCGCGCGCTCCACCAGCGCCTTGCCGGCCGGGCTCAGCCCGTGCCACTCCGGCCCCTTGGGATCGGTGGCCGAATCGGCGAACTCGTTGTTGGCGAAGTGCACCGTGCTGAGCAGGCGCAGGCCCTGCTTGTAGTAGAAATCCAGCAGCGTGGGATCGGCGACCAGCGGGCTGGCGTTCTCCATGCTGATGAAGACCACGCGCTTGCCCTCGGCCTTGATCCGCGCCGCGTCGTCCGCCGTGGTGGCCAGCGCGAACTTGTCCGGGTGCGCGGCCAGCAGCTGCTTGATCGCGACCAGGCGCTGCAGTCCGGCATCGCGCTCTTCGCGGTGCGCCCGGTCGCTGCGGTCGCCCTGGCCGGTGTAGATCGCCCAGAAACCGCCGTCGAGCGCGCCCTGCACCATGCGCGGGTAATCCACCTGCGCGAGCGCGTTGCCGGCATGCGCGGCGAGCACGTCGAAGTCGGCGCGCTCGAAATTGGCCGGCGTGTCCAGGTGCGAATCCAGCGTCAGCAGTTTCTTCTGCAGCTCGGCGGCGCGTTGCAGTTCGGCCTGCGAGAACTCGACGGCACGGGCGGGCAGCGCGGCGGCCAGCGCCAGCGACAACGACAGGGAAAGGCTCAGCACTCGCGACATCGGCGGACGATCCTTGAGGGGGTTCGGCCGATCATAGCGGCGCACACCTTGTCTCGACACGCCCAGGCCGCTTCGCACTCGTCCCCAAGTGCATAACACGCTCTACAGATCGGCCAGCCCGGCTGGATTGGTTTCCGAGCGCGGCACCGCCTCTTCGCCGAGGTTCCAGCGCGCCAGCACCTGGGCGTAGGTGCCGGCTTCGATCTGGCTGTTGAGCGCCTGGGTGACCGCCTCGGCCAGGCCGCTGCCCTTGCGCGTGGTCACCGAGATCGCCGCCGCCTTCGGCCAGCCGCCCGGGAACAGGCCGACCCGGCGCACCCGACCGTCGCGCGCGGCCCAGGCGCCGGTGGCATTGGGCTCGAACGACACGTCGGCGCGGCCGGTGATGACCGCCAGCCGGCCGACCACCGAGTCGTCGAAATACTGGAACTCCACCGGTTTCAACCCAGCCGCGACGTTCTGCGCATCCCAATGGCGCAGGATCTGGTCCTGGTTGGTGCTGGCGCCGATCGCCACCTTCAGCCCGGCCACGTCCGTGGGGCCGGTGATCGCCTTGATCGGGCCATCGCTGCGGGTGTAGATGCCGAGCAGGTCGTGACGGTAGCTGGAGAAGTCGAACTTCTTCTTGCGCTCCTCGGTGACGGTGATGTTGGCGATCGCCGCGTCGTACTTGCCCGACTCCAGGCCGAGCGGCCAGTCCGCCCAGGCCACCGGCACCAGGTTCAGGCGCAGGCCAAGCGCATCGGCGACCAGCTGCGCGATGTCCGGCTCTACGCCGATGAGGGTCTTGCTGTCGGCGGCGTAGTCGCCCAGCGGCAGCGCACCGGCCACTGTGGCCACGGTCAGCGTACCCGGCACGATCGGCTTGAACCGCTTCGACAGCAGTGCGATCGCGGCCGGGTCCGGCTGGGCATGGATCGGCGGCCCGGTAACGACGCCGGGCTTCGAGGCCGCCGTCGCGCCGGTCTCGCGCGAGGGGCGCGAATGCAGGATCGCCGCGATGCCGGCGGCGAGCACCAGCACGATCACGGCGATGTTGAGGTAGCGGCGGCGGGAGACGGGCATGCACGATCCTTGGGGAGGGAGATTTGCGATTGCTTTGTGGGGTGCTTTTGCAGGTCTTTATTTGTGGGAGCGACTTCAGTCGCGACGGGCTTTACCGGTGAAGCCCGTCGCGACTGAAGTCGCTCCCACAGAAGGCAGGAAGACAGGAGGAGACAGGAAAGCGCTACAGCACCTTGGCAAGGAACTCGGCGGTGCGCGGGTGCGTGGGGTGTTCGAAGATCCGTTCCGGAGCACCGACCTCGACCACGCGTCCCTGCTCCATGAAGACGATGCGATCGGCGATGCGCCGGGCGAAGCCGATCTCGTGGGTGACGATCACCAGCGTGGTGCCCGAGCGCGCCAGTTCCTCGATCACCGCCAGCACTTCGTTGACCAGTTCCGGGTCCAGCGCCGAGGTCGGTTCGTCGAACAGCAGCACCTTCGGCCGCAACGCCAGCGCGCGCGCGATCGCCACGCGCTGCTGCTGGCCGCCGGAGAGCTGGCGTGGGTAGGCATCGGCCTTGTCAGCCAGGCCGACCCGCGCCAACAGCGCCAGCGCCTGGCGTTCGGCCTCGGCGCGCGCGAGGCCGCGCACCGCGCGCGGCGCCTCGATCACGTTCTCCAGCACGCTCAGGTGCGGGAACAAGTTGAAGTTCTGGAACACCATGCCGATGTCGGCGCGGCGGCGGCGGATCTCGGCCTCGCGCAGTTCGTGCAGGGTGTCACCCTCGCGACGGTAGCCGACCAGTTCGCCATCGACGGCGACGTAGCCGGCATCCACGCGTTCGAGATGGTTGATCGTGCGCAGCAGGGTGGACTTGCCGGCGCCGGAAGGCCCGATGATCGCAGTCACGCTGCCGGCAGGCAGATCGAGGTCGATCCCGTCGAGCACGCGCAGCTCGCCGAAGCGCTTGCTGACGCCATGAATCGCCACCGCGCCGCCGCGGCCAACGGGATCGGCGGCACCGGCCACGGCCGCGTTCGGCACGGGGAAGACCGCGGATGCGCGCCGCGGTGGACGCGAGCGCCGCCCCGGTGCTTCACGCAAGGCCCCTCGCGCGAAGCGGCGCTCGATACGCAGCTGCGCCAGCGACAGCAAGGTCAGGATCACCAGGTACCAGACCGTGGCGACCATCAGCAGCGGCACCACTTCCAGGTTGCGCCGGTAGATCACCTGGATCGTGTAGAACAGCTCCGGCAAGGCCAGCACGTACACCACCGAGGTGGCCTTGGCGAGGTTGATGATGTCGTTGAAGGCGCCGGGCAGGATCGTACGCATCGCCTGCGGCAGCACGATGCGGCGCACCTGCCGCGCGCGCGGCAGGCCGAGCGCGGCGGCGGCCTCGAACTGGCCCTGGTCCACCGACAGGATGCCGCCGCGAATGATCTCGGCCGAAAACGCGGCCTGATTGAGCGACAGCCCCAGCAGTGCCGCGACGAACTGGCTGATCAACTGGGTGGTCGGCCAGGACGCCAGCACGGTATCGGTGAACGGCACCTGCAACTGGATGGTCGCGTACAGGTAGCCCAGGTTGTTGAGCAACAGCAGCAGCACCAGCAGCGGGATCGAGCGGAACAGCCACACGTAGCCCCACGACACACCCACCAGCAGCGGCGAGCCCGACACGCGCGCCAATGCCAGCGCGGTGCCGAGCACGAAGCCGAACGCGGTACCCAGTGCGGTCAGCAGCAGGGTGCGGCCGAGTCCTTCCAGCACCGGTTCGGCGAAGAACCATTCGGCGAATATGTTCCAGCCCCAACGCGGGTTGCCGAGCACCGATTGCAGCACCGCCAGCAGGATCAGGATGGCGAGCACCGTGCCGAAGGCCTGGCCGGGATGCCGCGCCGGCACGATGCGCAGCGTGGCGGGGGCGCGCGTGGCGGGGGCGCGCGACAGGTCGGGAAGGGTCTGGCTGCTCATGGCCCGTGCGTCCTCGGGAATTCGGCGGGGGCGGCCGGCCACGCCGGCGCGATCGGATCCAGGTACTTTTCGAAGGCGAGATGGACCACGCTCTCCGGATCGGCCTGCAGATCGAACAGCGCCGTATAGCCCTGCTTGAGATACAGGCCGACCGCCTCGGGCTGACGGAAGCCGGTGGTGAGATAGACGCGCCGATATCCCTGGCGCGCGGCCTGCTCTTCCAGCTCGCCCAGCACCCGTTGCGCCAACCCCTGGCGGCGCAGGTCGTGGCGAGTCCAGATGCGCTTGAACTCGGCGGTGTCCGCGTCGCGATGGCGCATGAAGGCACCGCCGCCGACCACGTCCTCATCGCGCAGCAGCAGCAGGAATGCCCCGTGCGGCGGCGCGAACGCCTCGGCCGGATAGCGCTCCAGCTCGTCGCGCGGCGTTCCGCCGATGCGCGCGATCACGTCGCGGTAGCGCTCGCCGTACTCCTGCTCCAGTCCGTCGAACAACGGCTTCGCGCGCGGGTCGCGCACCGAGGTGTAGAGGATGCGCTCGCTCATGTCGTTGTCTCCACGGGTTCGGCCAGGAAGCGCTCGGCCAGCCGCGCCCAGTAGCTGGCGGCCGGGGCGATGATGGCGTCGTCGAACACATAGCGCGGGCTGTGCAGTGAGGCGCTGTCTCCATTGCCGACGAACAGGAAGCTGCCTGGGCGCTGCTGCAGCAGGAAGGCGAAATCCTCGCTGGCGGTACGCGGCGCCAGGCCAGGCACCACGCCGGCCTCGCCGAACGTTTCCAGCGCGACCTGGCGCGCGAACGCGGTCTCGGCGGCATGGTTGAGCACGCTCGGGAAACCGAGCGGGAACTCGATCTCCACACTCGCACCGAAACCGGCGGCGATCGACTCGGCCAGCACCGGAATGCGCCGGCGCAGCGTCTCGCGCACCTCCGGCAGGAACGCGCGCACGGTCAGCTTCAGCTCGACGCTGTCGGGAATGACATTGGCCGCCTGACCGCCATGGATCGAACCGACCGTCACCACCGCCATCTCGCGCGGATCGACGTTGCGCGCCACCACGCTCTGCAGCGCGGTGACGATGTGCGCGGCGGCCAGCACCGGATCGATCCCGGTATGCGGCTCGGCACCATGCCCGCCCTTGCCGACCACCCGGATCCGCGCCCAGTCCACCGAGGCCATCGCCGGCCCATCGACGAAACCGAAGCGCCCGGCCGGCACGCCCGGCCAGTTGTGCAGCCCGAAGATCGCATCGACCGGAAAACGCTCGAACAGCCCGTCCTCGATCATCCGCGTGGCGCCCTTGCCGATTTCCTCGGCGGGCTGGAACACCAGGTGCACCGTGCCGTCGAAGCGTCCGTGCTTGGCCAGGTAATGCGCTGCCGAAAGCAGGATCGTGGTGTGGCCATCGTGGCCGCAGGCATGCATCAGGCCGGGATTCCGGCTGGCGTAGGCCAGCCCGGAGTCCTCGCTGATCGGCAGCGCGTCGAAGTCCGCGCGCAGGCCGAGCCGGCGCGTGCCGGTGCCGCGCGTCAGCGTGCCGACCACGCCGGTGCCGCCGACGCCGGTGGCCACGTCGTAACCCCAGTCCGCCAGCAGGCCGGCGATGCGCGCGCTGGTGCGATGTTCCTCGAAGGCCAGCTCCGGATGGCGATGCAGATCGTGACGTATCGCGATCGCCTGTTGCTCGCTGAAGGCGGCCACCTGCGGGATCACGCCGGTGGCCGCTGCCGGAACGCGAGGCAATGCGCTCATCGCGATTCCTCAACCGGCCTTGCGCGCAGCGTCGGACGCGGCGGCATGGCGGCTCGGCTTGTACGGCAGCCCGAGGTGATCGCGCAGGGTCTCGCCGGTCAGTTCGCGGCGGTAGTAGCCGCGCGCCTCCAGCACCGGCAGCACCAGCTCGACGAAGTCGTCCAGGCCCTGCGTCTGCACCGGGAAGCCGAGGATGAAGCCATCGCTGGCACCGGCATCGAACCAGCGGATCAACTCGTCGGCGACCTGCTCGCCGGTGCCGATGAACTGGGTGCGCGGGCTGACCGATTCCTGCGCCACCTGGCGCAAGGTCAGGCCCCGCTCGCGGGCGTCGCGCTTGAGCTTGTCGGTGCCGGATTTGAAACTGTTGGCGCCGATCTCGCCCAGCTCCGGGAACGGCTCGTCCAGCGGGTACTGGCTGAAATCGTGGTGATCGAAGAAGCGCCCGAGATAGGCCAGCGCCTCGTTGATGTCGGCCAGCGCGGCAATCTGCTGGTACTTGGCCTCGGCTTCCTCGGCGGAGCGGCCAACGATCGGGCCGATGCCGGGAAATATCTTTACATCGCCGGCGCTGCGCCCATGCGCGATCGCCGCGTTCTTGACCTTCTGGGTGAAGGCGCGGGTTTCTTCCAGCGACGGTGAAGGCGTGAACACCGCATCGGCGTACTTGCCGGCCAGGCCGATGCCGTCGTCGGAGGCGCCGGCCTGGAAGATCACCGGCTGGCCCTGTGGCGAGCGCTGGATGTTGAGCGGGCCTTCGACCTGGAAGAAGCGGCCTTTGTGATCGAGCCGGCGGAACTTGTTCTTGTCGAAAAATTCGCCGCTGGCGCGATCGCGCGGGAACGCATCCTCATCCCACGAATCCCACAGGCCCTGCGTCACTTCCAGGTACTCGTCGGCGATCCTGTAGCGCAGCGCGTGGTCCGGATGCGGGCGGCCGTAGTTGCGACCGGAGCCTTCCAGCGGCGAGGTCACCACGTTCCAGCCGGCGCGGCCACCGCTGATCAGGTCCAGCGAGGCGAACTGGCGCGCGACCGTGAACGGATCGCTGTAGGACGTGGAGAGCGTGCCGGCCAGGCCGATCTTGGAGGTGGCGGTGGCCAGCGCCGAGAGAATGGTGATCGGCTCGAAGCGGTTGAGGAAGTGCGGAATCGACTTCTCGTTGATGTACAGCCCATCCGCGACGAACGCGAAGGCCACGCCGTTGGCCTCGGCCTTGCGTGCGATGTCGATGTAGAACTGCAGGTTGACGCTGGCATCGGCCGGGTTGGACGGATGCTTCCAGGCATTCATGTGGCCGCCGGGACCGTGCAACATGATGCCGAAGGGAATGGGACGGGGTGCGGTGCTCATCGGAAAGTCCTCATGGATTCATGGCGCGCGGGCTGCGGGAATCTGATCGGTGCCGGATGCCCGCTTTTCCCTTCTCCCTTCGGGGGAAGGCGTGTTGCTTGCGAACCGCGGGGGTTCGCACACGCCTGAACGCCTGGCGCGCTGCGCCAGGCCGGGGCGCGAAGCGAGGTACCCGCTTTTTTCCCTTTTCCCTTCGGGAGAAGGTGCCCCGTAGGGGCGGATGAGGGTCCGGGCGAAGCCTCATGCGGTCGGACATCGTGAGGGCTTCGCCCCGTACCCTCACCCCAACCCGCGCCCCGGCCCACGCCAGCGGCGTAGGCGCTCCAAGGCACGCACGCCAGTGGCGTGCAAGCCGTGCCTTCTCGCCCCGAAGGGAGAGGGGCTTGGTTGGCTGACGCTCCGCGCTCGTCGAGCCAGCGAACAACCCGACGCTCGCCCATGTCGCGCTCACGCCGCTGCCGCTCGCGGTGCCGGCGCAAGCAGTTCCAGCGATGCCAGCCGCGCCTGGTGATCGGCCACCGGTGCATCCAGCACGAACTCCTCGACGCCGAAGCGGCGATGCAGCAGGTCGAGCTGGCCGCGCACGTAGTCGGCATCGCCGGCCAGCACGCTGGGATGGGTTTCTTCGATGCGGTAATCGCTCACGCCGGCCTGGCGCGCGTACTCGGCGGCCAGCTCCTGGCTCGGCAGGTTGACGGTCTGGCCGGGGCCGAGATGCAGCTTGTGGACGCGCAGAGCGCTGATATGGCGTGCAGCCTCGTCGCTGCTGCGCGCGGCGAAGGCGATCACCGCCAGCAGCGGCGTCAGCGCACTTCCGCGGTGATAGGCATCGAACGCGCGCTCGATATGCGCGTGGTCGCCATCGAAGTGAGCGGCATAGACGAAACGCCACCCCAGCCGCGCCGCCAGCTCGGCGCTTTCCGGGCTGGCACCCAGCAGGAACCGCTGCGGGCCCTGCGCCGGCAATGGCGTGGCGATGGCGTCGGCGTGGCGATGTCCTTCCGGCAACGTGTTGGACAGGAAACCGTCCAGGTCGGTCAACTGCTCGGTGAAGTCCGGCGCACGTTCGCGGCCATGGGCGAGTGCACGCGTGGAAGCGAGCAACCCGCCCGGTGCCTTGCCCACGCCGAGATCGACGCGGCCCGGCGCCAGGTTGGCGAGCAGGTTGAATACCTCGGCCACCTTGTACGGCGCGTAGTGGCGCAACATCACCCCGCCGGTACCGATACGGATGCGCGAGGTCTGTGCGAGCACGAACGCCGCCAGCACCTCCGGCGCGGAACTGGCCAGCGGCGGCGCCGCATGATGCTCTGCGAACCAGTAGCGGTGATAGCCCAGGCGCTCGGCCTGCTGCGCCAGCGCAAGGCTGTCGCGCAGCGCCTGGGCGGCGTTGCCACCCTCGGGGATGTAGCTCTTGTCCAGGATACTGAGGTGGTAGGGCATGGTCGGGCTACGGGTCGGGATGCAACAGGGAGAAGCTCGGTGGCGTCATGGCGGCGGCTTTACGGATGCGGCTGCGCAATGCCGTACAGCTCGCCGAGCGCGGCAAGGATCGGTTCGGTACCGGAAATGTATTGGCGCCCCTCGTGCTCGCCACCGGCATGCGTGCTGCGGATTTCGGCCGGCAATACCAGCTTCGGCAGCGACTGGTTGCTTTCGCCAACCACGTCGATGACATCCCGGCGCGGGCGCGGGAAATCGACATGGCGCACGTCCAATCGCTCGCGCAAGCCCGGCAGGCTGGCGAGCGCGCCTTCCAGCAGCAGGCTGTGCCGGCAAAAGAAGCGTTGTCCGCGCTGGCTGGGATCTTCGAATTCATGTTCCAGCAGGAAGAGGATCGGCTTGGAAATCGGGTCCGACATACGAGGCCACGTGTCCTAAGGGAAGCGGTGCCGGCGACGATGCGCCGGGGGTCGAGTCCATCGTAGGCAACGCCCTCTCGGCCGCCGCGCCGGAACTCGACAATGTCCGGTCATATCCGGCCAGGAAAATGCCGGTCGGGAATAAGCAAATCACTCGATGCCGTGCTGATCCGTCATTCCCGCGACAGCGGGAATCCATGGACGTTGCCTTCCAGGCTTTCCGGCAAGGCCAACGACTCAACGTCCTTGGATTCCCGCTTTCGCGGGAATGACGGAGAACGGGAGGCGGATTCACTTCAGGCAATCCGGCGCAATGCCGCACTTCGCGAGCGCCACAACACTCCCGCCGCACGTTCGGCCGCCAGCGCGATGCGCTCGTGCAGCAGCGTGCTGGCGACGTGCTCGCCATCGAAATCCGTGGGCGTGGCGTAGACCCCGATCGGCAAGGTCAGCGCCTGCAGGAAGCTGAAGAGCGGCCGCAGCTGATGATCGATCACCAGCGCATGCCGCTCGCTGCCTCCGGTCGCGGCCAGCAGCACGGGCCTGTCCACCAACGCGTCCACATGGATCAGATCGAACAGATGCTTGAACAGGCCCGGATACGAGCCGCGATAGACCGGCGCGGCGGCCAGTACCAGATCGGCCGATTCGATGCGCAACAGGTGCTGCTCGATCTCGTTGGGCAGCTCCTCGCGCGATAACGCACCGCCGAGGGGTCGCGCGATCCGCGCCAACTCCACCACATGGCTGCTGATCGGCAGCTCGTGCTCCAACCGGGCCAGGATCGCACGGACCAGCGCCAATGTGCGCGACGTGGTGGACGTGCTGCCGACGACAGCGACGACTTTCAGGGGAAAGGACATGGGCGATCTTCCGACGAAGGAGGGGCGGACGACGCCCGGCGCCAGCCGGGCATCGATGCCTATTCAAGGTTTCCGGGGCCATCACGGCCATATCCGCAGCGACAACCGCTGGCAACATCCCGCCAGCGTCATGAGCGTTGCTCATATGCAAACAACCGGAAGCGTTGATGCTTCTTGCAGATGGGCCTGCACCACGACCTGCCGGGACTGAAATCCCTCCCGCATGACCCGTTACCGCTTCCTGCAGCGCTAGAACCGATAGTTCACCCGCCCGTACCAATACCCACCCACGGTATCGAGCACGTCGCCCAACTCGTAGTTCTCCGTATAGGTGGCCCGGTCGCTGGCGCTGCGATAGCGATCGGGCACCTTGCGGATGCGCTTGTCGAACAGGTTGTTCACGCCGGCGTCCACACTCCAGCCGCCGCCAAAGTCGTAGCTGCCGCCAATGCGGGTCACCAGCACCGGCGCAAGCTGGTACTTGTGGCCGTTGGTCAGCCGCCTGATCGGGCCGTAGTAGGTGAAATCCAGGTTTGCCGACCACGGCCCCTGGTTCCAGCCGAGGCCGGCGACCTGGGTGTAGCGCGGCGTGCGGTAACGCAGCGCGTACTCGCTCGACTCGGTCAACAGATTGATGTTGGGCAGGCTCTGCAGCACCGTCGGAATGTCGCGCACCTGAGTGATGTCGGTCTTGCCGGCATTGGCCGCGTAGGTGTAGCGCAAGCGCCCCCAGCGCGTATCCTGGCTGGCCTCCACGGTCAGTTCCACGCCGCGGGTACGGGTGTCGCCGATGTTGGTGAAGTAGCTGACGTAATAGGCATCGCCTTGCGCGATGCTGACGCCTGCGCTCGCCAGCAACGCGTCGATGGTGGCCTTCTGCGCGGCGCTCAGCGCAGTGCCGTTGTAATCGGTGACGTTGGCCGGATCCTGCGCGTTGTAGCCGATCTGGCTGGACTGGCCGAGCTGGTTGCGGATGTCGATCTGGTACACATCCAGCGCCGCATGGAAATCCGGCGACGGATCGAAGGTGAAGCCGACGCTGTAGTTGTTGGCCTTTTCCGGCCGCAACGGTTTGGCGCCCAGCGCGAGCGCGGTCGGCGAGCCGACCTGCGCCACCACCGTGGTGCCGCACGGGCAGTTGCCGGTCGCCTGGTAGTACTGTGCCCCCAGGCTGGGCGCATGGAAGCCGTTGCTGACCGTGGCGCGCACGCCGAACGCATCGGTGAAATCGAAACGGGTGGTGAGCCGGCCGGTGGACACGTCGCCGAAGTCGGAATGGTCTTCCCAGCGCGCGGCCGCATCCAGGAACCAGCGCGAGGTGATGTTGGCCGAGGCGCCGACATAGACTGCCTTGCTGTTGCGCGTGGCATCGGCCGCATCGGCGGTTGAATAGCCGACGAAGGCCGCCGCGCCCCAGCCCGTATACGACTCCCACTGGCCCGGATCGCGCCGGTATTTCTCGTGCTGGTATTCGAGCCCGGCGCTGAAATCCAGTGGCGAGGACAACCACGCCAGCTCGAACGAGCGGCGCAGGTCGAGGTTGTTGATCAGTTGCTGGTAATCGACCTTGCCATCGTAGAAGTCGGTCGGCGCGCCGGGATACTGCAACGAGAAGTTGGCCGAATCGTTGGTGTAGGTGCGGATCGTGTCGCGGTTGGCGGTAACGCTGAAATCGTAGTCCCATCCGCCCAGCAGGCCCTTGACCCCAGCGCTGCCGGTGTACTGCTGCTCCTTGGTTTTCAGCACCGGCGAGAAACCATCGGGCCACACGTTGAGCACGCTCGGCGCGGCGTAGACGCCGAAGATCGTCGCCGGCAAACGGTAGTTCTGGATCGCGTTGGCAGTGCGGTCACTCGCGCTCAGCGTGGCGTAGAAATCGGCGTCCCCGCCCAATCCGTGGCCGAGATTGGCGGCCAGCGACTTCAGCGAATAATCGATCGAACTCAGGATGCGGTTGGCCTTGGTATCGCGGTTGGCCTCGGCCGGATTCGGCGTCGCGCCGGCCGGCAGGCTGTTGTAGGTGCCGAGCGCGACCGGATTGCCTTTCGCATCGATCGCCGGATAGCTGAGATAGCCGTCGCGATAGGTACGCGCACGGATCGCGCTGTGCTGCCGTGTGTTTTCCGCCGACAGGTTGACGAAGCCGTCCTCGCCCCAGGGCAGGCCGAGGTTGGCGCGGATCGTGGTGCGCGCGCCGTCGCCGTCGTAGCTCTCGCCGCTTTCGATCGACGCGCTGCCGCCCGACGCCTGCGATTTGAGGATCACGTTGATGACGCCGGCGATGGCGTCGGAACCGTAGATCGCCGAGGCACCGTCGCGCAGCACTTCGACATGGTCGATCGCCGCGACCGGGATCAGCGCGAGATCGGCCCAGGCATGGCCGGGAAAGCCGCCGCCGTTGGCGCCGCTGACATAGGCGCTGGCGTTGCGGCGTTTGCCGTTGACAAGCACCAGTGTGTAGCCGGGCGAAAGATTGCGCAGCTGGTAGCCGCGGATCAGGCTTTCCTGGTCGCTCTGGTAGCCGCCGACCTGGCTGAGCGAAGGCAGCGTGCGCTGCAGCGCCTCCAGCAGCGTGGCCTGGCCGCTGGCGGCCAGATCCTGCGCGGAAATCACGTCGATCGGCGTGGAACTGTTCTTGACCGTACGCGTGCTGGTGCGCGAACCGGTCACCAGCACGGTATCCAGCGTGGAGGCGGAAGCGTCGCCCGTGGCCGTTTCGGCGGCGAGGGCGGGTGCGGCCAGCGCGATCGCCAGCGGCAGCAGCGCCCACGGCAATGGACGAGGGAAGGAAAGGAGATCGGGCATGCGTCGGATCCGGAACGGCGGGAAGGAAGGCGAACAGCGGTTTGTGCGAAACCGCCGCCCGCTATTCGAGAGCCTTTGCCGAAGGGCGGCCATCGCCGATCACGACAGCCGCAGGCAACATCCCGCCATCCACATGAATTTTGGCAATGACCAAACAGCCAGCCGTGTCGCCAGGCGCGCGCATCGCACGAAACCGCTGAAAACAAGCGGTTTTTGCGCTCTTGTCATGCCCTCGCGGATTCACGCGCGGCATCGGCCTGCGGCGAGGGAGCGGTAGTATCCGGCCATGTCCTCGCCCACCGATGCTTCCGCTTCGTCCGCCCCGCTGGTGGCGATCGTCGCCTACCAGCAACTCGGCCTGTTCGAATTCGGCTGCGCCGTCGGCCTGTTCGCGCCGGTGCGGCCCGAGCTGGAAGTGGATTGGTATCGCAGCGCCGTGTGCGCCTGTGAACCCGGGCCGTTACGTGCGCTGGGCGGATTGCTGATACAGGCGCCGCACGGGCTGGACGTGCTCGACGATGCCGACATCGTGGTGATCCCCGGCTGGCGCAATCCCGAGGAACGCCCGCCTTCGGCGTTGCTGGAAAAGCTGCGCGCCGCGCACGCGCGTGGCGCGCGCCTGGCCTCGATCTGCTCGGGCGCGTTCGCGTTGGCCTGGGCCGGCCTGCTCGACGGCAAGGACGCCACCACCCACTGGCGCCTGACCGATCTGCTGGCCAGTCGTTTCCCGGCCGTGCAGGTGCGCGAAAACGTGCTGTACGTGGACACCGGCCAGATCATCACGTCGGCCGGATCGGCTACCGGCATGGACATGCTGCTGCACATGGTGCGCAAGGACTACGGCACGCGCGTGGCCAACCTGGTCGCACAGCGGCTGGTGCTGGCGCCATGGCGCGACGGCGAACGCAGCCAGGTGGTCAACCGCTCGATCCCGCACGGCGAACCGAACCGCCTGGCGGTGCTGACCGAATGGATCCGCGCCCATCTCGACCAACCGCACACGCTGGCCTCGCTGGCCGAACGCGCGGCGCTGAGCCAGCGTACGTTGCAGCGGCAGTTTCTCGAAGCGACTGGCCTGTCGCCGATCGATTGGGTGATCCGCGAGCGCGTGGCGCTGGCGCGCGAACTGCTCGAAACCACCGACCGGCCCTTGCAGTGGATCACCGAGCGCGCCGGCTTCGGCTCGCTCGAATCGTTCCGCCGACACTTCCGCGTGCTGGTCGGCAGCAGCCCCAGCCGCTACCGCCAGCAGCTGTCGGTAACGGCACTCGGTTGATCGCGGGGGGCGTAAGCCGCGACGGGGCTTTCCAAGGCGCTCCCCTGCAGGGATTCCTGTGGGAGGGACTTTAGTCCCGACAGGTTTTACCAGGAAGACCCGTCGGGACTGAAGTCCCTCCCACAAAAGTCCCTACCCACAAAGGTCTTGACCATTGCCGGGAAAGCCCCGCCGGCTCCTGCGAGAAAAACCAGCCGCGCGGGAATTCCTGTGGGAGGGACTTCAGTCCCGACAGGCTTTACCGGGAAGGCCCGTCGGGACTGAAGTCCCTCCTACAAAAGTCCTGCCCACAAAGGTCCTGACCATTGCCCGGGAAAGCCTGGCGGCTCCTGCGAGAGAAACCAGCCGCGGCTCAGTCCACCACGCGGCAGAACACCGCCTTGAGGTAGCGCGACTCCTGCACGTGCGCCATGAACGGGTGGTCCGGGCCGGCACCGGCGACCTTGAGCACCTGGATCGTGCGCCCCGAATAGAACGCCGCGCGGCGCAGCATGTCGAGGAACTGCTCCTCGCTGACCAGGCCGGTGCACGAGAACGTGGCGAACAGCCCGCCCGGCTTGACCACGCCCAGGGCCAGCTTGTTCATGTCCAGGTACTTCTTCAGCGCATTGATCACCTGGTCGCGGTCGCGGGTCATCTTGGCCGGGTCGAGGATCACCACGTCGTACTGCTCGCCGCGGGTGGCCGCCTCGCGCAGATACGGAAAGATGTCGGCCTGCACGAACTTGGGCCGCACGTTGTTGAGCTTGGCGTTGCCCTTGGCGATCTGGATCACGTCCTGGTCGATGTCCACGCCCAGTACCTCGCTGGCGCCGCGCGCGGCTGCGTACACCGCGAATCCGCCGGTGTTGCAGCACAGGTCGAGCACGCGCTTGCCCTCGACCTGCTGGCTCAGCCACTGCCGGTTCTCGCGCTGGTCGGCGAAGAAGCCGGTCTTGTGCGCGCCGGCCGGGTCAGCGCGGAAGCGGATGCCGTGCTCGGTGATCACCGCCGGCTCGGTGCCGCTGGTGTTGTGGAAATCGAAGCTCTCCTGCTTCTGCACGTGCTCGTCGGCGAAGCTGTGGAAGCGGCAGCCGGGGAACTGCCGGCGCAGTGCGGCGTAGATCCATTCGCGATGGCGGAACATGCCGGCGGCGAAGAACTCGACCACGATCAGGTCGCCGTAGCGGTCCACGACCAGCCCGGACAGCCCGTCGCCCTCGCTGTGCACCACGCGCCAGGCATCGGACACCGCGTCGAGCTTCAGCACCTCGCGGCGCAGCTCCACCGCCTCGGCGATCCTGCGCGCGAACCAGGCCTCGTCCACAGGCACGTCCTGGCGGGTCTCCAGGATCCGCACCGCGATGCGCGAGTGGCCGTTGTAGAAGCCGCGGCCGATCCACTCGCCGTCCACCCCGACCACGTCGACGATGCTGCCCGGCTTGGGCCGGACGCTGGGCTTTTCCACCAGCTTCTGGAAGATCCAAGGATGGCTGGAGCGCCAGGCGTTCTTGAGGCGTACGACAGGATTGGCAGTATTCATCCGCCTATTCTACCGGCGGCCCCCTGTGGGAGCGGTTTTTGTAGGAGCGGCTTCAGCCGCGATGGGGCGTTCCCATTTGAACCCCTGCACAGGGATGTGCAGGCTGTTACAGAGGGATCCGCCTCATTTGAACCCCGCGCATGGATGTGCGGGCTGTTGCAGAGGGATCTGCAGGAAAGCCCCATCGCGGCTGAAGCCGCTCCCACAAAAACCGCTCCTCCGGGGACGGTAGAGCGGTGGCATTCGTCAGATACCTCTGTGGGAGGGACTTCAGTCCCGACAGGCTTTCCCGGGAAGGCCCGTCGGGCCTGAAGTTCCGCTCACACATCGCCAGCCCGGCGATTGACTCGTCCCTCCGGCACCGCCAGAATGGCCCCCAGAAGGGGAGTAGCTCCCAGACGTTGTCGCCGTCATTTCGAGCCCGCAGGCTCCGGTGCAACGGCAACCGGCCCGGTCCACCGGCGGTTGCGAGCAAGACCTTCGCCGTCCAGGCGAAGGTCCGTCACCCGGAATCCATGATCTCCGTGTAACAACGCCTCGGCCGGACGGCTCCCGAAGCGTTCTCGACTATTACCCGGAAGAAAAACGATGGAAACGATAGGCAATGTCTGGTTGTGGGGCGGTTTCGCGGTCGTCGTGGTCGCCGCCCTGCTGGTCGACCTGGTGCTGATGCGCCACGGCGGCCCGCACAAGGTCACCTTCAAGGAAGCCGCCTGGTGGAGCATCGGCTGGGTGGCCCTGGCGCTGCTGTTCAATGCCGGCCTGTGGTGGTACCTGCGCGGCACGATGGGCGATGCGGAGGCGCACCGCATCGGCCTGGAGTTCCTGACCGGCTACCTGGTCGAGAAATCGCTGGCGGTCGACAACATCTTCGTGTTCCTGATGCTGATGACCTACTTCGCGGTGCCGGAGGAGCAGCGCCAGCGCGTGCTGATCATCGGCGTGCTCGGCGCGATCGTGCTGCGCGCGATCATGATCTTCGCCGGCACGCTGCTGCTGGCCAAGTTCCACTGGCTGCTGTACGTGTTCGGCGCGTTCCTGCTGCTGACCGGCATCAAGATGTGGTTCTCGGCGGGCAAGGAGCCCGACCTGGAGGCCAACCCGGTGCTGCGCTGGATGCGCGGCCACCTGCGCCTGAGCCCCACCTACGAAGGCAACGCGCTGAGCGTGGTGCGCGACGGCAAGCGCTGGTTCACCCCGCTGTTCGTCGTGCTGATCCTGATCGCGGTGATCGACGTGATCTTCGCGGTGGACAGCATCCCGGCGATCTTCGCGATCACCACCGACCCGTTCATCGTGCTCACCTCCAACGTGTTCGCGGTGCTGGGTCTGCGCGCGATGTTCTTCCTGCTGGCGGGCATGGCGGATCGCTTCCACCTGCTGCCGTACGGCCTGGCGGTGATCCTGGTGTTCATCGGCGCCAAGATGCTGATGATCGACGTGTACAAGATCCCGGTGCTGGTGTCGCTGGGCGTGGTCGCGGCGATCCTGGCGGCGACCATCGCGCTGAGCCTGGCGCGCCCGCCCAAGCCGCAGCACTGACGACTCGCGGCGGCGGATTGTCCCGCCGGGCGCCGACGTCGTCCCATCGCGGCGGCCTTGCAAACCGCAGGGCCGCCGCCATCCGATCCCCATGGACATCCGCGACCCTGAAACCAGCGCCCTGGATCCCGCCGTGCAGGGGCGTTTCGACCGCAGCCGCCTCCTGCGCGCGTTCAACCTGAGCCTCGGCGCGGTGCTGCTGCTGGTGGCGGTGTTCGCCAGCCAGGGCATGTTCGACTGGCGCCCCTGGGCGGTGGCGCCGCACGAGGTCGGGGGATTGCACGGCCTGCTGACCGCGCCGTTGCTGCACGGCTCGCTCGAGCACCTGGGCGCCAACAGCTTCGCCCTGCTGATCCTCGGCACGCTGGCGGGCAGCGTCTACCCGCGCGCCACCGTGTTCTCGCTGCCTTTGCTGTGGGTGGGCTCGGGATTGGGCGCCTGGCTGCTGGGCGATGTCGGCAGCCGCCACCTCGGCGCCAGCGGCATCACCCACGGCCTGCTGTTCCTGGTGTTCGTGCTCGGCGTGCTGCGCCGCGACCGCGCGGCGATCGCCACCAGCATGATCGCGTTCCTGTTCTACGGCGGCATGCTGCTGACGATCCTGCCGCACGAGCCCGGCGTGTCCTGGCAGTCGCACATGGGCGGCGCCATGGCCGGCGTGATCGCGGCGCTGCTGTTCCGCCTGTGCGACCCGCTGCCGCCGCGCAAGCGCTACAGCTGGGAAGACGAGGACGAGGATCTCGACGGCGAGCGCCTGGACGAGAAGGACGGCCTGGAGCCGCCGTCCCCGCGCGAAGTCCCGGTGCTGTGGCAGCGCGATCCGGGCTCGCCCGGCGGCGTGGTCATCCGCTTCCGGCCGCGCGGCGAGCCGAACGACTAGCGGCGCGAGAACCGTAGGAAGAGCGGCTTTCTGTGGGGGCGGCTTCAGCCGCGACGGGGCTTTCTCATTTGAACCCCTGCACATGGATGTGCGGGCTGTTGCAGAGGGATCTGCATGAAAGCCCTTCGCGGCTGAAGCCGCTCCCACAGAAAGCCGCTTGCTGCGATGAGCCGGCATCACCGCCGGTCGCGCGCCGCCGCCGTACCATGTTGGCCGTCCCGTACGAACCGGAGCAGTGCCATGGACCTGAAGTTCTCCGTCTCGGCCCACATCGACAAGTCGGCCGCCGAGGTGTTCGAAGCCGTGGCCGATCCCGCCCGGCTCTCGCGCTACTTCACCACCGGCGGCGCCCAGGGCCGGCTCGAGGGCGGCACCACGGTGTGGTGGGAGTTCGCGGATTTTCCTGGCAAGTTCCCGGTGGATGTCGTGGAAGTCGAGCCCAATCGGCGGATCGTGCTGCGCTGGGCCTCGCAGGAGGCGCCGACCGAAGCCGACGACCGCGAGCGCCAGACCACGGTCACGTTCGACTTCGAGGCGCTGCCGGATGGACGCACCCGCGTCGACATCCGGGAAGAAGGCTGGCAGCACACGCAGACCGGCCTGCAGGCCTCCTACGGCAACTGCATGGGTTGGTCGCAGATGCTGTGCGCGCTCAAGGCCTGGCTGGAATACGGCATCAACCTGCGCCAGGGCATGTACGTCTGAGGCGCGCCGGATTCAGCGCGCCAGGCCGTCGACCGCGCGCCGCCCGAGCGCCGGGTCGTCGGTGAAGAACGCATCGATGCCGGCTTCCAGGTAGGCGCGCATCTCGGCGACCGAGCCGTCGTCGCTGCGCCTGGCCGGATCGGTGCCGTCGCGGAAGTCGGCGGCCAGGAAGTGGTTCTCCGGGCGGAACGTGTACGGCTGCACCTGCAGCCCGGCCGCATGCGCCTGGCGCACCAGCGCGGTGGGCGTCCCGAGCCGCTTATCCGCATCGAGCGGGATGATCGCGCGCAGCTCGGGGCCGATCGCATCGGCGTACTGCGCGATCGCGCGCAGGCCCTCGGGCGTGAGCATGTCGGCATAGCGCGCGGTCCCGCCCTGCGCGCGCACGTCGCCGGGCACGTCGTCCGGGCGTGCGATCAGCTGCAGCAGGCGGATGTTCGAGCCGCGTGCGATGCGCTCGCGCAGGTAGCGCAGGTTGTCGCGCTCGAACGACTGGATCATTACCGGCGCGCTGCGCGTGTAGGCGTGCGCCCGCAGCGTCGCCAGCACCTTGTCCTCCATGCCCAGGCCGAGCGACTGGAAGTAGCTGGGATGCTTGATCTCCGGGACGATGCCGATCGTCCGCCCGCGCGCGGCCGCTTCGGCGGCGACGAAATCGATGATCTCGTCGAACGTGACCAGCTGGAACTGCCCGTCCCAGCGCGTGCCGCGCAGCTGCGGCAGGCGCTCGCGCGCGCGCAGCGTCTTCAGCTCCGCCAGGGTGAAGTCCTCGGTGAACCAGCCTTCCACCCGCTCGCCGTCGATGGTCTTGGCGGTCTTGCGGCCGGCGAACTCGGGATGCCCGGCGACGTCGGTAGTCCCGCCGATCTCGTTCTCGTGGCGCGCCACCAGCACGCCATCCTTGGTCGAGACCAGGTCCGGCTCGACGAAATCCGCGCCATCGGCGATCGCCTTGGCATACGAGGCCAGCGTGTGCTCCGGCCGCAGCGCACTCGCCCCGCGATGCGCATACACCTGCGGCTTGGCCACCAACGGCGCCTCCGCCAGGACCGGCGAAGCCAGGATCGAAAGCATCATGCACACCAGAATTCGACGCATCGTCATCGCAGCACTCTACTCCAAGGTTCGGTTAATGGATCCAGCGATTCGAAGCAATCCAAAGATCACGACCAGGCTTGCTGTTGCTGTTGCTGTTGCTGTTGCTCGTGATTTTGCTTTGGATTGGGTAACGCTTCCTCGCGCGGCGAATGCCCCGGGCTCGTCCGCGCAGCGGACGAGTGCGCCGTTTTTCGCCGGGGCAGGATGCCCCGTCGAAAAATCCCGCCGGCTCCGCGGACCCGCAGCGCAGCTGCGGGCGCGCAGGCGGGGTGTGCTTGATCAGCCGTTCGGCTGCTGTGAAGCGCTTCTTTGGGTTACCTTTCTTTACGCGGCACATCCTTGTGCCGCGCCCTTCGGGCCGGCTCCGCCGTGCGGCGCCGCTCCTGCGGCGCGCGTGCACAAGCAAAGAAAGATAACTCGCCGGAGGCGAAAGCTTTGGCCTTTTTTGCCAAAGGCCCAAAGCCAAAAGCAAAGCAACGTCCCTGGATGATCAGCCGTTCGGCTGCTGAAAGGCGCTTCCCGCCTTCGCGGGAATGACGATAGAGAGATGGTGCGGGCTGATAGATAACGTCAGAAGCAAAGATACTGGTGGGCCCCGCCTTCACAGGGACAGGGTCAAAGAAGTGCGCAGGATAAAACCTCCCGCACAACACCCCCACTAGAACTTCGCATCCAGCGTCAAGAACACCTGCCGCGGCGCACTGGCATGGAACGCCAACACCCGCCCGTTCGGGTCGCTGTTGGTGAACCCGCTCAGGTCCGCCGCATACCGCTTGTCGGTCAGGTTCGTCACATTGACGCTGAGCCGAAGCGCCTGCAGCGCCGACACCTGCCCGAAGTCGTATCCCGCCCCCGCATCGAACGTCGTGAACCCGCCGAAGCCCTGGTCGTTGGTGTACGTGTAGTAACGCTGTCCCACGTACTTCGCGCGGAGATTCGCGTTCCAGCCCGCGTAGGTCCAGGCGATCTCGCTGGCGAACATGCGCTTGGGCGTATCCACCGTGGTCTTGCCCGAGGTCGGCACCGTCACCCCGTTCTGCACGTAGTCGTCGTCGTAGGTCGAACGATTGAACGAGGCCGAGTTGTACCACTGGAAATGCTCGCTCGGCTTCCACAGCACCGTCAGCTCGGCGCCGCGGCTGGTCACCGAACCGACGTTGTAGAAACGCGTCGTGCACGCCGGCGTCGTGCCCTGCTGGATGCTCGGGCACGGGTTGAGCGACAGCAGGCGGTTGTCGAACTTGACGTCGTAGGCGGCCAGGGACGCCTCGACATCGCCGCGCACGAAGCGGTAGCCGCCTTCGATCGTGCGCGATTCCTCCGGCTCCAGGTTGCCGCGGGTCGCGTCGAACGAGGCCTGCGTCACCAGCAGCGGGCCGCCGGCGCCGCCGCCCTGGAACGCGGCGATGTTCTTGGCGTACGACAGGAACACTTCCTGCCCTTCGGCCAGGCGATAGCTCAGGCCGGCCTGCGGCAACAGCGCCTTGCTCGCCTTCAGTTCGCCGTTGGCGACCGGCGATTCCACCGCGATTCCCGGCGTCTCGCGCGCGGTCATCGTGGTGTGCGGGCTCTTCACGCCGACGTCGACGCTCAGGCGTTCGTCGAGCAGCTGGAAGCTGCCCTGCACGTAGGCCTGCTTGGTGGTGATCACGTAGTCCTGCGAGAACAGCCGGCGGTCCGGGCCGTCCAGGAAGGTGTCGTCGTCGACCGGCCCGTCGATCCAGTAGAAGTTGCGCTCGACGTGGTGCTTGTTGCGCTCGTACCAGACGCCGGCCTCGAGATGGTGCGGGCCCAGGTCCCAACCGACCGAGGCGATGCCGCCGGTGCGGTTGATCCTGTAGTTGGTGCTGCGGATCGAGATCGGCAATGCCTGCGGCGTGCCGGGGTTGGAGGCCTGGCCGGGCGCCCACCAGTGGCCCTGGCCGGCATTCTCGTGGTGGTAGACCTGCGCATGCAGCGCGACCGCATCGGCCGGCTGGAAATCGCCGGCCAGGTAGTACAGGTCGTCGTCGCGCAGCGCGCGGCTCTGGTAGTAGGCGTCGTCGATGTTGTCCACGCCGCCGCTGTAGGCGCAGCGGCTGGCGTCGAAGGTCGCCTTCGCGCAGTAGGCCGCGGCCAGGGCGCGGTTCCAGTCCGGCGCGTACAGGTTCCAGTCCCAGCCCAGCCCGCGCTGCATGCCGCTCTTGGACAGGTAGGCGTAATCGGCCTGCGAGGTGCGCGAGGTATCGACGAACGCGGTGATCTTGCCCGCGTCGAACTGGTACACCGCCTTGCCGTTGAACTGGCGGGTGGTGGTCGGCGAATACGGGCGCGCCCACATGTCGGCCTTGGCGTCGATGCCCGACAGGTAGGCCGAGAAGCCGTTGTATTCGCCGGTGTCCACGCGCAGGTAGGTGCGCCGGTTCGAGTCCGAACCGACGGTCTGCGCGATGCGCCCGCCGAACACGCTGGCCGGGTCGTCCGAGTAGTACTGGATCGTGCCGCCCAGGTTGCTGGTCGAGGCGGTGCCGAGGCTGCCGATGCCCGAGGCCAGCTCGACGCCGCCGAAGTTCTCGGCGATCAGCGCGCGGCTGACGTTCAGGCCGTTGTAGTTGCCGTAGGCGTTGTCGCCGAGCGGGAGCCCGTCCAGCGTGTAGCCCAGGCGCGTGCCGTTGAAGCCGCGCAGGCTGATCTTCTGCGATTCCTCGTTGGCGCCGAACGCGTCGTTGGATTGCACGTTCACGCCCGGCATGCGGCCCAGCAGCTTCTGGATGCTGGTGCCGGCCGGCAGCACTTCCACGTCCTGGCGGGTGATGCGCTGGACCTGGCGGGTCTCGCCCTGGCCGATCACCGAGACCGCGTCGAGCTGGCGTACGTCGCCGCCATCGGCCGGGGCCGGGGCGGCGTCTTCGGCGGCGCGGGCGCAAAAGGAGGACATCAGGGCGACGGCGATCGCCGCCTGCAGGACGGTGGGTCGGAGCATGTAGGGTGCGGGGGAGAGGGGGAAACCGGTCCGCAACACTGCGACCGCGATCTTTCCGCTATGCGACACGCCGGTTACACCCGTAAAACAGTGTGACCCCGTGCCATGGGCCGGCGACCGGCGCGACTTGCCGATCGGCCCCGGCACGCGGCGGGCCCGGCCCTACTTGCCGATGCAGAAACTGGAGAAGATCCTGCCCAGCAGCTCGTCCGCGCTCATCCGCCCGGTGATTTCGCCCAGCGCTTCGTGCGCCAGCCGCAGTTCCTCGGCGGCCAGCTCCAGCCGCTCGTGGTCCAGCTCCGCCGACGCGGCCGCGACGTGCCCGGCCGCCCGCGCGATCGCCTCGACATGGCGCGCGCGCGCGGTGAACTCGCCGTCGACGCTCTCGCCGGCATCGCCTTCGGCCAGCGTGCGCAGGCGCGCGTGCAGCGCGTCGAGCCCCTCGCCGGTGGCGGCGGAGACCGCGATCTCGTCCTCGGCCAATGTCGCCGGTACCCCGAGCAGGTCGCGCTTGTTATGGATCCACAACCGGCGCGGCACGCCTTCGATCGCATCGGCGACCGCGGCGCGGCCGGCCTGCGGGTCGCGCGCGTCGATCACCACCAGCGCCAGGTCGGCGCGATGCAGTTCGTCGCGCGCGCGGCGCATGCCCTCGCGCTCGATCGCATCGCCGCCCTCGCGCAGCCCCGCGGTGTCCACCAGCACCAGTTCGAGGCCGTCGATGCGGATCGTCTCGCGCAGCGTGTCGCGGGTGGTGCCGGCGACCTCGGTGACGATGGCGCGCTCGCTGCCCGCCAGCGCGTTGAGCAGCGAGCTCTTGCCGGCATTGGGCGGACCGACCAGCACCGCGTGCAGGCCGTCGCGCAGCTTGCGGCCGCGTTCGGCATCGCGCCGCAGGCGCGCCAGCACCTCGGCGGCCTGCGCCAATCCCGCGCGCACCTGTTCGCCGCCCAGCGTGTCGATCGGCTCGTCGACGAAATCGATCGCGGCCTCGACGTGGATGCGCAGCCGGGTGATCTGCCCGGCCACCTCCTCCACGCGCCGGGAGAACACGCCATCCAGCGAGCGTCGTGCCGCCCGCGCGGCGCGCTCGTCGCCGGCGGCGATGAGGTCGGCGATGGCCTCGGCCTGGGCCAGGTCGAGCTTGCCGTTGAGGAACGCCCGTTCGCTGAACTCCCCGGGCCGCGCCTGGCGCGCGCCCAGCCCGATGCACCGCGCCAGCAGCCGGCGCAGCACCACCGGGCTGCCGTGTCCCTGCAGTTCCAGCACGTGCTCGCCGGTGAAGCTGCGCGGCGCCGGAAACCACAGCGCGATGCCATCGTCGATCGTCTCGCCGCGCGCATCGAGAAAGCGCGCGTAGCGCGCACGCCGCGGCTCCAGCCCGGCGATGCCGAGCCCGGCCGCGATCTCCATGGCCCGTGGCCCGGAAACGCGCAGCATCCCCACCCCACCGGCTCCGGCCGCGGTGGCGATGGCGACGATGGTGTCGTTGTTGGTGGTCATGGCGTCGTGGGTCAAGGCGTATCGCTATCGATCAGTAAAGTTGCTGTTGCTGTTGCTGTTGCTCGTGATTTTGACTTGGCTTTCCGCTTTTGACTTACCGGGCCCACCATTCGCAGCGGCGGAGCCAGCAGGAATAACCCCGCAGGGCGGCGCACATGGGCTCGCCGGAAAAAGGCGAAGCACTGCTTCGCCCCGGCGGGCGGGCATTCGCCGCGCGGCGAATGCCCCGGGCTCGTCCGCGCAGCGGACGAGTGCGTCGTTTTTCGCCGGGACAGGAGGTCCCGTCGAAGAATCCCGCTGGTGCAGCGGACCTGGAGCGCGCCGCGCGGAAGGCGCGGAGACCTGGGGCGCGCATTCTTTGGGTTGCTTTTCTTTGCACGAGCAAGGAAAAGTGACTCGCCCAAGGGCGAAAGCTTTTGCTCCTAAAGCAGGAAGCAAGAAGCCAAAGCACCCTCATCCGCCCTCCGGGCACCTTCTCCCGCGAACGGGAGAAGGAAAGCGCATGATCCCACATCGCCGGGTCCCGCCGGGCACCTATAACTCGTGCAGCCGACCGCGCACCTGTTCCGCCACCGCCCCCTGGGGCTGCAACTCCAGGTATGTCGCATAAGCCGTGCGAGCCTTCGCATGCTGCCCGGCCTGGTAATAGGCATCGCCCAGGTTGAGATAGGCCACCGCCCGCGAAGGATCGATCTTCAGCGTGTTCTCCAGCCAGCGCGCCGCCTCCGCGTAACGCCCCTGCCGGTAATAGACGAAACCGAGGTTGTTGGCCGCCAACGCGAAATCCGGCCGCAGCTTCAGCGCCTCCGCGAACTGCGCGGCGGCCTCGTCGTAGCGCTTCTCCTTGTACAGCTGCAGCCCACGCTCGTTGGCACGCTGCGCGAGCTGGCGGTCGCCGAGCTTGGCCGCCGCCGGCACCACCAGCCTGGATTCGCCGCCTTGCAGGTCCTTCACCATCACCGGCGCCGGCGCGGCGGCATCGGCCGGCCGCGCCTTGTCCACCCGGTTGTTGAGCGCGATCGCGTCGGCCGGCAGCTGCGCGGTATCGGCGGTGAGGAATTCCTCGGCCTGCGGCACCTGGAACACGAACTCGCCGCCCTGCGACCCCGGCAGGCTGCCGAACGCCGGAGTCTGCTGCGATACCGCCGACACCGCCGGCGCGACGTACGCGGCCAGCTCGGTACCGGTGATCAGGCCATCGCCATTGAGGTCGGCCTTGCCCGACAACGCCTGCAGCAGCACCCAGGTGAACACCGAATGGCCGTCCGGCCCGCTGTCGGCGACCTGCTGGTCGGCGCCGCCGGCGGTGAGCATCTGCCGTCCCACGCGCCGCGCGTTCTCGCGCAGGTAGGCGTTGACGCCGCCACCGCCGCGGGTGAGGCCGAGCCCGCTGTAGCAGGCGTCCATCACGAACAGCACGTGCTTGGCCTGCAGGCTCTCGGCGATGTTCTGGATGTCGCTCATCGCGATCGCGTCGCTGGCGAACTCGGCCGGATCCGAATCGGCCGGGATGATGTAGCCCAGCTCGCGCCCGGAAGCGAGCCGGCGCGTGGCGCCATGCCCGGCGAAGAACACGAACACGCGGTCGTTCTTCTGCGTGCGCCCGTCCGCCAGGCGGTCGTGGAACGCGGCCAGGATGTTGTTGCGGGTCGCCTCGCCGTTCTTCAGCACGATCACCTGCGAGGACGGGAAGCCGAAGCGCCCGGTCAGCGCATCGGCGATCGCCTGCGCATCGTTGGCGGCGTATTCCAGCCGGGGCCACTTGGCGTAGTCGTCGATGCCGATCACCAGCGCCCACGACTTCTCGTAGCCGGTGGTGACCGTGGCATCGGCCGCGGCCTCGCCGCGCGGGCGCGCCACGGTGAAATCGCGCCCGTTCCATCCGGCGAACTGGTAGCCGTCGGCGGTGAGCTTGTCCAGGATCTGCGGCAGCGCCTTGACCGCGCGATCGTGGATGTCGTGGAACAGGATGATGCCGCGTTGCTCCTTGGCCACCTGGCCGAGCACGCGCTGCACGATCGAGTCCGGCACCGGGTCGGCCCAGTCCAGCGAATCGATGTTCCACATCACCGATTTCAGCCCCGCCTCCTTCAGCACCTGCAGGCCTTCGGCGTTGCGCGCGCCGTACGGGAAGCGGAACAGCGGCGCGCGCTTGTCGTCCACCGCGCGCAGCAGGGTATCGGCGTCCAGCACCTGGCTGCGCAGCGCGGCGCCGGTGGTCTTGGACAGCTGCGCGTGGGTGAGGCTGTGGTTGCCGACCGCGTAGCCTTCCTCCATCAGCCCGCGGCTGACCTTGGCCAGCGGCGCCAGTCGCGGCTTGCCGTCGGCGTCGAGCCGGCCGAGGTTGCGCCCGACCTCGAAGAACGCGCCGGGCACGTCGTAGCGCTTGAGGATCGCCACGATCTCGTCGGTATAGGCGCCGTGCGGGCCGTCGTCGAAGGTCAGCGCCACGGTCTTCGGCGGCAGGTCGCGCCCGAAGATCTCGCGCTCGCCGTCGCCCATCGGCATCGGGTACGGCTCGACCACGCCGTAGTCGCGCAGGATCGCCTCGCGTGGGTACAGCGTGCGCAGGTGGGCGACGTAGTCCTCCCATTTCTCGCGCTTCTGCGCGATCGCGCGGGTGGTGTCGAAGCGGCTGAAGATGCGGGTGATCTCGCGGTTGTAGGTGCGCTCGATCTCGTCGAGCGCATCCAGGTCCTCGCCGATGCGCTGGTGCAGCTTCACCGCCGGCAACGCCGAGTCGCGGCCGATGCGTTCCTGCAGGTCGCGCAGCACCTCGCGGAACGCCAGCCGGTCGGCGTCGTACAGGTCCGGCGCCGATTCGATGTAGTCGAGCAGCGAGGCGACGCCGTCGAGCCGGTCCGGCGCGCCGGATTTCAACAGCGCGTCGAACGCCGCGTCGATGGCGGCGCGCTGGTCCAGCCCATCGTGGAAAAGCTGTTGCCCGACCATGCCGGAGGTCGCGCGGTCGCGCTCGGATTGCGCGTCCTCGTCGGCCAGCAACACGATGATCTTGCGATGGCCGGCCAGCAGCGCCTGCAGCTGGGCGCGCAACGCGCGCACCTGGGCGTTCTCGCTGGCCGTCGTCCCGGCGCTCGCGGCCGGCGCCGCGGCGGGATCGGCCGCAGCCTGCTCCGCGGCCTTCTTGCCGCAGCCGGCCAGCAGCAGCGTGCAGGCCAGGACGACCGACAGGGAACGCAGGGCAACGGGCATCGCGGGGACTCGTCCATGTTGAGTGCGCGCGATTCTACGGCACCTCCGCGGGAAGACGCCGGCCCTGGCGCCTTGCCGCCCGCGCTTGCCGGGACTGAAGTCCCTCCCCCGGCGGGTCCCGCAACGAAAAGGCCCGCCTTGCGGCGGGCCTTGGATCACTTGGCGACGTTGTCGTGGATGATCTTGCTCGGCGACTCGCCGTGCTGGCGGATCATCCACCACTGGATCAGCAGGCCGAGGCCGCCGTTGACCACCCAGTACAGGGCCAGGCCGGACGGCACGAAGGCCATCATCACGCCGAACACCAGCGGCATGAACTGCATCATCTTGACCTGCACCGGATCCATGCCCGGGGTCGGGGTCAGCTTCTGCGTCGCCCACATGATCGCGATGTTGATGATCGGCAGGATGAAGTACGGGTCGCGCGCGGTCAGGTCCTGGATCCAGCCCAGCCACGGCGCCTGGCGCAGTTCCACCGACTCGACCAGCACCCAGTACAGCGCGAAGAAGATCGGCATCTGGATCAGCACCGGCAGGCAGCCGCCCATCGGGTTGATCTTCTCCTTCTTGTACAGCTCCATCATCGCCTGGTTGAGCTTGGCGCGATCGTCGCCGTAGCGCTCCTTGAGCTGCTGCAGGCGCGGCTGGAACTTGCGCATCTTCGCCGCCGACTTGTACTGCGCCGCGGCCAGCGGGTACATCGCCGCACGCAGCAGCACCACCAGGCCCACGATCGCCCAGCCCCAGTTGCCGATCAGCCCGTGCAGGTGGTTGAGCACCCAGAACAGGCCCTGGCCGATGACCGCCATCAGCGAGAAGCGGCTGTAGTCGACCACGCGGTCCAGGCCCTTCACGTCCTCCTTGGCGATCGCCCCGACCAGCTTCGGGCCGACCCACAGGCGCGCTTCGGTGCTGGCGCTCTGGCCCGGCGCCACGGTGAAGGCCGGGCCGCGCAGCTCGGCCACGTCGCGCGGACCGTCCTGCGCCAGCACGTACAGCGAGGTCTGGTCCTTCTGCGGGATCCAGGCGGTGAAGAAGTGGTGCTGCAGCAGCGCGATCCAGCCGCCGGCGATCTGGCGGTTGAGGCCGCCATCGTCGGCGTAGTCCTTGAACGCGCGGCGCTCGTAGCCCTCCTGCGGGCTGTACCAGGTCGCGCCGTTGAAGCTGAAGGAATCCGGGTTGGTCATGTTGCGGCTGAGGATCGCCGGCACGCGGCTCAGCTTGCGGAACACGTAGCCGGTCCACGGCGCGCTGCCGCGGTTGACCACCTCGTCCTTGATCGTGATCGCGTAGCGGTTGCGCTCCAGGGTGAAGGTGCGGCGGATGCTGACGCCGTCCGGGCCGTTCCAGACGAACGGGATCACCAGCTTGTCCTGGCCCTGGCCCAGCGTGAATTCGCGGGTATCCGCCTGCTCCAGGCGGAAGCCGCCGATCCCCGGCACTGGCGAGTTGCCCTGGCTGGCCCAGCCGCTGGTGGCGCTGTACGGATGCGCCGGCTCGTCGGTCAGCAGGTCCACCGGCGGTGCGCCGGGTTCCTTGCTTTGCGGGAACTCGAGCAGCTGCGCGTCGATCACGCTGCGGCCGTCGAGCTTCAGGCGCAGCACGTCGGTGGTGACGGTGACGATCGGTGCCGCGGCCGCGGGACCGGTCTCGGCAACGGCCGCCGCGGCCGGCGTGCCCGTGGCCTGCGGCACGGCCTGCGCCGGGGCGCCCGGCACGTCGGCATCGCGCGCGGCCGGCACGGCCTGGGTGGCGGCCGGCGGGGCGGGAGGAGCGCTCTTCTCGCGGTTCCACTCCATCCACAGCAGCGCTGCGACCATCAGCCAGGCGAAAATCAGGAATACACGGGTCTGGTTCATCAGGCAGCAACTCGGCTCAGTCGGAACGGCGTTCCGGCTCGTTCGGTGAAGGGGAGGCAGCGGCCCCGGTGGGCGGCGGCATTGTGCCGTCCGCGGCAGGCACGGGCAATGCGCCGGCGCGGCGCAGCAGGCGCAGCAAGGCCTGGCGGATCTGTTCGTTGCTGGCCTGGGCGGCGCCCTGGCGTGCGACCACGACGTAGTCGCCGCCGGCCAGCGACGGCAGGAGGTGGCGGACCGTCTCGCGCAGGGTGCGCTTGATGCGGTTGCGGCCCACGGCCCGGGCATCGACCTTGCGCGACACCGCCATTCCCAGCCGGGGCGGCGTGTCGGCGGATCGCCAGTGCAGGCTCAGCAGCGGATCGGAACAGCGGCGCGCCTGGTCGAAGACGACCGTGTATTCGGCGCGCGTGCGAACCCGCGCAGAGCGAGGGAATCGCCTGCGCGGGTGGGATTCGATCACGGTAGGGATTGCCTTGGCCGCGTTCAGCGGCAGGGCAATCAAGCGCTCAGGCGCTTGCGGCCCTTGGCACGGCGACGAGCCAGGACCTTGCGGCCGTCGGCGGTCTTCATACGGGCGCGGAAGCCGTGGTCGCGCTTGCGCTTGAGGTTGCTGGGTTGATAGGTGCGCTTGGTGGCCATGGGGGCCTCTGCATGAAGGGATACGAAAGAACCGGAAATTCTATAGAGGTTGAAGCCCCTGGGTCAAGCCATTGATTGCGCAGCGTTTCCACGGGGCCATGCACGCTGTGGATGTACCTGTGAATAAGTCTGGGAAAAACCGGGGTCCGGTGGTAGTCTGGCCCATCCGTTTCTTGACTCACCGGGCGACCCGCACGGCGCATTTCTGCGCGCTTTCGCCCGGCTCTGGATGAATACACTTTGATGGAAGCTTGGCCCCGCTGCCTTGAACGTCTCGAAGCCGAATTTCCGCCGGAAGACGTCCATACCTGGTTGAAACCGCTGCAGGCCGACGAACGCGCCGACAGCGTCGTGCTGTACGCCCCGAACGCCTTCATCGTCGAGCAGGTGCGCGAGCGCTACCTGGTCCGCATCCGCGAGCTGCTCGCCCACTACGCCGGCAACGGCGAGGTGGCCCTGGCGGTCGGCTCGCGCCCGAAGCCGGCCGAACCGCTGCCGCCGCCCGCGGCGGCGGGCGCCACGCCGCATGCCGCGCCCGCGCCGGCGATGGTGCCGTTCACCAGCAACCTCGATCCGCACTACACCTTCGCCAACTTCGTCGAGGGCCGCAGCAACCAGCTCGGCCTGGCGGCGGCGTTCCAGGCGGCGCAGAAGCCGGGCGACCGCGCGCACAACCCGCTGCTGCTGTACGGCAGCACCGGCCTGGGCAAGACCCACCTGATGTTCGCGGCCGGCAACGCGATGCGCCAGGCCAACCCGAGCGCGCGGATCATGTACCTGCGGTCGGAACAGTTCTTCAGCGCGATGATCCGGGCGCTGCAGGACAAGACCATGGACCAGTTCAAGCGCCAGTTCCAGCAGATCGACGCGCTGCTGATCGACGACATCCAGTTCTTCGCCGGCAAGGACCGCACCCAGGAAGAGTTCTTCCACACCTTCAACGCGCTGTTCGACGGTCGCCAGCAGATCATCCTGACCTGCGACCGCTATCCGCGCGAAGTCGAGGGCCTGGAGCCGCGGCTGAAGTCGCGCCTGGCCTGGGGCCTGTCGGTGGCGATCGACCCGCCCGATTTCGAGACCCGCGCGGCGATCGTGCTGGCCAAGGCGCGCGAGCGCGGCGCGGAGATCCCCGACGACGTGGCGTTCCTGATCGCCAAGAAGATGCGATCCAACGTGCGCGACCTGGAAGGCGCGCTCAACACGCTGGTGGCGCGCGCCAACTTCACCGGCCGCGCGATCACCGTCGAGTTCGCGCAGGAAACCTTGCGCGACCTGTTGCGCGCGCAGCAGCAGGCGATCGGTATTCCCAACATCCAGAAGACCGTGGCCGACTACTACGGGCTGCAGATCAAGGACCTGCTGTCCAAGCGCCGCACCCGCTCGCTGGCGCGCCCGCGCCAGGTCGCGATGGCGCTGGCCAAGGAGCTGACCGAGCACAGCCTGCCGGAGATCGGCGACGCCTTCGCCGGGCGCGACCACACCACGGTCCTGCACGCCTGCAGGCAGATCAAGAGCCTGATGGAGACCGACGGCAAGCTGCGCGAGGACTGGGACAAGCTGATCCGCAAGCTCAGCGAGTGATTCCATGCCACGCACCGCGCATCTCAAGGACAATTCGGTGCATGATCGGCGGGCAAATCGGGGAGAATCTGTGGATAAACTGGCGCGCGGGATCCGGGGAAAAACTATCCACAGCTTTTCCCGGAACTCCGCAGGCAGTCATCCAAAGGGTTTCAAGGAAGAAAAATCCTTTCAAAACATATAGTTAAGGTAGTTTTCCGCGAAATCTGCAACTACCAGCACCACCAAGCTTTTGATTTATTCCACATCTTTAAAGCATAGGGACACGGAACCACATGCGTTTCACACTGCAGCGCGAAGCCTTTCTCAAGCCGTTGGCCCAGGTCGTCAACGTGGTCGAACGCCGTCAGACCCTGCCGGTCCTTGCCAACTTCCTGGTGCAGGTGCAGAACGGCCAGCTGTCGCTGACCGGCACCGACCTGGAAGTGGAAATGATCTCGCGCGCCGCAGTGGAAGACGCGCAGGACGGCGAGACCACGATCCCGGCGCGCAAGCTGTTCGACATCGTGCGCGCCCTGCCCGACGGCAGCCGCGTCACGGTGACGCAATCGGGCGACAAGGTCACCGTGCAGGCGGGACGCTCCCGCTTCACGCTGGCCACGCTGCCGGCCAACGATTTCCCGTCGGTCGACGAGGTGGAAGCCACCGAGCGCGTGGCCGTGCCGGAAGCTTCGCTCAAGGAGCTGATCGAGCGCACCGCGTTCGCGATGGCGCAGCAGGACGTGCGCTACTACCTCAACGGCCTGCTGTTCGACCTGCGCGACAGCACGCTGCGCTGCGTGGCGACCGATGGCCACCGCCTGGCGTTGTGCGAGACGCCGCTGGAAGGCGAGACCGGCACCAAGCGCCAGATCATCGTGCCGCGCAAGGGCGTGACCGAGCTGCAGCGCCTGCTCGAGGGCGGCGATCGCGAGCTGGAACTGGAAGTCGGCCGCAGCCACGTGCGGGTCAAGCGCGACGACGTGACCTTCACCTCCAAGCTGATCGACGGCCGGTTCCCGGACTACGAGGCGGTGATCCCGATCGGCGCGGACCGCGAAGTCAAGATCGACCGCGAATCCCTGCGCGCGGCGCTGCAGCGTGCGGCGATCCTGTCCAACGAGAAGTACCGCGGCGTGCGCGTGGAAGTCTCGCCGGGCCAGCTGAAGATCAGCGCGCACAACCCCGAGCAGGAAGAAGCGCAGGAAGAGGTCGAGGCCGAGACCAAGGTCAGCGACCTGGCGATCGGCTTCAACGTGAACTACCTGCTGGACGCCTTGTCGGCGCTGCGCGACGAGTTCGTGATCATCCAGCTGCGCGACGCCAACTCCTCGGCGCTGGTGCGCGAGTCGAGCAGCGAGAAATCGCGCCATGTGGTGATGCCGCTGCGCCTGTGACATCCGGTTCCACGTGGAACACGCAGGATCGAACGCCCGGCCATGCCGGGCGTTTCGTTTTTCGGGGCAGCATTGGGCGGGATGCGCGCTGCCATCCGTTGTAGCGCGCGGCTTCGTTCGACTTCATGCCGGCGGGCGATCGAGCGTACGGGATGCGCCTGGAAGGTCCAGATTCCGGCATGCGAAGCGATGCCCGGGGTGCCGGGCCGAGCGGCTTCATCATGCTTCAAAGCTTTAAATATCTTGGATATCTGCTGTGGTGGTAGAGCCAGATTTCGTGGGAATCATGCCTATCTGTTTGATCTTAAAGATATTTATGGTCGCGAAACCCAGTCGATTTCCCGCCCTGAGGCTGAGGATAGGGTGTGGATAAGCTCATCATGGCCTGGATCTCCCCATTGCCCGCCAGAGTTGTCCACAGCTTGCCTACAGCGGCGGCCACCGTGCGAGTCGCACCTCCCGCGCCCGGGCAGCTCCGGGACGGTTTCACGTATGCTGTCGCGCCACGCGGATTCGCGGGCGCGAACCCGTGATCGACCCGCATGCGCATCCACCGTCTCGCTCTCCATCACATGCGCCGCTTCGAGGCGGCCGAGCTGCGTCCTGCCGCCGGGTTGAACCTGATCGTCGGCGACAATGGCGCCGGCAAGACGACGCTGCTGGAAGCCCTGCACCTGATGGCCTATGGGCGCAGCTTCCGTGGCCGGGTCCGCGATGGCCTGATCCGGCAAGGCGCACCGGCACTGGACGTGTACGTGGAGTGGGAGGAGCCGCTCGAAGGCGCGGACTCCGGTTTGCGGCGACGGGTCGGCCTGCGCCACACCGGCCAGGACTGGAAGGGGCGCCTGGATGGCGAGGACGTCAGCCAGATGAGCAGCTTGTGCGCGGCCTTGGCGGTGGTGACCTTCGAGCCCGGCAGCCATGCGCTGATCAGCGGCGGCGGCGAAGCCCGGCGGCGCTTCCTGGATTGGGGGTTGTTCCACGTGGAACCTGACTTCCTGCCGCTCTGGCGCCGCTATGCGCGGGCCCTCAAGCAGCGCAACGCCCTGCTCAAACAGGGCGGATACCCAAACGCGGCGCTCGACGCCTGGGATCGGGAGCTTTCCGACGCCGGGGAGCTCCTGACCTCGCGGCGCCTGCGCTACCTGGAACGGCTGCAGGAACGGGCGGTGCCGCTGGCGCAACGGATCGCGCCGGGGCTCGAGATCACCGGCCTGGAGTTCGCCCCGGGCTGGCGCCGCCAGGAATTGCCGCTGTCGGACGCCCTGCTCCTCGCCCGCGAGCGCGACCGGCAGTACGGCTACACCTCGGTGGGCCCGCACCGCGCCGACTGGAAGACCGAGTACGCCGCGATCCCCGGCCGCGACGCCCTGTCGCGCGGGCAGGCCAAGCTGACCGCCCTGGCCTGCCTGATGGCGCAGGCGGAGGACTTCGCCGGAGTGCGCGGGCAGTGGCCGGTCGTCGCCCTGGACGACCTCGGCTCCGAACTGGACCGCCACCACCAGCGGCGGGTGCTCGAGCATCTGGCGGCGGCCCCGGCGCAGGTCATGATCACCGCCACCGAGATTCCCACGGCGATCGCCGAACTGGCGTTGCCGCATGCCTTGTTCCACGTGGAACAAGGCGTCGTGTTAGCGGCCTGACCGGGCGTCGTCGCTCGCCGGGGACCGGCCGGCCGGGCCCGGCTGGTATACTCGACACCACTCCTTCCTTTCTTCCCCGGTGTGTCGCGACTGCCGTCGTGACATGCGGTGCAGTGGAGCCCACGGCAAGCGAATGACCGAAGAACAGAACACCACGCCGTCCAACGGCACCTACGATTCCAGCAAGATCACCGTGCTGCGTGGCCTGGAGGCCGTCCGCAAGCGACCGGGCATGTACATCGGCGACGTCCATGACGGCACGGGCCTGCACCACATGGTGTTCGAGGTGGTCGACAACTCGGTCGACGAGGCCCTGGCCGGGCACGCCGACGACATCGTGGTGAAGATCCTGGCCGACGGTTCGGTCTCGGTCTCCGACAACGGCCGCGGCATCCCGGTCGACATCCACAAGGAAGAAGGCGTCTCCGCGGCAGAGGTGATCCTCACCGTGCTGCACGCCGGCGGCAAGTTCGACGACAACAGCTACAAGGTTTCCGGCGGCCTGCACGGCGTCGGCGTGTCGGTGGTCAACGCCCTGTCCGAGCACCTGTGGCTGGACATCTGGCGCGACGGCTTCCACTGGCAGCAGGAATACGCCCTGGGCGAACCGCAGTACCCGCTCAAGCAGCTGGAGCCCTCGACCAAGCGCGGCACCACGCTGCGCTTCAAGCCGGCGGCGGAGATCTTCACCGACGTCGAGTTCCACTACGAGATCCTGGCGCGGCGCCTGCGCGAGCTGTCGTTCCTCAATTCCGGGGTCAAGATCACCCTGGTCGACGAGCGCGGCGAAGGCCGCCGCGACGATTTCCACTACGAGGGCGGCATCCGCAGCTTCGTCGAGCACCTGGCGCAACTGAAGAACCCGCTGCACCCGAACGTGATCTCGGTGACCGGCGAATCCAACGGCATCGTCGTGGACGTGGCGCTGCAGTGGACCGACGCCTACCAGGAAACGATGTACTGCTTCACCAACAACATCCCGCAGAAGGACGGCGGTACCCACCTGGCCGGCTTCCGCGCGGCGCTGACCCGCACCCTGACCAACTACATCGAGCAGAACGGCATCGCCAAGCAGGCCAAGATCAGCCTGACCGGCGACGACATGCGCGAGGGCATGATCGCGGTGCTGTCGGTGAAGGTGCCCGACCCGAGCTTCTCCTCGCAGACCAAGGAAAAGCTGGTCAGCTCGGACGTCAAGCCGGCGGTGGAAGCCACCTTCGGCGCGCGCCTGGAGGAGTTCCTGCAGGAGAACCCGAACGAGGCCCGCGCGATCGCCGGCAAGATCGTCGACGCCGCCCGCGCCCGCGAAGCGGCGCGCAAGGCCCGCGACCTGACCCGCCGCAAGGGCGCGCTCGACATCGCCGGCCTGCCCGGCAAGCTGGCCGACTGCCAGGAGAAGGACCCGGCGCTGTCCGAGCTGTTCATCGTCGAGGGCGACTCGGCGGGCGGCTCGGCCAAGCAGGGCCGCAACCGCAAGAACCAGGCGGTGCTGCCGCTGCGCGGCAAGATCCTCAACGTGGAACGCGCGCGCTTCGACCGGATGCTGTCCTCCGACCAGGTCGGCACGCTGATCACCGCGCTGGGCACCGGCATCGGCCGCGACGAGTACAACCCGGACAAGCTGCGCTACCACAAGATCATCATCATGACCGACGCCGACGTGGACGGCGCGCACATCCGCACCCTGCTGCTGACGTTCTTCTACCGCCAGATGCCGGAGCTGATCGAGCGCGGCCACGTCTACATCGGCCTGCCGCCGCTGTACAAGATCAAGCAGGGCAAGCAGGAGCTGTACCTGAAGGACGACCCGGCGCTGGACAGCTATCTCGCCAGCAGCGCGGTGGAAGGCGCCTCGCTGGTGCCGGCCGCAGGCGAACCGCCGATCGAGGGCGTGGCCCTGGAGAAGCTGCTCCTGGCCTACGCCGCCGCGCAGGACGCGATCGAGCGCAATGCGCACCGCTACGACCGCAACCTGCTCGAGGCCCTGCTCGACTTCGTGCCGATGGACCTGGAACACCTGCGCGCCGCGGCCGCGGGCGAAGGCCTGCAGGCGCTGGCCACGCGCCTGAACCTGGGCAGCCTGGGCAGCCCGCGCTTCAGCCTGGAGCTGCAGGAGCCGAACGACCAGCGCCCCGCCGCGGTGCTGGTGACCCGCCGCCACATGGGCGAGGAGCACATCCAGGTGCTGCCGCTGTCGGCGTTCGACGGCGGCGAGCTGCGCGCGATCCACCAGGCCGCGCAACTGCTGCACGGCCTGGTCCGCGAAGGCGCGAGCATCGCCCGCGGCGCCAGGTCGGTGGAGGTGACCAGCTTCGGCCAGGCCCAGGCCTGGTTGCTCGAGGAGGCGAAGAAGGGCCGCCAGATCCAGCGCTTCAAGGGCCTGGGCGAAATGAACCCGGAACAGCTGTGGGACACCACCGTCAATCCGGACACGCGCCGCCTGTTGCAGGTCCGGATCGAGGACGCGGTCGCCGCCGACCAGATCTTCAGCACGCTGATGGGCGACGTGGTCGAACCGCGCCGCGACTTCATCGAGGACAACGCGCTGAAGGTCGCCAACCTGGATATCTGACACAATCCGGTGCCGATCGCCGCCGCCCCTCCGGGTGCGGCGGCGTGCACTTCCTGCCCTTCCCGGAATCGCGATGACCGAACCGCAGGCACCTTCTTCCACCGTTACCGTGCCTGCCTTGCCGCCCCGCGCGGGAACGCCCGTCCTGGGATTCTTCATCGACCTGCTGATCGGCCTCGGCGTGCTGCTGGTGGTCAGCGTCGCGGCCAGCGTGGTCTGGGGCGTCTTCCGCGGATTCGAACTGGCGATGGCCAGCCACCGCCAGGGCATCGCCCCGGCGCCCGAACGGATCGCCGAGGGCATAGGCCAGCCCGGCGCGATGGCGCAGATGCTGATCGCGCTGGCCAGCACCGCCTCGGCGGCGCTGCTGCTGTACTTCTGGCGCCGCCGCGCCAGCGCGCAGGAGCGGCAGGCCTCGCGCGCCGCGATCGCGCGCCGCTCGACCTGGGGCCTGGTCGTCGCCGTGGCGATCGGCGTGTTCGCGTTCAGCGCCCTGGTCGGCTCGGTGGCCGAGTTCCTGGGCATCCATCCGGTGCCGACCAACCTCGCGTTGATGGAACAGGCCATCGACCAGTACCCGTGGTTCCTGGTCGTGTTCGCGGTGGCGCTCGCGCCGGCCTACGAGGAACTGCTGTTCCGGCGCGTCCTGTTCGGCCGCCTGCTCGCCGCCGGCCGGCCCTGGCTCGGCATGCTGCTGAGCAGCCTGGCGTTCGCACTGCTGCACGAGGTGCCCGGCATCAGCGGCAACGGCCCCTGGGCGATCCTGCAGCTCTGGCTGGTCTACGGCACGATGGGCGCGGCCTTCGCCTGGCTCTATTGGCGCACCGGCACGTTGTGGGCGCCGATCGTCGCGCACGGCCTGAACAACGCGGTGGCCCTGGCCGCGTTGCACTGGTTCGGCATTCCGTGACGCTTGACGAAAAGTTAAGCCACCGGCGAACACAATGGCGCCGGTTCCACGGGGATATCCAGATGAAACGAGTCCTGTTGGGAGCGCTGGTGGCCCTCGTCGTGGCCGGGTGCGCGACCACCACTTCGCCCACCGGACGCCGGCAGGTGATCGGGGGCGTCTCCCAGCAACAGCTCGACCAACTGGGTGCCCAGGCCTTCGCCGAAACCAAGGCCAAGGAGAAGGTCAGCACCAACGGCCAGCAGAACGCCTACGTGAAGTGCGTGGTCGGTGCCCTGGTCGCGCAGCTGCCGCCGCAATGGCGCAGCACCCCCTGGGAAACCGCGGTGTTCGTCGACAACGAACCCAACGCGTTCGCCCTGCCCGGCGGCAAGGTCGGCGTGAACACCGGCATCTTCACCGTCGCCAAGAACCAGGACCAGCTGGCCGCCGTGCTCGGGCACGAGATCGGCCACGTCATCTCGCGCCACCACGAAGAGCGCATCACCCGCCAGATGGGCGCGCAGACCGGCCTCGGCATCCTCGGCGCCCTGGCCGGCGCCGCCTACGGCAGCGGCGCGGCCAATGCCGTCAACCAGTTCGGCGGCATGACCGCCCAGACCATGTTCCTGCTGCCGGGTTCGCGCACCCAGGAAAGCGAGGCCGACGTGGTCGGCCAGCGGCTGATGGCCCAGGCCGGCTTCGACCCGGCCCAGGCGGTGAACCTCTGGCAGAACATGATCGCCGCCGGCGGATCGCGCCAGCCGCAATGGCTGTCCACCCACCCGGATCCCGCCAACCGCATCCGCGAACTGCAGCGCGACACGCCCGCCCTGGAGCCGGTCTACGCGCAGGCCCGGCGCGACGGCCGCAATCCCCGGTGCGGTTGAGCCGGAATTTTGCCGCAGCACAGCATGGAAATCGTTTTCGCGGCGGAAAAGTTTCTGCTAAGTTTGCCGGCTCACTTTCCGTACAGCCTGCGTTTCACTCCCGTACCGCTGCGTGCGGTCCAGCCGAGGTCACCATGAAACTGCCCATCCGCAAGAAAGCACTGTTGTCCCTGTTCATTGCCGCATCGCTGGGCGGGGCCGTCGTCGCCGATGCGTTCGCGCAGTCCGACAGCCGCTCCTCCGAACGCCAGGGGCGCAAGTCGAAGGACGACAAGGCGAAGGACCTGTACCCGCAGGCCACGCGCGAGGCGCCCAAGGTCAAGAACTCCGCGAAGATGGGCAGCAAGCTGCAGAAGCTCATCGACACGTTCAACAAGGGCGAGGACTACGCGTCGGTGCGCACGCAGGCCGACGAGATCATCGCCAACGCCGGCGCCAACGAGGCCGACAAGGCCCTGGCCGCGCAGCTGGCCGCGCAGGCCGCCTACAACCTCGACGACCCCGCCGCCGCCAAGGCCTACCTCAAGCAGGCGATCGACCTCAACGCGCTGGACAACAACGGCCACTACCAGTCGATGCTGATGCTGGCCCAGCTGCAGCTGCAGGACAACGAGTACGACGCCGGCCTGGCCACGCTCGACAAGTACCTGTCCGAGACCCATTCGCAGCGCCCGGAAGACCTGATCATCAAGGGCCAGGCGCTGTACCAGAACGAGAAGTACGCCGAGGCCATTCCGGTGCTCAAGCAGGCGATCGCCGCCTCGCCGGAACCGAAGGACAGCTGGAACCAGCTGCTGATGGCCGCCTACGCCGAGGCCGGCCAGACCGGCGAGGCGGTCGCCGCCGCCGAGCAGCTGGCCGCCAAGAACCCGAACGACAAGAAGGCCCAGCTCAACCTGGCCAGCATGTACATGCAGGCCGACCAGATGGACAAGGCCGCAGCGGTGATGGACAAGCTGCGCGCCAGCGGCCAGCTCACGGACGAGAAGGAGTACAAGCAGCTGTACTCGATCTACGCCAACACCGACAACCACGAGAAGGACGTCATCGCGGTGATCAACGAAGGCCTGCAGAAGGGCATCCTCAAGCCCGACTACCAGGTCTACCTCGCGCTCGCCCAGTCTTACTACTACACCGACCAGGTCCCGCAGGCGATCGAGAACTGGCAGAAGGCCGCGCCGCTGTCCAAGGACGGCGAGACCTACCTCAACCTGGCCAAGGTGCTGCACTCGGAAGGGCGCATCCCGGAAGCCAAGGAAGCGGCCAGGAAGGCCCTGGACAAGGGCGTGAAGAAGCCGGACGAGGCGAAGAAGATCATCAACCTGAAGTAAGCGGAAAAAATAACCCCCAAAAGCCTGTGCATAAGTGGTTGCAGGCCGCGGGATTGGTATAAGCTTGGAGGTTCCTGCGGCATGAACGCCGCCCTAATAGGGGATCGCCGGAACGGGATCCAGGCCCCCACTGAAAGAGCCATTGGCGCATGACGGAACAATTTGTTGTCCACGGGTACGACCGGGATGCAGGGAACCAGAGCTTGAGCTGGCCCCGCATCGTGGGTATTGCCTTCGTAATCGCTCTCCATCTTGCTGCCCTGATGCTGCTCCTGATCCCGGCCGTGGCGCCCAAGGCCCCGGCGGAGAAGGAACGCAACGTCATGGTGACGATCGTCGACGCGCCGCCGCCGCCGCCTCCACCGCCGCCGCCGCCGCCGCCGCAGGACAAGCCGCCGCCGCCGGTGAAGAACCTGGCGCCGCCGAAGCCGTCGCCGGTGCCGCCGCCGCCGGAAGCCCCGGTGGTGGACGTGCCGGAACCGCGCCCGGCCGACATCGTCACCCCGCCGTCGCCGCCGGCGCCGCCGCAACCGGCGCAGGATATCGGCGCCAGCGTGGACATCTCGTCGAAGAACATGAACCCGCCCAAGTACCCGCCGGCGGCGTTCCGCGCCGGTATCCAGGGCGAGGTCATCCTGATCATCGACGTCGATGCGAACGGCAACGTGACCAACGTGTCGGTCGAGAAGTCCAGCCGCAACCGCGATCTCGATCGCGCGGCGATGGAAGCGGCCCGCAAATGGAAGTTCAACGCCGCGGTCGTCAATGGGCAGAAGTCCGCCGGTCGCGTCCGCGTCCCGGTCAACTTCGCGCTCAACTGATCGCCAGGGGCCGGCAGCGGCCGGCCCCGATCCCTGTCGTTTTCTTTAGCACCACCCTTCATCACCACACACAACAAAGGTAAGCGTCATGCTGCAGGATCTCTTCATCGCCGCCGCTGCCGGGGGCTCCAACCCGTCGGCTGCCCTCTCGCAGATGGGCTTCGAGCACCTCATCGGCGAAATGACCTCCAACCCGGGTGACTTCGCGGTTTCCTGGGTCGTCCTGATCGCCCTGGTCGTTATGTCGGCGATGTCCTGGTACTGGACCGTCATCAACATCTTCCGCGCCGCCCGCCTGAAGGCCGCTTCGGACCGCGTCGTCAGCGCCTTCTGGGAAGCCCCGAACGCGCAGGAAGCCATCCGCGTGATGGAAGAGCAGCCGGCTTCCGAGCCGTTCTCGAAGATCGCCCTGGACGCCGCCCAGGCCGCCGCCCACCACCAGCGCGCCGAAACCAGCGGCACCGGCCTGGGCGAGAACCTGAGCCGTTCCGAGTTCGTCGACCGCGCCCTGCGCCAGGCCGTGACCCGCGAGAGCGGCAAGCTGCAGTCGGGCATGGTGCTGCTGGCCACCGTCGGCGCGACCTCGCCGTTCGTCGGCCTGCTGGGTACCGTGTGGGGCATCTACGGCGCGCTGATCAAGATCGGTGCCAGCGGCAACGCCGGCATCGAGGCCGTGGCCGGCCCGGTGGGCGAGGCGCTGATCATGACCGCGATCGGCCTGTTCGTCGCGATCCCGGCGGTGTTCGCGTTCAACTTCTTCTCGAAGATCAACAGCTCCACGATCGCGAAGTTCGACACGTTCGCCCACGACCTGCACGACTTCTTCGCCACCGGTTCGCGCGTCAAGTAAGACGCGCCTTCCGGGCAGAAGCTATTGCATTGATTTAGACGGAGCCTGTTATGGCCTTCAGTAGCGGAAACAGCGGCGGCCCCATGGCCGACATCAACGTCACGCCCCTCGTGGACGTGATGCTGGTGTTGCTGATCATCTTCATCATCACCACACCGTTGATGACCCAGAAGGTCAAGGTGGAACTGCCCAAGGCCAACCTCACCAAGCAGGAAGAGGACGACAAGCGCCTGGGGCCGATCACGATCGCGGTGAAGGAGAACGGCGACCTGTTCTTCAACGACGAGCCGATCACCAAGGAAGCCTTGGAGTCGCGCCTGTCGACCGCCGCGCAGCAGACCCCCCAGCCCCCGCTCAACCTGCGTGGCGACCGCACCACCAAGATGAGCACGATCAACGAGGTCATGAAGATCGCGCAGGGCCAGGGCATGCTGGACATCGGCTTCGTCACGACCAAAGACAGAGGGCAGTGAGTTATGGCTTTCAGTAGTGGAACCAGCGGAAAGCCGATGGCCGACATCAACGTCACGCCGCTTATCGACGTGATGCTGGTGTTGCTGATCATCTTCATCGTGACCGCGCCGATCATGACCTACCCGATCGCCGTGGACCTGCCGCAGCGGGTGCTCAACCCCCCGCCGCAGACGGTCGAGCCGCCGCCGCCGATCGACCTGCGCATCGACGCGGGCAACCAGGTCTACTGGAACAACAGCCCGGTCGCGGTCACCGAACTGCAGCAGCGGATGGAAGAGGTGGTCCAGTCGGATCCCACCAACCAGCCGCAGCTGAAGATCGACGCCAACGCGGATGCTGAGTACGAGGTCGTGGCCAAGGTGCTGGCCGCCGCCAAGAACGCGGATATGAAGAAGATCGGTTTCGTCCAGTAAGACGCAACACCGTTTCAAACAGTCATGACGCGACTGCAAACGCCACCGGCAACGGTGGCGTTTTTTTGTGGATGCGGGAACCGGAGGCGCGGGCGTCCGGTCAGGAAGCGGCCGGGCTCTGCCTGAGGATGTCCAGGTAGGCGCGCACGGTGGCGTCGAGGCCGTCGTAGAGGGCTTCGCCGATCAGCGCGTGGCCGATCGATACCTCCAGCACGCCGGGCACGGCCGCGAGGAAGTCGCCGAGGTTGGCTTGCGAAAGATCGTGGCCGGCGTTGATGCCGAGCCCGGCCTCGCGCGCGAGCCGCGCCGAGGCGGCGAACGTGGCGAGGCTGGCCTGGGCCTGGCCGGCATGGTGGGCTTCCGCGTAGGGGCCGGTGTAGAACTCGACCCGGTCGGCGCCGTAGGCCGCCGCCTGCGGCAGGTCCGGGTTGCCGGCATCGACGAACACGCTGACCCGGCAGCCGATCTGCTTGAACGCGGCGATCAGCGGCGGCAGGCGCCCGGCTTCCTGGCGAAAGTCGAAGCCGTGGTCGGAGGTCAGCTGGCCGTCGCTGTCCGGCACCAGGGTGACCTGCTCGGGCCGAACCAGCCGGCACAGTTCCAGCAGGCCCGGGTAGCCCTCGCGAGGTGGCGCGAACGGATTGCCTTCGATGTTGAACTCGACCCCGGCCTCGCGGGTCAGCGCCGACAGCGCGACCACGTCCTCGGCTCGGATGTGCCGGCGGTCGGGGCGCGGGTGCACGGTGATGCCGTGCGCGCCCGCGGCGATGCAGGTGCGCGCCGCGCTCGCCACGTCCGGCTCGTGGCCGCCGCGGGAATTGCGCAGCACCGCGACCTTGTTGACGTTGACGCTGAGCCTGGTGGTCACGGCGCCCCGCCCTCGCCGGACGCCGCCGGGCCCTCCGGTGGCGCCTTGCGCGCCTGCGCCAGTTCGCGCAGCCGGCGCAGTTCGGCCGGGTCGATCATCGTGCCGATGTCGCGTTGCAGGTCGCCCATCCGCGCGGCATACCAGCCGCGGACCCAGGCCAGCAGCAACGCCAGCGCGGCCAGCAGCGACAGCACCAGCAACCACATGTGCGGCGTGCTGAAGGCGAGAACCAGCGCGCCGAGCGCCAGGAGCAGGAACAGCCAGTGCATGTCGATCTCCCCGGATGGTGCGCGCAGTTTAGCGCCGGCCCGGCGAGGGGTTCCATGCGCCCGCGCGGGGATTCCGCCGCAGGTCCGGGGCGCGGCGGCGGCTTCGACCCCGGTCCACGCGAGTCGCCACCAGGCCCTACAGCAGCGGCGACAGCAGCCGCGCGAACGCTTCCGGCAAGCGCGAACGCAGCAACGGGCGATGGCGCTCGAAGCGCACTTCCTGCGCCTGCGCCATCTCGTGGGCGAGCAGCCGGGACAAGTCTTGCGCCACGCCACGGTTGCGGAACAGCATCGACACCTCGAAGTTGAGACGGAAGCTGCGATTGTCGAAGTTGGCGCTGCCGACGATGCAGACGTCGTCGTCGGCCACGAAGGCCTTGGTGTGCAGCATGCGCGGGCCGTACTCGAAAATGCGCACGCCCGCCTCGAGCAGCTCGTCGAAATAGGAACGCGCGGCGTAGGTCACCAGCCGCGAATCGCTCATCCGCGGCACCAGCAAGCGGGCGTCCAGGCCTCCCAGCGCCGCGGAGGTCAGCGCCATCCTGGCGGCCTCGCCCGGGACGAAGTACGGCGTGGCCAGCCAGACCCGTTCGCGCGCCTCGTGGATGGCCGCCACGTGCAGGCGATGGATGGTCTCCCAGGACGAATCCGGGCCGGAGACCAGCACCTGGGCATCGATGGCGCCGTCGCGCCGCCGCGGCGCATGCTCCGGCCAGAGCTGCTGGCCGGCGAACCGCTCGCGTCCCTGCCCGGTCGCGTAGATCCAGTCCTCCAGGAACACCAGCTGCAGGCTGCGCACGACATGCCCTTCCAGGCGCATGTGCAGGTCGCGGTAGGCGTCGGCGCGCAGCGCCTCGTCTTCCTCGTCGGTGACGTTGATGCCGCCGGTGAACGCCACCAGGCCGTCGACCACCACGATCTTGCGGTGGGTGCGCATGTTCACCCAGGGGCGCTTGAACGGCTTGAGCAGCTGGGTCGGGTGGAACCAGGCCATCTCGCCGCCCGCATCCAGCAGCGGGCGCAGGAAGCGGCGCTTCACCCGGGACGAACCCACCGCATCGAGCAGCAGGCGCACCTTGACGCCGGCGCGGGCGCGTTCGACCAGGGCGTCGCGGATGCGGGTGCCGGTCCGGTCCGGATTGAAGATGTAGTACTCCAGGTGGATGTGGTCGCGGGCCTGCGAGATCGCCTGCAGGATCGACGCGTAGGTGGCCGCGCCGTCCACCAGCCATTCGGCCCGGGTGGCGGAGCTTGGCGCGACCCCGCAGGTCGATTGCGCGATCTTGCCCAGCTCGGTGCAGTCCGCGTCCGGCGGGCAGACGCTGCTGTAGTGCTCCATGCCCGAACGCGCGCGGCCCCTGCGCAGGCGCTGCCGCTTCACCTTCTGCGGGCCGAGCAGGTAGTAGATGAGCAGCCCGAGGTACGGCAGCGCGGCCAGCGACAGCACCCAGCTCAGCGTGGCGACCGGCTCGCGCTTCTGCAGGATGATCCAGCCGAGGATCCACAGCAGGTACATCACGTAGGCGGCAGTGATGTAGGCGCCGAGGTGGGGAATGCCTGCCAGCCAGTCCCACGCGCCCTGCAGGGTTGCGAGCATGCGGCGATTCTATGTCCCGATCGCCGGCGAGATGAATCGCCCCGCTCGTCCCGCGTGGCGGGACGGGCCCCGGCCGCGGCGGATGAACCGCTCATCCGCCGCGCATGCCCGGTCGCGCGGGTTGAGACCGCGACCGCGTAACCTTGCCCGATGGCACAGGCGATCAAGGGACGCGGCGCTACCGGCTTCCTGCCGGGGCGTTTCGAAACCACCGTCAGCGAGGCGGTGGACGATGGCTGGTGGCAGCAGGAAAGCGAGGAGTTCGCCGGTCCCGCGCTGCGCACCCAGGTGACCGAGGAGACCGCGCGCAGCATCATCAGCCGCAACCGCTCGCCCGACATCCCGTTCTCGCAATCGGTGAACCCGTATCGAGGCTGCGAGCACGGCTGCAGCTACTGCTTCGCCCGCCCCAGCCACGCCTACCTCAACCTCTCGCCCGGCCTGGACTTCGAGACCCGGCTGTTCGCCAAGACCAACGCGCCCGAACTGCTGCGAAGGGAACTGGCCCGGCCCGGCTACGAGCCCAGCCCGATCGCGCTCGGCATCAATACCGACGCCTACCAGCCGATCGAGCGCAAGCTGCAGTTGACGCGGCGCCTGATCGAGGTGCTGTGGGAAGCCCGGCATCCGTTCACGCTGATCACCAAGAACGCCCTGGTGGTGCGCGACCTGGACCTGCTCGCGCCGCTGGCGCGCGAGCGCCTGGTCAGCGTGCACTTCTCGGTGACCACGCTCGACCCGCGCCTGTCGGCGCGGCTGGAGCCGCGCGCGTCCGCGCCGCACGCGCGCCTGCGCGCGATGCGCACGCTGCACGAAGCGGGCGTGCCGGTCGGCGCGATGGTCGCGCCGGTGATTCCCTGGATCAACGACCACGAACTGGAAGCGGTGCTGCAGGCCGCGGCGGATGCCGGCGCCTGCTCGGCCGGCTACGTGCTGCTGCGATTGCCGCACGAGGTCGCGCCGTTGTTCCGGGACTGGCTGCAGGCGCACCACCCGCAGCGCGCCGCGCACGTGATGAGCACGATCCAGCAGCTGCGCGGCGGCAAGGACTACGACAGCCGTTTCGGCACGCGCTTCAGCGGCGAGGGCGTGTACGCCGACCTGCTGGCGCGGCGGTTCGCGCTGGCGATGCGCCGCGCAGGCCTGGAGGGCCGGCGCTATCCGCCGCTGGATACGCACAAGTTCCGGCGCCCGCCGATGCCGGCCAAGGCGAAGCCGGCATCACCGCAAGGCGAGCTGTTCTGAACCTGCAGGCATGGTTCCTGTGGGAGCGGCTTCAGCCGCGATGGGGCTTCTCCATCTGATCCCTGCACATGAGGTGGCGCGTTCTTGCATGGGCAGTTCCATGCGGAAAGCCTCGTCGCGGCTGAAGCCGCTCCCACAGGGGGCGGCGGCTGTCCGGCCCGGCTAGCCGCCGTAGAGCTTCTGCGCCGGCTGGAACAGGATCCAGCTGGTGGCGATGAACTTGTCACCCCCGACCGGCCGGTTGCCGCGATGGGTGTGGGTGAATGCGGTCGGCGCGATCAGCAGGCTGCCGGTGCGGGGCTTGGCCTTGCGCTGCTGGAACAGGAACTCGGTCTCGCCCGCGTCGAACTCCTCGTTGAGGTAGAGCGTCCACAGCAGGTGCCGGTGCAGCGTCTCGCCGCCGGGATCGCGGGGATACAGTTCGCAGTGCCAGTACGGATAGCCGCCCTCGCCCGCCGCGTACCACTGCAGGTTGATCGCGCCGGGCCGCAGGCAGGTACGCACCAGCCCGGAAAGCGCCGCATCGTCCATGCCGGGGAAATGCTCGGCCGCCAGGCGGTGGACCTGTCCGTCCTCGCCGGTGACCTGCAGCATCAGCGGCGAGATCAGCGCCTGCGGGTAGCGGCGCAGGTAGCGCAGCAGGCCGGCGAACACCGCCTGCTGCAGGCGCTGCTCGACCTCGCGCCAATCGGCCATGCCGCTGATGCGCAGGTCGCGGCTGCGCTTGAGTTCGGGGTACACGCCGCCGCCGACCTGGCCGGGCTGCAGGCGGTCGCTGTCGCGAAGGCGTTGCACGATCGCCGCGCACTCCGCGCGCGGCACCGCGTCGTCGATGATCTCGATGAAGTCGGGCTGGTCCATGGTCGCCGACCATAGCAATCGCGCCGGTCGCGTGCACGCAAAAGAAAACCCCGCCGAGGCGGGGTTTTCCGGGATCGCACGGGTCCGATCAGAACTTGTACTTGAACGCGCCGGCCAGGATGTCGCCGGAGACGTCGTACGTGCCGGCGACCACGCTGTTGGTCGAGCTGGTCGAACGGACGTTCGGGTCGCTGGTGAACAGGTGGGTGTAGCCGACGGTGTACTCGGTGTTCGCCGAGGGGGTCCAGCTCAGGCCGAGCGAGAGCCACTTGCGGGTGGTGTCCGGCACGCGGACGTCGCGGTGGGCGTCGGTGGTCGGGGTCTGGTCGTAGGCCAGGCCGCCGCGCAGGGTGAGCGCATCGCTGACGCGGTAGTCGGCACCGATCGAGGCGAAGGTGGTGTCGCGGTAGTGGAACGGCAGCACGTTGTCGGGCTGGTTGGACGAGAAGTCCACCGTGACCTGGTCGAACTTGCTCCACGCGGTGCGGGTCACGTCCGCCATGATCGACCACTGGTCGTTGATGCGGTGGGTGAAGCTGACCGTGGCGCTGGCCGGCAGGGTGATCGTGGCGCGGCCCTTGCTGTCGATGAAGGTGCCCGGGGCGGTGGTCGCCAGCAGCGCGGCGGCATTGGCCGGCACGGTGAAGTCGGCGGTGCCGTCGGTGATCTTGTGCTCGACCTTGGAGCGGTAGCTGAAGCCGATGTTGGTGCCTTCCACCGGGGTCAGCAACGTGCCCAGGGTGTAGCCGACCGACACCTCGTCGCCCTTGATGCGCAGGTAGCCGTCGGCGGTGCCCGGGGCGAAGCCCAGCGCGGCCATCTGCTGCGCGGCGGCGCGGGCGGCGGCGGCGGCCTGGGCGGCGGTGGCGCCCTGCGCCAGGGCGGTGGCCGCCGCGCGCTGCTGGGCGGTGCCGCTGATGACGCTGCCCATGTCCAGCGCGCTGGACAGGTCCACGTTCAGGCGCTCGGCGAACACCGACGCGCCGAACGACACGTACGGGTTCACGTCGTAGGAGAACGCGAAGTTCAGGTCGATCGTCTCCAGCTCGGTCTTGACGCCGTTGTAGCGGCCCTTCCAGGTGCGGTCGTACTCGGTCTTGAAGCCGTACGGCACCGTCAGCGAGGTGCCGAAGTGCATGTTGTCCTTCTCGCCGAACGGCACGTGGAAGTAGAGCGCCGGCACCGGCGCGATCGTGCCGGCATCGCCGCCGTTGCCGCCGGATATCGGGGCGCCGTTGGCATAGGTGGCGTCGCCCTTGAACTTGGCGCCGAAGCTGATCGCGCTGACATTGGCCTCGAACTGGCGGCCATCCAGCAGGCGCATGCCGGCCGGGTTGTTGACGATGATCGCCGCGTCGTCCGGGGCGCTGCCGGAACCGGCGAAGGCGCGGCCCTGGCCCTTGGCGCTGTTTTCCTTGAGCTGGAAGGCGGCGCCGTGGGCCTGGCCGAAGGCCAGGACGCCGGCGATGCCGACGGCCAGCGCGGTGATGCGGCTGAATTGGGAAATGTTCGACATGTAATGCTCTCCGGAGACCTTGGAATTGTTCTTCACGCGCGCCTGCGACGGCCAGCCCGGAGGCTTGGCCATCGCGCCGGAGACCCCTCCCGACATACGACGCCGTATGCAGTATACCCATGTGGGTTAACCGAACAATAACGACCAACGTCATGCCCGGCCTCCCAGGTTGGGGATGGGTTCAGGCCGATGAAGCCGGTATCGTGCCGGCCCATGTTCGTGTCGATTCCATCGCGCCGCAAACCCGCGCACCGCTGGGCGGTGCCGCTGCTGTTCGCGGCGATCTGGCTGGCCTTCCTGTGGTCGATCAGCCGGCCCGGCGAGGCCCGCAATACCCTGTGGCTGGATTGGGGCGCCCTTTCCAGCGGCGTTTCGCGGCCCGGCGACTGGTGGGCGATGCTGGAGGACGGCAGCGTGATGCGCCTGTTCACCGCCCTGTTCCTGCATGCGGACTGGTCGCACCTGATCGGCAACCTGGTGTTCCTGCTGATCTTCGGCCTGCCGGCCGAGCGCATCCTCGGGCCCTGGCGATTGCTGCTGCTGTTCCTGGTCGGCGGGGCGGCCTCCAACCTGGCGGCGATCGTGGCGATCGGCACGCCCGACCAGGTGGTGATCGGGGCGTCCGGGGCGGTGTCGGCGCTGATCGGGACCTACCTGGCCCTGTTTCCCGGCGCCAAGCTCGGCGTGGTGCTGCCGCTGGGGCTGTTCCTGGAATTCATCCGGGTGCCGGCGCCGCTGCTGATCGGGGCGTGGGCGCTGCTGCAGGTGGTGTTCGCCTGGATCGGGCCGGCGTTCGGCGCGGTGGCCTGGTCGGCGCATGTGGCCGGGTTCCTGTTCGGCGTGGCCTACGGCATCTACGTGCGCGCGGCGATCGCGCGGCGCCTGCGCAAGCGGCACGGGTTCTGAGCGGCTTCCCCGGGGATCCGCGACCGTCCGCTTCCTGGCCCGGCGTGCGCCCGGCCGCTCTTGCGTCGCGGCGCGCGCAACCCCATTTTGCGGACGTTCCCAGGCAGACCTCGCATCGCCCATGTCCAAGCCGCTGTACAAAGTGACGTTCCTCAACCACGGCAAGGTGTACGAGCTGTACGCACGCCATGTCGGCAGCAGCCACCTGTGGGGATTCAACGAGATCGGCGAGCTGGTGTTCGACGTGCACGACGGGCTGGTGGTCGATCCCACCGAGGAGCGGCTGCGCGAGGAGTTCGGCAACACCAAGACGCTGCACCTGCCGATGCAGAGCATCGTGCGCATCGAGGAAGTGGAGAAGAAGGGCCAGTCGGCGATCCGCGACGCGGCCACCGGCGAGAAGGTGGTGACGCCGTTCCCGATCCCGGCCAAGCCGCGCTGAGCGCGATGCGCATCCTGGTCCCCGACGATTACCAGGACGCGGTCCGCCACCTGGCTTGTTTCGAACGCCTGCGCGGCCACCAGGCGACCGTGCTCGGGCATGGCCTGGCGGAAACGCCCGATGCGGTGCTCGCGCAGGTGGAAGCGCTGGTCCTGGTCCGCGAGCGCTCGCGCGTCGATGCGGCGCTGCTGCGACGCATGCCGCGACTGAAGCTGGTCAGCCAGACCGGCAGGATCTCCGCGCACATCGACCTCGATGCCTGCACGGCGCGCGGCGTGGCGGTGGCCGAAGGCACCGGATCGCCGGTGGCGCCCGCCGAGCTGACCTGGGCGCTGGTGATGGCGGCGAGCCGCCGCCTGCCCGCCTACGTGCAGGCGCTGCAGGCCGGGCGCTGGCAACGGACCGGCGATCCCGGCCTGGGGCGCGTGCTGCGGGGCCTGACGCTGGGCATCTGGAGCTACGGCAAGATCGGCCGGCAGGTCGCCGGATACGGCCGCGCGTTCGGCATGGACGTACGGGTCTGGGGCAGCGAGGCGTCGCGCGCGCAGGCGCGGGCCGAGGGCTTTGCCGCGTTCGCCAGCCGCGAGGAACTGTTCGAGGCCAGCGACGTGCTCAGCCTGCACCGGCGCTTGGTCGACGCGACGCGCCACGACGTCGGTCCGGCCGACCTGGCACGGATGAAGCCGGACGCCTTGCTGGTGAACACCAGCCGCGCCGAGCTGGTGGCGCCGGGCGCGCTGCTGGCGGCGCTGGAGGCCGGCCGGCCCGGCGCCGCGGCGATCGACGTGTTCGAGCACGAGCCGCTGCTGGACGTCGACGACCCGCTGCTGCGCCATCCGCGGGTGCTGGCGACACCGCACCTGGGCTACGTCGAGGCCGGCAGCTACGAGCTGTACTTCGGAACGGCGTTCGACAACGTGCTGGCGTTCGCCGAAGGGCGGCCGCAGGGGATCGCCAATCCCGAGGTATTGGTACTGTCGTAGGCGCGGCTCTTGTGGGAGCGGCTTCAGCCGCGATGAGGCTTTACCGAGAAAGCCCTATCGCGGCTGAAGCCGCTCCCACAAAGCTGCTCCCACAAAGCCGCTTCCACAAGAGCCGGGTCACTTCGTGGGGACGGGCGCCGGCTTGGACGGTGCTGCGGGCTTGGCTTTGGCCTTCTTGGCGGCTTCGGCCTTGGCGACCGCGCCGGGCTGCTTCAGCTCGGCCAACGCGGAGGCGATCGGGCCGTCGCCGGGCAGCACGTCGCCGGCCTTGTAGCCTTCCTCGCCTTCGGCATCGCCGTGCAGGTGGCCGGGCAGCGAGGCTTCGCTGTAGTCGGCCAGGCTGGCCGGGGCGTCGGCATCGGGCTCGCCGCCTTCGGGTTGCAGCACCACGTCCGGCACGATGCCGCTGGCCTGGATCGACTTGCCGCTCGGGGTGTAGTAGCGCGCAGTGGTCAGCTTGACCGAGTCGCCGTTGTCCAGCGGCAACACCGTCTGCACCGAACCCTTGCCGAAGGTGCGGCTGCCGACGATGCGCGCGCGCTGGTTGTCGCGCAGCGCGCCGGCCAGCACCTCCGAGGCGCTGGCCGAGCCGGCGTCCACCAGCACCACCACCGGCGCGCCCTGCAGCAGGTCGCCGGGCGTGGCCTCGAACTTGGCGTCGCTGATCGAGATGCGCCCGCGCGTGCTGACGATGGTGCCCTTGTCGAGCAGGTCGTCGGCCACCTGCACCGCCGAGGTGAGCAGGCCGCCGGGGTTGCTGCGCAGGTCCAGCACCAGGCCCTTGAGCTTGCCGCCGGCCTGCTGCCTGAGCTTCTCCAGGTTCTTCTGGAAGTCGGTGCCGGTATCGGCCTGGAAGGTGCTGATGCGGATGTAGGCGTAGCCGGGCTCGAGCATCCTCGAGCGCACGCTGGCGACGCGGATGGTCTCGCGCTGCAGGGTGACGTCGAACGGCTTGTCGACCTTCTCGCGCACGATGGTCAGCGTGACCTTGCTGCCCGGGTCGCCGCGCAGGGGTTCCATCGAGTCCACCGTGCTGATCGGCTTGCCGTCGATCGCCACGATCAGGTCGCCGGCGCGGATGCCGGCGCGCGCGGCCGGCGTGTCGTCGATCGGCGCGATCACCTTCAGCGTGTTGTCGGGTTGCTGCAGCAGCTCCACGCCGATGCCGTCGTAGGCGCCGTTGGTCTGTTCGTCGAAGGCCTCGGCGTCTTCCTTGTCGAAATAGGTGCTGTGCGGATCCAGGTCCAAAAGCAGGCCGCGGACCGCCGAGTGCATCAGCTTCTTGTCGTCCACCGGGTCGACGTAGGCTTGCCGCACCGCGTTGTAGACGGCGACGAAGCGGCGGATCTCGTCGAGCGGGACCTTGCTGGCCGCGGATTCGTCGGCATCGGGATCGTTCTGGGCGGTGTCGGCGCTGTCCGTGGCCGGAGCGGCGTCCTGGGCGAGGACGGCGGGCGAAAGCAGGGCGAGCGAAAGGGCGAGGGACAGGACGGCTACGCGCATGAAGCACTCCGGGGAAGACAGCGCCCCACCAGCGCGGGGTTGCCCGGATTATGCGCGAAGCGGCGGTAAATTCCTGTTGAACGAGGACACCGGGAACCGGAGGCGGGGACCCGGAACGCGAAAAGCCTGTGGGGTCCTGGAAGAGCGGCAAGCCTGCTTCGGGTCGAGTGCTGCCGTGGGAGGGACTTCAGTCCCGACGGGCTTTGCTGGCTTGCCGTCTGGACTGAAGTCCCTCCTGCGGAAAAGCCGAAAACAGAAAGGCATTGGATCGCTCGATCCCTGCCCCGGGCTTGTCGCCCTTCCGGGTCCCGGCTTCTCAGCGCCGCTGCAGCCAGGACGAGGGATCGACCGGCTGGCCGTTGCGGCGCAGCTCGAAGTACAGCGCCGGGACGCCCTGCCCGCCCGAGTTGCCGACCTTGGCCACGGCTTCGCCGCGCTTCACCGCCGTGCCGGCGTCGCGCAACAGCGACTCGTTGTGCGCGTACAGGCTCATGTAGCCGTTGCCGTGATCGATGATCAGGATCATGCCGTAGCCGGTCATCCAGTCGGAGAACACCACGGTGCCGTCGGCGACGGCGCCGACGGTGCTGCCGAGCGGTGCGCCGATCAGCACGCCGTTGCTGGTGCGCCCGTCCGGCAGGGTGCCGCCGAAGCGCGCCAGCAGGTTGCCCGAGACCGGCCAGCTCAGGCCGCCGACCTTGGGCGCCGGCGCGTTGGCGACGACCTTCGGCGGCGTCTTGCCGGGCTTGCGGCTGCCCCCGGCCTTGGCTTCGGCGGCGGCCTGTTCGGCGGCGCGCTTGGCCGCGGCACGGCGTTCGGCTTCGGCCCGCGCGGCCGCGGCGCGCAGGTTCGCCAGCAGCTTCTCCAGCGCCTTGGTGTCCTCGCCGAGCGCCTTCTCGCGCTCGCTGCGCTCCTTGTAGCGATCGTCCAGCTGGGCGACGGTGCTGGCCTGTTGCTTGCGGTCGCGCTGCAGCGCGCCGGTCTGCTGCTGTTGCTGTTGCCTGGCCTCGGCCAGCGCCTGCTGGCGCGACTGGATCTCCTGCTCGACCTGCTGCAGCGACTGCAGGTCGGCGGTCAGGCCCTGGATCTTCGCGGCGCGCTCGTTCTGCACGTAGCGGTGGTAGGCCAGCACGCGATTGGCGTCGGCGGCGCTGTCCTGCGACAACAGCAGCTTGAGCGGCGCGTTGCCGCCGACCTGGTAGGCCGCGCGCAGCAGCGCGGCCAGCTGCGCGCGCTGCGCCTCCAGGCTCCTGCGCAGGCGCTCGCGCCTGTCCTGCAGCTCGGCCAGCGTCTGCTGCTGCTCGCGCAGGGCGCTTTCGGTCTGCGCCAGCTGGCGCGCCGAGCGGGCCACTTTCTCGTCCGCTTCACGCAGCTTGCGCGCGGCTTCGCCGCGCTGGCCTTCGAGCTTGCGCCGCTCCTCGCTGATGCTCTTCAGCTCGCGTTGCATCTGTGCGAGCTTGCGCTCGGTCTCGCGCTGGCTCTGCGCCTGGCCGGGACCGGCGACCCCGCTGGCCAGGACCGCGGCCAGGGTCAGGCCGGCGGCGAGCCGGAGCGGCATGTCCTTGCGGCGGGAAGGCGGATGCAAGCGGGAAGGTCCAGTGACTTCAGACAGGTGCGGATTGTAGCCAAGCGTGGTGTGATCGCCGCGGAATCAGGCAATGCCGCCACCGGCGGGAGGTAGCGATGAACCGTTTGCATCTGGCGCTGGGGCTGGCGGTCGCCCTGGCCGCGGGCCCGGCCTGGGCCGACGAGGACATCAGCAAGGTCAACGGCCGCATCGTCGCCGAGGCCGGCCGGCAGTACGGCGACCTGGATACGGTCAACGGCAGCATCGAGATCGGCGAGGGCGCGAAGGTGCGCGAGGCGCAGACCGTGAACGGCGGCATCTCGGTCGGCGCGCATGCGCAGACCCGCGGGCTGTCCACCGTCAACGGCAGCATCAACGTGGGCGCGCAGGCGATCGTCGACGGCGGCATCGAGACGGTCAACGGCGGGGTGTTCATCGACCGCGGCAGCGAGGTGCGCGGCGGCCTGGAGACCGTCAACGGCAGCATCGGGCTGGTCGACACCCGGCTGCAAGGCGGCATCGAGACGGTCAGCGGCGACATCACCGTCGGCGTCGGTTCGCACGTGACCGGCGACATCGCGATCCGCAAGCCCGGCTTCAGCCTCTCGTTCAAGCCGGCGCGCAAGCCGCGGGTGGTGATCGGGCCGAACGCGGTGGTCGACGGCTCGCTCGAGTTCGAGCGCGAGGTCACCCTGTACGTGCATCGCACCGCCAAGGTCGGCAGCGTCAGCGGCGCCACCGCGCAGACCTTCGACAGCGAGGTCGCCCCGGGCGATTGACACGTCCTAGAATCGGGGCTTCGTCGAACCGAGGAGTCCCGATGTCCCGCAAGATCCTGCTCTGCCTGGCCGCGACCGCGGCGCTGGCAGCGTGCAAGCGCGAACCGGAGGCGGCGCCCGCCGCGCCCGCGCAACCCGACACCGTCGCGAGCGCGGCCGCCCCGGCCAGCGCGCACGCGTTCTCGCCGGAGATCACCCAGGGCGATTTCGCCGAGCTGGTGAAGACCCTGGCCTCCGATGGCTTCGAGGGCCGCGGCCCCGGCACCGCCGGCGAGGAAAAGACCGTCAACTACATCCGCGACCAGATGCAGCGCATCGGCCTGCAGCCGGGCAACGGCGACAGCTGGTTCCAGGAAGTACCGATGGTGGAGACCACCGCCGACGAGCGCACCGCGCCGGTCCTGGTGTCCGGCGGCAAGAGCCGCACGCTGAAGTTCGGCGACGACATCGTGGTGGGCACGCGCACCGGCCAGCCGGAGGTGAAGATCGACGGCAGCGAGCTGGTGTTCGTCGGCTATGGCGTCGACGCGCCCGAGCAGCGGTGGAACGACTACGCCGGGCAGGACTGGAAGGGCAAGACGGTGGTGATGTTCGTCAACGACCCGGGCTTCCACACCGGCGACGACACGCTGTTCGAAGGCAAGCGCATGACCTACTACGGGCGCTGGACCTACAAGTTCGAGGAAGCCGCGCGCAAGGGCGCGGCGGCGGCGCTGATCGTCCACGACACGCCCGGCGCCAGCTACGGCTGGGACGTGGTCAAGAACTCCTGGTCCGGCGCGCAGTACGACCTGCCGGCCAAGGACGACCCGGCGCCGCGCCTGCCGGTGCAGGGCTGGATCACCCGCGACGTGGCGCGCCAGCTGTTCGCCGACGCCGGGCTCGACCTCGACGAGGAATACAAGGCGGCGAGCAAGCGCGGCTTCAAGCCGGTGCCGCTGAAGGCCACCTGGTCGGTGGACCTGAAGAGCACGATCGCGCAGAAGACCTCGCGCAACGTGGTCGGCGTGCTGCCGGGCAGCAGCCGTGCCGACGAGGCGGTGCTGTACATGGCGCACTGGGACCACCTCGGCAAGCACGAGGGCGAGAGCGGCGACAACATCTACAACGGCGCCGTGGACAACGCGACCGGCGTGGCCGGCATCCTCGAGGTCGCCGAGGCGTTCGCGCACCAGGACCCGAAGCCGCAGCGCTCGGTGGTGTTCCTGGCGGTGACGCTGGAGGAGTCGGGCCTGCTCGGTTCGCAGTACTACGTCGCGCACCCGACCTTCCCGCTCGACAAGATCGCAGGCGTGATCAACATCGACGCCATGTCGATCGCCGGGCGGGCCAAGGACATCACCGTGGTCGGCATGGGCAGCTCGGAACTGGAGGACATCCTCAAGCCGATCGCCGCGATGCAGGGCCGCGTGCTGCACGGCGAGGCCTCGCCGCAGAACGGCTCGTACTTCCGCTCGGACCACTTCAACTTCGCCAAGGCCGGCGTGCCCGCGCTGTACGCCGACGGCGGCGAGGACCTGCGCGAGGGCGGCACCGCGGCCGGCCGCAAGGCCGCCGAGGACTACGCCAAGTGCTACCACGCGCCGTGCGACCAGTTCGACCCGGCCACCTGGAAGCTCGACGGCAACGTCGAGGACCTGCAGGCGCTGTACGGCGTCGGCAAGGAACTGGCGGCGGGCGACCGCTGGCCCAACTGGTACCAGGGCAATCCGTTCAAGGCCGCGCGCGACCGCATGATGGCGGGCAAGGCCGCCAAGTGATCCCGGCGCCCCTCTCCCGCGGGGAGAGGGGCGTTCCCGCCGTGCCGGGCGAGGCGGGCTCAGTCGTTCTGCGAGCCGATCACCCGGCCGTCGTTGGGATCCACGTACACCACGGCGTCCTGGCCGCCGGGGCGCTCCGCCTCGGCCTGCCACAGGCCGTCCTCGAACTTGAGGTCGTGGACCTTGGAATAGCCGCCGGCCGCCAGCGCCGCGCGGATGTCGGCCTCGCCCAGGCGCGAGGTCTTCTGGTCGCCGTAGATGCGGCCGCTCACCGGGTCGATCCTCAGGTCCACGTCCTTGCCGTCGCCGCTGTCGGCATCGGCCTGCCACAGGCCGTGCTCGAACTTCACGTCATGGACGTTCCGGAAACCCTTGCCGGCCAGCAGCGCGGTGACCTGGGCCTCGGTCATCGCTTCGCCCGCGGGCGCCTGCCCCTGGGCGAAGGCGCTGGGGACGGCGCCGGCCATGGCCAGCGCGGTGGCCAGCAGGGTCGTATGCATCGTCGTGCGCATCGGCATCTCCTCCTGGGAGTGTGGGAGAGGCCATCGTCGGCAGCCGGGGATCGCGCGCGGGTGAAAACCGCGCCGGCCCGGGAGCGGGGGTTCAGCCAGGTGAACCCGGCCTGGCCGGCGCGATCCCGCCGCGACGGCACGCGCGGACGCTAGAGCAGCCAGATCTCCACGCGTTCGTTGCGCTGGCGCGCGGCCGGGTCGGACGCGCCGGCCAGCGGCCGGACCGCGCCCAGGCCGCGCGCGCGCTGCACCACGATGCCGCGCTCGGCGAGGTAGCCGGCCACGATGTCGGCGCGATCGTTGCTGGCGATGGTCGGGAACAGCTTGTTCGCCGGATCCGCGTTGGCGAAGCCGACCACCGCCAGCGGCCGGTGCCGGTATTGCGGCTGCTGCATCCAGGCCACCAGCCGGTCCAGGTCCTGGGCCGAGCCGCCCTCGAACATCGTGCTGAGCGAGCGCAGGTCGAAGCGCACGCCCAGCGGCAGGCGCACCGCGCCGGCGACGGCCTGGCCATAGGCGTCGTCCGCGGCCGCGGCGGGCGCCGCATCGCCGGCCGGGGGAGGCAGCGTCATCGCGTCGAATCCCTGGCGCGCCACCACGCGCTGCGCCGAGGGGCCGAGCAGGTACAGCGCCAGGCTGCGGCCCAGCGCGGACATCATCTGGCCGCCGTAGACGGTGTAGCGCTGCACCAGCGGATAGTCCTCGCTGCGCACGCCGACCGCGTCCGGCCGCACGGCGATGCCGCCGTCGGAAACCGCCAGCGCGCGCGTGCCGGCGACCGCCGGCGTGGCCAGCTCGACCAGCGCGATCGCCTGCGGGTCGGCGGCGACGGCGGCCGCGACCGCGCGCAGGTCGCGCAGCGTGCGGGTGCAGGCGCGCCGCTCCAGCGCCCCGACGCGCTGGCGCAGGTAGTCGGCCAGCCCGGCACCGCCATCGCTGCAGAGCAGGTGCAACGGGCGGTCGGCGCCGCCGAGCTGCTTCCAGTTGCCGACGCGTCCGGCCAGCAGCGCGCGCAGTTGCTCGAGATCGAGCTGGCGCAGCGGGTTGTCCTGCGCGACCAGCACGCGCGCGCCGTTGCGCGCGAGCACGAACTGCTGGTCGGGCGAGGACAGATCGCCGAGCTGCCAGCCGGCCTCGCGCTCGGCGGCGTTCGGCGGGCGCGTGCTCATGGCCAGTTCGGCTTGGCCCTGGACCAGCGCTTGCAGGCCGTGGGTCGAGCCGCGCCGGTCGATCTGCACGAGCAGGGGCTGGCCGTCGCGCACGGCGCGTATTTCGGTGAGCGCAGCGGAGGGCGAGGCGCGTTGCAGGTCGCCGTAGCCGATGGAACGCAGCCAGTCCTCCACCAGCGCGGGCATCAGCCGTTCGCCGATGGTGTTGGAGCCGTGGATGCGCAGGCGTTCGGCTTCCTGCGCCTGGGCGCACAAGGGCAATGCCAGGCAAGCGGCCAGGACGACGCGACGAAGCAACCCCACCACCATGCATTCCCCCTGCACCGTGAAAAGGCGGGGATTTTCGTGGCGGGGGATGACATGGCGATGACGGGGAATGGAGCGTGCGGTGGGCGGGTTCTTTTAGGGCGGCGGCATGTGTCTTCCCTGCCTCCTCATCGTCGTTCCCGAAGGCGGGAACCTGGCGGCTTGCTCGCGATCGGTCTCGCCCGTGCCATTTCCCTGCTCGCGTAATCTCGACTGTCGGCATCCCCCGAGGAAGCGAGAAGCGCTTTTCAGCAGCCGAACGGCCGATCAAGCGCACCCCGCCCACGCGCCCGCAGCTGCGCTTGCGTATCGGTCAGGCGGCTGTTGTCCGCTCCCGGCGCAATTGCACGGCCTTGGCCCAGCGTGCGGCGACAGCCGGGGAGGTGATGCACACGGCGTGGTCGGTGACGGTGGTGACGGCGCGTTCCAGCAGTTGGATGTCGGCTTCGTGCTGGCGGGCGACGTGCGGGTCCTCGAAGAACACCGCGCGCTGGCAGTCCTTTTCCAGCACGCGGTCGGCGATCTGGGCGTCGCCGCCCATCGGACCGCTTTCGTAGCGCTGCACCCAGGGGCGGTCCTGCGGCCAGCCGCGGCTCCAGGCCATCTCGTTGAGGCGCTGGCCGGTGGTGCCGGTGCCGACCCGGTGCGCGAAGCGCGACAGCAGGTCGAAGTGCTCGGCGGCGAAGGCCAGCATCTGCGGCTTCATCGCGTCGTGCGCGATCAGCGCCAGCGTCTGCGCTTCCAGCGCGTGCAGGTCGTCGGCGCCCGGGTCCGGGGCCAGGCCGGCATGGATGCGTTCCATCTCGACCCAGTCGCGCGCCGAAGCGACGGTCGATATGAACGGCTTGCCATGGATCACGCACTGGCGCTTGAGCGCGATCGCCTCGGGGAAGATCGAGGACGGGTCGACCGGATCGATCAGGTAGACCGCGCCGTCGAGCGTGCGCCCGGCGCCTTCCAGCCCGACCACTTCGGCGACCAGCTTCATCAGGCCGCCCTCGCGCCCGTAGGGATAGCGCTTCAGGCCGGGGTGGCCGCGCAGCAGGCCGGCGCGCTCGATGGCGTCGTAGGTGCGGCCGACCGCATGCAGGCCGAGGCCGAGCTCGCGGATGCCGGCTTCGCAGGCGCGCAGCCAGCGGAACAGCGCGGCATCCGCGCCCTGGTGGTGGAGTTGGTTGGCGGCCAGTCCCAGACGCATGCGTGCGATCCCCTCGGCGTGATGGAGAGGGAAGTCTAGTGCGCAGGCGCGGAGATAGCTTCTGTGGGAGCGACTTCAGTCGCGACTGAAGTCGCTCCCACAGCGCTTGCGGCAGGCCGGGTGACGGAACCGCTACGGCGCCCCCGTCACCTTCTTCGCGTGCGGTACCAGGATCTCCATCTGCGGCTTGTCGGCGCCTTCCTTGCTGGGCTGCACGTTGAACGGATAGTCCGGCCTCCACCAGGCGCCGGCGGCCCAGTAGGTCCAGCCCAGCCAGACGTCGCGGTTCTCCTCGAGGAAGGCGAGCAGGCCGTCCAGGGCCTGGCGGCAGGTCTCGTTGTCGGCGGCGCCGAACTCGCCGAGGAAGCCCTGCTTGCCCTGCTCGCGCAGCCAGGCGGTGACGCCGCGCAGCTTGTCCGCGCCGATGGTCGGGCTGGCGCAGTCGGCGCTGGTGCCGCTGTAGTTGGCGTCCAGGTACTGGTGCAGCTCGACCGCGTAGCGGTTCAGCGGATCGTGCAGGTCGTCCTGCGCCTGGGCGTTTGTGGTGGCGCCGTAACCGCCGCTGACCCAGTTGTGGGCGCCGGTATAGGCCGTGCCCGGCACCAGGATCAGGTTGCGCGCGCCGGCGGTGCGGATCGCGTTGATCGAGGCCTGCGCGACGGCGGCCCAGTCGGTGGCGGAGATGCCGTTGGGCTCGTTCATCAGGCCGAAGATCACCGCATCGTCGTTGCCGAACTCGCCGGCCAGGCGCTTCCACAGGTCGGCCAGCGCGGCGCTGCCGCCTTCGAGCTGGTCGATCCGGGTGCCGTTGTACTTGGCGTAGTTGTGCACGTCCAGGATCAGGTGCAGGCCGTTGGCCTTGGCCTGCTCGACCGCCTTCTTCAGCAGCGCGAGCTGCTCGGCGTCCAGCTCGCCTCCCGCCTGGGGCTGCAGGCGCTCCCACAGGAACGGCAGGCGCACGATGTTCATGCCCTTGCCGGCGAAGTAGGCGTAGTCGGAGGCGGCCGGATAGGTGTAGTCCTTGTAGAGCACGCCGGGGCGCTTGCCGGAATTGAACTCGGCGCCGGCGAGGTTGACGCCGGCGTACTTCAGCGCGTCGGCGGCATGCGCCAGCGGCGCGGACAGCAGGGCCAGTGCCAGCAACAGGGCGGATCGCCGGCGCGAGCGGGAACGGATCGTCATGGGGCGGGACTCCTGACAGCGGGGGAAATGTCGGGATGGCGTGCCGCGCGGGGCGGACACAACCGACCAGAGCCTAGGCGCGGTTTCGTTAGCGCGGCATGGACGACGCCATCCCGTGCGCGGTTCTGCGGAACGGTTCGCGGAACCGATGCGACCGCGACCGCAAGCGCCTGGGCACAACGCTGTGTCATGCCGCCGCAACGCGGCAGTGGTCTAAGCTTGGCCCATCCCCTCACCTGCCCGGCACGGTACGCGCACGCCACCGTGGCCGTGCCCTTTCCGGAGATCCACCATGAGCCATGCCCACGGCTATGCCGCCCGTTCCGCCGACCAGGCGCTCGCCCCGTTCTCCTTCGAGCGCCGCGAGCCCGGCCCGCACGACGTTCGCATCGACATCCTCTATTGCGGCGTCTGCCATTCCGACCTGCACACCGTGCGCAACGAATGGCAGAACACGCTCTATCCGTCGGTACCGGGCCACGAGATCGTCGGCCGGGTCAGCGCGGTCGGCAGCGAGGTGAAGGGCTTCAAGGTCGGCGACATCGCCGGCGTCGGCTGCATGGTCGACAGCTGCCGCACCTGCCCGTCCTGCCGGGAAGGCGAGGAGCAGTACTGCGAGGCCGGCTTCACCGGCACCTACAACGGGCCAATGTTCGGCGGCGAGAACACCTACGGCGGCTACTCCGACCACATCGTCGTGGACGAGAACTACGTGCTGCAGATCCGCCACGGCGAAGACGAGCTGGCCGCGGTGGCGCCGCTGCTGTGCGCCGGCATCACCACGTATTCGCCGCTGGCGCACTGGAAGGTCGGTCCCGGCCAGAAGGTCGGCATCGTCGGCCTGGGCGGCCTGGGCCACATGGGCGTGAAGATCGCCAAGGCGATGGGCGCCAAGGTCGTGCTGTTCACCACCTCCGAGCAAAAGCGCGCCGATGCGCTGCGCCTGGGCGCGGACGAGGTGGTGGTGTCGAAGGACCCCGAGCAGATGGCCGCGCAGGCGAACTCGCTGGATTTCATCCTCAACACCGTGGCCGCGCAGCACAACCTCGATCCGTTCCTCAACGCGCTCAAGCGCGACGGCGCGATGGTGCTGGTCGGCGCGCCCGAGCATCCGCACCCGGCGCCGACCGTGTTCAACCTGATCATGAAGCGCCGCACCCTGGCCGGCTCGCTGATCGGCGGCATCCGCCAGACCCAGGAGATGCTGGATTTCTGCGCCAGGCACGGCATCGTCTCCGACATCGAGATGATCCGCATGGACGAGATCGAGCAGGCCTATGCGCGCATGCTCAAGGGCGACGTGAAATACCGCTTCGTGATCGACATGGCCACGCTCGGCAAGGCGGCCTGACATGCGCGCGACGATCTGGCACAACCCGCGCTGCGGCACCTCGCGCAACGTGCTGGCGCTGCTGCGCCATGCCGGCATCGAGCCGGAGGTGATCGAGTACCTCAAGCAGCCGCCCGACCGCGAGCGGCTGAAGGCGATGATCGCCGCGGCCGGTCTGGGCGTGCGCGAGGCGATCCGCGCCAAGGAGCCGGCCTACCGCGAGCGCGGGCTGGACGATCCGGCGCTGGACGAGGAGGCGTTGCTCGACGCGATGCTGGCCGAGCCGGTCCTGATCAACCGGCCCTTCGTCGAGACCGAGCTGGGCACGCGGCTGTGCCGGCCATCGGAAGTGACGCTGCAGATCCTGCCGCCGCTGGCGACGCCGTTCGTCAAGGAAGATGGGCAGGTGGTCGGGGGGTAGGAGCGGTAGCGGGAATCGGTGCGGTCGAAATGATCGTGGTGAGGCCACCTTCGATCTTTCTATCGTCGTCCCCGCGCAGGCGGGGACCCAGTGCCTTTGGCTCTCCGCGCGGCATGCTCCAAGTCAATGGGTCCCCGTCTGCGCGGAGGACGATGGCTGGGGCATCCCGGGTGCAGCGGATAGATGACATCCGATTCCCACGACAGCCATCCTCACCTCGTAGAGCGCAGCAAGCTCTACGAGGTGACGGGCATCTTCAGGCCGCCACGGCCTGATCGGCCACTGCCACGCCCAGCCACTGCGCGATGCTGGCGGCCGCGTCGCGGCCCTCGGCCACCGCGGTGACCACCAGGTCGGCGCCGCGCACGCAGTCGCCGCCGGCGAACAGCTTGGGATTGGCGGTCTGGTAAGGCAGCTTGCTGCCGCCCACCGCGATGCGTCCGTTCTGCGCCGCCTGCACGCCCTGCGCCGAGAGCCACTCCGGCAGGGTCGGCGAGAAGCCGAAGGCGATGATCACCACGTCGGCCTCCAGCAGCGATTCGCTGCCCTCGATCGGCTCGGCGTTGCGGCGGCCGCGTTCGTCCGGCTCGCCGAGCCGGGTCTCGACCACGGTCACGCCGATCGCCTCGTCGTCGGCGCCGCCCTCGATCGACAGCGGCTGGCGGTTGAACAGGAAGCGCACGCCTTCCTCGCGCGCGTTGGCCACCTCGCGCGCGCTGCCCGGCATGTTGGCCTCGTCGCGGCGGTAGGCGCAGGTCACCTTGGCCGCGCCCAGGCGGATCGCGCTGCGCACGCAGTCCATGCCGGTGTCGCCGCCGCCGAGCACGACCACGCGCTTGCCGGCCAGGTCGGGCAGTTCGACCTTGTCCTCCCAGCCGGCGATCGGCCGGCCCCACGGGTCGTTGCCGGAGACGATGCGGCTGTTCTGCACCAGGAACGGCAGTGCCGGCAGCACGTTCTTCAGGTCCTGCCCCGGCAGGCCGCCATCGGTGTAGCGGTAGGCGCCGGTGCCGACGAAGACCGCATCGAACTCGTCCACCAGCGCGTCGATGGTCAGGTCCTTGCCGATCTCCATGCCGAGCCGGAACTGCACGCCCATGCCTTCCAGCACCTCGCGGCGCTTGGCGATCACGCTCTTGTCGAGCTTGAAGCTGGGGATGCCGAACTGCAGCAGGCCGCCGATCTGCTCGTAGCGGTCGAACACCACCGCCTGGATGCCGGCGCGCGCCAGCCGGTCGGCGCAGGCCAAGCCGGCCGGACCGGCGCCGATCACCGCCACGCGCTTGCCGGTCGGCTCGACCGCGCCCAGGTCCGGGCGCCAGCCCGACGCCAGCGCGGTATCGACGATGTACTTCTCGACCGCGCCGATGGTGACCGCGCCGAACTCCTCCAGCGTGCAGCTGCCCTCGCACAGGCGGTCCTGCGGGCAGACCCGGCCGCACACCTCCGGCAGCGGGTTGGTCGAATGGCACAGCGCCGCGGCCTCCTCGATGCGGTTCTCCTGCACCAGCTGCAGCCACTGCGGGATGGCGTTGTGCACCGGGCACTTCCAGCTGCAGTAGGGATTGCCGCAGTCCAGGCAGCGGCCGGCCTGGTACTGGGCTTCCTCCTTGCCGAACTTGCCGTACAGCTCGCCCCAGTCGCCGGAGGTGCGCAGCTCCACCGGGATGCGCTGCGGCATCTGGCGCGGGAGGTCTAGGAATTGGAAGACGTGCTTGCGGCTCATGGGGGCGGGATTCGGGATTCGGGATTGGAGATTCGGGAAGCGTAAATCCGGCGGAATGCGCTTTTGCGTATCCCGAATCCCGAATCCCGAATCCCGGCGAAGGCGGCGTTCACGCCGCCCGCCTAAGCGATTCGCTCAGCGACTCGATGCTGGCCGCCTTGGGCTTGACCAGCCAGAACTTGCCGACGTAATCGCGGAACTCGTCGAGGATCTGCTGCGCCCAGATGCTGCCGGTCAGCTCGCGGTGCCGGCCGATCAACCCGTGCAGGTGCTGGCGGTGGCTCTCGAAGCCCTCGGCCGAGATGCGGTGGATGTCGATCAGCTCGTGGTTGTAGCGGTCCACGAAGTCGCGCTCCACGTCCAGCACGTAGGCCATGCCGCCGGTGAAGCCGGCGCCGAAGTTCAGGCCGACCCGGCCCAGCACCAGCACGATGCCGTCGGTCATGTACTCGCAGCAGTGGTCGCCGGCGCCCTCGATCACCGCCAGCGCGCCGGAGTTGCGCACCGCGAAGCGCTCGCCGGCGCGGCCGGCCGCGAACAGCTCGCCGCCGGTGGCGCCGTACAGGCAGGTGTTGCCGATGATCGCGGTGTTGCGCGCCTCGAAGCGCGCCCCGCGCGGCGGGCGGACCACCAGCCGGCCGCCGGCCATGCCCTTGCCGACGTAGTCGTTGGCCTCGCCTTCGATCTCCATGTGCAGGCCGCCGGCGTTGAACGCGCCGAAGCTCTGCCCGGCGGTGCCGCGGAAGCGCAGCGTGATCGGCACCTCGTCCATGCCGTGGTTGCCGTGCGCGCGCGCGATCGCGCCGGACAGGCGCGCGCCGATCGAGCGGTCGGTGTTGTGGATCAGGAAACGGTGCTCGCCGCCGCGCTTGTTCGCGATCGCGTCGGCGAGCAGGCCGTCCATCTGCGTGGCCAGGCTGTCCGGCGATTCGTACAGGCGCTGCGCGGCGCAGTGCGCGGCGTCGTAGCGGGCGTTCTTGAGCAGCCGCGACAGGTCGACGCCGACGCCTTCGCGCGGCGCCACCTGCAGCTGCTCGAGCAGGTCGGTGCGGCCGACGATCTCGTCCAGCGACTTCGCGCCCAGGTACGACAGCCAGCCGCGCACCTCCTCGGCGAGCAGGCGGAAGAAGTTCTCCACGCGCTCGGGCAGGCCGGTGAAATAGCCCTCGCGCAGGCGCTCGTCCTGGGTGGCCACGCCGGTCGCGCAGTTGTTGAGGTGGCAGATGCGCAGGTACTTGCAGCCGAGCACGATCATCGGCGCGGTGCCGAAGCCAAAGCTGTCCGCGCCCAGCAGCGCCGCCTTGACCACGTCCAGGCCGGTCTTCAGGCCGCCGTCGGTCTGCAGGATGGTGCGCTCGCGCAGGTCGTTGGCGACCAGCGCCTGGTGCGACTCGGCCACGCCCAGCTCCCACGGCACGCCGGCGTAGCGGATCGAGCTGACCGGCGAGGCGCCGGTACCGCCGTCGTGGCCGGACACGGTGATCAGGTCGGCGCCGGCCTTGACCACGCCGGCGGCGATCGTGCCCACGCCGGCGTGCGAGACCAGCTTCACCGACACCAGCGCGGTCGGGTTGACCTGCTTGAGGTCGTAGATCAGCTGCGCCAGGTCCTCGATCGAATAGATGTCGTGGTGCGGCGGCGGCGAGATCAGGCCGATGCCCGGCTTGGCGTAGCGCAGCCGCGCGATCAGCTCGTTGACCTTGTGGCCGGGCAGCTGGCCGCCCTCGCCCGGCTTGGCGCCCTGGGCGACCTTGATCTGCAGCACCTCGGCGTTGACCAGGTACTCGGGGGTGACGCCGAAGCGGCCGGAGGCGACCTGCTTGATCTTGGAGCGCTTCTCGGTGCCGTAGCGGACCGGGTCCTCGCCGCCCTCGCCGGAGTTGGAGCGCCCGCCCAGGCGGTTCATCGCGATCGCCAGCGCCTCGTGCGCCTCGGGCGAGAGCGCGCCGAGCGAGATCGCGGCGGTGTCGAAGCGGCGCAGCACGTCCTCGGCCGGGGCGACCTGGTCCAGCGGCGTCGGCGCGTCGGCCTTCTTCAGCTGCAGCAGGTCGCGCAGCGCCGACGGCGGGCGCGCGTGCACCGCCTCGGTGTAGCGCTGCCAGTCCGCCGCGCTGCCGGTGCGGGTCGCGCGCTGCAGGGTCAGCACCACGTCCGGGTTGTACATGTGGTACTCGCCGCCATGCACGTACTTGAGCAGCCCGCCGACCTCCGGCTTGAGCTGGTCGTTCCAGGCGCGCGCGGCCAGCTCGCGCGCCTCGGTGTCCAGCCGCGCCAGGTTGGCGCCGCCGATGCGCGAGACGGTGCCGGGGAAGCACAGCGCGACCACGTCCGCGTCGAGGCCGACGATCTCGAACAGCTGCGCGCCGCGGTAGCTGGCGATGGTGGCGATGCCCATCTTGGAGATGATCTTGCTCAGCCCCTTGATGATGCCCTTGCGGTAGCTCGGGCCGATCTGCATCGGCTCGCCGCTGCCGCGCTTGAGCTTGAGGATGCCGCGGCGGTTGAGGTCGAACAGGGTCTGGTAGGCCAGGTACGGGTACACCGCGGTGGCGCCGAAGCCGAGCAGGCACGCCATGTGGTGCGGGTCGCGCGCGGTGCCGGTCTCGATGATCAGGTTGACGTCGCAGCGCAGGCCCTTGGCCGAGAGGTGGTGGTGGACCGCGCCGGTGGCGAGCAATGCGTGCACCATCGGACGGTCCGGCACCGGGTAGCGGTCGGACAGCAGCAGCATCACCGCGCCGTCGCGCGCGGCCTGCTCGGCCTCGCGGCAGATCCGCTCGATGCCGGCCTTCAGCCCTTCCTCGACCGAGTAGGACAAATCGATCAGGCGGTTGCGCTCGACGTACTGCTCCATCTTCAGCAGCTGGCGCAGCTTGCGCTGGCTCAGCACCGGCGAGTTCAGGATGACGTGGTTGACCGTCTCCGGGCCGGCGTGGAAGACGTTGGTCTCCTTGCCGAGCTGGGTGGTCAGCGACATCACGCAGTTCTCGCGCAGCGGATCGATCGGCGGGTTGGTGACCTGCGCGAACGCCTGGCGGAAGTAGTCGTACAGCGGCCGGGTGTGCTGGCTGAGCACCGCCATCGGGGTGTCGTCGCCCATCGAGCCGGTGGCTTCCTGCTCGGTCTCGGCGAGCGGGCGCAGCACCTGTTCCACTTCCTCGGTGCTGAGCTGGAACAGCTTGTGGTAGCTGCGCAGGGTCTTCTCGTCGAACGGCTCCTCGGCCAGCGACGGGTCGATCAGCTCGGTCTGCAGGTAGGTCACGCCCTGCTGCAGCCATTGCTTGTACGGCGCGCGCGCGCGGTTGATGCGGTCGATCGCGTCGCTGTCGAGCAGGTCGCCGCGCTTGAGGTCGATCGCCATCATCTCGCCGGGGCCGAGCTTGCCCTTGCGGGTGACGCGCTCGGCCGGCAGCTCCCACACGCCGGCCTCGGAGGCGACCAGGAAGTGGCGGTCGGAGGTCAGCATCCAGCGCGCCGGGCGCAGGCCGTTGCGGTCGAGCGTGCAGGCGGCGTAGCGGCCGTCGCAGGCGACGATGCCGGCCGGGCCGTCCCACGGTTCGGTGTTCAGGCCGTGGAACTCGTAGAACGCGGCCAGGTCGGCGTCCTTGAACTCCAGCGACTGGGTGGCCGGCGGCACCAGGATGCGCAGCGCCTGCAGCAGGTCCATGCCGCCGGCGACCAGCAGCTCGAGCATGTTGTCCAGGCTCTGCGAGTCCGAGCCGTGCATCGAGATCACCGGGTCGAACTCGGCGATGTCGAACCTCGGGGTCTTCCAGACCTTGCTGCGCGCCTGCGCCCAGCGGCGGTTGCCCTCGATGGTGTTGATCTCGCCGTTGTGCGCCAGCATCCGGAACGGGTGCGCCAGCGGCCAGCGCGGCAGCGTGTTGGTGGAGAAGCGCTGGTGGAACACCACCGCGCTGGAGGCCAGTTCGCTGCGCTGCAGGTCCGGGTAGAACGTGCTCAGCTTGTCCGGCAGCACCATGCCCTTGTAGCTGACCGCGCTCGGCGAGAGCGTGGTGACGTAGAAGTCGGCGTGCCCGCGCAGCGCCTGCTCGGCGCGACGGCGGGCCAGGAACAGCGAGAGCGCGAAGGCGTCGTCGCCCTGCCCGGCGCCGGCGTCGACGAACACCTGTTCGATGCGCGGCAGGGTGTCCTTGGCCAGTTCTCCGCAGACGCGGTCGTCGGTCGGCACCACGCGCCAGCCGCGCGGCTCGGCGCCGGCGCGGCGCAGCTGCGCCTCCAGTTCCTCGCGGCAGCGCGCGGCGTCGGCCTCGGCGTGCGGCAGGAACACCACGCCGGCGGCGTAGCGCGCGCCGATCGCGATGCCGGCCTCGCGCGCCAGCGCGCGCAGGAACGGGTCGGGTTTGCGGATCAGCAGGCCGCAGCCGTCGCCGGTGAGGCCGTCGGCGGCGACGCCGCCGCGGTGGGTCATGCGCGAGAGCGCGGCGATCGCGGTGTCCACCAGCGATCGGGACGGCTGGTCGTCCAGCTGGACGACCATGCCGAAGCCACACGCATCGCGTTCGTCGCGTGCGTCGTAGAGACCTGGGTCTTGGAGCCCTTGGCGAGTGCGGGGGGCCATGCGTGCCTCGTTGCGATCCGGAGAAGCGGCGACTGACGTCCCCGCTCATTCCGTGGAGCGCATTCGTTAGGTCACCGGACGACCGACTACATCACATGTTGGTGCGGTGCCGCAACTGCGGTTGCAAGTGCAACGAGAACGCCCGGAAACCGTTGCTGCGCTTGGCTTTCGCGGGCCCCGCGCGCACCCCTTCCGGAGGGCGCCGGTCAGCCGCAGCGCACGCCGGTGACGACGTTGTCCGCGTCGACCTCGATGTTGAGCCGCTCGCCGTCGAATTCCATCGTCACGGCCTGCCCGCGCTTGAGCACGCGCACGTGCTTGGCCTGGGTGTCCTGTTGCGCTTGCCGGGTCGCCTCGTCGGTGAGCGGCTGGCCGACCAGCGCCTGCGCCTGGGTGGCATCGCAGGTGCCGACCGGGGGCGCCTCGGGCGCGGTGGCGGGGGCCGGGGTGGCGGCCGCCTCCGCGGCCTGCTGGGCGCGGGCGCCGACGGCTTCCTGTTCGTCCGGCGCCGGCGGTTGGCAGGCGGCCAACGACAGGACCAGGGCGGACACCAGCAGCAGGCCGGTGGCACGCGGACGGAAGGCGGTCAGCTCGTTCCTCATCGGGATCTCCGGAGTGGGGGCGGGCCGACAGCATAAGCACAAGCCGCGGGCGATGCAGGCGTGGCCGCGCGCGTTGACGCCTTCTGCGCACCGGCCCGCCAACAATCCGGCCGGGTACCCCCCTCGCCCGTCCCGCATGAAATCCACCGTTTCCGCGCGCGCCATCGCCGATGCCCTGCACGAAGTGCGCCAGGCCGCGCGCGCCGCGGGGCTGGTCTACGTCAGCGACGACCAGCCCGGGATCCGGCGCCGGCGCGCCGGCAAGGGCTTCAGCTACCACGACGCGGACGGCGCCCGCATCGCCGACCGCGAGACGTTGCAGCGGATCCGCGCGCTGGCCATTCCCCCGGCCTACACCGAGGTGTGGATCTGCCGGCGCGCCGACGGCCACCTGCAGGCGACCGGGCGCGATGCGCGGCGGCGCAAGCAGTACCGCTACCACCCCGACTGGGCGCAGGTGCGCGGCGACGGCAAGTTCGAGCGCGTGGCCGCCTTCGGCCGGGCGCTGCCGAAGCTGCGCCGCCGCCTGCGCCGCGACCTGGCGCTGCCGGGCTTCCCGCGCGGGAAGGTGCTGGCGATCGTGGTCGCGCTGATGGCCGAGACGCTGGTGCGCGTCGGCAACGCCGAGTACGCCCGCAGCAACCGTTCCTACGGCCTGACCACGCTGCGCAACCGGCACCTGGAGTTCCTGAGCGGCGGCCGGGCGCGGCTGAAGTTCCGCGGCAAGGGCGGGCAGGAACACGACGTCGCGATCGACGACGCGCGCCTGGTCAAGCTGGTGCGCGCCTGCCAGCAACTGCCGGGCCAGGCGCTGTTCCAGTACCGCGACGACGACGGGACGCTGCAGCCGGTCGACTCGGGCATGGTCAACGACTACCTGCGCGAGGCCACCGGCGAGGACTTCACCGCCAAGGACTTCCGGACCTGGGGCGGCACGCTGGCCGCACTGCAGCGGCTGGCGCGGCGGCCGTTGCCCGAGCCGCGCAGCGAGCGCGCGCTGCGGCAGGCGCAGAACGAGGTGGTCCGCGAGGTCGCGCAGGCGCTGGGCAACACGCCGGCGGTGTGCCGCAAGGCCTACATCGACCCTTGCGTGTTCGAGGCGTGGCGCGAGGGCGCGTTGCAATCGCTCGCCGCCGGGGTGCGCGGCGAGCGGCAGTGGGAGCAGGCCGCGTTGCGGTTCCTGGCGCGCGCGCACCGGCGGCGCAGGTCCTCCTGATCCGTGCGCCCCGGCCGGAGCGGTGCCGGTCAGCCGCAGTAGATCGCGGTGATGTTGTTGGTCGGGCCCTTCTCGATGACCAGGCGGTCGCCGCCGGATTCGCTGGCGCCCTGGGCCGGATCGGCCGCGCCGCTGGCCGTGCCGCCGGTAGCGGCGCGCGTGCCGCGCCTCACGTCGACGGAAAGGCTGTCGCTGTCCACGCGCGCGCGTTCGACGGTCTGCGGCGCGGCCGCCAACCCCACCGCGCCGCGGACCTTGTCGGTATGGCACTGCCCGGAGATGACGCCGTCGATGGGCTGCACCTGGGCTATTTGCGCGGTGCTGCAGGCGGACAGGAGCACCGCGGCGGCGGCCAGGGCGAAATGGCGGGACATGGCGTTTCTCCGTGCGTTTTTCCGGCGAGCTTGGCCCGGCGCGCGTGTGCGCGGCATGAAGGTGTTGCCCGCGTTCGTCACCGGGCCTGATCGATCCGGCCGGCAGGCTGCAATGCGATCCCACGCGCGATGGAGGATTCCCGCCATGCCCGTCTGCGACGTCTGCGGCAACGACTACGACAAGGCGTTCACCCTGTCCCAGGGGGGGCGCAGCGGCACGTTCGACTCGTTCGAGTGCGCCATCCACGCGTTCGCCCCGGCCTGCGCGCACTGCCAGTGCCGCATCGTCGGCCACGGCGTGGAGAGCGATGGCGCCATCTACTGCTGCGCCAGCTGCGCGCGCCACGCCGGCGTGCAGGGCGTGGCCGATCGCGCCTGACCGTTCCCCCACACGGAGATCACCGCCCCATGGCCACTCGCAAGACCGCCTCCGCCGCCGCCGGAAAGACCGCCGGCCGCCAGCGCACCCTGCAGCGCAAGGTCGATCGCAAGGACGCCGCCAAGACCGCCAGGAAGACGTCCAAGAAGGCGGCCAAGAAACCGACCCAGGCCGGCGCGCGCCGCCAGCCGGAGAACCCGTTGCCGGCCCAGCACCTGCGCAAGCCCGGCAACGAGCACGAGCTGGCGGTCGAACCGCGCTATCTCGCGCCCGACTACCTGGGCAGCGACAAGCTCAAGGGCATGCGCGCGATCGTCACCGGCGGCGACTCCGGCATCGGCCGCGCGGTGGCGGTGCTGTTCGCGCGCGAGGGCGCCGACGTGGCGCTGGTCTACCTCGACGAGCACGAGGATGCGCAGGCCACCTGCCGGCAGGTCGAGGCCGAAGGCCGGCGCTGCCTGCTGCTGCCGGGCGACGTGCGCGACAGCGCGTTCTGCGAGGACGCGGTGCGGCAGACGGTGGAAGCGTTCGGCGGGCTCGACATCCTGGTCAACAACGCGGCGTTCCAGCTGCACGCCGACGCCATCGAGGACCTCACCGACGAGCACCTGCAGATGACGCTGGACACCAACATCGGCGGCTACTTCCGCATGGCGCGCGCAGCGGTGCCGCACCTCGGCCGCGGCGGCTGCATCATCAACACCGGTTCGGAGACCGGCCTGTTCGGCAGCAAGGCGCTGCTGGACTACTCGGCGACCAAGGGCGCCATCCATGCCTTCACGATGGCACTGGCCGGCCAGCTGCAACCGCGCGGCATCCGCGTCAACGCGGTCGCGCCCGGCCCGGTATGGACCCCGCTCAATCCCGCCGACAAGCCGGCCGAGGCGGTGGCCGAGTTCGGCAAGGACAGCGCGATGGGCCGCCCGGCGCAGCCGGAGGAGCTGTCGCCGGCCTACGTGTTCCTGGCCTCGCCGGTCACCGCCAGCTACATCTCCGGCGCGATCCTGCCGGTCATGGGCGGGCCGCAGGGCTGATCCCGCCCCACGGCGTGACCACGGTCGCATTCCGATGTGCCGAACGGCCTATTGACTACAGATGTCGCCACCACGTAGCGTGGCGACATCTGTAGTCATGGAGGCGGGCCATGCGCCGCAAGACGATCGGGGACCAGGAACTGGCCCTGCTGCAGTACATCGACGAACACGGCGAGGCCAGCGTCGGCGAGGTCGCCGCCGGCTTCGGCGAGGCGCGCGGGCTGGCGCGCTCGACCGTGCTGACCATGATGGAGCGCCTGCGCGCCAAGGCCTACCTGCGCCGCCGCCGGGTCGACGGCGTGTACCGCTACGCCGCCACCGCGCAACAGGACGAAGTGCTCGGCAACACCATCGGGCATTTCGTCGAGAAGACCCTGCAAGGCTCGCTCTCGCCGTTCGTGGCGTGGATGTCCGAGCGGGCCGAGGTCAGCGACGACGAGCTGGCCGAACTGGAAGCGCTGGTGAGCAAGCTGCAATCGCAGCGGCGGGAGGGCTGAACGATGGACACGTTCCTGGACATGCTGTTGGGACGCCTGGCCGCGACCAGCGTGCAGACGCTGCTGCTCGCCGGCCTGGTCTGGCTGGTGTGCCGCGGCTTCAAGCGCCTGCCCGCCGCCAGCCAGTGCTGGCTGTGGTGGCTGGTCGCGCTGCAGGCGCTGGTCGGCCTGTTCGCGCCGGGCGCGGTCGAGCTGCCGCTGTTGCCGGCGGCGCAGGTCGAGGCCATGGTCGTGCCGGCGCTGGCCGCTGCCGATGCCGCGCCGGCGGCCAGCGCGGTGCGGTTCGACTGGACCCATGCCGTGGCGGCGCTGTGGCTGGCCGGCGTGCTGGTGCTGGCCTTGCGCACCGCGTTCGCCTTCCGCGCCAGCCGTCGCCTGCTGCGCGATGCGCGGCCGTGCCCGGACGCGCGCCTCGATGCGGCGCTGCGCCTGGCCGCCGAGGCGCACGGGCTGCGCCAGGCACCGCAACTGCGGGTCAGCGATGCGATCGATTCGCCGCAGCTGGTGGGGCCGTGGCGGCCGGTGCTGCTGCTGCCGGCGCGCCGGTTCGCCACGATGAACGACGACGACCTCGACATGGCGCTGACCCATGAGCTGGTCCACCTGGGCCGCCGCGACCTGTGGCTTGGCCTGGTGCCGGCGCTGGCCCAGCACCTGTTCTTCTTCCATCCGGCGGTGCAGCTGGCCGTGCGCGAGTACGGCATCGCGCGCGAGGCCGCCTGCGATGCGGCGGTGGTCGCGGGCAACCGCCGCTGCGCGCACGACTACGGCCGCCTGCTGGTGCAGCTCGGCGTGGCGCGGCGCCCGCACGCCGGCCTGGCCAGCGCCTCGCCCAGTTTCCTCAGCCTCAAGCGCCGCCTGACGTTGCTGCAACACGCCGCCGGCACGCCGGGCTGGGGCACGCGCCTGCTGCTCGGCGCGGTGGCCATCGCGGCGATCACGCCGCTGCGGCTGGTCGCCGGCACCGCCGCGCCGGGCGAAACGCCAGCGGTCACCGTGCCTGCCGGGGCCGATCGCAGCCCTGCGCCGGTGGCTCCGCTGCCGCCGGCGGCTCCGGCCCAGGCGGCCGCTCCCGCCGCGCCGCCTGCCCCGCCACCGGCGGCCGCGGCCGCGCCCATGCCGGCGGCCGCTCCCGTGCCAAGCGTGCAGGGTGGATGGCTGAGCGAGGAAGATCGCCGCGAGATCAGCCGCGCCATCGCGGATGCCCGCCGCGAGGCCCACGATGCCGTGCTCGCTGAACTCGGCCCGGAGCATGCCGCGCTGGCCGACAGTGCGGGCGAGCTGGGTATCCAGGCCGCGCAGCTGGCGTTGCAGGAGGTCGGCCGGCAGATGGAGCTGCTGGGACCGCAGCTGCGCCAGGCCGCGGAGGAAGCGCGCCGCGCCGGTGTCGAGGCGAGCCGTGCGCAGGCGGTGGCGATGCGCGAGCAGAAGCAGGCGATGGCGCAGGCCCGGGAGCAGGTCCGCGCCGCGACCCGTGCGGCGGCGGCTGCGACGCGCAGCATGGATGCGGCGCAGCGTGCCAACGAGGCGGCGGCGGAGCGGGCCGAGCGGGCGGCCGATGCGGCGGAGGCGCGTGCGCGCTGAGGGAGTTGTTTCGCGGGGCCGATCGGGAGGTCGGCTCCGCTGGCGCTAAGAACCCTTCGCGCAATGTCTCCGCGGTTGCGCTCGCGAAGGCGGGCGAAGGTCGCTGCTTGCGGCTGCTGGCTTGCCGCTGCTGGGTGCCATCGGGTTGGGCTCGGTGGCCGGGGGGATCGAAGATCCAATGACTTTCGTCATCTGTCAGTTTCAAGAGATCTATCTACCGTCATCCCCGCGAAGGCGGGGGCGATGGGCCGCTGCATGCGAGCCACCGGCTCGCGCGGCACAGAGCGCCATCGGGCTATGCCCGATGGCCGGGGATCGAAGATCCATGGACGTTGCTTTTGCTTTTTCTGTCTGGCAGCAGCAAAAGCTTTCGCCTTGCGGCGAGTCACCTTTCTTTGCTTGTGCACGCGCGCCGCAGGAGCGGCGCCGCACGGCGAAGCCGACCCGAAGGGCGCGGCACAAGGATGTGCCGCGTAAAGAAAGGTAACCCAAAGAAGCGCTTCACAGCAGCCGAACGGCTGATCAAACACACCCCGCCTGCGCGCCCGCAGCTTTGCTGCGGGTCCGCGGAGCCGGCGGGATTTTTCGACGGGGCTCGTCCGCTACGCGGCCGAGTCCGGGGCATTCGCCGCGCGGCGAATGCCCGCCCGCCGGGGCGAAGCAGTGCTTCGCCTTTTTCCGGCGAGCCCATGCACGTCGCCCTACGGGTTTTTCCGGCGTCTCCGCCGCTTCGGAGGGGCCCGTGCCGCAGTGGCATTCGTGGGCCATGGAGGTGGGCGCGCCGCCGCGCGAGGAAGCGTTACCCAGCCCAAAGCAAAACCGCGAGCAACAGCAACAGCACGGGCGCCTTCATTCATTCGCTGAAGCTGATGGGCGGATCGCTTTCACTCATGCCGGCTTCCTGCAACCGCAAAGCCGTCCGCTCCTCCGCTTCCGCTTCCACCAGGCGCCGGAACAGCAACGCCAGCGTCACCACGTCCTGGTGGTTGTGCGCGGCGACGCGGTGCAGGCTGCGCGCGCTGCCGCCGCGCAGCCAGGTGAGCCAGGCGGCCGGGGCTTCCGAGCCGGGGAGGTCGTCCTCGCGCACGATCCGCAGCAGGTGCCGCTCGATCGTGGCCAGGCGGCAGTTCTCCCAGTGGCCGCGATAGCGGCGGCGGGTGGGGAACAGCAGGTCGACGTGGTCGAGCGCGCCCAGCGGTTCGGCCAACCTGGCCAGCCGGAAGCGCGTCTTCAGCAGCGGGGCGTCGTAGCAGCGGCCGTTGTAGCTGGAGAGTACCGTGGCCGGGCCCAGCCAGCCGGCGAACTCGCGCAGCATCGCGGTCTCCGCCGCCATCGTCGCCATCAGCAGCTGGCGCACGCGCAGGCCTTCGCGGCCCGCGGCGTCCACGTGCCAGTCGGCGGCACCGATCATGAAGGCGCGCGTACCGGTGCCGCCGGCCAGGCCGGTGGTCTCGGTGTCGAAGAACAGCAGGTCGCGCGGGGCCACGGCGTCGTCCGGGCGCCGCGCGAACGCCAGCGACAGCGGCGCGGCCGGGATCGGCTGCGGCAGGAAGGCTTCGATCCGCCACAGGCCCGGGGCGATCTCCTGCCCCGGCAGCGTGCGGTCGACCGCGGCCGGGCGGGCCGGCGCGGAGGCGCTTGCGGTTGGCTTGCGTTCGCGCAGGCCGAGCAGGCGACGCAAGGCGTCGAGGTCATGGGAGGCATTGCGCACGGGAGCCGCGGGACTCGCGGATGCGTCGATCCAGGCGAATGCCGAACCCTGCGGGGCGGGTGTGTTTTGTGGGAGGGACTTCTGTGGGAGGGACTTCAGTCCCGACGGGCTTTTGTGCGGGCTCTCTGCATCAGAGGGAAGCCCTGTCGAGACTGAAGTCCCTCCCACAAGACAGCCCTCGTCGGAAGCATCGCCCCGCGCGGCGGCGCGCCGAGCATCGTGGCGGGTCGAGGTCGCCGGGGCGCGGCCATTTTCCCGGGCGGTGGCGTGGACGGCAGGCTCGGAAGCTTCCGCCGGTTTCACCGCTCCGCCCGCTTGCTTCCGCAGCGCGCGCAGCTTGTCCAGGCTGATGCTCATCGCAGCGCGTCGGCCTCGCGCAGCAGGGCCAGCACCTTCAGCGCGAGCGTCTTCGGCGAGTCGCCGCGGCCTTCCTCCTGCGCCGCCAGCACCGGGCCGACGCAGGCCGGGCAGCCGGCCTTGCAGTCGCAGCGCTGCACCAGCTCGCCCGCGCGCTGCACCAGTTCCGCCTGGCGCCGCCACAGCGGTTCGCTCAGGCCCACGCCGCCGGGGAAGTTGTCGTACAGGTACACGGTCGGCACGAAGCTCTGCTGCAGCTCCACCCCGCCCTCGCGCTCGGCGCCGCGCACCTGGCCGCGCCCGCTCTCGTCGGCGATCGCGAACCAGGCGCCGTCGCCGTTGCCGACCGCCTTCTGCAGGTCGCGCGCGTCGGCCATCACCGCGACCGTGGCGACGATGTGCAGCGCGTAGGCCGCGCCGAGGAAACCGTCCAGCGCGGCCTGGCGATCGGCGAACTCGCGCAGCAGCGTGGCCTGCGGCAGCTGCCACCACACCGCGGTCGTGTGCAGTTCCTGGTCAGGCAGGTTGACCGGGCCGTAGCCGATGTTCTCGTGGGTGTAGTAGCGGATCTTCTTGTAGCCGGCCACGCGCCGCACCACGTGCACCTCGCCGTGGTGGCTGTCGCCGCGCCCGGCCGCGCTGCCGTCGAAGCGGTCGAGCACCTTCAGCTTGGTGTAGTCGATGCTGTCGGTGTAGTAGTCCACGTGCGTGCGCGTGACGTAGGCCTTGCGGCCGTCCCAATCGAGCCTTTCCACCTGGTAGGGCGTGGACTGCACCATGTGGATCGCGCCCTCGTACAGGGTCAGCGCGGCGGCCGAATAGTCCACCTCGGCGATGATCTGCTGCTTGCCGTCGCTGCGGTCCACCACCACGAAGTTGCCGTCGGCCACCGAGCGCAGGCTCACCGCGTTGGCCGGGTAGCTGTCGGCGATCCACTCCCAGCGCTCGCCCTCCTGGTGCACCACGCCGCTCTCGGCCAGCGCCTCCAGGAACACCGCCGGGTCGACCGGGCCGAACGTCTCGCCGGCCAGGAACGGCAGCTCGAACGCGGCGCAGCGGATGTGGTCGAACAGGATCAGCGGCTGGTCCGGCGCGATCCGCGCATGTTCGGGCGAAGCGTCGGCGAAGAAGTCCGGATGCCGCACCACGTACTGGTCCAGCGGCTGCGAACTGGCCACCAGCACGCCCAGCGCCGGCTGCCGGCGGCGCCCGGCGCGCCCGAAGCGCTGCCAGGTCGCGGCCACGCTGCCCGGATAGCCGTTGAGGATCACCACGTCGAGCGCGCCGATGTCCACGCCCAGCTCCAGCGCGGAGGTCGAGACGATGCCGTCGATGTCGCCGGCGCGCATCGCCCGCTCCACCTCGCGCCGCTCGGTCGGCAGGTAGCCGCCGCGATAGGCGCGGATGCGCGCCGGCTTGCGCGGGTCGTGGTCGAAGATGTCCTTCAGGTACTTGGTCAGCACCTCCACCATCAGCCGCGTCTGCGCGAACACCAGCGTCTTCAGCCCGCTCTTGATCGCGATGCGCGCGATGCGGTTGCTCTGCGAGCGCGCCGACGCGCGCAGGCCCAGGTCCGGGTTCACCACCGGCGGGTTCCACAGCAGCACGTGCTTGTCGCCGCTCGGCGCGCCCGACTCGACGATGGCATGCACGCGCTGCTCGACCAGCGCCTCGGCATGCGCGTGCGGGTTGCCGATCGTCGCCGAGCACAGGATGAACTGCGGCTCGGCGCCGTAGAACGCGCAGATGCGCTTGAGCCGGCGCAGCACGTTGGTGACGTGGCTGCCGAACACGCCGCGGTAGGTGTGGATCTCGTCGATCACCACGTAGCGCAGGTTCTCGAAGAACTGCGCCCACTTGGTGTGGTGCGGCAGGATCGCCTGGTGCAGCATGTCCGGGTTGCTGACCACGATGTCGCCGTGCAGCCGGATCGCCTGGCGCGCGTCCCCCGGCGTGTCGCCGTCGAAGGTGAAGGCCTTCACGCCCAGGTCGCCGGCGCGGTTGAGCTCCAGCAGCTCGGCCACCTGGTCCTGCGCCAGTGCCTTGGTCGGGAACAGGTACAGCGCCTTCGCATCGCCCTGCATCGCCGCGCTGACCACCGGCAGCGTGTAGCACAGCGACTTGCCCGAGGCGGTGGGCGTGACGATGGCGACGTGCTCGCCGCGCTGCGTCGCCTCCCAGGCCTCGGCCTGGTGCGAGTACAGCCGCTCGATCCCGCGCGCCCGCAGCGCCGCCTTCAGCGCGGCCGGCACGTCGTCCGGGATCGGCGCATAGCGTCCCTCGCGCCCGGGGATGGTGAAGCTGCCGGTGATCCGGTCGCGATAGCGCCGCTCCAGGCGCCGGCTCAGCAGCGCCCCGTCCCGCGACGGCCGGCCATCGGTGGTCGCCAGCGCCCGTTCGCTGGCTTCGGTGCGGGGGGCGAGGGAGAAGGTCATGGAGACGGTCGGCCGATCAAAGGGCGCCATCAAAGCACGAGGGCGTCTCAGCCTGTGAGACGGACATGCGGTGCCGGGCGATCGCATGTCGTCCGGCGGCTTGGCCTTCACTTCGCCGGCACCACCTCGCTGACCGGCGAGACCCCGCGTTCGTCGAACGCTTCCACCGCGAACACGTAGCCGGTATCGACGTTCAACGCGCGGATCTCCAGTTCGGTGCCGCGGTCGGCGAAGACCTGGTAGGTCAGGTCGAGGCGGTCCGGACGCAGGCCCCAGCGCACGTTGTAGCCGACCGCGCCGGGTACCGCCCGCCAGCGCACGGTGGCGTCCCGGCGGTCGCTGCCGCGCTCGACGCGCACCTCGCGCGGCGTCGCGGGCGGCGGGCCGTCGGCGTTGCCGAACACGCGCAGGTCGCTGATCGCCAGGTGCGCGGCGCCGACGTGCCCATGCACGTAGCGCACGTAGCGGGTGCGCACCGGCGCGGGCAGGTGCAGGTAGGCATTGGGGCGGTCGCGGCGGTCCGGGCCGTCGCCGACCTCGGCCAGCGGCTGCCAATGGCGGCCATCGCGCGAGTGTTCGAGCCGGAAGCTCGTATAGATGTCGGGCGCATCGCCATAGCGTCCGGATCGGTAGTCGGCGTAGTTCACCTGCACCGCGCGCACGGTCTTCTCCGCGCCCAGGTCGACGGTGAGCGCCTCGCCAGAGGCGTTGCGCGCGGCGACCCAGAACGTGCGCGGGTCCTCGTCGGTGACGCGGGCCGCGGCGAACTCGCCGAGCGTGGACGAGGCATGCGCCGGCTTGCGGTAGGACAGCAGCATCCAGCCGGTGAACAGCGCCTGCGGATCGTCGACCGGGCCATCCGGCATCCAGTGCGGGAAGTCGCCGAAGCGGGTCGACACGCGCATCTGCCCGTCGTCGGCGAAGGCGGCCGGGAACAGCGCGATGCGGCGCTCGAAGGTCCAGTTGGCGCCGATCCATGGCGTGCCGCTGTTCCACCAGTTGCCGTGCGCGTCCTGGAACGTGGAGCCGTGGCCGGCGCCCTGCACGAAACCGCCGGGCTTGTACGCCACCGGGTTGTAGTCGGCGTAGCGGAACGGGCCGAGCGGATGGTCGCCGACGTAGACGCCGGTGGCATAGGCGTTGTACTCGGTGCCCGGTGCGGCGTACTGCAGGTAGTAGCGGCCGCCGGCCTTGGTCATCCACGCGCCTTCCAGGTAGCTGCGCGCGATGCTGCCGTCGGAGAGGACCGCGCCGCGGTGGTCGGGGCCGAAGCGTTCCCAGCCGTGGCGCTGCGGGTCCGCCGAGACCAGCGGCGTGGGCGTGCCGCGGAAGGCGAAGCCGCGCGCGCCGCGGTCCATCGCGATGCCGTACAGCGGATAGCGGTCCGACGAGCCCCAGTACAGGTACCACTGGCCGTCGTCGTCGATGAACAGCGCCGGATCCCAGGGGCCGGGCGGCGTGCGGCCCGGCGGCAGCGGCGGCTGGTCGCGGCCTTCCGCCATCGCGGTCGGGATCGACGGCAGCAGGCGCGTGAGGAAATCGAGCCGTCCTCGCGCGGGATCGCGCGTTTCCAGCAGCGGGCGCGGACCGAACGCGGATTGCATGATCACCAGCCGCTCGCCGTCGGCCACGACGGCCGGCGCGACGATGCTCTCGAACGGCCAGCGGCTGGGCGCGACGAAGGTCCAGTCGACCAGGTTGGTGGAACGCCAGTAGCCGTCGGCCAGCGTCAGGAACAGGTAGTACGCGTCGCCGGAGCGCACGAACACCGGATCGGCGCCGGTGCGGTAGGAAATGCCCTCGTTGAGCTGCTCGAAGTTGTAGCGGTAGTCGATGTCGAGCGGGTTGGCGTAGGTGCGTTGCCCCGGCGGCGCGGCATGGGCCGCGGCGGCGCAGGCGAGCATGGCCGGTGCGATCAAGTGCGGCAGGCGCATGGCGTGGTTCCCCTTTGGACGATCCGGTGCAAGACCTTAGGACGGATCGGCGTGGGGAGATAGGGCGGGCGCGTCGTGCAGGCGGGCGAAGCCTCCATGCGCGACATCGCGCATCGCGCGCGATAGCGCATCGATGTGAACGCGCAGTCAGGCTCGCGTGAGCGCAGCGGTTATAATGTCGTTCGCAATCCGTTCCCTGGACCGTGTTCCGCCCGGTCCTCTCACCTGCCAATCCTGGCCTGGCCGTCCGTGGTTCGCACGCGGAGGCCCGGCGATTCCCCACAAGTCCACGCGCATTCGGCGCATCGGCATGGGCCTGCTTGCGCGCGCGCAACGGAAACAGGATCGGCATCGCCGCAGGAGGAAAACCCAGATGCAGGATTCGCATGCCGCCCACGTCCACTTCGGCTGGTTCAAGCGCAGGCGCCAGCTGCGGCTCGACGACGTCACCGTGGTGGACCGTCCCATGCTGCGCAAGGCGGTCGGCGCCGCCGCGCTCGGCAACGCCATGGAGTGGTTCGACTTCGGCGTGTACGGCTACATCGCCGTGGTGCTCGGCCAGGTGTTCTTCCCGACCAGCAGCCCGACCGCGCAGTTGATCGCCACCTTCGCCACGTTCACGGTCGCGTTCCTGGTGCGTCCGCTGGGCGGGCTGGTGTTCGGCCCGCTCGGCGACCGCTACGGCCGCCAGAAGGTGCTCGCCTTCACGATGATCCTGATGGCGCTGGGCACCTTCAGCATCGGCCTGATCCCCTCCTACGACCGCATCGGCCTGTGGGCGCCGGCGCTGCTGCTGCTGGCGCGGCTGGTGCAGGGCTTCTCGACCGGCGGCGAGTACGGCGGCGCGGCGACCTTCATCGCCGAGTACGCCACCGACCGCAACCGCGGCCTGATGGGCAGCTGGCTCGAGTTCGGCACGCTGGCCGGCTACATCGCCGGTGCCGGCGTGGTGACCGCGCTGCACTGGTCGCTCACGCCGGCGCAGATGCTGGAATGGGGCTGGCGCCTTCCGTTCCTGGTGGCGGGGCCGCTCGGCCTGCTCGGCCTGTACATGCGCATGAAGCTGGAGGAGACGCCGGCGTTCCGCGCGCACGTGGAGCAGGCCGAGCGCCGCGAGCGCGAGCATGCCGCGCCGCGCCTGGCCGAGATGCTGCGCGTGCATTGGCCGCAGCTGCTCAAGTGCGTGGGCCTGGTGCTGGTGTTCAATGTCACCGACTACATGCTGCTGACCTACATGCCCAGTTACCTGGAGGTGACGATGGGCTACGCCGAGACCAAGGGCCTGCTGCTGATCCTGATCGTGATGCTGGTGATGATGCCGCTCAACGTGCTCGGCGGACTGTTCAGCGATCGCCTGGGACGGCGGCCGATGATCATCGGCGCCTGCGTGGCGCTGATGGTGCTGGCGGTGCCGTGCCTGAAGCTGGTCGGCAGCGGCCACGACGGCCTGATCTTCCTCGGCCTGGTGCTGCTGGGCCTGGCGCTGGTGTGCTTCACCAGCTCGATGCCGTCCACGCTGCCGGCGCTGTTCTACACGCCGGTGCGCTACAGCGCGCTGTCGATCGCCTTCAACGTCTCGGTCTCGCTGTTCGGCGGCACCACGCCGCTGGTGACCGCATGGCTGGTCGAGCGCAGCGGCGACCCGCTGGTGCCGGCCTACTACCTGATGGGTGCGGCGGCGATCGGCCTGGTGACGATGCTGTTCGTGCGCGAGACGGCCGGCCTGCCGCTGCGCGGTTCGCCGCCGGCGGTGGGCAGCGATGCCGAGGCGCGCGCGCTGGTGCGCGGCGACGTGCCGGTCACGGTCGACCCGGTATTGCCATCGCTGCCGGAGAACGTGGTGGCCGGCGACGGCATCGAGGCGGCGGAACCGGTGCGCGGCGGTACTTGAGCCGCTGCGGCGGGTTCGTCAGTGCGAAACCCAGTAGGCGAACTCGCCCATGCTGCGGCCGAACTGGAAGATGGCCGCGGCGGCCAGCAGGAATAGTGCCGGCCTCGGCAGTTTCCGGAAGAAGGTCATCGCAGGGCTTCCTGGACTCGGTCCGCCAAGCTTGCCATGCCGAGATGGCATGGCAAGCGGGCCCGTCGCTTGTCGGATAGGCTAGCGGACTCAAGGAGGAACAGGTTCGATATCCATGGCCAGGCACAAGATCGCCGTCCTGCTATGCATTGCGTTGGGGACGGCACGGGCCCAGACCCCGGGCGTGCCAGGCGATCCGCAGCCGCAGGCCGACATCCCTACGCTGGGCGAGGTCCGTGCGCTCGCCCCTGAGGAGGAAACCCCGGTCGACCTGTACCGGTTCCGTAATCCCGTGCAAGTCGAGCCCAATCGCTTCGATCGTGCCTACAGGCCGCCGCCGAGCGTCAAGCAGGTTAGCGAGGGCGGGGGCTATGTGATGATGGGGCTCTACTACGGTGTCGCGGCAATCGCGAAGGGCGTACATCGCTTGACCGGCGGGCGCGACGAGATCCAGGCGGCGATCGCGCGGCCGCCGCCGCTGAACGAGGCGCAGATGCAGCGCGCCGCGGCGATGTGCGACAGCGACGGCCGGCCGTGCGATGGACAGGCGCAGGAAGGCGCGAACTGAGCGTCCGCGCCCCTACCGCCGCCGGGTCACGGCGCGGGATTCCCGCCGCTGCCCGCTCAACCCAGTTCCAGCGCGTTGGTCAGGTCGCCCGGCGTCACGCCGCTGGCGGCCTGCATCGCGCGTTCGCGTTCGACCAGGCCCGGTAGCGGCTCCAGGCCGAAGCGGCGGTTGATCAGGCGCAGGATCGAGCCGGTGTCGTAGACGGTGTGGTCGACGAAGCCGCGCCTGGCCAGCGGCGAGACCACCAGCGCGGGGATGCGCGAGCCCGGGCCCCAGCGATCGGCCCTGGGCGGGGCGACGTGGTCCCACCAGCCGCCGTTCTCGTCGAAGGTGATCACCACGACGGTGTTCTCCCACTGCGGGCCGTTGCGCAGTGCGTCGATCACGCAGGCGACATGGCGGTCGCCGGCGGCGACGTCGGAGTAGCCGGCGTGCATGTTGAGATTGCCCTGCGGCTTGTAGAACGTCACCGGCGGCAGCTTGCCGTCGCGGATGTCGGCGATGAAGCGGTTGCCCGGCGCGCTGTCGCCGAGGCCGCCGTCGCGCAGGCGCCTGGCGCGCGCGGACGTGCCGGGGGCGAGGTTGGCGAAGTAGTTGAACGGCTGGTGGTGGTACTGGAAGTTGGGGCTGCCGGGGAACTCGGCGGTCTCGCCGGTCTCGCCGTTGCCCTGCACCGCCAGCGCCCAGCCGCCGGCGTACCAGGCCCAGTCCACGCCGGCCGCGTCCAGCGCGTCGCCGATGTGGCGATGGCGCTGCGGCGGCAGCACGTTGGCGCTGTCGGCCGGGGCGTAGTCCGGGCGCGCCGGGTTGTTCATGCCGCACGGCTGGAACGGCGGCAGCATCGTGTTGACCGCCCAGAAGTCGGGCGTGAGCGCGCCGTTGCGGACGAACTTCGGGCGGCCGTCGAGCGCGCTCGGCGGGCTCTTCTCGTCGAGCAGCAGGCGCGTGCCGCGCGGGTCGTCGCCGTCGAGGATCGCGGTCTGCAGGCGCGCCGGGCTGCGGTCGGCATCGGGGTAGAACGGCGGCTGCGCGGCGACCAGGTACTGGTGGTTGAGGAACGAGCCGCCGAAGGCGCCCATGAAGAAGTTGTCGCAGAGCGTGTACTCGCGCGCCAGCTGCCATAGCCGCAGCGTGGCGGGCGCGTCGCCGTAATGGCCCATCACCAGCGCGCCGCTGTCGCCCCAGGCGGCGAACCCGTCGTTGCGCCCGCCGTTGATCTGCATCTGGTTCTCGTAGAAGCGGTGCACCAGGTCGCGCGTCACCACGCCGTGCGGCAGCGGCCTGCCGTCGGGCGTGGCCAGCGCGAACGGTGCGTTCGGCAGCGGGCCGAGCGCGTCCTCGGCGATCCGGTAGCGGCGATGGTCGACCACCTGTTCGTCGGGCACCATCCCGCCCCAGATCGGCGGCAGGACGTCGAGCACGCTGCCGTCGCGGTCGCGCTGCAGCGCGCCGGCCGGCTTCAGGGCCGACAGCGGCCGTTGCAGGCCGGGGAAGTCCGGGAACAGGTTGTTGAAGCTGCGGTTCTCGCAATAGATCACCACGATGCGCTGCACGCGCTCGCGCAATGCGTGGTCCAGCGCGGTGGCGCTCCCGCGAGGCGCGGCCTTCGGGCGCGCGCTGGCCGCGCTCTCGCCGGGCGGCGCGCCGACGGCGAGGGCGCCGCCGGCCAGGGCCATGCCGCCGAGCAGGCGGCGGCGTTGCGGGTTGTCGGGGGTGTCGGGGCGGCGGGGTGGCGTCTTCAACGTGTGGCTCGGTTCAGGGCAATGGAGCCGGCTGGGCCAGGCACGCCCAGGATCCGCCCGCGGCGCGCGGCCAGGCAAGGGACAGGGCGGAATGGGAGGGACGGGTCATCAGGCGCGGCGTGCGGTGCGCCGGCGGCCGGGGCCGTCGGCGCGATGGAGCGGGACCGCATCCTGCGGAGGCTGGCGGAATCTAGCGCGATCGGGTGGCGGTTGCATGACAACCGCGGCAACGTTCAGCGCACCCAGCCGCCGGGGACGAACCACCAGTTGCGGCCACGGTGTTCCCAATGCGCGGGGCGGTAGTAGTAGCCCACGCGCACCGGTTCCCAGTAGCCGTCCACCCAGACGTGGCGGCGCACGGGGCCATCCCAGCGCCAGTAGCCCGGGGCCCAGACGTAGCCGGGACGGGGCGGCGGCACGCGCACGTAGTACGGCGGCGGCGGCGGGACGCCGACCACCACCTCGACGACGGTGCGGGCTTGCGCTTGCGGAACGAAGGCGGCGCCTGCGGCGGCCAGGGCGAGGCTGGCGCTCAGGGCGAGGGGGCGGAAAAGGCCGTTCATGGGGTGTCTCCGTCGATGCCGTCGGGGACGGCGGGCCATGCGGAGAACGTGGAGTGGTTTGCGGTGTTGACGGTGGGGATCGGGCGGTTCAGCGACGGGTGGTGTTGCGGTGGGCGGCGGTTGTGTTCGGGCTGGATTGCGTTGGCTTTAGGTTCCCGCAAGGCCGGGCGTCCTTCTCGCGCGCGAGCCGAAGCGGGCTCGTTACTTTTCCGAATCCCGAATCCCGAATCCCGAATCCCAGCCTTCCTCGAGCCCGCCGGCCGCGAGGGTTGGTCCCTTCACTCTATGTTCGGTGCGACCAGGCGCTTCCACAGCCGTGCATTGGCGTCGGTGTCGGGTTCCAGCGCGGCCAGTTGCGCCAGTGCGTGTTCTTCGGTCTCGGCGCCGGTGCGTACCAGGATCGCGAGTGCGGCGGCCATGCGGCCGTAGCGCAGGGCGGTGCCCAACGGCGTGGCGGGGGCCACGGCGTCGCGTTCGGGGCGTTGTTCGTCGAGGGCCGCCGCGAGGGCTGGCGGCATCTTCCAGCCGATGGCGATGGTGCGCGCGGTGACGGCGGTATAGCGGTCGACCAGGGCCGCGGCCACGCCCAGGTCGGGCTCGATGCCGGGGCGGCTGGCGTACTCGTCGCGCAGCACGCGCATCGCCACCACCGCGCCGAGGCCGTGCAGCAGGCCCACCAGTTGCGCCGACAGCGCATCGCCCCGGCGCCGGCGCGCGTAACCGGCGGTCGCCGCGGCGCTGCGCAGCGCGAAATCCCATACCGCCGCCGGGAGGCGATCGAACAGGTAGCCGTCCAGGTCGAGCACCGGCTGCATCAGCGCGGTGGCGACGATCTGGCGCACGCCTTCGGTCCCGACCTGCACCACCGCGCGTTCGAGGTTTTCCAGCGGCTGGCCCTGCGGGCGGTAGAGCGCGCTGTTGGCGATGCGCAGCAGGTTGGCGGCGAGCGCGGGGTCGCGCGCGATGATCGCGGCGATGTCGCGCCCGGAAGCATTGGGGTCGTTCACCGCGCGCATCAGCTGCGGCAGCAGGTGCGGACGGCGCGGCATCTGCTGGGGGCGCACGTCGAGGCGATCGAGCACGTCGCCGGCGGCCGCCAGCACGTGGGCCTGGGCCTCGTCCGGGCACGGCGACTCCTCGGCCAGCGCGGGCGTGTCCATCACCGCCGCGTACATGCGCCGCAGCAGCGGCCGCAACGGGGGCGGTGCCGGCCTGGCGAGGGTGGGCGGCGGCGGGGGCCCGGCGTCCGTTCCCGCGGATCCGGCCGATGCCTCGTCGCGGCGCCGGCGCCGTTGCCACCACAGCAGCAGCACGACGGCAAGGACGACGGCGATCGGCAATAGCGCAGGAATCATGGACGGTCGGGCCAAGGAGCGTGCGTACTATCCGTCGTGCAGGCCGGGATCGGCAATGCGCGTCCGGCATGCGCCGGGTGGCGCGCCTCCGGGCGGACATGCCAGGCGTGCGCTGCTTGGCGGGAGCGGTGCACGCCGCGCTGGCGCCCGCGGCAAGCCTTGCCGCGGCCCGTGCCATCTCCATGGCACCAGGCATGCTCCCCGTGGACGCGGGATCCGGCGGCCTTCGCGCCGATCGGGGGCGGGCCGCGTCCCCGCCCGCGCGGGGACGACGGCGGCGTCGATCAAAGCTCGATGACGTCGAACTTCACGTCCGGGTCGACCTCGGCGTCGTAGTCCACATCGTCGCGCTCGAAGCCGAACAGCTTGAGGAACTCGTGCTTGTAGCTGGCGTAGTCGGTCAGCTCGAACAGGTTCTCGGTGGTGACCTGCGGCCAGATCGCCTTGCACTCGGCCTGCACGTCCTCGCGCAGCTCCCAGTCGTCCAGGCGCAGGCGGTTCTCGGCGTCGACCTCGCCCGGCTGGCCGTCGGCGCGGTACATGCGCTCGCGGAACAGGCGGTCGAGCTGCTCGATGGTGCCTTCGTGCAGGCCCTTGGCCTTCATCACCTTGAAGACGATGGCGATGTACAGCGGCAGCACCGGGATCGCCGCGCTGGCCTGGGTAACCACCGACTTCAGCACCGCCACGTTCGCCGCGCCGCCGCCGATCGCCTTCAGGCGCGCGTCCAGGCGCCGCGCGGTGGCGTCCAGGTCGGCCTTGGCCTTGCCGAGCGCGCCGTGCCAGTAGATCGGCCAGGTGATCTCGGTGCCGATGTAGCTGAAGGCCACGGTGCGCGCGCCCTCGGCGAGCACGCCGGCCTGCTCCAGCGCGTCGATCCACAGCTGCCAGTCCTGGCCGCCCATCACCGCGACGGTGTCCTCGATCTCCTGCTCGGTGGCCGGCTCGACCGTGGCCTGGACCACCTGGTCCTTGTTGGTGTCGATCGCGCTGGAGGTGTACGGCGCGCCGATCGGCTTGAGCGCCGAGCGCTTCACTTCGCCGGTGGACGGCAGCTTGCGCACCGGCGAGGCCAGCGAATAGACGACCAGGTCGACCTTGCCGCCCATCTCGTTCTTGATCAGCTCGATCGCCTTGGCGCGCACCTCGTCGGAGAACGCGTCGCCGTTGATCGAGCGCGAGTACAGCCCGGCCTGCTTGGCGTACTTGTCGAAGGCGGCGGCGTTGTACCAGCCGGCGGTGCCGGCCTTCTTCTCGCTGCCGGGCTTCTCGAAGAACACGCCGAGCGTGTCGGCGCCGAAGCCGAACGCCGCGGAGATGCGCGCGGCCAGGCCGTAGCCGCTGGAGGCGCCGATCACCAGCACCTTCCTGGGACCGTCGTTGCGCACGCCCAGCGCGCGGGTGGCGGCGATCTGGTCGCGCACGTTGAGGTCGCAGCCGGTCGGGTGCGTGGTGGTGCAGATGAAGCCGCGGACCTTGGGATGGATGATCAAAGCGGTTGCCTCTCGGTTTTCAAAGCGCGCGGCATCTTAAGCCCAGAGGCGCGGCGCGGCCACGTTCGCGGGCGTATGGCCGGAGCCGGGGCGGAGATCCCGGGAAGGACGGAGGCCTTGCGGGAGGGACTGCGGTCCCGGCGCTTGTGCAGCAAGCCCGCCGGGACCGAAGTCCCTCCCACGAGAACCATCGCGGCCGGCCACGGAATGCGTGCACGAGTCTTCCCCGCAGCGCGCTGGCGGACGGGATAACGCGATGCACACGTTTGTTCCTCGCCCCGCTCACATCGGCTGGCCTACCGTCGAGGGTCAACCGTAACGAGGAAACCCCATGCCGCAGATCCCCGAAGGCACCTTGGTCGTCGTCGCCGACGGCGGCTCCGCCCGCGTGTTCACCAACGTCGGAAGCGACCACCGGCTGGTGCTCAAGCAACAGGAGGAACTGCAGGTGCAGGCCCTGGCCGAACAGGGCGTGATCGGCCAGGGGCCGGCCGGCGCGATGCCGGACGGGATGAGCATCGCGCAGTTGAACGAGGCCACCTTCGCCAAGCAGCTGGCCGAACAGCTCAACGAGGACGCGCTGAACAACCGCTACGCGCACCTGGTGCTGGTGGCCGACCCGCAGACGCTGGGCCGGATCCGCCCGCTGCTGCACAAGCAGGCGCAGCAGCGGCTGGTGATGGACCTCGCCAAGGACCTCACCAACTCGCCGCTGGCCGATATCGAACGCGCGCTGTCGGCCTGAGCGGCACGCCTCACGGCGGGACCGGCACCGGCAGCGGGGCCGGCTGGTCGGTCGGGGCGGGGATGGGCAGCAGCAGTTCCGCGTCCGCCGGCGCCTGCGGCAGGACCGGCACGCGCGCGGGATTCTCCGGATAGCGCCTGCCGTCGTAGGCCAGCCGGGCCAGCCCCGCAGGCTTGATGCCGACCAGCAGGTCGCGCCAGCCGTTGCTGCGCGAGCGTGCCGCATACAAGGGCGCGCCGGCCGGGCCGATCTGCGCGACCACCTTGTACAGGCCGGTGGGGTCCGGCGACAGTACGAACACCGAGCAGCCCTCGTCGGTGCACACCGCCGGGCCGATCACCTCCACCACCACCTCGTCGTGCCCGTCGTCGTTCAGGTCCACCGCCCGGGCGAAGTAATGCAGTTCGCCGTCGGCCGGCGCGAACAGCGACGCCAGCGCCTTGATCGCCGCCTCCGGGACCATTGCGTCCTGCGCCTGGACGCGGGCGGCGAAGGTCCCGCCGGCGGGCTCGCCGGGCGCGTCGCCGGTGGACGAGGACCCTGGCGCGGGCGGATCGCAGGCCGCCAGCAGCAAGGCACAGGCACAACCCTGGATGACATCGCGTGCGCGCATCGGCGCCTCCTCCCCCCCTGTAGTGGCTTCCGTTCTAGCGTAGTGGACGTGTAGGCCGGGTCGGTCTCCGCCGTCGGTGCCGCCGTCCCCTGCCCGCGTGCCGAAGCGGCGCGGACGCTCATGGTAGGCGTTGGATGCCATGGGAGGGGCAAGGCGGGCGAAGATGACGATGGACGGATGGCTGCCGGGCGACGCAGGAACGTTCCGCAGGAGCGGTGCAAGCCGCGACGGGACTTTGCCGCCACCTTCGGCATCGGCCTCGGTCATCGTTCCCATCCCGTCGTCCCCGGGCAGGCGGGACCCAGCGCCTTGTGGCAATGGCTCAAGGCGCTGGTTTGCGCCCTGGCCTCGCGCATAGCGCTCCGGCGTTCAGCCAGGTGCGAGCCGATGGCTCACAAGCAACCCGGCTTCACCCCTGCCTGCGCGGGGACGACGGGTCCTCGAGAAAGTTTCGGGCTGATGCAACCTCGCCATGGTTCTTGTGGGAGGGACTTCAGTCCCGACGGGCGGTACCGATGAAGCGTCGGGACCGAAGTCCCTCCCACGATCCTTGCGGTACCGATCCGGTGACGGCGTACGGAAACACCGATCTGCTACCGTTCCCGCACTTTTCCCAAGCCGTTGCCGTCGCCATGCCCGCATCCCCGATCCGCCCCTCCCTGCTCGCCCTGGCCGCCACCGCCGCGCTCGCCGGCTGCGCCTCCGCTCCCACGGCGAAGACCGCCCTGGCCGACGGTGCGCAGGCGCGGGTGGCGATCCTGGAGACCACCGACGTGCACGCCAACGTGCTCAGCTACGACTACTACCGGCAGCGCGAGGACAAGACCGTCGGCTACGAGCGGGTGGCCACGCTGATCCGGCAGGCGCGCCGGGAATTCCCCAACACCTTCCTGTTCGACAGCGGCGACACCATCCAGGGCAGCGTGCTGGCCGACTACCAGGCCAAGGTCAAGCCGGTCGGCTGCGACGAGGAGCTGGCCATCTACAAGGCGATGGACGCGATCGGCTACGACGGCGGGACCGCCGGCAACCACGAGTTCAACTACGGCCTGCCGTTCCTGTCGCAGGTGACCGGCACGCCGATGAACGTCGATGGCGGCCGCAGCGACCGCTGCGCCGGCCCGGCCTTCCCGCTGGTGCTGAGCAACGTCTTCAGCGCGCGCGACGGCGCGCCGATCTTCAAGCCGTGGGCGGTGGTGGAAAAGCCGATCGTCGTCACCGACGCCGACGGCACCTCCCGCCAGGTGCCGCTGCGCGTGGGCATCATCGGCTTCACCCCGCCGCCGATCCTGGAATGGGACAAGCAGAACCTGGAAGGCAAGGTCACCGTGACCGGCGTGGTCGAGGCCGCCAAGCGCTACCTGCCCGAGCTGCAGGCGCAGCATCCGGACATCGTGGTCGGCATCCTGCACGGCGGGCTCAACACCGCGCCGTACACGCCGGACATGGAGAACGGCGGCTGGCACCTCGCCGCCGTGCCGGGCATCGACGTGCTGCTGCTCGGCCATTCGCACACCGAGTTCCCGGGGCCGCGCTTCGCCGGCATGCCGGAGGTGGACAACCAGCGCGGCCTGGTGCGCGGCAAGCCGGCGGTGATGGGCGGCTTCTTCGGCAAGGACCTGGGCGTGATCGACCTGAAGCTGGTGCGCAAGGACGGCCGCTGGACCGTTGACGCCGCCGCCAGCCAGAGCCAGGTGCGCCCGATCTGCAAGGGCAAGGACGACTGCGTGCCGGCCGACCCGGCGATCGCGCCGCTGGTCGCGCAGGCGCACGCCGCCGCCCAGGCCCACGTCAACACGCCGATCGGCCGCAGCGAGATCGAACTGAGCAGCTACTTCGTCGACCAGGGCAACAGCACCGCGCTGGCGGTGGTCAACGCGGCCCAGCGCGACTACGTGCTGCGCGAGCTGCCGGCGGCGCGCCCGGACCTGGCCACGCTGCCGGTGCTGTCGGCGGCGGCGCCGTTCCGCACCGGTTTCGGCGGTCCCGACGACTACACCGACGTGCCGGCCGGCGAGCTGACCCTGCGCAGCGCCGCCGACCTGTACTTCTATCCGAACACGCTGGCCGCAGTGAAGGTGGACGGCGCCGGGCTCAAGGCCTGGCTGGAGCAGTCCGCCAGCCGCTACGCGCAGGTCGATCCGGCCAAGCCCGGCGAGCAGCCCTTCATCAACGAGCGCTACGTGCCCTACAACGCCGACCAGCTGCAGGCGCCGGGGCTGGCCTACACGATCGACGTGAGCAGGCCGCAAGGGCAGCGCATCGTCGCGCTGACCTGGCAGGGCAAGCCGGTGACGCCGCGGCAGGCGTTCGTGGTGGCGACCAACAACTATCGCGCCAGCGGCGGCGGCAACTTCCCGGGCCTGGACGGTTCCAGCGTGGTGTTCCCGGCGCCGGACGGCGTGCGCGAGATCGTCGCGGCCTGGCTGCAGAAGCAGGGCACGCTGCGCGCCGCCGACCTGCCGCCGCGCGCCTGGCGCTTCGCCCCGGTCAAGGCCAAGGGCCCGCTGAGCTTCGGCTGCGCGCCGGGCAAGCTCGACGTCGCCCGCGCCGCCGGCGTGGACAGCGTGCGCGTGCTCAAGGACAACGGCGACGGCACCGGCACCTGCGCGATCGACCTGTCGCGCTGAGCCGATTCAGGAAGGTTGTGGGAGGGACTTCGGTCCCGACGGGCTCTATCGGTAAAGCTCATCGGGACTGAAATCCCTCCCACAAAAAAACCACATCGCGCTGGCATGACGGAACGTGAAGCTTTGCCTGCCTATGATCGGTGCCCTGGCTTTCGAACCCGAGAGGTGACGCCGTGACCGAACCGCTGCCGATCCCGGTGATGGACGAGTCCGCCCTGCGCGATCTCGCCACCGCGCGCGAACTGCTGGAGAACCCCGGCCTGGCCGCGCAACTGGCCAACTACGTGGGCGCGCCGATCGAGAGCCTGATCAACAAGCGCCTGCCGAAATCGGTCGCGCAGCGCATCGACGCGATCAGCCGGCGCGCGCTGCAACTGTCGCTGCGGTCGGCGCTGCTGACCCTGCGCCGCGACAAGCGCAGCGCAGGCACCGGCCGCCATCGCCTGGCGGTGATGTTCACCGGCGCCGGCGGAGGGTTCTTCGGCCTGCCCGGCCTGGCGGTGGAACTGCCGCTGACCACCACGCTGATGCTGCGTTCGATCGCCGCGATCGCGCGCGCCGAAGGCGAGCGGCTGGACGATCCGGAAACCGCGCTGGCCTGCCTGGAAGTGCTCGCCCACGGCGGCCCCAGCCGCGGCGACGACGGCAGCGAGTCCGGCTACTTCGCGGTGCGCGCGGCGATGGCGCAGCAGGTCAACGCCGCCGCGCGCCACATCGCCGCGCACGGCCTCGCCCACAAGGGCGGCCCGGCCCTGGTGACGCTGCTTTCGCGCATCGCGGCGCGCTTTTCGGTCAACGTCAGCGAGAAGCTCGCCGCGCAGGCGGTTCCGCTGGTCGGCGCCGCCAGCGGCGCGGCGCTCAACATGCTGTTCATCCGCCACTTCCAGGCGATGGCACGCGGCCACTTCACGATCCGGCGGCTGGAGCGCCGCTACGGCGAGATCGCGGTGCGGCGCGCGTACGAGGCGATGCCGGCCGGCTGACCTTCGTCACCTCGTCGCGAATCGCAGGCGCCGCTTTTTGTGGGAGCGGCTCTGGGTGGCCCAGGGCCATCAGCCGCGATGGGGCTTTCCCCGCAATGGATAAGGAAGAGAGAGTCTTTGTGGGAGGGACTCAGTCCCGACAGGCTTTCCCGGTGAAGCCCGTCGGGACTGAAGTCCCTCCCACAGGAATGCTTGTAGGGAGTACCTCGGTAGAACCCATCGCAGGCATGGCTTTTGTGGGAGCGGCTCTGGGTGGCCTAGGGCCATTAGCCGCGATGGAGCTTTCCCCACAATGGATAGGGAAGAGAGTCTTTGTGGGAGGGACTTCAGTCCCGACAAGCTTTCCCGGTAAAGCCTGTCAGGACTGAGGTCCCTCCCACAAAAACGCTCCTGCAGCCGCGCCTGCGAGGGATGGCAGCGTCGATCACAACGCGGGCCGGTCGTCGCGACCGGCTTCCACGCTGACCACGCGCCGCGATGCCGGCAACAAGGCCTTGTCGATCTTCGCCGCCACGCCGACGCTGCGGCCGGCCAGGTTCGCCACCGAGTAGCGCGCCGCGCTGCCCAGCACCTGGGCCGCCTGCGACAGCGTCATGCCGTAGTCCTGCTGCAGCCACGCGATCATGCCGCCGCTGGCGGCCTTGAGCGCTTCGTCGAGCGAGCCGGCCTGGCCGAGCGCCATGACCTGCGTGGCCGACTCCACGCGAGGCATGGCGATCGCCTTGCCCTTGATCAGCTCGACCGAGAACGTCACGTCCATCGAGGTCTCCAGCGCGTACTGGCTGGTTTCGCCATCGCCCTGCAGCGCATGGGCATCGCCCAGGTACAGCAGCGCGCCGGGTTGCTGCACCGGCAGGTAGACGGTGTTGCCCTCGACCACCTCGTTGAAGTCCATGTTGCCGCCGAAGCGGCCGGTGTCGCCGGTCGAGACCGGCGGCATGCCGAATCCCGGCGCGACCGCCAATCCGCCCAGCATCGGCTTCACCGGTACCTGGTAACCGGCCAGCGCGCCGTCGGCGTGTTCGGGCCGCGCGGTGCCGCGCATGCGGTCGAGCGTCCAGCGCACCGACTTGCCGAGTTCGCCGGCCTGCGCCGCAAGGCTGGACGGCAGGGCGCGCCCGACGACCGTATCCAGGCTGTCGGCGTAGTCGCGGTTCAATCGCAGCCGCCTCAGGTGGACGACGAGGGTGTCGCCGGGCGCCGCGCCGGCGACGAAGAACGGTCCGGTCTGCGGATTGCCGAACAGCGCGCGGGTGACGCCGTGCTCGTCCACGCCACCGGAATCGAGCGTCTTGGTCCGCACCGTGTCGCCGGGCCAAAGCACCAGCACCGGCGCGCGGTCCGCGTTCCAGGTGTTGGAATAATCGGTGGGTTGGAAATCGAGCGTGCGCGGCGCGCCCGCAGCGCGCTCCGGCAGACGCCATGCACTGAAGCGGTGCCGCGCCCGCGCCTGGCGATCGTTGGTGTCGGGCGCATCCACCTCGCCCTGCATGCGCTCGCCTTCGATGTCGGCGGTGTAGCGCGATACGCCGCCGTTGCGTTCGATCGCGCCGAACGCGATGCGTTGCCCGGCAAGGGTTCCTTCGACCCGGTCGCCATCGAGGTCGCCGCCGATGCGCGCGCCGTCGCGCTCGATGGTCAGCGTCGAGAACGCCGGGTTGCCCCACAAGTCGGTGCGGAGGATCCAGGTTTCCCCGGCCTGGAGCGAAGGAGCGACGAGCGACGCGCACAATGCGATAGCCATTGCTTGGAACTTCATCGCCATCTCCACCGAAAGCCGTCCGCATGGTGGCATGGCCCCGCTGGCCCGGCCGCAGTGCCGGATGTCACGTGGACGACCGGCCCGTATCCGGATGGGCCGCCGGAAAAAGACCGGCCCCGGCGCGATGGAGCCGCCGGGGCCGCCGCCCGTTCCCGCATGCCGCGCGAGGCGTGCTACGCGATCTCCTTCACCGTGGCGCTGGGCCCGTTGTTCTGCACCGAGGCGATGCCGCCGTCGCGCGCGGCCTCGCTGCCGTACATCTGGCTGGTGCCGATGACCTGGTGGTTGGCGGCCTTCAGGGTGAAATAGAACTTGCCGTTGCTGGCGGCCTTGCGCTCGTAGCGGGCCGGGTCGGGGCTGTTCTTCTGCACCGAGGCGATGCCGCCCTCGGCGGCGGCCCGGGAACCGTAGTGCTCGCTGCTGAGGATGGTCTCGGCGTTGCCCGCCTTCAGCACGAAATGGAATTCGCCCTTCGCGTTCTTGCTCAACTCGTACCAGCCAGCCATATGGGGCTCCTTGGATAAGGGGAAAACGATCCTGGGACGACATCGCCGGCCAGGGGCTTCCGGGGGGCTGGCCGGCGCCGCGTATTGCGCGGTCGGCAAGGTGAAGCGGTCGTGACGAAGGGTCAGCGGGCGGTTCCGGCGCGGTCCCGGCCGAGGCGGCTGCGTTCCAGCCACCACAGCAACGCGGCAGCGGCGACGAAGGCCAGCCACCATGGCCAGCGCGGGCCGGGCTGCGGCGCGGCCATCGCCGGCCGCGGCGGCGCGCCTTCGCGCACCAGCCCTAGCGTGGCCGCGCGCAGGCCATTGGCGTGCAACGCGGGCGCCTCGGCCGGATCGCGCACCAGCACGCGGCCGGCGCGTTCGCCGTCCTGCCAGCGATACAGGCCGGCCTGGCGCGGCCACGCGCCGGCGCACGCGGCGTCGCCGGTGGCCGGATCGCGCAGCAGCGGGGCCGCGCTGCCGTCCGGGGCCTGCAGCACGGCGGCGTCGCCCAGGCCGCACAGCGCCAGCCGTTCGTCGCGCCACCCGGGCGCGGCGACGGCCAGGGCGGGCGCCTTCGGGCGCGCCAGCGGCGACAGCAGCTCGCTCCACAGCGCCGCATGCGCGGACGCGTGGCCTTCGAGCACCAGGCGATAGCTGTCGGCGAGCGTGGTCACGCCGATCCGACCGCGGCCGAGCGTGCGCCACCAGGCGTAGGCGCTGCCGTCGGCAGCGCGCAGCGCATCGACCGCGCCAGCGGCGGCGGGTGCGAAAACCCGGCGCTCCAGCGCCGGCAAGGGCGATGCTTCGTCGTCGCGGCCAGGGTCCGGCCCGGCCGGTGCGCCGCGCCGCGCCGCATCCAGCGACGCATCGGCCGGACCGGGGAGCCTGACCGGCGCGATCCCGCCCTCGCCGCGCAGCGGCATGCCGAGCTCGGCCAGCGCGGCGCGCGCGCCGGCGTCGAGCGGGCCGCCGATCCGCACCAGCAGGCCCAGCCCGCGCGCGACCGCGTCGCGCACGGCGGCGCGCTGCCCGCGGCCGAGCCCGGCCAACGCGCGTTCGTCGACGATCAACAGGTCGACGCCGTCCAGCGTGGCCGCCTCCAATGGGCGCGGCGCATCGCCCAGTTGCAGGCCGCCGCCGACCGCGACCTGGGTCTGCAGCGAGAGCCCGGCGTCGTGCGCCCAGCGGCGCAGGTACTTCAGTTCCGGCTGCGGCGCGCCGGCGATCAGCCACAGTTCGAGGGCCGGCGCTTCGGCCACCGATACCGGCACCTGCGCGCGGTCGCGCGGGTCGCCCTTGGCATCGAGCACGCGGACCTCGAACAGGACATCGCCGGTCGCGCGCGCGCTGCCGTCCAGGACGAAGCGCCCGTCCTCGCCGATGCTCGCGCGATCGACCCGGCGGCCGGCCGGGTCGAGCAGTTCCACGCTCGCGTGCGGCAGGCCAACGACGCGGCCGCCGATGGCGAAACCGGCGCCCGGCGCCAACGGCGGCGGCGTGGACAGCTCGGCCAGGCCCGGCACCGGCGCCACGGGCGCATACGCCAGCGGCCAGCCGGCGGCGGCGTCGCGATCGCGCGCGGGCAATCCCGCGCCGACGATCCGCAGCCGCTGCGTGCCGGGATGGCGGCGCAATGCCGTGGCCAGGTCCGGGACGCGTTCCACCTCCGCCAGCGCGGGGGCTTCGGGCAGCGCGACGACGCGGTCGCCTGGTGCCGCGCCCAGCGAACGCAGGTCGCTGCCGGCGCTGGCGACCACCAGCGTGCCGGCCTGTCCTGCGCGCGGCGGCGGTGCCAGCGCGAAGTAGAGCAGCGCCGCGCATGCCGGTTGCAGCGCAAGCAGGGCGATCTTCTTCCAGGCGGCGACGCGGGCGCGGCGCAGGCGCCACATCGCCAACAATGCCGCCACCGCCAGCACGGCGGCCAGGACCAGTTGCGTCATCGCGCGTCCTCCTGCCGTTGCAGCGCGTCCAGGTAGCGCCGGCCACGCTCGTTGGCCGGCGCGCGCGGCGCCGGCGCGGCCGGGGGACGGACCAGCAGCGGCCACACCAGGGCGCGCAGGCGCTGCCGGCAGGCGCCGCAGTCGGGCGTGGCGCGCAAGGTCTCGACCGCGGCGGCCAGGTCGAGCGCGTTCTCGATGCTCCCCTGGTGGGTGCCTAGCCACGCCGCGAAATCGTCCAATGCGCCAGACGCCGCGGCGCGATCGGCCGCGCCCAGCGCCTGCCACAAGGCCATCGGCCGCGGGTCGGGCGCGGTACGCGCGACGAGCGCGTCCTCGCGCCGCGCCAGGCCGTCGCGCTGGCCGCTCATGCGGCGGCCCTCGTCGATCGGCGGCAGCTCCGGCCCCACCCGCGCCAGGTAGATGCGTTCGGACTGCTGCACCTGCTTGATGTACTCCAGCGCCTTGTACGCATGCGGCAGTGCCTGCGCGGGACGGCCCTGGCGCAGTTCGCCCTCGGATTGCCACATCTGGTCGAGCGCGGCCTTGAGCGTGGCGCGGGTCTTCGGATCGAGCAGGGTCGCGGCCTCGGCATGGTCGTGGGTGTGGCCGAACTCGGCGAGCACGTTGCCGGCCTGGCCGAAACCGGCGCTCCCGTGCGCGTCATGGTCGTGATCATGGTCGTCGAGCGCGGCCGCGCCTTGCGGCGCTTCGTCGTGGTCGTGGCCGGCATGCGCGTCGCGTGCCGGCTCGGGCCTGGGCGCGGGCGCATCGGCGGTGGGCAGGTCGGCCGTCGGCGGCGCGTCGGCGCTGGGAATGTCGTCGGCCGGCGGCGGCTTCGGCGCGCCTTCGCTCTCCTCGCCGAGGAACTGGCCGTAGCGCAGCCGCAGCAGGCGCTGGTCCACGCCGATCGCGTCGGAGCGCTTGAGGAAGGCGTCGGGATCGAGCCGCGGCTTCTCCTTCAGCAGCGCCTCGGCGTCGAGGATGATCTGGCGCTGGCTGCGGAAGTACGCCGGCAGGGTCTTCTTGACGCTGCCTTCCAGGTCGGTCGCCAGCGCCTGTTCCGGCGGCGGCCAGCGCAGGATCACGCTGGCGCTGCGCGCCTCCTGCGGCGCCGGCTGGCGGGTGTCGCGCACGACCAGCTGCGCGATCAGGTCGTCGCCCGGCGCCATGCCCAGCGCCTGCGGCTGCAGCGTGTGCGCGAACCGGCGCAGCGTCGCCGGCCCGCTGCCGGCCAGCGCCACGGTCTGCTCGCGGAAGCGGATGTTCTCGCCGCTGCCTTGCGCCAGCGTGAGCTTCAGTTGCGCGCCGGCGGCGACGCCGTAGTCGTCGCTGGCCTCGAAGCGGAGCGCCCAGCCGGCGCGCGTCGGCGTCCACTGCACCAGGCTGCTTTCCGGTTCGAGCACGCGCACCTGCGGCGGGCGGTCCGGCAGCGCCTCGAGCTTGTGCAGCGCGCCGTCCAGCGGCTTGCCGTCGACGATCACCCGGTACAGCGTGGAGCGCTGCAGCGCCATCCGCGCCTGCCAGGCATCGCCGTCGCGCACCAGCTCCAGCGTGCTGCCGTCGTGCAGGCGCAAGGCGACGCGCATCGGTTGCGGCTCGAAGCGCAGCGTCCACGCCAGCTGCGTGCCTTGCGGCACCTTGGCGTCGAGCGACGGCAGCGTGCCCGGCGCCTGGCCGGTATAGGCCGGCGGCGTGGCGTGCAGGCGCGCCGTGCGCAGCACCGGTGCACGGCTGGCCGGTGCGGATGCCTCGTCGCGCGCCGCGGGCGCGCTCGGGCGTTGGCCGTGCATCGGCCAGCGCAGCGCCAGCGACGCCAGGACGAGCGCGGCCAGCGCGAGCGGCAGGATCGAGCGCCAGGGCCAGGGTTCGCGCAGGTCGCGGGAGCCGGAACCGAGCCGCGCCTCCACGCGCGCGCGCTGCAATCGCTGCAACGGCCCGAGCGCGGCCGGATCGGCGAACAGCAGGTCGGCGCTGTCCTCCAGGTCGCGGTCGCGGTCGAGCCGGCGGACCAGCCAGCGGCGGTCCAGGCGCCGCGCGCGCAGCACGCCGGACGCGGCGGTGGCCAGCAGCGCGACGGTGGCGACGGCCATGGCCATGGACGGGCCGGCCCAGCGCCAGGCCAGCGCGGCCGCCAGCAACGCCAGCGGCACGCCCTGCGACCAGACGATCGCCTGGCGGCGGCGCCGCGCCGCGCGCCACAGCAGGGAGAGCCGCGCGGCGCTCATGCGGACCTCCCGCGCCGCGGCGAGGTCGCCAGCCAGCGTTCGAGCAGGAAGAGCAGCGCGGCGACCAACGCCAGCCAGGGCGCCAGCGATCGCGGTGCGGCCGGCGAAGGCGTGGCGCCGGTCATCGGCGCCTGGGTCGAGGCGAACGCGCGTTGCGGCGGCGGCGGCGGTTGCAGCACGCCGCGCAGGCGGTCCGGGAACGCGGCGTCGAGCAATGGCGGCAGTGCGACCGGATCCAGCGCGCGGGCGAAGCGCAACACGCGCCCGGCGCCGAAGCCGGCGCCTTCGACCACGGCGGTGCCGCGCTCGTCGTGCCAGTGCGGCTGCAGCGCGAGCCCGCGCGGCAGCGGCGTGCGCGCATCGAGCAGCAGCGTGCCGCCGTCGCGGGCCCACTGCAGCAGCGATGCCGGCGGTGCGGCCGCGGAGAGCCACAGCGCGGTCGTATCGCGCGGCGGTGCGGCGGCAGCATCGGCGGCGGGCCGGACATCGAGCGTGGCGTCTTCGTGCCAGGCCGCCTGCACGGCGCGCAGGTAGCGCAATGCGCCATCGTTCGCAGCATCGGCGAACACGCGCAGCGTTGGCGGTGCGGTCTTCGCGGCCGCGGGCGATGGCGACGCGGCTTCCACGACCTGCCATCGCACGCGCCGCGACAGCACCGGTACCTGCCCGTCCAGGCCGCCCCATCGGCGCGGGACCACGACGGTCAACGGCGTCGCGGCCGGCAACGTCGCGTCGAGTTCGCGCAACAGGCTGGCCTGCTGCCGGGCCGCATCGGGCGCGGGTGTGGCCAGGTCGGGAAATCCAGGGGCCAGCCACAACCAATGCGCATCCGCCTCGCCGGCAACCGCGGCGCGCGCCTGCGCCGGATCGACGCCGGGCGCGACCGCGATGCGCGGCCGGCGGTCGTCGCGCCCGAGCAGCGCCGGTTGCGCGAGCAGCAGCGCCAGCAGCGCGAGCAGCAACAAGCGCACCAGCAACAGCGGCCATTCGTCGAAGCGGACGCGATGGCGCGGGCGCGGCACCGCGCGCAGCCAGCGCAGCGCCGCGAACGGTGTCGGGCGATGCTCGCTGCGGCGCGCCAGGTGGATCAGCAGCGGCAGCAGCAGCGCGGCGAGCGCGGCCAGGCCGAGGGGCAGGAGCAGGACGAGGTTCAAGGGATACCCTCATCCGCCCCTTCGGGGCACCTTCTCCCGCTCGCGGGAGAAGGGAGCGAAACCGTTGGCGCGGCGTGCGGCGGCATGCCGGCGTTCCTTCTCCCGCCCGGCGGGAGAAGGTGCCCCGAAGGGGCGGATGAGGGCCAAGACGACAACGCGATGCCGATCATGCCTTGGCCTCGAACAACCGCCGCAGCACCGCGTCCGCCGGCTCGTCCAGATGATGGACCGCATGCCGGATGCCCGCCGCCTGCCAGCGTGCCGCGCGCGCGCGTTGCGCCTCGGCGAAGCGGCGCAGGTAGTCGGCGCGCATCGCGGCGCCGTCGCCGAGCAGTTCCTCGCCGGTCTCCGGATCGAGGAAGCGATGGCCGCCAGCGAACGCGAAATCGCGCTCGTCGCAGGTCAGCACCTGCAACTGCAGCACCTCGCGGCGCGCGGCCGCGAGCTTTTCCAGCAGTTCGCCCGCGTCCTCGTCGAAACCGTCGCCGATCGCCAGTACCAGGTCGTTGGCGGCGATGCGTTCCCAGACCGGCCGCAGCGCCGCCGGCGACGGCCAGGCGCCTTGCGCGCGCAGGCGATGCAAGGCCAGCCAGAGCCGGTCGCGCTGGCGCAGGCCGGTACCGGCAGGCACAAGCTCCAGGCCTGCCCCATGCACGGCGACCAGGCCGAAGCGGTCGCCCTGCTGCAGCGCGACCTCGGCGGCGCAGGCGGCCAGGGTCTTCATCGCATCCAGCCGCGCGTAGTCCGGCCGGCGCTGGTCCGCCTGTCCCGCCGACGCGGTCGCATCGAGCAGCAGCCACAGCGTCAACGGGCTCTCGCGCTCGGCCTCGCGCACGAAGAAGCGGTCCGAGCGCGCGTAGAGCTTCCAGTCGACCTGGCGCAGTTCGTCGCCCGGCTCGTAGGCGCGGTACTGCGCGAACTCCAGCCCGGCGCCGCGGCTGCGGCTGGCGTGCAGGCCGATGCCGTGCGCGCCGGCCATGCGCCGCGCGCGCAGCTGCAACGTGCGCAGGCGGCTTCGCACATCGCCCGGGATCAGCGCCGGCAAGCCTTCGGCCACGACGGCCCGCTCAGGCGGCGAACGGCACGCCGCGCAGCAGCGCGGCGACCACGTCGTCGGCCGTCTTCTGCTCGGCCTCGGCGGCGAACGACAGCAGCAGGCGATGGCGCATCACCGGCGCGGCCAGCGCGGCCACGTCCTCGCGGGTCGCGGCGTAGCGGCCGTGCAGCAGCGCGCGCGCCTTCGAGGCCAGCACCAGCGACTGCCCGGCGCGCGGGCCGGCGCCCCACTTCACCCATTGCCGCACCTCCTCCGGCGCCTGCGGCCCCGGGCGGCTGGCGCGCACCAGGCGGTTGATCCAGCCGAGCAGGTCCTCGCCGACGTGCACCTCGCGCACGTGGCGCTGCAGGGCCTGCACCGCCTCCGCGTCCATCACGCGCGGGACCTGCGCGCCATGCGAGCCGGTGGTCTGCCGCAGGATGTCGCGCTCCTCCGCTTCGCTCGGGTAGTCCACGCGCACGTGCAGCAGGAAGCGGTCCAGCTGCGCCTCCGGCAGCGGATAGGTGCCGGCCTGCTCGATCGGGTTCTGCGTGGCCAGCACGAAGAACGGCGCCGGCAGCGAGTAGGTGGTGCCGGCGTAGCTGACGGTGCGCTCCTGCATCGCCTCCAGCAGCGCCGCCTGGGTCTTGGGCGGGGTACGGTTGAGCTCGTCGGCCAGCAGCAGGTTGGTGAAGACCGGGCCGGGCTGGAAGCGGAAATGGCGATGGCCGGTGCCGTGGTCCTCCTCCAGCAGCTCGGTGCCGAGGATGTCGCTGGGCATCAGGTCGGGCGTGAACTGCACGCGCCGGAACTGCAGCTCCAGCGCCTGGCCGAGCGAGCGCACCAGCAGGGTCTTGCCCAGCCCGGGCGCGCCTTCGAGCAGGCAATGGCCGCCGGCGAGCAGGCCGATCAGCAACTGCTCGACCACCTCGCCCTGGCCGACCACGGCCTGGGCGAGCGCGCCGCGCAGTTCGCCGAGCTTGGCGAGCAGGGGATCGAGGGTCTGTGGGTCGGGGGAGGTCATGGGAATCTCGCAGTGGTTCTCTGCGGGAGGGACTTCAGTCCCGACGGGCTTTACCGGTAAAGCCCGTCGGGACTGAAGTCCCTCCCACAAGGGTCATGAGTTCAATGCATACATCACGATGTTCACGCCGAACTTGGTGTTGTCCTCGGCCAGGAAGCGCTTGTTGCGCCAGTCGTAGTCCCATTCGCAGCCGTAGTCCTTGTTGCTGTAGAGCACGCCCAGGCGGCCGTCGATCTCGATGCCCTTGAGGTAGTCGTGCACCAGGTCGTCGCCCCAGCCGTTGAGCTCGAACCCGGTCGCCGGCGGGCCGTCCGGGAACTTGAAGAAGCTGCTGTAGATCGGGTGCCGGTTGGGCAGTTTCCTCAGGGCGGACTTGCCGAAGATCGCCGCCATCTGCGCCTCGAACGACTTGGCGAACAGCCCGTCGATGTCGTGGTTGCAGTCGTCCACGAACACGAACCCGCCGTTGCGCACGTAGCGCTCGAAGTTGCGCCGCTCGGCCGGGTTGAACTCCACCAGCTTGTGCCCGGCCAGGTAGCAGAACGGCGCCGACAGCATGCGCGGGTCGGCCAGCGGCAGCACGTGCTCGACCGGGTCCACGCGCAGCGTGGTGTAGTCGATCAGCGAGGTGATCAGGTTGGACGGCATGCGCGCGTCCACGTCCCAGTCGCCGGAGTCGTACTTCAGGCGCGTGAACCAGAAGTCGTAGCGCGCCGCCTGCGCCCGCGCCGGCCACGGCAGCGCGGCGGCGGCGGCCGTGCCGAGCAGCAGCTGCAGGAACTGGTTGCGAGTCATGGCCCTCATCCGCCCTGCGGGCACCCTCTCCCGCAAGCGGGAGAAGGGACACTTCCGGCATCCCGGACCGCGGAAAGATCGTAGCTGGCCAATACTTCTCCTGCGCGCGGGACAAGGTGCCTTGCCGCGCTGCGTGTGACGCCGGGTGCCATCCCTTCTCCCGCGCGCGGGAGAAGGTGCCCCGGAGGGGCGGATGAGGGCCGCCTTTCCCTCACACCGCGTCCGACAGCGAGGTGAACGTGAAGTCCCGCAACCGCATCGGCGGGATCATCATCACGAAGCTCGACTCGTCGCCGGCCACGCGCACCGGCTTGCCCAGCTCGTCGATGTTGTTGAGCATGATCACCGGCGACTCGTTGAAGCGGAAGTTCTTCACCGGGTGCTTGATCTGGCCGTTCTCGATGTAGAACGTGCCGTCGCGGGTCAGCCCGGTCAGCAGCACGGTCTGCGGGTCGACCATGCGGATGTACCAGGTGCGGGTGACCAGGATGCCCTTCTCGGTGGTGCGCACCAGGTCGGCGATCGACTTGTCGCCGCCGGCCATCAGCAGGTTGCCCGGCTCGCCCACCGCGCGCTTGCCGTTCTTCTGCGCCCAGTAGCGCGAGTAGTTGAGGTTGACCACCTTGCCGTTCTCGACGATGGCCATCTTCTCGCGCGGCAGGCCCTCGTTGTCCCACGGCATCACCGGCGCGCGCGGGTCCCATGGGTCGGCGGTGATGTTCACGCGTGGGTCGTAGACCTGCTCGCCGAGCTTGTTGCCGCCGCCCTTCTTCGACAGGAAGCTGCGGCCCTCGTCGGCCATGCGCGCGTCGAAGAAGTTCATCATGAAGCTGATCAGCCCGGCCGCCGCGGCCGGCTCCAGGATCACCGTGTACTTGCCCGGCTCCAGCGCCTTGGCCTCGGCCGATTCGCTGGCCTTGCGCATGGCGATGCGGATGTCCTGCTCGGCCTTGAAGTCGGCCGCGTCCTTCAGGTTGCGCCCGACCCAGCCCGAGCCGCGCCCGTCCTCGGTGCGCACCGTGCAGGTGTAGTCGAAGCGGGAGCCGCGCTGGTAGCCGAAGTTGCCGTTGCTGTTGGCGAAGGCCTCGAAGTTCTGGCCGTCCTCCAGGAAGCCGGCGGCGATCAGGCCGTTGCCCTTGCACGGGCCGATCGAGTCGGCCGCCACCTGGGCGCGGAACTCCGGGGTGATCGCGGCGGTGGACTCGCTGAAGGTCGGGCTGGGGGTGTAGGTCTGCTTCGGCACCGCCGGCACGAACTCCGGGTTCTCCGGCGCCAGCCGCGCCAGGTCCTCGGCGCGGCGCACCACGCGCTCCAGCGAGGCGTCGTCGAACTCGTTGATGGTGGCGGTGCCCACCCGCTTGCCGAACGCCACCTGCACCGCCAGCTCGGTGTTGTCGACGATGCCGCTGGTGGAGACGTTGTTGAGGGCGAAGCGGATGTTGCCGTCGATCGAGCCGGACAGCGAGGCCGTGCACTCGTCGGCCTTGGACAGCGCGACGACCTTGTCGAGGATGGCCTTGGCCTGCGCTTCGGTGAGGATGCTCATGGGATATCTCCTTGCGCCGGTCAGCCCAGCGAACGGGCGGTGTTGATGACGTTGATGCCGTTGAAGCGGGCCGTGGACGAGCCGTGCGAGACCGCCGAGACCTGGCCCGGCTGGCCCTTGCCGTCGAAGAACGAACCGCCCAGGCGGTAGTCGCGCTCGTCGGCCACGGCCACGCAGGCGTTCCAGAACTCCGGCGTGCGGATCTGGTAGGCCACGTCCTCCAGCATGCGGGTGATCTGGCCGTTCTTGATCTCGTAGAACAGCTGGCCGCCGAACTGCGCGTTGTAGCGCTGCTGGTCGATCGAGAACGAGCCGTCGCCGATGATGTAGATGCCGTTCTCCACGTCCTTGATCATCTCGGCCACCGACAGCGGCGTCTTGCCCGGCGCCATCGACACGTTGGCCATGCGCTGGAACTGCACGCTGCTCCAGGAGTCGGCGTAGCAGCAGCCGTCCGACTCGGTCTTGCCGAGGATGTGGGCCTGGTCGCGGATGGTCTGGTAGTCGACCAGCTTGCCGTCGCGGATCAGGTCCCACTGCTTGGTCTTCACGCCCTCGTCGTCGTAGCCGACCGCGCCGAGGCTGCCCGGCTGGGTCTTGTCGGCGAAGACGTGCACCTTGTCGCTGCCGTACTGGAAGTGGGACTTGAGCTTGTCCAGCGTGGCGAAGCTGGTGCCGGCGTAGTTGGCCTCGTAGCCGAGCACGCGGTCCAGCTCCAGCGGATGGCCGATCGACTCGTGGATGGTCAGCCAGGTGTGCGACGGGTCGAGCACCAGGTCGTACTTGCCCGGCTTGACCGAAGGCGCCTTGAGCTTCTCCTGCGCCTGCCGCGCGGCGGCGACGGCGTCTTCCTTCATGTCGTAGGACATGCCGTAGTTGACCACGCCGTTGGGCGTGACGACCTTGCCGGACGCGTCGCCGTCCAGGTACTCGTAGCCCAGGCCCATCGGCGCGGACAGGCCGTCGCGGGTGCGGAACTTGCCGCTGGCCTTGTCGATGGCGGTCACCGTCATCGGCGCCCAGATGCGGTGCACGTCCTGGTCGATGTAGGAACCGTCGGTGCTGGCGAAGTACTTCTGCTCGTTGACCAGGAACAGCATCGAGTTGACGAAGTTGGCGCCGGCGTTGATCGCCGCCGCGTTGACCCCGAGCAGCAGCTCGACCTTGTCCTTGATCGGCACCTCCATCGCGTTCTTCTTGATCGGCGTCTTCCACGACACCTCGCCGTAGCCCGTCGCCTTGGCCAGCTGCACCGGCGCGGTCTGGATCCTGGCGTTGGCCTTGGCGATCGCCGCGGCCTGCTGCGCGGCGCGGGCGATGCCCGCCTCGGTGAGGTCGTTGGTCGCGGCGAAGCCCCATGCGCCGTTGGCGATCACGCGCACGCCGGCACCGGTGGACTCGGTGTTCACCACGTTCTGCACCTTGTCCTCGCGGGTGATCACGAACTGGCGCAGGTAGCGGCCGATGCGCACGTCGCTGTAGCTCGCGCCGGCCTTGCGCGCCGCGTCGAGCGCGGCATCGGCCAGGCGCTTCTTGACCGCCGGGTCCAGCGTGGCCAGCAACTGCTCGGCCGCGATGGCCTTGCCGAAGAAGGACGGCACCATCAAGCCGCCCGCGGTCAGCCCGGTCAGGGCCAGGAAATCACGTCGATGCACGGCGATACTCCCCTTGGTTCCGCACGGACGCGCGGAAGGTTGGTCGGGCGCGCCGCACACGCGGAGCGCGATCCCGATTCTTGCGGTGCGCGGAATCGACCGTCAAATGACTTTAGGCATGGTCCGGCACGATTCCGTTCGACGGATCCGCGCAGCGCACGGTGCGGATCAGGCGCGCGGCGCCATGCGGCGCGTCTTGCGGACGCCGGCCGGCGGCGATGCCGTCTCGCGCTGCAGCAGCGCCTGCAGCCAGTCGATGAAGACCTGCAGCCGCCGGGAGAGATGGCGCCGGTGCGGGTACAGCAACGTCATCGGCAGCGGGTCGGCGCGGTGCCCGGGCATCACCTCCACCAGCCTGCCCTCCTCCAGCTCGCGCCGCACGTCGTAGGCCGGGACCTGGATCAGGCCGAGCCCGGCCAGGCAGCAGGCGATGTAGGCCTCGGCGCTGTTCACCGTCACGCGGCCGTGCAGGGAGCGGGTGCGCAGCTCGCCGTTCTCGCGCCATTCCCACGGCTCGATCCGCCCGCTGCCGGGCGAGGCGTACAGCACGCCCCAGTGCGCATCCAGCATCGACGGATGCGCGGGGGTGCCGTGCCTGCGCAGGTAGTCCGGGCTGGCGACGTTGACCAGCGGCAGCTGGCCCATGCTGCGGCCGACCAGGCGCGAGTCTTCCAGCGGCCCCACCCGCAGCGCGCAGTCCACGCCGTCCTCGACCAGGTCGATGGTCCGGTCGGTCATGCCGAGCTCGATGTCGACCTGCGGGTGCCGGCGCAGGAATTCCGGCAAGGCCGGCGCCACGATCAAGCGCCCGATCCGGCCGGGCACGTCCACCTTCAGCCGCCCGGACAGGGCCTGCGGCGCCTGCCGGAACAACTGCTCGGCCTCGTCCATGTCGACGATCAGCTGCTGGCAGCGCGCATGGAACAGCAGCCCGTCCTGGGTGGGCGACACGCGCCGGGTGGTGCGATGGAGCAGGCGCGTGCCCAGGCGCTGCTCCAGCACGCGCACCGCCTCGGACACGGTCGAGCGCGGGATGTTCAGCTGGTCGGCGGCGCGGGTGAAGCTCGCGCAATCCACCACGCGGACGAAGATGCGGCACAGCTCGATGCGGTCCATGGCGCGGATTATCCGGGCCCGCCGACAAGTGAAGTCAAGGCGGCCGTCTTTATCCGGGATTCCCAGTCGATACGCTGGCCCTCACCACGGCACGCACGCCGTTCCAACAGGAGAACCGTCATGACCGACCACCGCATCCAGGGCAAGACCGTGCTGATCGCCGGCGGCGCCAAGAACCTCGGCGGCCTGCTCGCACGCGACCTGGCCAAGCAGGGCGCGGCCGCCATCGCCATCCACTACAACAGCGACGCCAGCCGCGCCGACGCGGAAGCCACCGCGGCCGCGGTGCGCGAGGCCGGCGCCCAGGCGCACCTGTTCCAGGCCGACCTCACCGCGGCCGCCGCGGTGGAGAAGCTGTTCGCCGACGCCAAGGCCGCGCTGGGCCGCATCGACATCGCGGTCAACACGGTCGGCAGGGTGCTGAAGAAGCCGATGGTGGAGATCGGCGAGGCCGAGTTCGACCGGATGGACGCGGTCAACAACAAGACCGCCTTCTTCTTCCTCAAGGAAGCCGGCCGCCACTTGGCCGACAACGGCAAGGTCTGCACCCTGGTGACCTCGCTGCTGGGCGCGTTCACGCCGTTCTACTCCAGCTACGCCGGCACCAAGGCGCCGGTGGAGCACTACACGCGCGCGGCCGCCAAGGAGTTCGGCGAGCGCGGCATCTCGGTCACCGCGATCGGCCCCGGCCCGATGGACACGCCGTTCTTCTACCCGGCCGAGAGCGACGACGCGGTGGCCTACCACAAGACCGCGGCGGCGCTGTCGCCGTTCTCCAGGACCGGCCTGACCGACATCGAGGACATCGTGCCGTGGATCCGCTTCCTGGTGTCCGAGGGCTGGTGGATGACCGGCCAGACCATCCTGGTCAACGGCGGCTACACCACCCGCTGAGGCGCGAAGGCCTCGCGGCGGGGCACGGGCGCGCGAAGGCGCGCCCGCGTCCTCATCCCAGCGAGCGCGCCGTGTTGATCACGTTCACCCCGTCGAAGCGCGTCGTCGCCGAGCCGTGCGACACCGCCGAGACCTGGCTCGGCTGGCCCTTGCCGTCGAAGAACGAACCGCCCAGCCGGAAATCGCGCTCGTCGCAGATCGCGCTGACCGAGTTCCAGAACTCCGGCGTGCGGATCTGGTACGCGCCGTCCTCGACCAGCCGGGTCACCTTGCCGTGCTCGATCTCGAACAGCAGCTGCCCGCCGAACTGCGCGTTGTAGCGCTGCTGGTCGATCGAGTACGAGGCGCGGCCGTGGATGTACAGGCCCTTCTCCACCCCGGCGATCATCTGCTCGACCGACAGCGGCGCCTTGCCCGGCATCAACGATACGTTGGGCATGCGCTGGAACTGCACGTTCGACCAGGCATCGGCGTAGCTGCAGCCGTCCGAAGCGGTCTTGCCGAGGATGTGCGCCTGGTCGCGCGTGCACTGGTAGTCGACCAGGATGCCGTCCTTCACCAGGTCCCATTGCTTGGTCTTCACGCCCTCGTCGTCGTAGCCGACCGCGCCGAGGCTGCCGGCGCGGGTCTTGTCGGCGACGAAGTTCACCGGCGCGCTGCCCCAGCGGAAGCTGCCGCGCTTGTCGAGCGTGGCGAAGCTGGTGCCGGCGTAGTTGGCCTCGTAGCCGAGCACGCGGTCCAGCTCCAGCGGGTGCCCGACCGACTCGTGGATGGTCAGGAACAGGTTGCTCGGGTCGATCACCAGGTCGTACTTGCCCGGCTTCACCGACGGCGCGGCGAGCTTGGCGCGCGCCTGCTTCGCCGCGGCGACCGCGTCCTCGCGCGGATCGTAGGACAGCCCGTAGCCGACCACGCCACCGGGAAGGTGGTGCTTCTGCGACGCATCCCCGTCCAGGTACTCGTAGCCCATGCCGACCGGCGCGCCCAGCCCATCGCGGGTGCGGAACCTGCCGCTGGCCTTGTCCACCGCGGTGACGGTGAACGGCAGCCACAACCGGTGCACGTCCTGGTCGATGTAGGAACCGTCGCTGCTGGCGAAGTACTTCTGCTCGTTGATGCAGAACAGCCGCGAGGCGACGAAGTCGGCGCCGGCGTTCTGCGCGGCGGCGTTGATGTCCATCAGCAGCGCGACCTTTTCCTGCAGCGGCACCTCCATCGCGTTGCGCTTGATCGGCGTGCGCCAGCTCGCCTCGCCCACGCCCTCCAGCGGCGCCAGCTGCACCGGCGTCGCGGCGAGCTTCGCGTTGGCGCGCGCGATCGCCAGCGCCTGGCGCGTGGCGGCCGCCACGCCGTCGGAGGTCAGGGTATTGGTCGCGGCGAAGCCCCAGGCGCCGTCGGCGATGACCCGCACGCCCACGCCCATCGACTCGGCGTTGACCACGTTCTCCACCCGCGCCTCGCGCGTGATCACGAACTGGCGCAGGTAGCGCCCCACGCGCACGTCGCAGTAGCGGGCGCCGGCGGCCCTGGCCGTGCTCAACGCGGTATCGGCCAGCCGCCGGTTGCGCGCGGCATCGGCCGGCACCAGCAACTGCTCGGCCGCGACCAGGCGCGTATGCGGCAGCAGCAGCCCGGCCGCGCCGAGCCCGGAAAGCGTGAGGAAAGTGCGGCGATCCACGTGGACGAGTCTCCCATCGGGGCGCATCCACCCCGATGCGGCGCGCCAGGAACGGGACCATCGTTCCCCGCGGGCGATCGGGTCAAGTGACCATGGTCATGCGGCGGCGGCCGGCAATGTCCTAGTTGTCGAAACGGAGCCATGGAATCGCCCCGGCATGTTGGCCGCAAGGCTTTCCAGGTAGGCACGGCATACCGTCCTGCTGTTGACGCCGCGTTCCCGCGGTAGCATTCTCGCTTCCAAGGAGCGTCGAAACTCCTCACACAGCGGTACCCACCTCCGACAAACCGGTGGGTTTTTTGTGCCTGCATGTTTCCTGCAGGCGCAACCGACGCGATGCCTGCGTCGGGAGGGCGGCTAATACAACACCCGCAAGGGGAATACGCCCGCCGTCTGTGTGCGGTTTCGAACCTCCCGACTTCCCGTCCGTCCTTTGCGACGGACGGGCCACTCTAGGGAATGAGGAGGCGACGATGTCAGAGCATGCGTACGACGATAGGGATATGCCGGGTTATTTCCTGCCCGAGGACAGCCAGTTGCGGCTGGTGAGGCTGAGCGATTACGTGAAGTTCCTGGGCAGGCTGGCGCAGCCGCGCACGGCGAATGAGCGCGATGTCGCGCCGGAAATCGGCATGGACGAGTTGGCATTCTGCATGGAGCTGCTGGCGGAACAGATGGACCTGGTGCTGGACGAAGTGTCCTGGCCAGCACGGCGCACCGAGAGGAAGAACAAAGCCGAGCGAGACGATCTGCACGAAGGGGAATCGAAAGAACCCGATGAGAAAAAGCCTGGCGAGAAAGCGGATGCGGCTGATTTCGCCTTCGGACTCACGACGGACCAGTTCGACGCGCTCGACCGCCTCATCCAGACGATCTCGGCCCACGGCGACGTCGTGGCAGCCAGCGACACGGCCGAGTTCGCAGACGGCACCTTGCCTCTGGTCGGCCATGCGATCTTCGACGCCGTGGAGACGGTACGTGGCCTGTTGGACCAGATAGAGGCCCAGTCGCTTGGGAACGGTGCTTCCCGCCGATCCGGCGTAAGCGAGGAACGAGCGGTCTATGCAGTGGCACGAGCAGAACCGTTGCACCGCTTGTCCATGCACTGATGCTGGCTTTTGCTGGATTGTGCAGGCGCGCTACCAGCTCGGTGGCGCGCCTGTATCACCGAGAGAGCCAATGTTTCAGCACAGACGCTGCGACCTGCCGGCGTGTTTGGAGCCGTTCTGCCTGGGTATCGCGCCGAATCAGGCGTGACTGCCGTAATGGTCGTCCAATGCCCGAATTAAACCGAGCCGCGAAGCGGGTTCGGCTTGAATGAACTGTTAGGCGGCAACCGACTAGTGCCGCAATGCGCCGCTAACCTTGCCATGCTCTATGCCGCCAAATAGGCCATAGGAGACATGAGAACCCTCGAAGCTCGCGCCGGAAACGCTACCGATGAACGAAGTGTAGGCGTCGCATAACTCCGAAGAAAGAAGAATCTCAAGCTTGCCGGATTGGTATTGATAGGCCGATCGGGACACCGAACCCTTTGGAGCAGAGAGCGGCTGTGCTTGGTACCAAGTGCCCGATATGCAAGTCTCGGCGGGAATATCCGTGAGGGAAAAACTGAACGACTGGGGTGCGCCCTTGCCGGCAACAACAAAGTCCCATGTGCCTGTTACGAGGTCAGGAGCCGGAGACGTGACGGTGCCAGTTTGCACCGGTGCTGAGGCACAGCCTGATACGAGGACGGCAAAGAGGGCAGTTGCGAGAACTTTCATTGCGGCCTAACGCCTGAATTAAGCCGAGCCGCGAAGCGGCTTCGACTTGAGTGAATTGTTAGGGCGCAACCGGGATACGAAACATCTCGAGAAGACGCCAGCCAACGAACGCGATAAGTCCTGTGGCCAAGAGCCAGAACTGAAGCTTGAGATAGAAGGAGGAGCTCTTGATATTGCCCAATGCATCATTCTGCCTCCCCTCAATAGCGTATTGGGTTTCCGCTGAGGTCTCTGGCTGATGGGAGTGGACCCCGCGCTGCAGCTGAAGATAGTCGTAGTTGGCATGAATGGCCCGATGAGCCCAGGTGATTCTCTTGCAGCCGGCATAGAAGCTAGTAAGCCAGCAAAGGACCGAAAATATGCCTGGAGCAACCCACCAAGTCATGGCAAGGCCGTCGAGCTTTTGTAGGGCATAGCCGAGAGCGGCACCTGTGGCGCCCATGAGAAAGTACGCGTACTTGCTATGGCTCTCGAAATAGAGCTTTTGCAGTTCTAGAAGGTCGCGATTGTCTGCCATATGCGCCCTAACGCCTAAATTAAGCCGCGCCGCGAAGCGGTGTCGGCTTGAATGAATTGTTAGCTGTTAGTCCGGAAATCCACGTTCTCGGGATTGATGTATTGCCGCAACATGCTCGATGAACCTAGTTACTGTGCCAATAACCTCGTTCTTTGAGGTGTCAACGTTCACCGTTTTTGCAGATAGAGTCACGTGCTCGATACCAGCAGGAATGTTATCTTCTTGAACTTTGATTTCACGTTCGGCCTCCGCCTTTACGTGGTCTGCAAACTTAGACTGAAGCGTGTCGTCGAGGTGGCGTATTGCCGAAAAAACCTTCTCCGCAAAGTTCAATGCCTCGGCTTCTCGCACGATCTTGCCGCGATGAACTACCTTGTTCCTTACCTCAGTCACTAAGGGGTCCAGCGTAAACGGGAGCTGATTATCTTGGAGGTATAGGAACTGGAACGCGCCGAATTGCCGCTCTGACTGGGCAGCTACGCTTTTCCAAGCTGCGTCGACTCTCTCTTGAGCTAAATCTTTGGCTCGACAGGACACTCGGATGTAAAACTCGTAAGCCCGTTCCAAGGCGGACGACATGACAGCAACAACTTCGTTGGTATAGCCGTCTAGAAACGCGCGTGCCGCAGACTTTACTAGCACCTCATATCTTCGAGAGTTATACAGAACGACGCCGTAGTGCTTCCTATCGCAGGTTACATGGATAGTGCCGTTATCATCCAACTCTCCAACGATTGGGTTGAAGCGCGGCTGCTTTCCTTGCTTCGTCTGATCAAGGATGCATTGCGGACACATCGCCATTACTTTCATAGCAGCTAACACCTGTTGGACCGCCCAATTGCGGCCTAGTGCGATGCTCGCCGCTTATGATCGTTACGTCAATTTCCCGTAACTGATTGATGGGGTTGGAAATTCCATGAGCCACCGGGGAAGCTGGATACCTGCGTTACACCATGTTTCTGCGGCCGTAATAGTTACACCCGCTTGGAAGCGGGTGTAACGGAGAAACGTCTGATTGTCGAGCCGATAGAAGCGGCGGCTCGTTCCTACTTGCGATCATGTTCCAAGTGATACCGCGTCGCCTCGGCCACTTCGTTCTTCGACCCGAGGAATACCGGGACGCGCTGGTGCAGGCCGGTGGGTTGGATCTCCAGGATGCGTTCGCGGCCGGTGGTGGCGGCGCCGCCGGCCTGTTCGACCAGGAAGCCCATGGGGTTGGCTTCGTACATCAGGCGCAGCTTGCCGGGCTTGCCCGGGTCCTTCTTGTCCCAGGGGTAGATGAAGATGCCGCCGCGGGTGAGGATGCGGTGCACGTCGGCGACCATGCTGGCGATCCAGCGCATGTTGAAGTCCTTGCCGCGCGGGCCTTCCTTGCCGGCCAGCAGGTCGGCGACGTAGCCCTGCATCGGGGCTTCCCAGTGGCGCTGGTTGGACATGTTGATGGCGAATTCCCTGGTGTCCTCGGGAATGCGCATGTCCGGCTGGGTCAGCAGGAAGCTGCCTTCCTCGCGCTCCAGGGTGAAGGCGTGGGTGCCGTGGCCGAGGGTCAGCACCAGCATCGTGCTGGGGCCGTAGATGCAGTAGCCGGCCGCGACCTGGCGCGTGCCCGGTTGCAGGAAGTGTTCGTCGCCGGGCTTCTCGGTTCCGGGCGGGGCGCGCAGCACGGAGAAGATGGTGCCGACCGAGACGTTGACGTCGATGTTGGAGCTGCCGTCGAGGGGATCGAACAGCAGCAGGAAGTCGCCGCGCGGGTACTGGTCCGGCACCGGCTGGCTGTGCTCCATCTCCTCCGAGGCGCTGGCGGCGAGGTGGCCGCCCCAGGCGTTGGCCTCGATCAGGATGTCGTTGCTGAGCACGTCGAGCTTCTTCTGCGCCTCGCCCTGCACGTTGCCGGTGCCGGCGTCGCCGAGCACGTCGCCCAGGGCGCCCTTGCTCACCGCGATGGAGATGCGCTTGCAGGCGCGGGCGACGATGCTGATGAGCTGGCGCAGTTCGGCGTCGATGCGGCCGGCGTGTTGTTCTTCGATCAGGAATCGGGTCAGCGAGGTGCGCGACATGGGGAGCGGTGGCCTTGCGTAGGAAGTGGACCGCTATTGTCGCGGGTGTGGCGTTAGATTTCGATGCGAGGGGATGTCCGATGGGTGGCCTGGGGCCGTCGGCGGCGATGGAGCTTTCCCCGCAGTGGATGGGGGATAGAGAGCCTTTGTGGGAGGGACTTCAGTCCCGACAGGCTTTCCCGGTAAAGCCCGTCGGGACTGAAGTCCCTCCCACAGGGATGCGGTGGGGTGGCTTCTGTGGGAGCGGGTCTATGTGGCCTAGGGCCATCAGCCGCGATGGGGCCTTCATGCAGATTCTTCTGCAACAGCCTGCGCATCCATGTGGGGGGCAATGAGAAAGCCCCATCGCGGCTGAAGCCGCTCCCAGAAAAGCCGCTCCCAGAAAAGTGGCTCCTAGAAAAGTGGCTCCCGCAACAGCGGCTCCTGCAGGGAGATGGCGGGTGGAAGGCATGAAAAAAGCCGGGAGGCTTGCGCGCTCCCGGCTTCGTTCTCGATCGCGCGGCGATCAGCTCTTGCTGACCGTCGCCACGGCCTGGGCCACGTACTCCAGGTTGTTCTGGTTCAGCGCGGCCACGCAGATGCGGCCGCTGCCGACGGCGTAGATCGCGAACTCCTCGCGCAGGCGGTCCACCTGCGGCTTGGTCAGGCCGGAGTACGAGAACATGCCCGCCTGCTGCTGGATGAAGGCGAACTCCGGCGCGCCCAGGTCGGCCAGCTTCTGCACCAGGCCGGCGCGCAGCGCGTGGATGCGCTCGCGCATCTCGGTCAGTTCCTGCTCCCACACCTGGCGCAGTTCGGCGCTGGTCAGCACGCCGGCCACCAGTTGCGCGCCGTGCGTGGACGGGCTGGAGTAGATCGTGCGGATGATGCGCTTGATCTGCGACTGCACGGCCTTGGCGTCGGCGGCGGTCGGGGCGACCACCGACAGCGCGCCGACGCGCTCGCCGTACAGCGAGAACGACTTGGAGTACGAGCTGGCGACCACGTAGCTGTCGATGCCGGCCTCGCCCAGCAGGCGCACGGCGTAGGCGTCCTCGGCGATGCCCTTGTCGAAGCCCTGGTAGGCGATGTCGACGAACGGGAACAGCTGGCGCTCCTTGAGCACTCCGGCGACCTGCTGCCACTGCTCGCGGGTCAGGTCGGCGCCGGTCGGGTTGTGGCAGCAGGCGTGCAGCAGCACCACGGTGCCCGGCTCCAGCTTCTGCAGGTCGGCGAGCATGCCGGCGAAGTCCAGCCCGTGCGAGGCCGCGTCGAAGTAGGTGTAGTCCACCACCTCGAAGCCGGCGGCGCCGAACACCGCGCGGTGGTTCTCCCAGCTCGGGTTGGAGATGGCGACGGTGGCCTTGGGCAGCAGCTTCTTGAGCAGGTCGGCGCCGACGCGCAGCGCGCCGGAGCCGCCGATGGTCTGCGCGGTGGCGACGCGGCCGGCGGCCAGCAGCGCGGAATCGGCCCCGAACAGCAGCTGCTGGGTGGCCTTGTCGTAGGCGGCCAGGCCGTCGATCGGCAGGTAGCCGCGCGGTTTGGCGTCCAGCGCGAGCTGCTGCTCGATCTGGTAGACGGAACGCAGCAGCGGGATGCGGCCGTTCTCGTCGTAATAGATGCCCACGCCCAGGTTGACCTTGTTGGGGCGGCTGTCGGCGTTGTAGGCCTCGGTCAGGCCCAGGATCGGGTCGCCTGGGACCAATTCCACGTTTGCAAAGAAGGACACGGCGGTACTCGTTGGGAAGCGGAGGTGGGGTGTTGCCGGCGCTCGCGGCCGCCTTGCGCGGCCGGAAAGCAGCCAATCGTAACAGGGCCGGCAGGCCCAGGTGGCAAGGCGTTTCATCGGAAACGGTGCGGCCTTGACGCCGCCCGGGCGAGAATGCGCGGATGCGATGCGCCCCTCTCCTCCCGCTGTGCGGCCTGCTGGCCGCCGGCCTCGCCCCGGTCGTCCATGCCGAAATGCCCGGCGACCGGCCCGCCACCCTTCCCGCCGTGCAGGTCGAGGCGGCGCGCGTGCAGGACGTGGACGATTTCGACCTGCCCGCCTCGCTGTCCTCCGTCGGCGTGGGCCGCGACCTGAACGGCCGCGCCGCGCAGGCGTCCGAGCTGCTCGACGGCATCCCGGGCGTGGTCGCGCGCGAGCGGCAGAACTACGCCCAGGACACCCAGCTGTCGATCCGCGGCTTCGGCGCGCGCTCGACCTTCGGCGTGCGCGGCGTGCGCCTGTACGTGGACGGGGTGCCGGCGACGATGCCAGACGGCCAGGCGCAGCTGTCGCACTTCAACGTGCTCGGCGCCGAGCGCATCGAGGTGCTGCGCGGGCCGTTCTCGGCGCTGTACGGCAATTCCTCCGGCGGCGTGGTGCAGCTGTGGAGCGCCGACGGCCGGCCCGGCGATCCTTGGCGGGTGCGTACCAGCTACGGCTCGTATGGCACTTCCAGCACCGGTGCGCAGCTGCTCGGGCAGCAGGGGCCGGTCCACTACAACATCGCTGCCAACCACTTCGAGACCGATGGCTGGCGCGACCACAGCCGCGCGCGGCGCGACTCGGCCAACGCCCGGTTCGGTATCGATCTGGCCGAGCGCAGCCGGCTCGACCTGGTGTTCAACTACCTCGACGCGCCCGACGCGCAGGACCCGCTCGGCTTGACCTGGGCGCAGGCGAAGGCCGATCCGCGCCAGGCCACGGCGGTGGCCTACCAGTACGACACGCGCAAGTCGGTGCGGCAGGCGCAGGCCGGCGCGGTGTTCACCCAGCAATTCGATACCCAGACGCTGCGCCTGATGGCCTATGCCGGCCAGCGCGAGGTCGAGCAATACCAGTCGATTCCGAAGGCGACCCAGGCTAATCCGCTGCATGCCGGCGGCGTGATCGACCTGGACGGCGACTACGGCGGCGCGGACGCGCGCTGGGCCTGGCAGGGCGAGCTGCTGGGCCGGCCGCTGGACGTGACCGCCGGCGCCAACGTGGACCGCCAGCGCCAGCACCGCCGCGGCTACGAGAACTTCGTCGGCGACACGCTCGGCGTGAAGGGCGGCCTGCGCCGCGACCAGCGCGATACCGTCGAGAACGTGGACCAGTTCGCCCAGGCCTGGTGGCAATGGAGCGAACGCTGGTCGGCGTTGTTGGGCGTGCGCCACAGCGAGGTGCGCTTCCGCTCGGTGGACCGCTACGTCACCGCGCGCAATCCCGACGACAGCGGCCGCCGCGATTATTCGGCCACCACGCCGGTGGCGGGCCTGGTGTTCAAGGCCAGCGACGACCTGCGCCTGTACGCCTCGGCCGGGCGCGGCTTCGAGACGCCGACCTTCAACGAGCTGGGCTATCGCAACGACGGCGGCGCCGGCCTGGCGCTGGACCTGGCCGCGGCCAAGAGCCGCAACTACGAGCTCGGCGCGAAGTGGCGCAACCAGGCCGGCGCGCGGCTGGAGCTGGCATTGTTCCGCGCCGAGACCGACGACGAGCTGGCGGTGGCGAGCAACACCAACGGCCGCAGCACCTACCGCAACATCGGCCGCACCCGCCGCCAGGGCGCGGAGATGGACTTCCTGCTGCCGGTCGGCCGCGACCAGCAGCTGCAGCTCGCCTACACCTTCCTCGACGCGACGGTGCGCGACGGCTACCGGGTCTGCGCCGCCAGCGGCTGCGCGGTGCCCGACGCGCTGGTCGCGGCCGGCTCGCGCCTGCCGGGCGTGCCGCGCCAGCAGCTGTTCGCGCGCTGGCAGTGGCAGCCGGCGGCGTGGCAGTTCGCGGTCGAAGGCGCGGCGTCCGGCGACACCCTCGCCAACGATCTCGCCACCGCCTCGGCGCCGGGCTATGCCCTGCTCAACCTGGAAGCGGCGCGGCGCTGGAACACCGCGCACGGCGCGGTGCGCGCGTTCGCCCGCATCGACAACGCGCTGGACCGCGACTACATCGGCTCGGTGATCGTCAACGACGGCAACGGGCGCTACTACGAACCGGGCCCGTCGCGGGGCTACACCGTCGGCTTGCAGTGGGAGTTCGGAGCCGGGCGCGAGTGAGCGGGCGCGCAGGTTCACGCTGAGCCGCGACGCGGCTCCGTGTGGCGGCGTTTGGCTGCGCCGGCAAACCCGGGCCATGCCCGGCGGCAACAATCGCGGGGGCCCGGTCGGGGATCGGGCGATGCCTCCCGATGCGCCGGCAGGCGGGTCTTCGGTCCCGCCGCGGGCGCGCTTGCCCTCCCGCTCCGCCCATGCCGATGAAGATTCCCGCGTTGCCGCTGGTGCTGTTGCCCGTGCTCTCGTGCAGCGGCTGCTATCCGCTGTACATGAAGTCGATGCAGTTGCGGCAGTCGATCGGCGATTACCGCGAACGGCGCAGGGAAGCCGGGCCGATGACGCAGACGGCGGTGGAATACGCGCCGGGACCGGTCGTGTCGAACGCACCACCGGCCGGACGGGAAGGCGTGGTCGGCCGGTGGCTGCATGTGCGCTTCGAGGACGCCGCGCGCGATGGCGCGCCCGGCAACCCGCTCGCCGGCTGGCTGCGGCGCGGCGATGGCGGCATGACGGTCACGGTGATCCGCCAGCTGTACGACGGCCGCTGGCTGGTGCGCGGGCAGAAGGCCCTGTCGGGCGCCGGTGGCTACGTGCAGCTCGAAGGCGTCGTCGATCCGCGCGACATCGACGGCGACGGCAAGGTGCCTTCCCCGCGCGTGGCCGAGCCGCGGCTCCGGTTGTCCGGCGGCCGCGGCACGACGGAGACGCAGGACCTCGCCGAGCTTGCGCGGTTCTTCCAGGGCGGCGGTTGAGGCCGGCGGGCGGCACGCGCGTTGCCGGCGGCGGCGCGCCGGCATAAGGTACGGCCGGTACGAAGGAGGGAGACAACGGATGGTCAGTACTTCGACGCTGCTGCTGCTCATCGCGCTCGTGCCGCTGCTCTTCGGCGCGGCGCTGGGAGCGTGGTGCGGCCATGCGATGGCGATGCGGAAAATGCGCGCGCGCGAAGTGCCGGCGCGATTGCGCCAGCTCGAGGAGCTGCATGACGCCGGCCTGATCGACGACGAGGAACGTGCCGCGCAGCGGCAGCGGATACTGGCGACGGTCTGAGCGCATGCGGCCGTGCGCCGCGCCTGCCGGCGTCATCGCGGCGATCGCCGCGTACCAGTCCGCGGGTATTGCCGGCGTCCGCCGGCGGCATGCGGAACGATGCCGCCGAGGATCCGCGGCAAGGCATGGCGCCATGCCGCGGCATGCGCGTCATGAAGCATCGGGTGCCGCTCGGCGCTGCCCCCCCGCTCCCAGCTTGCGATACAGCGTGCTGCGGCTGATGCCGAGCCGCTGCGCGGCGCGCGTGACGTTGCCGCCGCAGTCGGCCAGGGCCTGGCGCATCGCCGCTTCCTGCAAGGCGTCGAGCCGGCCGGCCTCCGCCGGCGCGAAGGCAGGGGAAGGCGCCGGTCGCCACGTGGCGAGGTAGGCCGGCAACGCGTCGCGCCCGAGCGTATCGCCCGGGTCGCTGAGCGCCACCAGCGTGCGCAGGCACGCCGCCAGTTGCCGCAGGTTCCCGGGCCAGCCGTAGCCGGCGAGCGCGTCGAGCGCGTCGGCGGAGAGGCGGCGGCCCTGCGCCAATTGCGCCCACAGCGCCTGGACCAGCGCGCCGCGGTCGGCATGGTCGCGCAGCGCGGGCAGCCGTACCACGTGGTCGGCGATGCGATAGTAGAGATCGGCGCGGAAGCGGCCTTCGGCGATGGCCCGTTCGAGGTCCTGGTGGGTGGCGCAGACCAGCGCGAAATCCAGCTTGACCGGCTTGCCGCCGCCGAGCGGCGACAGCTCGCGTTCCTGCAGCACGCGCAGCAGGCGCGGTTGCAGCGCCAGGGGCATGTCGCCGATCTCGTCGAGGAACAGCACGCCGCCGTCGGCCTGGCGCAGCAGGCCGGGGCTGCCCTGCTTGCGCGCCCCGGTGAAGGCGCCTTCCTCGTAGCCGAACAGCTCGGCCTCGATCAGCGTCTCGGGCAGTGCCGCGCAGTTGACCGCGACGAAGGCCTTGCCGGACCGCGCGCAGCGCCGGTGCAACTCGCGCGCGAACACCTCCTTGCCGCTGCCGGTCTCGCCTTGCACCAGGACCGGCAGGCCGGCGTCGAGCACCCGCCGGGCCCGGGCGAGCAGCGCTTCGCCGGCCGCGTCGAACAACGGCGCGACGCCACCGGGCGCACGCGAGCGTGCCGGCGCCGCGTGCGAGCGCCGGCGCGGCGCCTCGCCGTCGTCGACCGTGCCGTACAGCGGCCGGCCCTGGCGATCGAACAGGGCGCCGTCGCCGCGCAATCGCGAGAGCGGTTCCTCGAACAGCGCCTCGAAGCGCGCCCGGCCGATCTCGTGGCGATCCAGCCCGAACAGCTGCAGCCCGGCGCGATTGGCGGCCACCAACCGTCCTGCCCGGAACGCCAGCAGGCCCTCGTGGGCCGTGCCCAGCAGGGCCGGGTCGTGGTGGATGCGCAGCAACTCGGCGTCGGCGATGCCCTCGTCGAACCAGCGGTGCTCGATGCTGGCGACCGCGCGGCGCGCCAACCCGAGCGCGTGCAGGTGCGGGATGCGCGCGTCGCCGGAGATGTCCAGCACCCCGGCGACCCGGCCGTAGGGATCCAGGATCGGCGAAGCCGAGCAACTGAGGATGCCGTGCGGCGCCAGGTAGTGCTCGCCGCCGCGCACCTCGACCGACCGCGCCTCCACGATCGCCGTCCCGATCGCGTTGGTGCCCACCACGTGTTCGCCCCAGCAGGCGCCCGGCATCAGCGCGACCCGGCCGGCCTTGTCGAGGAAACCGGTGCTGCCTTCGGCGTCGAGGATCCAGCCGGCCTCGTCGGTGAGCAGCACGATGCTGCCGGCGGCGGCGGCATCGGCGGACAATCCTTCCAGTTCGGCGCGCGCCAGCCGCCACAGCCGTTCGTGGCGCTCGCGCATCTCGCGCAGGCGCGCGGGCGCGACCGGTTCGATGTCCGGTGCGCGTTCGGCGGCCAGGCCCGCGCGCTGGCAGCGCCGCCACGAGCGCAGGATGGTGTCGGGTACCTGCCCGACCGGGGCATTGCCGCGCTCGAAGAACGAGCGCCGCGCCTGGTCGAGCCTGGACTGCGATTGCACCGCCATAGCCGCCTCCCGCCGTCGCAAATTGCGACAGTCCGAACGATCACTGTCCCGATAAACATCACAACCGCCGACCGCGCGCAATCGCCGCGCGTGACGCGTCGCAACAGGGATCGTCGCCACCGCCCGCATTGGCGCGGCCGGCGGCGCTGATGCAATGCAGCAGCGCGAAGTTGGCATCGGTCTTGCGCCTGCAGGGAGCGCCCGCCAGGGCATCACTTCACAGCCGGAGCCCGATCCATGAATGCCGTCACGTCCGTCAAGTCGTTCGCCACCGATCCGCAGTCGATCTTCAAGCCGCGCTACGGCAATTTCATAGGCGGCCGGTGGGTGGAACCCAGGAGCGGCCAGTACTTCGACGACACCACGCCGATCACCGGCAAGGTCATCACCTCGGTCGCGCGCTCCAACGCCGACGACGTCGAGGCCGCGCTCGATGCCGCGCACGCCGCCAGGGACGCCTGGGGCAGGACCAGCGCGACCGAGCGCGCCAACCTGCTGCTGAGGATCGCCGACCGCATCGAGCAGAACCTCGAACTGCTCGCCTACGCCGAGACCTGGGACAACGGCAAGCCGGTGCGCGAGACGCTCAATGCCGACATCCCGCTGTGCGCCGACCACCTGCGCTACTTCGCCAGCGCGGTGCGCACCCAGGAGGGCGGCATCTCCGAGATCGACCGCGATACCGTCGCCTACCACTTCCACGAGCCGCTCGGCGTGGTCGGGCAGATCATCCCGTGGAACTTCCCGCTGCTGATGGCGTGCTGGAAGCTGGCGCCGGCGCTGGCGGCGGGCAACTGCGTGGTGCTCAAGCCGGCCGAGCAGACCCCGGCCTCGATCCTGGTGCTGCTGGAGCTGATCGGCGACCTGCTGCCGCCCGGCGTGCTCAACGTGGTGAACGGCTTCGGCCTGGAGGCCGGCAAGCCGCTGGCGTCCAGCCCCCGCATCGCCAAGATCGCCTTCACCGGCGAGACCACCACGGGCCGGCTGATCATGCAGTACGCCAGCCAGAACCTGATCCCGGTGACGCTGGAGCTGGGCGGCAAGTCGCCCAACCTCTTCTTCGCCGACGTGATGGCCGAGGACGACGATTTCCTCGACAAGGCGATCGAGGGCTTCGTGCTGTTCGCCTTCAACCAGGGCGAGGTCTGCACCTGTCCCTCGCGCGCGCTGGTGCAGGAATCGATCTACGAGAAGTTCATGGAAAAGGCCCTGGCCCGCGTGGCGGCCATCCGGCAGGGCAACCCGCTCGATCCGAACACCATGGTCGGCGCGCAGGCCTCCTCCGAGCAGCTGGAGAAGATCCTGAGCTACATCGACATCGGCCGGCAGGAGGGCGCCGAAGTGCTGATCGGCGGCGAGCGCAACCGGCTCGGCGGCGAGCTTAGCGGCGGCTTCTACGTCAAGCCGACCGTGTTCAAGGGGCACAACCGGATGCGCATCTTCCAGGAGGAGATCTTCGGGCCGGTGGTCTCGGTGGCCACGTTCAAGGACGAGGCCGAGGCGCTGGACATCGCCAATGACACCTTGTACGGGCTCGGCGCCGGCGTGTGGAGCCGCGACGCCTCGCGCCTGTACCGGGTGGGCCGCGCGATCCAGGCAGGCCGGGTGTGGACCAACTGCTACCACGCCTACCCGGCGCATGCCGCGTTCGGCGGCTACAAGCAATCCGGCATCGGCCGCGAGAACCACAAGATGATGCTGGACCACTACCAGCAGACCAAGAACCTGCTGGTGAGCTACTCGCCCAAGGCCCTGGGCTTCTTCTGAAGCCCGCGGCCTTCCCCTTCCCGGGGGCGGGACTCGCGTCCTCGCCCCCGGGGCGGGAGCGCCTTCCGCCCGGAGCGCGATTGATCCGGATCAACGCTTCCGGCCGCGCGCCGGCAGTACTTTCCCCAACGACACGACCTAGGAGCGCGATGTGAACAAGACGATGAAGGCCGCAGTGGTCCGCGAGTTCGGCAAGCCGCTGGCCATCGAGGAAGTCGAGGTGCCGCGGCCCGGCGCCGGCGACATCCTGGTCAAGATCGAGGCCTGCGGCGTCTGCCACACCGACCTGCACGCGGCCGAGGGCGACTGGCCGGTGAAGCCGAACCCGCCCTTCATCCCCGGCCACGAGGGCGTCGGCCACGTGGTGGCGGTGGGCGCGGGCGTCGGCCACGTCAAGGAAGGCGACCGCGTCGGCATCCCGTGGCTGTACTCGGCCTGCGGCCACTGCGAGCACTGCCTGGGCGGCTGGGAGACGTTGTGCGAGGGCCAGAAGAACACCGGCTACTCGGTCAACGGCGGTTTCGCCGAATACGCCCTGGCCAACGCCGACTACGTCGGCCACCTGCCGAAGAACATAGGCTTCGTCGACATCGCCCCGGTGCTGTGCGCCGGCGTCACCGTCTACAAGGGCCTGAAGATGACCGACACCCGTCCCGGCAACTGGGTGGTGATCTCCGGCATCGGCGGCCTCGGCCACATGGCGGTGCAGTACGCCAAGGCGATGGGCCTGAACGTGGCCGCCGTCGACGTGGACGACGCCAAGCTCGACCTCGCCAGGCGGCTGGGCGCGGCGGTGGCGGTCAACGCCGCGACCGCCGATCCCGTGGCCTACCTCAGGAAGGAGATCGGCGGCGCGCACGGCGCGCTGGTCACGGCGGTCTCGCCGAAGGCCTTCGAGCAGGCGATCGGCATGGTCCGGCGCGGCGGCACGATTTCGCTCAACGGGCTGCCGCCGGGCCAGTTCCCGCTGGACATCTTCGGCATGGTGCTCAACGGCGTGACCGTGCGCGGCTCGATCGTCGGCACCCGGCTGGACCTGCAGGAATCGCTGGAGTTCGCCGAGATGGGCAAGGTCAAGGCGACGGTGGCCACCGACCGGCTGGAGAACATCAACGACGTGTTCGGGCGCATGCACCAGGGCCGGATCGAAGGCCGCATCGTGCTCGACCTGGCCGCGTGAGCGAACCCGGCGTCGTGCCCGTGCCCTCCCGCGGGTGCGGCGCCGGGAGCTTGCGCCGGCCCTGCCGCAGGAGCGTGCCATGCACTCCCCCGATCCCGTGCCCGAAGCTCCCGTCCCGCCCCAGGTGGTGGCCACGCCCGCCGCGCTGGCGTTGATCGAACGGTTGCGCGCCCGGCATGGCCCCTTGCTGTTCCACCAATCCGGCGGCTGCTGCGACGGTTCGTCGCCGATGTGCTTCCCGGTGGGCGAGTTCGTCGTCGGCGACCGCGACGTGCTGCTCGGGCGGATCGGGGGCGCCCGCTTCTACATCGGACCTGCGCAGTTCGAGTACTGGAAGCACACGCAGCTGGTCATCGACGTGGTGGAAGGCCGCGGCGGCATGTTCTCGCTGGAGAACGGCGAGGGCATGCGCTTCCTGGTGCGCTCGCGGCTGTTCACCGAGGCCGAGCTCGCGGCCCTGCGCGCGGCGGGCCGGATCTGACCCGCCGCGCAGCCGGGCAGGCTCAATCCGGCGCCTTGGCCGGCACGAACGGCGAGGTCGGGTCGCTGGCGGGGAAGGTCTCTTCCAGCGCCTCGTCCTGGTTCTCGCTCTCGTGCTGCTTGCGGCGGGCGCGCTGCTCCGGGTCCTCGCGGGAGCCCGCGCCGGGCCGTTCCGGCGGGTCCTTGCGGTCGCGCGACTTGGCCGGGTCCGGGCCGGCCTCGGCGTCGACCGTCAGGCCGCTGCCGATCTCGCCGGCCACGCGGCCGGGCAGCCGCGCCGGGCGCTCGTCCTCGCCGGAAAGAGCCTCGCCCGGATCGCGCCCGGCACCGCGGTCCTCGGCCTCCTGGGTGTCGTGCTTGCCGCGCTGCTCGCCCGGGGGCGAGGGTTGTCCGCGGAGCGGATCGCGTGACCGTGACATGGCGTACCTCCATGCATGCAGCGGGGACGTGCAGTCCACCGCCATGCCGGTGAAAACCGCGCCAATGGCGCATGCCGGTTGTCACGCCTCGCTAACGGCGGCGGCGCTACAGCTGGACGCCCCTTCCGCCGATGCCGGAGCCGTGCCATGCGCACCTTCGAACGTCGCCCCGACCGCCGCCTGTTTGCCCAACTCGAACCGTCGTCGCCCGCGGCGCTGCCCGGCAGCCTGCCCCAGCCCGAACCCGGCGGGGTGGCCCAGGATTTCCGCCACTACAGCCTGGCCGACTACCGGCGCCGGCGCCGGCGCGGCGGGCCGAGCTGGCGCGACCTGTACCCGGCCTACGCCTTCGCCCTGCTCACCCATGCCGCCGACTGGCCCCGCGCGCCGCAGGACGGCGTCGAGGACGAGCTGGCCGCGCAGTGGGAGCGCATGCGCGGCTCCTCGCGGTTGAGCTGGCGGCGCGCCCGCCCGGTGGTGGAGGACGCGTGGCTGGCGCTGGACCACATCCCGGTCGCGGCCGTGCACGAGGCGCGGCACTGATGGCGCGGCCGATCTGGTCGGGGACCCTCTCCTTCGGCCTGCTCAACGTGCCGGTGTCGCTGATGAGCGGCGAGCGCCGCACCGACCTGCACTTCCGCATGCTCGATTCGCGCGACAACTCGCCGATCCGCTTCGAGCGGGTCAACGCCGAGACCGGCGAGGAAGTGCCCTGGAAGGAGATCGTCAAGGCCTTCGAGTACGAGAAGGGCAGCTACGTCGTGCTCGAGGAGGAGGACATCCGCGCCGCCGCGCCGGAAAGCCACGAGACCGTGGAGGTGGAGACCTTCGTCGACGCCGACGCGATCGACCCGCGCTACTACGAGAAACCCTACCTGCTGGTGCCGGGCAAGAAGGCCGAGAAGGGCTACGTGCTGCTGCGCGAGACGCTGCGCAAGGCCGGCAAGGTCGGCATCGCGCGGGTGGTGATCCGCACCCGCGAATACCTGTCCGCGGTGATGCCGCACGGCGACGCGCTGGTACTGCTGCTGCTGCGCTATCCGCAGGAGCTGGTCGATCCGGAGGAATACCGCCTGCCGGGCGAGAGCCTGTCCAAGTACCGCATCAGCGACAAGGAGATCGCGATGGCCTCGCAGCTGGTGGAGTCGATGTCCGGCGACTGGAAGCCCGACGACTACCACGACGAGTTCCGCGAGCGGCTGCAGGACATCCTGCGCAAGCGCATCAAGCAGAAGGGCGGCACCACGCGGATCGAGGACGAGCCGGTCGCGCGCGAGGACGCGGCCACCAACGTGGTGGACTTCATGGCGCTGCTGCAGAAGAGCCTGGACGCCAAGAAGCGCACGCCGGCGAAGAAGGCCGCGGCCAAGGAGCCGGTCCGGAAGGCGGCGAAGAAGAAGCCGGCCAAGGCCGCCAAGAAGAGCCCCCGGCGCGCCCGCAAGACGGGGTGAGCGGTGTCGCTGCGGGACTACCAGCGCAAGCGCCGCTTCGACCGCCAGGGCGGCACGCCCGAACCGAGCGGCGACGCCGCCGGCGCCCCGTCGCGGCGGCCGATCTTCGTCGTGCAGCTGCACCATGCCAGCACGCGCCACTACGACTTCCGCCTGGAGGCCGACGGCGTACTCAAGAGCTGGGCGGTGCCGAAGGGGCCTTCGCTGCGCGCCGGCGAGAAGCGCCTGGCGGTGCAGGTGGAGGACCATCCGCTGTCCTACGCCACGTTCGAGGGCGACATCCCGGAAGGCCACTACGGCGCCGGCCACGTCGACGTGTTCGACCACGGCACCTGGTCGTGCGAGGGCGACCCGCTGGAGGCGATCGCCGCCGGCAAGCTCGACTTCGTCCTGCACGGCGAAAAGCTGGAGGGCGGCTGGAAGCTGGTGCGCACCGCGCTGCGCGGCCGCCAGCCGCAATGGCTGCTGATCAAGCGCGACGACGGCACTGCCGCGGCGCTGGACGCCGACGACCTGATCGGGGCGCAGCCGCGGCGCAAGCCGCGCGCCGGTAGCGCGACGGCCAGCCGGAAGCAACGCGAGGGCGCCGGGGCGCCGGCCGCGCCCCGGCGCGCACGGCACGGCAAGGACGCCACCTGGCACGCGCGCGCGCTGGCCTTGCCGGGCGCGCGCGATCGCCCGTATCCGCCGGGCTTCACCGCCCAGCTGACGATGTCGCGCGCGCACGCGCCGCCGGGCGAGGACTGGCTGCACGAGATCAAATGGGACGGCTACCGGCTGCTGGCCGACCTGGTCGACGGCAAGGCGACCTTGCGCTCGCGCGGCGGGCTGACCTGGACCGACAACTTCCCGGAAGTGGTGAAGGCGATGGAGGCGCTGCCGGTCGCGGACGCGCGCCTGGACGGCGAGCTGGTGGTGCTCGACGCCGAGGGCCGCAGCGATTTCTCGGCGCTGCAACGGGTGCTGGACGGTACCTCCCGGCAGCCGTTGCGCTACCTCGTGTTCGACCTGCCGGGCGTGGCCGGGGTGGACCTGTCGCGGGCGCCGCTGGTCGAGCGCAAGGCGTTGCTGCGCCAGCTGCTCGGCAAGCGGCCCGGCACGCTGGCCTACAGCGACCACGTGGTCGGCCACGGCCCGGAGGTGTTCGCCGCCAGCGGCGAGAAGGGGTTCGAGGGCATCGTCAGCAAGCGCGTGGACGCGCACTACGTGAACGCGCGCAGTTCCGACTGGCTGAAGATCAAGCACGAGAGCAGCGACGAGTTCGTCGTGGTCGGCTACACCGACCCGAAGGGTTCGCGCAGCGGCTTCGGCTCGCTGCTGCTGGCGCGCCCGGAAGGCGCGGGCTGGCGCTACGTCGGCCGGGTCGGCAGCGGTTTCGACGACGCGATGCTGGCGCGGCTGATGCCGATGCTGGAGGCGCGCGCGACCGCCACCGCGCCGGTCGAGCTGCCCGCGCACGTGCCGTTCCCGCTGCGCACCGTGCACTGGGTCGAGCCGCGGCTGGTGGTGGAGGTCGCGATGCGCGGCTGGGCCAAGGAGGGATTGCTGCGCCAGGCCAGCTTCAAGCGCCTGCGCGAGGACAAGCCGCTGGAGGAGGTGGGGCCGGCGCCGGCGGCAGCGGCGGAAGCCAGGCCGCGCAGCAAGGCGAAGGCTCCCTCGCGGACGGAGGAACGCGGCATGGCGGAGGACGACGTGCGCATCACCCATCCCGGCCGCGTGGTGTTCCCCGGCTCGGGCATGACCAAGGGGCAGGTCGCCGACTACTACCGCGCGATCGCGCCGTGGCTGCTGCCGGAAGTCGCGCGGCGGCCGCTGTCCCTGCTGCGCTGCCCGGACGGCGTCGGCGGCGAATGCTTCTTCCAGAAGCACGAGAGCCGCGCGCTGGGCCCGCACGTGCATGCGGTCGCGCTGCGCCAGAAGAGCGGCGTGGAGGACTACCTCTACATCGAGGACGTGGCCGGCCTGCTGGAACTGGTGCAGATGAACACGCTGGAGCTGCACCCGTGGGGCTCGACGGTGGACGACCCCGAGCATCCGGACCGGCTGGTGTTCGACCTCGACCCGGGCGAGGGCGTGGGCTGGAAGGAGGTCAAGGCCGCCGCGCGCGACATCCGCGCGCGCCTGCGCGAAGCCGGGCTGGAGAGCTTCGTGCGGCTGTCCGGCGGCAAGGGCCTGCACGTGGTGGTGCCGATCGAGCCCGGCCCGGACTGGGCGCAGGCGCGCGATTTCTGCGAGGCCTTCGCGCAGGCGCTGGCGGGCACCGCGCCCGACCGCTACACCGCGACGATGAGCAAGCAGAAGCGGCGCGGGGTGATCTTCGTCGACTGGCTGCGCAACGGCCGCGGCAGCACCAGCGTGTGCTCGTGGGCGCTGCGGGCGCGCGAGCCGGCGGCGGTGGCGGTGCCGCTGCGCTGGGAGGAACTGGGCCGGATCGCCTCGCCGCGGGCGTTTCCGCCGGACAAGGCGCTGGCGCGCGCGAAGCGGCTGAAGGCCGATCCCTGGGAGGGGATCGCGCAGCTGCGGCAGCGCTTGCCCGCTTTCCGGTAGGAGTGGCTTCCGTTGCGATGGGGGTTTTCCGGGAAAGCCCGTCGCGACTGAAGTCGCTCCCACGAAAAGCGAACGCGGGAACCAAACTCAGGTGTAGGAGGGACTTCAGTCCCGATGGGGCTTTCCCTGGTCCCTCGGGGCGGGGAGGCCTGTGCAGCAGTCGCTGTCGGGACTGAAGTCCCTCCCACGGGGATCCCTTGCGGGGACGGGGATCGGGAAGGCTTCTTCGCGGCCGATGGCCCTAGGCCATCCAGAGCCGCTGCCACGGGGAGCAAGGCGAAGGAAGAAGCAAAGCGAAGACGGTGAGCGGCCTCAATGCCCGCCGCAGTGGTCGCCCCAGTGCTTCTGCCTGGAGGTCTGGCCGATGCCGGGGTTGAAGGTGTTGGTCGGGTCGAGCGCGCGGTAGTGCCGTTCCAGCGCCGGCTTGGCGCGGTAGAGATGGCCGACGTTGTGCTCGGCCGGGTACTCGGCGCCGCGCTGGTCGAGCAGTCCCCACATCGCGTGCTCGATCGCGAGCGGGTCGTGGCCCTTCTTCACGATGTAGTCCTGGTGGAACACGTGGCAGAAGAAATGCCCGTAGTACAGCTTGGCCACCAGCGCGTCCTCGATCGCCGGCGGCAGCGTCTCCACCCAGTCGCGGTCGTTGCGGCGCAGCGCCACGTCCAGCGCGACGATGTCCTCCACGCGGTCGCGATGCACCTCGCGGTAGCGCACCGCCGCTCCGGCCACCGCGAAGCGGTGCAGGAAGGCCTTGCGGCCTTCCCCGGCGTCGCACCGGAAATACGCGCCGGTGCCGCTGCCGGCGAAGTGTCGCCGGAGGAAGGCGTCGGTCCAGGGCGCGTCCTTGGCCGACACGCGCAGCAGCAGGTGGTGCTCGAAGCGGTCGCGGTACTCGCGCATGCGCCGCGGCAGGTGGCGGGGCAGCAGCGCCACCAGCGCCTGCAATGCCCTGTCGGCGACCCCGTGCAGGCCCAACGCCTCGAAGAAGCCGTCGACGCGGCTCTTCAGCGCGAACGCCCGGGGCACCACGTCGGTGCCGAAGCGGTCGATCAGCAGGAAGGTGTCCTTGCCGTACTTCTCGCCGATGTCGAAGGCGTCGCGGTGGATGTACTCGCCGGCGATCGGCAGCTCGGCCAGCGCGGTGAGCAGCTCGCGGCGGATCGCGGTGAGGTCGGCCGGATCGTTGCTGCCGACGTAGAAGACCGTGGAATCCTCGCGCGGGAAGGTGTCCAGCCGCACCGCGAACACGCACAGCCGGCCGGCCGAGCCGGAGGCCTCGTAGAGGCGCGCCGGGTCGGCGTTGAAGCGCGCCGGGGTGGGCGCGTCGACGTCGCGCACGTGCTGGGCGTAGAGCGGGTCGGACGCGGCCAGCGCCGGGTCGTCGACGATGTCGGCCTCGTCGTAGTCGCCGGCCTGCAGGCGCGCAAGGATCCGCTCGGGCGTGTTGCCGAGGCGGATGCCGAGGTGGTTGACCAGGCGCAGCACGCCGTCCTCGCCGACCTGCGCGTACAGCGCCAGCTGCGTGTAGGCCGGCCCGCGCCGCACCAGCGCGCCGCCGGAGTTGTTGCAGATCCCGCCGAGCACCGAGGCGCCGATGCACGAGGAGCCGATCACCGAGTGCGGCTCGCGGCCGAGCGGGCGCAGCGCCCGTTCCAGCCGGTCCAGTGTCGCGCCGGGCAGGCAGACCACCTGGCGGCCGTCGCGGATCGGCCGTATGCCCGCCAGGCGCAGCGTGCTGACCAGCACGATCTCGCGGTCGTAGTCGTCGCCGTCCGGGGTGGAGCCGCCGGTCAGGCCGGTGTTGGCGGCTTGCATCAGCACGATGCGACCGGCCGCGACGATCGCCTGCAGGGCGGACCACAGCTCCAGCAGCGTGCCGGGCCGTACCACCGCCAGCACCGGCCCGTCGCCGAAGCGGTAGCCCTTGCGGTAGCGCCGCGTGGCCTTCTCGCCGGTCAGCACGTGCGCGGCGCCGACCGCTTCGCGCAGTTGCCGCAGCAGCACCCCGGACGGGACGGGAGAAGCGTTCATGGCGGTCTCGCGACGGCGCGCTAGGGCGAGACCGTGTTCTCGCGCGTCACCCGCGCCAGCGAATCGCGGCCGATCTCGCCGATCGACCGGGCGCCGGTCAGCGTCATCGCCACGCGCATCTCCTTCTCGATCAGGCCCAGCAGGTGCTCCACGCCGGCCTGCCCGGCCGCGGCCAGCGCGTAGACGAAGGCGCGGCCGAGCAGCACCGCGTCGGCGCCGAGCGCGAGCATGCGCACCACGTCCAGGCCAGTGCGGATGCCGGAGTCGGCCAGGATCTTCAGCTCGCCCTTCACCGCGTCGGCGATCGCAGGCAGCGCGCGCGCGGTGGACAGCACGCCGTCGAGCTGGCGCCCGCCATGGTTGGAGACCACGATGCCGTCGGCGCCGAAGCGCACCGCATCGCGGGCGTCGTCCGGGTCGAGGATGCCCTTGATCACCATCGGGCCCTTCCAGAACGCGCGGATCCACTCCAGGTCCTTCCACGAGATCGACGGGTCGAAGTTGGCGCCGAGCCAGCCGATGTAGTCCTGCAGGCCGGTCGGGTGGCCGCGGTAGCGGGAGACGTTGCCGAGGTCGTGCGGGCGTCCCCACAGGCCCACGTCCCAGGCCCAGCGCGGGTGCGCCACCGCCTGCAGCATGCGCCGCAGCGAGGCGTTCGGGCCGCTCATGCCCGAGTGCGCGTCGCGGTAGCGCGCGCCGGGCGTGGGCATGTCCACGGTGAACACCAGCGTCGAGCAGCCGGCGGCCTGCGCGCGTTCCAGCGCGTTCTTCATGAAGCCGCGGTCCTTCAGCACGTACAGCTGGAACCACATCGGCCGTTCGATCGCCGGCGCCACTTCCTCGATCGGGCACACCGACACGGTGGACATCGTGAACGGGATGCCCTTGCCGGTCGCCGCCTTCGCCGCCTGCACCTCGCCGCGGCGCGCGAACATGCCGGTCAGGCCGACCGGCGCCAGCGCCACCGGCATCGCCAGCGTCTCGCCGAACAGCTGCGTCCGCAGCGACAGGTCCGAGACGTTGCGCAGGATGCGCTGGCGCAGCGCGATGTCGCCCAGGTCGGAGACGTTGCGCCGCAGCGTGTGCTCGGCATAGGCGCCGCCGTCGATGTAGTGGAACAGGAACGGCGGCAGCCGGCGCTGCGCCGCGGCGTGGTAGTCGGTGGGCGAGGAGATGATCATGGGCGGTGTACGGGAGGCAGGCGCGAGGCGCGCGCTCGCCGCGCCTCGTCATCGTCGAGCGTGCGCAGCGAGGTATGCACGAATTCCAGGTGGGCGTGCGCGGCATCGCGCGCGCGTTCGGCATCGCCGGCGAGGATCGCGTCCATCAGCGCGCGGTGCTGCACCGCCAGCGGCTCGGACGTGCGCGGCGACAGGAACAGCTTCTGCCGGCTCTGCGAGATGTTGGTCTGCAACAGCTCGAACAGGCCGCGCATCACCTGCAGCAGCACCAGGTTGTGCGCGGCCTCGGCGATGGCCAGGTGGAAATCGGCATCGGCGCGCGCCTCGCCGGCCGGGTCGTTCCTGCCGTGCGCGGCCTGCAGGGCCTGGAACGCCGTGCGGATGCGCGCGTGGTCGGCCTCGGTGGCGCGCTGCGCGGCGTGCCAGGCGGCGGCGCCTTCGAGGGCGTGCCGGATCTCCAGCACGTCGAAGCGGTACTCCGGGTCGGCCTGGAACAGCGACAGGTACGGCGCCATCGGCCCGGCCAGCACCTGCTCGGGCGAAGGCGGGCCCTGCACGTAGGTGCCGCCGCCGACGCGGGCGCGCAGCAGGCCCTGGCTGGACAGCTGCGCGATCGCCTCGCGCAGCACCGTGCGCGAGACGCCCAGCGCGAGCGCGAGCGCGCGTTCGGCCGGCAGGCGCGCGCCAGGCTGGAGCCCGCGCTCGGCGATCAGGTTGCGCAGCTGCTCGGCCACCCGGTCGGACAGGCGCGGCGTCGCGCTCCCCTGCCCGTCAGCGGACTGCGTCGGTGTATGCGTGGCCATGCTCGCGATGAATGACATTGGTATTACCAATGTTCGGAATCATGGCGGCAAGTATGGCACCCCTCGAGCTTGATCGCCAGGGAATCCTTTCGTGGCGGCCATGTCCGAAGGCTAAATTGGTATGTCCAATCAGAATAGCCCATGGCGCGCCATCAGCGCCGCGGCGACGAACAGCAGCGGCAGCAGCGCCAGTTCCAGCGCGACGCAGCGGCGTACCGGCAACAGTTCCTGCGGGTCCGGCGCGAAATCCGGGCTGAGCCGCTGCACGCGGCGCCAGCGCAGCAGCGCGATGGTCGGGTAGATCGACACCAGGCCGATCGCCGCGAACAGGCCCAGCTTGGTCCAGAACCACGGGTTGTGCAGGTAGTAGCCGGCGCCCTTGAGGCCGTAGGCCACGCGCAGCGCGCCCACCGCCAGCACCGCCACGGCCGACAGCCCGTACAGCGCGTCGATGCGCCCGAGCCGGGCCAGCGCCTCGCCGCGCGGCACCGGCCGCAACAGCACCCATTCGGCCACCAGGCTCGCCACCAGCAGCAGGAAGGCGAGATGGTGCAGGCAGGCCAGCAGCAGGTCGCGGCCTCCCATCACCACACCCCCGGCAGCAGGCGCCAGCGCGTGGCGGCATAGGCGTCGTAGCGCGCGCCGAACGCCTCGCGCAAGGCCGCTTCCTCGACCCGGATGCGACGCAGGAACGCCCAGGTCGCCGCCGGCACGATCGCCAGCACCGACAGGACGCTGCCCAGGCCGAGGGCGAGCCCGCAGAACGCCAGCAGCGCGCCGGTGTAGGAGGGATGGCGCAACCGGCGATATGGCCCGTACTGGATCAACGGCTGGTCCTGCTGGATCGTCACGTCGACGGTGAACCAGCGGTCGAGCGTGCGGATCGCCCAGATCCGGAACGCCAGGCCGCCGGCGACCAGCACGCAGCCGCTCCAGCGTAACGGCTCGATCCATGCCGCGGGGAAGCGCCCGGAGCGGAGGAAGGACACGGCCACGCCCAGCGCGATCGCGCCGTACAGCACGCGCCACAGCAGCTTCAGCGTGCCCTGGTCGCGCGCGCCGCCGTCGGCCGCGCGGCGGCGGTGGCCGAGCAGGATCTCGTAGCCGCCCCAGGCGAGGTTGAGGAGCAGGAACGGGAGGTGGGGCGAGAGTGCGGGCATAAGGGGCTCCGGAACGATCAGGCGCGGGCGAAGTGGCCATGGAAGCCGAGCGGTACCGCGTACGGTAGCCATGCCGTCGCCAGCGGGCCATCGTCGATATGGCGCGCGTCGAGCACCGCGATGCCGCTGCGCTGGCGGTCCGCGTCCAGCAGCGTGCCGACCAGCCAGCCGTCGTCGGGACGGTGGCTGCCCGGACGCGGCACGAACACGTGCTCCTCGGCCATGATGCCGCTGCCGTAGCGGTGCACCTGCCTGCGGCCGCGCTCCAGGTCGTAGCCGGCCACCGCGTTGAAGTACGGCGTGTCGTGGCGGCCTTCCATGCACGGTGCATAAAGGCGCGCGCCGCGGTCGCCCGGCGTGCGCGGGTCGAACAGCGGGAACTCGATGCCGGCCACGTCGTGGTCGCGCCAGCGCGCCGCGCCGTGGCGCAGGTCCAGGTGCAGCGTGCGCACGCGCGCCTGCGAGTTGCGCGCATCGCCGCTGCCGTGCATCGCCGCCTGCATCGCCGCCTGCATCGGCGAGCGCGCCTCGTCGATGTCGGTGTGCTGCACGGCGCGCACCACGATCTCCCCGCCGCGCTCGTAGGCGTCGGCGAAGTGGTAGACCGCGGCGAAATCGGCCTCGGACCAGCGCGGCGCGTCCAGCGCATCCTTGGGCACCACCGCGATCCGGCACGGCGCGTCGGGCGTGAAGCGCAGGCGTTGGAAGAACGCGCCGCTGCCGGCGTAGCGGAACGGCATCAGCACGAACACCAGGTAACGGTCGGTCATCGCGAAGCTGTGCAGGTAGCCCTGCACCGGCGTGTCCAGCACCTGCGCCTGGCGCAGCGTGGCGTCCGCGCCGATCCGCCAGAGCATCAGGCCGGTGCCGCCCATCAGGCCGATCGAGCCGAAGTTCCACAGGCTGCCGTCGCGGTCGGCCAGCGGGTGCGCCGAGAACGGCACCGCGGCCAGGTCCGGGCGCCAGGTGACCGGGCCGAGCGTGCCGAGTTCGTCCGGGTCGAGCTCGAACGCCGAGCCGGCCTCGCTCATCGCGAACAGGCGGCCGCCGATCGTGATCACCGACGTGTTGGCGACATTGGCGTCGTCGTTGTTGCGGATCGGCTGCATGTCCGGCACCACCGTGCCGGCGGTGGGATACAGGAAGCGCCCGGCGGCCTGCTCGCGCACGAACTTGGGCGTGGCGACCATGCGCGCGCGGTGGGTCAGCGTGCCGTCGCCGCCGAAGTGCCAGCCATGCACCATGCCGTCGCCGTCGAACCAGTGGTCGTAGCGGAAGCCGGCGCGCTCGGTCCAGGCCGGGCCGTTGCGGTACAGCGTGCCGGCGAAGCCGGCCGGCAGCCGGCCCTGCAACGCCACCGTCGCCGGCCCGAGCGTCTCGCTCCGTACGCTGCGCCAGCCGACCAGCCACGGGTGTTCGCGCAGGCCGGCGGCGAAGCCGGCGCTGTCGCCGGCCTGGGCTGGCGCACTGCGCAGCAACGCGCCGCCGGCGGCAAGCCCGGCCCCGCCGGCCAGCAGGGAGCGAAGGAAACGGCGACGGTCCACGGCGGCCTCCGGTCTCAGCGCAGCGTGATGGCGATGGACGTACCGGTCGCCGGCAGCGCGAAGCGCGCCTCGTCGAAGGTCGGCTTGCGCATCACCTTGGGATCGTTGCTGAAGCCGTAGCCTTCCAGCGGCATGCCGAGCATGTTGGTGTCGAGCTTGCCGTTGCCGTTCTCGTCGTGCATCACGCGGACCGCGTACTCGCCGGCGGGCAGGTCCTTGAACTCGACATGCGCGTCCGCACCGGACGGCGCGACCGCGGCGGCGCGCAGCGGGGCGCCCTGGCCGTCCCAGCCGGCGGCGTCGACCAGGGCGACGTGGAGCTGGCCGGCCTGGGTCCGCACGCCGTGCAGGTCGATGCCCAGGTCGGCGGCGTGGACGGCGGAACATGCGGTCAGGGCAAGCAGGGCGAGCAGCGGCAGGCGGGTGGTCATGGCGGCGTCCTCCGGGTGGGTGGCGCCAGTCTTGCCGCCCATGCCGGGCCGATCAGCTGCCGCAGGTCATCGATCCGACCTGCCGGAAGTCACTTTCGGCGGCGGCCCCATTGCCGGAGGCCGCGCCTGCGGTCAGCATCCGCACATGCCCCGTTTCCTGCGCGAACTGTTGGAGCCGATGAGCCTGGCCGGCCTGTGCACGGTCGCCGCGGTCGCGTTGTCGTTCGGGGTCGAGGCGTCCCCGCATGGCGCGCTGCGCTGGCTGCTGCTGGGCGCGTTCGCGGTACTGTTGCACGTCCACGAGCTGCTGCCGTCGCGCTGGCACCTGCGCCATGCCGCGCTGCTGGTGCAGGGCGCGGCGGCGGTGGCGCTGATCTGGCTGGAGCCGCGCGCCGGCACCGCGCCGGTGTTGCTGGTGGTGCTGGTCGCCCAGGCGGCGATGCGCTGGCCGCGCTGGGCGGTACTGGCCTTCGCGGTGGTGCTCAATACCGGGATGTATGCCGCGCTCGCCCATGCCGGGTTCGAGCGGAAACTGCTGATCGTGGCGATCTACAGCGGCTTCGAGGGCTTCGCCGCGCTCGCCGCCCACTACGCCGTCACCGCCACCCGCGCCCGCGACGCGCTCGCCCGCGTCAACGCCGACCTGCTCGCCACCCGCGCCCTGCTCGCCGACAGCGCGCGCGACGCCGAGCGCCTGCGGCTGGCGCGCGAGCTGCACGACGTGGCCGGCCACAAGCTCACCGCGATGCGGATCAACCTGCGCATGCTGGCCGCCGATCCGGAACTGGCCGGGCGCGCGGAGATCGCCGCGGCCGAGAGCCTGTCCGCCGAGCTGCTCGCCGACATCCGCCGCGTCGTACAGTCGCTGCGCGACGACGACCGCGGCCTCGACCTGGAGACCGCGCTGCGCGCGCTCGCCTCGCCGTTCCCGCGCCCGCGCCTTCAGCTGGCGATCGCCCCGCAGGTGTGCGTCACCGATCCGGCCGTCGCCGAGACGGTGCTGCGGCTGGTGCAGGAGGCGTTGACCAACGCCGCGCGCCATGCCGACGCCGCGCAGGTCCAGGTCCGCATCGCCCGCGAGGACGGCCAGCTGCGCATCGACATCGAGGACGACGGCCGCGCCGCCGCCACGATCCGCGAGGGCAACGGCATCGCCGGCATGCGCGAACGCCTGGCGGCGCTGCGCGGCCGGCTCGAGCTCGGCCGCACCGCCCGGGGCGGCCTGCATCTTTCCGCGAGGCTGCCTGCATGACCGCTGCGACCACCGTCGCGCTCGCCGACGACCAGGTGCTGGTCCGCGCCGGCCTGCGCGCGCTGCTGCAGAGCCAGGGCATCCGGGTCGCGCTGGAGGCCGACGACGGCGAGGCGCTGCTGGCCGGGCTGCAATCCACCGCGGTGGACGTGGTGCTCAGCGACATCCGCATGCCCGGCATGGACGGCATCGCCGCGCTCCAGGCGTTGCGCGCGCGCGGCGACCGCACGCCGGTGCTGTTGCTGACCACCTTCGACGACAGCGACCTGCTGCTGCGCGCGACCGAGGCCGGCGCGCAGGGCTTCCTGCTCAAGGATGCGGCGCCGGAGGACCTGCGCGAGGCGATCGTGCGCGTGGCCGCGGGCGAGACGCTGCTGCAGCCGGTCAGCACCGATCCGGTGCGCTCGCGCTATCAGTACCGCGACCAGGACGCGCCGCGCGACACCTTCGGCGAGCGCGAGGTGGCGATCCTGCGGCTGCTTGCGGGCGGCTATTCCAACAAGGAGATCGCGCGGACGCTGTTCCTGGCCGAGGGAACGGTCAAGAACTACGTGTCGACGATCCTGGAAAAGCTGGGGACGCGCGATCGCACGCGGGCGGTGTTGAAGGCGATCACGTTGCGGGTGATTTGAGGGGCGGGTGTTTCATCGGAGCATGGCCACCTTACAGTAGCCAGCAGGCGCGTCTGCATGCCCCTGGAATGTCGTAAGGGGAAAGATGACCGTTGAGTGGCATTGAACAGTCGTGGAGATGCGATACTTTTGATGCAGCGGATACAGGGGATGCGGGGACGGAAGGCATGGAAGGCCGGGGCGGCAAAGTCCATTCAGTAGCGGAAGGTATTGCAGATGGCGTCCGGTTTTCGTCGGTTCTCGGGACAGCCAGGGCGATATGGGCCAAGAGCGGCGAAGGAGAGGGGCATCGGCTTCTGGCACACATGCTGGACGTGGCCGCGGTCGCCGAGGTCATACTGGAGCAGGAGCCATCTCACTCGCTGGACTGGGGAGCATCGGCGTGGGGATTGCCCCGTGGACATTGCCGGCGTTGGCTGGCTGCCCTGATAGGGCTGCACGATTTTGGCAAGGCGATTCCTGGCTTCCAGGCCAAGTGGCCGGAAGGCATGACAGCCAACCAGGCGCAAGGCCTGTCGTTCCCGCTCCATGCCTGCAGTGTTACCGATCACTCCTGTGCGACTGCGGCGTTGCTGGGCGGGCCGTTGTATCAGTTGACGAGCGCTGGGCCAGATTGGGTTCGTCATGCCGTCCAGGCCATCAGTGCGCACCACGGCTTCCATTTCGCGCCGGCACAGGTAAACAGTTCGCGGCCCAAGGGTGAACCACCGGCTTGGGCACAAGCTCGCCAGGCCATCCTCCATGCCTACTGGCAGACGCTCGCACCGCAGGGTACGCCCAGCCTGGAGGAAGTGAGCCTTCCTGCAGTGAGCTGGCTGGCGGGATTGACCAGTGCGGCGGACTGGATCGCCTCCAATCCCGACTGGTTCCCGCTGGGCGAGCGACACGACGATCTGGGTGTCTACTACGACCATGCGCGGAAACTGGCGGCGGATGCACTGCGTCACGTCGGCTGGAACCGCGCACAGGCGCTCCTGGATGCGCCAGCGGGGCTGGATGCTTTGCTGGCGCGCATCACGCAACGCCAGGACTTGCAGGCCCGGCCGCTGCAACAGGCCGGGGAGCGCCTGTTGAATGGTGCGAAAGGGCCGTCGCTGCTGCTGGTCGAAGCCCCAATGGGCGAAGGCAAGACCGAGCTGGCGTTCCTGTCCCACTTGCGGCTGCAAGCCGCCAACGGCCATCGGGGGCTGTATGTCGCCCTGCCGACCCAGGCCACCGGCAATGCGCTGTTCAAGCGCGCGCAGACGTTCCTCGAAGCCTTCGCTGCGGGTCCATTGGACGTGCAACTCGTGCACGGCGGCGCTGCGATGAACGAGGATGCGCAACGCCTCCGCACGGTCCACCTGCGCGGCATCAACCAGGACAGCGGCGAGGCGCTGGCGGCCTCGGCCTGGTTTTCCCAGCGTCGCCGGCCCCTGCTGTCGCCTTACGGCGTGGGAACGATCGACCAGGCGTTGTTCGCGGTGCTCAACGTCAAGCACCATTTCGTTCGCCTGTGGGGATTGGGCAATCGAGTCGTGGTGCTCGACGAAGTACATGCCTACGACACGTATACGTCCGGCCTTATCGCCACCTTGCTGCAATGGCTCAAGGCTTTGGGCAGTTCGGTGGTCCTGATGAGCGCCACCTTGCCCAAGGCGCGGCGGAACGAACTGCTGGCCGCCTGGGGCGTGGATGTCGGCACCGTACAGGAACTGCCCTATCCGCGCGTGCTGCTGGCCGATGACGATGGTCCGCGTGGCGAGCATTTTCCTGCCCGGCCCCTGCCGCCGATCCGGCTGGCAGGTCTGGGGGAGGGTCTGGAGGCACTGGCCGATCAGGCTGCGATATTGCTCGAAAGCGGCGGTTGCGGGGCCGTGATCGTCAACACGGTCGATCGTGCCCAGGCGCTTTATCGGCTGCTGCGCGATCGGGTGCAACCAGAGGTTCCGTTGCTGCTGTTCCACGCGCGCTACCCGATGGACGAACGTGGCGAGCGCGAGCGGCAGGTGTCGGCATGCTTCGGGCCAGGAGGCGACCGCCCCGCGAAAGCACTGATGATCGCCACGCAGGTGGCCGAACAATCGCTGGACCTCGACTTCGATTTCATGCTCAGCGACCTGGCCCCGGCCGATTTGTTGCTGCAACGCGCGGGTCGCCTGCATCGGCACGAACGCCCGAGGCCAATGGCGCACAGCGAAGCGCGACTGTGGGTGGCCGGTCTGGGGCCGGAGTTCCCCGACCTGAAGGCCACGGCCTGGGGCTTCGTCTATGACCCCTACATCGTGGGACGCACCTGGGCGCTGCTGGGATGCGAGACGGTACTGGACCTGCCCGGCGACATCGACCGGCTGGTGCAGGCGGTCTATGGCGACGAACCGCTGCCCGGGGATCTGGACGAGCAGGTGCAGAACGCCATAGAGATCGAAGCCTATGGCGAGTTCCGTGCCAAGGTGAACAAGGAGCGGCAGGAGTCGCGCAACATCGCCATCGATCCGCGGGCCGAGCCGCAATCCGCCTACAACGACAAGCCGCGCGGCAACGACGAGGACGACCTGCTGGGGTTGCGCAACGTTACGCGCCTGGGACGCGAGACCATTACCCTGGTGCCGGTGGATGTCGTCGAGGGTGGCTGGCGCGTGGGGGATTCGACGTTCGCACCGGATCAACCGCTGGATGATGCCGCTGCCCGTCGCCTATACGGACGTCAGTTACGTCTTACCCGCACGGCAGTGGTGAAGCACTTTCTCGGCGCGGAGCCCCCCATCGGATTCGCCGAGCATCCCCTGCTACGGAATTTCCGTCCGCTGCCGTTAACGCAAGGGTGCTACGTGAGCGATGGCGTACGGCTGCGATTGGACGCCGAGCTGGGACTGGTTTACGAGACGAAGGAATCGACCGGGGGCACCGAATGAACAAGGACTTCAATCTGCTAGACAAGCCATGGCTGCCGGTGCGCTTCGCCGACGGACATATTGAAGAACTAGGGTTGCTGGGTGCTTTCCGACGCAGCGACCAGATCGTGGCGCTGGCCGAAACAGCGCCGCCCAATCTGGTGGCGCAATACCGGCTGTTGCTGGCCATTCTCCATCGCGCCCTGACCCGCGCCTTTCCGGAGGGGTGGAAAGACAAGGACCGTGCCCGTTGGTATCGCGAAGGCTTGCCGGTCGAAGCCGTCGCCGACTACCTCGAGCACTGGCGCGAACGCTTCTGGCTGTTCCACCCCGAGTGTCCTTTCATGCAGGTGGCGGCGCTGGATGAGTGCGATGAGACACAATCGCTCTATCCGCCGAGTACGTTGTCCCTCGAACAATTTTATGGGACAGGGATGTTCAACCAGGAGGTTTTTAGGAATGACGCCTGGTGGCCGCGAGATGTCATCAAGTCAATGATGGGGTATTTCCAGTTCGTGCCAGGGGGGTTTTTCCCCGGCAAAAAGTTGAAAGTATCTGAAAAGGCCGGCGCACTAACCGATACTGCTGCCATTTTGCCGTTGGGCGCGAGTCTGGCGCAGACGCTGACGCTGTGCCTTCACGGCTGGCGTGGCGGCGATGATCTGCCCGCATGGGAGCGCGCGCGGCTGACCGTCTCCGAATTGCGTGGCGATCCGGTTCTGGCGACGGGTCCCAATGATCGTTACACCCGCCAGAGTCGTGCCGTATTGCTGCTTCGGGAACCCGATGGATCCATTCGATGGCTGCGTTTCGCAGCAGGCTTTGCGCTGGGGGAAGACGCCAACGCTCCCGATCCCATGGCGAGTTTTCGAGTAAGTGCAGACGGCACCAAGCTTGTGAGACTGAGCTTTGGCGAAGGCCGGGCGTTGTGGCGTGATCTGCCGGTGCTGGTGCCCAATCCATCGAGAGCTAGTCATCCCGCCGCGGTGATAAGCCATGCGCTTGAGCTGCATGCCCAACTCAATCCCTTCGAATCGGTGCACCAACCCTTGCTGGTCGCCGGATTGGCCAGCGATCAGGCCAAGTTGTTGCGCTGGCGTTCGGAAAGCATTGCCCTGCCCGTGGCCTTGCTGGAAAACGCGGACAAGGCAGGTTATCTGCGTGATCTGGTGGAAAAGGCCGAGGCGGTGTTCGGCGAAATACGCAAGCTGGCTGCACGCATGCTGGCCGAAACGCTGCCAGACGCGGCAAGCAAGGACACCTATAACCGGGCGCGCAGCATGCTCGACACCGGCCCGTTCACTACCAGCTACTACGCCACCGCCGAGCGCACCCTGCCCGAGCTGCTTCGCCTGCTGGGCGAAGGCGATTTCGTGCAGGCCACCACGCTATGGCACGCCACCCTGCGCCACAGTGCATTGACAGCCTGGGAACGCGCATCCACCGGGTTGGGCCGTTCGCCTCGGGCCCTGCGGGCAGACGCCAAGTTCCGGCCCCATTTCCATGGCCTGCTGAACAAGCACGTGCCTATCACCGAATCATCCACGACCGCCAAGGAGGCTTGACGTGAGCGAACACGCGGAAAGATTCATCGAGCACCTGAGTGCCTTGCGCGAGCGGGACACGGGTGCCATGGCCGCGCTGCGGCATAGCCTGACCTTCGATCCGGGGGCTTATCCCAGGGCATTCCCTTATGTTGAGCGATTCGTCGGTGCCGACCGACCCGCCACGGATGCGTGGCGGGTCGCCCTGTATGCCGTGGCGGGGCTATTTGCGCGATATCCCGAACAACAGGACCGCAGTTTCGCCGCCGCCTTCGGTAGGCTGCTCCGCGAGCGCGAGAGTCAGAGCATCGAACAACGCTTCATCGCCTTGCTCGAAGCCGATGCCGACAACATCCTCGACTACCTGCGCCAGGCCATCAGCCTGCTGGCGGCCGAGGGCATCGGGCTGGACTACGCCCGATTGCTGGACGATCTGGCCGTCTGGATGAACCCGAATGTAGACCATGACCGCTTGCGCCAGCGCTGGGCGCGCGACTTCTACCGCGCCGCCGAATTCCAGGCCGACTCTGACACCGCCTCGTAAAGGAAGACCCTCATGAGCACGTTCATCGAATTCCATTTGATCCAGAACTTCGCCCCGTCCAACCTCAACCGCGACGACACCGGGGCGCCGAAAGACGCCATCTTCGGCGGCCATCGCCGGGCACGGGTGAGCAGCCAGTGTCAGAAAAAGACAACAAGAGATTTTTTCAAAACTTCAGGATTGGTGGGTGAAGAGAATCTTGGTATTAGAACACGGCATCTGGATCGCGTCTTGTTGGGCGAGTTGAAGTCTGCAGGGTTGACAGATCCTTCGAAGTTCAATGAGATCATCAAACAGGCATTCAAGTCCAAAGACAAGAAGGATGAGAGTGGAAAGTCCGACGACAAAGAGATTGCGAGCTCTACTTTGTCCTATCTTCTGTTTGTGTCGGCAACTGAAATTGAAGCATTGAAACGTCTTGTCGGCGATCATGCCGAGATGCTCAAGGAGCTGAGCGAAAAGAAAAAGATCAAGCCTTCGGATGTGCAGTTAAGTTTCAGGGACGAGTTAAAGGCTATTTTACGCCGTAGCAAAGCAGTTGATGTGGCCTTATTCGGCCGCATGCTCGCGGATCTGCCGATAGGCAAACAAGACGCCGCCTGCCAGGTCGCCCACGCCATCAGCACCCATCGCGTCGAACGCGAGTTCGACTACTTCACCGCTGTGGACGACAAGGGTGACGAGGACGAAACGGGGGCGGGCATGATCGGCCAGGTGGAATTTAATTCCGCCACCTTCTACCGCTACGCCGTGCTGGACGTGAACAAGCTGTTCGACAACCTGCAAGGCGACCGCGAGCTGACGCTGTCGGCCATCGAAGCATTCACCCAGGCACTGGTGCGTGCCATTCCCAGCGGCAAGCAGAACAGCTTTGCGGCACACAACCCGCCGGAGTTCATCGGCATCAGCCTGCGCCATGCCACGCCGCTGAACCTGGCAAACGCCTTCGAGAAGCCGGTACGGCCCAAGCCCGAGGACTCCCTCACCGCGCAGTCGGTCGGTGCGCTGGCCAGCTACGAGGACAAGCTCGCTGCGATCTACGCCACGCCGCTGGACCAGTGGCTGTACCTCGACCTCACCGGCCGTTGGCCGCAAGGCAAGGGCGAGGCGCAGAAGTCGCTGCCCGAGCTGGCGCGGCGCGTGCGGGAACTGTCCGCCGCCGGCCTGGGGGAATGAGCGTGGCCACCTTGCTGTTGCGCCTACAAGGGCCGATGCAATCGTGGGGCACTACCAGCCGCTTCGACGAACGCGACACGCAACTGGAACCTTCCAAGTCCGGGGTGCTCGGGTTGGTCTGCGCCGCGCTGGGTCGCGATCGCAGCGAACCGGTCGATGACCTGGCCGGACTGCGCATGGGTGTGCGCGTGGACCGCGAAGGCGTGCCGATGCGGGATTACCAGACCGCCACCGGCGTGGTGAATGCCGCTGGCAAGGTGGAGAAGGAGCGCACCGTGGTCAGCCCGCGCTACTACCTTGCCGACGCCGTATTCCTGGTGGGCCTGGAAGGTGAGCGAGCCTTGCTCGAGCGCATCCACGAAGCGCTGCTTCGGCCTGCCTGGCCGCTGGCACTGGGACGCAAGAGCTTCGTGCCATCGGAACCGGTGCATCTGCCTGATGGATTGGTCGAAGCCGGGTTGGAGCAGGCATTGACCCAATGGCCCCCGCTGGCGGCGCATGGCGCAGAGGCGCTCCGCTTCGTGCTGGAAGATGACGCTGAAGGCGCGATCCGGCTCGATCAGCCGGTGGCGCCTTTCGCCGAACGCCGTTTCGGGCCGCGTTTCGTGAGATCCCTGGTGTTGCCGGCAGGAGGGGAGCATGCATCTGACACGACTGAGGCTTGATCCCTTCGCTCCGCGGGCACGGCGCGATCTGGCCGACCCCTACGAGATGCATCGTAGCTTGGTACGTGCATTCGTCGTGGACGAGACACAGACGCCACCGCGCTTCCTCTGGCGCCTGGAAACGCAGGCCGCATGGAGCGATCCGCAACTGATCGTGCAATCCAGCAGGCCAGGGAACTGGAGGTATCTGGATGACTCGGCTGGCTATCTGAAAGAGCCGGTGGAGACCAAGGCCGTCACCATTGAGGACCTGCTCAGGGTTGACGCCCGTTATCGCTTCCGCCTGCTGGCCAACCCCACGGTTGCCCGCGAGGGCAAGCGCTATGGACTGAGTTCGGAGGAGGCGCAGCTGGCATGGTTGTCCCGGCAAGGAGAGCGTGTGGGCTTCCGTGTCGAAATGGCCCTGGTGGCGGCCAGCGACGTTCTCACCAGCCGCAAGGGCGCGACACGCATCCACCTGCGGCGGGCATTGTTCGAGGGGATTCTCCGGGCAAGCGATGTCGCGGCATTGGGCAACGCCTTGCAGGCCGGCATCGGTCCCGGCAAGGCCTTCGGGTGCGGCCTGCTGAGCCTGGCGCGGATCTGAATCCGTGCTCCCCCCGCTCAAACCACTGCCGATGAAAGATCGCGTGTCGATGATCTTCATACAGTACGGGCAGATCGACGTACTGGATGGTGCTTTCGTGGTCATCGACAAGAACGGCGTGCGCACGCATATCCCGGTCGGGTCGGTGGCCTGCATCATGCTGGAGCCGGGCACGCGCGTCTCGCATGCGGCGGTGAACCTGGCGGCGACCGTGGGCACGCTGCTGGTATGGGTGGGAGAATCTGGCGTGCGACTGTATTCCAGCGGTCAGCCCGGCGGCGCACGCGCCGATCGCCTGTTGTATCAAGCCAAACTGGCATTGGATGATGAGCTGCGCTTGAAAGTCGTACGCAGGATGTACGAGGTCCGCTTCGGCGAACCCGCCCCGGCAAGACGAAGCGTGGAGCAACTGCGCGGTATCGAAGGTTCCAGGGTACGGGCCAGCTACAAACTACTGGCCGAGCAACACAAGGTGGATTGGCGTGCGCGCAATTACGATCGCAATCAGTGGGACGCGGCCGATATCCCGAATCGTTGCTTGTCTGCGGCGACCGCCTGCTTGTATGGCATCACCGAAGCTGCGGTTCTTGCTGCTGGCTATGCCCCGGCTGTGGGCTTCATCCACACCGGCAAGCCGCTTTCCTTCGTGTACGATATCGCTGATTTGTACAAGTTCGAGACCGTGGTGCCATTGGCCTTTCGTATCGCAGCCAAGTCGCCTGCTTTCCCAGAACGCGAGGTCCGTTTGGCGTGTCGCGATCTGTTTCGGTCGGAAAAGCTGCTTGGCCGAATTATCCCACTGATTGAAGACGTGTTGGCCGCTGGCGGTATTTCTCCGCCAGTGGCGCCGCCCGAGTCCGTACCCCCCGCCATTCCCAACCCCGACAGCCTGGGCGATTCTGGACATCGGAGTCGTTGATGACTTTCTTGGTCGTTGTCACTGAGAACGTTCCGCCACGTTTGCGTGGAAGGCTGGCGATCTGGCTGCTGGAAGTGCGCGCAGGCGTGTATGTCGGCGATGTTTCAAAACGTGTCAGAGAGATGATCTGGCAGCAGCTGGAAGCAGGTTATGAAGACGGCAATGTAGTGATGGCTTGGGCTAGCACAAGCGAGTCCGGTTTTGACTTCCAGACTCTGGGCGCGAACCGTCGCATGCCGATCGATTACGATGGGCTAAGGCTAGTGGCTTTTGAGCCACAGGCTGCCTCCGATCTTTGACAAAAAGCTGGTAGCTTGTTGACCTTCGTATTTTTTCTTTTGGGTCAATGGGTTGCATTTGGTGTGTTCCCCGCGCATGCGGGGATGAACCGGGCGAGACGGTGACCATGACCAGCTACTGGCAGTGTTCCCCGCGCATGCGGGGATGAACCGCCGCGCAGACCACCAGCGGCAGCGATGCAGCGGTGTTCCCCGCGCATGCGGGGATGAACCGCTGGAGACGGCCGGGCGGCTGCGCAGCATCATGTGTTCCCCGCGCATGCGGGGATGAACCGGTGGTCAACATGATCGACTCCGGCGACTTCGTGTGTTCCCCGCGCATGCGGGGATGAACCGATAGACTCCATTAATGGTGCTGATGGTGCCAGGTGTTCCCCGCGCATGCGGGGATGAACCGCCTGCGCCGCCGCCGCCAGTCGTGTCGGCCGCGTGTTCCCCGCGCATGCGGGGATGAACCGTCGATCTGCTCGACGACATCGGGCGCCGGAAGGTGTTCCCCGCGCATGCGGGGATGAACCGTTTAGTTGGATGGATTTCGCCACACTCCGGCGGTGTTCCCCGCGCATGCGGGGATGAACCGGGAGAAACAGGATGAGCACTGCTAAGCACACGGTGTTCCCCGCGCATGCGGGGATGAACCGCGGTCGAACTCGCCAGAGGCCTGCATCCGCTCGTGTTCCCCGCGCATGCGGGGATGAACCGCGATGAAGCAATTGGGCCAGGAACGCCGGGCTCGTGTTCCCCGCGCATGCGGGGATGAACCGAATCGATTCCAGACGTAGGCATTACAGCGGGCGTGTTCCCCGCGCATGCGGGGATGAACCGGTGCGATTCACTAAACTGCGAGGCTTCATCGAGTGTTCCCCGCGCATGCGGGGATGAACCGAGTTTTAGGCCGGAAAAAGGCCGAAAAATCAAGTGTTCCCCGCGCATGCGGGGATGAACCGGAGTTCCTGCGCTCGAACCCGAACTGGCTGGAGTGTTCCCCGCGCATGCGGGGATGAACCGATGCTGACCTTGTCCGTGATTTTGGCGTCAGCGTGTTCCCCGCGCATGGGGGGATGAACCGGGGCGGGTAATCAGCCCCGTGCAATCTGTTTCCGTGTTCCCCGCGCATGCGGGGATGAACCGCTATCGCCCTCCCGGACCACGTCGGCTCGCGCGTGTTCCCCGCGCATGCGGGGATGAACCGCTGTTGGCGGAGTTGGCTGCTCGTGTGGCCGCGTGTTCCCCGCGCATGCGGGGATGAACCGTGTCTGCGTCAGTTCCGTGACTGGGACGACAAGTGTTCCCCGCGCATGCGGGGATGAACCGACCGGTCTTCGCGGCATCACCGACGCCGAGATGTGTTCCCCGCGCATGCGGGGATGAACCGCGGCCGTCCTCAGTTCGGATGTACGGGCCATCGTGTTCCCCGCGCATGCGGGGATGAACCGGTGACAATAGAGCCCTTGGTGATGGTTCCGGTGTGTTCCCCGCGCATGCGGGGATGAACCGAGGGCCCGGCACCCGCTGACGTGGGCGGCGCTGTGTTCCCCGCGCATGCGGGGATGAACCGTCCGGCTTCCAGTTCTCGTGCCCTGGGCCGCCGTGTCCCCGCGCATGCGGGGATGAACCGCCACACCGAACGGAGCGCACGCATGGAAGACAGTGTTCCCCGCGCATGCGGGGATGAACCGTTTGGTTCAACGGAATGCCGGAGGTGCGGTGATGTGTTCCCCGCGCATGCGGGGATGAACCGACGGGTAGCATCTCGGGTAGGCTCTCCGGCCAGTGTTCCCCGCGCATGCGGGGGTGAGTCGCATGAGGAGCTCCTGCAGACTCAATCAGAGTCGAGTGTCGTCATGTCAATAATTCAACAAAAGGGAAGATGTCGAGGAGTCGATCAATGCTTTGATTGAGCCTCGGGTTGACACCGCATCGTTAAGCCCGCGTCGAAATCCCGCCTGGACAGATGCTCCTTCCGTCACGTCACGGTGCGTACACCCTCGGGACAATGCCATCGGTTCCAGGCGCCTGTGCCGCATGACTTCGATCAACGTCCTCACCGTCAACGTGCACAAGGGATTCAACCTGCTCGGCCGGCGTTTCGTGCTGCCCGAGCTGCGCGAGGCGTTGCGCGCGGTGTCGGCCGAGATGGTGTTCCTGCAGGAGGTGCTGGGCGAACACGCGCGACATGCGCGGCGCCATGCCAACTGGCCGGCCGAGCCGCAGTACGAGTTCCTGGCCGATACCTTGTGGCCGCAGTTCGCCTACGGCCGCAACGCGATCTACCCGCATGGCCACCATGGCAACGCGATGCTCTCGAAGTTCCCCATCGCGTCGTTCGAGAACCGCGACGTGTCCGTGCAGGGGCACGAGCAGCGCGGCCTGCTGCATGCGGTCGTGCAGGTACCCGGGCATGCCGTCGAGGTGCACACTATCTGCGTGCACCTGGGGCTGCGCGAGGCGCATCGCCGCCGGCAGATCGACCTGCTGTGCGGCATCGTCGCCAACGGCGTCCCCGCCGATGCGCCGCTGATCGTCGCCGGCGACTTCAACGATTGGCGCACGCGCGGCCATCCGCGCCTGCGTCGCTGCGGGTTGACCGAGGCCTTCGAGCATGCGCACGGGCGCGTCGCCAGGACCTTCCCTTCGCGCTGGCCGGCGCTGCCGGTCGACCGCATCTACCTGCGCAATGCGCGCATCGACGCGGCGCGCGTGCTGTCGGGCCGGCCGTGGTCGCACTTGTCCGACCACGTGCCGCTGTGGGCGAGGATCGCGCTGTGAGAGGCGGGCAGGACATCGGCGCCTGCTGGCGCGGCGGCCATCGCCTGCGCCTGCTGGAGAACGGCGACGCCTACTTCGCCAGGGTGTACGAGGCGATCGATGCGGCCCGGCGCGAGGTGTTGCTGGAGACCTTCATCTGGTTCGAGGACGAGGTCGGCATCCCGCTCAAGGACCGGCTGGTCGCCGCGGCGCGGCGCGGCGTGCACGTGCACCTGCTGGTGGATGCGTTCGGCTCGCCCGACCTGTCGCCGGCGTTCGTCGCCGAGCTGCTCGAGGCCGGCGTGGAACTGCGCATGTTCGATCCCCAGCCGAAGTTGTTCGGCATCCGGCTCAACGTGTTCAGGCGCATGCACCGCAAGTTGCTGGCGATCGACGAGACCCTCGGTTTCGTCGGCGGCATCAACTACTCGGCGGACCATCTGGCGGGCTTCGGCCCGGAAGCCAAGCAGGACTACGCGGTGGAGGTGGAAGGCCCGGTCGTGGCCGACATCGTCTCGTTCATGCGCCAGGCCATGGCCACGTACGGCACCGGCGAGCGGTGGGAGCCGGCCGCGACGGTCGATGCGCGCGCCGCCGGAAGCGCCGAGGCGTGCTTCCTGCCGCGCGACAACGCGCGCCGGTCCCGGAGCATCGAACGCGCGTACCGGCAGGCGTTCCGCGCGGCGCGCCGGGAGATCGTCGTCGCCAACGCCTATTTCTTCCCCGGCTATGGCTTCCTGCGCGACCTGTGCGATGCGTCGCGGCGCGGCGTCGACGTGCGCCTGGTCTTCCAAGGGCAGCCGGACACGCCGCTTGCGTTGATGGCCGCGCGGGCGCTGTACCGGCACCTGCTGGACGCGGGCGTGCGGATCTTCGAGTACTGCGAACGCCCCTTCCACGGCAAGATCGCGGTCATCGACGAGGCATGGAGCACGGTCGGTTCGAGCAACCTCGATCCGCTGAGCCTGTCGCTCAACCTGGAGGCGAACCTGTTCGTGCGCGACGCCGCGTTCGCCGGCGAGCTGCGCGGGCGCCTGGGCCGGCTGATGGACGCGCATTGCCGCAAGGTCGATCCGGCGAGCGTGCCGCGCGGACGCATCTGGCGCCGGTTCATGCAGCCGCTGCTGTTTCACGTGCTGCGCCACTTCCCCGAGTGGGCCGGCCGGCTGTCCTCGCGCAGGCCGCGGACCACGCTGGTGCAGGCGCCGCGCGCGCGCGGGCCGGCGCCATGAAGCCCGCGCGCGGCCGCCGCTGGCAGCGCGTGCGACGGATCGCCTTCTTCGTCTTCCTGGCGGGCGTGGCGTTGTTGCTGGTGCGCTACGGGCGCTCGGTGGACTGGGCGCAGGTCGGGGCGACGCTGTCCGGCTACTCCGCCGCCACGCTGGCGGCGGCGGCGGCCCTGGCCGCGTGCAGTTACCTGCTGTATTCCGGCTTCGATCTGGCGGCACGCCGTTACGCGCGCCACGCGCTGCCCGCGGCGAAGGTGATGGCGATTTCCGTCATCGCGTACATCTTCAGCCTCAACCTCGGCGCCCTGGTCGGCGGCGCGGCCTTCCGCTACCGGCTGTACGCGCGCGCGGGGCTCGGCGTCGGCACCATCAGCCGCATCGTGGGCTTCGCCATCGCCACCAACTGGATGGGCTACCTGCTGCTGGCGGGCGTGCTGTTCGTGTCCGGGCAGGTGCGCGTGCCGGCGAACTGGCCGGTCGGCGCGACGAGGCTGCCGTGGCTGGGCGCGGCCATGCTGTCGCTCGTTGCCGGGTACCTGGTCGCCTGCCACGTCGCGCGCGGGCGCGTGCTGCACCTGCGCCGGCGCCATTTCCGTCTGCCCTCGCCGGCGCTCGCCCTGCTGCAGCTGGTGCTGGCATCGGCGAACTGGGCGCTGATGGGGGCGCTGCTGTTCGTGCTGATGCCCTCCGGCGCGACCTATCCCGCGGTGCTGGCCGCCTTGCTGGTGGCCGCGATCGCCTCGGCGGTCGCCCACATCCCGGCCGGCGTCGGCGTGCTGGAGGCGGTGTTCATCCCGCTGCTGGGGCACCAGGCGCCGGCACCGCAGGTGCTGGCCGCATTGCTGGCCTATCGCGCCTGCTACTACCTGGGACCGCTGCTGGCGGCGATCGCCGGCTATGCGGTACTGGAGGCCCGCCGGCGGCGCGATGCGACGGCGCATGGCGATCCGCGGCCGGGACCGTAGCGGGCGTTCCGCCGTATGCTTCGCCGCGGCGCCACGAGCGAAGGCGATCGGCCGGAGACAGCGCCAGCGAGGTCGTCCCCATGCAGCTCCGCCGCGGTTCCGCGACGACATTGGCAGCGCTCCTGTCGCTGGCGTGCATCGCCGCGCCCGGCCGTGCGCAGACCGCGTTCGATCTCGAGACGGCCAGCATCGCCGACATCAACCGCGCGATCGACAGCGGGGCGCTGACGTCCGAACGGCTGGTGCAGTTGTCGCTGGCGCGGATCCGCGCCTACGACCCGCACCTGCACGCGATCATCGGCCTCAACCCGCACGCGCTCGAGCAGGCGCGCATGCTCGACGCCGAGCGGCGCAGCCAGGGACGCCGCTCGCCGCTGCACGGCATCCCGGTCCTGGTGAAGGACAACATCAACACGCGCGACCTGCCGACCACGCTCGGTTTCTACGGCCTGAAGGGCGCCATTCCCAAGGCCGATGCCACGGTGGTCGCGCGGTTGCGTAAAGCGGGCGCGATCATCCTGGCCAAGGCGAACCTGAGCGAACTGGCCTCCGGGCCGCCGCTGAGCTCGCTGGGCGGGCAGACGCGCAATCCGCACGATCCCGCCTACAGCCCGGCCGGTTCTTCCAACGGGACGGCGGTCGGCGTGGCCGCGGGATACGCCCCGGTCGGCATCGCCACCGACACCACCGGTTCGGCGCGCTGGCCGGCGGCGACCAACGGCGTGGTCGGCCTGCGCCCGAGCACGGGGGCGCTCAGCTACGCCGGCATCCAGCCGAACGCGCCGACGCTGGACACCGTGGGCACCATGGCCCGCTCGGTGGCGGACGCCGCGCTCGTGTTCGCTGTGCTGGAAGGAACCGATGGCGCGGGCGACGGGAACGGGCCGACGCCCACCGGCACCCTGCCCGGCCTCCGCGCGGACGCCTTGCGCGGGGCCCGCATCGGCTTCCCACGCCGCGACTTCTCCGGCGACGATCCCGCCGTGGACGCGGTCATGGGCGACGCCCTCGCCCAGCTCGAGGCCGCCGGCGCCACGGTGGTCGACGTCGAGCTGCCGTTCTGGCTGCCCCGCCTCGCGGGCGACCTGCAGTCGATCATCGTGCGGACCGAGTCCGCGCCCTCGCTCGATGCATACCTGGCGGCATCGTTCCCGCCGGGGTTCCCGCGCAGCCATGCGCAGATCCTGGCGATGAGCGAGGCCCTCAACGCCGCACCGCCCGCGGGCGCCACGCCCAACCCCGGGCGGCTGGACGGCTACCGCGACGAAGCCCGGGCGCCCGCGTCGACCGATGCCTACTACCAGGCCGCCGTGCGCGAGGGATTGCAGTTCGTCAGGGCGTCCATGCGTGCCGTCCTGGTCCAGAACCGGCTCGACGCGATCGTCTATCCGACCCAGACCATGCGCATCAACCGCATCGGGGAAGCGCCGGCGCGGAATTCGCGCGGGCTGTTCGGCAACCATGGCCCGGTCCTGGCCAGCCTGGCCGGCTGGCCCGAGCTGACCGTGCCGGCGGGCGCCACGCCGGAAGGCCTGCCCGTGGGCATCTCCTTCCTCGGGCCCGCCTCCAGCGAGTCCCGCCTGCTCGGCTACGGGTTCGCGTTCGAACAGAAGACGCATGCGCTGCGCCAGCCGGCGCAAACGCCGCCGCTTGCCGGCGATCGCTTCACGTATGCCGGGCCGGCGCAGGAAACGACGACGCAGGGATCGCGCGCGTCCCCGCAGCGTCCCTAGCGCCTAGCGCCGCACGTCGTAGCGGCCTTCCCCGACCAGCGCCTGCACCTCGGCCACCGATACCGGGTTGAAATCGCCGGGAACCGAGTGTTTCAGGCAACCCGCGGCCAGGCCGAAGCGCACCGTGGCCTGCATGTCCCAGCCCTCGATCAGCCCGTGCAGGATGCCGGCCGCGAACGCATCGCCGCCGCCGATGCGGTCGACGATCGGGACCAGCTGTTCCTCCGGCGCCACGGCTTCGCCGCCGTCGCGCTGCAGCAGCATCGCCCCCAGCGCGTGGTGGTCGACGTTGTGCGCGGTGCGCTGGGTGCAGGCCATCCAGCGCAGCTGCGGGAACGCCTCGAACGCCTGCCGCGCGGCGGCGCGCACGCGCTCGCGCGGATCGTCCTGCTCGAACCGCCCGCCCAGCACCACGCCGATGTCGCGATGGTCGGCGAACACGATGTCGGCGCAGGCGAACAGCTGGCGCAGGATCCCGGCCGCGTCGCCGCCCCAGCGCTGCCACAGCTTGGGCCGGTAGTTGCCGTCGAACGACACGCGCACGCCCAGTTCGCGCGCGGTGCGGGCCGCCGCCAGCGTGGCCTGCGCGACGTTGTCGCCCAGCGCCGGGCTGACGCCGGACAGGTGCAGCCAGTGCGCGCCCTGCAGCAGGCCGCGCCAGTCGTAGCCGGCCGGGTCGGCCAGCGCGAAGGCCGAGTCGGCGCGGTCGTAGACCACCTCGCTGGGCCGGTGGACCGCGCCGGTGGTCAGGAAGTACAGGCCCATGCGGCCCTCGGTGCGGCGCACGTGCCGGGTATCGACGCCATGCCGGCGCAACTCGCCGGCGACGTAGGCGCCCAGCGGATTGTCGGCCACGGTGCTGGCCATCGACACGGCATGGCCGAAGTGCGCCAGCGACACGCCGACGTTGGCCTCGGCGCCACCGGCGTGGACTTCCAGGCTGGGCGTTTGCAGCAACAGCTGGTGGCCCGGGGCCCCCAGCCGCAGCAGCAGTTCGCCGAAACAGACGATGCGGTGCGGGGTCATGCGTTGCGTTTCCTCGTTGTCGGGGCGCGAAACGAGGTGGGGACCCGTCGCGAGTGATTGGCCATCGGTGTCATTCTATCCGCGCCCCTCCGGCGTCCGGCAAGCCCCCGCGGAAGGTATTGTCGCCGGGACTGTCGCGGGACAAGTCGCTGATTCGGGGGGATTTCCTGCTGCGCTGCAAGATGTGACCACGTTCTTCACCTGCTACCGTCGTTTTGACCAGCGGTGTCATCCGCTGCAGACCAGCCTGGATATCAGCGTAGTTCATGTGCCCTTGGGAGGGGAGGACATGCAATCTCGTAGTCATCGCCGGAAGACACCGGTTACCTTGCTCGCGCTCTCGATCGGCCTGGCCCTGCAGGCCGGCCACGCTTTCGCCCAGGACGCCGCCACGCCGGCCGGCGCGGCGCCCGCGGCCCAGGATCCCACCGACCTCGACACCATCGTCGTGACCGGCTACCGCGCCAGCGTCGAGAAGGCGCTGGACATCAAGCGCGCCGAGAAGGGCATGGTCGACGCCATCGTGGCCGAGGACATCGCCAACTTCCCCGACCTCAACCTGGCCGAGTCGCTGCAGCGCATCCCCGGCGTGGTGATCACCCGCGATGCCGGCGAGGGCCGCAACATCTCGGTGCGCGGCCTGGGCCCGGACTTCACCCGCGTGCGCATCAACGGCATGGAGACGCTGACCACGGTGGGCGGTTCGGACCAGAGCGGCGGCTCCAACCGCAGCCGCGGCTTCGACTTCAACGTGTTCGCCTCGGACCTGTTCTCGCAGCTGATCGTGCGCAAGACCGCCTCGGCCGACGTCGAGGAAGGCTCGCTCGGCGCCACCGTCGACCTGCGTACCGCGCGCCCGTTCGACTACGACGGCTTCACCTTCGCCGCCAGCGGCCAGGCCAGCTACAACGACATGTCGCAGAAGGCCGACCCGCGCGTGGCCGCGCTTGTGGCCAACACCTGGGCGGACGGCACCTTCGGCGGCCTGCTGTCGGTGGCCTACTCCGAGCGCCAGCTGCTCGAGGAAGGCAGCAACAGCGGGCGCTGGGCCAACGGCCCGGCCAACAACGGCTTCAACCCGTCCTCGCCGTTCTCGCAGGCCAACAGCGCGGACGTGTTCAGCCCGCGCTTCCCGCGCTACACGCTGATGGAGCACGACCAGAAGCGGCTGGGCGTCACCGGCTCGCTGCAGTGGAAGGTCAGCGACGACACCGAGCTCTCGCTGGACGCGCTGTACTCCAAGATCGACGCCAAGCGCACCGAGAAGTACATCGAGGCGATCAGCTTCAGCCGCGGCCGCTCGCAGAACGGCAAGCCGGAGATGATCGTCAAGGACGGCTATGTCGATCCGTCGACCGGCGCGCTCCTGTACGGCGAGTTCGACAACGTCGACATCCGCTCCGAACAGCGCTACGACGAGTGGAACACCGTGTTCAAGCAGATCGGGCTCAGCGGCGAGCACCGCTTCAGCGACACGTTCAAGATCAACGGCCAGGTCGGCACCTCGAAGTCCAAGCACGAGAACCCGATCCAGACCACGGTCATCATGGACAAGTACAACGTGGACGGCTACAGCTACGACTATCGTGGCGACAGCCGCTTCCCGGCGTTCGACTACGGCATCAGCCCCACCGACCCGAACGGCTGGACGCTGGCCGAGATCCGCCTGCGCCCGCAGTACGTCGACAACGACTTCGACACCGCCAGCCTGGACTTCGACTGGAACTTCGGCCCGAACTTCACCCTGAAGGGCGGCGTGCTGGCCAAGAACTACAAGTTCGGCACCAAGGAATTCCGGCGGGCCTCGGAGGTCACCGTGCCGAACTTCGCCGACGGCACCAAGACCGTGCCGGCAGGCTATACCGAGATCGCCACCCTGGAGGGCATCACCGGTTCTCCCAACAGCTGGGTGATCCCCGACCTGAACGCCATCGCCGATGCGCTGGACATCTACAGCAACAGCGGCACCTTCGCCCTGGCCGAGCGCGCGGTGAACACGCGCAGCGTGGAGGAGAAGGATCGCGGCGCCTGGTTGATGGGCGAGTTCTCCTTCGACATCGGCTCGATCCCGTTCTCCGGCAACCTGGGCGTGCGCTACGTCAAGACCAAGCAGTCCTCGACCGGCTACGCCACCGTCAGCGGCTCGCCGGTGAACACGACGGTCGAGCGCGAGTACGACGACACCCTGCCCTCGCTGAACCTGGTCGCGGAGATCACGCCCGACTTCCTGGTCCGCTTCGGCGCGGCCAAGGTGATGGCGCGCCCGGGCCTGGGCAGCCTGACCCCGGGCGTGACCGTCAACGTCTCCGGCGGCGCGCGCACCATCAGCGGCGGCAACCCCAACCTGGACCCGATCCGCGCCAAGACCGCCGACCTGGGCTTCGAGTGGTACTTCCAGGAAGGCGCGATGCTGGGGCTGGCGCTGTTCTACAAGGACATCGAGAGCTTCGTGCAGACCGCGCGCACCGTGATGCCGTACTCGGCCAGCGGCCTGCCGCTGAGCCTGCTCGAGGGCACCGGCGCGGGCGCCAACGACGACTTCACCTTCAGCGTCCCGCTCAACACGCCCGGCGGCGACCTGAAGGGCGTGGAGGTCAACTACACCCAGCCCTTCACCTTCCTGCCGGGCAAGTGGAGCAACCTCGGCCTGCAGGTGAACTACACCTACGTCGATTCGAAGATCCAGTACCTGACCACCAGCGGCGCAAACTCGCTCAACACCGACCTGACCGGCCTGTCGAAGAACTCCTACAACGGCACGCTGTTCTACGAAGGCAAGAAGTTCAGCGGCCGCGTGTCCTACACCCACCGCGACAAGTACCTGACCCAGGTGCCCGCCACCGAGGCCGGCTTCGACGTGCACGGCATGAGCGCGGTCAACACCGTCGACGCGTCGCTGAGCTGGAAGATCGACGACCGCATCGAGCTGAGCCTGGAGGGCATCAACCTCACCAACGAGGCGTCCGACGAGTGGGTCGGCTCGGGATGGGAGTTGCCGCTGCAGTACAGCGAGACCGGCCGCCAGTACCTGCTGGGCTTCCGCTACAAGTTCTGAGTACCGCTCCACGCGAGCCTTCCGTCCGCCGGCCCCGCGCGCCGGCGGACGCTCCGGCCGGCCGCGATGCGGCACGGCCCTTGCCGGACCTCTGTCCGGATTTCATTGACATGCGCCAAGGCGGGCAACGCCCAGGGGGATGGAAGGGCCGGTCCGCCAGCGCGTCCTAGGGAGAGACATCGATGACCGTATCCATGCCGCGCGCCCCCGTGCCCGCCGCGTTCACCCTGCTTTCGCTGTCCATCGCCGCGGCCCTGCAGCTGGCGGCCGCGCCTGCCACCGCCCAGGAGCCCGTGTCCAGGACCGAGCAGGAGGTGCAGGACCTCGACCGCGTCGAGGTCAAGGCCAGCTACCGCGAGAGCCTGCAGCAGTCGCTGGACGAGAAGCGCTACAGCGTCGAGCAGGTGGACGCGATCTTCGCCGAGGACATCGGCAAGTTCCCCGACCTCAACCTGGCCGAGTCGATGCAGCGCATCGCCGGCGTGGCGATCGACCGCGACGGCGGCGAGGGCAAGCAGATCTCGGTGCGCGGCCTGGGCTCGGACTTCACGCGCGTGCGCATCAACGGCCTGGAGGCGCTGGCCACCGCCGGCAGCGGCACCGACGGCGTCAACCGCAGCCGCGGCTTCGACTTCAATACCTTCGCCTCCGAGCTGTTCAGCCGGGTCAAGATCAACAAGACCCAGTCGGCGCAGATGGACGAGGGCTCGCTGGGCGCGACGGTCGACCTGCGCGGCTCGCGCCCGTTCGACTTCGACGGCTTCCAGGCCGCCGGCTCGGTGCAGTACGGCTACAACGACCTGTCCGAGAAGAAGGACCCGCGCGTGTCGGCGCTGGTCAGCAACATCTGGGCGGACGGGCGCATCGGCGCGCTGATGTCGGTGTCCTACAACAAGCGACACCTGCGCGAGGAAGGCTACAACCCGGTGCGCTGGGAGCACGGCAACTACCGCAACTCCAACCAGTCCACCGCCAGCAACAACGGCACCTACGGCTTCTGCAGCCCGGTCGGCTACGACCCGCAGACGCCGCGCAACCCGCTGTCCAACGAGACGCCGGCCGGGGTCGGCTCGGCCGCCAACCAGGCCCGCAACAACGGCTGGGGCAGCTACGGCATCGACGCCACCCATTGCGGCACCGGCATCGACCGCCCGGCCAACACGCCGGAGAACATCGAGGCCTACGAGACCGCCACCAACGCGTGGATCCCACGCTATCCGCGCTACGTGCGCACCGAGCACGAGCTGGAGCGGCTGGGCGTGACCGGCTCGGTGCAGTTCAAGGTGAGCGACGACACCCGGCTCAACCTGGACATGCTGTACTCCAAGTTCGACAAGACGGTGCGCGAGGACTCGGTCGGCGCCAACCTGCACCGCACCGCCAACCTCGGCGGCAAGACCCAGATCGTGGTGCGCGAGGCGCAGGTCGACGACCAGAACCGGCTGGTGTACGGGGTGTTCGACAATGTCGATTTCCGCACCGAGTCGAGCATGATCGACGAGACCACCGAGTTCAAGCAGTTCAGCCTGGACCTGGAACACCGCTTCAACGACGCGGTGCGGCTCAACGCCGTCGTCGGGCACTCGCAGTCCGACTACGAGCGGCCGGTGTACTCGATGGTGAGCTTCGACAACACCAACCTCGACGGGTTCGTGCTGGACATGCGCAACGGCGGCGACTACCCGTCGATGACGTTCCCGTTCGACATGTCCAACCCCGGCAACTGGGCCTGGCTCGGCTACGGCGCGGTGCCGGTCAACGCCAACGGCACCGCGCGCGGCACCAACATCAGCGAGGTCCGGCTCAACCCGAGCTACGTCAACAACGCCTTCGACACGGCCAAGGTGGACCTGGAGTTCAACCTCAACCCGACCTTCACCCTCCGCTTCGGCGGGGCGTACAAGAACTACGACATGGACACGCAGGAGTACCGGCACATCGCCTACGGCCGGCTCGCGCAGAGCCTGCCCGAGGGGGTGACGGTCGGCGACCTCAGCACCACGCTCGGCGGCTTCGGCAGCAGCCTCGACGGCGTGCCCCGCAGCTGGCTGGTGCCGGACTTCGGCAAGGTCGCCGAATTGCTGAACATCTACTGCAACTGCGACACCGGCGTGCCCGGCGGCGACTACCGCCTGGCCGGCATCGGCCACTACGGCTCGTCCAACAACAACTTCGAGGTCAACGAGAAGAGCCTGGCCACGTACCTGCAGCTGGACTTCAACACCGACTTCCTCGGCCGGCCGCTGCGCGGCAACCTCGGCGTGCGCTACGTGGACACGCAGATCACCGCCTCGGGCTACACACCCTGCCAGGCCAGCAGCGCGGAGAACCGCTCGGCCGCCTGCGAGCCGTTCTTCGGCGTGGCCAGCGCCACCGACGCGGCGGGCGACCGCTGGCTCGCGCGCAGCGCGGTCACCCACTCGTACAAGGACGTGCTGCCCTCGCTCAACCTGTCCTGGGACGTCGCCGACGACGTGGTGCTGCGCTTCGGCGCGGCCAAGACGATGGCGCGCCCGACCCTGGCCTACCTGTCGCCGAGCATGAGCGGCGGCCCGACCCAGTACTTCGACGACGGCCGCTACTACTCGATCAACCTGGGCAACCCCAAGCTCGACCCGTACCGTTCCACCAACTACGACCTCAGCGCGGAATGGTACTTCCGGCCGGGCTCGCTGGTGTCCGCCGCGGTGTTCTACAAGGACATCGACAGCTACGTGCAGCGCACGCGCATGCTGACCACCTGGGAAGGGATGGGCTACTCGCTGGACCTGCTGCCGGTCGGCTTCACGCCGGACACGATCTTCAACGTGCAGAGCTACTTCAACACGCCCGGCGGCCCGCTCAAGGGCTTCGAGCTGACCTACCAGCAGGCCTTCGACTTCCTGCCCGGGTTCTGGCGCAACTTCGGCATCCAGCTGAACTACACGCAGGTCGATTCCAAGATCAAGTACCTGTTCAGCACCGCGGGCAACGGCAACACCACCATCACCACCTCGGTGACCGAGAAGGACCTGCTGAACCTGTCGCCGCACTCGTACAACGCCACGCTGTACTACGACGACGGCAAGTTCAGCGCGCGCGTGTCCACCAGCTACCGCGACGGCTACATCAACAACATCCTCTCGCAGGAGGACGTGTGGGACCTGGACGGCAACAAGCTGGCCACGGCGGACGTGACCGGCAAGTACAGCGTCGAGAACGTGGACTTCAACATGTCCTACCGGGTCACCAAGAAGCTGACGGTCACCTTCGAGGCCACCAACCTGCTCGACACGGCCGACCGCCGCTACGTCGATTCCACCCTGGAGCTGCCCGACAAGTACACCGTCACCGGGCGCCAGTACTACCTGGGAGCGCGCTACAAGTTCTGATCGACCCGCCGGCGCCATCCCTCGCTGCCGGAGCGGCGGGGTTGCGCCGGCGAAGGCCGTCTCCGCACGGAGGCGGCTTGCGCGCCGGGACGCGGCGCGCAGGTACGGGGGCGCTCCACGGGACGTGGAGCGGAAGTCGCCTGGAGGCACGGTTCCGGCTCAACCATACTTCGGAGGGATTTATGGATATGAGGTCATGTGCATCGCGTTGTCTGTTGGCAATGGCAGTGGCAATCGCGGGAACCGTGGCGGCGGGATCCGCCCAGGCGCAGAGCGGCGCCAACCTCAGCCTGGGCGCCTCGGCCGACGGGTCGAGCAAGGCCAGCGGCACCAGCTACGGCAACGTGGCCGACGGCAACCCGGGCACCTGGTGGTCGCCCGGCGGCTCGACCGGCCGCGTCTCGGTGAAGTGGGGCGCGGCGACCACGGTCGGCACGGTGGTGATCCGCGAACCGGCCGGCCATGAAGGCCGCATCGGCAGCTGGCGGCTGGTCAACAACGACACCGGCGCGGTGCTGGCCACCGGCTCCGGCGCGGGCACGATCGGCTTCGCGCCGGTCGCGCTGACCAAGATCAACTTCGAGATCACCGGTTCGTCGGCCACGCCGGCGGTGGCCGAATTCGAGACCTATGCAGGCGGCGGCACGCCCACGCCGGCGCCGCTGAGCGTGTCGCTCAACGCCTCCGCGTCCGGCACCAGCGCGGTGCTGAGCTGGTCGGTCGCCGGCGGCACCGCGGCCAGCCAGCAGGTCTTCCGCGATACCGATTCCAACCCGAGCGGGCGGGTCAGCATCGCCACCGGCGTGAGCGGCAGCGGCCACACCGATGCGGGGCTGGCGCCGGGAACCTACTACTACTGGGTCCGCGCCACCGACGGCAACGGCACCGGCTACGACTCCAACGCCGCCAGCGTGGTGATCTCCTCGCCCAGCGGCGGCGGGGGCGGCACCGGCACGCAGACCGCCTGCCAGACCCTGGTCAACGACCCGGAGATGAACTGGCGCGAATCGCCGGTGCTGACCACCGACCAGGCCATCGTCGCGTGCCTGGCCGACTCGCTCGGCGCGGCGGTGGGGTTCGGCTACAAGGCGACCGGCGGCTACGATCCGGCCGGCGGCAGCCGCTTGGTGGTGATCACCAAGAACGGCACGACCTCGCCGGAGCAGCAGATCCTCGATGCGATCAGCACCCAGGACTACAAGTGGATCGTGTTCGACAAGCGCGACTTCGCCGCCGACACCGAGCTGGCCATGTACCGGCTGGGCTGCAGCGACCCGAGCGTGCTCGCCGCGCTCGACAACGCCACCACCGCCGAATGCCGCGACCACCGCGTGTGGTGCGCCAACCGCGGCGTGGCCGCCGGCGAGACCTGCGAGAACACGTTCTTCAACAGCCGGCTCAACAACAGCAGCCTGAACGCGCTCAAGCTGAAGATGATCGACTCGAACACGACCATCGACGGCCGCGGCAGCAAGGCGTACTTCTTCTTCAACGGCTTCAAGATCGGCGCCGACAGCAACAGCGCCAGCACGCACGCCTCGCAGAACGTGATCATCACCAACAACCGCTTCGTCGGCGCCGGGCACATCGAGGACCACGACCTCGACCCGGACATGATCCGCTCCACCGGCGAATCGCACGACATCTGGATCCACCAGAACACGTTCGAGCACACCGGCGACTCGGCCTACGACGTCAAGGTCGGCGCGCACGACATCACCGTGTCGTTCAACAAGCTGGTCAACGTCAAGCGCGCCTCCCTGCACGGCTCGAGCGACAGCGAGACGGTCAGCAGCAAGATCACCACCACCGTGCACGACAACCTGTACGTGACCACCGACGAACACTACGCCGAGAGCGCCTACAACGGCCTGCGCCGGGTGCCGCTGCTGCGCCGCGGCCAGTCGCACATGTTCAACAACGTGTTCTACGGCTATCGCAAGGACCTGCTCAGCATCCGCGTCGGCGGCCGCATCGCCTTCGAGGACAACATGTTCCTCAACAACCTCGCCAACGGCAAAGGCGACGACATGGCCTACTGGGTGGCGAACCTGATCCGCGACTACACCGGCGGCAGCATCGACGTGGCGCGCAGCTACGTGTGGGGCGCGAACGCCGCGTGCCAGCCGCTGGGCACGCCGGGCGACCTGAACTTCGCCTACGGCGCCACGCCGGACATGCTCGCCGGCTACGATGACCTGTCCAGGGACCTGATCAACGCCAACCGCCTGCCGGCCGGCACCGACCTGCTGAAGTACGTGCTGGCCACCGCCGGCAAGGGCGGCATGGCGCCGTTCGTGTCGCCGGACACCGCAGGCCGGGCCGCGATCATCGCGGCCGCGCCCGGAAGCTGCCAGTGAGGGCATGGTTCGCCAGGGGTGTCGCCCTCGTGCGGCGCCCGTCGACCGGAGCCTCCCTGGTCCTGGAACCCTGGGGCGATTCGGGGTTCCTTCCGCATGATGGAGCGAGCGCGATGGTCACGACGGAAGAAAAGGCGCAGGCCCTGCACGGGCGCAACCGCATGGCCCGGGCGCGGCGGCGCCGGGCGGGTTGGGCGATGCTGGCGTGGACGGCGTTGGCCGCGATCCCGGCGCAGGCCGCCGAGGGATGGCAGGTCCTGAGGGTGGCGGCGTCCGGCGGCGATTTCGCGCGCGTGCAGGAGGCGGTCGACGCCGCGGTGCGCGCGCAGCGGCCCACCGAGATCCGCATCGCCGCCGGCGATTACCGCGAGCGCGTGAACGTGCCGTCGAACGCGCCGCCGCTGCACATGGTCGGCGCCAGCGCGACGCTGACGCGGATCGTGTTCGACAACTACGCCGCCAGGATCGACCCGGCCACCGGCCAGCCGTTCGGCACCTCCGGCTCGGCCAGCGTGGTGATCGCCGGCAACGACTTCACCGCCGAGAAGCTGGCCTTCGGCAACGACGCCGGCCCGGTCGGCCAGGCGGTGGCGGTGCGCCTGGACGGCGACCGCATGGCGTTCCGCGACGTGCGCTTCCTCGGCCACCAGGACACGCTGTACCTGCGCGGCACCGGCCTGGCGTACTTCCGCGATTGCCATGTCGAGGGCACGGTGGATTTCATCTTCGGCGCCGGCACCGGGCTGTTCGAGGGCGGCGAGATCCGTTCGATCGGCGATGGCTACGTCACCGCCGCCTCCACCCCGGACACGGCCCGCGCGGGACTGGTGTTCCGCAACGTGCGCCTGACCGCGGCCAACGGCGTGTCGCGGGTCTATCTCGGCCGGCCGTGGCGGCCGTACGCGCAGGTCGCGTTCGTCGGCAGCGAGCTCGGCGCGCACGTCCTGCCGGCCGGCTGGCACGACTGGGACAAGCCGGAGACGCACGTCACCGCCCGGTTCGGCGAGCACGGCAACCGCGGCCCCGGCGCGGACACCTCGCGGCGGGTGGCCTGGGCACGCCTGCTTTCGGCCGCGGAGGCGGCGCAGCTGGACGCGGCGCACCTGCTCGGCAGCTGGAGGCCGTTCCCGTGAGGCGCCTGGTGTGGCTGGCGGCATGGCTGGCATGGCCGGGCGGCGCGGCGGCCGATGCCGTCGCCGACAACATGCTGCTGCTGCAGACGCCGTCGGGCGGCTGGTCCAAGCACTACCAGGGCAAGGCGGTGGACTACGGCCATGCGTTCGACGCCGCCGAGCGCGCCGCGCTGCGCGATCCGGCGCGCCCGGACGAGGCGACCATCGACAACAAGGCGACCACCACCGAGATCGCCTACCTGGCCGAGGCCTATGCGCGCGAGCGCGACGCGCGCTACCTCGACGGCGCGCGGCGCGGCGTGGAGTACCTGCTGGCGGCGCAGTACCCGAACGGCGGCTGGCCGCAGTTCCATCCGGACCATTCGTCGTACCGCCACCTGGTCACCTTCAACGACGACGCGATGACACGGGTACTGGACCTGCTGCAGGACATCGTCGAATCCAAGGGCGCGCTGGCGGCGTTGCACGACGAGTTCGGCGCGCGTGCCGGGGCCGCGCTGGCGCGCGGGCTGGCGTGCGTGCTGGCCACGCAGGTGACGATCGACGGCGAACTCACCATCTGGGCGGCGCAGTACGACGAGCACACCCTGCAGCCGGCCAAGGCGCGTGCATTCGAGCCGGCCGCGCTGGCCACGTCCGAGTCGGTGGGCGTGGTGCGGCTGCTGATGCGCCAGCGCGCGCCCTCGCCCCGCACGAAGGCGGCGATCGAGGCGGCGGTGCGCTGGTTCCAGCGCCACCGGCTGCCGGACCTGGCCACGCGCCGCATCGAGACCCCGGCCGGGCCGGACCGGGTGGTCGAGCCGGCGCCGGGCGCATCGCTGTGGGCGCGCTTCTACGACCTGCAGCGCCAGCAGCCGCTGTTCGGCGACCGCGACGGCAGCGCGTTCACCGACTTCGGCCGGATGTCGCCGGAGCGCCGCGCCGGGTATGCCTGGTACGGGACCTGGCCGCAGAAATTGCTGGAACATGATTGGCCACGCTGGCGCGCACGGCACGCCGGCATGGCGGAACCGGAGGACGGCGCGCCGGCGGCGCGGCGGTAGTGGACCGAAAGTGGAGGAAGCAGGCGTGGTGCGATCGGGAAGGGTGGTGAAGTGGGGGCGCTGGCTGGGAGCGTGGACGGCGGGAGCCGTCCGGGCTGCGAAGCCCGCCGATGCGGTTCGTTCTTGCGCCGCCTCTTGGCCGGTGGCGCTGCTGCAGGCCGGCGAACCGCCACGAAACCGACCGCGCGCGGCGGGCTGCTCGCCTCGAACGTTTCTGCCGTCCGCGCTCCTGGGACTGCTGGGACTGTTGGCGGGCGCGGCCGGTGCGGCGGAGGCGCCCCGGTTGCTGTTCCAGGCGACGGCCGACAAGGGGTTCGATGCCGACGTGGCCGCCGGCGATCCGGTCCCCAATTTCCGCGACAAGGTCGCGCTGGTCGACAACGGGCGCTCGGGCAAGGCGATCGAGTGGGCCGACGACGGCGTGCTGGCCTGGAACGCGCCCGGCAACCTCTACGCCCAGCGCGGCACGCTCGCGTTCTTCTGGCGCGCGCGCTACCCGGTGGGCGAGGCGCCGTTCGTGATCTTCCGCGTCGGCTACGCCGACCACACCAGCTGGGACATGGCCTGGCTGCGCATCGACTGGAACGGCCACGGCTTCGACGCCTTCGTCACCGACGCCAACCTGGCGCGCACGCGCGTGTCGTTCAAGCTCGACACCCCCCCCGCCGCCGATGCGTGGACGCACCTGGCCTTCGGCTGGGACGAGACCCGCGGCGTGCGTTTGTTCGTCGATGGCCGCGAAGTGGCGCGGCAGGGCATCGAGGAGTCCGCACGGGGATGTGCGGGTCCTTGCGCGGGGCGCGCATCCTTGGATTTCGACGCCGCCCTCGACCAGTTCGGGCTGGCCGGCCGGGTGATGTCGCCGCACCAGGTGCAGAGCCGCTACAACTTCCTGCGCGGCAGCGACTTCGACGAGATCCGCATCTACGACCGCATGCTCGACGCGGCCGGCGTGGCCGCGCTGGCGCAGCTGCGCGAACCGGCCGGCGCCGAGGCGCGCGACGCGGCCGGCGAACGCCGCGCCTGGCTGCATCGCCATGGTTGGGACCAGGACAAGGCGCCGCCGGCGCTGACCGATGCGGTCACGCGCATCCGCAAGGTCGAGTTCGCCGACGCCAAGGACCTCAAGCAGTGGATGTGGAAGGCCACCGACGGCATCGCCGAGACCACCTGGCCCGGCGTCTACAACCGCTCGCGCCTGCCCGGGCGCGACGATTACTTCCAGCTGCCGGACTGGAACGTCTACGTCGAAGGCGGCAAGGCGCTCGATCTCGCCTTGCCCGACGAGCCGTTCAACCGCATCGAGATCCGCGGCGCGGCCTTCGGCCAGGCGAGCTACGGCGACGGCAAGGCTCCGCCGCAGCCGCTGTTCGAGCGCAAGCAGGGCGTGGTGCGCAGCGTGGACCAGTTCGCCGAGCGCCGCGGCGGCACGCTGCGCTTCAGCAACACCGAGCAGGAAACCCCGATCCAGGAGATCTGGGCCTACCACGTCGGCGCCGGCGAGGTCCCGGCCGGCACCGCCACGCTCGACTACACCGTGCGCAGCGACGTCGCCCCGGACTACGCCAACCTCGCGCCGCTGCGCGACTACATCGCCGGGCGTTATCCGGAAGGCGAGCGCGACACCGTGGTCGCGCTGCCGGCCAAGGCGCCGGCGCGCAAGCGCGGCGACGCGCCGCCGTCCGCGTCCGGGGCGCACATGCCGGTGGTGCACGTGCTGGTGCCGTCCACGCTCGGCGACCCGCCGCCCGACCAGCCGCTGATGCGCAGCTGGGCCTATGGCTGGGAGAACATGTACGACGGCCTGGACGGCATCGCCATCGACCTGCCGGCGCTGGACCTGCCGGCGGTGCAGGACGGGCTGATCCCGCTGAACATCCGGGTCAAGGACCCGGTCTGGCCGGCGCGCGACATGATCGACGTGTCGGTCTCGGTGGCGCCGAAGCAGGCGCGCACGCTGTGGCTGGACCTGCGCGACCGCATCCTCGGCGACGACAGCCTGATGCTGTCGATCGCCTCGGCCGCGCCGGGCTTCGATCGCGCCGCGCTCGACGGGGCGCGCATCCGGCTGGTGTTCAAGCCGCGTGCGGAAGCCAAGATCGAGCACGTCGCCGACCGCTTCAACCAGGTCAAGGACAACTGGGGCTTCCTGGTCGAGGAGCACACCACCTCGCAGCGCCAGCGCCTGTACGCGCGCCTGGACCGCGACATCCACGACCTGCTGCGCGTCGACCCCGACCACGCGCTCGGCCGCCAGTACTGGAACGACATCAGCTACGGCAACCAGTCGCCGCTGCCGGTGGCGCTGCCGGACGTGCCCAAGGGCGTGCCGGCCTGGGCGTTCTGGCAGCTGGAGGACCTCAAGGCCACGCGCCGCTACATCAACTGGTGGATCGACCAGCGCCAAGTGGATTACGGCGATTTCGGCGGCGGCATCTCCGACGACTCGGACCTGGTGCAGCAATGGCCGGGCGTGGCGCTGATGGGCGTCGACCCGGACAAGCTCAATGCCTCGCTGTGGGCGCTGTCGGACGCCAACTACCGCAACGGCATGTTCACCGACGGGCTGTCCACCATCGAGACCGACGAGCTGCATGCCTACGAGGAGGGCATCAACCTCAACAGCGCGCTGCTCTACCTCAACTGGGGCGATCCCGCGGTGGTCGAGCGCGCGATGCGCACGGTGAAGGCGTTCGACCGCATCATCCAGGTCAATCCGCAGGGCCACCTGCTGTTCGCCAGCAACTGGTTCGGCGGGCGCAAGGTCTACCGCGAGCCGAACTGGCAGTGGCAGAAGCCGTACTCGTTCCCGATCCTGCACCCGGCGCTGCTGCTCGGCGGCTACAACGCCGACCCGAACGCACGCCGCATCGTCACCGGGCTGGCCGAAGGCTATCTCGCCCATGCCCATACCGACGCCAAGGGCCGCTGGGTCCTGCCGAACGAGATCAACTGGAAGACCGGCGCGGTGCGCGGCGGCGAGCTGTGGCAGGGCAGCGGCGGCGCCGACACGCTGCACACGTTCTGGGCGGCGTGGCGCTGGACCGGCGATGCGCGCTACCTGAAGGTGTTCGACTACCGGGTGGCCGGCAGCGGGCCGAACGGGCTGTCCAACCTCAACGAGAACTTCCTCGACCTGCTCGGCAAGCGCGACAGCTGGGGCGCGCAGCTGGCGCAGGCGGCGGCCAAGGGCGAGGGCGCGCCGGACTTCCCGCACTACGTCGCCTGGGAGAACAGCGGCGACACGCGCTGGCTGGAGGCGCTGTTCCGCGCCGAGACCCGCGAGAAGCTGCAGAACTTCTACATGAACACCGAAGGCCATTGGTGGAGCGACCGGGTCGAATCGCCGACGGTGAACCTGCAGCGCGCGCGCCTGGGCGGCGTGGCGCTCAAGCGCAACCAGACCTACCCGGGGCACACGGTGAGCTGGCGCTTCGACGATCCGGAAGGGGCCGTGCAGGTGGCGCTGCTGCTGCCGAAGCCGCGCGCGGACCGCTTCAGCGTGATCGCCTTCAACACCGGCGCCAAGGCGCAGAAGGCGACGATGACCGGCTGGAACGTGCAGCCGGGCCGCTGGCGGATGCGCATCGGCGCGGACCGCGATGGCGACGGGCGCATCGACGGTCGCGCGCAGGAGCGCGAGGTGGCGTTCGAGCGCAGCGGCTCGGTGCCGGTGGAGTTCGCGCCGCGCCAGGGCACGGTGATCGAGATGGAGCGGGTCGCCGCCGCCGCCGTCCCGGTGGAGTTGCGGCCCGACCTGGGCATCGGCCGCGGCGACGTGCGCATCGATGGCGACGCGGTCGAGGTGACGGTGCACAGCCTCGGCCATGTCGATGCGCCGGCCGGCATGGTGGTGCTGGAGGATGCGCGGGGCCGCGAGCTGGCGCGCGCGGCGCTCCCGGCGCTGGCCGCGCCCGCGGACCTGCAGCCGAGGACGGCGACGGTGCGCTTGTCGATGCCGGCGGGGATGCGCCGCGACGAGTTGCAGGTGGTGGTGCGGGCGGAGGGGGAGGTGGTGGAGGTGACGCAGGCGAACAATCGGGTGCGGTTGGTGCCTTGATGGGGTGGGATGTGTGTTTCCTTCCCACGCCATCTCACGGCTTCACGTGATCTCCCTACCGTCATCCCCGCGAAGGCGGGGATCCAGGGACTTTTCTACCGTCATTCCCGCGAAGGCGGGAGGCGCTTTTCAGCAGCCGAACGGCTGATCATCCAGGGACGTTGCTTTTGCTTTTGGGGCCTTTGGCAATAAAGGCCGAAGCTTTCGCCTTCGGCGAGTCACTTTTCTTTGCTTGTGCAAAGAAAAGTAACCAAAAGAAGCGCTTCACAGCAGCCGAAGCGCTTCACAACAGCCGAATGGCTGGTCATGGCTGATCAAGCACACCCCGCCTTCGCGCCCGCAGCTTTGCTGCGGGTCCGCGGAGCCGGCGGGATTTTTCGACGGGGCTCGTCCGCTACGCGGCCGAGTCCGGGGCATTCGCCGCGCGGCGAATGCCCGCCCGCCGGGGCGAAGCGGTGCTTCGCCTTTTTCCGGCGAGCTCATGCACGTCGCCCTTCGGGTGTTCCCATCGCCTCCGCCGCTTCGGAGGGCCCCGCGCCGCAGTGATATTCGTGGGCCGTGGAGGTTGGCGCGCCGCCGCGCCGCCGCGCGAAGAGGCGTTACCCGATCCAAAGCAAGATCGCGAGCAACAGCAACAGCACTGCAACCTGCGCGCTCCATGGCTCCCACAGGAACCGATTAACCCTGAAACAGAGCCGCCATATATTCGGCGCACCAAGGGGCTAAGCTTGCGCGGCCCGACCTGCCCGAGTCCTCCGATGAAAGCGCCGCTCCTGCCGTTGTTGCTCGCCGTCGCCACGCTGGCCATCTCGACCCCGGCCCTGGCGCGTTCCTGCCTGCCCTATGGGCCGCTCAAGGTCACGCTGTCCGGCACCTTGGAGCGCAAGACCTTCCCCGGTGCGCCGGATTTCGAGGACGTGAAGCAGGGCGACCAGCCGGAGACCGGCTACTACCTGCGCCTGCCGTCCGCGATGTGCGTGGCGGCGTCGGCGAAGACGCAGCAGCAGGCGCACGACGGCGTGGGCGAGCTGCAGTTGGTGCTCGACCAGGCGCAGTACGCGCACCTGGCCAGCGAGATCGGCCAGACGGTGCGGCTGACCGGCACGCTGCTCGAGGCCTCCACCGGGCACCACCACGCGCCGGTGCTGCTGAAGGTGGACGCCATCGACGGCGATTGACGCGGGCGACGCTCACGGCGTCTTGTCCTGCGGCGGGCTAGTGTCCGTCCCACGTTGCGTCGTCCGCGCGGTACGGAGGGCGACGAGGATGCTTGGCGGGCGGCGCATGCGCGTCGCCTGCGGCAGGAGGACATCGCCATGTGGAAACGAAACGGCCTGTCGCTGGTGCTGCTGGCCCTCACCATTCTCTTCATCGCCGGCCAGGCGCTGGCCGGCCTGCAGGTCTACAACGACGAGCGCATCGAGCATGGGCTGCCGGTGGTGACGCTGCTGGCCTACCTGCATTCGCCGCATTTCGTCTCGGCCATGTTCGAGAACTGGGAAAGCGAGTTCCTGCAGATGGGCATGTACGTGCTGCTGGCGGTGAAGCTGCGCCAGGCCGGATCGGCCGAGTCGCGGCCGCTCGATCCGGCGCAGGAGCAGAACCGCGTCGATCCCGGCCCGGCGCCGTGGCCGGTGCGCAAGGGCGGCCTCTGGCTCTGGCTGTACGGCAACTCGCTGGCGATCGCGTTCGGGCTGCTGTTCGCGATGAGCTTCGTGCTGCACCTGTGCGGCAGCTGGCGCCACGAGCTGGAGGAGCGCGCGCTGAAGGGCGAGTCGCCGGTCAGCCTCTGGTACCACCTGTCCGGCAGCGAATTCTGGTTCGAGTCGTTCCAGAACTGGCAGAGCGAATTCCTCGCGGTGCTGTCGCTGGTGGTGCTGACGATCTGGTTGCGCCAGAAGGACTCGCCGCAGTCCAAGCCGGTCGCCGCGCCGCACAGCCAGACCGGCGACTAGCGCGCCTGCCGCGCCCGCTGGCCGGAGCGGGCGCGGTCTGCTAGATTGCGCCGCTTGAACGCTGCCCGGGGAGGGCAGCTGCACGGGCACAGCCGCCGCCATGCCTCTTCGTTCCGATGCCACGGAGAGATTCGCATGCGCGCCACCCCCACGGTGCTCGCCGCCACCATCGCCGGACTGCTGGCGGCCGCCCCCTCGCGCGCGGCCGATGTCGCCGCGCCGCCGGCCGATGCGGCCACGCTCGACCGCGTCGTCGTCACCGGCGAGAAGAACGCCCGCTCGCTGCAGGACACCACCAGCAGCGTGGCGGTGACCACCTCCGCGCGGATCGAGCAGGAGACTCTGCGCAACCTCGCCGACGTGATCGGGCGCACCGCCAACGTCTCCCCGATGTACGGCGCGCGCGGCTTCACCCTGCGCGGCATCGCCGACGAGGCCGGCGCCGCCAATCCGCTGGCCACCACCTACCTGGACGGCGCCGCGCTGCCCAGCCAGGTCAGCGATGCCGGCCCCACCAACCTGTGGGACATCGCCCAGGTGGAGGTGTTCCGCGGCCCGCAGTCCACGATCCAGGGCGAGAACGCGCTGGCCGGCGCGATCGTCATCCGCACCGAGGACCCGACCTTCGACTGGAGCGGCCGCGCCCGCGCGCTGCTCTCCGATCCCTCCGACCGCCGCCTGGCCTTTGCCGGCGGCGGCCCGCTGGTGGACGACGAACTCGCCTTCCGGGTGGCGGTGGAGGACCGCGACTTCGACGGCTACGTGCGCAACGCCACCCGCAACGCGCGCGAGGACGCGCTGGACTCGACCATGGCGCGCGCCAAGCTGCTGTGGACGCCCAAGGTCCTGCCCGGCCTGACCGCGCGCCTGGGCTATACCCGCGACGACCGGCAGGGCCCGTACATGTACGTGTACAGCCGCCTGGACCTGCCCGATCCCCTGCACGACCCGGTCAACCTGTCCGACGATCCCAACACCACCGACGCGCTGTCGCAGGTCGCCAACCTCGAGGTGGACTACGACTTCGGCGGGCCGTGGTCGCTGTCGTCGGTGACCTCGTGGACCGACACCGAGGCGAGGCGCCACTTCGACGGCGACCTCACCGCCGAGAACCGCGACTACGGCGATGTCGAGGAGCGCTACCGCTCGCGTTCGCAGGAACTGCGCCTGCGCTATGCCGGGCCGCGCCTGAAGGGCCTGGTCGGCGTGTACGGCTCGCGCCGCGACATGGCGCGGCGCCAGCTCAGCCGCGCCAACATCGATACCCCCGTGGGCACCATCGCCGGCGTGCTGCAGGGTGCCGGTTTCCCGGCCGCCGCCGCCGCGCAGCTGGCCGGGCGCTACGCGCAGGCGCTGCCGGCGATCCCGGTGGACTACCTCAGCGACTCGCCCAGCCGCTCGGACAACCTGGCCTTCTTCACCGATGGCGAATACGCGCTCGGCGGGCGCCTGGCGCTGCTGGCGGGGTTCCGCTACGACCGCCAGGAATACACCTTCTCCAGCGACACGCTGGCGACCTTCGTCGGCACGCTGCCCGATCCGGCCGCGTTCGGCGCGCCGGGCACGGCGCTGTACCGGGCCGCGGCCGGCATCAACCAGGCGGTGCTCGGGCTGGTGGCGCAGGCCAGCGGCGGGCATACCCCGTCGAGCAGCCGCGATTTCCAGGCGTTCCTGCCCAAGGCGGGCCTGCGCTGGTCCTGGGACGCGAACCGCTCGCTGGCGCTGACCGTGCAGCGCGGCTACCGCTCCGGCGGTTCCAGCTTCAACGTCGCGCGCAGCCAGGTGTTCGCGTTCGACCCGGAATACACCTGGAACTACGAGCTGGCCCTGCGCACGCAATGGCTGGACGACCGGCTCACCTTCAACGCCAACGCCTACTACATCGACTGGAAGGACAAGCAGGCGCTGGCGCGCTTCGGCCTGAACGGCTACGACTACCACACCGTCAACGCCGGCCGCGCGCACCTGTACGGCTTCGAGGTCGAGAGCGCCTGGCGCGCCAGCGAACGCTTCGACGCCTATGCCTCGCTGGGCTTCTCGCGCACGCGCTACGACGAGTTCGTGCTGCCCGACGGCGCGTCGCTGGACACCGACTACAGCGGCAGCGAGTTCGTCTACGCCCCGCGCTGGACCGTGGCGGCGGGCGCCAACTGGCGCTGGGGCGAGGGCTGGCTGGCCAACCTCAACGCCAACTGGCGCGACCGGGTGCGCACCGACGTCGGCGACGATGCCCCGGTGCTGTCCTCGCGCCTGCTGGTCAACGCCCGGTTCGGCTACGAGAACCTGGACTGGAGCGCCTACCTGTTCGCCAGCAACCTGTTCGACCGCGGCTACGTCCAGTACCGCTGGGGCAGCGAGCCCAACGGCATCGTCGGCGCGCCGCGCGTGGTCGGGATCGGTTTTGATTATCGTTGGTGAGCCTGCCGGAGCCACACGCATGACCCTTCTCTATCTCCTGTCCTCGCTGGCCTCGGCGCTGGCGTTCTACCTGGCCACCGCGCACCAGCAACTGCGCCCGGGCTGGCGCGCGCATGCACGCGCGCTGCGCGGCCTGGGCTGGCTGCTGGCCGCCTTGGCGCTGGCCGCGGCGATCGCCGCGCTCGGGACCTGGGCCGGCGTGTTCTCCGCGCTGACCGCCTTCATGCTCGGCGCGGTGCTGCTGCCCTATCTCGATGCGTGGCGCCGCGTGCGCCGGGAGCGTGGCCATGCCGGGTAAATGGTCCGCCGCGATCCTGCTCGGCCTGCCACTGTCCACCGGGTTGGTCGGCCTGATCGTCCTGCTGTGGCCGGGGCCGCTGCAGGTGCATACGTTGCCGTGGCTGCTGCTGTCGTTCCCGGCATGGATCGGCGCGATGGCACTGGCGTTCGCCTGCCGCAGCGGCGCGCGCGCCTGGGCATGGCTTGGCGGTGCGACGCTGCTGTGCTACGCCGCGTTGTATGCGGTCAAGGCGCTGGGCTGGACGGAGCTGGGCGCATGAAGGCCGCGACGCTGCGCAGCTTCCTGTCGCTGCATACCTGGACCGGCCTGCTCGCCGGCATGGCGCTGTTCATCGCGTTCTACGCCGGCGCGATCACCGTGTTCACCCACGAGCTCGGCGATTGGCAGCGCCGGCCCGCGGCGACCGTGCCGGCGCAACCGCCGGAACGATCCGCGCAGGCCCTGCTCGACGGCGTGCTGGCCCGGCATCCGGCGCTGGCCGAGTCGTTCTCGCTGATCCTGGCCGGCGAGCACGGCCCGGTGCCGCGGCTCTACGCGTTCGGCCCGGCGGCGGAGAACGCGTTCGGCGGGGTCGTGATGTTCGAGCCGGGAGCCGATGGCGGGGTGGAACGGCGGCCCTGGCGGGTCGGCTTCGTCGATTTCCTCTACGACCTGCACTTCACCGCCGGCCTGCCGCGCACGTTCGGCACCTACCTGTTCGGCGTGGTCTGCATCCTCTATGGATTGGCGCTGGTCAGCGGCGTGGTGATCTACGCGCCGGCGTTCCTGAAGGACCTGTTCGCGCTGCGGCTGGGGCGCAACGTCAAGCGGCTGTGGCAGGACGCGCACAACGTGATCGGCGTGCTGTCGCTGCCGTTCCACGTGGTCTTCGCGTGGTCCGGCGCGGTGCTGTGCCTGGGCGTGCTGCTGCTGGCGCCGTTCCAGTACCTGGTGTTCGGCGGCAAGCTGATGCAGGTGCTGGAAGCGGATTTCGAGCTGACCCCGCACGTCGAGCCCGCCCGCGTGAAGGCGCCGGCGTTGCCGGTCGCCGAGCTGCTGCGGCGCGCGCGCGAGGCCAGCCCCGGCCTGGTGCCCGAGAGCCTGTCGTTCCACGATGCCGGCGATGCCAACGCGCGCGTGGAGGTATACGGGCACAACGAGCAGCGCCGGCTCAACACGCTCGGCGGCGTGGCGATGGAAGCGGCCACGGGCAAGGTGCTGAACGTGCTCGAGCCGCGCACGATGTCGCCGGGCGTGGCGTCGTTGCGCGGCCTGCAGGCCTTGCACTTCGGCAATTTCGGCCATGCGCCGCTGCAATGGCTGTACTTCCTGCTCGGGCTCGGCGGCGCGTTCCTGTTCTACAGCGGCAACCTGCTGTGGGTGGAAGCGCGGCGCAAGCGCCGCCAGCCGGAGCAGCCGGCGCGCACGCACGCGATGGCGCGGCTGACCGTGGGCGTATGCCTGGGGTGCGTGGCGGGCGTGTCGGCGCTGTTCGTGGCGGCGCGCCTGTTGCCGCCGGGGCAGGAGAAGCTGGTCTATTACGCGGTGTTCCTGGGCAGCTTGGCGTGGGCGCTGCTGCGGCCGACGGCGCGCGGCGCCTATGAGTTGTTGCTGCTGTGCGCGCTGGCGACGGCGCTGGTGCCGGTGGCGGGGCTGTTCGGTGCGAATGGCTGGGTCATGCCATGGAACGACATGGTCGTCCTGGCGGTGGACGCGTGCGCGTTGGTCCTGGCCTGGGCGTACTGGGCGATGGCGCGGGCGAGTCTGCGGCGTGCTCGTGGAGGTGATCCCAATAGCGTCTGGGCGTTGCCGGTACGGCTTGAGTAAGCGGGCCTTCTTCCAAACCCTGAGAGCGGCCGTTGTGGGAGCGGCTTCGGCCGAGATGGGGCCTTGCCGGTAATCGATAGGGAATAGGACCTTTGTGGGAGGGAGCGCCTCGGCAAAGCCCCGTCGCGGCTGAAGCCGCTCCCACAACGGCCGCGGCCAAGCTTGCACGAGACAACGGACGCAGCCTCATCCGAGGGACGAAAGATCAGATCCCGGTGGCGCCCAGGGCCTTCAGGCGTTGCGCGCGTTCGGCGTAATCGACGAATTCGCCTTCGATCGGGTCGTACCAGTGGATCCTGCCGTTGCGGCCGACCCTGAAGCGGTCGCGTACCGGGGTGGTCTGCGGGTCGCCAGGGCAGCCCTCGCCGTGGCGTTCGCGTACGGCGATATCGAAGCTCCGGTCGCCGTCGCCATCGCCGCTCTCGAGCACGTAGGCGTTGCATGCGTCCGGGTACACCTTGTCGCGTTCCAGGCGTGCGGTCAGCCGTTGCAAGGCCTGTTCGGCGTCGCGTACGTGCGCTTCGTGCAGGGGAGCCTGCGGCGCGCTGACCAGCGGCCGCGCCGGCGGTTCGGGGGATGGCGCGACGGGCGGCGCGGCGGGCTGCGGCTTGCAGGCCGACAGCGCCAGCAGCAGGGCCGGCAAGGCGCCGCGATGGATCGGTTTCATGGGGGCCCCTCAATCGACGGCAAGCCGCCGGCCTGCGCTGGCGGCAAAACTCCGGCGGCCAGGCCGCCGGAAGGCGCATTGTAGGGGGTGCCCGCGGGGACCGGTCAGACCGGCACGGGGCTGCGTTCGGCGAACTGGCCGCGCCAGTACGGGTAGTACGGATAAGGCGGCTCCACCGCGCTGGCGGCGTCCAGCCGCGCGACCTGGTCGGGGCTCAGCGACCAGCCCACCGCGCCGAGGTTGTCGCGCAACTGCGCTTCGTCGCGCGCGCCGATCAGCACCGTGCTCACGGTCGGGCGCTGCAGCAGCCAGTTGATCGCCACCTGGGGGATGCTGCGGCCGGTCTCGGCGGCGATCGCGTCGAGCACGTCGACGATGCCGAACAGGCGTTCGTCGTCGATCGCCGGGCCGATCGACGCGGTCGCGTGCAACCGGCTGCGCTCGGGCAGCGGCTGGCCGCGACGCAGCTTGCCGGTCAGCCGGCCCCAGCCGAGCGGACTCCACACCACCGCGCCGACGCCCTGGTCCAGGCCGAGCGGCATCAGCTCCCACTCGTAGTCGCGCCCGGCCAGCGAGTAATAGGCCTGGTTGGCGACGAAGCGCGACCAGCCATGGGTATCGGCCAGCGACAGCGCCTTCATCAGCTGCCAGCCGGCGTAGTTGGACGCGCCCAGGTAGCGCACCTTGCCGGCGCGCACCAGGCCGTCGAGCGTGGACAGGGTTTCCTCCAGCGGCGTCATCGCGTCGAAGGCATGCAACTGCAGCAGGTCGATGTAGTCGGTGCGCAGGCGCTTGAGCGAGGCATCCACCGCGCGCAGCAGGCGCAAGCGGGAGGCGCCGGCATCGTTGGGGCCCTCGCCCAGGCGCAGGCCGGTCTTGGTCGAGATCAGCACCTGCTCGCGACGGCCCTGCAGCGCCGCGCCGAGGATCTCCTCGGAGGCGCCGTCGGAGTACACGTCGGCGGTGTCGAACAGGTTCAGGCCGGCCTCCAGGCACAGGTCGATCATGCGCCGGGCCTGTTCGACGCCGGTATCGCCCCAGGCGGAGAACAGCGGTCCCTTGCCGCCAAAAGTGCCGGCGCCGAAGCCGAGCACAGGGACCTTGAGGCCGGAACGGCCGAGCAAACGGGTTTCCATCGGGATTTCCTTGGGTGAAATCAGCAGAAGAGTCGGCAGAAGAGAACGACGGGCAATCGACCGATCAACCGGCTTCGTTGCATTCGATGGCGCGCGACACGGCCGTGCCGCGCTCCAGGCGGATCGCCCACCACGCCACCAGCAGCGCGGACGCGGGCACCAGCGCGCCGATCCACGGCAGCGGGGTCAGGCCGGCACCGTGCGCGATCACCGCGCCGCCGAGCCAGGCGCCGAAGGCGTTGCCCAGGTTGAACGCGCCGATGTTCAGGCTCGACGCCAGGCTCTGCGCGCCTTCGGCCTTCTGCAGCACCCACAGCTGCAGCGGCGACACCGTGGCGAACGCGGCGGCGCCGAGCAGGCCGGTGAACAGCACCATCGCCCACTGGCTGTGCAGCACGAATCCCATCAGGCCCATCACCAGCGCCAGTCCGGACAGGGTGCCGAGCAGCGCCGGCCGCAGGCTGCGGTCGGCCAGGCGCCCGCCGAGCAGGTTGCCGACGATCATGCCGACGCCGAACACCAGCAGGATCGGCGACACCGCCGCGTCGGCGAAGCCGGCGACCTCGGTCAGCAGCGGCTGGATATAGGTGTAGACGGTGAACATGCCGCCGAAGCCGAGCACGGTCATCAGCAGGCCCAGCAGCACCTGCGGCCTCAGTACCGTGGCGACCTCGCGGCGCAGCGACGACGGCGCGTGCGTGGCGCGGTCGTGCGGCACCAGCGTCGCGATCACCACGGTGGCGACCGCGCCGATCGCGGCCACGGCCCAGAACGTGGAGCGCCAGCCGAACTGCAGGCCCAGCCAGGCGCCGGCCGGTACGCCGAGAAGGGTAGCCACGGTCAGCCCCGTGAACATGATCGAGATCGCCGAGGCCTTGCGGTCCTCGTCCACCAGCGAGGTGGCGACCACCGCGCCGACGCCGAAGAAGGTGCCGTGCGCGAGCGAGGTGAGCACGCGCGCGGCCATCAGCAGCGGATAGCTCGGCGCCAGCGCGCAGGCCAGGTTGCCGAGCGTGAACACCACCATCAGCGCCACCAGCACCGCCTTGCGCGGCAGCCGGCCGGTGGCCGCGGTGAGCAGCGGCGCGCCGACGAACACGCCCAGCGCATAGCCGGAGATCAGCAGCCCGGCGCTGGCGATGGACACGTGCAGGTCGGCGGCGACCTGCATCAGCAGGCCCATGATGACGAACTCGGTGGTGCCGATGCCGAAGGCGCCCGCGGTCAGGGCGTACACGGCCAGCGGCATGCGGTTGCGTGAGGCGGGAATGTCCATGGAAGGGTCCTTGAACTCGAACAGGGGGAAGCCGCGCCGCTCCCGGCGGCGCCCGGGGGCGACGGGATGCGAACCGGAGGATCGGAAAGGGGCACAGCCTGCGCCCAGGATTTATTCGCAAAAACCCCTGGTATCCTGAAATACCTTCAACATTCCGTTGAAAATCATGGACCGGATCGGCGATATCGCCCTGTTCCTGCGCGTGCTCGACCTCGGCTCGATCAGCGCCGCCGCACGCAGCCTGGACCTGTCGGTGGCGGTGGCCAGCCAGCGCCTGAAGCGGCTGGAGCGCGAACTGGGCGTGCGCCTGCTGCACCGGACCACGCGCCGCCTGCATCCCACCCCGGAGGGCCAGGCCCTGGCCGAGCGCGGGCGGGTGCTGGTGCAGGACCTGGAAGCGCTGGCCGAGGGCCTGCGCGAGAGCGCGCAAGGCGTGTCCGGCACGCTGCGGGTGACGATGTCGGCGTCGTTCGGCCAGCAGTACGTCTCGCCGCTGCTGCCGGAGTTCCAGGCGCTGCACCCGGGCGTGCGGATCAGCGCGCACCTGAGCGACGACCTGGTCGACCTGGTCAAGGAAGGCTTCGACCTGGCGATCCGGATCGGGCCGCTCGGCGATTCCGGGCTGGTCGCGCGCCGCATCGCCGAAAACCGCCGGGTGCTGTGCGCCTCGCCGGGCTACCTGCGCCGCCACGGCACCCCGCGCACGCCGGAGGAACTGGCCGGCCATGCCGGCGTGCTGCTGATGGGCCGCGACGGGCGCCAGGACGTGTGGACGCTGACCACGCCCGAGGGCGGCACGGTCAAGGTGCGCATGGAAAGCCGCTTCGAGAGCAACTTCGGCGAACTGCTGCGCGATGCGGTGCTGGCCGACCAGGGCATCGCGGTGCATTCGCTGTGGCACATCGCCGACGACCTGCGCGCCGGGCGGATGGCGGTGGTGCTGCCGGACTACCCGCCACCGACGACCCAGATCAACGCGCTGATGCCGGCGCGGCGCCTGCAGCCGCCGCGGGTGCGCAGCTTCGTCGAGTTCCTGATCCGGCACCTGGGCGATGCGCCTTGGGAGAAACCGGCCGTGACGGCCCGGTAAGATCGACCGGTTCCCTTCGACCGAGGAAGTCCATGCCCGCGCACGCCCTGTCCCGACCGCTCGTCCTCGGCCTCGCCCTGGCCACCGCGCTGCTCGCCGGCTGCGACCGCGCCGCATCGCGGCCGGACGCCCCGGCGCCGTCGGCCGCCGCGCCGGCCGCGTCGATCGACGCGTTCTTCGCCGAGTTCAGCGATGCGTGGATGCGCAGGCAGCCTTCGGCCGCGACCGCCAGCCGCTATTTCGACGGCGAGGAACAGGCGCGCCTGGACCGCCAGATCACGCCGATGACCGCCGCGTTCGAGCGCGAGAGCGTGGCGCTGGCGCGGCAGGGACTGGAGCGGCTCGGGCAGTTCGACCGCGGCGCGATGAGCGATACGCAGCGGGTATCGGCCGAGCTGATGGCCTGGCAGTTGCAGGCGATCGTCGACGGCGAGAAGTACATCGACCACGATTTCCCGCTGCAGCAGATGAACGGCGCCAACGTCCAGCTGCCCAACCTGATGACGGTGGTGCACCCGCTGGGCAGCGCGCGCGACGCGGACAACTACCTCGCGCGCCTGTCGCTGTTCCAGGCGCGGATGGGCGAGGCGGTGCAGCGCGCCGAGGACGGCGCCGCCAAGGGCATCCTGCCGCCGCGCTTCATCATCGACGAGACGATCGCGCAGATGCGCCAGTTCGTCTCGTCGCCGCCGGAGCGCAATCCTCTGGTGACGACGCTGGACACCAAGCTGCGATCGGCGCAGGGCGTCGATGCGGCGCAGCGCGCGGACTTCGTCGCGCAGGCCGCGAAGATCGTGGCCGGGCAGGTCTACCCGGCCTGGCGGCAGGCGATCGCGGTGCTGGAGCGGCAGCGCGGGCAGGCGAGCGACGACGCCGGCGCCTGGCGCCTGCCCGATGGCGAGGCCTATTACCGCTACCAGCTGCGCCGCTTCACCTCGACCGGCCTGGACCCGCGGCAGATCCACGAGATCGGCCTGCGCGAGGTGGCGCGCATCGAGGGCGAGATGGACCGCATCCTGCGCTCGATCGGGCGCGACCGGGGCAGCGTCAAGGAGCGCATCGCCCGGCTGGAGAAGGACCTGGCCTACCCGGACGACGATGCCGGCCGCAAGGCGATCATGGCCGACATCGACGGGATGATCGCCGACGCGCAGAAGCGCTCGGCGGCGCTGTTCGACATCGTGCCCAAGAGCGAAGTGATCGCGCGGCCGTACCCGGAATTCCGCTGGAAGAGCGCCGCCGCCAGCTATACCGCGCCGCCGCTGGACGGTTCGCGCCCGGGCGTGTTCCAGATGCCGCTGCGCCCGGAGCGCCTGACCCGCTTCGGCCTGCGCACACTGACCTACCACGAGACGGTGCCCGGGCATCACTTCCAGATCGCGCTGTCGGTGGAGAACAAGGCGTTGCCGAAGTTCCGCCAGACCCGCGCGCTGGGCGGCATCTCCGCCTTCAGCGAGGGCTGGGCGCTGTATGCCGAACGCCTGGCGGCGGAGAACGGCTGGTACGAAGGCGATCCGACCGGCCTGCTCGGCCAGCTGGATGCGGAGCTGTTCCGCGCGCGGAGGTTGGTGGTCGATACGGGGCTGCACGCGATGAAGTGGACGCGCCAGCAGGCGATCGACTACGGCATCGAGCGTTCCGAGGTGGATCGTTACGTGGTGTTCCCGGGGCAGGCGACCTCGTACAAGATCGGGCAGCTGGAGATCATCCGCTTGCGCGACAAGGCGCGCGCGGCGCTGGGGGATCGGTTCGATCCGCGCCAGTTCCACAACCGGGTGTTGTTGACCGGGGTGGTGCCGTTGCCGTTGTTGGAGCGGGAGGTGGATGCGTGGGTGGCGGAGGTTAAGGGGACGGGGTGATGTGTGGGCGGGGATCGAGATCCGCTGATCCCTTCTCCCTATGGGGTGAGGGCGTGTTGCTTGCGAACCATGGGTTCGCACACGCCTGAACGCCTGGCGCGCTGCGCCAGGCCGGGGCGCGAAGCGAGGTGCCCCGAAGGGGCGGATGAGAGTACGGGCGAAGCCTCGCGATCTATCGTCATCGCCGCGATAGCGGGAAGCGCTTTTCAGCAGCCGAACGGCTGATCATCCACGGGCTTTTCTTTGGCTTTTTGGGGCTGTTGGCAATCAATAAAGGCAAAAGCTTTAACAGCAACAGCCGGTGTTTTGGCTTTGTGGAAGGGACTTCAGTCCCGACGGCTTTACCGTTGCCGCTCAGTACCAGCGCATTGCCAGCAACCCTCTAACCCTCGCGCACCAACCTCGCTCCATCCCAGCGCAGCGCAATCGCCTGCCCTGCCCGCAACGTCCACTCGCTGGTGGTGCCGGCGTGGTCGAGCCGGTAGCGGCCGCCCTTGGCGCTGGCCAGGTCCACGCGGTCGAGCCCGCCGTTGCGCCAGCGCAGGCCGACGGTGGCGGTATTGCGTGCGCGCAGGCCGCGGACTTCGCCGTCGGGCCAGGCCTTCGGCAGCGCTGGCAGCAGGAAGATCGTGCCGCCCCAGCTCTGCAGCAGCATCTCGGCGATGCCGGCGGTGCCGCCGAAGTTGCCGTCGATCTGGAAAGGCGGGTGCGCGTCGAACAGGTTGGGATAGGTCCGCGCCGGGGCCAGCAGCATGCGCAGGATCTTGTGCGCGTGCTCGCCGTCGCGCAGGCGTGCCCACAGGTTCAGGCGCCAGCCGATGCCCCAGCCGGTGGCATCGTCGCCGCGCAGTTCCAGCGAGCGGCGGGCCGCGGCGGCCAGCTCGGGCGTGTCGCGCACGTTGATCTGGCTGGACGGATGCAACGCGTAGAGGTGCGAGACGTGGCGATGGTGCGGTTCGGGCGCCTGCATGTCCCAGTCCTCGCGCCATTCCTGCAACTGCCCGGCTTGGCCGATGCGGTCCGGCGCCAGCCGCGCGCGCAGGGTCGCCAGCCTGGCCGCGAAACCGTCATCCTGCCCGAGCCGCCGCGCCGCCTCGATGCACTGCCCGAACAGGTCGCGCAGCAACTGCGAATCCATCGCCGGGCCCGCGCACAGGGTGGAGCCATGCGGGTGCGGGTTCTCCGGCGACATCGACGGATTGGTGACCAGCTCGCCGGTGCGCGGATCCTCCACCAGCACCGCGGCGTAGAACTCGGCCGCGCCGCGGAACAACGGGTATACGCGGCGCAGGTAATCCAGGTCGCGGCCGTAGTCCCAGTGGTCCCACAGCGGTTGCAGCAGCCAGGCGCCGCCCATCGGCCAGATGCCGAAGCGCGCGGCGTCCACCGGGCTGGCCTGGCGCCACAGGTCGGTGTTGTGGTGGACCACCCAGCCCGGTGCGCCGTACATGCGCTGCGCCGTGCGCCGGCCGGTCTCGGCGAGGTCGCGCACCATCGCTTCCAGCGGCTCGACGCACTCGGCCAGCGCGGTCGCCTGCGCCGGCCAGTAGTTCATCTCGGCATTGATGTTGAGCGTCCATTTGCTCGACCACGGCGGGTCCTGCAGGTCGTTCCAGATGCCTTGCAGGTTGGCCGGCTGCGTGCCCGGTCGCGAGCTGGCGATCAGCAGGTAGCGACCGAACTGGAAGTACAGCGCCGCCAGCGCTGGATCGTCGGTTTCCTCCGCCACGCGCGCATCGGTGGCGCGCCGGTGCGCGTCGTGGCCGCCCAGGTCGAGCGAGACCCGCCGGAACAGCGGCTGGTAATCGTCCAGGTGCGCGCGCAGCAGCTGTTCGTACGAGCGGCCGCGGACCGCATCCAGGCGCTCGCGCGTGATCGCCTGCGGGTCGCCGGACACGTCGTCGTAGCGGCGATAGCTGGTGGCTGCGCTGGCGATCAGCACCAGTTCGTCGCAACCGTCGAAACGCAGGCGCCCGTCCTCGGCGGCGATCCGTCCACCCTGGGCCAGCAGCCGCACGCGCAGGCAGGTGCGCAGGCCGCCCGGAATGCCGGAGCGCTCGCCGTTGCGGCCGTCCATGCGCAGCTCGCCGCCTTCGGACGCCACCTCGTGCGGCAGTTCGCTGGCGGCCGAGAGCCAGCCGTCGATGCGGCCGGGCCGGTCGCAGCGCAGCCGCATCACCAGGCACTGGTCGGGCGCCGAGATGAAGCTTTCCCGGGTATGCGTGGCGTCGCCGGCGCGGTAGCGCGTGCGCACCAGGGCCCGGTCCAGGTCGAGCTCGCGCCGGTAGCCGGAAATGCCGCCCTGGCCGTCGAGGTCCAGCCACAGGTCGCCCAGCGCCTGGAACGGCATTTGCCCCGCCGGTTGCGACATCATCGTGCGATCGGCGAGCGCCTCGGCCTCGGCGTAGCGCCCTGCGAAGACCAGTTCGCGGATCCGCGGCAACGCGTCCAGCGCGCCGGCCGGATTGGCGTCGTAGGGCTGGCCGGCGAACAGCGTGTCCTCGTTCAACTGCAGCCGTTCGCGCGCGGTGCCGCCCCACACCATCGCGCCGAAGCGGCCGTTGCCCAAAGGCAGCGCATCCACCCATTGCCGCGCCGGTTGCCGGTACCACAGCGTGAGCGCATCGTCCGCGGCGACCGTGCCCTGCGCCTTGGCGAGGGCCGGCAACTGCGCCAGCAGCGCGGCGGCCGCACCGGACTTGAGGAACCCGCGTCGCGTGGTCATCGGCATCGTCTCAGGGAATCAGCATGCGGCGCATCTGCGGCACGTTGCGCGCGAGCTCGTCGGCGACGATCGCGGCGAACAACGCGGCACCCTCCGGGCCGAGGTGAGTGTAGTCGAAGGCGCGCTTGGGCTGGCCCATCGGCTCGGCGGCGGCGTTGTCCTGCCGGGGCGCGGCGGAGGCAGGGGCGTTGGGCGCCGCCGCGGCGACGGTGGTGCCCGCCTGCGCGGCGCTCACCTGCTCGGGTGTCGCCGGGGCCTGCGCCAGCCGCATCGCCAGCACCGGGCCCATGCCTTGCACCAGGGCCTGGCTGCGCGCGTGCAGGTCGATGAGCGGCACTTGCATCTGCGCGGCGACCCGGCGCACCGCCTCGGCCCAGGGGCCGAGGTCGTCGATCAGGCGGCCGTCGCGGAACTGGCGCCGGGTCAGCGGCGTCACCAGTACCGGGATCGCGCCGGCGGCGCGGGTCTCCTCGACGTAGCGGCGCAGGTTGGCGGGGAATTCGCCGGCCAGGTCGGTCGAGCGCCCGGGCTTGCCGGGCTGGTCGTTGTGGCCGAACTGGATCAGCACCCAGGTGCGCTCGTAGCCGCCGCTGCGCATCTCGTGCAGGGCGATGTCCCAGGACCCCTCGGCGCGGTAGTTGTAGGTGCTGCGCCCGCCGCGCGCGAGATTGACGCAGGCCAGGAACGAGGAGACGTGGTCGGCGCAGAACGCCGGCCCCCAGCCGCCCTGCACCGCGGTGGTGGAGTCGCCGACCAGGATCACCTTGCTGGCGTGGATCGGCGCCACCGGCGGCCGCATCGCGTCCTCGGCGGCGTGCGCGCCGGAGACGGCGCAGAGCAGGGGCAAGACCGGGATGAACTTCCGCATCGGGTCTCTCCGGGTCAGAACGTACCGCGCTGCACGAACGGCACCTGCGCATAGAGCCGGCGTTCGCCGCCGCGCGGGTCGTCCTGCAAGCGGCTGTCGCTGTCGAACACCATCGTCTCGCGCCGTGGCAGCGAATAGGGCTTCCATGCCGGCAGGCCGGCGTGGTTCGGGTCGCCGCGGCGGGCGAAGGCGAGCAAGGCGTCGCTCATCGCGGCGGCCATCCGGCGCGCGTCGGCGTCGTCGCCGGTGCGCGCGCCGGCCGCGGCGGTGTTGTCGAACACCAGCGGGATGTCCAGGGTGTGGAAGGCGCGCAGGCGCGCGTTGGCACCGCCGCGCGCGTACCAGTCCAGCTGGTAGGCCCAGGTCGGCGCGCCCTGGCGCGCGCGCGCCTCCAGTTCCTCGACCGCGCCGCGCCAGGAGCGCCCGGCGGTGGTGGCGGCGAAGAACACCTCCGAGGGCGTGTAGTGCGGATACAGCCGGCGGTACTCCGCGACCACCACCTGCGGCGGCAGGTCGACGTACTGCTGCGCCTGCAGTTTCGCCGGCAGGTCGTCCCAGCCCAGCGCGAAGTTCTCCTCGTCGTTGCCGAGGAAGGCGCGGGTCTCGTCGCGGGTGTTGCCGATCACCATCGGGATCGCGCGCGACTGCTCCGGCGCCTCCGGCCAGAACGGATGCGCCGGCAGCGCGCGCGCATCGAGCACCGGGCCGAGATAGAGCGAGGTGCTCTCGGCGCGCGACGGATCGCGGACCTGCGCCGCCTTCAGCAGGTCCGCGACCTGCAGCGTGCGCAACCTGGCGACCTGGTCCGGCGCGATCTTCAGCGCCTCCAGCACCAGCTGCGCGCGCTGCGTGGCCGCGCGCGGGCCGGCCGCGGTGACCTGCTGCCCGCTCATCGTCCAGGCGCGGTGGAACAGGCCCCTGGCCGCCGGCATCGCCATCAGCGTGGCGATCTTGGCGCCGCCGCCGGACTGGCCGAACAGGGTGACGTTGCCGGCGTCGCCGCCGAACTCGGCCGCGTGTTCGCGCACCCACTGCAACGCGGCGACCAGGTCGAGCTGGCCGGCGTTGCCCGAGTCGGCGAAGCTCGCGTCGCCCAGCTGCGCCAGGTACAGGTAGCCGAACAGGTTGAGCCGGTGGTTGACCGTCACCACCACCACGTCGCCGCGCCGGCACAGGTTGCCGCCGTCGTAGAGCGGGTCGCTGCCGGAACCGTTGTTGTAGGCGCCGCCGTGGATGTAGACCAGGATCGGGCGCCGGCCGCCGTCGCGCAGGCCCGGCGTCCATACGTTGAGGAACAGGCAGTCCTCGCTGGTGGCCTCGCCGCCGGCCTTCGGCTGCGGCGCGGCGGGCCCGTAGGCGGTGGCGTCGCGCACGCCCTGCCACGGCGCTTCCGGGCGCGGCGGCTGGAAGCGGTAGGCGGCGGTGTCCGCGCCGTACGGGATGCCCTTGAACACGTGCACGCCGCGTTCGCTGTAGCCGCGGATGCGGCCGCCGCGCACGCGGGCGAGCGGCGCGGTCGACCCGGCGGCGGCGAACGCGCCGGGCGCGAGCGCGCCCAGGCCCAGCGCCAGCCCGCCCAGCGCGGTGCCGCGCAGGAATCCGCGGCGGGTGGTGTCGTGCGATGTCGTGTCGTGGCTCATTTCGCCGTTTCCTCTTGGAGGCTGTCGATCCAGGCCAGCGCCAGCCGCGGCCAGGCCGCGGTGGTCAGGCCGGCGGTGCCGCGCGTGCCGAAACCGTGGCCGCCGCGCGGGAACAGGTGCATTTCCGCCGGCACCCCGGCGCGGCGCAGCGCGTCGTAGAACAGCAGGCTGTTCTCCACCGGCACGACGGCGTCGTCCTGCGCGTGCACCAGGAAGGTGGGCGGCGCGCGCGCGTCGACCCGGTTCTGCAGCGAGTAGCGCCGCACCGTTCCGGCGTCGGGCGCGTCGCCGAGCAGGTGCCGGCGCGAACCGGGATGGGCGATGGGTGCGGAGACTTCGCATTCGCCCGCCGCGGCGGCGCAGCGCGATGCCTGGCCCATGTCGATCACCGGATAGACCAGCAGCTGGAAGTCCGGGCGCGCGCTCAGGCGATCGGCGGCGTCCTGCACCGGGTAGCTGCGTTCGTCGAAGCGGGTGCCGAGGCTGGCGGCGACATGCCCGCCGGCGGAGAAGCCCATCACGCCGACCCGGTGTGGATCGATACCGAACGCGGCAGCGCGGGCGCGGATCAGCCGGATCGCGCGCTGCGCGTCCGCCAACGGCACGTCGCGGCCCTGCGGGTGGCCCTCGCCCGGCAGCCGGTAGCGCAGCACGAACAAGGTGATCCCGCCGGCCTCGGCGAACGCCGGCACCAGCGCCGAACCTTCCTTGTCGAGCACGATGCGCTGGTAGCCGCCGCCGGGCGCGACCAGCAGCGCGGTGCCGTTCGGCCGCGCCGGTCGGTACACCACCAGGTAGGGCCGGGCGACGCCTTCGATATAGCGGTCGGGCAAGGCCGGATCGGCGCTGCGCTCGAGGATGCGCTGCGGCATCGCCAACGGCGCATCGCCCGGCGCGAGCCCGCCCGGCCACAGCTCGATCCGGCTGGCCGCCTCGGCGGCGGTGTCCGCCGAGACCGCCGGTTGCGCCAGGGCCGGCCAGGCCGGCGCGAAGAACAGCAAGGCCAAGGCCAGGCGCCCGGCCGGACGGCGCCCTCGCGTGCTGCTGGCGTGCATCTACAACCCCTCCCAAGGTCCCCGCGGCACGGCGCCAGGGCGCTTTGCCGCACTGCACATTGTCAATGACACCGGTTTACCATATACAGACCGCAACGCCACTGTCGATGGGCAGTGCAACAAACCGTCCGAACTCCAGGAGGAACCCTTTGAACCACGACGCCGGCAAACAGGATTCGCCTCCGTCCGCGCTGTCCGGGATCGCCCAGCGCTTTGTCCAGGCGCGGCGCGAAGGCCGGTCGCTGCCCGGATTCCCCGGGGAGATCCCGGTGGACATCGAAACCGCCTACCGGGTGCAGGACCTGGCGATCGCCCAGTGGCCGGACCGGGTGGTCGGCTGGAAGGTCGGCTACATCGCCGCCGAGCGTCGCGACGATTCCGGCGACGACCGCCTGCTCGGCCCGATCTTCTCGCGCGCGCTCTGGGATGCCACCGGTGGCATCGTCGAGTTCCCGGTGTTCGTCGGCGGCTTCGGCGCGGTCGAGGCCGAGTACGTGCTGCGCCTGGACGCCGATGCGCCGGCCGGCAAGCTGCACTGGACGCCCGAGGAGGCGGCCGCGGTACCGTCCACCCTGTTCACGGGCGTGGAGATCGCCAGCAGCCCGTTGGCCACGATCAACGAGCTGGGCCCGCGCGTGGTGGTCTCCGACTTCGGCAACAACAACGGCCTGATCCTCGGCCCGGAGATCCCGGAATGGCCCGCGCGCGAGGAACGGTCGCTGCGCGCGCAGACGCTGATCGAGGGGCGGACGGTCGGCACCGGCGGCGCCACGCTGCTGCCCGGCGGCCTGCGCGCGGCGTTCGCGTTCGCGCTGGGCCGCTCGGCGCGGCGCGGCCGCCCGTTGAAGCGCGGCGACCTCATCGCCACCGGCAACGCCACCGGCATCCACGACATCAAGGTCGGCGAGCTGGCGACGGTCCGCTTCGAAGGCTGGGGCGACATCCAGTGCAGGGCGGTCGCCGCCGGCTGAATTCCCACACCGGATCATGAGCAGCGCGGGAGGGCGCGGATGATCACACGCAGAGGTTTGCTCGGTGCCGGCATCGGCGCCGCACTGGCCGCACCGCTGGGCGCGGCCCGGGCCATCACCCGGGTGCCGGGCGGCCAGCTGTTGACCGCCACCGACGTGCACGTGGCCGACTACCCCACCGTCGAGGCGGTGCGCTGGATCGGCCAGCAGCTGGAGAGCGAGACCGGCGGCCGGCTGAAGCTGCGCCTGTACCACTCCGGCCAGCTCGGCCGCGAGGCCGAGGCGATCGACATGGCGCGCTTCGGCGCCATCGACATCACCCGCGTGTACTCCGGCGCGCTCAACAACGCCTTCCCGCTGACCCAGGCGCTGTGCCTGCCGTACGTGTTCGACTCGGTCGCGCACCTGCGCCGCGCCCTCGACGGCGAGGTCGGCGAGACGGTGCTGCGCGGGTTCGAGGCGCGCGGCCTGGTCGGGCTGGCGATCTACGATTCCGGCGCGCGCTGCTTCTACAACACCAAGCACCCGATCGTGGAGCCGCGCGACCTGCATGGCCTGAAGGTGCGCGTGGCCAACTCCGACATCTTCATCCGGCTCATGCGCCTGCTCGGCGCCAATCCCACGCCGATGTCGCTGGGCGAGACCTTCTCGGCGATGGAAACGCACATGATCGACGGCGCCGAGAACAACATGCGCAGCTTCCAGTCCAGCCGCCATTTCGAGGCGGCGCGGTTCTGGTCGCAGAGCGAGCACTCCTACGCGCCGGACATCCTGGTGATGTCGCGCGCCAGCTTCGAGGCGCTGGAACCGGCCGACCGCGAGCGCATCGTGCGCCTGGCGCGCGCGTCGGTGCCGGTGATGCGCCGCCTCTGGGACGATTCCGAGGACGCCGCGCGCCGCGCCGTGGTCGCCCACGGCGTCAAGACCAACGACGTCGACATGGCGGCCTTCCGCAAGGCCGCCCAGCCCCTGCTCGACGAATACCACCGGCGCCCCGAGATCGAGGCGCTGTACCGCCGCATCCGCGACCTGGCCTGAAGACGTTCCCGATGACCGAGACCGCCTCCGATACCGCCGCCACCTACGTGCCGCCCCCGGCACAACGTGCGCTGGACCGCTTGTCCGACCTCGCCATCTACATCGCCGCCGCCTCCCTGCTGGGACTGGTGGTGGTGCAGGGCTGGCAGGTCTTCACCCGCTACGTGCTCAACGATTCGCCGAGCTGGACCGAGCCGGTCACGCTGCTGCTGCTGAGCACCGCGATGAGCCTGGGCGCCGCCGCCGGCGTGCACACCAACCGCCACTTCGGCTTCTTCCTGCTGGCCGAGAAGTTCCCCGAAGGCGGCCGTCGCGCGCTTGAGGCGCTGCGCGCGCTGGTGATGGCCGCCATCGGCGCGGTCATCGCCTGGTGGAGCGCGCGCCTGCTGCTGGACGGGCTGGACATCAAGATCGCCGGCGCGCGGATGCCGCAGAGCATCAACTACCTGCCATTGGCGCTCGGCGGCGCGCTGATGTGCGTGTTCGCGCTGTACCGCGCCTGGCGCGCGGCGCGCCCGTCGCCCGCCGGCACCGTCGAAGGGGAGCACTGAGCCATGGCCATCACCCTGCTGTTGGGCCTGTTCGTCGTCCTGATGGCCGTCGGCGTGCCGGTGGCCTACGCGCTGGCCGTGGCCGCGCTGGCGACGCTGCTGTACCTGGACCTGCCCAGCGTCGTGCTGGTGCAGCAGATCTCCGCCGGTTCCGGCTCGGCGTCGCTGATCGCGATCCCGTTGTTCATCTTCGCCGGCGAGCTGATGCTGCGCGGCGGCATCTCCGAGCGCCTGATCGCGCTGGCGGCCTCGCTGGTAGGGCGCATGCGCGGCGGCCTGGGCCAGGTCAGCGTGCTGTCCTCGCTGTTCTTCGGCGGCGTGTCCGGCTCGGCGATCGCCGACGTGTCGGCGGTCGGCGGCACGATGATCCCGCAGATGGTCAAGCGCGGCTACGACCGCGACTTCGCGGTCAACGTCAGCATCACCGCGGCGCTGGTCGCGCTGCTGGTGCCGCCTTCGCACAACCTGATCCTGTTCTCGGCCGCGGCCGGCGGCGGCATCTCCATCGCCGACCTGTTCGCCGCCGGCATCGTGCCCGCGCTGCTGATGACCGTGGCGATGATGGTGACCGGCTACGCGGTGGCGCGCCATCGCGGCTACGGCACCGAGCCGTTCCCGGGCTGGCGCGCGGTGCTGCTGCGCCTGGTCGGCGCGCTGCCGGGCCTGGGCCTGGTGCTGCTGATCTTCGTCGGCATCCGCGCCGGCATCTTCACCGCGGTGGAGAGCGCGGCGATCGCGGTGGTCTACGCGCTGCTGGTCACCGCGATCCTGTACCGCCAGCTGCGCTGGGCCGAGTTCTTCGCGGCGGTCACGCACGCCGCGCGCACCACCGGCGTGATCCTGTTCGTGATCGCGACCGCGGCGGTGTTCGGCTGGCTGCTGGCCTACCTGCAGGTGCCGGCGGCGGCGGTGGAGTTCCTGCAGCGCTTCGCCGACAGCGAGCGCACGGTGCTGGCGATGATCGTGGTGATCCTGCTGGTGCTGGGCATGTTCATGGACCTGGCGCCGAAGATCCTGATCTGCACGCCGATCTTCCTGCCGGTGGTCAAGGCCTACGGCGTGGACCCGGTGCATTTCGCGCTGGTGATGGTGCTGGCCGGCGGCATCGGCCTGATCACCCCGCCGGTGGGCTCGGTGCTGTTCATCGGCACCGCGATCGGCAAGATCAGCATCACCGATTCGATGCGCACGATCTGGCCGTTCTGGCTGGCCGCGCTGGCCGTGCTGCTGATCGTGACGTTCTTCCCGCAGCTGTCGCTGTGGCTGCCGGCGATGCTGCGCGGGTGAGTGATGTCGTGGGAGGGACTTCAGTCCCGACAGGGCCTTGCCGGTAAAGCTCGTCGCGACTGAAGCCGTTCCTACGGAAAAGCAGGGATTCTTCGGAGGAAAAACGATGCGCAAGTGGAACCTGTGGGTACTCCTGGCCGCGTTGGCCTGCGCCAGCGCGCACGCCGCCGAGTGGAAGCGCGGCATCGAGAACCAGCGCATCGCCGACCTCGGCGACGGCACCTTCCTCAACCCGGTGCTGGCCGGCGACCATCCCGACCCGTCGGTGCTGAAGGACGGCGACGACTACTACATGACGCTGTCCTCGTTCGACGCCTATCCCGGCCTGCCGCTGTGGCACTCGCGCGACCTGGTCAACTGGCAGCCGATCGGCCACGCGATCCGCACCAACGTCGGCGCGATCTGGGCGCCCGACCTGATCAAGCACGAGGGCCGCTACTACATCTACTTCCCCGCGCGTCGCGGCGAGACCGGCACGCGCAGCAACTTCGTGGTCTGGGCCGACCGCATCGAGGGGCCGTGGAGCGAGCCGATCGACATCGGCCTGGGCAAGTACATCGATCCCGGCCATGCGGTCGGCGAGGACGGCAAGCGCTACCTGTTCCTGAGCGGCGGCGACTACGTGCAGCTGTCCGACGACGGCCTGAGGGTGGTCGGCACGCCCAGGCACGTCTACGACGGCTGGAAGTACCCGGAAGAATGGGACGTGGAGGCCTACGCGCAGGAAGGCCCCAAGATCACCCGCCACAACGGCTGGTACTACATGACCACCGCGGTCGGCGGCACCGCCGGCCCGCCCACCGGGCACATGGTGATCACCGCGCGCTCGCGCTCGGTCCACGGGCCCTGGGAGAACGCGCCCAACAACCCGATCACGCGCACCGTCAGCCGCGACGAACCGTGGTGGTCGCGCGGCCACGCCACGCTGGTGGAAGGCACCGACGGGCGTTGGTGGATGATGTACCACGGCTACGAGAACGGCTTCTGGACGCTCGGCCGGCAGGCCTTGCTCGATCCGATCGAGTGGACGCCGGACGGCTGGTTCGTCGCCAAGGGCGGCGATCTCGGCAAGCCGCTGAAGAAGCCCAGCGGCGAGGCGGTGCCGCATGGCCTGGCGCTGTCGGACGACTTCACCTCCGGCAAGCTCGGTCCGCAGTGGTCGTTCTTCGATCCGGCCCGCGACGAGTACGCACGGCTCGCGTTCGGCGACGGCGTGATGACGCTGCAGGGCAAGGGCCGCCAGCCGCGCGACAGCTCGCCGCTGACCCTCACCGCGACCGACCCGGCCTACCAGTTCGAGGTCGAGCTGGAGATCGAACCGGGTGCGCAGGGCGGCGCGCTGCTGTTCTACAGCGAGCGGCTCTACGCCGGCGTCGGCAGCAACGGCGAGAACTTCATCATGCACCGCTACGGCGAGGAACGGCCGGCGAGCCTGGCGCCGAGCGCCCGCGGCGGCAGGCTGTGGCTGCGCATCACCAACGACCGCCACATCGTCACCATCCACAGCAGCCCCGACGGCAAGCGGTGGACCAAGTACCCGGTGCAGATGGAGGTGTCCGGCTACCACCACAACGTCGCCGGCAAGTTCCTGGCGCTGAAGCCGGCGCTCTACGCCGCCGGCAACGGCAAGGTGCATTTCCGCCACTTCCGCTACCGGGCGTTGGACTGACGGCACCCGTGGGAGCGGCTTCGGCCGCGGCCGGGCCTTGCAGGGCAGCCCCGCCGCTCCTACGGACGCCTGGCCCAGCGGCTAGAATTCCCCCATTCCAACCGGTCACCCACCATGCCGCGCAAGAAAGCCGAAGAGCCCGCGTCGGGCCTGCCCAAGGGCAAGGCGGCGACCATCAACGACATCGCCCGCCTGTCCGGTGTCTCCAAGAAGACCGTCTCGCGGATCATCAACAACTCGCCACTGGTGCGGCAGGACACCCGCGAGAAGGTCGAGGCGCTGATGCGCGAGGTCGGCTACGCGCCCGACCCGCTCGCGCGCGGGCTGGCGTTCCGCCGCTCGTTCCTGATCGGCATGGTCTACGACAACCCGACCGCGCAGTACATCGTGGACATGCAGTACGGCGCGCTCGACGCGCTGCGCGGCTCCAGCTTCGAGCTGGTGGTGCACCCGTGCGACACCCGCAGCCCCGGCTACATCGAGGGCGTGCGCCGCTTCGTGCAGGCGCAGAAGCTGCACGGCGTGATCCTGGTGCCGCGCGCCTCCGAGGACCAGGCGCTGGCCGACATGCTCGCCGAGATCGGCTGCCGCTACACCCGCATCGCCTCGGTGGCGCTGGACACCACCTCGCAGACGGTGATCACCCACGACCGCGACGGCGCCGCCGAGGCCGCCGACTATCTGCTCTCGCTCGGCCATCGCGACATCGCCCTGGTCACCGGTCCCAGCGCCTACCGCTCCTCGATCGAGCGCACCGGCGGCTTCCTCGAGGCATTGCAGCGGCGCGGCATCGAACTGCCGCCGGAACGCGTGGTCGAGGCGGGCTACACCTTCGAGTCCGGCGTGGCCGCGGCCGAGAAGCTGCTGCTCGGCAGCAAGCGGAGGCCGACCGCGATCTTCACGGGTAACGACGAGATGGCCGCCGGTATCTACAAGGTGGCCCTGCGCGCCGGCATCAGCATCCCGCGCCAGCTCTCGGTGATCGGCTACGACGACAGCTCGCTGGCCTCGCGGCTGTGGCCGCCGCTGACCTCGGTGCGCCGCCACACCCGCGACACCGGCCGTACCGCCGCGGCGATGCTGATCCAGCCGGAAGGCACGCCGATGCTGCCCACCGCCAGCGTGCGCCCGCACTTGATCGTCAGGGATTCCTGCCAGCCCCCGGAGGACTGACCGAAGGTCAGTCCTCCGGGGGCTGGCGGGGAAGTGCTGCCCGCTGTGCGGGCGGCGCCCCGAAGTTCGCGCAGCGAACTTCGGGCCCCTTCCTCGCCTCGCCTATCCCCGCGCCTTCGGCGCGCCCCCTTAACAAAGGGGGCTTTCCTCCAGTGACCTTGATGCGATCGGCCTGCTCCGGCGCTGGCGGCAGGCATCCCCCACCTTGCACCGCAAAATGACACCGGTTTCCAAAACCCATTAGAATCGCTCCCGACCCTTGCGGGACGCATCGTCGCCCCGCCCACCGGAGAGCCCCATGTCCCTGTACTGCAAGACCCACTACGCCACCCATCCCGCCGCCGTCCAGGGCGCCAGCAACGACGAGCTGCGCGAGCTGTACCTGCTCGACGGGCTGTTCGCGGAAGGGCGGATCGTCCTCAAGTACACCCACTACGAGCGCTTCGTGATCGGCGGCGCCGCTCCGACCGACGCCCCGATCGCGCTGCCGGCGCAGACCGAGCCGGCCTCGGCCGCCGGGCATCCGTTCCTGGAGCGCCGCGAGCTGGGCGTGATCAACGTCGGCGCCGGCACCGGCACGGTGACCGTGGACGGCACCGCCTACACCCTGGCGCCGAAGGACGGCCTGTACGTGCCGATGGGCAGCGCCAAGGTGGTGTTCGCCTCGGCCGATGCGGCCCATCCCGCCAAGTTCTACCTGGCTTCCACCCCGGCGCACGCGCGCTTCGAGGCCAGGCACATCTCGATCAAGGATGCCGTCCCGCTGGAGCGCGGCGCGTTGGAGACCAGCAACGAGCGCACCATCTACCAGTACATCGTGCCGGCGACCTGCCCGTCCTCGCAGCTGCTGCTGGGCCTGACCATCCTCAAGCCGGGCAGCGTCTGGAACACCATGCCGCCGCACCTGCACGACCGCCGCAGCGAGGTCTACTTCTACTTCGACCTGGGCGAGAACGACCGCGTCTACCACTTCATGGGCGAGCCGGACGCGCAGCGCCACATCGTCATCAAGAACGACGAGGCCGTGGTCTCGCCGCCGTGGTCGATCCACATGGGCGCCGGCACCAGCAACTACGCCTTCATCTGGGCGATGGGCGGCGAGAACCTGGACTACACCGATATGCACGTGCTGGACATCTGCCAGCTCAAGTAACGCCGTGGAGCGGGGCTCCGCCCCGCTGCGCTTTTCATGGGGGCCTGGGAATCCGCCGGCCGCCCGACACCATCCGCGTCAACCGAGGGGATTTCGCATGGCAAACAACCCGTTCAGCCTGGAAGGCAAGGTCGCGCTGGTCACCGGCGCCAACACCGGCCTGGGCCAGGGCATCGCATTGGCGCTGGCCGAGGCCGGCGCGGACATCGCCGGTGCCGGCATCGTCCACGCCGCCGAGACCGAGGAGAAGGTCAAGGCGCTGGGCCGCCGCTTCCTCAACATCGAGGCCAACCTGATCACCATCGAGCCGGTGCAGCGCGTGCTCGACGAAACCATCGCCGGCCTCGGCCGCGTCGACATCCTGGTCAACAACGCCGGCCTGATCCGCCGCGCCGACGCGGTGGATTTCAGCGAGAAGGACTGGGACGACGTCATGAACGTCAACATCAAGGCCGCCTTCTTCATGAGCCAGGCCGCCGGCCGCCACTTCATCGCGCAGGGCAGCGGCAAGATCATCAACATCGCCTCGATGCTGTCGTTCCAGGGCGGCATCCGCGTGCCGTCGTACACCGCCAGCAAGAGCGGCATCGCCGGCATCACCCGCCTGCTGGCCAACGAGTGGGCCGGCAAGGGCGTGAACATCAACGCGATCGCGCCGGGCTACATGGCCACCGACAACACCGCCCAGCTGCGCGCCGACGAGGACCGCAGCAAGGCGATCCTCGACCGCATCCCGGCCGGGCGCTGGGGCACGCCGGCCGACCTCGGCGGCACCGCCGTGTTCCTGGCCTCGCCGGCCTCGGACTACGTCAACGGCGCGATCATCCCGGTCGACGGCGGCTGGCTGGCGCGTTGACCGCCGTTCCCTTCCCCCGCTTGCGGGGGAAGGTGCCCGAAGGGCGGATGGGGGCGACTCCGCTGGGAGCCGATCAAGACCATGGCTCATCTGCGTTCCCATTTCCAGATACGAGCCGGTAATGCCGGCCTTTAGCCGGCATGCCACACGGGAGCCACGCCATGCTGCGCCTGTTGCTGCTGTTGCCGCTGCTGCTTGCCGGTGCGAGCCACGCCGCCGCCCCGCAGCGCGTCTTCGTCGCCGGCGATTCCACCGCCGCCGAGTACGGTCCCGAACGCGCGCCACAGGCCGGCTGGGGCCAGATGCTGCAGTCGTGGCTCGACCCGGCGCAGTGGAGCGTGCGCAACCATGCCAAGGGCGGGCGCAGCGCGCGCAGCTTCATCGAGGAAGGCCGCCTGGACGCGATCGCCGCGGAACTGCGCGCCGGCGACGTGCTGCTGGTCCAGTTCGGCCATAACGACGCCAAGTTCGAGGACCCGACCCGCTACGACGATCCGCAGGAGGCGTATCCGCGCTACCTGATGCGCTACGTGCAGTTGGCCCGCGACAAGGGCGCCCTACCGGTGCTGATCACGCCGGTGGCGCGGCTGCTGTACGACTTCGGCTCGCTGCTCGACACGCACGGCCCGTACACCCAGGCGGTCAGGCAGCTGGCGCAGCGCGAGCAGGTGGCGCTGATCGACCTCAACGCCAGCTCGACCGCGTGGATCCGCGGCCTGGGCGAGGAAGCGGCCAGGCCCTATTTCATGTTCGTGCCGGAGCAGGGCAAGGCCGACGGCACGCACTTCAGCCGGGCCGGCGCGACCGCGGTGGCCTGCCTGGTGATGCAGGGCTGGGTGGCCTTGCAGCCGGCGCTCGAGGCGCAGCTGCGGCGCGACATCGACTGCGGCGCCAGCGCCGACGCCACCCGGGTCCGCGCCGCGCAGGCGCATCCCTCGCTGGTCCAGCACGAGCGTGACGTGGCGCGCGAGCAGCCCGGCCCGCACGGCGGCGCCGGGACGACCACGGCCTACCCGTTCTTCGCCGACGCGCCGGGGCTGCCCTTCGTGCTGCGCAAGCGCGTGCTGCACAAGGGCGCCGGCATTGGCCTGCACCCGCACCACAAGGACGAGGTCTATTACATAGTCAGCGGGCGCGGCCTGTACGCGCTGGACGGCAGGCAATACGAAGTCGGACCCGGCCATGCCCTGCTCACGCGCCCGGGCAGCACGCATGCGCTGCTGCAGACCGGCGAGGAACCGTTGGTGATCCTGCTGGCGTATCCGACCAAGAGCAGCGGGCACTGATTCCCGCGGGATCGAGGCTTGTCGTTGCCCGCGGCAGCGTAGTAGCGTCGTCCCGGGGCGGAAGCGGCAATGGCGGATGGGCGCGATGCCGTCGCCTTGTCGCAAGCCAGGCGAGGTGCACCGGAATGAAGGTATCCCTGAAGCGCGTCTACGAGCCGCCCGCCTCGAGCGACGGCAAGCGCATCCTCGTCGAGCGGCTGTGGCCGCGCGGCATGACCAGGCAGGCCGCGCATGTCGACCTGTGGCTGAAGGACGTGGCGCCGTCGCCCGCGCTGCGCAAGTGGTACGGGCACGAGGTGGCCAAGTGGGACGCGTTCCAGGCCAAGTACCGCGCCGAGCTCGAATCCAATCCGGCGCTGGAGGAACTGCGCAGGCTCGCCCGGCAGGGCCACGTCACCCTGGTCTACGCTTCGAAGGACGAACGGCACAACAGCGCCCTCGTCCTCAAGCAGGTCCTCGACGGCACGGCGTAGCGACGGGAACGCCGCGCCGCGCCGCGCGGGCTCACACGTCGCCGTCCTGGCTCCAGCCTTCGCCGCTGCCCCGCTGCAGCACGCGGTCGGTATCGAGGACTTCGCCGGCCGGGATCGCGTCCTGGTCGGCCAGGCGCGCGTAGACCGGGGTGAAGTCCGGCGCGGTCGCCTGCATCAGCTGCTCGAAGCTGTCGATGACGAAATAGGTCTTCTGGAAGCTGTCGATACGGTAGCGCGTGCGCATGATCCGTTCCAGGTCGAAGCCGATCCGGTTGGGCGCGGGCGATTCCAGCGAGTACAGCGACTCGCCCTTGGACGAGACGATGCCGGCGCCGTAGATGCGCAGGCCGTCGGGCGTGTCGATCAGGCCGAACTCCACCGTGTACCAGTACAGGCGGGTGAGGTTCTGCAGCGCCTCCGGGCCGATGCCGTGCGCCTTCACGCCGCCGCGGCCGTAGGCCTGCATGTAGTCGGCGAACACCGGGTTCATCAGCAGCGGCACGTGGCCGAACAGGTCGTGGAACAGGTCCGGTTCGGCGATGTAGTCGATCTGCTCGGGCCGGCGGATCCACCACGTCACCGGGAAGCGGCGGTTGGCCAGGTGGTCGAAGAAATCCAGTTCCGGCAGCAGGCCTTCCACGCCGACCAGGGTCCAGCCGGTGGCCGCGCCGAGCGCCTCGTTGAGCCGGTCGAAGCGCGGGATCGCGCGCGCATCCATGCCCATCGCGTCCTGCGCGCGCAGGAATTCCCCGCAGGCGCGCCCGACCAGCAGTTCGCGCTGGCGCGCGTAGAGCGTGCCCCAGGTGCGGTGGTCGTCGGCCGAATAGCCCTCCCAGGGCTGCTCGACCACGGCGGTGGTGTAGACCGGCACGTAGCCCTTGTCGGTGAGCTGGTTCTCGACGCGGCGGGGAACGGCGTTCATCGCGGACTCCGGGATGGGATCGGGCTGGATGCACGATAGCGGAGCGCGGGCGCAACGGGCTTGCAAAGTTGCGCGGAAAAGCCGATTTAGCGCAATCTTGTTGCGTCAATGGATTTTTCAGCGCAACACATGGCCGCCTCGATCCCGCTCGACCGCACCGATCTTCGCCTGCTCGCCCTGCTGCAGACGCAGGGCCGCACCAGCAACGCCGACCTGGCGGCGCAGATCAATCTCTCGCCCTCGGCCTGCCTGCGCCGCACCCAGCGCCTGGAGGCGGCGGGAATCATCGCCGGCTACGGCGCACGGCTGGACGCGCGCGCGCTGGGCCTGGGGCTGCAGGCGTTCGTGCGGGTGCAGCTGAAGCAGCACGGGCAAGGCGACATCGAGCGGTTCGCCGAAGGCGTGCGCGGCTGGGACGAGGTGGTGGCGTGCTGGGCGCTGACCGGGGACATGGACTACCTGCTGCACGTGCAGGTGCAGGACCTGGAGCACTTCTCGCGCTTCCTGCTCGACCGCCTGCTCAACGCCACCGGCGTGTCCGACGTCAATTCCAGCTTCGTGCTGCTCACGGTGAAGGAACCGGTCGCGCTGCCGCTGTCGCATCTGGATTAGGCGCCCGGCGTTGGCCTACACTCGCCGCCGGTCCGGCGGAGCCGGCGGTTTTCTACGGCGATCAAGGAAGGGGGGATCGAATGGACGCGAACCGGCGTGTGTCGAGGGAGCGCGTGAACGGGGTGTTCTTTGCCAGCGGCCCGGGGTTCTGGGAAACCCGGCCGGTGTTCTGGCTGTTCGTGGCGACGTCGTCGCTGTGCCTGCTGTTCGATTCGCGGGCGCTGGGGTGGAGCGGTCTGTCGGCGTTGATGCTGGGGGCCTGGGCCAGCCGGCGCGGTTGGCGGGTGCGTGAGGCGCGGCGATTGGGTGGGGATTAGCGGTTCGTCGTTGGTTCCGCCATCTGTTTCTTCACGCTGTCTCTGCGGTCGTCCCGGCGAAGGCGGGGACGAAGGACTGCTGCTTGCGAGCCACTGGCCCGCGCGATACTGAACGCCATCGGGTCATGTCCGATGGCGGGGATGCGAAGACCCAGCGCCTTCCGGACAGCGTGCAGTGGGCGTTGCGGGACTTGACCTTCGCGGAAGCGACGGCAGGTTTTCCCGTGGCACGCGCAAGCCACGGACCGGCGGCTTGCCGGTCATGGGCAGCCGTGGCGACTCGGGAGGGGCTCAGTCCCCGGCCGGGGCCGGGCAGTCGCCCTCGCGGCGCATCAGCTTGCTCAGGCGCGAACGGTTTTCCAGGCATTCGCGGTGGGCGGCTTCGGCGGCTTGCCTGGCGGCGGCGCGGGTGGCGTTGCTGCGCTGGTCCTGCAGGCGCGCGACCGCGGCCCGGATCTGCGGCATCGCCGCCATCGCGGCGCGCTCGCCTTCCAGGATCGCGGCGTTGCGCTGGGCGAAGTCGGCCGCGCCAATGTCCAGCACCTTCGGCCGGATCACGATGTCGGCGCGCTTGAGCTCGGCTTCGCCCAGGCGCTGGCCCATGATCGCGATCGACTGGTTCACGGTGCCGAGCAGGTCGCCCGGCGCCTTGCCGCTGGCCTTGCTGGAAATGTCCACGGCGACGACGAACTCGGCGCCGAGCTGGCGCGCGGCGTCCACCGGCACCGGGCTGACCACGCCGCCGTCGACGTAGTGGTACTGGCCGATCGTCACCGGCTCGAACACGCCGGGAATGCTGCTCGAGGCGCGTACCGCCTGGCCGGTGTTGCCGCGCACGAACACGGTGCGCTCGCCGTCCTCCAGGCGGGTGGCGACCGCGGCGAACGGCTTGGCGAGCTTGTCGATCGGCTTGCCGCCGACCTGCTGGTTGACGTAGTCCTGCAGCTTCTGGCCCTGCACCAGGCCGCCGGAGAACAGGCGCACGTCGCGGATGCTGGCCTGATCCAGCGCCACCGCCTTCTCCTGCATCTGGAAGGCGTCCATGCCGCTGGCATAGAGCGCGCCGACCACGCTGCCGGCGCTGGTGCCCGAGACCACGACCGGGGCGAAGCCATTGGCTTCCAGCATCTTGATCACGCCGATGTGGGCGAAGCCCTTGGCGGCGCCGCCGCCGAGCGCGATGCCGATCTTGACCGGCTTGGCCTGCGTCGCGGGGACGGGCGGGGCGGACGGCGGCGGTTCCGGGCGCGCGTTGCCGCCGCAGCCGGCGAGCAGGCAGGTCAGGGAGGCGGCCAGCAAGGGAAGCAACAGGGAGCGCGCGCGCATCGTGGGCAGCGGAAATGGACGGAACAGGCGCGGCAGCATACCGGCTGCGCGACGGCGATTCACCGGCGCGGGCGCGGGAAGACGGCGCCCGCGCCGGTGGGGCTTCAGAAACGGTTGTCGCCGTCGAGGATGCGGCCCAGCCCGCCCAGGATCGAGCCCTCGCCGCGGTCCTGGCCGCCGCCCTGCGGCGCGGCGGCGAGCATGCGCCCGGCCATGCGCGAGAACGGCAGCGATTGCAGCCAGACCTTGCCGGGACCGGTGAGCGTGGCCAGGAACACGCCCTCGCCGCCGAAGAACATGCTCTTGAGCCCGGCGACGCGGCGCACGTCCATGTCGACCGTGGCGTGGTAGCCGACCACGCAGCCGGTGTCCACGTCGATGCGTTCGCCGGCGGCCAGTTCGCGCTCGACCACGGTGCCGCCGGCGTGCACGAACACCCAGCCGTCGCCCTCGAGCTTCTGCATGATGAATCCCTCGCCGCCGAACAGGCCGGTGAGGATCTTGCGCTGGAAGGCGATGCCGAGCTGCACGCCGCGCGCGCCGGCCAGGAAGCTGTCCTTCTGGCAGATCAGCCGGCCGCCGTGGTCGGCCAGGTTGATCGCCAGCACCGTGCCGGGATACGGGGCGGCGAAGGCGACCTTGGCCTTGCCGCTGCCGGTATGGGTGTAGACGGTGGTGAACAGGCTCTCGCCGGTGACCACGCGCTTGCCGGCCGACAGCAGCTTGTCCATGAGGCCGCCGGAGCCGCCCTGGCCGCTGTGCGAACCGTCGCCGAACACCGTGTCCATCTGCACCGCGGAATCCTTGTACATCAGCGCGCCGGCCTCGCCGATCGCGCTCTCGCCGGGGTCGAGTTCCACTTCGACGAACTGCATGTCGTTGCCGATGATGCGGAAGTCGATCTCGTCGGCGCGCCGGCCGCTGCCGGTCAGCGGCGGCGGCACGCCCGGGCCGGCGGCGGCGCCGAGTTCGGGGATCTCGCGGACCGGCTTCCAGCCGCCCATGCCCTCGCGCCAGCCCATCGCGCCGGGGTTGAGGCGGGCATGCTGGCGCGCAGCGTCGTCGTCGAGCGGCCCGGTGCGCTCGGAATGTCCGGGGACGTGGAAGTACCACTGGGCCATGGCGAAGCTCCTGGTGTGCGATGGCGCGAGTCTAGGCACGCCGACGTGACCGTCGCCATCTGCCCGAAGTCATGGATAAGGCGGCGGTGAGCGACACTCGCAGAAGCCGCTCCCACAAAAGCCGCTTCTGCACGGATTCCGCGGTGCTTAAAGCCCGCCGGGGCGAGTCAGCTCCCGACCACCGCCATGTAACGCCCGTTCTCCTGCTGCACCCGCACCGGGCCGTCGAACACCGCCGAGAGCTTCTCGTCGGTCAGCAGGGCATCGCGCTCGCCATCGGCGAAGATGCGCCCGGCGCGCAGCAGGATCACCCGCTCGATCTCCGGCACGATCTCCTCGATGTGGTGGGTCACCAGCACCAGCGTGATGCCCTGCTGGGCGAGGTGGCGCATGGTGTCGACCAGGTGCTGGCGCGCGATCAGGTCCAGCCCGGTGGACGGCTCGTCCAGCAGCAAGGCCTGCGGGCGGTTGACCAGCGCGCGCGCGATCAGCACGCGCCGGGTCTCGCCGGCCGACAGTTCGGCGTACGGGCGGTGCAGCAGCGGCAGCGCGCGGGCCAGGGCCAGGGCCTCGGCGGCGCGTTCGCGCATGGCCTCGGTGACCTCGCGGTGGGCCGGCACCACGTAGCTGGCGAAGAAGCCGGACAGCACCGCGTTCTCCACCGTCAGCCCCGGCATGTCGGCCAGGTTGACGCTGAGGTCGCCGGTGACGATGCCCAGCTGCGAGCGCAGCCGGTCCACCTGCCAGCGGGTCTGGCCCATCACGCTCACCGGCGGCCTGGCCGACGCCTCGTTCCCGACCCGCGCCAGCGGGTACAGCTCGCGGGTGATCAGCTTGATGAAGGACGACTTCCCGCACCCGTTGGGGCCGAGGATCGCGGTGTGCTGGCCGGCGTCGATGCGCAGGCTGAGTTCGTGCAGGACCTTGACCTGGCCGCGCATCACGCTGGCGCGGTCGAGCTCGATCAGAGGCGGCGGAACGGCGACGGCACTGGCGGCAACGGACATGAATGCGGGGTCTGGGGTATCGGGAAGGGGCCGCCTGAACGACATACGCCGGCGACGGGTGAAGTTTGCCGCCATTCGCCCCATGATGTCTTCTCCCCCGCGCCACCGAATGCCGCCCGCCGGCCAGGAGTCTTCCGCATGTTGCCCGACCCGATCATCCACTTCCTCACCGGCGGACTGCTGGCGCCGGGTTGGTGGGGCATGCTCGCGGTGCTGCTGGTGTTCACCCAGCTGACGATCTTCTCGGTGACGCTGTACCTGCATCGCAGCCAAGCCCATCGCGGCGTGGACTTCCATCCGGCGCTGGCGCACTTCTTCCGCTTCTGGACCTGGCTGACCACCTCGATGATCACCCGCGAATGGGTGGCCATCCACCGCAAGCACCACGCCAAGGTCGAGACCGAGGAAGACCCGCACAGCCCGCAGACCAAGGGCATCGGCCGCGTGTTCTGGCGCGGCGTGGAGCTGTACCGCGAGGCGCGCGGGATGCGCGGGGACATCGAGCAGTACGGCAAGGGCGCGCCGGACGACTGGATCGAGCGCCGCCTCTACACGCCGCACGCCAACCTCGGCCCGGTGCTGCTGTTCGCGGTCAACGCGCTGCTGTTCGGCCTGCCCGGCGTGGCCCTGTGGGCGATCCAGATGGCCTGGATCCCGTTCTGGGCGGCCGGCGTGGTCAACGGCCTCGGCCACTGGTGGGGCTACCGCAACTTCGAGTCGGCCGACACCTCCACCAACCTCACCCCGTGGGGCGTGTGGATCGGCGGCGAGGAACTGCACAACAACCACCACGCCTTCCCCAGCTCGGCGCGCTTCTCGATGCGGCGCTGGGAGTTCGACATCGGCTGGGCCGCGATCCGCCTGCTGGAGGCGCTGCGCCTGGCCAAGGTGTTGCGCGTGGCGCCCAAGCTCGACATCCGCCCCAACATCGCCGTGCCCGATGCCGACACGCTGCGCGCGCTGCTCTCGCACCGCTTCCAGGCGATGACCGACTACCAGCGCAACGTGATCGCCCCGGCGCTGAAGGAAGAAGCCGCCGCCGCCGGTGCCAAGTTGCGCCAGCTGCTGCCGCGGCGCCTGCGCAAGGGCCTGGTCGACGACGGCCGCTGGCTGCAGCCGGATGCGCGCGAGCAGCTGCGTACCTGGGTCGAGCAGCGCCCGCGCATGCGCACCCTGGTCGAGTACCGCGCGCGCCTGTCCGCACTGCTGGAGGCGCGCAGCCACGACGCGGCCGAGCGCCTGCGCCAGCTGCAGCAGTGGTGCCACGAGGCCGAGGCCAGCGGCATCGCCGCGCTGCAGGCCTATGCCGCGCGCCTGAAGGGCTACGCCTTGCGCACCGCGTGAAGCGCATCCGCGCCGATGCCCGCAGCGCCTACGAACGCCGCCCCGGGCGGCGTTCGTCGTTCGGGGCATGGCTGCTGCTGGGCGTGGCGGGCCTCGCCTGCGGCCAGATCGCCGACACCGGCGACTACCTGCGGCGCATGGACCGCGACGGCGATGGCCGGGTCAGCCTCGAGGAATACCTGGACTGGATGACGTATGCCTTCGACCAGCGCGATCGCAACCGCGACGGCGTGCTCGACGCCAGCGAACTGCCTGGCGGGCGCGGCAAGCCGGTGACGCGCGAACAGCATCGCGCCGCGCTGGCCGACCGCTTCCGCAAGCAGGATGCCGACGGCGACGGCCATCTCAGTGCGAGGGAGTTGCTGGCGCCGCCGCGCTGAGGGTTTCCGGGCGACCGCCTGTCATCGCCGAGCGCGGCCACGGTCCAGGCGCCGTGATGCCGTCGCAATCCGCTGACGGCACTTTCACGCTCACTCCCCAAGGATGCACGCCATGCATCCTGCGTCTTCCTCCTCCGATCCGCGCGGCAGCCAACGAGAAGACGGCCTGCTCGCCGCATTCGTGCAGGCGCGCGGGCTGACCGCGCGGCTCGCCGCGCCGCTCAGCGCCGAGGACGCGATGGTGCAGAGCATGGAGGATGCCAGTCCCGCCAAGTGGCACCTGGCGCATACGACCTGGTTCTTCGAGCGCTTCGTGCTGCGGTCCGATCCGCGCTACCGGCCGTTCGAGCCGGCATGGGACTACCTGTTCAACAGCTACTACCAGAGCGTCGGGCCGATGCATGCGCGGCCGCGCCGCGGCCTGCTCTCGCGGCCGTCGCTGCAGCAGGTGCGCGACTATCGCAGCGCCGTGGAAGAAGCGGTGATCGAACGCCTGCAGCGGGGCACGCTCGACGCGGATGCGCTCGACATCGTGCAGCTCGGCATCCAGCACGAGCAACAACACCAGGAGCTGCTGCTCACCGACATCAAGCATGCGCTGTGGAGCAACCCGCTGCAGCCGGCCTACCGCGACGACCTGCGCCTGCCGCGCGCCGGGACGTCCACGCTGCGCTGGCTGCCGCGCGGCGAACGCATTGCGCAGATCGGCGCCGACGCGTGGCCGGCCGCGGCCTCGTTCGCCTACGACAACGAATCGCCGCGCCATCGGGTGCTGGTGCCGGCGCACGCGCTGGCGAGCCGGCCGGTCAACAACCGCGAGTACCAGGACTTCGTCGACGACGGCGGCTACGCGCAGCCGTCGCTGTGGCTCAGCGACGGCTGGGCCGCGGTGCAGGCGCAGGGTTGGCGGCGGCCGCTGTACTGGCATGAGGACGGCCTGCGCGAGTTCACGCTGGGCGGCTGGCGCGAACGCGACCCGGACGCCCCGGTGTGCCACCTGAGCCTGTTCGAGGCGGATGCGTTCGCGCGCTGGGCCGGCGCGCGGCTGCCGACCGAAGCCGAGTGGGAGCAGGCCGCGACCGGCGTGGCGGTGCACGGCAACTTCGTCGAGGACGAGCTGCTGCACCCGGTGTCGGTGCCGGCCAGCGACGCCGGCCTGCAGCAGCTGTACGGCAATGTCTGGGAGTGGACCGGCAGCGCCTATCTTCCCTATCCCGGGTTCCGGCCGTGGCAGGGGGCGCTGGGCGAGTACAACGGCAAGTTCATGAACGCCCAGTGGGTGTTGCGCGGCGGCAGCTGCGCGACGCCGCGCGAGCATGTCCGCGCCAGCTATCGCAACTTCTTCCAACCTGCCGCGCGCTGGCAGTTCGCCGGCGTGCGCCTGGCCAGGGACCTGGCATGAGCGCAGCCGCCTTTGCCGGGCGCGCCCCGGTGACGTTGACCGACCTCCACCCGCGCCCGGACGACATCGCCGCCGACGCGGTGGCCGGCCTTTCGCGCACGCCCAAGCACCTGCCGTCCAAGTATTTCTACGACGCGGAAGGGTCGCGCCTGTTCGAGGCGATCACGCGCCAGCCGGAGTACTACCTGACCCGGACGGAACTGGCGCTGCTGGACGCGCGCATGCCGGCGATCGCGCAGGCGATCGGGCCGGGCGCGCACGTGGTCGAGTACGGCAGCGGCAGCGGCCGCAAGACCGAGCGGTTGCTGGAGGGATTGATCGACCCGGTGGCCTATACGCCGGTGGAGATCTCGCGCACGGCGGTGCTGGAAGCCACCGAGCGGCTGGCCGGGCGCTTCCCGCAGCTGGAGATGCTGCCGGTCTGCGGCGATTTCACCCGACCCCTGCAGTTGCCGCAGGCGCGCCGGCACGCGCGGCGCATGCTGATGTTCTTTCCCGGTTCCACGATCGGCAACTTCACCGACGCCGAGGCGGTACGCCTGCTCGACGCGATGCGCAGGAGCATGGGACGCGACGGCGCGGCGCTGATCGGCATCGACCTGGTCAAGGACCCGGCGCTGATCGAGGCGGCCTACAACGACGCGGCCGGCGTCACCGAGCGCTTCACCCTGAACCTGCTGGAACGCCTCAACCGCGAGGTGGGCAGCGACTTCGACGTGGATGCGTTCGCGCACCGCGCGGTGTACGTGCGCGAACGCGAGCGCATCGAGACCGCCCTGGTCAGCCGGCGCGCGCAGACGGTGCACCTGGCCGGGCGCGGCTTCCGGTTCGAGGAAGGCGAGGCGATGCTGGTCGAGTACAGCCAGAAGTACAGCGACGACCACTTCGCCGAACTGGCCGCGATCGCCGGCCTGCGCGTCACCCATGGCTGGAACGATCCGCGCGACTGGATGGGGCTGCGGCTGCTGCGGCCGTCGTGACCGACGGCCGGTGACGTCCCCCGTTCGTTCGATGGCATCGGGCGGATGCCACCGAACGCGGGCGCGGCGGCTCAGGCCGCCTGCACGATGTGCAAGGCCTTGGGGTTGCGCCACTGCGCCAGCAAGGCGGCCTCGCGCGCCTTGGCTTCCTTGAGGTGCGCCTCCTTGACGTGGCCGTAGCCGCGGATGTGTTCCGGGATGCCGGCGATCTGCGCGGCCAGGCCGACGTTGTCGGCGTCGAGCTTCTCCAGCAGCGACGCCACGGTGGCCGCGTACTCGGCGATCAGCTGGCGTTCGAGGCGGCGTTCGGCGGTGTAGCCGAACACGTCCAGCCGGGTGCCGCGCAGCTTCCTCAGCCGGGCCAGCCACTTGAACGCGGTGAACATCCAGGGGCCGTACTCGCGCTTGACCAGGCGGCCATCCGCATCGCGCTTGGCGAACAGCGGCGGGGCCAGGTTGAAGCGGACCTGGTAGTCGCCTTCGAACTGCTGCTCCAGCTGGCGCTGGAACTCGCCGCTGGTGTAAAGCCGCGCCACTTCGTACTCGTCCTTGTAGGCCATCAGCTTGAAGTAGTAGCGCGCCACCGCCTCGGTCAGGGCGGTCGAGCCGGGGGCGCGCCGCGCTTCCGCGTCGCGCACGCGCTCGACCAGCGCGCGGTAGCGCGCCGCGTAGGCCGCATCCTGGTAGTCGGCCAGGAAGGCCGCGCGCCGCTCGATCGCCTCGTCCAGCGAGCGCGACAGGCGCTGGTCGTCGAGCGGCGCGTACATCCCTTCGGCATCGTTGGCGGCCGGCGGGCGGTGCGCGTCATCCACGCCTCCGCCAGGCGCGCCGGCCAGGCCGGCCGCGCGCTGCACCGCCGGCAGGTCGATCGCGGCCAGCCGGCCCCATGCGAACGCCTGCTTGTTCATCGCCACCGCGGCGCCGTTGAGTTCGATCGCGCGCATCAGCGCGGCGAACGACACCGGCACCAGGCCGAGCTGCCAGGCGTAGCCGAGCATGAACAGGTTGGTGGCGATCGCGTCGCCCAGCAGCGCGGTGGCCAGCTGGGTGGCGTCGAGCAGCAGCGGATCGCGCCCGCCCAGCGCCACGCGCACGCCGGCGACGATCTCCGCGGCCGGGAACTGCATGTCCGGACGCGTGGTGAAGGTGCCCGGCATCGCCTCGTAGGTGTTGAGCACGACCTGCGAGCGGCCGGCGCGCACCTTCGACAGCGCCGAGTAGTCGTTGACCACGACCATGTCGCAGCCCAGCACCAGGTCGGCCTCGCCGGCGGCGATGCGCACCGCGTGCAGCTCCTGCGGGCTTCGCGCGATCCGGAAGTGGGTGGTCACCGCGCCGCCCTTCTGCGCCAGCCCGGTCTGGTCGAGCACGGTCGCGCCCTTGCCTTCCAGGTGCCCGGCCATGCCGAGCAGCGCGCCGATCGTCACCACGCCGGTGCCGCCCACGCCGGTGATCAGGATGTTCCAGGGCCGCGCGAGGTCGCTGCGGAACGCCGGCTCGGGCAGGTGCTCCAGCAACGCGTTCGCATCGTCCTTCCTGCCCTTGCGCAGTCGCCCGCCGTGCACGGTGACGAAACTCGGGCAGAAGCCGGACACGCAGGAGAAATCCTTGTTGCAATTGGACTGGTCGATCTCGCGCTTGCGCCCGAACTCGGTCTCCTTCGGCAGCACCGACACGCAGAAGCTCTTCTCGCCGCAATCGCCGCAGCCTTCGCAGACCAGCGAGTTGACCAGGGCGCGCTTGGCCGGATCGGGCAGCTTGCCGCGCTTGCGGCGGCGGCGCTTCTCGGTGGCGCAGGTCTGGTCGTAGATCAGGATCGACACGCCCTTGACCTCGCGCAGGCGCTTTTGCACCTCGTCGAGCTCGGCGCGGTCGTGGAATTCCACGTCGGCCGGGAACAGCTCGCGGCGGCGCGTCCACTTGCCGATGTCGTCGGACACCAGCACGATGGCGTGGATGCCCTCGGCGCGCATCTGGTGGGCGATGTCCGGCACGGTCAGCGTGCCGTCCACCGGCTGGCCGCCGGTCATCGCCACCGCGTCGTTGTAGAGGATCTTGTAGGTGATGTTGACGCCGGTGGCCACCGATTGGCGGATCGCCAGCGTGCCGCTGTGGAAATAGGTGCCGTCGCCGAGGTTCTGGAACACGTGCGGCGTGGTCGTGAACGGCGCCTGCCCGGACCAGGACACGCCTTCGCCGCCCATGTGGGTGAAGGTGTCGGTGCGCCGGTCCATCCACGTCACCATGTAGTGGCAGCCGATGCCGCCCATCGCGCGCGAGCCTTCCGGCACCACGGTCGAGGTGTTGTGCGGGCAACCGGAGCAGTAGTGCGGCACGCGCGGGAAATGCGCGCGCGGCAGCGCCATCTCCGCTTCCTTCTGCTCCATCCAGCGCAGCCGCTGCTCGATCGATTCGCTGTCGAAGAAGCGCTGGACGCGCTTGCCGATCACCGCGGCGATGGTGGCCGGGGTCAACTCGCCGGTCGACGGCAGGATCCACTCGCCCCGTTCGTCGTACTTGCCGACGATGCTCGGGCGGGAGCCCCAGGCGGCCGGCCAGTTGTAGAACAGCTCCTTCATCTGCGACTCGATGAAGGCCTTCTTCTCCTCGACCACCACGATGTCCTCGAGCCCGCGCGCGAACGCGGCGATGCCCTGCGGCTCCAGCGGCCAGGTCATGCCGACCTTGTAGAGCCGGATGCCGATGTCGGCGCAGGCGCGCTCGTCCAGGCCCAGGTACTCCAGCGCCTGCAGCACGTCCAGGTAGCTCTTGCCGGTGGTGACGATGCCCAGCCGCGCCCGCGGCGAGTCCATCACCGTCCGGTCGATGCCGTTGGCGCGCGCGAACGCCTGCGCCGCCTTGACCGCGTAGCGGTGCAGGCGCATCTCCTGCTCCAGCGGCGGGTCGGGCCAGCGGATGTTCAACCCGCCCGGCGGCAGCTCGAAGTCCTCCGGCAGCACGATCCGGCGCGCGAACGGGTCCACGTCCACCGAGGCCGAGGACTCCACGGTCTCGGCGATGGTCTTGAAGCCCACCCAGCGCCCGGTATACCGGCTCATCGCCCAGCCGACCAGGCCGAGGTCGAGGATGTCCTGCACGCCGGCCGGATTGAGCACCGGCATCATCGCGCTGACGAACTCCTCCTCGCTGCCGTGCGGCAGCGAGGAGCTGCGGCAGGCGTGGTCGTCGGCGGCCAGCGCCAGCACGCCGCCATGCGGCGAGGTCCCGGCGGCATTGCCGTGCTTGAACACGTCGCCGCTGCGGTCCACGCCCGGCCCCTTGCCGTACCACATGCCGAACACGCCATCGACGGTGGCGCCGGGGAACAGCGGTACCTGCTGCGTGCCCCACACCATCGTCGCCGCCAGGTCCTCGTTGAGGCCCGGCGTGAACTTCACCTTGGCCGCCTCCAGGTGCTTGCGCGCGCGCCACAGCTCCAGGTCGAACCCGCCCAGCGGGCTGCCGCGGTAGCCGCTGATGAAGCCGGCGGTATCGAGCCCGGCCGCGTCGTCGCGCAGGCGCTGCATCAACGGCAGCCGCACCAGCGCCTGCACGCCGCTCAGGTAGATGCGGCCGTCGGTGCGGGTGTACTTGTGCTCGAGCGTGTAGTCCGCATCCACAGTGCCGGGCGCCGGGGTGACGGCAGGGGAAGGCGGCGTGGATTCGGCGATGCTGGTCATGGCGTTCCCGGTGGGGTGGCGGGCGGGAACCTCGACTCGATGGAGATCCCCCGTGACCGCGGGATTGTAACAGCGCGTATTTTTCGTCCTGGGGCCGTGTGCTCACTCTGCTGGGTTAGGATGGGCCCGGGAGGAGCTTTGCCGCAGGTGCTAGGGGGAAGAGATCGTGAAAGTTGCAAATGCATGGGCCTGGACATGGGCCCTGCTGGGGCTCGCCTGCTTCGGGGTGCAGGCGCAGGGTTTGCCCAAGCCCAAGGAGTTCTACTTCGACGAGGACAGGTCGACGACGCGCGCGATCGTGGCCGTGCCGGGCCAGGGCGACGCCGTGGTCGACCGGCTCGCCTCGATCGTGCAGCGCGACCCGCGCGCGGTGGAGGCGCGCGTGCAACTGGCCGGCATCGCGTTCCGCAGCGGCCGCCGCGAGCTCGGCGAGCAGCTCTACCGCGCGGCGATCGAGAGCATGTCCAGCAACAGCCAGCAGTACCGGACGGTGATCTGGAACTACGGTTGGGACCTGCTGCGCGTCGGCGACGCCGCCAGGGCCGTCGAGCAATGGGCCTTGCTGGCCAACGGCCGCCCGGCCACGCCGGAGTGGCTGCCGCCGACGCTCGCGCTCGGGCTGTGGCGCGCCGGCCGCAAGGACGAGGCCCTGCAGTGGTACGGCGCGGCGATGCGTACCTGGCCGGACAAGTGGGGCAACGGCGCCAACCTCGCCACGCAGCTGCCGGACTGGAGCGAGGCCGATCGCGCCACGCTGGCCGACGTGCTGGCGGCCTGGCAAGCCAATCCGCCGGCCTGGCCGTGAGGCGTGCCCGGCCGGCACCGGCCGGGCGGGCGCGTATGCGATCCTGAGTTCCCCCACGCTCCCGTCGTACCGCTGACATGGCTTTCGATGCATTCGCGCTGATCCTGGCGATGCTGGCGCTCGGCCTGCTGTTCGCTCGCCTGCGCGCCCTGCCGGAGAACACCGCCGACGTGCTCAACCGCGTCGTGCTGTACGTGTGCCTGCCCGCTTCGGTGCTGACCTACGTGCCGCGCCTGCACCTGGACGGCGCCCTGGCCGGCGTCGTGGCCACGCCGTGGCTGCTGGCCGCCGCCGCGACCGGGCTGGTGGCGCTGTGCACGCGGCTGTTCGGCTTCCGCCGCGAGGAGCACGCGGCGTTGCTGATGTGCGTGGTGTTCACCAATTCCAGCTTCATCGGCTTCCCGATGGTGCGCGCGCTGCTCGGCGACGCCGCGCTGCCCTACGCGGTCGTGTACGACCAGTTCGGCACGTTCGTGCTGCTGTCCACCTACGGGCTGTACGTGCTGGCGCGCTACAGCGGCGACACGCCGCCGAGCGCGCGCGCGATCGTGCGGCGGGTGGCGCGGTTCCCGCCGCTGTGGGCGCTGGTGTTCGCCGCCACGCTGATGCCGGAACAGCCGCCGGCATGGATCGGCGCGGCGCTGAAGAGCCTGGCCGACGCGATGCTGCCGCTGGTGATGCTGGCGGTGGGGTTCTCGCTGCAGTTGCGCCTGCCGGCCGACGAGCTCAAGCCGCTCGGCATCGGCCTGCTGCTCAAGCTGGTGCTGGTGCCGGCGCTGTCGGTGCCGCTGTCGTGGGCGCTCGGCCTGCATGGCCTGATGCTCCAGGCCAACGTGCTGGAGACGGCGATGCCGACGATGATCACCGCCGCCGCGCTGGCGATCTCGCACCGGCTCGCCCCGCGCCTGGCCGCGGCGATGGTCGGCTACAGCATCCTGCTGTCGCTGTTGACGCTGCCGGCCTGGGCCTGGCTGTTGCCGAGGCTGGCCGGTTGACAGCGCCGGCGGGGGGGCGGACTGCCCCGCGCCGGGCGCGGCTGTCACATCGTTCGACTACCTCCTCACCATCACGCGGTGTACGCTGCCCGCCTGTTCCCGGAAGCGAGGCGTGCATGAAGACGTTCCTGGTGGCGGGCTCCAAGGGTGGCGTGGGCAAGACCACGATCGCCACCAACCTGGCCGCGCATTCGGCATTGCAGGGCAAGCGGACCGTGCTGGCGGACGCCGATCCGCAGGGATCGTCCACCCGCTGGGCCGAGCGCCGCGCCGCGCTGGAGTCGGCGGTGCTGCCGGTCGACGCCACCCGCAAGCGCAAGTGGATCGCCGCGGTCCCCGAGGACACCCAGCGGGTCGTCATCGACGTCCCCGCCGGGGCGATGGCCGACGACCTGGAACCCTTCCTGGAACGCGCCGACGCGGTGGTGGTGCCGGTGCTGGCCTCGGCGCTGGACATCGAGGCGGTGGTCGGCTTCCTCAACACGCTCGCCAAGGTGCCGCGGGTGCACCAGCGCAAGCTGCCGGTCGGGCTGGTGCTCAACCGCAGCAAGCCCTGGACCCAGACCACCCAGCAGGCCGTGGAGATGATCGGCACCTGGCCGTACCCGCTGGTCGCCCAGCTGCGCGACACCCAGGCCTACGTGGTGCTGGCCGGGCTGGGGCGCAGCCTGTTCGACTACCGTTCCGCCCAGGTCCGCGAGCACCAGCAGGACTGGGAACCGCTGCTGGCGTGGCTGGACAAGGCCTGAGCCCGGGAAACAGACATGCGCGAACTGATCCTGCTGCGACACGCCCACGCCGAGCCGGCCGACACCGGCCAGGCCGATTTCGATCGCCCGCTGTCCCCGCACGGCATCGCCGAGGCCGAGGCGGCCGGGCGCTGGCTGCGCGAGCAGCGGCTGGTCCCGGACCGGGTGCTGTGCTCGCCGGCGCGGCGCGCCCGCGAGACGCTGGAGGCCGTGCTCGGGCGGACCGGCTACATCGAGCAACGGCTGGACGAGCGCATCTACGAGGCCACCCCGGGCACGCTGGCCGGGATCGTCGACGAGCACCGCGAGGCCGAACGGCTGCTGCTGGTCGGGCACAACCCCGGCCTGGAGCGGCTGGTGGCGCTGATGCACAGCGGCCAGTCGGGCGACTACCGGGGCATGCCGACCGCCTCGATCGCGCTGCTGGCACTGCCGGCGGAGGCCACGATCGAGCCCGGCATCGCCCGCCTGACCGCATTCTGGTGGCCCTGAGAGCTTGCCCATGATGCCTGTCGCGGAAGGCCGGATCGGGCGACGTACAGGAAGGACAGCAAGGGGCAAGACAGGGGGAGCGCGCGGACGCCGGCGCGGCGCGGCGGCGTGGTGGGCCGTGGCCGGGCGCTGGATCGCGGCCGCGGTGCTGGCGCTGTACTGGGCGCCGTCGGCGCTGGCGCAGCAGAAACTGGCGCTGGACCCGGCCCGCTCGCAGTTCGGCTTCGAGATCCGCACCCGCTTCGGGCAGAAGATCACCGGCGTGTTCCGCCAGTTCGACGGCGAGATCCAGGTGCTGCCGGACGGCCGCCACCAGGTCCGGCTGCGGATGTACACCGGCCAGGTCGAGATCCCCGGCAAGCCGCGCTACACGGCCTGGATGCGCGGCGAGGACTTCTTCGACGTGGCGCGCTACCCGGTGGTGCAGTTCGACTCGCTGCCGTACTCGCCGGCGGTGGCCGAACACGGCGGCGACATCGTCGGCACGCTCACCCTGCGCGGGGTCAGTCACCTGGAGACGCTGACGGTGATGCCGCCGGAATGCCACCGTCCGGGCTATGATTGCGACGTGATCAGCCGCGGTACGGTCCTGCGTGGACGCTATGGGATGGACAGTTGGCAGGTGGCCCTGGGCGACAGGGTGACCTTCGTATTGCGCGCGCGCCTGCAGGAGACGCCGCAACCGTGAATCGCCTGCTGCGGTACCTGATGCTGGCAACCGTGCTGTTCGCCAGCGGTTGCGCCAGCCTGTCCAACGCCCAGCGCGGGCAGGCCGCCGCCATCGCCGCGGCGGCGCGCCAGACCACGCTCGACTGCGACCGGCCCGACCGCTGCGCCCGGCCTTCGCCGCTGCGCGCGCTGGGCGGGACGGCGATCAGCCAGTCCACCCCGAAGGCGCCGCGCCACTACGCGACCATCCTCGACCATGGCGAAGAGGCGCTGGTGGCGCGCCTGAACCTGATCCATGCCGCCACCCGCAGCATCGACCTGCAGACCTACATCTTCGACAAGGACGACAGCGCGCGGCTGGTGATGGACGCGCTGCTCGACGCGGCCCGGCGCGGGGTCAAGGTACGGGTGCTGATCGACCAGCTCTCGGCGATCTCGGACCTGCAGATCCTCGGCGCGCTGGCCAGCGCGCACCAGAACTTCCAACTGCGCATCTACAACCCGACCTTCGGCAAGGCCAAGCTCAACTACTTCGACTACGCCGGCAGCGTGCTGTGCTGCTTCCGCCGCTTCAACCAGCGCATGCACAACAAGCTGCTGGTCATCGACGACGTGATCGGCGTGGTCGGCGGGCGCAACTACCAGGACGACTATTACGACTGGGACAGCGAGTACAACTTCCGCGACCGCGACGTGATGATCGCCGGGCCGGAGGCACGCGCGATGGCGGCCAACTTCGACGCGTTCTGGCGGGCCCAGCGCAGCGTGCCGGCCGAGCGGCTCAACGACGTCGGGCGCCTGCTGCTGCGGCAGGGCGCGCCGGCGATGCCCCCGGCGGCGTTCCAGCGGCCCGACCGGGTCGCGCGGGTGCAGGCGGAGGCCGCCGACCCGGCGTTCGTCCGCGAACGCTTCGTCGACACCGCGCTGCCGGTGCGGCGCGTGCGCTATTACGCCGACCTGCCGCAGAAGCACCGCAAGGAACACGCGGCCAAGGCGGTAGCGACCGCGCCCGAGCTGGACGGGCTGATCGCCGGCGCGCAGGAGGAGGTGATGCTGCAGACGCCGTACCTGGTGCTGTCCAAGCCGGCGCAGCAGATCTTCCGCGACCTGCGCAAGCGCGAGCGCCCGCCGCGCATCGTGGTGTCGACCAACAGCCTGGCCGCCACCGACAACCCGATCGTCTACGCGCTGTCCTACAAGTACAAGCGCCGCAACATGCGCGAGCTGGGCTTCAACATCTACGAGTACAAGCCGTTCCCGCTGGACGCGCCGGTCGACTACGGCAACCTGGTGCCGCACCCGCTCGGCGGCAACGGCGACAACCGCCGCGAGAACCGCGTGGTCGGCGGCAGCGCGCTCGGCAACGCCGCGCGCGGCAGCGGCGGGTTCGGCGGCAGCCGGCGCCAGGGCGGCAGCGCGGTCGACCGGCGGCTGTTGCGTACCGAGACCCGGCCGTCGTTCCTGGGCACGCGCGCGGTCAACAAGCCGCTGCCGGTCACCCGCGACGGCGCGCGCATGGGCCTGCACGCCAAGTCGCTGGTGGTGGACCGCCGCGTCGGCGTGATCGGCACGCACAACTTCGATCCGCGCAGCGAGAACTACAACACCGAGGGCGCGGTGGTGATCGACGACCCGGCGTTCGCGCGGGCGCTGGCGGCCAGCATCGAGCGCGACATCTCGCCGGAGAATTCCTGGACCGTGGCGCCGCGGGTCAAGCCGCCGGTCATCGGCGGGCTCAACTACAGCGTCGGCAAGGTCTCCGAGGCCCTGCCGGTGCTGGATTTCTGGCCCTGGCGCTATGCCACCAACTACGAGTTCAAGCCCGGCCCGGACTGCCCGTTCCCGCTCAAGCGCCAGGACCCGCGTTTCCACGAATGCTATGTCGTGGTCGGCGACTTCCCCGAGGTCAACGTCGGCCCGAAGTGGCTGCTGGTGCGGATGTTGACGGCGTTCGGGGCCGGCCTGGTGCCGATTCTTTAGGGAAGCCGGGACTCGGGCGCCGGAACAGCCAGTTCCTGCGAGAGGACCGTTGTGGGAGGGACTTCAGTCCCGACGGGCGGTACCGGCCCACTGTCGGGACTGAAGTCCCTCCCACAGGAAAAACCAAAAAAGCCGCGAATCGCTCGACCCAGGCAGGATGCTCTTCCCGAATCCCCAATCCCCAATCCCCAATCCCCAATCCCCAATGACCTTCCGCGCCCCCGTCTCCCTCGATGAACTCAACGCGCTCAGCCGCGGCACGCTGATCGAACACCTCGGCATTGTCTTCACCGGGGCCGGCGAGGACTGGGTGCGGGCGACCATGCCGGTCGATGCGCGCACCCGCCAACCCTACGGGCTGCTGCACGGCGGCGCCTCGGTGGTGCTGGCCGAGACGCTCGGCAGCAGCGCGGGCAACCTGTGCGTGGATCCGGCCGCGGAGGTCTGCGTGGGCCTGGAGATCAATGCCAACCACCTGCGCGCGGTCACCCAGGGCGTCGTGACCGGCACGGCGCGGGCGGTCCACGTCGGGCGCAGCACGCAGGTCTGGGACATCGTGATCGAGGACGAGGCCGGCCGGCGCGTGTGCGTCTCGCGGCTGACCCTGGCGGTGGTGGCGCGGCGCTAGCGCGCCGGCCCGCTCGGCCAAGCCTGCCCGCGCGCGCTCCACCGCTGGAACACGTTCGCCCATCCACGGCACTGCGCGGGGCGGCATTCGCTGCCACAATAACCGCGCTTCCTCACACGTTTTCCGGTACCTTGCCCGAATGAGCGAGTCATCCCTGCCCGCCACGCGCGACGCCGGCGGCACGCTGCGCTGGTTCCGCTACCTGTACCGCGTGCCGCTGCTGCTCCTGCATGTCCTGTTCGGCCTGCCGGTCACGTTGCTGTGCATCGTGGTGCCGCCGCTGGCCAACATCCGCCTGGGCGCGCACGACACCCTGGAGCAGTTCATGATCCGCTGGTGGCAGGGCAACCTGATGCGCATCTTCGGATTCCGCCTGCGCCGCTTCGGCGCGCCGTTGAACGGTCCGACCGTGTTCGTCGCCAACCACGTGTGCTGGGTCGACATCTGCGTCCTGCACAGCCAGCGCGTGATGGGCTTCGTCGCCAAGCGCGAGATCGCCGGCTGGCCGCTGATCGGCTGGCTGGCCGCGCGCGGCCAGACCATCTTCCACCAGCGCGGCAGCACCGAGTCGCTCGGCGGCGTGCTGCAGGCCATGCTGCAGCGGTTGCGCAGCGGCCGTTCGGTCGGCGTGTTCCCGGAAGGACGCACCCGCGGCGGCGAGGAGATCGGGCCGTTCCATGCGCGCATCTTCCAGGCCGGCGTCGAGGCCGGCGTGCCGGTGCAGCCGGTGGCGCTGCGCTACGGCGAGCGCGGCAACGCCCAGACGCTGGTCGCGTTCGGCCCGGGCGAGAGCTTCTTCGCCAACTTCCTGCGCTTGCTCGGCGAGCCGTCGCGCGTGGCCGAGATCCACTTCCTCGAGCCGATCGCCGCGCACGACCTGGAAGGCCGGCGCCGCATCGCCGAGACCTCGCGCGCGCGCATCGTCGCGGCGATGGAATCCTGACCGGGCCATGCGAGCGGCCCGCGCCCCCCGCCTCCCGATCGCCGGCCGGCGCGCAGGCGCGCACGCATGAACGCCGAGGACTTCAACCCGCCGCGCTGGCTGCGCAATCCGCACGTGCAGTCGGTGCTCGGTTCCAGCGGCTTGCGCCGCCGCCGCGGCGAGCGCCTGCTGGCGGCGACCGGCGCGATCACCACCGAGCACATCCTCGACGGCGGCGACGGCGTGCGCCTGCAGGGCTGGCTGAGCGTGCCGCGCGGGTCCGCGCCGCGCGGCACGGTGCTGTTGCTGCACGGCTGGGAGGGCAGCGCCGATTCCAACTACATGCGGATGACCGCCGCGCGCCTGCTCGAGCGGGGCTACCAGGTGTTCCGGCTGAACTTCCGCGATCACGGCGGGACCCACCACCTCAACGTGGACCTGTTCCATTCCGATCGCCTGGACGAGGTCGTCAACGCCGCCTGCGACCTGTGGCGGCGCTTCCCGGCGCCGCGGTTGCTGGCCGCGGGCTATTCGCTGGGCGGCAATTTCGCGCTGCGGCTGGGCCTGCGCGCGCCGGGCGCGGGCCTGCCGCTGGAACGCGTGGCGGCGGTGTGCCCGCTGCTGGACCCGGCGGCCACGATGGAGCGCATCGAGAGCGGCCCGCAGTTCTACGACTGGTATTTCCGGCGCAAGTGGCGCGAATCGCTGCTGCGCAAGCGCGCGCTGTTCCCGGAGCAGCACGGCTACGACGATGCGACCCTGGCGATGGACATGCGGGGGCTGATGGCCTGGCTGGCCGAGCGCCATACCGGCCATGGCACGCTGGAGGCGTATTTCGACAGTTATTCCATCGCCGGGGACAGGCTGGCCGGTTTGCAGGTGCCGGCGGACGTCCTGATGGCGGAGGACGATCCGGTGATCCCGTTCGAGGATTTCCGCAACCTGCGGTTGCCGGCGAGTGCGCACCTGGAAGTGGCGCACTGGGGCGGGCATTGCGGGTTCCTCGAGAATGCCCGCGGGGACGGATTCGCAGAGCGGTGGGTGGCGGAGCGGCTGGACCTGGCCGCGTCGGATGCCGCGCCGGGCGGTTGATGCCGGGCGTTGCCGGTTGCGTTGGGACCGATGCTCGCCGGGTGCTTTCCGCCGTCGTCCCCACGAGGCAGGAGGAGCGTAGGGCCGCCGCTTGCGGGCCGCCGGTTCGCGCGGCACTGAGCGCAATCGAGTAATGCCCGGCAAGCGGGGGCGAGGATCCAGTGGCTTTTCCGCTCCCTGCCCGACCTATGCCATCCATCTGACGCCATCTTCGCGAAGGCGGGGATCCGCGGACTTCGAAAGCCGGGGCGGGGCTGCTGGTGGCCGGTACAATAGGGGTTTGCCCCGACACGCCGACGCCATGCAAGAACAGATCCTCCAAGCCCTGCGCCGCGATGCGGCCGACGATGCGGTCGCGCTGGCGCGCGAGTGGGTGGCGCAGGAGGCGCATGCAGCGGCGGCGCAGCGGTGGCTGGGCGTGGCGCTGCAGCAGCAGGGCGATATCGCCGGGGCGCTGGCGGCGGTGGATGCGGCGATCGCGTTGGCGCCGGAGGAGGCCGAGCTGCATCTGCAGCGCGCCGGGCTGCTGATCGCCAGCCGCGACCTGGCCGCCGCCGACAGTGCGCTGGCGCAGAGCACTTCGCTCGATCCCAACCAGCTCGCGTCCTACGTGATGCAGGCGCACCTGGCGATCGCGCGGCAGGACCTGGACGAGGCCGAGCGCCTGACACGCACCGCGGCGCGGGTGGCGGCCGACCACCCGCATGTCGTCGCGCTGGAAGGCACGGTGGCCCTGCATCGCGGCGACATCGACCGCGCCCTGGCATTGCTCTCGCAGGCGTCCTCGCAGTTGCCGGGCGATCCGCGCGTGCTCTTCTCGCTCGGCTTCGCCTACCTGCAGAAAGGGCACTTCGCCTTCGCCGAGCGCGCGTTCCAGCGCGTGATCGAGATGAACCCGCCGGGCACCGCGCTGCGCGCGCTGGTCGCGCAGCTGGCGCAGCGCCAGGGGCGACTGGGAGACGCGATCGAGGCCTTGCAGGACGTGCTGGCGCAGCCCGGTGGCGACACGCCGGCGATGCGGCGGCTGGCGGGCGAGTTCGAACTGCAGGCGGGCCGCCCGGCCGAAGCCGTGCCGCACTTGAAGCAGGCCCTGGCCGCCATGCCGGACGATCGCCGCACCCTGCAGGCGTCGCTCGCGGCCTGGGAGCGCCTGGGGGCGGTCGACGACGCCCGCGCCACGCTGGAAGCGGCATTGGCGACCACGAGCCGGGCGCACGACCTGTGGCGGGCGCGGCTGGCGATCGAGCCGGTCGGCGGCGACGCGGCGCGCGAGGTGGCCGAGCGCTGGCTGCAGGCCATGCCCGGACACCTGCCGGCGCTGGAAACGCTGCTGCGCATCCACGACATGCAAGGCGACGGCGAGCGGGCCGAGGCGGTCGCGCGCCAGATCGTGGCGGTCGAGCCGGGCCGGATCAGTGGCGAGGAACGCATCGTCGACGCCCTGCTGCAGCGCGACCCGCCCGCGGCGGTGGCGCACGTGCGCATGCTGATGGAACGCCTGCCCGCGCCGCAGCGCACCGTGCTGCGGCCCTGGCTGGGACAGGTGCAGGACCGCGCCGGGCAGCCGCAGGACGCGCTGGAGACCTGGATGGAATTCCACCGCGAGCAGGCCCCGCACCGGCTGCCGTTGCCGCCGCAGGCCGAGCGCCAGCCGGCGCAATGGCCGGAGCTGGCCGCGATCCCGGAACAGGTGAGCGCACGGCCGTTGCTCGTGTGGGGCGCGCCCGGCTCGCAGGTCGAGCGCGTGGTCGCGGTGATGGGCGCGGCCAGCCGGGTGCTGCGCGGCGACCGCTTCGGCACCCAGCCGCCGCAGGACGCGTTCCAGAACTACCACACGCTGGCAAAGCTGGCTTCGGGCGAGCTGGCCCCGGCGGCGCTGGTGGAAGGCTGGAAGGCGCAACTGCCGCGGCGCGGCATCGCCGACGGCAACGTCATCGACTGGCTGCTGTGGTGGGACAACGCGCTGCTGCAGGCGCTGCGCCCGCACCTGCCCGAGGGGCGGCTGGCGATCGCGCTGCGCGACCCGCGCGACATGCTGCTGGACTGGCTCGCCTTCGGTGCGCCGGCGCCGCTGGCGATCCAGTCGCCCGAACAGGCCGCCGATTGGCTGGCGACGATGCTGGAACAGGTCGCGGTGCTGCACGAGCAGGACCTCTACCCGCACCAGCTGATCCGCCTGGACGGCGTCGAGGCCGATCCGCAGGGCGTGGCGCGGGTGCTCGGCGAGACCTTCGGGCAACCATTCCCGGTGCTGCCGTCGGTCGGCGCGCCGCGCATGGCGAGCGGCCGCTGGCGCGACTACGCCGGCCTGCTGGCGGGCCCGTTCGCGAGGTTGGCGCCGGTCGCCGCGCGCCTGGGTTACGCGCCCGAATGAAGATCGCCGCCGCCGGTCGCGGGGACGGGGGGACGTCGCGCCGTCGCGCCCCTGCCCGTCCTTGCGGCCGCCGGCATCCCGAAACGTCCCCGCAGGAGATCGAGACATGCGCCTGACCAGCCAGAGCATCGAGAACGGCAAGCCGATCCCGGCCGAATTCGCCGCCGGCACGCCGGAGGGCTTCGCGCCCAACCGCAACCCGCACCTGGCGTGGAGCGAGGTGCCGGCCGGCACGCGCTCGTTCGCGCTGCTGTGCATCGACCCGGACGTGCCGACCGTGCCGGAGACCGTGGGCCGCGAGGACGTGGAGATCCCGGTCGACCAGCCGCGCACCGACTTCGTGCACTGGGTGATGGCCGACATCCCGGCCGACGTGCGCGAGATCGCCGCCGGCAGCTGTAGCGACGGCTTCGTCGCCAAGGGCAAGCCGGATCCCGCCGGCCCGGCCGGCGCGCGCCAGGGCGTGAACAGCTATACCGGCTGGTTCGCGGGCAATCCCGACATGGCCGGCGACTACCTGGGGTACGACGGCCCCTACCCGCCCTTCAACGACCTGCGCCTGCACCGCTATTTTTTCCGCCTGTTCGCGCTGGACGTGGACAGGCTGGCGCTGCCGGCCCGCTTCGAGGCCGGCGACGTGCTGCGCGCGATGCAGGGCCATGTACTGGCCGAAACGGCCATCCACGGCACCTACACACTCAATCCCAAGCTGCGCGGCTGAGCCTGCGGTCCGCGGCGGCCCGGGCCGCCGCGGACGAACCCGCTCACGGCGCGGGCTTCACCGTTTCCGATTCCACGACCATGTCCAGCACGTAGGCGTACTTGGACGCGTCGGCGGGGACGTCCTGGCGGGTGTAGCGCCGCACCCTCAGGACGTTGCGCACGCCGTCCTGGTGCTGGTAGCCCTCGATGTCGTCGTAGAAGTTCTGCCATCCGCCCGGCTCGCCCTGGCGCAGGCCGTTGGCGTCGTAGCGCAGCTCGCGCACCTGCAGGCACTGCTTGTCCGGGATCAGCGGATGGCTGCACGGCCGGGTCTGCGCGGCGACTTCCAGGAACACCTGCTCGCCCGGACCGCCGTAGCGCGTCTCCGCGGTCGGCGTGCCGGCAAGCACCAGGAGGGTGCCGTCCTGCCGCTTCAGGGTCAGCCTGGGCTCGGCGCCGCCGCCGTCCACCGCGATGGCGAAGCTGCCCTCCAGCGCCTGTCCGGCCGCCTTCTCCTGCTCCATCCGACCCGGTTCCGGGCAGGCCATCATCGTCGAGGCCATGCGCCCGACCTGCAGGGTTCCGCCTTCCAGCGTATAGCTGCCGCCGCGGCGGTTGCACAGGTGCGAGACGGAAACGCGGCCGTCGCCGAAATCCAGCTGCAACGGCGGCTGCCCGTCGACGAACAGGGCGTTCAGCGGGCTCCCCTGCCCGTCCTCGGCCTTCTCCAGGTGCCAGTGGTGGGCCGCCAGCGTGGCGGCGAGGTCCGTGGAGGCGGCCGGGGCGGTGGCCGGGGCGGTGGCGGGCGGTGTCCCGGTGCCGGGCAGTTCGCCGGGCGGCGTGGCGGTGTCCGAGGACGGGTTGCTGCAGGCCGCCAGCAGGGCGGCGAGCGCGGGCACGAGCATCAGGGTCTTCATGGAGGATTCTCCTTCGGATGTGCGCGCCCAAGCCTATCGACTATTTGGCCCCGGTGGCGGAATTCGGAGCGGGCGCTGTCTTCTTTTCGGGGGAGGGTTTACGGAAGGGACTTCGGTCCCGGCGGCTCTTCCATCGGTTGCTCGCTCGGGCAGCAGGCGTCGATGGCAGCGGCTTTCGCCGCGTGGGCGGGTCGCTTCGATCCGCCATGCGGCTGCCGCGACGTGCTTCCTTGCGTGTTCGGCGGCCGCCCGAGGAGCGCGGCGCAAGGATCACGCAACCGCTGCCATCGCGTCCGTGGCCGCGATCGCCACGCCGCGCCGGTCCCTGCCGTCGTTCCCGCGCAGGCGGGACACATCGGCAGGGCCCGATAACGCCGACGGGATCCGGCCGCGATGGCGACGGCGGATCAGGCGCCCGTCGCCGGCAGCCAGACCAGCAGCGCCACGCCCAGCGCGATGCGGTACCAGGCGAAGGCGGTGAACTTGTGCGACTTGATGTAGCCGAGCAGCCACTTCACCACGGCGAACCCGGTCACCACCGCGGCGGCGAAGGCCACGCCGACGTCGATGAAGTCCTCGCGGCCGATGCCGCCATCGTGGAACAGCTCCAGGAACGCGTAGCCGCTGGCCGCGAACATCGTCGGGATGCCGACCAGGAACGCGAATTCGGCCGCCGCCGGGCGCTTGCTCAGGCCCAGCAGCATCGCCACGAAGATGGTGGTGGCCGAACGCGAGGTGCCGGGGAACACGCCGGCGACCACCTGCGCCAGGCCGACCGCGATGGCAACTTTCCAGGTCACCACGTCGCGCTCGGGCAGGCGTCCGGCGAAGTGCTCGGCGACCATCATCCAGACGCCGCCGATGATCAGCGCCCAGGCGACCGGCTGCACCGTTTCGGGCAGTTCCCAGCCGGCCTTGCGCACCACCAGGCCGACCACCGCGGTGACCGCGAAGGCCCCGACCAGCTTGGCGACGTAGTCGCGGTTGGCGCGGTCGCCCAGCCCGGTGGCCAGCGCCCACAGCCGTTGCCGGTAGACCAGGGTGATCGCCAGGATCGCGCCGGCCTGGATGACGATGTTGAAGAAGTCCGAGCGCCGGCCCAGCCATTGCTCGGCGATCAGCAGGTGGCCGGTGGAGGACACCGGGAGGAATTCGGTCAGGCCTTCGAGGATGCCCAGCAGGAGGGCGGAGAACAGATCGGACATGCCGGGGCGCTTTCCGGGGACGTGAGGGGCTCCCAAGCATAGAGCATGCCCACCTGTGAACCGCTTAATCACCAAAATGGTGCAATAGTTGCGGCGTGCACCAATATGGGGCTGAAATGTGAGTCCCGCGTGAAACCATTCCCATATGAATCAATGGGTTGGGCGGCGCGGGAGTTGGCACGGCGATTGCTGTAGAGCAGGCACATTCACCACTCCACTCACCCGAGGTTTTCTCCGATGTCTGCGGAAAATGTTGAGAAGCTGATCAAGGACAACAAGGTCGAGTTCGTCGACCTGCGTTTCGTCGATATGCGCGGCGTGCAGCAGCACGTGACGTTCCCGGCCAGCATCGTGGAGCCCTCGCTGTTCGAGGAAGGCAAGATGTTCGACGGCTCCTCGATCTCCGGCTGGAAGGGCATCAACGAGTCGGACATGGTGCTGCTGCCCGACGCGGACACCGCCTACCTGGATCCGTTCTACGCCGATCCGACCCTCGTGCTGACCTGCGACATCCTCGATCCGGCCACCATGCAGGCCTACACGCGCGACCCGCGTGGCATCGCCAAGCGCGCCGAGGCCTACCTGAAGTCCTCCGGCATCGCCGACCAGGCCTTCTTCGGCCCGGAGCCGGAATTCTTCATCTTCGACTCGGTCCGCTTCGCCAACGACATGGGCCACACCTTCTTCCAGATCGGTTCGGAAGAGGCGGCCTGGAACACCGGCGCCAAGTTCGAGGGCGGCAACAGCGGCTATCGCCCGGGCGTGAAGGGCGGCTACTTCCCGGTCCCGCCGACCGACTCGCTGCACGACCTGCGCGCGGAGATGGTCAAGACCCTGGAGCAGGTCGGCATCGAGACCGAAGTGCACCACCACGAGGTCGCCACCGCCGGCCAGTGCGAGATCGGCACCAAGTTCAGCTCGCTGGTCAAGAAGGCCGACGAACTGCTGACGATGAAGTACATCATCAAGAACGTCGCCTACCGCAACGGCAAGACCGCGACCTTCATGCCCAAGCCGATCGTCGGCGACAACGGCTCGGGCATGCACGTGCACCAGTCGCTGGCCAAGGGCGGGCAGAACCTGTTCTCCGGCGACGGCTACGGCGGCCTGTCGCAGCTGGCGCTGTGGTACATCGGCGGCATCTTCAAGCACGCCAAGGCGATCAACGCGTTCGCCAACTCGGGCACCAACAGCTACAAGCGCCTGGTACCGGGCTTCGAGGCGCCGGTGATGCTGGCCTACTCGGCGCGCAACCGCTCCGCTTCGTGCCGAATCCCGTGGGTCTCCAACCCGAAGGCGCGCCGCATCGAGATGCGCTTCCCCGATCCGCTGCAGTCCGGCTACCTGACCTTCACCGCGCTGATGATGGCCGGCCTGGACGGCATCAAGAACCAGATCGACCCGGGCGCGCCGAGCGACAAGGACCTGTACGACCTGCCGCCGGAAGAGGAGAAGCTGATTCCGCAGGTCTGCTCCAGCCTCGACCAGGCGCTGGAAGCGCTGGACAAGGACCGCGAGTTCCTCAAGGCCGGCGGCGTGATGAGCGACGACTTCATCGACGGCTACATCGCGCTGAAGATGCAGGAAGTCACCAAGTTCCGCGCGGCGACCCACCCGCTGGAATACCAGCTGTACTACGCCAACTGAGCAACCGCGGCGATGGCGAAGGCTCCCCCTCCCACCTTCGCCATCGTCGCACCCTCTCCCGCGGCTGGGGAGTCGCGGGAGGGAACGCCAGGCAACACGCCGGCGCGCTGATGCGCCGGTCTCCAGGGGCAAGAGAGAACGGGCCGGTTCGCGGGTCTTCGCCCTCCTCCACGTTCGCGGGCGTCGTGACGCCCGCAGGAGGCCCGGAAACGGTTCGCGCAAGCAGTGGGACGCCGCATGGGCGTCCCGGGTGATTCGAAACCGCCGGTCGGCGCAATGCCGGCCGGTTCCTTCCACCATCGGGGTATGCGCATGAAACTGATCACCGCCATCATCCGGCCGTTCAAGCTCGACGAGGTGCGAGAAGCCCTGTCGCAAGCGGGCGTGTCGGGCATCACCGTCACCGAGGTCAAGGGCTTCGGGCGGCAGAAGGGCCACACCGAGCTGTACCGCGGCGCCGAGTACGTCGTCGATTTCCTGCCGAAGATCAAGATCGAGACCGTCGTCACCGACGACCGCCTGGACGCCGTGGTCGAGGCGATCCAGACCGCGGCCGGCACCGGCAAGATCGGCGACGGCAAGATCTTCGTCACCGCGATCGAGCAGGTCGTGCGTATCCGCACCGGCGAAATCGGCGCCGACGCGCTCTAACCCCCACTCGGAGACCTCGACATGAAGATTGGTCTTTTCGCCGGGTGGAAGGCCCGGTTCTACACCGTTTGCATGCTGATGCTGCTCAGCGCGCTGGCCGCGCTCGGCGGCGCCAATACCGCCCACGCCCAGGACGGCGCGACCCAGACCGCGCCGGCCCCGACCGAGCCGGTGGCCACCGAGCCGCTGCCGGATGCGCAGGCCGCCGCCGCGGCGCCGGCCGCCGAGGCCGAACCGGCGCCGGTGGTCGAGAAGGGCGACGTCGCCTGGATGCTCACCTCCACGCTGCTGGTGCTGCTGATGGTGGTGCCCGGACTGGCGCTGTTCTACGGCGGCATGGTGCGCGCCAAGAACGTGCTGTCGGTGCTGATCCAGGTCGCGGTGGTGTTCTCGACGATCGCGATCCTGTGGGTGGTCTACGGCTACAGCCTGGCGTTCTCGGGCGAGGGCCCGTGGGTCGGCAACCTCGACAAGGCGCTGCTGAAGGGCGTGAGCATCGAGACCCTGGCCGCGACCTTCACCAAGGGCGTGAGCCTGCCGGAGTACGTGTTCGTCGCGTTCCAGTGCACCTTCGCCGGCATCACCGGCGCGCTGATCGTCGGCGCGTTCGCCGAGCGCGCGCGCTTCGCCGCGGTGCTGCTGTTCGCGGTGATCTGGTTCACCTTCGGCTACCTGCCGCTGGCGCACATGGTCTGGGCGACCGGCGGCTTCCTGTTCGAGAAGGGCGCGCTGGACTTCGCCGGCGGCACCGTGGTGCACATCAACGCCGGTATCGCCGGCCTGGTGGGCGCCTACTTCGTCGGCAAGCGCACCGGTTTCGGCCGCGAGGCGATCAAGCCGCACAACGTCACGCTGACCTTCGTCGGCGCCTCGCTGCTGTGGGTGGGCTGGTTCGGCTTCAACGCCGGTTCCAACCTGGAAGCCACCGCGGGCGCCGCGCTGGCCTTCCTCAACACGCTGCTGGCGACCGCCGCCGCGGTGCTGGGCTGGTCGCTGACCGAGAAGATCGTCAAGGGCAAGTCCTCGGCGCTGGGCGTGGCCTCGGGCATGGTGGCCGGCCTGGTCGGCATCACCCCGGCCTGCGGCACGGTCGGTCCGTTCGGCGCGATCGCCATCGGCCTGGCCTGCGGCGTGCTGTGCGTGTGGGGCGTCACCGGCCTGAAGAAGCTGCTGGGCGCGGACGACAGCCTCGACGTGTTCGGCGTGCACGGCCTGGGCGGGATCATCGGCGCGATCCTGACCGGCGTGTTCTCCGCCGCGTCGCTGGGCGGCCAGAAGGGCGAAGGCTACGACATGCTGCACCAGGTCTGGATCCAGACCGAGGGCGTGCTGATCACGCTGGTGTGGATCGGCTTCGTCTCGGTGGTCGGATTCCTGGTCGCCAAGGTCGTATTCGGCCTGCGCGTGGCCGAGGATGCCGAGCGCGAGGGCCTGGACATCACCTCGCACGGCGAGTCCGCCTACGAATCGTAAGCAAGCAGTGCCGGTCCGCGGACGGCCCGCGGACCGGCGTTTTCCCCCGAATATCCAATGTCGTCGTCGTGTCGGGACTCCTTGGGGCGGAGCACCCGGAGCCCGTTCCATCGAGGTGTCCGCATGCTCGTCCGCCCCGCATCCGCCGTCGCTTCCGCCGCACCCGCCGTCGCGCGCGGCTTGCAAAGCGGCCTGGCCGCCGCTGCAATGGGCCATGGCCACGCGCATACGCTTCGCTTTTCCCCTGCTGCCCGTGCTGATGGCGGCGCTGCTCGCCTCCTGCGCGCACGTGGCGCGCAACCCGATGGCGCAATGGGTGCCGTCGCCGAACCACAACCCGCGCCAGCCGGTGCTGATCGTGCTGCACCACACCGAGCAGGACTCGGTGGAGCAGAGCCTGCGCACGCTGCGCACCCGCAACAGCGGCGGCAGGGTCAGCGCGCACTATCTGGTCGGCAAGGACGGCGCGCTGTACCAGCTGGTGCCCGACAGCGAGCGCGCCTGGCATGCCGGCGCCGGCCGCTGGGGCACGATCGGCGACGTCAACTCGGCCTCGATCGGGATCGAGCTGGACAACAACGGCCATGAACCGTTCGCGCCCGAACAGATCGCCACGCTGCTGCGGTTGCTCGACGACCTGTGCACGCGCTTGCGCATCCCGCGCAGCGAGGTCATCGGCCATGCCGACCTGGCGCCCGGCCGCAAGACCGACCCGAGCCGCTTCTTCCCCTGGGACAGGCTCGCCGCGGCCGGCTTCGGCCTCTGGCCCGATCCTGCCGACGGTCCCGCGCCGGCCGGCTTCGATCCCTGGCTGGGCCTGCAGGCGCTGGGCTACCCGCTGGACGACCCGGCTGCCGCGGCCGGCGCGTTCCACCGCCATTTCCGCGGCCGCGACGACCTCGGCGGCACCCTCGATGCCGAGGACGCCCGCATCCTGCACTCGCTGCTGCGCCAGCAACGCCAGCGCTGAGGCGCGTTCAGGCGTCCGGCCGGCGCTTTGCACTACATTGGTGCAATGCGCATGACGACCGCCGTCCTTCCCTCGCTCGAGAGCCTTGGCACTCCGGTGGCCTGGGCCGATGCCGACGGCCGCGTGCAGGGGGTCAACCCGGCCTTCGCGCGCTGGCTGGGGGTCAGCGCCCGGCGCGTGCAGGACCAGCCGCTGGCGTCGCTGGAGATGCAGGGCGACGCGATGGCGCGGTTCCTGGTCAACCAGGAACGCGACGTGCTGCGCCTGCACCGGGTGGCGATCGGCCTGCCCGGCGAGAGCCCGCGCTTCGCCGAGGGCTGGCTGACCCGCCTGGACGATGGCGGCTGGCTGCTGGAAGCGCACCCGGTCGACGAGTTCCCCGCGCTCGATCCCACCCACGCGCTGCCCAGCGCGCTCAGCGCCGCGCTCAAGGGCCTGGCGCACGAGCTGCGCAACCCGCTGGCGGGGCTGAAGGGCGCGGCGCAGCTGCTCGCGCGCCGCGCCGCCAACCGCGACCAGGACGAGCGCGAGCTGATCGACCTGATCGGCGCGGAGATCGAGCGCCTGAACACCCTGCTGGAACGGCTGCTCTCGCCCGCGCCCGCGCGCCCGCACGAGGGCCTCAACATCCACGCCGTGCTGGAACGCGTGCTGCGCCTGGCCGAGAGCGAGGGCGGCTGGTCGGTGCGGCTGCAGCGCGACTACGACCCGAGCATCCCCGAGATCCTCGGCGACGCCGACCGCCTGACCCAGGCCGTGTGGAACCTGGTGCGCAACGCGATCCAGGCCGGCGCCAGCGTGGTGACGCTGCGCACCCGGGTCGAGCACGGCCAGCGCATCCGCGACCGCGTGCACGCGATGTCGCTGCGGTTGGAGATCGTCGACGACGGCGGCGGCGTGCCGGAGGAACTGACCGAGCACCTGTTCCTGCCGCTGGTGAGCGGGCGCGCCGAAGGCAGCGGCCTGGGCCTGGCGCTGGCGCAGCAGGTCGCGCGCGAGCACCACGGCACGCTGACCTTCCGTTCGCGCCCCGGGCATACCGTTTTCACCCTGCTGCTGCCGCAACTGAGCGGCGAGCACGAGAAGGAGCACCTCCATGGCTGACGTCGATACCGCCTCGCACCGCATCTGGGTGGTGGACGACGACCGCTCGGTACGATTCGTGCTGTCGACCGCGCTGCGCGACGCCGGCTACACCGTGGACGGGTTCGACAGCGCCTCGGCGGCGCTGCAGGCGCTGGCGGTGCGGCCGATGCCGGACCTGCTGTTCACCGACGTGCGCATGCCCGGCGACGATGGCCTGACCCTGCTCGACAAGCTCAAGTCGCGCCATCCGCAGCTGCCGGTGATCGTGATGTCCGCCTACACCGACGTGGCCAGCACCGCCGGTGCGTTCCGCGGCGGCGCGCACGAGTTCCTGTCCAAGCCGTTCGACCTGGACGATGCGGTCGCGCTGGCCGCGCGCGCGCTGCCCGATGCCGACGAGCAGGGCGCGGCGGGCGCGGTCCCGCCGATCGCGGAAGGCAGTACCCAGCTGATCGGCGATACCCCGCCGATGCGCGCGCTGTTCCGCGCGATCGGCCGGCTCGCGCAGGCGCCGCTGTCGGTGCTGATCAACGGCGAGACCGGCACCGGCAAGGAGCTGGTCGCGCGCGCGCTGCACAACGAGTCGCCGCGCGCGCGCAAGCCGTTCGTCGCGCTCAATACCGCGGCGATCCCGGCCGAGCTGCTGGAGAGCGAGCTGTTCGGCCACGAGGCCGGTGCGTTCACCGGCGCGACCAAGCGCCACAACGGCCGCTTCGAGCAGGCCGACGGCGGCACGCTGTTCCTCGACGAGATCGGCGACATGCCGCTGCCGCTGCAGACCCGGTTGCTGCGCGTGCTGGCCGAGAACGAGTTCTTCCGCGTCGGCGGGCGCGAGCTGATCCGCGTCGACGTGCGCGTGATCGCCGCGACCCACCAGGACCTGGAGGCGCTGGTCGAGCAGGGCCGGTTCCGTGCCGACCTGCTGCATCGCCTGGACGTGGTGCGGCTGCAGCTGCCGCCGCTGCGCGAGCGCCGCGCCGACGTGGCGCAGCTGGCCGAGAACTTCCTGGCGATGGCCGCGCGCAAGCTCGACACGCCGCCCAAGCGCCTGTCGGCGGCCGCGCTGGAGGCGCTGCGCCGGCACGACTGGCCGGGCAACGTGCGCGAGCTGGAGAACGTGTGCTGGCGCCTGGCCGCGCTCGCCACCGCGGACGTGATCGACGCCGGCGACGTCGATGCGGCGCTGTCGCGCAACCGCCGCCCGGCGCGCGTGGCCGAGGAAGGGGAATGGGACGTGCTGTTGGCGCACTGGGCGCGCCAGCGGCTGGACGAGGGTGCGCAGGGCCTGCACGCCGAGGCGCGCGAGCGTTTCGACAAGGCGCTGCTGGAGGTGGCGCTTCAGGTCACGCAGGGGCGGCGGGCGGAGGCGGCTGCGCGGTTGGGGGTGGGGCGGAATACGGTTACGCGCAAACTGGGACCGGGCAGGAGGAGGCGTTGAGGGAGTGGGGGTTTTTACGCTGTCTGTCCCGATCACGTTCTTTCTCGTTGATTGTTTCCTCGCGCTGGCGCTCCTGCCCGCCGCCTTTCTCGCGATCCATCCCATTCGCGCAATTTCCCCAAACGTAATCCCACCGTCGTCATTCCCGCGAAGGGGGATCCATTGACGTTGCTTTTGAGGCCTTTGGCAAGGCGCTATTCGCGTTGGCTATCGATGACATCGCCGGAGGCGCTCGGCATCGTGGGAGGCTGGCGCTTTTGTGGGAGGGACTTCAGTCCCGACACTTGGCCGGTACAGCCCGTCGGGACTGAAGTCCCTCCCACAATCACTACTCAAGGCGAACAGCGCCTTTGGCAATGGCACCAAGGGCAAAGCTTTCGCCTTCCGGCGAGTCACTTCAACGGCAAAATCACGAGCAGCAGCAACAGCAACAGCGCCGTTACGGATTGCAATGATCCTCTTGCCGCCGTCCCCTACTCGGAAGCGCCCCGCACGCCGGGCAGCGCCAGGAACACCGTGCTCCACAGTTGCGCGGCATTGGACTCGTCGGCGTCGCCGTGGCGTTGTCCGAACGGCACGACGCGGTAGTGGCCGTCCTCGTACGCCCAGGACCACAGTTCGGAGGTGCGTACCTCGGGCGTGGCCTCGATCGCCTTCCATAGTTGCCGGCGCGCTTCGGCGATGCGGGCGCGGGTGGCGGCAGGCAGGTCTTCGCGGCGCTGCTGGCGCTCCAGGCCGGCCGCCAGCAGGGCCTGTTGCCACGACCACACCACGGTGCCGTGGTAGGCGTCCGCGCCGAACGCCGGCTGCAGCGCGGGGGCGTATGCGGGATTGGCGACCAGCAGGCCGATGCCGGTCATCAGCCCGGCTGGAAAGGGGCGCAGCATCGATGCGAGCAGCCGCTCCACTTCGGCGGCCGGGGGATCCAGGAACAACAGCGCGAAACCGCCGTCGGAGTTCAGCACCGGCACCGGCTGGCCGTCCGCCTTCAACGCGAGCGCGTCGAAGCGCAGCGGCGCTTGGCCCAGGGCGGACAGCGCGGCGGACGGGTCCACGCCGATGCGCCGGGCATAGGCGGTCACGGCCGCGCGCGCTTCGTCCGGGGTGCGTTCCAGCGCGAACAACGGCGGGGCGTGCTCGCGCCAGCGGGCCGCCATGGCCTTTGCCGTGGCGAGCTTGCGTGCCTGCCCGGCCTCCAGGTACGGCCGCAGCGCGGGCAGCGCCGCCAACCGCGCTGCAGCCTCGAGCGCGGCCGGCACCAGCACCGCGTTGACGTTGTACGGGTAACGGCCGCCACCGAGCCCCTGTTCGCTGTCGCGCCACTCGCCGGTGGGATGGCCCGGGAGCAGGCCGACCAGGTTGTCCAGGCGCGGCTCGGCGGCGAAGGCGGCGGTGCGATCGACCACCCAGGCGAGATTGCGTGCCAGGGCTTCGCCGTAGCGTTCGCCGCTCGTCGTGGTGCGCGCCAGGAACTCCGCGGCATGGGCCCGGCCGTCGGCGCTGTCGAGCAACCATGCCGCTGCCACCGGCGCCAGCATGAAGTCGTCGTCGATCATCTTGTAGTCGTACAGCGGCGTGGCGTCGCCGCGCCGGCCCGCGGCGCGGTGCCGCAACACCGCGAACTCGCCGATGTCCTCCTCGTGCGCGACCTCGCCGTCGCGATCCAGGCGCTCCAGGACGGAACCCAATCCGGCCTCCACCGCCTCGGGCGCCAGCGCGGGCAGCAGCAGGCGCAGCGAGAGCAGCGTGTCGCGGCCGAAATAGGTATCGAAGCGCCAGGAGCCGGCGAGCAGCTTCTCCCGGTAGGCGAGGAACTCCAGCGCCTGCCGGCTGCGCGGGTCGGTGCCTGCCTCGGCGGAGAACAGCTGCGCGGGCGTGAGCGGCGTCAGCGGCGTTTCCCCGGTCAGGGCGACGATGCGCAGGCGCAGCGGCGCGTGCGCGGGCGCGTGCAGCACGACCGGGCGCCCCGCGCCGCCTTCCGCGCGGCCATCGAGCACCTCCACCTCCAGCGCGTAGCCGGCGGCGCCGTCGAGGCGATCGCGGCTCCAGCGCAGCCGTTGCGGCTCGATCCCGGGCTGCACCTCCGAACCAGCGGGCTGGGTGCCCTTGGCCTGCACGTCGCGCAGCACGCGGATGCTGCCGAGCGCGGCGGTCCTCACCGTCAGCGTCGGCGCGTCCACCGTGGCTTCCAGCGAGATGCCGCGCAACGGCCGGCCTTGCCCGTCGCGGCGCTGCACGCCCTGCAGCTTGCCCCGGAGCCGCCAATGCACGGGCGCCGCGGTCGGCTCGAACCACAGGCCGGCGCCGCTGTTGCCGGCGGGGAACGCGACCAGCAGGCGCGGCCGCGCGCCGTCGCTGAGCAGGGCGTGCGCGGCGATCTCGCCTTGCCGGTAGAAGCGGTTGTCGATGTCGCCCTCGCGGATGTCGAAACGCAGGGGCGATGCGCCGGCGGCCGGCGTGTCGACGGCGGAAGGCGTGGCGGCGCCCGCGGCGCCGGCGGTGGAAAGCAGCATCAGGACGGCCAGCCAGCGCATGCGCGCGGCCCCGGCGTTGCGGCGGAGAAGGGGCATGCGGGGATCCGTGGCTCAGAAATCGTAGGTCAGGCTCAGCAGCAGGTTGCGCCCGAGGATCGGCCGCGCGTAGAAGGCGCCGGACAACCCCGTGCCCTCGGCGAAGCCCGAGCGGGGATTGCCTTCGGTCAGGCCGACCTCGTTGGTGATGTTGTCGAGGTTGGCCTGCAGCATCCATTGCGGCGCCAGCCGGTAGGAAAAGCCGGCGCTCCACACGCCATAGCTCGGCAGCTCCAGGGTGTTGGCGATGTCCGAATAGATCTTGTCCACGTAGTGGTAGGAGACGTAGACCTCGCCGCGGCCGTCCGGCAGCAGCAGGCTCGGGGTCACGGTGACGTTCACCGGCGGCGTGCGCTCGGGCTTGTTGCCGTCGAACAGGCGCGCGAAGCCGGTGCCCTGGTCGTTGGTGATCTGCACCTCGGACTTCTGCACCACGCCGGTGGCCTGCAGCTGGAACAGCGCCACCGGCTTCCACGTCACGTCGAACTCCACGCCGTTGGAGACGATGTCCGAGTAGAAGCGCACCTCGGTGGCCGCGCCGGGCGGCAGGCGCGAGAACAGGAAATCCTTGTACGTGGTGCGGAAGCCGGTCAGCGACGCCGTCAGCGTGCGGTTCTGGAAGCGCACGCCGACCTCGCCGAAGTCGATCTTGACCGGGTCGAAGCGGCCGTTGGCCTGGAAGCCGCGCGCGTAGCGCGCATACAGCGAGAAGTTGTCGCTGAGCAGGTAGGTGCCGCCGAGCGTGGCCGCGGTCTCGTTGAAGCCGCTGTCGTAGCGGTTGTAGCGGCCGGTGAAGGCGCCGCCGCCGAACTGCGCCAGGTAGTTGTTGGCGATGACGTCGTCCACGTCGTTGCCGGCGGCGTCGAACGCGCCCGCCACCGGCATCATCGCCTGCGAGATCCCCTCGTCGAAGCGGATGTCGTAGTGCTCCTGGCGGATGCCGCCGTCGATGCGCAGGCGGTCGGTGACCTGGAACTCGTCGTTGAGGTACAGCGAGTAGGAATCGGCCTTGTAGCGGTTGTTGCTGTCGCCCCAGCTGCTGTAGTTGAGCAGGCCGTTCTCGGTGAGGTAGCCGACCACGTTGCCGGCGGCGTCGAGCGCGACGATGTCCATCCGGTCCGGGCGGTCCCGCACTTCGCTGACGAAGGTGGAGGCGCCGATGTTGGAGTCGCGCACCCGGCTGTGGAAGTACAGCAACCCTGCGGTGAACGTGTTGCGCTCGCCCTCCCAGGTCAGGCTGGCGTCGTTGACGAACTCCTCCACGTCGCGGCGGTTGGAGCCGGTGATGCTGTGGGTGAGCAGGCCGTTGCCGTTGAGCGCGTCGAGCGCGCCCGCGCCGGCGATGACCTCGCCGGTGCGCACGCGCTGCAGGCCGGCCTGGACCGCGCCCTGCGCCGCGAAGCGGTCCAGCAGCACCCCGATGTCGGCGAAATTGTCGCGGTCCAGGCGGTAGGTGGCCGGCACCAGCGAGGCGTTGTCGGAACTGAACACCGCGTTGAAGCGGCTCTTGAAGTCGGTGTAGCGGCCCTTGGAGCGGAAGGTCAGGCCGTCGTTGATGTCGTACTCGAAGTGGTAGCCGGGCGCGAACGCCTGCACGTGCACGCCGTCGCGCGCGTCGTTGCGGCGCCACGCGCTGCCGCTGGCCGGCGAGGTGCGCACGTCCATCGTCGCGTTGTCGCGGCTGAGCATCGATCCGCTGTTGGCGTCCAGGCCGGGCAGCGAACGCGGGTCGCCCGGGTCCTGCAGCGGGATCGGCAGCAGGAAGGTGTTGTGGTCGTTGACCAGCTTCAGGTCCAGGCCGAACTCGCCGCGGTCGAACATGCGGCCGATCGCGGCGCGGAAGATGCCGCCGTGGTCGGCGGTGAAACCGGGGTCGCGCACGCCGTCGGAGCGGCGATAGAAGCCGCCGACGCTGTAGTGCCAGTCCTCGTTGATCGGCCCGCCCTGCCACAGGTCGACCCGGCGCGTGCCGAAGTCCGACAGGGTCAGGCGCACCGTGCCGGCCGGTTCCGCGCCGGGCTTGCGGGTCAGGAAGTTCACCGTCGCGCCCGCGCCGTTGACGGTGAGGATGCCGGAGGTGCCGCCGCGCACCGCTTCCATGCGGTCGATGCTCACTTCCTGCTTGAGGATCGTGTCGGCCAGGGCATTGGTGTAGAACACCGGCAACCCGTCCTCGGACAGCTGCACGAACTGCTGGCTGCCGCCGGGCATGCCGCGCACCGAGAAGTTGTTGGAGATCTCGCCGCCGGAAGCCTCCACGAACATGCCCGGGATCATCTCCAGCGCCTGCGCGGTGCTGCGCGGCGACTTGCGGTCGAGCGCGGCGCGGTCGGCCACGGTGATCGCCGAGGAGGATTCCAGCACGGTGCGGTGCGCGGCGGTGGTACCGGTGACGATCACCGCATCGAGGGTCTGCGCGCCGTTCGCCGGCGGGGCCTCGATCACCAGCACGTTGTCGCCGGCCGGGCGCGCGCGCAGGCCGGTGCCGGCGAGCAGCAGGCGCAGCGCCTCGTCGGTGCCATGGCTGCCGGCGAGCGCGCTGCTGCGTTTGCCGGCGACCGTGGCCGGGTCGAAGACCAACTGCTGGCCGGTGGCGCGGCCGAACGCGATCAAGGCCTCGCCCAGGTCCTGGGCCGGGATGTCGAAGGCGATGCGCGAGGCCGGCGCCGCCGGGGCCTGGGCCAGCGCGGCCAGCGGCATCGCCGAAGCCAGCAGGGCCGACTGCAGGCAGGCACGGATGGCGTTGTGCTTCAAACGAGTGGGCAATCGCATGGGGCTCTCTCTCCGGTAGACGACGGCGCATGGCGCCGCTGCTACCAGGGAAGACGCACGAGAGCGGCGAACCCACACCTGCCCCGCGCCGGGCCGAGCGGCCCGGACCGTCCTCAGCGCCGTTCCAGCACCGTGGTGTCGCCGCCGCTGCGTGCGTGCAGCGGCAGCAACGCGGTCACTCCCGAGACGAAGGCGGCGCTGTCGCCGGCCTTGAACATGCCGCTGATCCTCAGCTCGGCCAGGTTCGCCTCGCCGAGCTCCAGCTTCATCTTGCTGTAGCGGTTCACGCGCGCGATGGCCAGGTCCAGCGGCTCGTCGTGGAACACCAGCAGGCCGTCGCGCCAGGCCTGTTCCTGGCCGGCATCGATGCGGGCGACCTGGCCGCCCTGTTTCCGCGGGCCGCCGGTCCAGGCCTGCCCCGGCGTCAGCCGCTGCATCGACCGGAGGCTCGCGCTGCCCGTGCGGGCGCGCTCCACTTCGACGCTGCCTTCGTACAGCACCACCCGCACCTCGCCGGCGAGCCGTTCCACGCTGAACTGGGTGCCGGTGGCGATCACCCGCGTGTCGTCGGCGCGGACCACGAACGGGCGCGCCGGCTGCTTGGCGACCTCGAACGCGGCCCGCCCCTGGCGCAGCCGCAACTGCCGCAGCTGCTCGCCGTAGCGCACCTCCAGGCGGGTGTCGGCATCGAGCGTGACCCGCGAACCATCGTCCAGCACGACGGTGCGGCGCTCGGCCAGGTCGGTGCGATAGACCTCCGGCGCCAGCCTCCACCACAGCCCCAGGCCGACCAGCGCCAGGCAGGCGGCCGCGGCCAGCGCATACCCGGCACGATGGCGGCGGCGCGAGCGCGCCGCATCCTCGCGCGCGGCCCGGCGCAGCGCCTGCATGCGCGGGTGCTCGGCCGCCGCGCCGACCGCGTGCCAGGCCTGGCGCGCCCGTTCCAGCAGGCGCGCGTGCTCCGGGTCGGCGTCCAGCCAGCGCGCCAGCGCCTGCTGCTGCGCTTCGGACAAATCCCCCGCGGACAGGTGCAGGCACCACTCGGCGGCGGTCTCGGCGGCGGATGCGCTTCTCATCAGGGCTGCTCCAGCCGCGCGCTCAGCACGGTCATCGCGCGCAGCAGGTGCTTCTGCACCGCGCTGACCGAGATGCCGTAGCTCCTGGCGATGTCCGCCTGGCTGCGGTTCTCCAGGCGGAACTGCAGGAAGATCGCGCGCGTGCGCGGCGGCAGGCCTTCGAGCGCGGCGACGACCCCGTCCAGCGCCTGCTGGCCGGCCAGCACCCGCGAGGGATCCAGCATTTCCACTTCATGGTCGGGTTCGGACGAGGCGTGCAGGCGATGCAACGCCCGCACCTTCTCGCGGCGCGCGCGGTCGCGCAACAGGTTGGTGGCGCTGCGGAACAGATAGCCGTCTTCGTGGGCGCGATGTCCGGCCGGCGAGGCGGCCAGATTCGCGAACACCTGGTGGGTCAGGTCCTCGGCCTCGCTGGGATCGGTGATGCGGCGGCGAAAGAACGACAGCAGCGCCGGCCGGTACCGCTGGTACAGCGCCGTCATCGAGCCGGCTGGCCATGCTGTCGCTGCGTGCCGCGCGCGCAGTTTCCGGGTGGTCATGACGCCGGGACTATAGGTCGGGGCCGCGGGCAAGGCTTGACACATTGCAGCAAACACCGCGGCGGCGCGCGTTAGACTGCCGGGCTGCGGCTTCGCTCGCGCCTTCATGGACCGTGCACGCCGCGCTGCCTAGGTTTGTCCGCCAAGGAGACATTCGATGCGTCACCGAACCCATGCCATCGCGGGAGCCGCCGTGCTGGCGCTGCTTGGAGGCTGCAGCAGCGCGCCGCCGCCGGCGCCCGCCCCGCCGCCGGCGACCACGGTCGTGCCCAAGGTGCAGCGCGCCGAGGCCGCATTGGCATCGGCGTCCGGCAGCCTGGTCAGCGGCCGGGTCGTGCTGTTGCCGGCGGTGCAGGGCCTGCGCATCACCGGCACCATCGGCGGATTGCGCCCGGGGCGCAGCTACGGCTTCCACGTGCACGAGCGCGGCGACTGCAGCGCGGTGGATGCGAGCAGCGCGGGCGCGCACTTCAACCCGACCGCCGCGCCGCACGGCCGCCCGGGCGCGACGCCGCACCACCTCGGCGACATGGACAACCTGGTGGCCGACGACGAAGGCGTGGCCCAGCTGGACCGCGTGTTGCCGGGGCTCAGCCTGGGCACCGGCCGCGCCGACGACATCCTCGGCAAGGCGATCGTCGTGCACGCCGATCCCGACGACTACCGCAGCCAGCCGGCCGGCAATTCCGGCGTCCGCCTGGCCTGCGGCGTGATCAGGGCCGCGTCCCGCTGAGCGGCCATTCCCCCTGGGCTCCGGCCCTGTCCCGTAGAGGAGAACCACGCATGCGCACGATCCCGACCCTGCTTTTCATCGCCACCACGTTGGCGCTGGGCGCCTGCAAGCGCGAAGAACCCGCACCGGCGGCCGAACCCGCCGCGACGGCCGACCAGGCGGCCGCCCCGGCCGGCGAGGACCGCGCCTCCGAGCCGCCCGCGCAATCGGGCACCACGCAGCCGGCGCCCAGCAGCGCCACCGCCGAGCTCAAGCCGACCCAGGGCAGCACGGTGAACGGCAGCGTCACCTTCAAGATCGTCGACGGCGCGCTGCGCGTGAGCGGGCAGGTCACCGGCCTCAAGCCCAACAGCGAGCACGGCTTCCACATCCACGAGAAGGGCGACTGCAGCGCGCCGGACGGCTCCAGCGCCGGCGGCCATTTCAATCCCGCGCAGAGCGAGCACGGCAGCATCGCCCACGATCCGCACCACGGCGGCGACATGCCGAACATCGTCGCCGACGCGCAGGGCAACGCGACGATCGACGGGCCGGTGTCCAGCAACGTGAACCTGGGCAAGGGCGATTCCTTCGACATCGCCGGCCACGCGGTGATCGTCCATGCCGATCCGGACGACTACAAGACGCAGCCCACCGGCAACGCCGGCGGCCGCCTCGCCTGCGGCGTGATCACCACCAATCCGTGAACGCGCACAGGGAGCCGGCCTCGCCCGGCTCCCTGCGGATGGCAGGCGGATCAATACGCCATGTGCACCAGCGGGAACGGCCTGCCGGCCGAGTCCGTTTCCGAGCGGCCGACGTCCTTGAAGCCATAGCGCGAATAGAACCCATGCGCGCGCGGATTCTGCTCGTTGACGTCGACGGTGAGACGCGGGTGCAGGGTCCTGACATGGTCGAGCAGGCGCGTGCCGGTACCATGCCCTGCCAGTTCGGGGTCGACGAACAGCATTTCCACCTGCGCGCCGTCGATGCCGATGAAGCCGGCGATGCGGCCCTGCGCCGTCTCCTCGATCCACACCGCGACATTCGGCAGATACACGTCCCTGACCTGCGGATAGAGGTCCGCGATGTCCTGTTCGCTCAGGAAAGCGTGGGTGGCGCGCACGGCGCGATGCCAGATGTCGACCAGGATGGGATCGTCCGCGGCGACGCGAGCACGGATGTTCATAACACGCTCTAGGGCATTTTCGGAATCGAGCGACGACACATGGGATGACTGTGGGACGCGGGATCCGCAAGCACCCGAAATGAAAATGCGCTACGCGCCGGCCAGCGCCGCGCGGGCGTCCTCGCCGTTCTCGATGTGCACGTACAGCACCGGGATGCCGTGCGCCTCCAGGACCGCGGCCATCTGCCGCTGGCGGGCGAGGAACTGCTCGTATACGCCGCGCAGGCGCTCGCACTCCTGGCGATCCTGCCCGTAGTGCGCGCACCAACTGGCGGGATCGAACAGCGCCATGCGCACTTCGCCGCCGGCGTAGCGCAGCAGCGGCTCGGGCGGGGCATCCAGCCATTCCTCCTGCTCCGGCGCCAGCAGTGCGACCTCGATCAGCGGCCACAGCGCTGCCAGGCCCTGGTTGTCGTACTGCATCGACATCATCGCGGCCAGGTCGTGCACGGTCAGGTAGCGCGCGTGCTCGATGCGCGCGCCGAACGCGTCCTGCGCCAGCAGTGCGGTATCGGCCTGGGCCATGCCCTGCGCCAGCAGCACGTCCTCCAGCGCGGCGGCGACCTGCCGCACGATGGCCGGGTCGCCGCTGAGCAGGAACGGCAGCACGCGCAGGCTGCCGCCGCCGAGCGTGGCATCGGCCTGGAACGGCAGGGGGACCTGGCCTTGCGCGTCGGCGCCGAAGGCGAGCACGCGCGGTCCCTGGTTGCGGCCGGGAGCGCGCGCCTGCAGTTCGTCGAGCCGGCGATGCATCGACCAGCCCGGCCGGAGCACCTCGGCCGGATCGAAATGCGCCGCGGCGAAGCTCAGCTCCAGCTCGCGCACCTGCGGCACCCACTGCGCCAGGTCGCGGCCGACCCGCTCGGCCAGCGCGCCGGCCTGGTCGGAGGAAAGCGCGGCCACGCGCGGGACGGTGCCGCCGGCCAGTTCGAGGGCCAGTACGCCGAGGGCGGTGGTGCCGAGGTCGCTAGTGCTCATGGTTCGCGGTTGGCCCATCACGGGGTCGAGGCTACACTTCGGCCATTATGCCTGCCGTCCCCGTGCAGGCCACCCCGAGTCTTCCTTCCATGCCAGGTCCCTCGATGTCCTCTCCTCGCCCCGTCGCCATCCTGGGCGGCGTCCGTATTCCGTTCTGCCGCCAGAACACCGCCTACTCGGACGTCGGCAATCTCGGCATGTCGGTACGCACGCTCGGCGCGCTGGTGGAGCGCTTCGGGCTGCACGGGCAGCAGCTCGGCGAGGTGGCGATGGGCGCGGTGATCAAGCATTCCTCGGACTGGAACCTGGCGCGCGAGGCCGCGCTGTCGTCGGGGCTGTCGCCGCTGACGCCCGGCATTACCCTGCAGCGCGCCTGCGGCACCTCGCTGGACACGATCATCCACATCGCCAACAAGATCGCGCTCGGCCAGATCGACTCGGGCATCGGCGGCGGCTCGGACACCACCTCGGACGTGCCGATCGTCTACGGCAGGAAGCTGCGCGCGCGCCTGCTCGCCGCCAACCGCGCCAAGACCACCGGCGACAAGATCAAGGCGATGCTCTCCGGCTTCCGCCTGGGCGAGCTCAAGCCGGAATTCCCCGGCGTGGCCGAGCCGCGCACCGGCAAGAGCATGGGCGACCACTGCGAGGACATGGCCAAGGAATGGAACATCTCGCGCGAGGCGCAGGACGAATGGGCGGTGTCCTCGCACAAGAAGCTGGCCGCGGCCTACGAGAGCGGCTTCTTCGAGGACCTGATCGCGCCGTTCCGCGGCGTCAGCCGCGACAACATCCTGCGCCCGGATACCTCGGTGGAGAAACTGGCGACGCTGAAGCCGGCGTTCGACAAGGTCTCCGGCCGCGGCACGCTGACCGCCGCCAACTCGACCCCGCTCACCGACGGCGCCGCCGCGGTGCTGCTGGCCAGCGACGAGTGGGCGCGCGCGCACGGCCATGAGCCGCTGGCCTACCTCCGGGACGCGCAGGTCGCCGCCGTCGATTTCGTGCATGGCGAAGGCCTGCTGATGGCGCCGACCGTGGCGGTGCCGGAGATGCTCAAGCGCCAGGGCCTGGTCCTGCAGGACTTCGACATCTACGAGATCCACGAGGCGTTCGCCGCCCAGGTGCTGTGCACGCTGCGCGCCTGGGAGAGCGAGGACTACTGCCGCAACCGGCTCGGCCTGGACGCGCCGCTCGGCCGGATCGACCCGGCCAGGATCAACCCGCTGGGTTCCTCGCTGGCGACCGGCCACCCGTTCGCCGCCACCGGCGCGCGCATCGTCGCCACCGTCGCCAAGGAGCTGAAGCAGCGCGGCGGCGGCCGCGCGCTGGTGTCGATCTGCACCGCGGGCGGCATGGGCGTGGTGGCGATCGTCGAACGCTGATTTTCCTGCGCAGCGGGAAAATCGCCCGAGCTCCTGCTTCGCAAAACCTCGGGCCCCGGCTCCGTGGCTTCCAAATCCGCCTTCCGCGCGCCCCCTTGAACTGCAGGAGGCTATGCGCCGGATAGCGCAGCGGCGCGCGCCGCGATGGGACTGGTATCAGCCGCGCAGGCGCGGATGGCCGAACTCGTCGCGTTCCTCGGGGACGGCCTCGTCGGCGATGCGTTGCTGCAGGTCGCGCAACGCAAGGTCGAGCGCAGGTTCGCCGCGCGCCACGCGCAATGCGTTGGCGTAGCACTGCTGGGCGGTGCGGTCCTGGCCGGCGGCGGCGAAGCCGTGGCCGAGTTCCTCCCAGCCTTCGGCGCCGGCACCTTGCGCGATCGCGCGATGCAGGAACTCCTCCGACTGCGCGGCCTGGTGCTGGTGCCGGGCCAGGCGGCCCAGGGTCAGCAGCAGCGCGGGGCTGTCCGGATGCTGGGTCAGCCAGCGTTGGGCGCTGGCGCGGCGCGAGTCGTACTTCTCCATCGGCAGCAGGCCGTACAGGCGCGCCAGCGACTCGTCCCAGCGGCCGTCCAGCGCCTGCTCCAGGCTGTGCAGGGCGGCATCGTCCCAGCGCAGCGCGGCGGCACGCGAGGCATAGGCCGCCGCGACCGACGGCATCGTGCGCAGCGACTTGGGGACGCTTTCCCAGCGCACGGCCAGGGCATTGGCATCGCCGGCCTGCTGCAGGGCCTGCGCGGCCAGCCGGGTTTCCAGCTCGCCATAGGCCTGTCCGGCCAGGACCTGCTGCTGGCGCAGCGCGCCCAGCTGGCCATAGGCCTCGTCGGCCCGTCCGATCCGCGCCAGCGCCTCGGTGCGCAGCAGCAGCCCGCGCGGCGGCAGCGGTTGCGCGCCGGCCACGTCGAGCGCGTTGATCGCGTCCACCGGGCGGTCCTTCGCGAGCAAGCGCTCCGCCTGCAGCAGCGCGTGGGCCTGCGGGTCGCGCTCGCCGAGCCTGCGCGCGAACGCCTCGACCGCGGCATCGTCGCCGCGCGCGTCGGCCACGCGCACCGCGCTGGCCAGCGCGATCGCGCCGACCTCGTCGTCTTCGCTGGCGGCCGCCAGCAGCTTCTCGGCCCTGCCCCACTGGCCGTGCTCGGCGGCGCGCAGGCCTTCGATCAGGCGGGCGCGGCCCTTCTTGCGGCGATAGCGGTTCCAGGTGCGGAACGGCAGGCTGAGCAGCGTCCACAGCAGCCACAGCACCAGCAGCGCGATCACCAGCAGCAGCAGCGCCTGCGGGCCCGGCGCCACGTAGTCGTTGCCGCCGGCGCGGACGATCACTTCGCCGACGTCGTAGCTGGTCTGGCGCGAGAGCCATTGCGCGCCGAGCACGCCCAAGGCCACGGCGACCAGCAGGATCAGCAGGGTACGCAGCGGTTTCATGGTCCGTTCCTCCCTTCACGCATGGCCCGCAACTGCAGCAGGGTGCTGCCCAGTTCGGGCGTGGCCGGCCGCAGCGGGGCATGCTGCAGCCGGGTCAGTTCGGCACGCAGGCGACGCAGCGCCGCGCTGTCCGGCCACAGCCGGACGAGCCAGCCGTCGACCCGCGCCAGCGCCTGCTTCCAGGCCGTGGCGTCGCCGCGCTCCAGCGCCGCGCGCGCCAGGCTGATCTCGATCTGCAGCGAATCGCGGGCGCCGATCCGCTGGGACTGGGCGACCAGCACGTTGCCGCGCGACGGGCGCACCTGGACCAGCGGCGAGAGCAGCTTCTGCCACCAGGGGCGCGCGTCCCCGGCCGCATCGGCCGCCTGGGCGGGCAGCGCGTCGAGTTGCCCGACCAGGCGTTCCAGCTCGCCGCCCAGCGCGGCCTGCGGGCCGGCGCCGAGCGCATCGAGCGCGTTGCGTTCCTGCACCAGGGTCTGGCGCACGTTGAGGTATGCGGGATCGTCGATGCCGGCCAGGGCGCCGGCGGCCAGCGCATAGGCCCTGCGCGCGCCATCCAGGTCGCCGGCGATCGCCAGCCGCTGCTGGCCCTGGCTCAGCAGCAGTTCCACTTCGTCCAGCCGCAACGCCTGCGCGCCGTGGCGGCTGGGATCGGCGAGCTTGGAGACCGTTTCTTCCAGCAAGGCGCTGCGCTGGCCCAGGCCGAGCATCTCGTCGCGCAACACCCGGTTGGTGGCCGCCGCGTCCTGCAGGCGTTCGCTGGTCGCCCGCTGGTCGCGGCGCAGGGTCTCCAGGGTCTGGTCGAAGGCTTCCCAGCGGCGCTGCTCCTCGCCGGCCACGCGGTCGCGCTCGGTGGCGTACGCATGCCAGGCGCGCCAGCCGCCCCAGCCCGCCGCCGCAAGCACGACGACGACCACGGGCAGCATGACCCATGCCCATCGCGGTCGTCGTGGAGTACTCGGCGTCGGATCCATGCGGCCTCCTGGCTGTGGCACGGCGTTGGAAGCCGCCGGCGTCGCGCAACAGCATGGCGTGCGTCGCGTCGCGACGGCAAGACGCGCGCGCGCAATGGCACGTCCTAGTTCAGCCAGGTATGCGCGGTGTCATCGCCGCCGCGGCGGCTTTCGCGAGCTGCGCGGGCATCGGGCCTTCGGCGCGGTGGACCTCGATGAACCCGTGCTCATGCGCGTACGCGGCCAGGCGCTCGCTGGCCGCGACCACCGGCCGCCGGCGCAAGGCCTGGAGCGCATCGGCGGGCAACTGGCGCAGCAGGAGTTCCAGCGCCTCGCCGCTGCTGAGGGCGAGCACGCTACGGGGCAGGACGCGTTCCAGCCGCCGGATCGCCTGCGCCGGCAGCGCGACCGGAACCCGCCGGTAGACGTCGGCGCGCAGGACCGCGACGCCGCGGGCCTGCAGGTCGCGCGCGATCACGCCGCGCCCGCCGGGAGCGGTGACCAGCCCGATCGCGTCGTAGCGCGCAAGTTGCGGCAAGGCCAGCACGCCTTCGCTGTCCATCCGCGCGGGGGCGAGCACGTCGCGGATGCCGTGCCGGCGCAGCGCGCGCGCGGTGCCTTCGCCGACCGAGACCGCCTGGCGCAGCGCGCCGGCGAACGCCGGGTCGATCGCCTGCGCCGCCGCGACCGCGGCCGGGCTGGTGAACAGCGTCGCCGGGGCGCGCAGCGCGGCCTGCAATGCGTGCCGCGCGGCGGCATCGGGATCGTGCTCGATCCGCCATGGCGAGAGCGCCAGCAACCGCCCGCCGGCGCGCGCGCAGGCGGCGCGCAATCCCGCGTGCGCGCCGGCCGGGCGCAACGAAAGCAGGTACCAGTCATGTGCCGATGGGGTCATTGCGGGCATTATGCGAGCCCTTCGTCGTCCACGGTCGTTGTCCATGCTCCATGCCGATCGCCTGTCACCCGCGCTCCAGAACCTGCAACGGCACCTGGATGCGATGCCGCCCGTGGCGGCGATGCGGATCGCGGTCGCCGGCCTGGACGAGCGCGGCCTGTGCCTGCGCGCGCCGCTGGAGGCCAACGTCAACGACAAGCGCAACGCCTTCGGCGGCAGCCTGGCGTCGCTGATGACCCTGGCCGGATGGAGCTGGCTGAACCTGCACCTGCAGGCGGCCGGCGAGGTCGCCGACATCTACGTGGCCGACAGCCAGCTGCGCTACCTGGCGCCGGTCTACGAGGACCTGGTGGCGTGCGCGGCGCCGGCCGAGGGCCAGAGCGGGGACGCGTTCCTGGCGACCTTGCGCCAGCGCGGCAAGGCCCGCATCACCGTGCAGGCGCAGGTGACGCTGCAATCCGGCGTGGTCGCGGCGAGCTTCAGCGGGCGCTTCGTGGCGCTGGCCAAGCGCGAATGAGTACGATGGCGTCCTCTAGAGCGTGTTATGGACTTTGGGATGAGCGCGAAGCGGCCTGGGGCGTGTCGAGACAAGGCGTGCGCTGCAGCCCAGGCTGGCCGCCTGGGCAAAGCGCGCAACGCCGTATCGGCGCGCCCCAGGCCACTTCCCGGAGGGTGGGCCGTCAGCGGCACGGAGCCGGCGCCGCGCGGCTTGCCTTGGCCACCCGCCAAGGCGGCCCCACGCGACACCGGCTCCGCACCGCTGACGACCCACGCATTTCATTCCAAAGTCCATAGCACGCTCTAAGGGGATGCCTCGATGCGCCGACTCGCCTGGTTGTCGATCTGCCTGCTGCTGCTCGCCGGGAGCGCGCAGGCGCTGAGCCGTGCCCAGCAGCGCAGCCTGCAGGAAACGCAGAGCCTGTACGCCGCGGCGGTCCGCTGGAGCGACCTGGACCGCGCCGAGGAGATGGTCGATCCGGAATACCGCGAAAAACACCCGCAGACCGACCTGGAGCGGGCCCGCTACGAGCAGGTGCAGATTTCCGGCTACAGCGAGCTGCGCAGCGGCACCGAGGGCGAGGACCGGGTGGTGCGCGAGGTGGAGATCCGGCTGATCAACCGCAACACGCTGGCCGAGCGCAGCGTGCGGGTCCGCGAGGTCTGGCGCTGGGACCCCAAGGCCAAGCAGTGGTGGCTGGCCTCCGGCCTGCCCGACCTGTGGAAGGGCGAATGACGGCCGGCGCCGCGGTAACCGGCGCGCCCGCCGGCTGTGCGACAATCGCCGGCCCGCTTCATCGATCCCCGTGAGCCCGTGAATCTCGAAGAGCTGCAGGCCTTTGCCGGCCGCAACCCCATGCTATCGATCGCCCTGGTCGGCCTGACCCTCGCCATCATCGTCACCGAGATCGCGCGGCTGTTCCGCGGCTACAAGGCCGTCAAGCCGGTCGAGCTGACCCGCCTGATCAACAGCGACAACGCGCTGGTGGTGGACCTGTCGGCCGCCGCCGACTACGAGAAGGGCCATATCGCCGGCAGCCGCAACGCCGTGGCCGGCAAGTTCGACGCCGGACACAAGCTGGTGGCGGACCGCAAGTCGCAGCCGGTCGTGCTGGTCTGCCGCAACGGCACCGCCTCGGCGGCCGCGGCCAAGAAGCTCAAGCAGGCCGGTTTCGAGAAGGTCTACTGGCTGGAGGGCGGCATTCCCGCCTGGCAGCAGGCCGACCTGCCGCTGGTGAAGGGCCGCGCCTGATCCCTGCACCCTTGTGGTGGCGCTGGCAAGTCCCCATCGCTGTCATGAGATACTTGCCGTTTAGCAAGCGTTCCACCCACCGCATCACTTACCAAGAACCGTTTTCTGGAGTCCAGGAATGTCCGACGAAACCACCAACGGCGCCGCCGCGCCGGCCGAAGCCGCCGCCGGCCCCGCCTTCACCATCGAGAAGATCTACGTCAAGGACGTTTCCTTCGAGTCTCCGAACGCCCCGGCCGTGTTCAACGACGGCAGCCAGCCGGAGCTGCAGCTGAACCTCAACCAGAAGGTGCAGCGCCTGAACGAGAACGCCTTCGAGGTGGTGCTCGGCGTGACCCTGACCTGCACCGCCGCCGGCCGTACCGCCTACGTGGCCGAAGTGCAGCAGGCCGGCGTGTTCGGCCTGGTCGGCCTGGAGCCGCAGGCGGTCGACGTGCTGCTCGGCACCCAGTGCCCGAACATCCTGTTCCCGTACGTGCGCACCCTGGTCAGCGACCTGATCCAGGCCGGCGGCTTCCCGCCGTTCTTCCTGCAGCCGATCAACTTCGAGGCGCTGTACGCCGAGACCCTGCGCCAGCGCGCGCAGCAGGGCGAGGCCCCGTCGCTGGCCGATTCCGAGCCGGCCGGCAACGCCTGATCCGGGTTCCGATCAGCGGATGAGCGATCCGAAACGGAAAATCGCCGTCCTCGGCGCCGGCTCCTGGGGCACCGCCCTGGCCGCGCTGGTCGCACGGCACGGTCACCCGACCGTGCTGTGGGGCCGGGACGCGAAGGTGGTCGAAGCGATCGACCGCGACCACGAGAATCCCCGCTACCTGCCCGGCATCGCGCTCCCCGAGGGTTTGCGCGCGACCACCGACCTGGCCGCCGCCGTCGAAGGTGCCGGCTGGATCCTGGTGGTGGTGCCGTCGCACGCCTTCACCGAGACCGTGAAGGTGCTGGCGCCGCTGCGTCCGGCCGAGGCCGGCGTGGCCTGGGCGACCAAGGGCTTCGAGCCGGGGTCCGGGCGCTTCCTGCACGAGGTGGCGCGCGAGATCCTCGGCCAGGACGTGCCGCTGGCCGTGGTCACCGGCCCGTCCTTCGCCAAGGAAGTGACCCAGGGCCTGCCGACCGCGATCACGGTGCACGGCGACGATCCCGGCTTCACCCAGGTCGTGGCCGAGGCGATGCACGGCCCCGCGTTCCGCGCCTATACCGGCGATGACATGGTCGGTGCCGAACTGGGCGGGGCGATGAAGAACGTGCTGGCGGTGGCCACCGGCGTCGCCGACGGCATGCAGCTGGGCCTGAACGCCCGCGCCGGCCTGATCACCCGCGGCCTGAACGAGATGCTGCGGCTGGCCGCGGTGATCGGCGGCAAGCCCGAGACCCTGATGGGCCTGGCCGGCCTGGGCGACCTGGTGCTGACCTGCACCGGCGACCTCTCGCGCAACCGCCGGCTGGGCCTGGCGCTCGGGCGCGGGCAGAGCCTGCCCGATGCGGTCCGCGAGATCGGCCAGGTGGTCGAGTCGGTGCAGACCGCCGACGAGGTGATGCGCCAGGCCGAGGCGCATGGCATCGAGCTGCCGATCTCCAATGCGGTGCGCGCGGTGCTGCACGGCGAGATCACCCCCGAAGCCGGCCTCAAGGAACTGCTGGCGCGCGAACAGAAGCCGGAGTATCCGGATACGTTGTTCAAGTAAACCAGGGATGGTCCGGCCGGGCTCACCGTGGCTCGTCATTCACTGACGTAGTCGGTTATGCATTCTCAAAAAAAGCCCGGCCTTGCGGCCGGGCTTCGAGTGCGACGCGGGAGAGAGGACGCGCCGCAGACGCGCGGTGCGCTTACCAGCTGAAGCGCGGGCCGACCGACCATTCCTTGTCGCCGCCCTTGGCCATCTTGATGTCGCCGTTGATGCCCCAGTTCTGGTTGAGCTTCACCTGGCCACCGAGGCGGCCGTAGAACTCGCCGTCCGGGTTGACGCCGTGCTTCTTGGAGTAGTCCTCGTAGCCGGCCAGCGCGTAGACCTCGAAGTGCTGGCCGAACGCATTGCGCAGGCCGACCTCGGCGCTGTAGCCGTCGAAGTCGTACTTCACGCCGTTCGGCGAGCGGTCCGGGTTGAACTTGTTGTAGGCCACGCGGGCGACCAGGTCGGTGCTCGGGGCGATGGTGTAGTTGTAGCCGACGCCCAGGCGGTACTGCTGCACGTCGAGGTCGCTGTGGTCGAGCGACTGCTTGTTGTAGTCGCCGAACACGCTCCAGTTCGGGTGGAAGGCGTAGGAGCCCTTGAAGCCCCAACCGTCGGCGTCGCCGTTGTCGGCGTTCGTCTTGGTGTAGTTGCCCTCGACGTAGTTGTACGAGAGGTTGTCCGCGGCCGAGGCGGCGAACGGGAGGGCGGCGATCAGGCCGAGAGCGAGCAGGGAAGCTTTCATGTCGTTACCTCTTTATTGGTTATTACGGCGCTGAGGTCGAAGACCGTTCGCTGCCGAGATGTAAATTCTCCGTTAGCCGGCGGAATCGCCCCTGAATTCAGAACTGACCGGTACATAAATTAAAGGCCGGATTCAGGAACTTTTCGCGCGGAATCGGGCATGTCGTGGCCTGGATCCATGCCCGTGCGCGGCCCCATTGGTGAAAATTCCGTTGGCGCCGCACCCGCCCCACGGGGGCCGGAAACCGATCGCTGTGCCTTGCGTGTGACGTACAGCCACATTTTTGTTGAATCTCGTCAAAATATTGACGAGACGTAGAACACATTGTTACGCTCTGCCACGTTGGGTAGGCCAGTGGATGGTTGTGCGTGGCAAGGAGCTCGCCTTCGCTTTAAGGAAGGGGCGACGCTCTCCATTCCGATATCCCTGGCGTGATGAACCGCCGCGGCCCGGCAACGGCCGCTGAAGGGGAAATTCCATGTGGCAGTCCTTGTCGTCGCGCGCGAGCGCGTGCGGTGCTTTGCTTCGCCCTGCGTTTTCTGAATGGATCGCCCGGATCGGCCGTCGAGCGGTGGCCGGCCTGCTGGGCGTGCTGGTCGTGGCCGGTGCCATGCCCACCACGGCGCTGGCGGCCGCTTACGCGACCGGTGGCAGCAGCCCGTACCGGAACACGGTGCTGTGGCTGACCTGGGGAGGCGGCGTAAACGGCACGCACGACGCCCCCTTGAGCAACGGCTCATCCTCGTCGATCTCGCTGCCGGTGGCCGCGGGCGTCAATCTCGACGTCACCTGCAGCCTGGACAACGTCGCCAACAACGCCGGTCTGCGCAGCTACCGGCCCGGCGTGTGGCGTGGCGACAGCCTCGACGACATGTACAACATCGGCGGCACGGGTACCAGCAACCAATTGATCGCGGGCATCTCCCGCGCGGCCGGTTCGGCGACCTTCAGCGTCAACTGCAGCTCCACCCTCGGTGGACAACCCTATCGCCTGCGCGGCGTGGTGATGGCCGACGCCGAGTCGATCAATACCAATACCGAGTATGTGCAGGCTTCGGCGATCGGCACCTGGAACATCGTCGAACTGCGGAAGAACCTGTCCGCGGGCGCGTACATGGCCCGCAAGTGGCAGACCCCCAGCGGCTCCACCACCGCCAGCTTCATCCGGTTCGGGCCCGGCAACGACGACAATACCGCCGCCGTCACCTTCCTGAGCTTCGACGACGCGGCCTATGCGCCGGGCTCGCTGGACGTGAGCATGGACTTCGCCATCCAGGGCGGCGGCACGACGGCCATCGCCATCGGCCTGCTGGTGCCGTTCGCCGATTTCGGCGACGCACCGTCGTCCTACGGCACGGCGATGCACGTCGTGGATGACCTGCGCTTCAACAGCGATGGCTTGGCCGCCAACGGGAACGTCGCCACCAACATCAACACCGCCGGCTACAACGTGGGCGGCATCGCGCCACCGGCCAGCAACTACCTCGGCACGCGCGGCCCGGATACCGAGCAGAGCAGCCCCTTCAGCAGCAACGCCAAGGGCGACGACGACTTCCCGAGCAACAATCCCGACGAAGAGAATGCGTGGAGTCCGACCTACCGCCTGACGGTGATGCAGGCGGGTACCGTGATCAGCCAGCCGGTCCAGTGCGCGGGCACCGGCAGCGTCAAGGGCTGGATCGATTTCGACATCAATGGCCAGTTCGACAGCGACGAAGGCAGCAACGTGGCGGCCTGCTCGTCCGGCTCGGCGACGCTGCAGTGGACGGTGCCGGCGGGAATGAAGGCGGGGACGAGCTTCGTTCGCCTGCGCTACGCCAGCAACCCGGCCGAGATCCAGAACCCCACCGGCACCGCCACCGACGGCGAGGTCGAAGACCACCAACTGACCATCATCGCGCCGGCCCTGCGCATCACCAAGAGCAACAACGCCAGCGGCAACGACTGGACGGTCGGCCAGGCCGGCGCCGAGTACACGCTCACCGTCAGCAACATCAGCGACGTGCCGACCGGCAATCCGCCGAACGTTCCCGCCGGCACCATTACCGTGCTGGATGACCTGCCGGCCGGCATCGTGCCGCGATGGAGCGGGACGCTGTCTTCCAACGGCTGGAGCTGCGCCGCGGCCGGCCAGCGCGTGACCTGTACCACCAACCAGATACTGGCAGGGGCGGGCAACGCCACCTCCACGTCCAGCATCGTGCTGCCGGTGACCATCACCGGCCAGGCCCTGGGCACGCTGGTCAATCACGCCAGCGTCGGCGGCGGCCACGACCCGAACAACGACGGCATCCCGCCGGAACCGGGCGCCGCCTGTGCGCCCGCCAACTACTGCGCCAGCAACACGGTCAACGTGCCCACGCCCACCGTCGGGTACCACAAGACCTCCTCGGCCGCCGGCGCGGTGGCGGTCGGCGACACCATCACCTACACGTTGACCGCGACGGTAGCCAATGGCAGCACGCGCGGCGAAGTGACCCTGACCGACACGCTCGGCACCGGGCTGGACTTCGGCGCGGTCACCGTGCCGGGTCCGTTCACCTGCAATGCCGCCAACCCGCTGGTCTGCACGCTGCCCGCCAACACGGCCCCCGGCCCCTATGCCTTGAGCTACACCGCCGTCGTCAATGGCCAGGCCAGTGGCCAGGTGACCAACGCGGTGGTAGGGACAGGCACGGACAATCCGGCGTGCGACGCCAGCTGCACTACCTCCACGCCAATAGCAGCGCCGACGGTGGGCTACAGCAAGAGCGCGTCCACGACGGGCCCGGTCGCGGTGGGCGACGCAATCACCTACACGCTGACCGCGGTGGTGGGTAACTCCAAGACCACGGATGTCGTGACGCTGACCGACACCTTGGGCACGGGCCTGGACTTCGGCAGCGTGACCAGTGCCGGCAGCTTCACCTGCAACGCCGCCAACCCGCTGGTGTGCACCTTGCCTGCGGGCACGGTGCCGGGCACGTACAGCCTGGCCTACACGGCGACGGTCAATGCGCAGGCCAGCGGCACGGTGACCAACGCGGTGGTGGGTTCCGGTGGCGATACGCCGAGCTGCACCGGCAGTTGCAATACCAGCACGCCGGTGGCGACGCCGAGCGTGACCGTGAACAAGGCTACCAGTACGACTGGTCCGGTTGCGGTCGGCGACAGCGTTGACTACACGCTGACCGTGGTGGTGTCGAACTCGAAGACCACCGGCGTGGTGACGCTGACCGATACCTTGGGTACCGGCCTGGACTTCAGTGCGGTCACTTCCCCCGGCGCATTCACCTGCAACGCGGCCAATCCGCTGGTGTGCACCTTGCCCGCGGGCACGGTGCCGGGCACCTACACCGTGTCCTACCGTGCGACGGTCAACGCGCAGGCCAGCGGCAGCGTGACCAATGCGGTGGTGCCGTCGGGTCCGGATACGCCGACCTGCGGTACCTCGTGCGGCACGACCACGCCGGTAGCGGCACCGAGCGTGACCGTGAACAAGGCCACCAGCACCACGGGCCCGGTCTCGGTCGGCGACAGCGTGGACTACACGCTGACCGTGGTGGTGTCGAATTCGAAGACCACCGGCGTGGTGACGCTGACCGATACCTTGGGTACCGGTTTGGACTTCGGCGCCGTTACTTCCCCCGGCGCGTTTACCTGCAATGCCGCCAATCCGCTGGTCTGCACGCTGCCGGCCGGTACCGCACCAGGCACCTATACCGTGTCCTACCGTGCGACGGTCAACGCGCAGGCCAGCGGCAGCGTGACCAATGCAGTGGTGCCATCGGGTCCGGATACGCCGACCTGCGGTACCGCGTGCGGCACGACCACGCCAGTGGCAACGCCGAGCGTGACCGTGAACAAGACGACCAGCACGACTGGCCCGGTCTCGGTCGGCGACAGCGTGGACTACATGCTGACCGTGGTGGTGTCGAATTCGAAGACCACCGGCGTGGTGACGCTGACCGATACCTTGGGGACCGGCCTGGACTTCGGCGCCGTCACTTCCCCCGGCGCGTTCACCTGCAATGCGGCCAATCCGCTGGTGTGCACCTTGCCTGCGGGCACGGTGCCGGGCACCTATACCGTGTCCTACCGTGCGACGGTCAACGCTCAGGCGAGCGGCACGGTGACCAATGCGGTGGTGCCCTCGGGTCCGGATACGCCGACCTGCGGTACCTCGTGCGGCACGGCCACGCCGGTGGCGACGCCGAGCGTGACGGTGAACAAGACGACCAGCACGACTGGCCCGGTTTCAGTCGGCGACAGCGTGGACTACACGCTGACGGTGGTGGTGTCGAACTCGAAGACCACTGGCGTGGTGACGCTGACCGATACCTTGGGTACCGGCTTGGACTTCGGCGCCGTCACTTCCCCCGGCGCGTTCACCTGCAACGCGGCCAATCCGCTGGTCTGCACGCTGCCGGCCGGCAGCGCACCCGGTACCTACACGGTCTCCTATCGCGCGACGGTCAACGCGCAGGCCAGCGGCACGGTGACCAATGCGGTGGTGCCGTCGGGCCCGGATACGCCGACCTGCGGCACTGCGTGCGGCACGACCACGCCGGTGACCAAGCCGGGCGTGGACTACAGCAAGAGCGCGTCCACGACGGGCCCGGTCGCGGTGGGCGACGTGATCACCTACACGCTGACCGCGGTGGTGAGCAACTCCAAGACCACGGATGTCGTGACGCTGACCGACACCTTGGGTACCGGCCTGGACTTCGGCGCCGTCACTTCCCCCGGCGCGTTCACCTGCAACGCGGCCAATCCGTTGGTGTGCACCTTGCCTGCGGGTACGGTGCCGGGCACGTACAGCCTGGCCTACACGGCGACGGTCAATGCGCAGGCCAGCGGCACGGTGACCAACGCGGTGGTGGGTTCCGGTAGCGATACGCCGAGCTGCACCGGCAGCTGCAATACCAGCACGCCAGTGGCGACGCCGAGCGTGACGGTGAACAAGACGACCAGCACGACTGGCCCGGTTGCGGTCGGCGACAGCGTGGACTACACGCTGACCGTGGTGGTGTCGAACTCGAAGACCACCGGCGTGGTGACGTTGACCGATACGCTGGGCACGGGCCTGGACTTCGGCAGCGTGACCAGCGCGGGTGGCTTCACCTGCAATGCCGCCAACCCGTTGGTGTGCACCTTGCCTGCGGGCACGGTGCCGGGCACCTACACCGTGTCCTACCGCGCGACGGTCAACGCGCAGGCCAGCGGCAGCGTGACCAATGCGGTGGTGCCGTCGGGTCCGGATACGCCGACCTGCGGTACCGCGTGCGGTACGACCACGCCGGTGGCGACGCCGAGCGTGACGGTGAACAAGACGACCAGCACGACTGGCCCGGTTTCAGTCGGCGACAGCGTGGACTACACGCTGACCGTGGTGGTGTCGAACTCGAAGACCACTGGCGTGGTGACGCTGACCGACACGCTGGGCACGGGCCTGGACTTCGGCAGCGTGACCAGCGCGGGTGGCTTCACCTGCAACGCGGCCAATCCGCTGGTGTGCACCTTGCCTGCGGGCACGGTGCCGGGCACCTATAGCGTGTCCTACCGCGCGACGGTCAACGCCCAAGCCAGCGGCACGGTGACCAATGCGGTGGTGCCGTCGGGCCCGGATACGCCGACCTGCGGTACCTCGTGCGGCACGTCCACGCCGGTGACGACGCCGAGCGTGGGCTACAGCAAGAGCGCGTCCACCGCCGGACCTGTCGCGGTGGGCGATGTGCTCACCTACACGCTGACCGCGGTGGTGGGCAATTCCAAGACCACGGATGTCGTGACGCTGACCGACACCTTGGGCACGGGCCTGGACTTCGGTAGCGTGACAAGTGCGGGTTCGTTCTCGTGCAACGCGGCCAATCCGCTGGTGTGCACCTTGCCCGTGGGTACGGTGCCGGGCACGTACAGCCTGACCTACACGGCGACGGTCAACGCCCAGGCCAGCGGCACGGTGACCAACGCGGTGGTCGGTACGGGTGGCGATACGCCGAGTTGCACCGGCAGCTGCAATACCAACACGCCGGTGGCGACGCCGAGCGTGACGGTGAATAAGACCACCAGCACGACTGGTCCGGTTGCGGTCGGCGACAGCGTGGACTACACGCTGACCGTGGTGGTGTCGAACTCGAAGACCACCGGCGTGGTGACGCTGACCGATACCTTGGGTACCGGCCTGGACTTCAGTGCGGTCACTTCCCCCGGCGCATTTACCTGCAATGCGGCCAACCCGCTGGTGTGCACCTTGCCGGCCGGTACGGTGCCGGGCACCTATAGCGTGTCCTACCGCGCGACGGTCAATGCACAAGCCAGCGGCACGGTGACCAATGCGGTGGTGCCATCGGGTCCGGATACGCCGACCTGTGGTACCGCATGCGGCACGACCACGCCGGTGACCAAGCCGGGCGTGGGCTACAGCAAGAGCGTGTCCACTGCCGGACCGGTCGTGGTGGGCGATATGCTCACCTACACGTTGACCGCGGTGGTGAGCAACTCCAAGACCACGGACGCCGTGACGTTGACCGATACGCTGGGCGCGGGCCTGGATTTCGGTGCGGTCACCGCATCCGGCGCGTTCACTTGCAACGCGGCCAATCCGTTGGTGTGCACCTTGCCCGCGGGCACGGTGCCGGGCACGTACAGCCTGACCTACACGGCGAGGGTCAATGCCCAGGCCAGCGGCACGGTGACCAATGCGGTGGTGGGTTCGGGCGGCGACACGCCGAACTGCGTGGGTAGCTGCAGCACCAGCACCCCGCTGACCAAACCGGGCGTGGGCTACAGCAAGAGCGTATCCACGGCGGGTCCGGTCGCGGTGGGCGATGTGCTCACCTACACGCTGACCGCGGTGGTGAGCAATTCGAAGACGACCGATACGCTCACCCTGACTGATACCTTGAGCAATGGTCTGGACTTCGGTGCGGTCACCGCATCCGGCGCGTTCACCTGCAACGCGGCCAATCCGCTGGTGTGCACCTTGCCTGCGGGCACGGTGCCGGGCACGTACAGCCTGACCTACACGGCGACGGTCAATGCGCAGGCCAGCGGCACGGTGACCAACGCGGTGGTGGGTTCCGGTGGCGATACGCCGAGCTGCACCGGCAGTTGCAATACCAGCACGCCGGTGGCGAGGCCGAGCGTGACCGTGAACAAGGCTACCAGTACGACTGGTCCGGTTGCGGTCGGCGACAGCGTGGACTACACGCTGACGGTGGTGGTGAGCAATTCGAAGACCACCGGCGTGGTGACGCTGACCGATACGCTGGGCACGGGCCTGGACTTCGGCAGCGTGACCAGCGCGGGCAGCTTCACCTGCAATGCCGCCAACCCGTTGGTGTGCACGCTGCCGGCCGGCAGCGCACCCGGGACCTACACGGTCTCCTATCGCGCGGTGGTCAACGCCCAAGCCAGCGGCAGCGTGACCAATGCGGTGGTGCCATCGGGTCCGGATACGCCGACCTGCGGTACCTCGTGCGGCACGACCACGCCGGTGACGAAGCCGGGCGTGGGCTACAGCAAGAGCGCGTCCACGCCAGGTCCGGTTGCGGTAGGCGACGTGATCACCTACACGCTGACCGCGGTGGTGAGCAACTCCAAGACCACGGATGTCGTGACGCTGACCGACACCTTGGGTACCGGCCTGGACTTCGGCGCCGTCACTTCCCCCGGCGCGTTCACCTGCAACGCGGCCAACCCGTTGGTGTGCACCTTGCCTGCGGGCACGGTGCCGGGCACGTACAGCCTGGCCTACACGGCGACGGTCAACGCCCAGGCCAGCGGCACGGTGACCAACGCGGTGGTGGGTTCCGGTAGCGATACGCCGAGCTGCACCGGTAGTTGCAATACCAGCACGCCGGTGGCGACGCCGAGCGTGACCGTGAACAAGACCACCAGCACCACCGGCCCGGTCTCGGTCGGCGACAGCGTGGACTACACGCTGACGGTGGTGGTGGCGAACTCGAAGACCACCGGCGTGGTGACACTGACCGATACGCTGGGCACGGGCCTGGACTTCGGCAGCGTGACCAGCGCGGGCAGCTTCACCTGCAATGCCGCCAACCCGTTGGTGTGCACGCTGCCGGCCGGCAGCACACCCGGTACCTACACGGTCTCCTATCGCGCGGTGGTCAACGCGCAGGCCAGCGGCACGGTGACCAATGCGGTGGTGCCGTCAGGTCCGGATACGCCGACCTGCGGTACCGCGTGCGGCACGACCACGCCGGTGACGAAGCCGGGCGTGGGCTACAGCAAGAGCGTATCCACGGCGGGTCCGGTCGCGGTGGGCGATACGCTCACCTACACGCTGACCGCGGTGGTGAGCAACTCCAAGACCACCGATACGCTCACCCTGACGGATACGTTGGGCGCGGGCCTGGACTTCGGCAGCGTGACCAGTACCGGCAGCTTCACCTGCAACGCCGCCAACCCGCTGGTGTGCACCTTGCCCGCGGGTACGGCGCCGGGCACGTACAGCCTGACCTACACGGCGAGGGTCAATGCTCAGGCCAGCGGCACGGTGACCAATGCGGTGGTCGGTTCCGGTGGCGATACGCCGAGCTGCACCGGCAGTTGCAATACCAGCACGCCGGTGGCGACGCCGAGCGTGACGGTGAACAAAACGACCAGCACGACTGGCCCGGTTTCAGTCGGCGACAGCGTGGACTACACGCTGACCGTGGTGGTGGCGAACTCGAAGACCACCGGCGTGGTGACGCTAACCGACACGCTGGGCACGGGCCTGGACTTCGGCAGCGTGACCAGCACGGGCAGCTTCACCTGCAATGCCGCCAACCCGTTGGTGTGCACGCTGCCGGCCGGCAGCGCACCCGGTACCTACACGGTCTCCTATCGCGCGACGGTCAACGCCCAAGCCAGCGGCAGCGTGACCAATGCGGTGGTGCCCTCGGGTCCGGATACGCCGACCTGTGGTACCGCGTGCGGGACGACCACGCCGGTGACGAAGCCGGGCGTGAGCTACAGCAAGAGCGCGTCCACGCCAGGTCCGGTCGCGGTGGGCGATACGCTCACCTACACGCTGACCGCGGTGGTGAGCAACTCCAAGACCACCGATACGCTCACCCTGACGGATACGTTGGGCGCGGGCCTGGACTTCGGCAGCGTGACCAGTGCGGGTTCGTTCTCGTGCAGTGCGGCCAATCCGTTGGTGTGCACCTTGCCTGCGGGTACGGTGCCGGGCACGTACAGCCTGGCCTACACGGCGACGGTCAATGCGCAGGCCAGCGGCACGGTGACCAACGCGGTGGTGGGTTCCGGTAGCGATACGCCGAGCTGCACCGGCAGTTGCAATACCAGCACGCCGGTGGCGACGCCGAGCGTGACGGTGAACAAGGCCACCAGCACCACCGGCCCGGTCGCGGTCGGCGACAGCGTGGACTACACGCTGACCGTGGTGGTGTCGAATTCGAAGACCACCGGCATGGTGACGTTGACCGACACGCTGGGCACGGGCCTGGACTTCGGCAGCGTGACCAGCGCGGGCGGCTTCACCTGCAACGCGGCCAATCCGCTGGTGTGCACCTTGCCTGCGGGCACGGTGCCGGGCACCTACACCGTGTCCTACCGCGCGACGGTCAACGCGCAGGCCAGCGGCAGCGTGACCAATGCGGTGGTGCCGTCGGGCCCGGATACGCCGACCTGCGGTACCGCGTGCGGCACGACCACGCCGGTGGCGGATAGCCAGGTCAGCTACCGCAAGACGTCCGCGGCTGCCGGGGCGGTCAAGGTCGGCGACAGCATCGCCTACACGCTGGCCGTCACCGTGGCCAAGTCCCGCACCACCGCCGCCTTCACCCTCACCGACACGCTGGGCACGGGCCTGGATTTCGGCAGCATCACCGATGCCGGCGCGTTCGCCTGCGTGGCCGGCAATCCCATGGTGTGCACGCTGCCGGCGGGGACGGTGCCGGGCGACTATTCGGTGCGCTATACCGCCGTGGTCAACGCGCAGGCCAAGGGCAACGTGACCAATGCCGTCGTGGGCAACGGCAACGACACCCACGCCTGCACGACCGACTGCAGCACCACCACGCCGGTGCTGGCGCCCGCCGTCACCTACCGGAAGACCTCGGCCACGGCCGGCCCGCTGGCCGTGGGCGACGTGGTGGACTACGCGGTCACGGTCACGGTGAGCAACTCGCAGACCACGGACGTGGTCACCCTGACCGACACGCTGGGCACGGGCCTGGATTTCGGCGGCGTGACCAACGCGGGCAGCTTCAGCTGCAACGCCGCCAATCCGTTGGTGTGCACGCTGCCCGCGGGCACGGCGCCGGGCAGCTATGCGCTGGCCTACCAGGCCACCGTCAACGCCCAGGCCAAGGCCACCGTGCGCAACAGCGTGGTCGCCACCGGTGGCGATACCCCGACCTGCGCCGGTGCGTGCAGCGTGGAGCACGAGGTGCGCCCGCCGCAGGTCCAGGTGAGCAAGGGCTCGGTGCCGGCATCGGGAAGCGAGGTCCTGCCGGGCGACACCATCACCTACACCTTGACGGCCGTGGTCGGCCAGTCCGCGCTGACCGAACCCCTGACCCTGGCCGACACGCTGGGCAGCGGCCTGAGCTTCGGCGCGGTGAGCAACGCCGGTGCCTTCGCCTGCAGCGGCCAGTTGCAGTGCGAACTGCCTGCCGGCACCGCGCCGGGTACCTACGTGGTGACCTATACCGCCACCGTGGACGCCACGGCCACCGGACAACTCTCCAACCAGGTCGTGGCCAGCAATCCGCCAGGAGGCGATCCCGAGCCGGAGTGCACGAGCTGCAGCACCACGCACGTGGTGCCGCAGACCGTGATCAGCGTTACTAAGACCTCGCTGCCGGCCGCGGGAACCACCATGCGCGCGGGCGACGTGATCAGCTACACCCTCACCGCGGAAGTCGCGCAATCGGCGACCACGGCGCCGCTGGTGCTGAACGACACGCTGGGCGCGGGCCTGCGCTTCGAATCGGTCACCGCCTCCGGTGCGTTCGCTTGCTCGGCCAGCCTGGTCTGCACGCTGCCGGCGGGGACCGCGCCGGGCAGCTACAGCGTGACCTACTCGGCGCGCGTCGCCGACGATGCCAGCGGGCCGATCAGCAACGTCGTCGCCGGCGAAGGCGGTGGCGGGCAGCCGCCTTCGTGCGTCACCTGCGGCACGACGCACCCGCTCGCCGAACCGCGCGTGGTGCTGGACAAGAGCGCCGACCCGGCCAGCGGCAGCGAAGTGCGGCCGGGCGATCGGGTGCGCTACACCCTGGCGGCGACGATCGAGAACGCCGCCCTGCGCGGGCCCTTGCAGCTGCTGGATACGCCGGACGGCGGCCTGACCCTGGGCGAGTTGCCGGAGGGCTGCGCGCTGCAGGGCGGCCAGCTGGTATGCACGCTGCCTGCCGGCACGCTGCCGGGGCGGCACGTGTTCGAGTACGTGGCCACGGTCAACGAGACCGCGCGCAGCGAAGTGCACAACCGCTTGCGCGGCGTCTTCCCCGATGGCGGCGGCCAGACCCCCGAATGCGGAAGCTGCGAGACCGTCCACCGGGTGATCTCCGATTTCGCCCTGCGCATCGTCAAGACCGCGACCCCGCGCCTGGTGAAGATCGGCGACCTGGTCCGCTACCAACTGGTGGTGGAGAACGTCGGCGCCAGCAACTGGCACGACGGCGTCGTGGTCGACACCCCGCCCGCGGGCTTCAGCTACGTCGATGGCTCGATGAGCGTGGCCGACGACGACGGTGCGTTCGTGCTCGGCGCCGGCCAGTCGCCGCTGCGCATCGGCGGCCTGGACATCGCGGTGGGACGCAGCGCCACGGTGACCTACCTGCTGCGCGTGGGCGCCGGCGTGCGCGCGGGCAACCACGTCAACCAGGCCGTGGCCACCGGCGACGGCGGCGAACCGCTGTCCAACGTCGCCACCGCCGAGGTGCAGCTGGATGCCGACCCGATGCTGGAGGACAGCCTGGTGTTCGGCAGCGTGTTCGACGACCGCGACGGCGATGGCTGGCAGGACAGCGCCGAGCTGACCGGCGTGCGCGTGCAGGGAGGCTTCGCGCCCTCGGCCTACATCGCCAACTCGACCACCGTCGATCGCGGCCAGGGACCCGAGCCGGTGGCCGACGCCAGCTCGCCGCTGCTGCACGGCCTGTCGCTGGGCACGATCCAGGGACGCGCTTCCGTGGCCGATCCGTCGGCGGCGCACCAGGTGGTGGTCCGCCAGCGCCTGCGCGAACTCGCGTTCACCGACGACTTCGTGCTGACCAGCGAGCAGGGCGCCAACCTGCGCCTGGACGCGCAGGGCCAGGCGACCGCGCTGCAGGAGGGCGATGCGCGCAAGGGCCTCACCGCGGCGCAGCCGCAGGTGTCGCGCCGGGTCGCCAAGGTGGCCGATGGCTACGAGGTCGCCTACGTGATCCGCAACGAGGGCATCCAGGAGCAGGGCATCCCCGGCGTGCGCCTGGCCTCGGTCGAGGGCCTGCTGGTGGAGACCGACCAGTTCGGCCGCTACCACCTGGCCGACGTGCACGGCGGCGACAGCCGCCTGGGCCGCAACTTCATCCTCAAGCTGGACCCGGCGACCGTGCCGGCCGGTGCCGAGCTCACCACGGAGAACCCGCTGCTCCGCCGCGTGACCCAAGGCGTGCCCACGCGCTTCAGCTTCGGCGTGCGCCTGCCGGCACCGCCGCAGCCGGCCGCCGAGCGCGCCGAGCTCGCCCTGGGCGAGGTCTGGTTCGCCCCGGGCAGCAGCGAGCTGCGCGAGGCCTACCGCCCGGCGGTGGAGCGCATGGCCGAGGTGGTGGACCGCTACCAGGGCGGAGACGTGGTGATCGCCGCCAACGGCGAGAGCGAAGCGCTGGCGCTGGCACGCGCCGCGGCGGTGAGCGACGCGCTGCAGGCGCAGGTGCAGGAGAGCGCGCGTGCGGGCCTGACCGTGCAACTGCGCAGCGAGGCCGGCGACCCGCAGTCGCTGGTGGCCGGCATCACGGCCCGCGGCGCGCTGCTGGGCACGGTGCTGTTCGACACCGACAAGGCCGACATCCGCCCGCAGTTCCGCCCGTTGCTGGCCGAGCTGGCCGCGCGGCTGGAACGCATGCCGCAGGCGGACGTCAGTCTCGTCGGGCACACCGACGTGCGTGCCAGCCATGCCTACAACCAGGCGCTGGGACTGCGCCGCGCCAACGCGGTGTTCGAGGCACTGCGCGGCCTGCTCGGTCCGGAGGCGCGCAAACGTCTGCGGGTTCACACCGAGGAGGACGCCGTGACCCCGGCCATCCGTCAACAGGAGGTCCGTCGATGAGCGCGCGCACCCTGATCCCCGGCCGCGCTGCCCGCCTGCATCGCAACCTGCTCCATCGTGCCCTGTGGGTGGGCCTCTACGGGCTCGCCAGCCCGGCCCTGCAGGCCCAGCAGGGCGCGCCGGAGCCGGCCGCCGAAACGGCGCTGGACTGCGACGACGCGAGCTGCCGCGACAAGGGCGAGCTGCTGTTCACCCTGCGCTCGCGCAGCTACGACGAACCGGTGAGCGTGGGCACGTCGGCGCGTTCCTCGTCCGAGGCATTGCAGCCCGACCGCCGCGTCGGCATCGAGCTGCAGGAGCCCGGCAAGGCCACGGCGATGGGCCGCTTCATGATCCGCCTGCCGGACGGCGGCGCCATCTGGGCGACCGAGGACCCGGCGATGGGCACGCCGGAACTGTCGATCTCGGCGCCGTCGCTGGTGGCCTTCGACCAGGGGCGCATCCTGTCCCCGGTCAGCTTCTTCGTGCGCGGCAACTACACCGCCTTCATCCAGCGCCTGCAGGTGACGATCTACCGGGCCAGCGACAGCGACCTGGTGTCGCCGCTGGCGAGCGTGGACATCCCGGTGGCCGCCGTCGGCCAGAGCGCATGGGACGGCAAGCTGCCGGCCAGCGTATCCCTGCGCACCGGCGACAGCCTGCTGTACGTGCTGCGCGCCTACGACGCGCAGGGCAACGTCGACGAGACGCTCCCGCAGTCGATGCAACTGGCCACGCCGGCCGAAGTGGAGCGCGGCAACCAGCAACTGCGCGACGCGCTGGAGAAGGGCCGCGGCGTCGCCGTCGATGCCGGCCAGGCCGAAGCGATGTCGCTGCTGGACCGCGTGTTCGACAGCAACGGACTGCGCCAGCAGAACATCCCGGTGTACGGCTCGCGCGTGCGCCTGCGCGGCCGCGACCTGCCGGAAGGTTCGTCGCTGAAGATCAACGGCGAGTCCTACCCGCTAGACCAGGACCGCAAGTTCGCCGCCGAGTACCTGATGCCGATCGGCGAGCATGCCTTCGACGTGAGCGTGGAGCGCCGCGACCAGCCGGCCATCCGGCAGACGTTGCATGTGGACGTGAGCGGCAAGTACCTGTTCGGCGTCGGCCTGGCCGACATCACCGTCTACCAGAACAAGGCCAGCGGCCCCGGCCGCGACCTCGCGCAGGGAGAGCGGAACGACGACGTGCTCAGCGACGGCCGCCTGGCGTTCTACCTGAAGGCCAAGATGCAGGGCCGCTACCTGCTGACGGCCCAGGCCGACACCCAGAACCGGCCGCTGGAGGACCTGTTCGACGGGTTCACCAACGCCGATCCGCGCGACCTGTTCCGCACGCTCGACCCGGACCTGTACTACCCCACCTACGGCGACGACTCGCTGACCTACCGCGACGTCGACACCATGGGGCGCTTCTACCTGCGCCTGGACTGGGACAAGAACCAGGCGCTGTGGGGCAACTACAACACCGGCTTCACCGGCACCGAGTACGCGCAGTACGTGCGCTCGCTGTACGGCGCGGCGCTGTCGTGGCGCTCGCGCGACGCCAATGCCTGGGGCGACGCCCGCAGCGAGCTGCGCGTGTTCGGCTCGCAGGCGGAGACCGCTCCCGGCCACAGCGAGTTCATCGGCACCGGCGGCAGCCTCTACTACCTGCGCCACGCCAACATCCTCGGCGGCTCGGACCAGCTGGTGCTGGAGATCCGCGACCGCACCACCGGCCGCACCGAGAAGCGGGTCACCCTGGTGCGCGGCGCCGACTACGAGATCGACGCCATCCAGGGCCGCATCCTGCTGACCCGGCCGTTGGCCCAGGTGACGCGCGAGAACCTGCGCACGATCACCCGCGACGTGCCGCTGGACGGCTACGAGCAGCGCCTGATCGCCGACTACGAGTGGGTGCCGACCGGCTTCGATGCCGACGACATCGCCGCGGGCGTGCGCGGCAAGCAGTGGCTGGGCGACCACGTCGCGGTGGGCGGTACCTGGGTGGAGGAACAGCGTGCCGGCCAGGACTACAGCATCAAGGGCGCCGACCTGACCCTCCAGGCCGGCCGGGGCACCTACCTGAAGATGGAGCACAGCCGCAGCGAGGCGACCGGCACGCCGGTGTTCTTCTCCGACAACGGCGGCCTGAGCTTCACCCGCATCAACCCGGTGGGCCCGCGCGAAGGCGAGGCCTCGGCCGTGGAAGGGCGCATCAACCTGCGCGAGCTGGGCTGGACCGAGCAGGACTGGAGCGCCGGCGCGTGGTGGCGCGAGGTGGACGAAGGCTATTCGGTCGGGCGCTTCGATACCGGCCAGCGCATCCGCGAACACGGCGCCGAGGTGCTGGGCTACTTCACCGACGACATCAGCCTGTACGCCCGCTACAGCCAGGCGCGCCGCGGCGGCGAGTCGCTGACCCAGGCGCAGCTGACCGGCGAGTGGCGCATCGGCGACAACGACCGCCTGTCTGGCGAAGTCCGCCGCGTCCAGGAAGAGCGCGCCAGCGGCGACGTGGCCGGCGTGCTGGCGGCCGCGCGCTACACGCACCGCTTCGGCACCGCGCTGGACGTGTACGGCGGCGGCCAGCTCACCGTCGACGACGACGGCGGCCGCTACGAGGACAACGACGCGGTCGTGGTGGGCGGCCTGTACAACTTCGCCAACCTGTCCACCGTGGGCGCCGAGGCCACCCACGGCGACCGCGGCAATGCCGCGCAGGTCAACGCCGAGTACAAGCTGACGCCGCAGCACAGCTTCTACGGCGCCTTCACCCAGTCCACCGACCGCAGCGAGTACGACCCGCTGTTCAACCCGAACACGCAGGACGGCTGGACGCTGGGCCAGCGCTGGCGCCTGTCCGACCAGGTCAACGTGTTCAACGAAAGCCAGTTCCTGAAGTCCCGCCAGGAATCCGGCCTGGCGCACACCTTCGGCATGGACTTCTATCCCGCGGTGGGCTGGAACGCCGGCTTCACCCTGAGCGACGGCGACCTGGACAACCTGGAGGGCGGCCACGTGGACCGCAAGGCGGTCAGCGTCTCCGGCGGCCGCACCTCGCCGGACACCGAGTGGCAGAGCAAGCTGGAATGGCGCCGCGACACCGGCGCCGAGCGGCGCACGCAGTGGGTGAGCACCAATCGGTTGAGCCACAAGCTCAACGAGAGTTGGCGCATCGCCGGCCGCTTCAACTACGCCGACACCGACGACCGTTTGAACCCGGCCGCGGGCGCGCGCTTCATCGAGGGCAACCTCGGCTTCGCCTATCGTCCCTGGAACAGCGACCGCTGGGCCCTGTTCGGCCGCTATTCCTACCTGTACGACCTGTCCACGATGGGGCAGGTCAACGGGGTGGACTACGACCAGCGCACCCAGGTGCTGTCGCTGGAGGGCGTGTACCGCATCGACCAGCGCTGGGAAGTGGCCGGCAAGCTGGCGCGGCGCGAAGGCGAGATGCGCTACGGCCGGGGCCAGGGCCAGTGGTTCGATTCGGCCACCAACTTCGCCGCCGCACAACTGCGCTACGAACTGGTCTACCAGTGGCACGGGCTGGCCGAGTACCGCCTGCTCGACGTGCGCGACGGCGGCACGCGGCAGGGCTGGCTGGTGGGCGTGGACCGCGACGTCACCCGCAACCTGCGGGTCGGCGTGGGCTACAACTTCACCGACTTCAGCGACGACCTCACCGATTTCGACTACGACCAGCGTGGCTGGTACCTGAACCTGGTGGGGCGCTACTGAGGCAGCGGATCACGGGCCATGGCGAAGCCGCCATGGCCTTCGTTCCCGGCGATGGGTTCGTCCTACGCGCCGCCGGCAAAGCCGAGCTGGCGCCAGGCCTCGAACACCACCACCGCCACGCTGTTGGACAGGTTGAGGCTGCGGTTGCCCGGTTGCATCGGCAGGCGCAGGCGCTGCGCCTCCGGCACCTGGTCGAGCACGTCGGCGGGCAGGCCGCGCGTCTCCGGGCCGAACAGGAAGGCGTCGCCGTCGGCGAAGGACGGGGTGTCGTAGCGGACCCGGCCGCGGGTACTCAATGCGAACAGCCGCGCGGGCCGGATGCTGGCCAGTGCGGCCGGCAGGTCGGCATGCACCTGCAGGCGGGCGTATTCGTGGTAATCCAGGCCGGCGCGCTTGAGCTGGCGATCGCTCAGGTCGAAACCGAGCGGTTCGATCAGGTGCAGCCGCGCGCCGGTGTTCGCGCAAAGGCGGATGACGTTGCCGGTGTTCGGCGGGATTTCGGGCTGGTACAGCAGGACATCGAGGACGGGAGCGCTCATCGGCCAAGTTTAGCCGGCCCTCCGGGATCGGCCGCGGCTGCGGCCGGTCCCTCAGTACTGGGCGAACGAACCGACCAGGGCCCGCAGGTCCAGCGGCGACGGCAGCAGGCGCGGCTTCGGCAGGTTGACGATGACCTGGCCGACCAGCTCGGCGACGGCGGCGGAAGCCTCGGCGGTCAGCGCGTTGGAGGCGGTCTCGCCGGACTCGCGGCTGGCCAGCAGTTCGGCGCGCTGCTCGGCGCTCGGGCGGACCTCGACCGCAGCCAGGGTCACCACGCGCAGTCCGGCTTCGTACTCGGCGACCTGCTCCGCCGAAGGGCGCACCTGCACGGCGGCCAGGGTGGGGATCGGGCTGGTGCGCTCGTGTTCGCGCTGGGCGATCTGCTCGGCGGAGGGACGCACCTGCACGGTGTCCAGCGTGGTGATCGGGGTGGCGTGGGCGGTCATCGAGGCCAGAACGGAACCGGCGGCGAAGGCAATGGCGGCGCTCAGGGACTTGGTGTTCATGACGGGGACCTTTGGTGTTGGTGATCAGTGGTGTGGTAGTAAAGTAATACACCGAATCTCTTGGTGCAAGCGGAATCGCTCATTTCCGGATCTTGTTCATTGTTCGTTCAAGATTCGTCGGAACGGCTTTCCGCCTGCCGAATGCCGAGCAGGATGCGTGCCAATCGCAACGCATTGATTTCGAATGGGATTTGGAAAGGCGGCAGTGTCCGCTGTCCGGACACTCGTGGCCGGGGCCGCTGTCCGCGCATGCGCGGGCGGTCAGCCGGGGGCATGGCTTGCGGCCCATGAGCGGCCGCCGGGCGCCGCCTTAACATCGCGGCTCATCCCACGCACAAGGAGTGCGCATGTCGCTTCCACGTCGTCCCCGCGCCGCCGCACTGGCGGTCGCCCTGGCTACCGCCGCGTTCGGGTTCACCGCCTTGCCGGCTCCTGCGTTCGCGGCCGCGCCGGCCTCGGTCGCGGTGGACATCCCGTACGAGACCTTCACCCTGCCCAACGGCCTGCGCGTGATCGTGCACACCGACCGCAAGGCGCCGATCGTCGCGGTCAACCTCTGGTACCACGTCGGCAGCAAGGACGAGCCGGCAGGGCGCAGCGGCTTCGCGCATCTGTTCGAGCACCTGATGTTCAACGGCAGCGAGAACGCGCCGGGCGAGTTCTTCACGCCGTTCGAGCAGGCCGGCGCGACCGACATGAACGGCACCACCAACACCGACCGCACCAACTACTTCGAGAACGTGCCGACCACCGCGCTGGACATGGCGCTGTGGATGGAGTCGGACCGCATGGGCCACCTGCTCGGCGCGATCGACCAGAAGACGCTCGACGAGCAGCGCGGCGTGGTGCAGAACGAGAAGCGCCAGGGCGAGAACCAGCCGTACGGGCAGTTGCGCCAGGTGATCGCGCGCACGATGTACCCGAAAGGGCACCCGTACCACCACACCACGATCGGCTCGATGAACGACCTCGACGCCGCCTCGCTGGAGGACGTGAAGACCTGGTTCCGCACCTGGTACGGCCCCAACAACACGGTGCTGGTGCTGGCCGGCGACATCGACCTGGCGACCGCGAAGGAGAAGGTGGCCAAGTACTTCGGCGACATCCCGGCCACGCCGACGATGGCCCAGCCCAAGGTCGACGTCGCGGTGCTCAAGCAGTCCGGCCGCACCGAGCTGGAGGACAAGGTGCCGCAGGTACTGGTCCAGCGCATGTGGAACGTGCCGCAGGTCGGCGCGACGGACGCCGACCTGCTCGACCTGGTGTCCGACGTGCTCGGCGGCAGCGCCAGCTCGCGCCTGGACGCGCGCCTGGTGCACCAGGACAAGCTGGTGGACAGCATCGGCACCAGCAACTACAGCTCGCAGCTGAGCGGCAGCTTCTCGGTGCGCGCGATGGTCAAGCAGGGCGTGGACCCGGCCAAGGTCGAGGCGGTGATCGAGGAGGAGCTGCAGCGCCTGATCAAGCAGGGGCCGACCGCCGAGGAACTCGAACGCGCCAAGACCAACTACCGCTCCGGCTTCATCCGCGGCATCGAGCGCATCGGCGGGTTCGGCGGCAAGGCCGACGCGCTGGCCTCGTGCGCGACCTTCACCGGCGACCCGGGCTGCTTCCGCGAGTCGCTCGCCACCGTCGCCGCGGCCACGCCGGAACAGGTGCGCGCCGCCGCGGCCAAGTGGCTGGGCAACCCGAGCCACACCTTCGTGGTCAAGCCGGGCGCGCGCACGCCGCTGGCCGAGGAGCCCTCGGTCAAGCCGGCGCCGTTCGCCGCGGCCAAGCCGGACCCGAAGTACACCACCACGCCGAGCACGGTCGACCGCAAGGCCGGCATCCCCGAGGTCGCCTCCTATCCGCAGCTGAAGTTCCCGGCCTTGCAGCGCGCCAAGCTGAAGAACGGCAGCACCGTGGTGCTGGCCGAGCGCCACGAGATCCCGGTGGTGAACATCAGCTACGAGTTCGGCGGCGGCTACGCCAGCGACCATGGCGGCAAGCTCGGCACCGCCGGCTTCACCGCCGCGATGCTGGACGAAGGCGCCGGCGGCCTGGGCGCGCTGGCGTTCAAGTCGCGGGCCGAAGAGCTGGGCGCGGAACTGAACGCCGGCGCCTCGCTCGATGGCGCCAGCGCCTCGCTGTCGGCGCTGAAGGAGAACCTGGACGAGTCGGTGGGGCTGTTCGCGACGATGCTGCGCCAACCGCGCTTCGAGCAAGCCGAGATCGACCGGGTCAAGGCGCAGTGGATCGCCGGCATCGCCCAGGAAAAGGCGCGCCCGCAGACCGCCGCGCTGCGCGTGCTGCCGCCGCTGCTGTATGGCGAGGGCCATCCCTACGCCATCCCGTTCACCGGCAGCGGTACCGAGGCCGCGATCGCCTCGATCGGCCGCGACGACCTGCTGGCCTACCAGAAGCAATGGCTGCGGCCCGAGCAGGCCACGGTGATCGTGGTCGGCGACACCACGCTCGCCGAGATCGTCCCGCTGCTGGACAAGCACCTGGGCGACTGGAAGGGCGAGGGCGCGGCCAAGGCCGGCGTCGAGCTGCCGCAGGTCGAGCGCCCGGCCAAGCCGCGCGTGTTCCTGATCGACCAGCCCGGCGCGGTGCAGGCCAACATCTATGCCGGCGAGCTGGTGCCGTCGAGCAAGGACCCCGGCGCGGTGAAGCTGGAACTGGCCAACGACGTGCTCGGCGGTTCGTTCACCTCGCGCCTGAACATGAACCTGCGCGAGGACAAGCACTGGTCCTACGGCGCGCGCACCACGCTGCTGGGCGCGCTCGGCCAGCGGCCGTTCCTGGCGGTGGCGCCGGTGCAGATCGACAAGACCCGCGAGTCGGTGCAGGAGATCCAGCGCGAGATCGTCGAGTACGCCACCGGCAAGGTGCCGGCCACGCAGGCCGAGGTCGACAAGATCATCGCCAACGAGCTGCGCAGCCAGCCCGGCGCCTACGAGACCGCCAGCGCGGTGATGGGCACCATCGGCGGCATCGTCCGCTACGGCCGCCCGGACAACTGGGTGCAGGTCCGCAACCAGCAGGTGGCGGCGTTCACCCCGGCGCAGGCCGCCGCCGCGGCCAAGGGCATCGATCCGCAGGCGTTGACCTGGGTGATCGTCGGCGACCTGTCCAAGATCGAGCAGCCGGTGCGCGGCCTCGGCCTGGGCGAGGTCAGCGTGATCGACGCCGACGGCAAGCCGGTGGCGAGGCCCGCCGTAAAGTGACCGCAGCAAGGCCCCGCCGCCAGGCGGGGCCTTGCGTACCCGCGGGCCCGTGCGGGAGCGGCTTTATGTCGGAACGGCTCCTGTGGGAGCGGCTTCAGCCGCGATGGGGCTTTCCCGGGAATGCCCCCCATCGCGGCTGAAGCCGCTCCCACGGGTGCGCTCGCGCAACAACCGCCCGATGAACCGGCGCACCCGGACTACCCGCCATTCATCCGGCTGGGCGACAATGTCCGCCCGCTTCGAGGAGTCCGCCATGCGTTCTTGCCTGCCCCTGGTCCTGGTCGCATCCGTTGCGCTGTCCGCATGCACCTGGGTGCCGATCGAGCAGGCCGGCAAGGCGGTGCGCGTGCTGCCCGCCGGCCCGGTCCCGGCCGGGTGCGTGCAGCAGGGCGAGGTGGTGGTGTCGGTGAAGAACCGGGTCGGTTTCATCAACCGCAACCCGCTCAAGGTGAAGGACGAACTGGAGACCCTGGCGCGCAACGAGGCCCCTTCGGCCGGCGCCAACGCGGTCCAGCCCCAGGGCGAGCCGGCCGACGGCAGCCAGCGCTTCACCGCCTTCCGCTGCCCCGGCAGGTGAGCGGCGGGGCCCGGGAAACGCGCCGGGACTTGTAAAGATGCGGTGAAACCGCCCAGCGGCTAGAATGGCAACCCCTCGCCTGAAGCCATGGCGCTACTTCGATGCTCTTCAAGAACGTCTCGATCGCGGGACTGGCGCACGTCGACGCGCCCCATACGCTGACTTCCCAGGAAATCAACGAGCGACTGAAGCCTACCCTGCAACGGCTGGGCATCAAGACCGACGTGCTCGGCGACATCGCCGGCGTGCACGCCCGTCGCCTGTGGGACGAGGACGTGCAGGCCTCCGACGCCGCCACGCTGGCCGCGCGCAAGGCGCTGGAAGACGCCGGCATCGGCGCCGACAGGGTCGGCCTGGTGGTCAACACCTCGGTCAGCCGCGACTACCTGGAGCCGTCCACCGCCTCCATCGTCTGCGGCAATCTGGGCGTGGGCGACCACTGCATGGCCTTCGACGTCGCCAACGCCTGCCTGGCCTTCATCAACGGCATGGACATCGCCGCGCGCATGCTCGAGCGCGGCGAGATCGACTACGCGCTGGTGGTCGACGGCGAGACCGCCAACCTGGTCTACGAGAAGACCATCGACCGGCTGCTGAAGATGGAAGCCACCGAGCAGGACTTCCGCGACGAGCTGGCCGCGCTGACCCTGGGCTGCGGCGCCGCGGCGATGGTGATGGCGCGCTCGGAGCTGGTGCCGGAGGCACCGCGCTACAAGGGCGGCGTGACCCGCTCGGCGACCGAGTGGAACAAGCTCTGCCGCGGCAACATGGACCGCATGGTCACCGACACCCGCATGCTGCTGCTGGAAGGCATCAAGCTGGCCGAGAAGACCTTCGTGGCGGCCAAGCAGGCGCTGGGATGGACCGTGGACGAACTCAACCAGTTCGTGATCCACCAGGTCTCGCGCCCGCACACCGCCGCGTTCATCAAGAACTTCGGCATCGACCCGGCCAAGGTGATGACCATCTTCGGCGAGCACGGCAACATCGGCCCGGCCTCGGTGCCGATCGTGCTGAGCAAGCTCAAGGAGCTGGGCCGCCTGAAGAAGGGCGACCGCATCGCGCTGCTGGGCATCGGCTCGGGCCTGAACTGCTCGATGGCCGAAGTGGTGTGGTGAACGCCCGCGCCCGCATGGGCGCCGGCGTTGCCGCGACGAATGCGACGCCCGTGCCGTCCGGCGCGGGCGTTTCCATGTCCAGCGAGTGATCCGATGAATCTTCCCGGCTATCCGGCCCGCCCCCGGCGCTTCGACGTCCGCCCCGGCATCGCGATGAGCTACCTCGACGAGGGCCCGCGCGACGGCGAGGTGGTGGTGATGGTCCACGGCAATCCGTCGTGGAGCTACTACTGGCGCACGCTGGTGGCGGGATTGGGCGACAGGTACCGCTGCATCGTGCCGGACCACGTCGGCATGGGGCTTTCCGACAAGCCGGACGACGCGCCGGGCGCGTCGCCGCGCTACGACTACACGCTGCAGTCGCGCGTGGACGACCTGGAGGCGCTGCTGCGCCATGCCGGCATCGACGACGCCACGCCGGTCACGCTGGCGGTGCACGACTGGGGCGGCATGATCGGCTTCGGCTGGGCGCTGGCGCACGCCGCGCAGGTCAAGCGGCTGGTGGTCCTCAACACCGCCGCGTTCCCGATGCCGGCGGCCAAGAAGATGCCCTGGCAGATCGCGCTGGGTCGCCACTGGAAGATCGGCGAGTGGCTGATCCGCGGCTTCAACGCGTTCTCGGCGGGCGCCGCGTGGATCGGCGTGGAACGGCGCATGCCGGCGCCGGTGCGCCGCGCCTACGTGGCGCCGTACGACAGCTGGGCCAACCGCATCTCGACGGTGCGCTTCATGCAGGACATCCCGTTGTCGCCGGCCGACCGCGCCTGGCCGCTGCTGGAAGCGGCGGGCAAGGCGCTGCCGGCGTTCGCCGACCGCCCGGCCTTCATCGGCTGGGGCCTGAAGGACTTCGTGTTCGACCATCACTTCCTCGACGGTTTCCGCGCGGCGCTGCCGGCCGCGCAGGTGCGCGCGTTCGAGGACGCCGGCCATTACGTGCTGGAGGACAAGCACGAGGTGCTGGTGCCGGAGATCCGCCGCTTCCTCGACGCGCATCCGCTGTAGCGGCCTGCGCATTCCCAGCCCCTCTTCCGCGGGAGAGGGGCGGAGGAGGCATCAGATTTCCGGCAACGGATTCTTCTCGGCCGGGTCCACGCCGATCCAGTCCGCCTCGGCCAGCGGCGGCAAGCCGTGCGCCAGGCGCGACTTGTCGCATTGCGCGCTGCGCTCGCCGAATTCCAGCGAGGCCGGCACCAGCGCGCAGACCGAAGGGCGGCGGTCGTGGATGGTGCAGCGGCTGTAGCGGCCGATGTCCGCGTCCAGCGCGATGCAGCGCGGGTTCGATTGCGAGGTGCCGCGCATCGCGCGCTCGTGCGTGCGCAGCGATTCGGTGAGCTCGAAAGGCACCCTGCCGCCCAGTTCGGGGTCGGCCTCGCTCCAGTGGAAACTGACGCGGAAATAGGCGCAGCATGCGCCGCAGGAGAGGCAGGGATGTGCCATGGGATGCCGGGCCTTGCGCGGCGCAGGTGGGGAGGGGCGCGGCATTCTGCCCGAACCGTGGCGGCGCGCAAGCCGGCCCGCTTCAGGTCCGGCCGCGTCCGGCGCGCCGGCGCCATCGGCGATAATCCGGCGATGACCGAAGCCTGCAACATCGCCGCGACGCTGCCGCGGCTGGCCCGCGAGCGGCCCGACCAGATCGCCATCCGCTGCCCGGGCCGTCCCGGCCCGGGCGGCATGGCGCGCTACGACGTGGCGCTGACCTATGCCGAGCTGGACGCGCGCAGCGACGCCATCGCCGCCGGCCTGGCGCGCCACGGCATCGGCCGCGGCACCCGCAGCGTGGTGATGGTGCGGCCGTCGCCGGAGTTCTTCCTGCTGATGTTCGCGCTGTTCAAGGCCGGCGCGGTGCCGGTGCTGGTCGATCCCGGCATCGACAGGCGCGCGCTGAAGCAATGCCTGGACGAGGCCCGGCCCGAGGCCTTCATCGGCATCCCGCTGGCGCAGCTGGCGCGCCGGCTGCTCGGCTGGGCGCGTTCGGCGACCAGGATCGTCACCGTCGGCGCGCGTTGGGCCTGGGGCGGCACCACCCTGGCCAAGGTCGAGCGGGCCGGCCGCGACGCCGGCGGGCAACTGGCACCGACCGCGCCGGACGAGGTCGCGGCGATCCTGTTCACCAGCGGCTCGACCGGCGTGCCCAAGGGCGTGGTGTACCGGCACCGCCATTTCGTCGGGCAGGTCGAGCTGCTGCGCAACGCGTTCGGCATGGCGCCGGGCGGGGTGGACCTGCCGACCTTCCCGCCGTTCGCGCTGTTCGACCCGGCACTGGGCCTGACCAGCGTGATCCCGGACATGGACCCGACGCGCCCGGCCCGCGCCGACCCGCGCAGGCTGCACGACGCGATCGCGCGTTTCGGCGTGACCCAGCTGTTCGGCTCGCCGGCCTTGATGCGCGTGCTGGCCGACTACGGCCGGCCGCTGCCGACGGTGAAGCGGGTGACCTCGGCCGGCGCGCCGGTGCCGCCGGACGTGGTCGCGAAGATGCGCCGGCTGCTACCGGACGATGCGCAGCTGTGGACCCCCTACGGCGCCACCGAATGCCTGCCGGTGGCGGTGATCGAGGGGCGCGAGCTGGAAGCCACGCGCGCGGCCACCGAGGCCGGCGCCGGTACCTGCGTGGGCCGCGTGGTCGCGCCGAACGTGGTGCGGATCATCGCCATCGACGATGCCGCCATCGCCGACTGGTCCGGCGCGCGCGAGCTGGGCGCGGGCGAGATCGGCGAGATCACGGTGGCCGGGCCGACCGCCACCGACGCCTACTTCAACCGCGAACAGGCCACCGCCATCGCCAAGATCCGCGAGCGGCTGGCCGGCGGCGGCGAGCGCGTCGTGCACCGCATGGGCGACGTGGGCTACTTCGATGCGGAAGGTCGCCTGTGGTTCTGCGGCCGCAAGACCCAGCGCGTGGAGACCGCAGGCGGACCGATGTACACCGAGCAGGTCGAACCGGTGTTCAACGCGCTGGCCGGCATCGCCCGCACCGCGCTGGTCGGCATCGGCGCGCCGGGCCGCCAGGAGCCGGTGCTGTGCTACGAGCCCGCGCCCGGCGCGGCCGGCCGCGCCGCGCTGGAACGCGCGCTGCGCGCGGCCGCCGATGCGCACCCGCACACGGCGGCGATCGCGCGGTTCCTGCCGCACCCGGGCTTCCCGGTCGACATCCGCCACAACGCCAAGATCGGCCGCGAGAAACTGGCGGCGTGGGCCGCCGCGCAACCGCGCTGAGGAACGGACGATGGGCGAACGCTACCGGCTGGACGATGTGATCATCGACGCGGACCGGCAGCGGGTCGAACGCGACGGCGTGGCGCTGGACGTGGGCGGGCTGAGCTTCCGCCTGCTGCATTACCTGCTGCGCCAGGGCCAGCGCGTGGTGGGATTCGACGAGTTGATCGAGCAGGTATGGGCGCCTGCGGTGGTCAACGAGGAGACCGTCACCCAGCGCGTGCGCCTGCTGCGGCAGGCGCTCGGCGACACCTCGCAGCGTCCGCGCTACCTGCGCTCGGTGCGCGGGCAGGGCTACCAGCTGTGCGCGCCGGTGCAGGCGCTCGCCACCGCCCCGGTGGCACCTGCGCATCGTCATCGTCGCGGGTGGATCGCGGGCATCGCGGCGGTGGGCATGCTGGCGGCGGCGTTGGCGATCTGGCAGGGCCGGGCGCGGCAAGAGGCCACGGCTTCGCCGTTGCTGCAGCGGGCCGACTACTACGCCGGCATCGGCCAGCGCGAGAACAACGAGCGGGCGATCGCGCTGTACCGGCAACGCCTCCAGGAAGCGCCGGACGACGTGCGCGCGCAACTGGGGTTGAGCCGCGCCTATGGCGCCCGCGCCTGCCAGTACGGAGGCAATGCCGACGATGCGGCGCAAGCGCGGCGCCTGGCCCTGCAGGCCGTCGCGACCAATGCCCGGATGGCGGCCGCGCATGCCGCGCTCGGCTACGCGCACGATTGCCGCGGCGAGGTCGCGCAGGCGCTGGCGTCCTACGAGCAGGCGCTGCGGCTGGACCCGACGGCCGATGCGGTGCGTGGCTCGGCCGCCTACCTGTACGAACGCCAGGGGCGGCTGGCGCAGGCGCTGGCGGCCAACCTGCAGGTGCGCGAGCCGGCGAAGGTGCGCTTCCTGCCGATCCAGGTCGCCAGCAACCTCGACCTGCTCGGCTATGCCGATGCCGCCGAGGCGCGCTACCGGCAGAGTTTCCGCCTGTATCCGGACAGCGTGTTCTCCAACCTGGCCTGGCCGCGCTTCCTGTTCGTGCATGGCCGCCACGGCGAGGCGCAGGTGGCGCTGGACGAAGCGCTGCGCCGGGGCACCGAGCATGCGGGCCTGTACCTGTTGCAGGCCGAACTGGCGCTGGCGCGGGGCGATGCGGATGCCGCGCGCGCAGCCAGCCTGCAGGCCTTGCGGCTGCGCCCGCAGGGCAGCCTGCCGCAGACGGTGGCCTGGGCGATCGGCGCGCAGCCGCCACCGCCGGCCGCGGTGCTGCGCGAGCGGGCGCAGACGCTGCTGGAGGGACTCGCGCGCGGCGCCGATCCGCTGGACGGCCTCGATGCCGCGGTGTCGCTGTCGGCCGCCGGCGATCCCGGTGCGGCGGTGGCGGCGCTCGATCGCGCGCGGGCGGCGGGCTATCGCGATGCCGGTTACCTGCGCGCCTCGCCGTTGCTGGCGCCGTTGCGCGGGCGTGCGGACTTCGCGCAGGTGCTGGCACGCATCGAGGCAGACGTTGCCGCCCAGCGCGAACAGGTGCGCCGCGCCGGCTTGTTGCCGGGGGATACCCAGTAAGGCGTATCGATGTCCGCGCCTGCGCTGGGTCCGGCGCGAACGGGTGATTTTTACAGAGGGACTCCGGTCCCGGCGCGCTTTCCCGATGCCGTTCGAGTCTCCTCCTCCCGCAAGCGGGGTGCGACCCGTGCCCTGACCGATCGCTTCGCATCTTCGCGCGGGCGGCGTTCGACAGGCAGAGGGGGCAACCTGCACCTGCCGTTCGCCGCTTGGCATTCACGCCGGGCTACGTGACTGCAAGGACCTGTTCGCGATCTCCGCGAGAGCAACCTCGAGAAGAGCGGTTTTTGCCTGCCTGGAGATCGTGAACGAACCCTAGGGCATCGCCTGGAGCACGTAGTCCGCGAACAGCTTCTGCGACTGCTGGTGCATTTGCCGCTGGTTGTAGGCGCGGCGGGTGATGACGGCCACCAGGCGTTCCTCCGGCAGCACGAACACGTAGTTGCCGCCGTTGCCGGACATCGCCCATACCCCGCGCTCCACGCCGCGCACGGGGAAGCGGAAGCGCCACAGCAGGTAGCCGTAGTCGGCGTCGTCGCGAGCCTGGGCGCGCACCGTCATCATCGCGTCCGTCCAGGAGGCCGGCAGCACCTGCCGGCCGTGCCAGCGGCCATGGTCGAGCAGCAACTGGCCGAACTTGGCCAGGTCGCGGCTGCGATAGCGGGTGCCGCCCCCGCCCATGCCGGTGCCTTCCGAAGCGTGCACCCATTGCGAGCGCACGATGCCGAGCGGTCGCTCCAGCGCCTGCGCGGCGAAATCCTCCAGGCGTTGGCCGGTCGCCTTCTCCACCAGCGCGCCGAGCAGGAAGCTGCCGGCGGTGCAGTAGGCGAAGGCGCGGCCGTAGGGACTCTGCTGCGGCCGCTTCATCCACGGGGCATAGCCCTTGACGGGCAGGTCCAGCGCGAACTGCACCCAGTCCGCGCTCAGGTACATGCGTTCCTCGTTGCCGGCGGAGAAGCCGTTGTCGTCGTCGCACTCCCATTGCGAGCTCATCGTCAGCAGGTCCTCCACCGTGATCGCGTCCTTGCGCGGGTCGGGGTTCTGCCAATGGCGATCGCGGAAGCCGTCGTAGACCCTGGCCTGCACGCCGGGAATCGCGCCCTGCGCGATCGCCGCGCCGACCAGCAGCGCGGTCACGCTCTTGGTGGCCGAGCGGGTGTCCTGCAGGGCCTGTCGGTCGCTGTCGCCGAAGTAGCGTTCGTAGACCAGGGCCCCGTCGTGCGCGATCAGCACGCTGGTGGTCTCCGGCGCCTGGCCGTCGGCGATGGCGCGTTCCATGGCGGCGAGGACGTCGGTGTTCCAGCCGGCGGCGGCCGGGGCGGCGGTCTTCCAGCCGTCGTCCAGCGCCGGCGGGGCAGGCAAGGGAACGGCCGCCGAGGCCACGCGGGCGCAGGGCAGGAGCGCGAGCATCAGGACGGTCGGGAGAAGCGGGCGGCGCATGGCGGGTCCGTTGCGATGGAGGGACCGCGACTACGCCTGCAACGCGCATGAAGTGCCTGATGCGCGGATGAAGAATCCTGAAGTCCCGCAGGATCAATGGCTTGGGCGGGGAAAGATCGCCAGCGGGGCCGGCGGCGGCTATCGTGTGCGCCTTTCCCGGAATGCGGATGCGATAGCGCGATGAAGATCCTGGTCACCGGCGGCGGCGGTTTCCTCGGCCAGGCGCTGTGCCGCGGCCTGGTCGAACGCGGCCACGAGGTGCTGAGCTTCAACCGCGGGCACTACCCGGCGCTGCAGCGGCTCGGCGTCGGCCAGATCCGTGGCGACCTCGCCGACCCGGAGGCGGTGCGGCATGCCGCGGCCGGGGTGGACGCGGTGTTCCACAATGCCGCCAAGGCCGGCGCCTGGGGCAGCTACGAGAGCTACCACCTGGCCAACGTGGTCGGCACCGAGAACGTGCTGGCGGCTTGCCGCGAGCACGGCATCGGCCGGCTGGTCTACACCTCCACGCCCAGCGTGACCCATCGCGCCACCCATCCGGTGGAGGGATTGGGGGCAGACGAGGTGCCCTACGGCGAGGATTTCCAGGCGCCGTACGCGGCGACCAAGGCGATCGCCGAGCGCGCAGTGCTGGCGGCCAACTCGCCGCGCCTGGCGACGGTGGCGCTGCGCCCGCGGCTGATCTGGGGCCCGGGCGACAACCAGCTGGTGCCGCGCCTGGCCGAGCGCGCGCGGCAGGGCCGGCTGCGCCTGGTCGGCGACGGCAGCAACCGGGTCGATACGACCTACATCGACAATGCCGCGCAGGCGCACTTCGACGCGTTCGCGCACCTGGCGCCGGGCGCGGCCTGCGCCGGCAAGGCCTACTTCATCTCCAACGGCGAGCCGCTGCCGATGCGCGAGCTGCTCAACCGGCTGCTCGCCGCGGTGGGCGCCCCGCCGGTGACCAGGACGATCTCCTTCAAGACCGCGTATCGCATCGGCAGCGCGTGCGAGAAGCTGTGGCCGCTGCTGCGTCTGCGCGGCGAGCCGCCGATGACGCGGTTCCTGGCCGAGCAGCTGTGCACGCCGCACTGGTATTCGATGGAACCGGCGCGGCGCGATTTCGGCTACGTGCCGAGGGTGAGCATCGCCGAAGGGCTGGAGCGGCTGGCCGCGGCCTCCTGAGCCGGGGCCGCCGCGTCCAGCCGGTTGAGCGCGGCCAGCAGCGCCAGCAGCGAGGCGGTGGCGGCATCGTGGTGGCGGCCGGCGCCGAAGCGGGTCCCGGGCACGCCCGGCCACGCCGCTTCGACGATGGCCAGCACCTCCGAACCGTCCCGGCCGAACCGCTCCTGCTGGTGATGGTCGATGCGCAGCGGCAGCCCGAGCGCGTCGAGCGCGGCCGCGAGCGCATCGTCTCCGGCGCCGTGCAGGCGCTGCCCGGCGCCGGCCGCGCCGGAGAGTTCCAGTGCCAGGCACATGCCGCCGTCGCGCGACTCCCATCGATGGCCGCGATGGCGCCAGCGGCCCGCGGGCGCGAGATAACTCGCCTCGAACAATCGCCACAGCGTCGCGCTGTCCAGTTCGGCCTCGCTGGCGTCGGCCTGCTTCTGCACGATCGCGCTGAACTCGACCTGCATCCGCCGCGGCATCCGCACGCCATGGTCGCGCTGCAGCAGGAACGCGATGCCGCCCTTGCCGGACTGGCTGTTGACGCGGATCAGGCCCTCGTAGGTACGGCCGAGGTCGGCGGGGTCGATCGGCAGGTAGGGCACCTGCCAGTAGCCTTCCTCGCCCTGGACCGCCAGGCCCTTGGCGATGGCGTCCTGGTGCGAGCCGGAGAAGGCGGTGAACACCAGGTCGCCGACGTAGGGATGGCGCGGATGGATCGGCAGGGCGGTGCAGTCCTCCACCACGCGCGCGACCGCGGCGATGTCGGAGAAATCCAGCCCGGGCGCCACGCCCTGCGTGTACAGGTTGAGCGCCAGCGTCACCAGGTCGAGGTTGCCGCTGCGCTCGCCATTGCCGAACAGGCAGCCTTCCACGCGCTGCGCGCCGGCCAGCAGCGCCAGCTCGGCGCACGCCACGCCGGTGCCGCGGTCGTTGTGCGGATGCACCGACAGCACCACGTGCTCGCGCCGCTCCAGGCGCCGGTGCATCCACTCGACCTGGTCGGCGAACACGTTCGGCGTGGCGACCTCGACCGTGGTGGGCAGGTTGACGATCATCGGCCGCGCGGGCCCGGCGTCCCAGGCGCGGATCGCCGCGTCGCACATGCGCAGCGATACTTCCGGCTCGGCCATGCAGAAGGTCTCCGGCGAGTACTGCAGCACCCACTGCGTCTCCGGATGGCGGTCGGCGAGCCGCCGCAGCAGGCCGACGTGCCGCACGACCAGGCGTTCGATCTCGTCCACGGTCATGCCGAACACCACCTCGCGCCAGACCGGCGCGATCGCGTTGTACAGGTGGACGATGGCGCGGCGCGCGCCGGCAAGGCTGGCGACGGTGCGCTCGATCAGGTCCTCGCGCAGCTGCGTCATCACCATCGGGGTGACGTCGGCGGGAATGCGGTCCTGTTCGATCAGCCGCCGCACGATCCCGAAGTCGGTGGCCGAGGCGGCCGGGAAGCCGACTTCGATCTCCTTGAAGCCGATCCGCACCAGCTCGTCGAACAGGCGCAGCTTGCGCTCGCCGTTCATGGGCTCGAACAGCGCCTGGTTGCCGTCGCGCAGGTCGGTGGAAAGCCAGGCCGGCGCCTGCCGGAGGGTTTGCGAGGGCCAGCGGCGGTCCGGCAAGGCCATGGGCGCCAAAGGCCGGTACTTGGAGGCAGGATCGGTGAGCATCGTGGGAGCGGGGCGACGGATGGAACGGCACGACCGGCGGGCCGTGGCCCACGGTAGCCCCGCGCCCGGATGGTCGGCGCGCGCGAAACCGTCTACTTTTGTCGCAGGAAGGACAAGCCCGCCCTGCCATGCCCCACGCGTCGCTGCCCCGCGCCCTCTACGAATCCCGCGTCCGCCCGCTGAACGGCGTGGCGGTCGACTACCCCGACGGCCACCAGGTCCCTGCGCACGTGCACCCGCGGGCCCAGCTGGTCTACGCGGTGAAGGGCCTGATGGTGGTCTCCACGCCGCGCGAGCGCTGGCTGGTGCCGTCCAACCGCGCGGTCTGGCTGCCGCCCGGTACCGAACATGCGATCCGCATGCGCGGCGCGGTGCACATGCGCAGCCTGTTCGTGAACGCCGACGCCGCGCCAGGCCTGCCGCAGCACGCCTGCGTGATCGCCGTGGCGCCCCTGCTGCGCGAGCTGATCCAGGCGGCGACGCTGCTGCCGCCGATGTACGACGTATCCGGGCGCGACGGCCGGCTGGCCGCGCTGCTGCTCGACGAACTGGGCAAGGGCCCGAGCCTGCCGCTGCGCTTGCCGTGGCCGGAGGATCCGCGCATCGCGCGGGTCTGCGAGCGATTGCAGGCCGAGCCGGACGACGCTCGCGGCACTGCGGAATGGGCGCATGCGTTGTCGATGAGCGAGAAGACCTTCCAGCGGCATTTCCGGCGCCATACCGGCCTGAGCTTCGCGCGCTGGCGCCAGCAGGCGCGGCTGCTCGGCGCGCTGGAGCGGCTCGCCGCCGGCGATCCGGTGGGAACGGTGGCGATGCGCCAGGGCTACGAAAGCCAGAGCGCGTTCGCCGCGGCGTTCCGGCGCCAGTTCGGCGCGTCGCCTTCACGCTTCTTCGACTGAGCCGCGCGCGCTGCTATCGGATCGTTTCATGCACCGGCCGGGCACGTGCGTCGCGGATCATGCCGATGGCGTCGGATCGTGCCGTTGCGGCGGCGCTCCTCATCCGGCGGCGACGCGGCCCTCACCCCGCGACCACCGCGCGATCCCGATCATGCGCGTGCGCCGATCCGGCACGACGACCATGGGACCCGCCATGCTGCATTACGCCATCATCTTCTTCGTGATCGCCATCATCGCCGCGGTGCTCGGCTTCAGCGGCATCGCCGGTGCGGCATCCAACATCGCCTGGATCCTGTTCGTCATCTTCCTGGTCCTGGCGGTGATCTCGCTGTTCCGCCGCGGCAAGGTCTGACGTCCTTGCCTGGCCGGCCCGCGCCGGGCGCGGGCCGGCCACGGGGCTCAGGGAAGGACGGTGCCGCGCTGGGCATCGATGAGATAGCTTCCCTCCGCGCAGCGGACCGCGAGCCTGTTGCCCGAGTCGTCCGCATAGTCGGCATCGACGACGGCCGAACACGCCTGGTGCTGCAGCCTCAGGGCGGCGGCGGCGCCCGCGAGTATCTCGGCCTGCGTGGCCGCCCGGTCCTTCGGGAACCTCGGCATGTCGCCGATGCGGTTCGCGTTGAAATAGGCGTTCTGCACGAAACCCATCAGTTGCCCCAGCACGGTCGGCGAAATCTCGCCGGGCGCCTGCGCCCGCGCCGGGCTCGGCAGCGCCGCCATCCACGCCATCCCGGCCACGGCCAGGCGCATCGCGCTCATCTTCATGCTCCCGTCGCCTCGCCTTTCAGCGGCAGCAGGCGGTAGCGACCGCCATCGGTGCACTTCACGTCGATCTTCTCGCCCATCTCGTCCACGGCACGGGCCTCGGCGACGCCGGCGCAGGCCTTGCCGCGCACGCGGATCCCGGCAGCCACGCCGCTGTAGAGCTCGGCCTTGCTCAACGTGCCCTTGGGGTACTTCGGCATCTCGCTCGCCTTCTGTACGCCGGTGAACGCGTTGTAGACGAATGCGCGCAGGCCGAGGTGGGTGGCATCCATCGGGGCTTCCTGCGCACTGGCGGGCGATCCGATTCCGAGGCAGGCGAGCAGGACAAGCGGCGACCATCTCATGCAAAGACTCCGTTTTGGCAAAGAGGGGGTGAAGGGATATATGTGTTCGGCCGGGCGCTTACGCCAGTGTCGCCACGCGCTTCAGCGCGCGGTCGGCGGCATGGCGCTCCAGCGCCAGCTCGATCAACCGCGTGACCAGTTCGCGATAGCCGAGCCCGCTGGCCTGCCATAGCTTGGGATACATGCTGATGCGGGTGAAGCCGGGCAGGGTGTTGACCTCGTTGACCACGATGCGGCCCTGCGGGGTCAGGAACACGTCCACCCGCGCCATGCCGGCGCAGTCGAGCGCGCGATACGCGCGCAAGGCCACGTCCTGGATGCGCGCCTGCGTGTCCGCGTCGATCGCCGCGGGCACCACCACGTCCGCGCCGGACTCGCTGATGTACTTGGTGGCGTAGGAATAGAACTCGTCGTGCACCACCACTTCGCCGCAGACGCTGGCCTGCGGCCGGTCGTTGCCGAGCACCGCGCATTCGATCTCGCGCCCGTCGATCGCCGCTTCCACCAGGACCTTGTGGTCGAACTCGAGCGCCTGCGCCATGGCCGCCTCGAACTGCGCGCGGTCGCGCACCTTGCTCACGCCGACCGACGAGCCCTGGTTGGCCGGCTTGACGAACAGCGGCAGGCCGAGTTGCGCCGCCAGCGCGTCGAAGTCGGCGGTGCGTGCGCGGTGGCGGTCGAAGCAGGCGAACGGCGCCACCTCCAGGCCGGCGTCGCGCAGCAGCCGCTTGGCGACGTCCTTGTCCATCGCCACCGCCGAGCCGAGCACGCCGGACCCGACGAACGGCAGGTTCGCCATCCGCAACAGGCCCTGCAGCGAACCGTCCTCGCCGAGCGTGCCGTGCACGATCGGGAACACTACGTCGATCTGTTCCGGCATCTGCGCCTGCTGCAGCGGCCGCAGCGGCTGGGTTTCCGCGCCCGGCACCAGCGCCAGCGAGCGGCCGGTGCGGTTGAACGCGATCCGCGCCGGATCGTCGGCATCGAGCAGGAAACCGTCGAGCTCGGCCAGGTGCCACTGGCCCTGCTTGTCGATGCCGATCAGGCTGACGTCGAAGCGGTCCTTGTCCAGCGCATCGACGATGTTCTTCGCCGATTGCAGCGACACCTCGTGCTCGGTCGACTGGCCGCCGAAGACGAGGCCCACCCGGATCTTGCGCATCTGCGGATCGCTGTCGAGGAAAAAGGGGGCGATAGCATGCGCCGATACGGATCGAAAGACGAGGGCGCGGGCGAAGCCTCGCGGCGCCGGGCCGCGCGAGGCTCGCCCGCACCCCAGCCTCCTCTTCCGGTGGGGGAGGGGAGAGGTCCGCTAGAATGCGCGCATGCCAGGTTCCCCCCTCGATTCCCTCAAGCCGCTGGCCGGCCGCGCGCTGGAAGCCGCCCTCAACCGTGCCGTGGCATTGGACCCGGACACCCGCGACGCGCTGCAATCGCTGGATGGCCAGCGCATCGCGCTGACCCTGGAGGCGCCCGCGCTCGCCCTGCAGATCCGCGTCGCCGAGCGGCGCCTGGAGGTCGGCCCGGTCGACCGGGACGGCGAGCCCGACCTGGCCGTGCGCGGCACGCTGGCCGGCCTGCTCGGGCAGCTGCCGTTCCTGGCCCAGGCGCGTCGCAACGGGCCGCCGGCCGGGCGCGTGCGCGTCTCCGGCGATGCGGAACTGGCGCGGCGCTTGCAGCAGCTGGCCTCGCGCTTCGACCCGGACTGGCAACTGCCGTTCGTGGCGGCGTTCGGCGAGATCGTCGGCGTGCAGGTCGCCAACGGCGTGCGCGATGCGCTGCGCAGGTTCAGGCGCGGCGCTTCCGACCTGGCGCAGAGTGCGGCCGAGTTCGTCACCGAGGAGTCGCGCGACGTGGTGCCGCGCGCCGAGCAGGAAGCCTTCCACGACGACGTGGACGTACTGCGCGACGACGTGGAGCGGCTTGCCGCGCGCATCGCCCGCCTGGGCGGAGGGCGGGCATGAAGGCGTTCTTCCGGGCCGGGCGCATCGGCCGGGTGATCCTGCGCTATCGCCTGGACGATCTGCTCGACGGCACGCCGGTCGAGCGCTGGCTGCGCCTGGCCAAGCCGTTCGTGCCGCGCGCCTCCGCCGAGATCGCCGCGCTGCCGCGCGGCGCCCGGTTGCGCCTGGCGCTGCAGGAGCTCGGGCCGATCTTCGTGAAGTTCGGCCAGATCCTCTCGACCCGCCGCGACCTGATGCCGCCGGACGTGGCCGAGGAGCTGACCCTGCTGCAGGACCGCGTGCAGCCGTTCGACGGCGAGGCCGCGCGCCGCATCGTCGAGCAGGCGCTGGGCCGGCCGGTCGCCGAGGCGTTCGCCGCGTTCGACACCGAGCCGCTGGCCTCGGCCTCGATCGCGCAGGTGCACGCGGCGACGCTGCCGGGCGGGCGCGAGGTGGTGGTCAAGGTGCTGCGCCCGGGCATCGAGAAGCAGATCGATGCCGATATCGCCCTGCTGACCTCGCTGGCCGCGCTGGTCGAGCGCACCCACCCGCGCGCCGACAAGATCCGCCCGCGCGAGGTGGTCGCCGAGATCGAGACCACGCTCGCCGCCGAGCTGGACCTGCAGCGCGAGGGCGCCAACGCCAGCGTGCTGCGGCGGTTCTGGGAGCACTCCGACGACCTGTACGTGCCGGAGGTGATCTGGTCGCACACCGCCGAGCGCGCGCTGACGCTGGAACGCGTGCACGGCATCCCGTCCGACGACATCGCGCGCCTGGACCAGGCCGGCATCGACCGCAAGGTGCTCGCGGCCAAGGGCGTGCGCGTGTTCTACACGCAGGTGTTCCGCGACAACTTCTTCCACGCCGACGCGCACGCCGGCAACATCTGGGTGGACAGCGACCCGGCGCGGCGCTCCAACCCGCGCTTCATCGCGCTGGACTTCGGCATCATGGGCCAGCTCTCGCAGGAGGACCAGTACTTCCTCGCCGAGAACTTCATGGCGATCTTCAACAAGGACTACCGCCGCATCGCCGAGCTGCACGTCCAGGCCGGCTGGATGCCGGCGCACGTCCGCATCGACGAGCTGGAGGCCGCGGCGCGCTCGGTGTGCGAGCCGTACTTCACCCGCCCGCTGTCGCAGATCTCGCTGGCCGAGGTGCTGATCAAGCTGTTCCGGGTCGCGCAGCAGCACCAGCTGATCCTGCAGCCGCAGCTGATCCTGCTGCAGAAGACCCTGCTCAACATCGAGGGCGTCGGCCGCCAGCTCGATCCGCAACTGGACATCTGGGCGGTGGCGCGCCCGGTGCTCGAGCGCATCCTGCGCGAGCGCTACAGCCCGCGCAGGGTGCTGAAGGAACTCGGCAAGCGCCTGCCGGAAATCATGACCCACGCGCCGGACATGCCGCGCCTGGTGCACGCCTGGCTCAGCCAGCAGGTCGAAGGGCGCCACCAGGTGGACGTGCGCTCGCCCGACCTGAAGGCGCTGGACGCCAGCCTGCGCCGGCTGCAGTGGCGCGCGGTCGGCGCGATCGCCGGCAGCGGCCTGCTGGTCGTCGCCGCGGTGCTGTACGGCCTGCATCCGCCGCACGGCTGGTACCTGGGTTCGGTGCCGGTATGGAGCTGGGCGAGCGGCATCGCGGGCGGCATCGCGTTGTTGTCGGCGTGGCTGCGGCGCTAGCGGGGAAGTGACATGGCGGGCGGACTGCAGGCCCTGAAGGACGAACTGGCCCGCTTCGGCGAGGCCAACGACGCGGCGGCCGCGGCCACGGGCGGCCCGCGCATGCTCAACATCACCCCGGACACCGGCGAACTGCTCGCGGTGCTGGTACGTTCGACGCGCGCGCGCCGCGTGCTGGAGATCGGGACCTCAAACGGCTATTCCACGCTGTGGCTGGCCGAGGCCGTCGCGGCGACCGGCGGCCACGTCACCACGCTGGAATCGTCCGGGGCCAAGATCGCGATGGCGCAGCGGACCTTCGCGCGCAGCGGGCTGGACCGGCACATCGCGCTGGTCCATGCCGACGCCGGCGCGTGGCTGGCCCAGGCGCCGGAGTCCGGCTTCGACCTGGTGTTCCTGGACTCGGACCGCAGCCGCTACCTCGACTGGTGGCCGGCATTGCGGCGCGCGCTGCGCCCGGGCGGGCTGCTGGTGGTCGATAACGCGGTTTCGCACGCCGGGGAGATGGCCGGTTTCGAACGTGCGTTGCGCGGCGACGGCGAATTCGCCTGCGCGCTGGTGCCGGTCGGCAAGGGCGAACTGCTGGCGGTGCGCGCGGGCTGAATCGCGCCGACTTAAAGAGTTCTTAAAAGCGCTCGAGCAAGCTGGCATGCACAGGGCGGAGACCGCCCGCCGCGGAGCATGCCGATGATCCTGCACGTCCTTCTCCTTCCATTGTGCGCCGTGCCGGCGGCACGGCATCCCACGGAGCGCGCGGCATGATCGCGCTGGCTTCCCCGACGATGCGTGCGCGGCCCGCGCCGCTGCCGGTGGCGCCGACGTTGCGCCGGGCCTTCGGCGGCGACACGCGCACGCTGTGGGCGCTGTGCCGCGAGGCCGCCGCCCCGGACCCCGCGCAGGCGCTGGCGGCGGACATGCCGCTGCCGTTGCGCGAGGCGCTGTTCGACACGCCGTGCCGGAGCTGGGCCTGGCTGGCCGAAGTGGGCGGCGACGCGATCGGCATGATCGTTGCCAGCGCCGGCCTGGTCCTGCCGCAGGGCGGCTATTGCCTCAGCGTCGATGCGATCTACGTGCGCCCGGCCTGGCGCGGGCGCGGCGTCGGCACGCGCCTGCAGGCGCACGCGTTGGCGATGGCGGCGGAAATGGGCTGCCTGCAACTGCGCCTGGGCGATGGCCGCGTGCTGGAAGCGGTCGCGCCGGCACGGCCGCGCGAGGCCGTCCCATGAAGCGTCGCCGCCGCTACGTCGTTTTCCTCTCCCTTTGCAGCCTCGTCGGAATCTCCATGTTCCTCGTTCCCGGCCGTACCGCCGAATATCCCGATTCGCCGCAGTTCCACGATGGCGCCTTCCGCAACCCGGTCACGCCCAAGGCCCCGAAGGGCTGGGAGTCGCTCGCGCTGTTCTGGAAGTTCATGACCGGCAAGCGCCCGACCACCCGCCCGGCCATGCCGCCGCCGGTGCAGCCGCTGGCGGCGCGGATGCTGGCCGACGCGCCCGACAACCGCCTGTACCGGCTCGGCCATTCCACGGTGCTGGTCAAGCTCGACGGCGGCTGGTGGCTGACCGACCCGGTGTTCTCCGAACGCGCCTCGCCGTTCTCCTGGGCCGGGCCGCGCCGCTTCCAGTCGCCGCCGATCGCGCTCGACCAGTTGCCGCCGTTGCGCGGCGTGATCCTGTCGCACGACCACTACGACCATCTCGACAAGGCCACGATCCGCGCGCTCGCCGACCGCACCGAGCTGTTCCTGGCGCCGCTCGGCGTGGGCGAACTGCTGGTGCGCTGGGGCGTGGACCCGGGCAAGGTCGAGCAACTGGACTGGTGGCAGTCGCTGCGGGTCGGCGCGGTCGAGCTGACCGCGACGCCGGCGCAGCACTTCTCCGGCCGCGGCCTGTTCGGGCGCGACCGCACGCTGTGGGCGTCGTGGGCGATCCGCGCGCCGGGCATGAACCTGTTCTTCAGCGGCGATACCGGCTACTTCCCGGGTTTCGCCGAGATCGGCGAGCGGCTCGGGCCGTTCGACCTGACCCTGGTCGAATGCGGCGCCTACGACCCGCTCTGGGAGGGCGTGCACATGCTGCCCGAGCAGACGGTGCAGGCGCACCTGGACCTGCGCGGGCGCTGGCTGCTGCCGATCCACAACGGCACCTTCGACCTGGCCTTCCACGATTGGGACGAACCGCTGGAGCGGGTGCTGGCCACGGCGCAGGCCCGCGGCGTGGCCATCGCCATGCCGATGCTCGGGCAGGCGGTCGACGCCGCCTCGCCGCCACCGCCGCAACGCTGGTGGCGCATGCCCGGCCACGCCGACGAGCCGGCGCCGCGTTCGGTGGTCAGCGCGGGCGAGGCAGGGGGAATGCCACGCTGATGCCGAGGCCGCGGCCGCCGACGCCCTCGGCGACCGCCAGCGTCGCGCCATGCCGGCGCGCGATGCGGGTCACCAGCGACAGGCCGATGCCGCTGCCGCGCTCGCCGTTGCCGTTGCTGCCGCGGAAGAAGCGCTCGAAGATGCGCTCGCGTTCCTTGGCCGGCACGCCCGGCCCGTTGTCGCGCACGTCCAGGCGCGCGCGGCCCTCGGCGATGCGGCAGTCGATCTCGATGCGCGCGCCCTCGCCGGCGTAGCGCACGGCGTTGTCGATCAGGTTGCGCACCAGGATGCCGAGGTCGTCGAGGTTGCCGTGCACCGGCGTCTCGCTGGCGGTCACGGCCAGCACCTGGCGCCGGCGCGCGGCCATGCCCTCGAACTCGCGCGCGACCATCGTGGCGACTTCCGCCAGCTCCACGGTGGTTTCGTCGCGGCTGCGCTGCGAAGCCTCCAGCCGCGCCGAATCGAGCAGCTGCTGCGCCAGCCGCGAGGTGCGTTCGATGCCGCCGGCGAGCCGTTGCAGCGCGAGCTGCGCTTCTTCGCGGGTATCGGCCTGCATCGCCAGCTCCGCCTGGGTCAGCAGCGCCGCGAGCGGGGTGCGGATCTCGTGGGCGGCGTCGGCCAGGAACTGCCGTTCGGCCTGCATTGCATCGCCCAGGCGGGCGAGCAGGGCGTTGAAGGATTCGACCAGCGGCAGGATCTCGCGGGTCATTCCGTCGGTGGGCAACGGGGTCAGGTCGAGCGGTTCGCGCCGCGCCATGTCGCCGCGCAGGCGGGCGATCGGGCGCAGCCCCCAGTGCACCGCCCACCAGCACGCGCCGACCAGGGTCAGCAGCGCCAGCAGCGCGTAGAGCGCCCCGGCCCCCGCCCAATGGCGCAGCTCCGCCTGCACCTGCGACAACGCCAGCCCGGTCTGGACCTGCACCCGGCCCTCGGCGTCGCTGACCGCGTAGACCCGCCACTGCTCGCCGGCGGTGCGGCCGTGGCCGAAACCGGGCTGGAAGTCCGCCTTCAACGGCGCGCGCGGCGCGCGGCGCGACGCGACCACGCGCTCGTGCCCGGCCAGGCTCCAGACCTGGAACTGGAGCTTGTCGAACTTCTGCACCGCTGCGGCCGGCTGGTGCGGCGGCAGCTCCAGCTGCCCGGAGCCGTTGATGCTCGCGATGTCGCGCGGCATCGACAGCAGGATCTGCTCGGCCACCTCGCGCAGCATCATGTCGCCCTGGTGGCTCTGCTGGCGCGAGAGCTGCAGGTACTCGCAGCCCAGCCAGGCCAGCCAGCCGAACATCAGGATGCCGGTGAGGGCCTTGAGCAGCTTGAGCTTGAGCGAGCGATGGCGCATGTCAGCCGATGCGGTAGCCGATGCCGTGCACGGTGGCGATGAACTCCTCGCCGAGCTTGCGGCGCAGCTGGTGCACGTACACCGCGATGGTGTTGCTCTCGAGGGTGCCGTCGCCGCCATAGACCAGCGTTTCCAGGGTTTCGCGCGGGACCACGCGGCCGCGCCGTTCCATCAGCGCCAGCAGGGTACGGTACTCGTTGGTGCCGAGCCGGATCGGCTCGCCGCCGCGGCTCACCGTGCGCGAGGCCGGGTCCACGCTGACGTCGCGCCAGGACAGCTGCGGCGTCACCCGGCCCTGCGCGCGCCGCACCAGGGCGCGCAGCCGCGCCAGCAGCTCGTCGCTCTGGAACGGCTTGACCAGGTAGTCGTCGGCGCCGGCGTCCAGGCCGCTGACGCGGTCGCTGAGGCGGTCGCGCGCGGTGACGATCAGCACCGGGGTGGTGTCGTAGCGCTGGCGCAGCGCGCGCAGCACGTCCAGCCCGGAGCCGCGCGGCAGGCCCAGGTCCAGCAGCACGGCATCGTAGGCATGGTCGACCAGCGCCAGCTGCGCGGCGGCGGCATCGCCGGCGCGGTCCACCTGCCAGCCGTCGCGGGCCAGCGCGGCGGCCACGGCATCGCCGAGCATGCGGTCGTCTTCGACGAGCAGGACCTGGGACAAGGGCGGGTTTCCGGGAGGTTGGCCGGCGATGGTAGGCCGGAGGGTTTAAAGAGTTCTTAAAAGGTCCTGTTCGTACTGGCGGGTGGTCCCTCGTGGGCGATCGCCGTCGGGGATAGCCCCGTGGGAGGGACGTCCGTCCCGACGGAGCCCTGCCGGGAAAGCGTCGGGACCGAAGTCCCTCCCACGGGGGCGGAGCCTCCCGGCGCCTTCGTAAATCGCGCCGCGCCCGCCGATAATGCACGGGTGAACGAAATCCCCGAAACCGTGCAGGTCCTGCACCTCGACGATGTCCTGGCGGTGGTCGACAAACCGGCCGGGCTGATGGTCCACGACAGCAAGCTGGCGCGCGGGGAGGACGATTTCCTGGCCGACCGCCTGCGCGAGCAGCTGGGCCGGCCGATCTTCCTGGTGCACCGGCTCGACCGCGCCACCAGCGGCTGCCTGCTGCTGGCGTTCGAGCGCGAGGCGGCGGGCGCGCTCGGCAAGGCGTTGATGGGCGGCGAGGTCGAGAAGGACTACCTGGCGGTATGCCGTGGCTGGCCGGCGGAGGCCGCGTTCACCGTGGACCACGACCTGGACGGCGGGCCGGGCAAGCCGCAGAAGAAGCCGGCGGTCACCCGTTTCCAGCGCCTGGCGACCGGCGAGCTGCCGGTGCCGTCGGCCGGTTTCGAGACCTCGCGCTATGCGCTGCTGCGCTGCCAGCCGCAGACCGGGCGCTTCCGGCAGATCCGGCGCCATCTCAAGCACCTTTCGCACCATCTGATCGGCGACACCAGCCATGGCGATGGCCGCCACAACCGCACGTTCCGGATGCTGGGCGTGCATCGCATGCTGCTGCATGCGGAGCGGCTGGCGTTTCCGCATCCGGATGGCGGGCGGGTCGAGGTGAGGGCGCCGCTGGATGCGCAGTTCCGCAAGGCGTGCGATCTGTTCGGCTGGTCGCCGTAGGGTTGGCTACCGGCAGGGTGGGACGGCTGTTCGGCCGGATGGCTCCGCACGGACCGATGGGGCTTCGCTGGTGTTGGTCGTGGGCGATGGGAGGCGGTGATGTCTCCTCGTCATGCCAAACCGAGGGTTGTACCCGCATGTGTTGGTGCCAGCGACTTGTTCCCTTCCCGGGGCGAAGCCATGTGGTTCGCGCGGCACTGGGCGCCACCGGGCAGGCCCGATGGCCGGGGATCGAAGATCCAGGAACGTTGCTTCTGGCCCTGGGGGCCTTGGGCAATGAAGGCAAAGCTTTCGCCTTGCGAGCCACTTTTCTTTGCTTGTGCACGCGCGCTGCAGGAGCGGCGCCGCACGGCGAATCCGCCCGAAGGGCGCGGCACAGGGATGTGCCGCGTAAAGAAAAGTAACCCAAAGAAGCGCTTCACAGCAGCCGAACGGCTGATCAAGCACCCCCCGCCTGCGCGCCCGCGGCTGTGCTGCGGGTCCGCGGAGCCAGCGGGATTTTTCGACGCGACCCGCCCGCCATGCAGCCGAGCCTTGGGTATTCGCCGCGCGGCGAATGCCCCGGGGCGAAGCGGTGCTTCGCCTTTTTCCGGCGAGCCCATGTGCGTCGCCCCTGCGGGGTTTTTCCCGCCAGCTCCGCCGCTGCAGAGGGGCCACGTCGCAGTGACATTCGTGGGCCGTGGCGGTTGGCGCGCCGTCGCGCGAGGAGGCGTTGCCCGATCCAGAACGAAATCACGAGCAACAGCAACAGCAACAGCCTAGATCCCTGCCGTCCTCACTGCTTTGCTGCCGCCGGTTCGTTGGCGATCGCTTCCAGGTCCCGCTGCAGATCGGCGAACAGCGGCATCATCTTCTGCTGGATCGCCACCATCAGGTTCTGCATCAGCGCCGGGGTCTTGTCGAGCAGGCTCTGGCCGGCCGGGCTCTCGTAGAACTCGGCCATCGCCAGGACGTCCTCGCGCGAGAACGATTTCTTGTACAGGTCCACGTACATCGGCCGCATCTGCGACCAGGACAGCGCCTGGCGCAGCGTCTCGCGGGTACGGGCCTGGATGCGCGCCAGCTTGTCCTTCTGCTCGGCGGTCAACGGGTGCTGCGCCGCGAGCTGGTCGAACTGCTGCTGCTGCATCGCCTCGATCTGCGGCAGCATCGTGTCGAGCATGTTCTGCGCGCGGGAGGCGGAGAGCAGGCGGTTCACGTCGGCGTCGCTGGGCGCGGCGGCCAGGGCCAGCGGGGCGGCGGCGGCCAGCGCGACGGCCAGGCACAGGCGGGTGCAGAGGGTGCGCAGCGGGCGGGAGCGTTGGTTCATGGGAGCGTCCTGCGGAATGAGCGAAGCGGCAGGATAGCGCTCCGCGCCGGCACCGGGACGTGCCGGCCGCGGCCGGCGGGCCCGGCAGGGCGCCCCCGGATACCTTCCGGTAACCGGCGGCCCGATACAATCGGCGCATGGGGAACGAACCGATCCATGTCGATGCCGTGCTGGCGATCCCGGAAACGGAGATCGTCGAGCGCTTCGTGCGCGCTTCCGGCGCCGGCGGCCAGAACGTCAACAAGGTCGCCACGGCGGTGGAGCTGCGCTTCGACGTGGCGCGTTCGCCGTCGCTGCCCGAACCGTTGCGCGCGCGCCTGCTGGCCCGGCGCGACCGCCGGCTCACCGACGAGGGCGTGCTGGTGATCGAGGCGCAGCGCTTCCGTACCCAGGAGCGCAACCGCGAGGACGCGCGCGCACGGCTGGCCGAGTTCATCGCCGGCAGCCTGTCGGTCCCCAAGCGAAGGATCGCCACCAAGCCCACCCGCGCATCGCAGCTGCGCCGCCTGGAAGCCAAGCGCGGGCGCAGCGACGTCAAGCGTGGCCGTTCTTCGTCCCATTGGGAGTGAAAGTGAGTCAAACCGTCCCGCCGCTGCCGCCCCCGGCACCGCTCGACCCCCTGCGCCAGCCGTCCCCGCCGAACATGCCGCCCGCGCATGGCCCGTTCGTGCGCTGGCTGGGGCGTACCGCGCTGCGCCTGAGCGGCTGGAAGATCGTCGGCCGGCTGCCGGACCTGTCCAAGCTGGTGATGATCGTGGCGCCGCATTCGTCCAACTGGGACGGGTTCGTCGGCTTCGCCGCCAAGTTCGCGCTCGGCTTCGGGGTCAAGGTGCTGGGCAAGGCCAGCCTGTTCTGGTGGCCGCTGGGCCCGTTGCTCAAGCGCCTGGGCGCGATCCCGCTCGACCGCAGCTCGCCGCAGGGCACGATCGGCCAGGCGATCCGCCTGATCCGCGAGTCCGACCGGCTCTGGTACGTGCTGACCCCGGAGGGCACGCGCAAGCGCGTGGAGCAGTGGAAGGCCGGGTTCTGGAAGATCGCCGAGGGCGCCGGGGTGCCGATCCTGCCGGTGTACTTCGACTATCCGAGCAAGACCATCGGCGTGGGCGAGCCGTTCTGGCCGGGCCAGGACATGGAGGCCGACATCGCCGCGATCCGCACCTGGTACCGGCCCTGGATGGGCAAGAACCGCGGCACGGTCTGATCCGCTCCACTCGACGAGGCATCGCATGAAGAAACTGTTCCGACATTCGCTGTTGCTCGCCCTGTCGCTGGCCGGCGCGAGCGCCACGGCGGCCGAGCCCATGCTGGTGATCCACGGCGGCGCCGGGGTGGTCAGGAGCGGGCTCGACGCGCAGGACGAGGCCGAGGCGCGCGCGGGGCTGGAGCGCGCGCTGCGCGCCGGCCACGCGGTACTGGCGAAGGGAGGCAGCGCGGTCGACGCGGTGGCCGCCACGATCGTCGTGCTGGAGGACGCCCCCCAGTTCAACGCCGGCCGCGGCGCGGTGTTCACCCACGACGGCCGCAACGAACTGGATGCGGCGATCATGGACGGCAGTACCGGCCAGGCCGGCGCGGTGGCCGGCGTGCACCGGGTCAAGAACCCGATCCGGCTGGCGCGCGCGGTGATGGACAAGTCGCCGCACGTGATGCTGGTCGGCGACGGCGCCGAGGCCTTTGCCGAGGAGCAGGGCGTCGCCCTGGTCGATCCGGCCTACTTCCGCACCGAAAAGCGCTGGCAGCAATTGCAGAAGGCGTTGAAGGAGGAGGCCTCCGGCCAGGCGCATGCCGACCTGGAGACCGCCAAGCACTTCGGCACGGTCGGCGCGCTGGCGCTCGATGCGCAGGGCCGGCTCGCGGCCGGCACCTCCACCGGCGGCATGACCAACAAGCGCTACGGCCGGGTCGGCGACTCGCCGATCATCGGCGCCGGCACCTATGCCAACGCCCAGTGCGCGGTGTCCGGCACCGGCTGGGGCGAGTTCTACATCCGCGCGGTGGCGGCCTACGACATCTGCGCACGGATGAAGTACGCCGGCCAGGGCCTGGCCCAGGCCGCCGAAGCGGTGATCGACCGGCAGATTCCCCAGGCCGGCGGCGACGGCGGGGCGATCGCGCTGGATGCCAACGGCAATTTCGCCTTCCCGTTCAATACCGACGGCATGTACCGCGGCTGGATCGGCGCCGACGGCGTGCCGCATGTGGCGATCTTCAAGGACGAGAAGCTCTGAAGGACCGGGCTTCGGGCCCCGGGGCCGGGAAGCCGGAGGCCGCGAAAGCGGCAAGCCTGCTTCGGACCGCATGCCGTTGTGGGAGGGACTTCAGTCCCGACGAGGCTTTGCCGGCCCTCTGTCGGGACTGAAGTCCCTCCCACAAATCCCGAATCCCGATCCAATGGCACATGCCGCCGCGCCGGAAACCGGGTAGGTTGCGCGGCTGTCGCTGTCCCCAGTCCCCAGGAGTTTCATCCCATGTCGCGTACCGTCGTACTGGCCGCCGCCATCAGCCTGGCGCTGGCCGCCTGTTCCGGAAAAGAGTCCCCCGCCGTGCCCGAGAAGACCGCCACCGCCCAGACCCCGGATGCCGCGCCGAACCCGCTGCTGGCCGCCAGCACGCTGCCGTTCCAGGCGCCGCCGTTCGACAAGATCCAGGACAGCGATTACCTGCCCGCCTTCGAGGAAGGCATGCGCCAGCACCTGGCCGAGGTCCGCAAGATCGCCGACAACCCCGAGCCGGCCACCTTCGCCAACACGATCGAGGCGCTGGAGCGCTCCGGCGAGACCCTGACCCGCGTTTCGCGCATCTTCTTCGGCCTGGTGCAGGCCGACACCAACGACGCGCGCCAGAAGATCCAGGAAGAGATCGCGCCCAAGCTGGCCGCGCACCAGGACGAGATCAACCTCGATCCGAAGCTGTTCGCGCGCATCAAGTCGATCTACGACCAGCGCGACGCCTTGAACCTCGATCCGGAACAGAAGCGCCTGGTCGAGCGCGACTACCAGGAGTTCGTCCGCGCCGGCGCGCAGCTGTCCGACGCCGACAAGGCCACGCTGCGCAAGCTCAACGTCGAGGAAACCACGCTCTCCACCCAGTTCCACACCAAGCTGGTCGCCGCGACCGCCGCCGGCGCGGTGGTGGTGGACGACAAGGCCAGGCTGGACGGCCTGAGCGAAGGCGACGTCGCCGCGGCGGCCGAGGCGGCCAAGGCGCGCAAGCTCGACGGCAAGTACGTGCTGGCCCTGCAGAACACCACCCAGCAGCCGGTGCTGGCCTCGCTGAAGGACCGCGACCTGCGCGCGCAGGTGCTGCAGGCCTCCGAGACGCGCACCGAGAAGGGCGACGGCAACGATACCCGCCAGATCATCCAGCGCCTGGCGCAGCTGCGCGCGCAGAAGGCCAAGCTGCTCGGCTTCGACAGCTACGCCGCCTACAGCCTGGGCGACCAGATGGCCAAGACCCCGGACGCGGCCTTCAAGCTGCTCAGCGATACCGTGCCGGCCGCCACCGCCAAGGCGCGCAGCGAGATCGCCGAGATGCAGAAGGTGATCGACGCGCAGAAGGGCGGCTTCAAGCTCGCCGCCTCTGACTGGGACTTCTACGCCGAGCAGGTGCGCAAGGCCAAGTACGACCTGGACGAGTCGCAGATCAAGCCGTACTTCGAGCTCGACAACGTGCTGCAGAACGGCGTCTTCTACGCCGCCAACCAGCTCTACGGCCTCACCTTCAAGCAGCGCACCGACATCCCGACCTACCACCCGGACATGAAGGTGTACGAGGTGTTCGACAAGGACGGCAGCTCGCTGGCGCTGTTCTACACCGACTACTTCAAGCGCGACAGCAAGTCCGGCGGCGCCTGGATGGACGTGTTCGTCGAGCAGGACGGCCTGACCGGCGCCAAGCCGGTGGTCTACAACGTCTGCAACTTCACCAAGCCCGCGCCGGGCCAGCCGGCGCTGCTCAGCTTCGACGACGTCACCACGATGTTCCACGAGTTCGGCCATGCGCTGCACGGCATGTTCTCGAAGGTGAAGTATCCGTCGCTGGCCGGCACCAGCACCTCGCGCGACTTCGTCGAATTCCCGTCGCAGTTCAACGAGCACTGGGCGACCGATCCGAAGGTGTTTGAGCACTACGCCAAGCACTACCAGACCGGCGAGCCGATGCCCAAGGAGCTGGTGGAGAAGATCCAGAAGGCCAAGACCTTCAACCAGGGCTATGCCACCACCGAGTACCTGTCGGCGGCGCTGCTCGACCTGGCCTGGCACACCCTGCCGGCGGATGCGCCGTTGCAGGACGTGGACAAGTTCGAGGCCGACGCGCTGAAGAAGTTCAAGGTCGACCTGGCGGAAGTGCCGCCGCGCTACCGCACCAGCTACTTCGACCACATCTGGGGCGGCGGCTATTCGGCCGGCTACTACGCCTACTTCTGGTCGGAAGTGCTCGACCACGACGCGTTCGAGTGGTTCAAGGAAAACGGCGGCCTGACCCGCGCCAACGGCGACACCTTCCGCGACAAGATCCTCTCGCGCGGCAACACCGTCGAACTGGCCGACCTGTACCGCCAGTTCCGCGGCAAGGACCCGAGCGTGGAACCGCTGCTGGAGAACCGCGGCCTGAAGTAAGTCGGCCGGACCTGCATGCGGATGGCCGTCGTCCCCGCCCAGGCGGGGGTGAAGCGTCGCTGCTTGCGGGCCACTGGCTCGCGTGGCGCCGAACGCCGTCGGGCTAGGCCCGATGGCCGGAGGCGAAGACCCAGCGGCCCCGCATCGCGCGTTCAGCCCCGCAAGCGGGGATGGCGCCCCTGCCGCGCAACGAAACAGACGGGATGGCGTCCAGCGCCATCCCGTTTCTGTCTGCGCGGGTCATGACGATCGTCACTGGTCCCCGCTCCGAGCGTGGCCGATGCTGCGACGAACACGCGATCGGAGCAGGCCATGCACGCATCCGAAGAACCCAGTCGCTGGCACAAGACCCGCCACTGGCTGCGACGCGAGGCCCTGCCGTTGGCGGCGATGATCCTGCTGATGACCGCCGCGCGGTCCTCCTTCGCCAACCATTACCACGTGCCCAGCGGCTCGATGCAGCCGACCTTGCAGCCCGGCGATCGCGTGGTGGTGGACATGAGCGCGTACGGCCTGCGTGTACCGTTCACCGAACGCATCGTGGTGGCGCGTGGCCAGCCGCAGCGCGGTGAAGTGGCGGTGTTCGACTCTCCCCATGACGGCACCCGTCTGATCAAGCGGGTGGTGGCCGTGGCCGGCGATCACGTCGATCTGCGTGGCGGGCACCTGTACATCAATGGGCAACCGCTGGCGGCCGACCAGGCCGGCCTGATCGAACGTTTTGACGGGCGCTCCGCGCGGCTCGATCTGGACGACGGCGGTGGCCCCGATCTGACGGATGTGGTGGTACCGTCAGGCAAGGTGCTGGTGCTGGGCGATCATCGCGGCGCCAGCTTCGATGGCCGCTTCTTCGGCTTTGTCGAGGCCGATCGCATCTACGGCAAGGCGCTGGCGATCTACTACCGTCGCGGCGAAGGATTGGAGTGGCGGCGGCTGTAGTCGCGTATCTCACGCGAACGACCTGTTTGCCCGGACACCCGGGCAAATGGGGTCCCAGTATTCTTCTGGCCGTCGTCCCCGCGCAGGCGGGGACCCAGCGGCTTTCGAGCAGACTCCGGGATGTGGCTGGAGCGTCGGGATCGGGGCATCGTCAGTGTGATCGATCGGTTCCGTCGATCTCTAATCCATCGCGGTAGATCAGGATGGCGGTACACGCGTTCTCTCTGAACCAGGCTCTGACATGAACATCGCCGGCACGCCAATCCCAGGCCTCGACGCCGAAGTCGAAACTGCCGCCATCGTGGCAGGTACCTGCGATCCGTTCGATATCCTCTAGGGACCTGCCGAGGAACTGCGCGGGCGGCTGGAAGCGCGCGATCAGCGCATCCGCGTTTGTCGGCCGGCGGTGCCAGTTGGGATCGATTTGCGCCTCGATGCATATGCCGTCGCGGAAATAGCCGCCCAGTCGTGGGTCCACGAAATCCCAGGTAGCGGCCACGATGCCGTTGTAGCGTCCTCCTTCCTGCAACCGCAGGGTGTGGTTGGGGCGCCCCAATGTTTTCTCGATCTCACGCCGTCGCTGGCCTATCAGCATTTCGGGATGCAACTGCGGTGGCAACGGAACCGGAGGCCTGGCGGCCGTCGTCGTCGGGTCCGCACGGTGTCGGTTGTATGCCTTCAACAGGATCAGGCGCAACGATGCCCGCGTTATCCGCAGCAGCACCGGTGCGAACACCACGAGCAGCACCGCGGCGATTGCGATGGACAACAACATGAATGCAGTAGACACGTAGATCCTCACCGCTCCGAAGGCCCGCTCTCGTCGTAGCTGCGCGGCGCGAACAGGTCCGGCTGGATCAGCTCGATGAAGGCGCGCGCCTGCGACGAGAGGTACTTGCCCTTGCGCACCACCACGCCGTAGCTGCGGGTCGGGAACCAGTCCTTCAGCGAGCGCATCGCCAGCTTGTCGCGGTCGGCTTCGGTCAGGCAGATCGCGGTGACGATCGAGATGCCCATGCCCATCGCCACGTATTGCTTGATCACCTCCCAGCCGCCCACTTCCAGCGCCACCGTGTAGGGCACGCGGTTCTGCTGGAACACCAGGTCGACCAGCCGGTAGGTGACCTGGCGCTTGGGCGGCAGGATCAGCGGATAGGGCGACAGGTCCTCCAGCGCGATCCTCGGCTTGCCGGCCAGCGGATGATCGGGCGGCGTGATCAGCACCTGCTCGAAGCGGTAGACCGGCGCGTAGTTCAGGTCGGCCGGCACGTCGAGCATCGAGCCGACCGCCAGGTCGACCGCGTCCTCGCGCAGCAGGTCGGTGCCGTCGGCGCTGATCGCGTTGTGCAGGGTCAGGCGCACGTCCGGATGGCGGGCGCGGAAGTTCTCCACGATCTTCGGCAGCAGGTACAGGATCGTCGAGCTGTTGGCGGCGATGTTCAGCTCGCCGGCGTCCAGGCCCTTCACCTTGTCGCGGAAGCTCGCCTCCAGGCCGTCCAGGCTCTCCACCAGCGGCTGCGCCATCTCGTACAGCAGCTGGCCCTCGCGGGTGGGCGTCAGGCGCCGGCCGACCCGCTCGAACAGCACCGCCCCCAATTCCCGCTCCAGCGCCTGCAACTGCAGCGTCACCGCCGGCTGGCTGACGAAAAGCGCCTCGGCCGCGCGCGAGACCGAGCCCAGCCGGACCGTCTGGCAGAACGCCCGCAGCGGTTTGAGCCGGTCGGATTTGTAGGAAAAACGCGGACTTGCAGGGGGCTTCGTGGCCATGGCGTGACGACTATAAGCCAGACTTATGTAGAGCATTGACAAAACTATTTTGTCAAATACTTCCGGCTGGAGGGATGGTGGTGGCCCCCGGCAAGCGCAGGAATCCACCATGTCGATGTACGCGAATCCCTCGCAAGAGCACCGCACGTCCATGTGCGGGGAGGCGAAGGAAACGAATCCCTCGCAGGAACCCCGCACCTCCGCCCTCCGTCCCGAACCCGTCGAGCGGCCGACCCCCGGCCTGACCCTGACCACCCAGGTCGCCGGCCAGTCCGAGCTGCTCCCGCCTGCCGCGCTCGGGTTGCTGGTCTCGCTGCACCGGGCGATCGAGCCGGAGCGGCAGGCCCGGCTGGCCGCGCGTCGCGAGCGCCAGGCGTTCTTCGACCGGGGCGGGCTTCCGGACTTCCGAGCCGACACCGCCGCGATCCGTGCCGGCGACTGGACCGTCGCGCCGCTGCCGGCGGCGCTGCAGGACCGCCGGGTCGAGATCACCGGCCCGACCGACCCGAAGATGGTGATCAACGCGCTGAACTCCGGCGCCAAGGTGTTCATGGCCGACTTCGAGGACTCGACCTCGCCGACCTGGAAGAACCTGCTGGCCGGCCAGCGCGCGCTGATCGGCGCGGTGCGCGGCGATCTCGCCTTCGACACGCCGGCCAAGCACTACGCGCTGCGCCCGTACGAGGAGCAGGCGGTGCTGATCGTGCGCCCGCGCGGCTGGCACCTGGACGAGAAGCACGTGCTGATCGACGGCCAGCCGATCGGCGGCGGCCTGTTCGACGCGGCGCTGTTCGCCTTCCACAACGCGCGCGCGCTGATGGCCAAGGACCGCGGCCCGTACTTCTACCTGCCCAAGTTGCAGTCGATGGAGGAGGCGGCGCTTTGGGAGAGCGCGCTGTCGCACATCGAGGCGATGCTGGGGCTGCCGCACGCGCAGATGAAGGTCACCGTGCTGATCGAGACGCTGCCGGCGGTGTTCGAGATGGACGAGATCCTGTACGTGCTGCGCGATCGCATCGCCGGCCTGAACTGCGGCCGCTGGGACTACATCTTCTCCTACCTCAAGACCTTCCGCCGCCATGCCGACCGCGTGCTGCCCGAGCGCGGCCAGGTGACGATGACCCAGCCGTTCCTGAAGGCGTACTCGGAGCTGCTGATCAAGACCTGCCACCGCCGCGGCGCGCACGCGATGGGCGGCATGGCGGCGCAGATCCCGATCAACCACGACGAGGCCGCCAACGAGCAGGCGATGGCGCGGGTGCGCGCCGACAAGCTGCGCGAGGTCACCGCCGGCCACGACGGCACCTGGGTGGCGCATCCGGCGCTGATCCCGGTGGCGAAGGCGATCTTCGACGAGCACATGCCCACCCCGAACCAGCACCACGTGCTGCGCAACGACGTGCAGGCCGAGCGCGACGCGCTGATCGCGCCGAGCCCGGGCACGATCACCCGCGCCGGCTTCGAGGGCAACGTCGAGGTGTGCGTGCGCTACCTCGCGGCATGGCTGGACGGCAACGGCTGCGTGCCGATCCACAACCTGATGGAGGACGCCGCTACCGCCGAGATCAGCCGCGCGCAGATCTGGCAGTGGCTGCACACCCCGGGCCGGCACCTGGACGACGGCACCGCGATCGACTTCGCCCTGCTGGAGACCACGCTGCGCAACCTGCCGGCGCGGCTCGGCAACCAGGCCGGCCTGCCGGGCGCGGCGCGCATCGGCGAGGCGATCGCCCTGCTCGACGGGCTCAGCCGCGCCGACGAGCTGGCCGAGTTCCTGACCCTGCCGGCCTACACGCTGATCGATTGACGCCAATTCCGTCATTCCCGCTTCCGCGGGAATGACGAACACAGGCGCAGCACCCCCATCCAACGGAGAACGCACGATGACCACCAAGCTGCCGACCGCCGCCGACATCCAGCGCGAATGGGACACCCATCCCCGCTGGAAGGGCATCACCCGCAACTACAGCGCCGAGGACGTGGTGCGCCTGCGCGGTACCGTCCACGTCGAGCACTCGCTCGCCCGCCTGGGCGCGGAGAAGCTGTGGCGCTACCTGCACGAGAAGGATTTCGTCAACGCATTGGGCGCGCTGACCGGCAACCAGGCGATGCAGCAGGTCAAGGCCGGCCTCAACGCGATCTACCTGTCGGGCTGGCAGGTCGCCGCCGATGCCAACCTGGCCGGGCAGATGTACCCGGACCAGTCGCTGTACCCGGCCGATTCGGTGCCGGCAGTGGTCAGGCGCATCAACAACACGCTGCTGCGCGCCGACCAGCTGCACCATGCCGAGGGCAAGGACGAGGTCGACTTCCTGCAGCCGATCGTCGCCGACGCCGAGGCCGGCTTTGGCGGCGTGCTCAACGCCTTCGAGCTGATGAAGGCGATGATCGAGGCCGGCGCGGCCGGCGTGCATTTCGAGGACCAGCTGGCCTCGGTCAAGAAGTGCGGCCACATGGGCGGCAAGGTGCTGGTGCCCACGCGCGAGGCGATCGAGAAGCTCAACGCCGCGCGCCTGGCCGCCGACGTGATGGGCGTGCCGACGCTGCTGGTCGCGCGCACCGATGCCGAGGCCGCCGACCTGCTGACCAGCGACATCGACGAGAACGACCGGCCCTTCACCACCGGCGAGCGCACCGTCGAGGGCTTCTACCGCACCCGCAACGGCCTGGACCAGGCGATCAGCCGCGGCCTGGCCTACGCGCCCTACGCCGACCTGGTGTGGTGCGAGACCGGCAAGCCCGACCTGGAGTTCGCGCGCCGGTTCGCCGAGGCGATCCATGCCAGGTTCCCGGGCAAGCTGCTGGCCTACAACTGCTCGCCGAGCTTCAACTGGAAGAAGAACCTGGACGACGCCACGATCGCGCGCTTCCAGAAGGAGATCGCCAGCTACGGCTACAAGTTCCAGTTCATCACCCTGGCCGGCTTCCACAGCCTGAACTACTCCATGTTCAACCTGGCGCATGGCTACGCGCGCCGCCAGATGAGCGCCTTCGTGGAGCTGCAGGAAGCCGAGTTCGCCGCGGCCGAGAAGGGATTCACCGCGGTCAAGCACCAGCGCGAGGTCGGCACCGGCTACTTCGACGCGGTCACCCAGGCCATCCAGCAGGGCCAATCCTCGACCACCGCCCTCAAGGGTTCGACCGAGGAAGCCCAATTCCATGGTGAGAAGGCTGCCTGAGCCCGGCTCCGGCAGTGCTACTGGCCCTCGGGAGGGCCCGGCCCGGTTCGCCGGGCCTTTTTTTGCGAGTCCCAAACCGGGACGTCCCCACCGTCGCCATGCCGGTATTTTTTTGCCTGCATGCCGCGAATGCATACTCCAGGCGTGCGCCACGGCGCTAGGATCGGCCTTGGATCGGTCCGCTCCGTCCTGTCTCAAAATTTTGTGAGATTTACTGTGATGGCAAACAAGACCGGGAAGCGGGCTGGTAAGATCGAGGGCTGACTGGCAGCCCTCGCCAGGCGTAGGACCAAGGGGATGACCTGCGAAAGCGCGGTGCCGGGGTCGGTCGACCTGACCGGCCATATTGTCGATAAGCTGCCCAACGCATTGAATGCGGTGCTGGGGGCCGACGAGCTGGCGTTGTTCGCCAGGTTCGGGCGCGAGCGCGCCTTCCGTGCCGGCGAGGTCATCTTCCGCCGCGGCGAGATCCAGACGCAGATGTACGTCTGCCTGGAGGGCGAGGTCGATCTCGATTTCGGCGAGGACCTGATCGTCAAGCACCTGACGACCGGCGAGTTCTTCGGCGAACTCGGCCTGCTGATCGGCAACCACGCCCGCAGCGCCGACGCCGTGGCGGCGACCGCGTGCCGCCTGATCGAGCTCGACCACAACGATTTCCAGCAGCTGGTCGACTTCGATCCCGGCCTGATCGCGCACTTCCTGCGCCGCACCATCCTGCGCGTGGTCAACAACGAGCAACTGCTGATCCGCCAGCTGCGCCGCCGCAACCACGATCTCGAGCAGGCGCTCGACAACCTCCATGCCACCTCGCACCAGCTCAACCAGACCGAAGAGCTGGTGCGCACCGACGAGCTGACCGGCCTGTACAACCGCCGCGGCCTGGCCCTGCACCTGCAGGACTGCCGCCGCAGCGGCCGCTCGCCGGGCTTCGGCCTGCTGCTGGTCGATTGCGACCGCTTCAAGCACGTCAACGACGAGTACGGGCACATCGTCGGCGACCGCGTGCTGCAGAACGTGGCGCAGGTGCTGCGCTCGGTGATGCGCGAGGGCGACCTGGCCTGCCGGCTGGGCGGCGACGAGTTCTGCATGTTCGTCGGCGTCGAGGACGAGCGGGAGCTGTACCGCATCGGCGAGCGCGTGATCGCGCGCGTGCAGGGCGAGCTGGAGCGCGCCGGCGACATCCCGCACATCTGCTCGGTCAGCATCGGCATCAGCGTGGTCGACGGCGCCGGCGGCTGGAACGAGTGGTACGCGCGCGCCGACAACGCGCTCTACGAAGCCAAGCGCCTGGGCGGAAACCGCCTGCATGGCATGGACGACGCGCCGACCGCGGCGGGTTGACGGCAGGGCCCGGGAGCTCCGTCGATGAACGATGCCCACCAGCCCCGCCTCGACGCGCCCAAGCTGCGCACCCTGCTGCTGACCGACCTGTGCGGCTCCACCGAGCTGGTGGAGAAGCTCGGCGACAGCGCCGCCGCCGAGCTATTCCGCGAGCACGACCACCTGGTGCTGAAGCTGCAGCGGCAATGGCGCGGCCGCCTGATCGACCGCTCGGACGGCATGCTGCTGCTGTTCGAGCGCCCGCTCGAAGGCCTGGGCTTCGCCCTCGACTACGCGCGCGGCCTGCGCGAACTGGGCAAGGCGCACGGCATCCGGCTGCAGGCGCGTGCCGGCCTGCACGTCGGCGAAGTGCTCACCTGGCGCAACAGCGAGGAGGCGGTGAGCATCGGCGCCAAGCCGGTGGAAGTGGAGGGCCTGGCCAAGCCGATGGCGGCGCGGCTGATGATGCTCGCGCGGCCAGACCAGATACTGCTTTCCGCCGTCGCCGAATCCCTGACCCGCCGCGCCGCGCGCGAACTGGGCGAGCGCGGCGAGCGCCTGCTGTGGAAGTCGCACGGCCGCTGGCGCTTCAAGGGCGTGCCGATGGCCCAGGAGGTCCACGAGGTCGGCGAGATCGGCATCGCGCCGCTGCGTTCGCCGAGGAATTCGCCCAAGGCGTGGCGCGACGTGCCGCTGTGGCGGCGGCCGATGGCGCTGGCCGCCGAGGTCGCGGCGGTCGCGGCGATCTGCGTCGTCGCCTGGTTCGCGACCCAGCCGGAGCCGGCGATCGCCTTCGCCGAGCGCGATTGGGTCGTCGTCGCGGACATGCGCAACCTGACCGGCGAATCCGTGCTCGACGATTCACTGGAGCAGGCGTTCCGCATCAGCCTCGAGCAATCGCGGTACGTGAACGTCCTCAGCGACCTGAAGATACGCCAGACGCTCGCGCTGATGCGGCGCGATCCCAACGCGTCGGTCCTGGACCGGCAGCTGGCTTCCGAAGTCGCTCTGCGCGACGGCGCCAGGGCGGTCATCCTGCCCACGGTGGCCAGCGTTGCCGGGCAGACGCACTTCAGCATCGAGGTGGTGGACCCGCATAGCCAGGCCACCGTCTATGTGGTGAACGAGAGGAACGACGGAAGCGACATGCTCGCGTCGCTGGACCGGCTCAGCCACGGATTGCGGGAAAAGCTGGGCGAGGCGATGCGGGACATCGACCGTTCGGCCCCGCTGCCCAAGGTCGCCACCTCGAACTTCGATGCGTTGCGCGCCTATGCGTTGGCGAGCAAGCACTACGCCCGGCGCCAGTTCGCCGAGGCCAGGCAGTACTTCCAGCAATCGATAAACCTGGATCCCGGCTTCGCGTTGGCTTACCTGGGCGTGATGCGGACCTACCTCTCGACGGCCGACAACCAGGCCGCGCTGCCGTACCTGGAAAAGGCGAAGGAGCTCAGGGCGTCGTTGCCCCCGCGCGATGCCCTGTACCTGGATGCCTGGACGGCCGAGCTGGAAGGACAACCCTGGAAGGAGGCGCGCGCGAAGTGGGACATGCTGGCGCAGATGTATCCGGACTATTTCGCCGGCCCGGCCCAGTCCGCCTGGCTGGACTTCGGCAACGGCTACTTCGCCTCCGCCAGGCGCAAGACCCGGCAATTCGATGCCAGCCAGAATCCTCTGCGCGACATCGCCTTCGAACTGCGCGGACGCGCCTTGCTGGCCGAGGAGAAGTACGGGGAGGCCCGGCAGGCATTCCTGCAGGCGGAGCAGCTGGGGGGATACGGCCCGAACCGCCGCCATGCGGCGGCGCTGGCGGCCGCGGGCGATTACCCGGCGGCGCTGGCGATGCTCGACGGCTTGAAGCTGGACGAGTCGCTGACGAACGGATTCGAAATGATGGCCATACCGTTCGATGCCGGCCGGCTCGATCGAGCCAGGGACGCCGCGCGGAAAATATACGCAGCGACGGACGATGCACCGCCCATCCTGCGCTACGGCCTGAGGGTCTCCGCATTGAGCATCCTCCAGGCCAGCGGCAGCAAGGAGGAAGTGCGCCCCAGGCTCCTGCCCCTGGTCGAGGAAATCCTGCAGGCGGCCGGCACGGATCGCGACGGCAGCCGCGACGACCTGGCCATGATGGCGATGGCTGCGATCCGCCTTGCCCAGCGCGATGGACAGCGGATCCCGAGCAGGGAATTCGCGCTCGTGGAACGGCTCGCCGACGAGTCGGCGAGCCCGCCATTGTCGAACATGCTGGCGGTCCTGCAGGCGGAACAGCTCCGGCTGCAGGGCAAGCCCGGGGAAGCGGTCGAGCTCCTCGAAGAGGCGGGATCGAAAGGGAATCCGGACTTCCTGCAGAGGCACGTCGCCATGCGCGATGCCTTGCGGGACCAGGGTCGCATGGAAGAAGCCGCGAAAGAGAACCGGTGGCTGGGCGGCCGCCGCGGCCTGGCCTACATGGAGCCTTATGGCGCGCTGGTGCTCCAGGGCATGAACGTTTCCGACGTCGCCCTGGCGCGATCGCAGGGCATGGGCTTGGCCGGCAGCCCGGAGCCGCCGCCGGGCCGGGCCGTGGCGGCGGCGCGATGAAGCCCGCGGGCTAGGCCAGGCGCAAGGCCGTGGCGATCTGGCCGGCCTCGAACGCGTGCACGACGGTATGGGAGCCCTGGGCCGTGAGATAGCCCAGCAGCGCTTCGCGCGTTCCGGCGATCTCTTCCTTGCTGGCCAATTGCTTCGCGTGCAGGCAGCTCTCGCCCGATACCGCGGCCTTGGCATCGCTTTCGGACACGCCGAGCTCGCGCAACGCGGCGGCGGGATCCGTCCCGAACAGCGTGCGGAACGCGTCATCGCCGCTCAGGCGGGCCAGCAGTTGGTCGGCGACGGCGGGATCGAGCGGCGGATGGCCGGCTTCGTTCTTTTCCATGGTTTGCCCCAGTGTGGATGGATGAAAGGCGGACATCGCTTCGCGATGCGTCTCGTGCGACGAGAACATCTTTCGATGGATAATCCCCGCGCCCAATGTAACCGAGTCCGGTGAAAGAATGCTCGTCCGCCGTTGCGCCATCGTCATGGTCGAGCCGCGCGAGGAGGCGTCGTTCGATCTCGGCTCGTTGCTGGCGGGCGGCGCCGGACTGGCGCGGCGGATGCGATGGATGGCCTACGCGGCGCATCTGGACGAAGCCGTCGAGATCGATGGAGAACAACGCGAAGCGCTGGGGTCGATCTCGAGCCAGGAATGGATCGAGGCCGGCGCGCTGCCGAGCGAACTGGCCGGGCGGATGCTTGACCTGGGACTGCTCATAAGCGACTGCCTCGATGATCGCTTCCGCTCCCGGGACGAAGCGGTAAGGACCGCGCACTGGTGGCCGTTGGCCGCATTGGCGCATCGGCATGGCCGTTGGCGGGGCCTGGACAGCGTGGCCTCCATGGAAGCCGCCGGCATGACCGACATCGCCGGCCTGCGCCGCAGGCTGGGCACGCCGCCGCCAGCCGTGGCCGAGCGCGTGCCCAGCGAGAGGCGCCTCCGCCTGCCGCATGCGGCGCACGACGCGCTGGACCGGCATTGGGCCGCCCGCAGTACCTGCCGCAACTTCGACGGCGCGCGCGCGCTTTCGCGGGAGACGTTCGCGTTGATGCTGCAACGGGTGGTGATGGCGCAAGCCTCGCTCGAGCGCGAGGACATCACCTTCCTGAAGAAGAACGTCGCTTCGGGAGGCGGGCTGCATCCCATCGGCACGTACCTGCTGGTACAGCGCGTGGACGGCGTTTCGCCCGGGCTGTACCACTATCACCCCGTCGACCATGCGCTGGAGCCCTTGCAGGCGCCGCCCGGCTCGCTGGAGTCGCTCGCGCGCCGCTGGCTTTCCGGCCAGCATTGGTTCGCGGACGCGCCGGTGCTGGTCATCCTCGCGGCGCGCTTCGCCAGGAGCTTCTGGAAGTACCGGCAGCACGCCAAGGCTTACCGCGCCTTGGTGCTGGAAACGGGCCACATTTCGCAGGCGCTCTACCTCAGCGCCCACGACCTCGGGTTGGGGGCCTTCGTGACGGCGGCCATCAACGAAATGGACGTCGAAGCGGACCTGGGCATGGACCCCGCGCAGGAAAGTCCCATCGCCGCCTGCGGGTTCGGCTGGCGGAGCCAGCGGATGCAGGTGCCGGAATTCGATCCCGCGGGCAAGGTCTGGATGCAGGCGGCGACCTGAGCGCGGCCGTCAAGACGACGCTTCGAGCTCCGCCAACGCATCGCCTTCGGCCACCAACTCGCCCTGCGCCACGCGATAGGCCTTGAGCCGTCCGTCGGCCGGCGCGACGAGGCTGTGCTCCATCTTCATCGCTTCCATCACCAGCAGCGGTTGGCCGCGGCGGACCTGCGTGCCCGGCTCGACCAGCAGCGCGACTATGCGGCCGGGCATCGGGGCGGACAGGGAGCCCGCCGCGGCATGATGCCCGCTGTCTTCATGGGCGAGGTCCTGGAGTTCGAAGCGTACCGGCCGCGCGGGGTCCAGCAACACCAAGGCCCGGTCGTCCCACAGGCTGCGGATCCGGACGCGGCGGCCGTCGACGATCGCCGCCAGGGTGCCGGCATGCTCCTGCAGCTCGACCTGGTGAACGGCAGCGCCGGTCGTCACCTGCCACGCGTGCCCCGCCCCCCGTACCGAGCAGGCCATCCGTTCGCCATTGCACAGGATGTCCAGCTTGCGGGTCGCCGGTTCCCCGATGCGCCAGCCGTCGGCGGATGCCCAGGGCGTCCACGGGTCCGCGGGATCGCGCCGGGCGGACTCCGCCTGGCGGGCGGCGATCATGGCCGCAGCGATGGAACGGAGCGGTTCCGCGATGTCTTCGGGCGGCGCCAAGGCCTCCTTCTCCCGCTCGATCAGTCCGGTGTCCAGCCTCGGTTCGGAAAACGACCTGGTGCCCGCCAGCCGCCAAAGGAACGACGCGTTGGTGACGACGCCGACGGCCTCCACGTCCGCCAGCGCCGCCCGCATCCGCCGCAGCGCGGCCGGGCGGTCCACGTCCCACACGATCAGCTTGGCGATCATCGGGTCGTAGTACGGGGTGATGGCGTCGCCCTGCTCGACGCCGGCGTCCACGCGCACGTGCGCGCTCGCCGCGGGCAGGCGCAGGTGGCGCAGGGTGCCGGTCGAGGGCAGGAAGCCGCGGTCGGCATCCTCGGCGTACAGGCGCGCCTCGATCGCATGGCCGCGGATGGCGAGCCGGTCCTGCGTGGCCGGCAGCGCTTCGCCGGCGGCGACGCGCAGCTGCCATTCGACCAGGTCGGTGCCGGTGACCAGTTCGGTCACCGGATGCTCGACCTGCAGCCGGGTGTTCATTTCCATGAAGTAGAACGTGCCGTCCGGCGCGGCGATGAACTCCACGGTGCCGGCGCCGACATAGCCGACCGCGCGCGCGGCTTCCACCGCGGCGGCGCCCATCGCGGCGCGCCGTTCGGGCGTCATGCCGGGGGCGGGCGCTTCCTCGAGTACCTTCTGGTGGCGGCGCTGCACCGAGCAATCGCGTTCGAACAGGTGGACCACGTTGCCGTGGGCATCGCCGAACACCTGCACCTCGATGTGGCGCGGGCGCTCGACGTACTTCTCCACCAGCACGTGCGCGTTGCCGAACGCGCCCTGCGCCTCGCGCTGGCAGCTCGCCAGGGCCGCGGCGAAGTCCTCGCCGGCCTCGACCTTGCGCATGCCCTTGCCGCCGCCGCCGGCGCTGGCCTTGATCAGCACCGGGTAGCCGATCGCGTCGGCCTGCGCGCGCAGCAAGCCGGCGTCCTGGTCCTCGCCGTGGTAGCCCGGCGTCAACGGCACGCCGGCGCGCTGCATCAGCGCCTTGGCGGCGCTCTTGTCGCCCATCGCGCGGATCGCCCGTGGCGGAGGGCCGATGAAGATCACGCCCGCGCCGGCGCAGGCCTCGGCGAAATCGGCGTTCTCGGACAGGAAGCCGTAGCCGGGATGGATCGCCTGCGCGCCGGTGGCGCGCGCGGCGGCGAGGATCGCGTCGCCGCGCAGGTAGCTCTCGGCGGCGGGCGCGGGGCCGATGCGGACCGCCTCGTCGGCCAGCCTCACGTGGCGGGCGTCGCGGTCGGCATCGGAATACACCGCGACGGTGGCGATGCCGAGGCGCCGGCAGGTGGCGATCACGCGGCAGGCGATCTCGCCGCGGTTGGCGATCAGGATCTTGTCGAACAGCGCGATGGTCATGGTCGCTCCGATGCGTTACATGCGGAACACGCCGAAGCGCGTGTCCTGCGGAGGGGCGTTGAGCGCCGCCGACAGGCCGAGCGCCAGCACGCGCCGGGTGTCGGCCGGGTCGATCACGCCGTCGTCCCACAGCCGGGCGCTGGCGTAGTAGGGATGGCCCTGGTGCTCGAACTGCGCGCGGATCGGCGCCTTGAACGCCTCTTCTTCCTCGGCCGGCCATGCCTTGCCCGCGGCCTCGATGCCGTCGCGGCGCACGGTGGCGAGCACGCTGGCGGCCTGTTCGCCGCCCATCACGCCGATGCGCGCGTTCGGCCACATCCACAGGAAGTTGGGCGAGTACGCGCGGCCGCACATGCCGTAGTTGCCCGCGCCGAAACTGCCGCCGATCACCACGGTGAACTTGGGCACGCGCGCGCACGCCACCGCCATCACCAGCTTGGCGCCGTCCTTGGCGATGCCGCCCTGCTCGTACTTGCGGCCGACCATGAAGCCGGTGATGTTCTGCAGGAACACCAGCGGGATGCCGCGCTGGCAGCACAGTTCGATGAAGTGCGCGCCCTTCAGCGCCGACTCGGAGAACAGGATGCCGTTGTTGGCGACGATGCCGACCGGATAGCCGTGCAGGTGCGCGAAGCCAGTGACCAGCGTGGCGCCGTAGCGCGGCTTGAACTCGTCCAGGCGCGAGCCGTCGACCAGCCGCATGATGACCTCGCGCACGTCGTAGGGCTTGCGCGTGTCGGAGGGGATCACGCCGTACAGCTCCTGCGCCGGATAGCGCGGCTCCTCCGGCGCCTGCAACGCCTGCGCGTGCGACGGCTTGCGCCAGTTCAGCTGCGCGACGATCGCGCGCACCCGCGCCAGCGCCTGCAGGTCGTTGTCGGCGTAGTGGTCGGCCACGCCGGAGACGCGCGTATGCACGTCGGCGCCGCCGAGCTCCTCGGCGCTGACCACCTCGCCGGTCGCGGCCTTCACCAGCGGCGGGCCGCCGAGGAAGATCGTGCCCTGCTCGCGCACGATCACGGTCTCGTCGCTCATCGCCGGGACGTAGGCGCCGCCGGCGGTGCACGAGCCCATCACGCAGGCGATCTGCGGGATGCCCTGCGCCGACAGGTTGGCCTGGTTGTAGAAGATGCGGCCGAAATGGTCGCGGTCCGGGAAGACCTCGTCCTGCATCGGCAGGAACGCGCCGCCGGAATCGACCAGGTAGATGCACGGCAGCCGGTTCTGCTGCGCGATCTCCTGCGCGCGCAGGTGCTTCTTCACCGTGACCGGGTAGTAGGTGCCGCCCTTGACCGTTGCGTCGTTGGCGACGATCACGCATTCCACGCCGGAGACGCGGCCGATGCCGGCCACCACCCCGGCGCAGGGCACCGCGTCGTCGTACATGCCGTGCGCGGCGAGCGGCGCGATCTCCAGGAACGGGCTGCCCGGATCGAGCAGCGCATCGATGCGCTCGCGCACCAGCAGCTTGCCGCGCGCGGTGTGCTTGGCGCGCGCGGCTTCGCTGCCGCCCAGCGCGGTGCGGGCGAGGGTCGCGCGCAGATCATCGACCTGCGCCTTCAATGCGGCCGCGTTGTTCTGGAAGCTCTCGCTGCTGGTCTGTAGTTGCGTGGTCAGGAGGGTCACGACGGGAATCCTTGGAGATGAGAGCTTTTCGCTTTCCCTTCCCCTTATGGGAGAAGGTGCCCCGGAGGGGCGGATGGGTACGGGCGAAGCCTCTTGCTGTTCGAGGGGTTTCGCCCTCGTATCCTCACCCCGACCCGCGCCAGCGGCGTGGGCGCCCAGGGGCACGCGCGCCGGCCGTGCCCCTCGCCCCGGTGGGAGGGGGCTTCAACCTGTTCGTTCGAACAGCTCGCGGCCGATCAGCATGCGACGGATCTCCGAGGTGCCGGCGCCGATCTCGTAGAGCTTGGCGTCGCGCCACAGCCGGCCGGTGGGGTATTCGTTGATGTAGCCGTTGCCGCCGAGGATCTGGATCGCCTGGCCGGTGGCCCAGGTCGCCTTCTCGGCGGCGTAGAGGATCGCGCCGGCGGCGTCGCGGCGGGTGGTGTGGCCGGCGTCGCAGGCGCGCGCCACCGCATAGACGTAGGCGCGGCAGGCGTTGAGGCCGACGTACAGGTCGGCGAGCTTGGCCTGGATCAGCTGGAAGCTGCCGATCGGCGCGTCGAACTGGCGGCGCTCGTGCACGTAGGGCAGCACCACGTCGAGCGCGGCCGCCATCAGCCCGAGCGGGCCGCCGGCCAGCACCACGCGCTCGTAGTCCAGCCCCGACATCAGCACGCGCACGCCGCCGCCGACCTCGCCGAGCACATTCCCGGCCGGCACCTCGCAGTCCTCGAACACCAGCTCGCAGGTGTTGGACCCGCGCATGCCGAGCTTGTCGAGCTTCTGCGCGGTCGAGAAGCCCTTGAATCCCTTCTCGACGACGAAGGCGGTGATGCCGCGCGCGCCGCCGTGCGGATCGGTCTTGGCGTAGACCACCAGCACGTCGGCATCGGGGCCGTTGGTGATCCACATCTTGTTGCCGTTGAGCACGAAGCGGTCGCCATGGCGGTCGGCGCGCAGCTTCATCGACACCACGTCCGAGCCGGCGCCGGGTTCGCTCATCGCCAGTGCGCCGACATGCTCGCCGCTGCACAGGCGCGGCAGGTAGCGGCGCTTCTGCTCGGCGGTGCCGTTCTTGCGCAGCTGGTTCACGCACAGGTTCGAATGCGCGCCGTAGGAGAGCCCGATCGCGCCGCTGGCGCGCGAGATTTCCTCCATCGCCACCACGTGCGCCAGGTAGCCCATGCCGCTGCCGCCGTACTCCTCCTCGACGGTCATCCCGAGCAGGCCCTGTTCGCCGAGCAGGCGCCAGAGCTCGGAAGGGAACACGTTGTCGTGGTCGGCTTTCGCCGCGCGCGGCGCGATCTCGCGCGCGGCGAAGGTGGCCACGCTCTCGCGCAGCAGGTCGATCTCTTCGCCCAGGTCGAAGTTCAGGGCTGGCACATGCATGGGGCGGCTCCGCGAGGGACGGGACGCTCCGGGTGGGGGTGGCGGTACGGACCGCCGGCACGGGCGTTTCGGCGCAGCCTACCCGGATCCGGCAAAAAAGTGAACACGAATTCAAAAAATGAATGTAGAATCATTCAATGGCCTACAAACGCTCCCCCTTGATGGAAGAGCGCCTGGCCGGCAACCGCGAGCGCATCCTGCTGGCGGCGCGCCGGCTGGTCGCCGGCGGCGGCTATCGCAATGCGCCGGTGACCGCGGTCGCGGCCGCGGCCGGGGTCTCCACCGGGCAGATCTACCGCTACTTCCCGTCCAAGGCCGAACTGTTCGTCGAGGTGCTCAACGAGGCGGTGGCGCACGAGGTGGCGCTGCTGCGCGCGATCGCCGAAGGCGAGGGCACCGCGGCCTCGCGGCTGCGCCAGGCGATCGAGTCGTTCGTGCGGCGCGCGCTGGCCGGGCCGGGCCTGGCCTACGCGTTCATCGCCGAACCGACCGAGCCGGAGGTCGAGGCCGAGCGCATCCGTGGCCGCAAGCTGTTCGGCGACGTGTTCCGCGACCTGCTGGCGGCCGGCGTCGCCTCGGGCGAGTTCCCCGAGCAGGACCTGGATGCCGGCGCCGCCTGCATCGTCGGCGCGTTCACCGAGGCGCTGGTCGGGCCGACCGCGCCCACGCGCACGCCGCGCGACGGCGAGCAGTTGGTGGAAGCGATCTGCGGGTTCTGCCTGCGCGCGGTCGGCGCCAGGGAAGGACGGAAGAAGCCGGCCAGGCCCAAGGCCTAGCGCCGGCGAGCCGCGTTCTACGCCAGCAGCGCCAGCAGCATGCCCACGGCCGGCGCGGCGAGGGCGGCGGGAACGATCGCGCGCGGCCGGTACGGCAGCAGCCACAGCGCCAGCACCGCGGCACCGGCGGTGAGCGCGCCGAGCCATTGCACCGTGCCGACCGCCCAGCCGCGCGCGACCACGCACAGCGCGAACGCCACCGACAGCAGCAGCCAGCCCGCCGCCCGCAGCGCGCGCATCCGGCGCGGGCCGGCGCGGTCCTTGCCGTACAGCTCGAGCTGGTGCTTCTCCATCGCCAGGCACAGCGCGGCGAAGCCGGAATAGCTGAGCGCGAGCGCCAGCCAGATCACGAGGCACCCTCCTGCACGGGCGGAAGCGCGGCTCCGGCCGGGCGGGCGGCGCCGTTGCCGGCCTTGGCGCGCCGTTCCGCCGCCGACAGCGGCGGCCGCCAACGCTGCATGCGCCAGCCGGCCACGCCCAGGCAGATGCCGAGGAACAGGGTGGCCAGGTCCACGCCGGCCAGCGCCCAGTCGCCGGCCGGCAGGGTGGCGCCGAGATGGACATGGGTGGTCAGCGCATTGACCACCGGCACGCCTGCGAACAGGGCGCCGCCCAGGTACAGCTGCCACGACCACATCGGGCGCCTGGGCCATGCGAACGCGGCCACCAACGCAGCCGCCCACGCCCAGAAGAACATCGCCACCTCGACCTCGGCGCGGCCGGCGATGCCGACCGGCACCAGCCGGTTGGCCCAGAAATAGCTGGCGAACGCGATCGGCAGGCCGGCCACCGCGCCGATGTTGAGCGAATCCACCAGCCGCAGCCCGAAGCCGATGCGCCCGGCCTTCTGGTGCTTGGGGCGTTCCTTCACCGCCCACAGCACCACGCCGCTGGCGACCATCAGGCAGCCGAGCAGGCCCGAGCCGAAGAACAGCAGGCGCAGCAGCGGTTGCGCGAACTCGGCCATGTGCAGGCCGTACATCACCCCGCGCGTCCGGGTGGCGCCGCCCGGGTCGCCGCTGCGGCGGAGCAATTGCCCGGTGGTGCCGTCTACCAGCAGCGACGGCGCGTCGATCGAGATCGAGCGCGTGCGCTGGACCAGCGCCACGCTCGCGTGCGCATCGCCGGGATGGCTGACGAACACGCTGGCGACCTCGCTGCCGGCAGGCCATTGCTGGCGCGCGGTCTGCAGGAAGCGTTCCAGCGGCAGCATCGCCGCCGGCACGCCGGCCGCCTCGCGGGTGTCGGCCAGGCGGTTGAGCGCTTCGTCGTAGAAGCGCGCCTCGCCTTCCGGGTAGGTCGCGGTGGCGCCCCACGGCAGGTACATGAAGATCAGGGTGACGATGCCGGTGTAGGTGACCATCGCGTGGTACGGCAGCGCCAGCACCGCGCTGACGTTGTGGAAGTCCAGCCACGAGCGCTGGCCCTTGCCGGGGCGGAAGGTGAAGAAGTCCTTGAAGATCTTCTTGTGCGTGATCACGCCGCTGACGATCGCCACCAGCATGAACATCGCGCAGAACCCGACGATGTAGCGCGCCCAGGTGTACGGGATGTAGTGCAGGTCGAAATGCAGGCGGTAGAAGAAATCGCCGCCCATGGTCTCGCGCGCCCGGATCGCCTCGCCGGTGGACGGATCGACCGTGGCGCTGCCGAACCCGGGGCGCGCCGGCGCATCGGCGTCCGGCGGCGGATTGATCCAGTACATCGCGAGCACCGGGTCGCGCGGCGTCGGCAGCGTGATGTTCCAGCCTTGCGCGTCGGCCGCATGCGTGCGCAGGTAGCGCTCGGCGCTGCGCAGCGCGGTGGCGGCGTCGACCTGCGTGGCCGGCAGTTCCGGCCGCATCCAGCGGCTGATCTCCTGCCGGTAGTAGCTGGCGGTGCCGCCCATGAAGATCAGCAGCAGCACCCAGCCGACCAGCAGGCCGGTCCAGGTGTGCAGCCAGGCCATCGATTGGCGGAAGCTTTGTTTCATGGCGCACATCCCTGTGCGCCACCCTGCGGGCGGCTCCGCCGTGCAAAACGGCCGTCCTGCCGTTTTGTCATGGCGCATCGCTGTGCGCCACCCTGCGGGTGGCTTCGCCGTGCGGAACGGCCGTCCTGCCGTGCTTTCATGCCGCACCGTGCCGCAGCAGCGCGGCGATGCCGAACATCAGCGCCGCCGGCCCTGCGATGCCGAGCCAGGCCCGCCAGGCGCTGCGTACCGCGAACGCCCACAGCGCGGCGCAGGCGCACACCACGATGCCGGTCATCATCCCGGTCAGCACGGCCTGGCTGCGCGGCATCGGCAGGGCCAGCGCCATCAGCAGCGCGGTCGCGCTGGCCAGCGCATAGCCGCCGCCGATCGCCGCGATGCTGCGCGAGAGCACGCCCAGCCACGGCCGTCGCAACCATGGCAGGCGGTGCCGTGCCGGCGAGGCGGCGTGCGCATCGGGCGCGATCCCGGTCATCGGCGGGTAGATGCAGCGATCATGGGGGCGGGTGCCGCGGCGGGGATCATTCGGCCAGGAACGTCAGCGTGCTGATGTGGTGGATGGTTTCCACCTGCTTGCCGGCGATCTGGCGCTGCACCGGTTCCTTGTGCGCCACGACCGCGATGTGGCGTCCTTCCGCCAGCGCAGGCAGCGCGACCCGGCCCTGCGGGTCGGACTTGAGCTGCTTGGTCCACTTGCGCGGATCGATCAACGTCACTTCGGCATCCGGCAGCGGCTTGCCGCGGTAGAGCACGGTCAGCACGTCGCTGCCGGCGGAGGCGGGCACCAGCTCGAAGTCCAGCTTCGACGCGGTGCTCTGGCGGCCGGCGCGCGCGTAGTAGCTGACCGACTCGTACTTGCCGCCTTCGCCCTGCCACGGTTCGAACACCTTGTCGTCGAACAGCCAGGCATCGCCGTCGCCCTGCAGCGGCGCGACCAGGTGGTCGTCCTTGCGCACGACCGCCGCCGCCTTGCCGTGCGCGCCGAAGATCTCCGGCGCGACCACGCGCTTCAGTTCGTCCTGGCCGTGGTCGAGCACTTCCTGCGCCGGTTCGCCGAAGTAGACCCGCACCGGGCCGGCGCCGTCGCGTTCGATCCAGATTTCGTGCGCCTGGGCGGACAGCGCCAGCGAGGCGAGGAGCAGGGCGGACAACAGTGATCGCTTCATGGAGACGACTCCTGCGGAAACGGGGAAGGGAAAGACGGGTGATTGTTGGGAATGATACTCATTTGTGACCAGACCGCAAAACGGCGAATCCATGCGGCAGTGCCGCAAAGCGCCGCAAGGCCCCCGCGCGCCGGCGGCGGGATTTCCCGTGGAAAACGCGCGGCGCGCACGCGCGGCGCGGTTTCCGTGCGATCGCTTCGGCAGATGAATCGGGGGCTGCTCTATACTCCGGCGGCGTAGCGAAGGTCCCAGACCCACAGCCAGGAGGGAGCGCGTGCGGAATTACGATCTCGAGTTCCTGAAGAAGTTCTCGATGGTGATCGGCTTGCTGGTCGTCATCACGCTCGGCCTGATCGGCCTGGCGGCTTACTTGCAACGAGCCATTCCCGACGAGGTGTCGCCGACCGCGGCCAAGCGCCTCGAGCAACGCATCGCGCCCTCCGGCGCGGTGTATGCCGGCGCCACCGGCGCGGCGGCCCAGGCCGCGGCCCAGGCGGCCGCGCAGGCCAAGGCCGCTTCGCAGGTCGCCTACGGCGGCACCACCGACGGCAAGACGATCTTCGACAACCTCTGCACCGCCTGCCATACCAATGGCGTGGGCAAGGCCCCGACGCTGGACCATTCGCACTGGGACGCGCGCCTCGCGCAGGGCAAGGAGACGCTGTACAAGCACGCCATCGAGGGCTACACCGGGCCCGATGGCGGCATCATGCCGCCCAAGGGCGGCAATCCGGCGCTGACCGAGGAACAGGTCAAGGCGACCGTCGATTGGATGATCGGCAACCTGAAATAGTCCGGCACTATGCTGGAGCCCTGCGCGCCGCCCCGAGGGCGGCGCGTCCGTTTCCGTCCCTGGGAGTCCGTTCCGGATGCCGTTCCGCCCGCTCGTCGCCGGCCTGGCCGGCTTGTCGTACGCCGCCGTCTTCGCCTGCGCCGCCGCCGATGGCGCGATCCCGATCGGGCAGGTCCAGGGCCGCGGCGCGACCAGCCCGCTCGATGGCCGCGAGGTCACGATCGAGGGCGTGGTGACCGCCGACACCCGCCAGGGCCTGGCCGGGCTGTTCGTGCAGGACGCGGGCGATGGCGACGACGCCACTTCCGACGGCTTGTTCGTCACCGGCGTGACCGATCGCAGCGTCGCGGCCGGGACGCGCCTGCGCATCGCCGGCCGGGTCGCCGAGGTCGGCGCCGGCGGCGATCGCACCTTGACCACGTTGCAGGCCGAGCAGGTGACGGTGCTGGCGCGCGACCAGCCGCTGCCGCTGCGCGTCCTGCGCGCGCCGCCGCAGGACTGGGAAGCGCTGGAAGGCGAGCGGGTGCGCATCGAGGCGCCGCTGGCCGTGGCGGGTACGGACCGGCTGGACCGCCATGGCGAGCTGGCCCTCGCCTTCGGGGGGAGGCTGTGGCAGCCCACCGAGCGGGCCGTCTCCGGCACGCCCGAATACGCGCGGATGCTGGCCGACAACGCGCGCAGGCAGCTGTTGCTGGACGATGCGAGCGGCGTGCGCGACCCGGCCTCGGTGCCCTACCTGCCGGAGGGCGCGGTTCTGCGGGGCGGCACCGAGGTGACCGGCGCGGAAGGCCTGGTCGACCAGCGTTACGACGGACGCTACCGGTTGCAGGCGACCGCGCGCTTGAACGTGCCCGAGCCCCGGCGTCCGGCGCCGCCGGCCGTGGCGGGCGAACTGCGCATCGCCTCGTTCAATCTCGAGAATCTCTTCAACGGCGACGGCCGCGGCGGCGCCTTCCCGACGCCCCGCGGCGCGCGCACGCAGGCGCAGTACCGCGCGCAGTTGGACAAGCTGGTGGCGACGATCCGGCCGATGCAGGCCGACGTGGCCGCGCTGATGGAACTGGAGAACGACGGCTATGGGCCCGATTCGGCCATCGCCGCCCTGGTGGACGCGCTCAACCGGGGGCAGGGCGAGGCCGGCGACTGGCGCTTCGTCGACGCCGGCAGCGGCCCCGGCGGCGACGCGATCCGGGTCGGGCTGATCTACCGCGGCTCGAAGCTCACGCCGGTCGGCAAGCCGGTCACGCTCACCGGCACGCTGTTCGACAACTACAACCGGGTGCCGCTGGCGCAGGCGTTCAAGCCCCGGCGCGGCCCGGCCTTCGTGGTCGTCGCCAACCATCTCAAGTCCAAGGGCTGCAACGGCGCGAGCGGGCGCGATGCCGACCAGGGCGACGGCCAGGGATGCTGGAACGCTACGCGTACGGCCGCGGTGCAGCGCCTGCAGCAATGGCTGCAGTCCGACCCTACCGGCGCGGGCACCCCGCACACGGTCCTGCTCGGCGATTTCAACGCGTATGCGATGGAAGCGCCGATCCGGGCGCTGCAGGCGCAAGGCTGGCGGGATGCTTTCGCGGTGGCGGGCGTCGACCGGCCCTACAGCTACGTCTACAACGGCTTGAGCGGGCGGCTGGACCACGCACTGGTGAGCCCGGCGCTGGCGCGGCAGGTGCGCGGCGCGGCCGAGTGGCACGTCAACGCCGACGAAGCCGACGACCAGGGCTACGCCGCGCGCAACGTGCCGGGACCCTGGCGCAGTTCGGACCACGATCCCCTGGTGATCGGAGTGTCGTTCTAGGGCGTTCGCATCCCGCGCGCCGCGCCCGCGCTCACCCGGCGTGCCGGCGCCAGTTCCAGAAATGCGCGCCGGCGACCAGCGTGCTTCCCGCCACCGTGAGCGGGGTTTCCAGCGCGTGCGCCGGCCAGCCGAGCGCGCCCAGCAGCAGGCCCGCGAGCCCCGCCGTGGCCATCGCCCACAGCCCGGGCGGCAACGCACGACGCCGGTGCGCGCGCCATAGCGCATAGCCCGAGATCGGCAACGCCACGCCGGCGAACGCCATGTGCACCCACTCCGCTTCGCTCCAGGCGCCGAACAGCGGCAACAGCGATGCCAGCAGCGGCAGTGCCAGGCAGTGCAGCAGGCACAGGCCCGACAAGGTCATCGCGGAAGCGTCGAATACGTTGGGATGGCTCTTCTTCATCGGCTTGCCTCTGGTCCAAATTGTTATAAAATAACATTTCAGTCAAGCCCTCATCCCCCCAATGTCCCTGTCCGCATCCCGCCCCGATCCGCGCCTGCCCGTCACCGTCCTGTCCGGCTTCCTCGGCGCCGGCAAGACCACGTTGCTCAACCGCCTGCTGCAGAACCGCCAGGGCCTGCGCGTGGCGGTGATCGTCAACGACATGAGCGAGGTCAACATCGACGCGCAGCTGGTGCGCGACGGCGGCGCGCTCAGCCGCACCGAGGAGACCCTGGTCGAGTTCAGCAACGGCTGCATCTGCTGCACGCTGCGCGATGACCTGTTGCGGGAGGTGAAGCGGCTGGCGCTGGAGCGCCGCTACGACTACCTGCTGATCGAGTCGACCGGCATCGCCGAGCCGATGCCGGTGGCGGCCACCTTCGCCGTGCGCGATGCCGACGGTTTCAGCCTGTCCGACGTGGCGCGCCTGGACACGATGGCGACCGTGGTCGACGGCAGCCGGTTCCTCGAACTGTTCGGCTCGCCGGCATCGCTGGCGTCGCTGGGGCAGCAAGCCGGTGCGGACGACGATCGCCGCCTGGTGGACCTGCTGGGCGAGCAGGTCGAGTTCGCCGACGTGATCGTGGTCGGCAAGTGCGACCTGGTCGATGCCGGGCACCTGCAGCGGGTACGCGCGGTGCTGCGCGCGCTCAATCGCGACGCGCGGATCGTCGAGTCGCGCCACGGCGACGTGCCGTTGCAAGCGTTGCTCGGCACCGGCCTGTTCGATTTCGCGCGCGCGCAGCAGGCGCCCGGCTGGCTCAAGGAGCTGCGGGGCGAGCATGTGCCGGAAACCGAGGAGTACGGCATCACCAGCTTCGTCTACCGGGCGCGCCGGCCGTTCCACCCGCAGCGCTTCGGCCGGCTGCTCGAGCGCGGCCTGCCGCAGGTGATCCGCAGCAAGGGCTTCTTCTGGCTGGCGAGCCGGATGGACTGGGTGGGCGAGCTGTCCAGCGTGGGCGGCGCCACGCGCACCCAGGCGGCCGGCTTCTGGTACGCGGCGCGGCACCGGGTGGAGGCGCGCACGGAAGGCACGCTGCCGCACATCGGGCCTGCGCCGCTGCCGTACACGCAAGCCGGTTGGCAGCGCCAGCAGGTCGAGTGCTGGAGCGCGCCGCCGCCGGCGCCGCAGGACGTGGGCGATGCCCGCGAGTACGCGGCGATGCAGCGGTTGTGGCATCCGCTATGGGGCGATCGGCGCCAGGAGCTGGCGGTGATCGGGGTGGGGATGGACGAGCGCGCGGCGCGCGCCGAGCTGGACGGGTGCTTGCTTGACGATCGCGAGTTCCGGGAGGGTCCGATGGCGTGGTACGGGTTGGATGATCCGTTTCCGCGTTGGCAGCGGTGAGGTCGTGGTGATGTCGGGTGTCGCTGAATGTTGTTGGGTCACCGGGGCTTCCCTGCCCACCGCCGTCCCAGCGAAGGTGGAACCGACGACCTCCGTCATCTGTCAGTTAAAGTGATTCATCTATCGTCATCCCCGCGAAGGCGGGGGCGATGGGCCGCTGCATGCGAGCCACCGGCTCGCGCGGCACAGAGCGCCATCGGGCTATGCCCGATGGCCGGGGATCGAAGATCCATGGACGTTGCTTTTGCTTTTTCTGTCTGGCAGCAGCAAAAGCTTTCGCCTTGCGGCGAGTTACCTTGTCTTTGCTTGTGCACGCGCGCCGCAGGAGCGGCGCCGCACGGCGAAGCCGGCCCGAAGGGCGCGGCACAAGGATGTGCCGCGTAAAGAAAAGTAACCCAAAGAAGCGCTTCACAGCAGCCGAATGGCTGGTCAGGGCTGATCAAGCACACCCCGCCTTCGCGCCCGCAGCCGCGCTGCGGGTCCGCGGAGCCAATGGGATTTTCGGACGCGACTCGCCCGCTACGCAGTCGAGCCCGGGGCATTCGCCGTGCGGCGAATGCCCGCCCGCCGGGGCGAAGTGGTGCTTCGCCTTTTCCGGCGAGCCCATGTGCGCCGCCCTTCGGGTGTTTCCCATTGGCTCCGCCGCTTCGGAGGGGCCGCGCCGCAGTGATATTCGTAGGCCATGGAGGTTGGCGCGCCGCCGCGCGAGGAGATGTTATCCATCTCGTGCGACACACGAGCAACAGCAACAGCAGTCACTGCACGCTCAAGCATCCCGGCACTTACGCCGCAAACGTGCCCTTTGCAATCAATCCGATCGCGACGACCGCCAGCATCAATGCGATCCGGTTGAGCGCGCTGGTGCGTTCGCCGAATGCGAACACGCCGACCGCGGCGCCCAGTACCACGACGCCGATGTTCATGGTGGCGAAGACCACGGCAGGGCTGTCGGGCAGGGCCTGGTGGGCGCGTACGTAGCACAGGATGTTGCCGAAGTTGAGCGCGCCCAGCAGCACGCCGGCGCCGAGGTTGCGCCATGCCAGCCGGGCATGGCCGCGCAGGTGCCGCCATGCCAGCCAGAGCGCCATCAGCACGCCGGCGATGGCGAAGCAGGCGGTGAGGGCCGAGAGCGACGGCGCGCCGGACTGCGCGATGTGCTTGAGCAGTACGTCGATCAGCGCGAAGCCGGCCCAGACGCCCAGCAGCCACGGCCAGCCCTTGCCGCCCGCCCGGCCGGTTTCCGGTCCGCGCGGGCGATTGGCGATGCCGGCCACCGCCAGCACGCCCAGCGCCAGTCCGGCCAGTTTCCAGCCGTTGGCGCGCTCGCCGAACAGCGCGAACGCGGCGGCGAGCGACAGCAGCAGGGACAGCCGCTGCGCCACGTCGCTGCGCACGATGCCTGCCAGGGCCACCGAGCGGCCCAGCACCAGGAAGATCGAAGGCAGCGCCACCGCCAGCGCCAACAGCGCGAACCAGGGCGTCTGCGGCGCACGCAGCGCGTCCAATGACGGATGCAACACCAGCAGCGACAGCGCGGTGGCGACGACGTAGTTGACCGCCACCATCTGGGCGACATCCAGGCGGCGGCGTGCGGCGAGTTTGAGCAGCACCGAAACCAGGACACTGCAGGCGACGGCGAGAAGCAGGAACGACATTGGCGTGGGGACTCGGCGGGCCGCGGCGACGAAGCCGCGCGGCAGGGCGGCCATTATCGCCAGTCCCCGGCGAAAGCGCCGCACATCCTGGTGCGGGGGTCTTATCATGGCGGCATGTCCATGCCTTCATTCCCCCTCGAATCCACCACGCTGGCGCTGGACGGGCCGGTCGGTCCGCTCGAGGTCGCGGTCGACCTGCCCGAGGCCGACGTCCCGCGCCGGCCGATCACCGCCATCGTCTGCCATCCGCTGTCCACCGAGGGCGGCACGATGCACAACAAGGTGGTGACCATGGTCGCGCGCGCGCTGCGCGAACTCGGCATCGCGGTGGTGCGCTTCAACTTCCGCAGCGTCGGCGCCTCCGCGGGCAACTTCGACCATGGCAACGGCGAGCAGGACGACCTGCGAGCCGTCGCCGCCTGGGTGCGCGCGCAACGTCCCGGCGACGTGCTGTGGCTGGCGGGTTTCAGCTTCGGCGCCTACGTCTCGCTGCGCATGGCGGGCGAACTGCAGCCGCAGGTGCTGATCTCGATCGCGCCGCCGGCGGGCCGCTGGGACTTCGACGGCGTGCAGCCGCCGCCGCAGTGGCTGGTGGTGCAGGGCGAGGCCGACGAGATCGTCGATCCGCAGGCGGTCTACGACTGGCTGGATACGCTCGATGCGCCTCCGGAACTGGTGCGCATGCCCGACACCAGCCATTTCTTCCACCGCAAGCTGATCGACCTGCGCGGCGCGATCCAGCACGGCGTGCGCCGCTGGCTGCCCGAGATCGGCTAGCGCGATGGAGCCCGTTCCCGGCGGCGCCCGGCGCGCCGCGTCCCCCGAAGATCCCCGATGCAAGAGCTGACCCCCTCGCAACGCTACGCGGCCGGCGTGGCACGCGGCGACTGGCGCGACGATCCCGCGCAGCATGCCGCCCTGGCCGAACTGGACCGCATCCACCTGGCGATCGCCGACAGCGCGCAGGAAGGCTGGCTGGACCGCCTGTCGGCGTTCTGGAAGAAGCCCGAGCCGGTGCGCGGGCTGTACTTCTGGGGCGGGGTCGGCCGCGGCAAGACCTTCCTCGTCGACCTGTTCTACGAAGGGCTGCCGATCCGGCAGAAGTACCGCACCCACTTCCACCGCTTCATGCGCGGCATCCACGAGCGGCTGCGCGAGCACCAGGGCCAGAGCGACCCGCTGGCGAAGATCGCGCAGGAATGGCGCGACAACCTGCGCGTGCTGGTGCTGGACGAGTTCTTCGTCACCGACATCGGCGACGCGATGCTGCTCGGGCGGCTGCTGGAGCGGCTGTTCGCCGAAGGCGTGACGCTGGTGACCACCTCCAACACCGCGCCGCAGAACCTGTACCTCAACGGCCTGCAGCGCGACAGCTTCCTGCCCGCGATCGCGCTGCTGCAGAAGTACTGCGTGGAACTGTACGCCGAGGGCACCGAGGACTACCGCATGCGCGCGCTGACCCGCTCGCCGGTGTACCGCGCGCCGCTGGCGGCCGATTCCGACGCGTGGCTGGCGGGGCGCTGGGGCGAGCTTTCCGGCAATGCCGAGGCGCGCGCGGGCAACATCGAGATCGAGGGTCGCAAGATCCCGGTGCGCGGGCGCGGCAAGAGCATCGTCTGGTTCGATTTCCCCGCGCTGTGCGAAGGCCCGCGCGGGCCGAGCGACTACATCGAGATCGCGCGCGAGTTCACCACCGTGCTGCTCGGCGGCATCCCGCACTTCGACCGCATGAACGAGGACGCGGCGCGGCGCTTCGTCAACCTGATCGACGAGCTGTACGACCGCCAGGTCAACCTGGTGTGCACCGCGCAGGACCCGCCGCCGCAGCTGTACACCGGCGACCGCCTGGCCGGTGCGTTCGAGCGCACCGCCTCGCGCCTGATCGAGATGCAGAGCGCCGAGTACCTGTCCACGCCGCACCGGGCGTGAGGGCCTGCCGCGAACATGAACGTCGGCTGTATATGGCGTAATTGTTGTTTGCTATTCGATAGCGCGCTATGTAAAGTGCACGCCATGAACTCCGGGCACTCCAACGACACGAACGCAGGCGCGCTGCTGAAGCTGGACAACCAGCTCTGCTTCGCCCTGTACTCGGCCAACCTGGCGATGCACAAGCTGTACCGCGGGCTGCTCAAGGACCTGGACCTGACCTACCCGCAGTACCTGGTGATGCTGGTGCTGTGGGAACAGGACCAGCGCACCGTCTCGGAGATCGGCGAGAAGCTCTACCTGGACTCGGCCACGCTGACTCCGCTGCTGAAGCGGCTCGAATCGGGCGGCCTGCTGACCCGCACGCGTGCGGCCAGCGACGAGCGCCAGGTGATCATCGCCTTGACCGAGCACGGTCGCCGCCTGCGCGAGAAGGCGCATGCGGTTCCCGAGCAGGTGTTGTGCGCCACCGCCTGCGACCTGGAACACCTGGGCCGGCTCAAGCATGAACTCGAAGAACTGCGCGGGAACCTCGCCCGCGCCTGATGCAAGCAAGCGGCACCTCGTTACGCCAAATAAGTAGTGCACGATCAAATCGTTTGTTAGTCAACCCGCGCATCCGCGCCCTTCAATCCAATCAGGAGCAACGACCATGGCTTCACCCACCACCATCCTCTACACCGCCCATGCCACCGCCACCGGCGGCCGCGACGGCCGTGCCGTGTCCTCGGACAAGGTCCTGGACGTCCGCCTGGCGACCCCGCGCGAACTCGGCGGCGCCGGCGGCGAAGGCACCAACCCCGAACAGCTGTTCGCCGCGGGCTACTCGGCCTGCTTCATCGGCGCGATGAAGTTCGTTGCCGGCCAGGAAAAGATCCGGCTGCCGGCCGAACCGACCATCGAGGGCAACGTCGGCATCGGCCAGATCCCCGGCGGCTTCGGCATCTCGGTGGAGCTGCGCATCTCCGTGCCGGGCATGGAGCGCGAAGCGCTGCAGGCCTTGGTCGAGAAGGCCCACCAGGTCTGCCCGTATTCCAACGCCACCCGCGGCAACATCGACGTCGTGCTGACGGTCGTCGCCTGATCCCCATCGCCCAAGGAGCACCCACATGAACACCCTCAGCAAGATCCTGGCCGCCGGCGCGATCGCCGCGGCCGCCGGCAACGCGGTCGCGGCCCAGCCGGCCCCGGCGCCCCATGCCTTGGCTAAGGTCCAGTCGTTCCTCGATGCCTTGAACGCCAGCGGCGGTACCCCGATCGAGCAACTGAGCCCGCAGCAGGCGCGCCAGGTGCTGACCGATGCCCAGGCCGGCGCCAAGCTGCCGCCGGCCGAGGTCTCGCGCAAGACCATCGAGGCCGACGGCCAGCGCATCGGCCTGGTCGTGGTCAAGCCGCAAGGCAGCGCGGGCAAGACCCTGCCAGTGTTCATGTTCTTCCATGGCGGCGGCTGGGTGCTGGGCGACTACCCGACCCATGAGCGCTTCATCCGCGACCTGGTGAACGAGTCCGGCGCAGCGGCGGTGTACGTGGACTACACGCCGTCGCCGGAAGCGCACTATCCGGTGGCGATCCACCAGGCCTACGCCGCCACCAAGTGGGTGGCCGAGCACGGCGCGGAAATCGGCGTGGACGGCTCCCGCCTGGCCCTGGCCGGCAACAGCGTCGGCGGCAACATGGTGGCCTCGGTGGCGCTGCAGGCCAAGGCGGCCGGCACGCCCAGGATCCGCTACCAGGTGCTGTTCTGGCCGGTCACCGACGCCGCTTTCGATACCGCGTCCTACGACCAGTTCGAGAACGGCCATTTCCTGACGCGCAACATGATGAAGTGGTTCTGGGATGCCTACACCACCGACCCGAAGCAGCGCGCGGAGATCTACGCCTCGCCGCTGCGGGCCAGCAAGGAGCAGCTCGCGGGCCTGCCGCCGGCGCTGATCCAGACCGCCGAGCTGGACGTGCTGCGCGACGAGGGCGAGGCCTACGGCCGCAAGCTGGACGAGGCCGGCGTGGAGGTGACCGTGACGCGCTACAACGGCCTGATCCACGACTACGGCCTGCTCAACGCGCTCAGCGACGTGCCCAGCGTGCGCACCGCGCTGCGCCAGGCCGGCAACGAACTGAAGCAGCACCTGGCCCAGCCGTGACCGCCGGTCCGCACCGCCCTTGCGGTGCCGGACGCGACGAAGCCGCCCGGGAAGCCCGCGGTGGCTTCGTCGCGTCCGCGGCCATGCAGGATGCCGCGGGGCCGCAAGCGCGCGGGTCCGCCTGCACAGTTCCATCGACGGGCGTGACCGCGCGACGCGCCCGCCGGCACAATGCCGCCATGACCACGCTTCCCTCGACGGCCGGGGCCGCCCCCGCTCCGTGACCCGCCCGCGTTCGCCGCTGCTGCTGCTGCCCGGCCTGCTCAACGATGCCGATCTCTGGCAGGAGCAGGTCGAGGCCCTGTCCGACATCGCCGACTGCGTGGTCGGCGACCTCACCCGCGGCGATTCGATGCGCGTGCTGGCCGAACAGGTGCTCGCGCAGATGCCGCAAACCGGGTCGTTCGCATTGGCCGGCTTCTCGCTGGGCGGCTACGTCGCCCAGGAAGTGCTGCGGCTGGCGCCGGAACGCGTCGACCGGCTCGCCTTGCTCGACACTTCCGCGCGCCCGGACTCGCCGCAGCGCGCGGCCCAGCGGCGCGAGCAGGAACGCGGCCTTTCCGCGCCCGGCACCTTCGTCGGTTTCGGCGAGCGGCTGATGCGCAGCTACGTCGATCCCTCGCGCCACGGCGACGGCGCGCTGCTGCAGCGCGTGCAGGCGATGACCCGCCGCCTGGGCGCGGACGTGTTCCTGCGCCAGAGCCGCCTGCGGCGCGACGATGGCCGCGACCTGCTCGCCGCGTTCGCGCGGCCGGCGCTGGTGCTGTGCGGCCAGAACGACGCGATCACGCCGCCGCCGCTGTCGCGCGAGATGGCGGCCCTGATGCCGGAGGCGCAACTGGTCGAACTGCCCGCCTGCGGCCACCTGTCCCCGCTGGAACAACCGCAGGCGGTGGCGGCGGCGATGCGGGCCTGGCTGCTGCGCTGAGTGGGCCGGGCGGGACTGCGCTCACCTCGCAGCGCGCAACGCGCTCCCGGCGGCGCCGCCGAGCGCCGCGCTGTAGCTGCCGGCTTCATGCCCGGCTTCCAGGTCGAGCAGGTGCAGCGGTTGCCCGTCGAGGCGGAATTCCAGCGACTGTTGCAGCGCATGCAGCGCCTCGACCTGCCCGCACAGTGTCCGCGCCCTGGCTTCGAGCGAGCGGCTGCGGGCTTCCATGCGCTGGTCCAGCGCTTTTTCCATGGCTTCGCTGCGTCGCTCCAGCCGGTCGGCACCGCCGGTGAACACCGCGAACAGCGCGCTGCGGACGACGCTGCCGGCCATCGCATCGGCGGCCTGCTCGATGTTGGCCTCGAAGCGTTCGTCGAACACCTCCTGGTCCCAGCGTCCCTTGCCGAGCGAGCCGTCGATCTGCGCCAGCGCACGTTCGCGATAGTCGTCCAGCGCGCGCGCCTTGCGCTTGCTGCCGGTCATGGCCTCGACCACGCCCGCGAACGCATCGAACACGATGTCCACCGTCTCGCGCGCGATGTCGGCGACGGCCGGCATCAGCGCCCGGGCGCCGGCTTCCAGCTGCCGCAGGCGCTGCGCATCGGCCTCGCTGACCTGCCGGACCTGCTGGTCCACGCTCAGGCGGCCGTCGTGGAAGAAGATCTCCTGCGGCTCGCCCTGCTTGCGATGCAGCCAGATGCCGCCGGTATCGGCCAGCACGTCGTAGGAGGTGCTGAAGCCGCATTGCCGGGACGACAGCTGCGGGCGGCTCTCGCCCGCCTGGACGGACAGCGGCACGGCCAGCAGCAGCGGCAGCAGCGAACGAAGGACGGGGGACATGGCGGAGACCTCCTTGTGGCGTGGCGCCAGCATGGAGGGTCGCCACGGACGCGGCATGTGAGGGAAGTCAGGATGACGCCGGTCGCGGACGGGCCGCCCGGACGCGGCCGCCTAGACCCCGCCGCGACGCGGGATCACGCCCGCCTAACGGCGCGCGCGGGATTCTTGCTGCATAGCAGCATCGGAGTCCGGTCATGCTCGACCCCCGCATCGAAAAGGTGGATCTCGCATTGAACGAGATCGATCCAGGCGAACTGGCCCGCAAGGTGGCGCTATGGCAGTGGGCCTGCCGCGAGATGCTGCACGAGACCTTGATCGGCATGCACCAGCTGTCCCACCTGGCGGGCATCGCCGAGCGCGTGGCCGATACCTGGCACGCGCCGGTGGACGTGTTCGAGCCCGAGCAACCCTTCATGGCGCGCGGCGCGCTGGCGGACCGGCGCCTGCCGCAGGTGCTGGATGGCCTCGGCCAGGCTGGCGATGCCGACGATCGCGCCCGGCTGTGGCGGCTGCGCTATGCCAGCCTGGTCGCCGCGACCTTGCAGGGCATGCGTGCGCTGGCCGGCAAGCACCGCATCGAACGCCAGGCCGTGCTCGACGGCTGGCATTGAGCCGCCTGCCCGTTCCCCCGCGTTTCCCCTCCGTCGTTCAACGCTCACGCGCCGACTGCTCCATGTGGCGCCAGGCATGCCGCACCAGCCCGCGGGCCTGCTCCCAGGGCACCGGCGACATGGGGTGCCGGCTCCGGTAGGTCTTGCGCAGTATCCGGTACAGCTGCAGTTCGCTCGCGTGCGGGTGCGCCAGGTAGACGTCGTAGCCCAGCTTGAGCAGCGTCGCGTAGTCGGAGAAGTCGTAGCGGCCCAGATGCCCGCCGGCATGCACGGCCTGCCAATAACTCAGCTCGGCCTGGACATCGATGATGGGACACGAGAAAGCGGAAACGGTCTGCATGGCGGAACTCCCGCAGTAGCGCCACGCCCCTGTTCCGACAACGTAGCATCCCGGCGACGGAAGCGCCAAGAGGGCGCGCGGCGCCGGCGCCGGATCGCCGCTTGGCGGCCACCTCCCGGGCGCGGGCGGCGCCTCGGTCGCTCAATCGTCCAGGCGTACCAGCCGCTTGCCGAAGTTGTCGCCGCGCAACAGGCCGATCAGGCCTTGCGGCGCGTTCTCCAGCCCTTCGACCACGTCCTCGCGATAGCGGATCCTGCCTTCGCGCAGCCATTGGCCCATCTCGCGCAGGAATTCCGGATACAGGCGGACGAAGTCGCGCTGAATGAAGCCGCGCACGGTCAGGCGCTGGCGGAGTATCTGGCTGAGGAAGTCGGGCAGCCGGTCCGGCCCGGGGCGGACCTCGCCGCGCGCGTTGTTGTAGGTGGCGATGGTGCCGCATACCGGAATGCGCGCGAAATCGTTGAGCAGGGGCAGCACGGCATCGAACACCTTGCCGCCGACGTTCTCGAAGTACACGTCGATGCCGTCGGGCACGGCCGCGCGCAACCGCTCGGCGAAATCGCCGGAGCGATGGTCCAGCGCTGCGTCCACCTGCAGTTCCTCGCGCAGGTAGCGCACCTTTTCCGGGCCGCCGGCGATGGCGACCACGCGCAGCCCCTGCAGCTTCGCCAGTTGCGCCACGGTGGCGCCGACCGGACCGCTGGCGGCGGCGACCACCAGCGTCTCGCCGGCTTGCGGCCGGCCGATCTCGCGCAGGCCGGCATAGGCGGTGAAGCCGGGCATGCCATGCACGCCGAGCGCCGTGCTCGGCGGCGGCTGGCCGTTTGGATCGAGCTTGCGGTTGAGTGTGCCGCCATCGACGATCGCGTGGGTCTGCCACCCGCCGGCCGGCGCGAACACCCAGTCGCCGCGCGCAAAGCCCGGATGGTGCGATTCGAGCACTTCGGCCACGGTGCGGCCTTCCATCACCTCGCCCAACGCGACCGGCGGCGCGTAGGAGCGGCCTTCGTCCATGCGTCCGCGCATGTACGGGTCCAGGGAGAGAATGCGGTTGCGCAGCAGCACCTGGCCGGGACCAGGCAGCGGCAAGGGAACTTCTTCCAGGCGGAAGTTCGCGGCGGTCGGCTCGCCCTGCGGGCGCGCGGCGAGCACGATGCGGCGGTTGACGATCGGGGAGGCGGGCATGGGGGCGTTCTTGCGTGCGGAGGGGAACGAGGGGCGATGGCCGGCGGCATCGGCGAAGCCGCATGCGCGCTCGCGCTACGGCCCTTGCGCCCGGCGGCCGCGCCAAGGCGAGGAATCGCCGCGCGGCGCCGCGGATGTCACGCCACGTCCTCGGCGCTGGCCGCGTCCAGTTGCGCGACGTCGTCGGCGGACAGCTCCAGCGATGCCGCCTTGAGGATGTCGCGCAATTGCTCCACCGAGGTGGCGCTGGCGATGGGCGCGGTGACCGACGGGCGCGCGATCAGCCATGCGAGGGCGGCCTGCGCGGGCGTGGCAGAGTGCTTGGCGGCGATGTCGTCGAGCGCGGCCAGGATGCGGATGCCGCGCGGATTGAGGTACTGCTTCACCACCGAGGCGCCGCGCGCGCTGCTCTTGGCCGCGTCCGCGGCGCTGCGGTACTTGCCGGTGAGGAACCCGCTGGCCAGCGAGTAGTAGCCGATCACGCCGAGGCCCTGCTCGCGCACCAGCGGTTCCAGCGCGGCCTCGTAGCCGGCGCGGTCGTAGAGGTTGTATTCCGGCTGCAGCGTCTCGTAGCGGGGCAACTTGAACTGGCGCGAGACCTCCAGCGCGTCGCGCAGGCGCCGGGCATCGTAGTTGGAGGCGCCGATCGCGCGCACCTTGCCCGCCTCGACCAGGCGGCCGAACGCGGCCAGCGTGGCTTCCAGCGGCGTGGACTCGTCGTCCTCGTGCGCCTGGTAGAGGTCGATCACGTCGGTCTGCAGGCGCCTGAGCGAATCGTCCACCGCCGCGGCGATGTTCTCGGCGGACAGGCCCGGATGCTCGCTCCACTTGGCGACCTTGGTCGCGATCACGATCCTGTCGCGCTTGCCGCTGCGCTTGAGCCACTTGCCGATGATCGTTTCCGACTCGCCGCCATGGTTGCCGGGCACCCAGGCCGAATAGACGTCGGCGGTGTCGACGAGGTTGAAGCCGGCGTCGACGAAGGCATCGAGCAGTTCGAACGATGTCTTCTCGTCGGCGCTCCAGCCGAACACGTTGCCGCCGAATGCGATCGGTGCAACCTTCAGGCCGGAACGGCCGAGTTCGCGCAGCTGGGTCATGGGGGCGCTCCTGTTGAACAGAACGCCAAGCATAGTCACGCATGCCGCCGCCGCGTGTGACACCGGCACGGATTCAGTGTTTCGCATGCGGCGTCGCGCTAACGGTTTTTGAACGCATCGGCACGCGCGGCACGGCGTGCTAGGCTCGCCGCACTCGAATTCGCGGAGGGAGAGCGTCATGAGACAACATCATTTCGCGGGCGCTTGCCTGCTCGCGCTGGGCATGCTTGCGGCGGTGCCGGTCGCTTCTGCGATCAAGCCCGCCGACACGGCGACGTTGCCGGCGCCGGATGCGGGACTGCAGGCGGCGATCGACGGCGCATGGCGCGATCCGGCCAACGTCCGGCGCGACGCATACCGCCATCCCGGGCAGACGCTGGCCTTCTTCGGCCTGGAGCCGGACCAGACCGTCATCGAGATCACGCCAGGCGCCGGTTGGTATTCGGAGATCCTCGCGCCCTACCTGCGCGAGCGCGGCCGCTACGTCGCCGCGGTGGTCGACCCGCAGGCGGTGCCGGAAGGCAGGGGCCGCGACTACCAGCAGCGCGGGCGCGACCAGTTGGAGAAGAAGTTCGCCGCGCAGCCCGAGCTGTACGGCAAGGCCACCGTGGTCGCCTACGCGCCGGATGCGCCGGTGTTCGGCCCGGACGGCTCCGCCGACGTGGTGCTGACGTTCCGCAACGTGCACAACTGGCGCATGGCCGGGCAAGCCGAGGGCATGTTCAAGGGCTTCTACAAGGTGCTCAAGCCGGGCGGCGTGCTCGGCGTGGTGGAACATCGCGCCAAGGGCGACGTGCCGGCCGACGACAAGAGCGGCTACGTCGGCCAGGCCCAGGTGATCGCGATGGCCGAGGCGGCCGGCTTCGAGCTGGCCGGCAAGAGCGAGGTCAACGCCAATCCGCGCGACACCAAGGACCATCCCAACGGCGTGTGGACGCTGCCGCCGAGCAACAACCACGAACCCGCCGACGATGCCAAGTACAAGGCCATCGGCGAAAGCGACCGGATGACGCTGAAGTTCGTCAAGCGCTGACGAATCGCGGAAACCTCGTCGTCCCGCGGAAGCGGAAGCACCCGATCGCCGGAACGCGCTTTTCGCTTCCGCGGGACGACGCGCGGCAAGCCCCGCCCTCCCACGGCCAGCGGACCGCGAACGGGCTGCTGGTCGTTGCGAGTCCCGAGTCCGACACCATGCTCATCGCCCTCAACAAGCCCTTCAACGTGCTCTGCCAGTTCACCGACCGCAGCGATCCGCCGCGACGCACGCTGGCCGAGTTCGGCCTGCCGCCGGACGTGTACGCGGCAGGCCGCCTGGACTACGACAGCGAAGGGCTGCTGTTGCTCACCGACGACGGCCGGCTGGCGTCGCGGCTGACCGACCCGCGCCACAAGGAGCGCAAGACGTACTGGGTGCAGGTGGAAGGCGCGCCGCGCGAGGAGCAGTTGGCGCAGTTGCGGCGCGGCGTGCGGCTCAACGACGGGCCGACGCTGCCGGCCGGCGCGGAACTGCTGGAGACGGCCCCGGCGCTGTGGCCGCGGGATCCGCCGGTGCGCTACCGCAAGTCGGTGCCGGATGCATGGCTGCAGATCACCTTGCGCGAGGGCCGCAACCGGCAGGTGCGGCGAATGACCGCGGCGGTGGGGCTGCCGACGTTGCGGCTGGTACGCGTGGCGATCGGCGGCCACCGGCTGGATGGACTGGCACCCGGGGAGTGGCGGCGGATCGGTTGATCGCGGAAGCAGGAATGGCGCCGGCAGAGGCGAACCGTCGCCGGCGGGAATCGCCGCGAATTCTCGGTCGCATCCCCGCGATCCCGCTACGCGCCGATGGCGAGCAAACGGCGCTTTCCCGCCCTCGGGAGAGGGATGGCTCCACCAAGGGATACGAGAAGGCGGACGGGCGGGATCACTCGGCGCCGTCGGTCGGGGTGGTGGCGAAGCGGCGGTTGGCGCGCGCGGCGCGCCGTGCGGAGGTGTTGCCGGCATTGCCGTTGAGGCGTTCGGCGCTGCCTTCGATCACGCCTTGCTCCTGCTCGCGTTGCTTGCGCTTGCGGTACAGCGCATAGCCGATCAAGCCGACGCCGGCGACCGCCGCAGCCACGGCGATGGCGGGATTGCGCCGCACGAACTTGCCGGCGACGCGGCCGCCGGTCTTGACCGCGCCGATCGCCGCGCCGGTCTTCAGCCATTCGCTGGCATGCGGGGCGGCATGGCGCAGGCTGCTGCCGGCATGCTTGAGGCCGTCGCCGGCGCTGCTGGCCAGTTCCAGCGCCCGCTCCAGGGCACGGTCGGTGATCACGGTCAACTTGCTCATGGGGAGTCATCCTTTTCGTGGGCTGGACGAACAGTGTCCGACGGGATGCGTGTACGGGACGTTAGGCGGCGCTGGGCGTATCGGGCGCACAGAAGAAGCCCGCTGAGTTCGCCGTGCCACGGGCGGGACAGGATCACGTCCCGCGGGGCTTCGCGCGATGGGTGGCAGTGGCGGTCCAGGGGTCGTCGGGCCAAGGATGCTTCGGATACCTCCCCTTCATCTCCTTCTTCACCTCCGCATAGGTGGTATCCCAGAAATTGCGCAGGTCGCGGGTGACCTGCAACGGCTTGCCGCCCGGCGAGAGCAGGTGCAGCAGCAGCGGCACGCGGCCATCGGCGATGCGCGGGGTGTCGGCCAGGCCGAACAGCTCCTGCAGCTTGACCGCCAGCACCGGCGGCTGCGGTTCGCCGGCATGGTCGAGGGCATAGACGATGGGGCGCTCCATGCCGGACGGCACTTCGATGCGGGCCGGCGCATGGCGCTCGACCCACTGGCGGCGGTCCCACGGCAGCGGCGTCTTCAGCGCTTCGCCGAGCTCGGCTTCGTCGAGCGCGTCCAGCCGCGTCTTGCCGGCGAAGGCGGGCGCCAGCCAGTCCTCCAGCGTGGCGAGCAGGGCTTCGTCGCCGTAATCGGGCAGGCCCAGTTCCGGCATCCAGGCGCGCAGCGACTGCACGCGCGCGCGCCACTGCCGCAGCGATTCGGTCCACGGCAGCGCATCCAGGCCGAGCTCGCGCACCGCTCCGGCCAGCGCTTGCGCGGCATGCCGGGGATCGACCTTCCCGGCCGGGCGGCTGTCGAGCACGATGCGGTCGAAGCTCGATTCTCGCCGCGCCACGAGCGCGCGCTTGTCCGCGTCCCAGCGCACCACGTCCTGCTGCACGAAGCGCTCGGCGAAGTCGCGGCGCAGGCGCGCTTCGTCGACCGGGGCGGCGCGCAGCAGCAGGGCATCGCGCGCCTCGTAGCGCAGTTCGCTGGCGACCAGCCAGGGTTCGCCGCGCAGGTCGCTGGTATCGAACAGGCGTGCGCTGCGGCCGTTGGCGAGCAGATAGCGCAGCGGATCGGCGGGATGGCGCGCGGCGATGCGGTCGGGAAAGGCGTGGGCGAGCAGGTCGCCGAGTTCATGGGCGTCGATCTCGCCGGGCGGCGTCGCCTCGCAGCGCAGCCGCCGGCGCCATTGCCGGGCCGCCGCGTCGATCGCGGCCAGGGCGCTGCGGCTGGCATCGTGCGGGGCACGGCCGGCGCGGAACGCGGCCAGTGCGCGCCAGCGGGCCGCCAGCGCATCGCCGCCCTGGCGCAGCGGATCGCGCGCTTCCAGCAGCGCCGCCAGGTCGCACGCCAGCGCCTGTTCGCGCGCTCCCTGCGCGGCGAGCAGCATCGCGGCCAGGCGTGGATGGGTACCCAGCGCGAGCATGCGCCGGCCCGGCGTGGTGATCGCGTTGCCGCCGGACAGCGCACCCAGGCGTTGCAGCAACTCGCGCGCGGCGGCCAGCGCGCCGGCCGGTGGCGGGTCGGCGAAACGCAGCGCGTCGCTGCCCCAGGCGGCCAGCTCCAGCGCCAGCCCGGCCAGCTCGACCTGCGCGATCTCGGGCCGGCGCTGGGCTTCCAGGCGCTGCGACTGCGGCCACAACCGGTAGGCCCAGCCTTCGGCGACGCGCCCGGCGCGCCCCGCGCGCTGGTCGGCGGAAGCCTGCGCGATCGTCGTCACGTCCAGGCGCGAGAAGCCGCTGTTGGGATCGTAGTGCGGCTCGCGCGCCAGGCCGCTGTCGATCACCACGCGCACGCCGGGCAAGGTGACCGAGGATTCGGCGACGTTGGTGGCGAGCACCACGCGGCGGCGGCCGCCGGGATCGGGCTGCAGCACGCGCGCCTGCTGTTCGACGGGGAGTTCGCCGTGCAGCGGCAGCACCTCGATGCCTGCGCCCGCCTGCGACAGGGACGCGGCATCCAGGGCCGCCTGGAGCCGGGCGATCTCGCGCTGGCCAGGCAGGAACACCAGGAGGTCGCCCGGATGCGCCGCCAGCGCATGCTCGATCGCGCGGCGCGCCTGCGCTTCCATCGACTCGTCGCGGCGTGCGGGGAAATGCGCGATCTCGACCGGGAAGCCGCGGCCTTCGCTGGTGAGCCGCGGCGCGTCGAGGAACTGCGCCAGCCGCTCGCCGTCGAGCGTGGCCGACATCGCCACGATGCGTAGGTCGTCGCGCAGTTGCGCCTGTACGTCCAGCGCCAGCGCCAAACCGAGGTCGCCGGCCAGGTGGCGTTCGTGGAACTCGTCGAACAGCAGTGCGCCGACGCCTTCCAGCAGGGGATCGTCCTGGATCATCCGGGTCAGGATGCCTTCGGTGACGACCTCGATGCGGGTCTGCGCGGACACCTTGTTCTCGAAGCGGATGCGATAGCCCACGGTCTGGCCGGGCTGCTCCCCGAGCTGGCGCGCCATGAAGCCGGCGGCGCTGCGGGCGGCCACGCGGCGCGGTTCCAGCATCACGATCCTGCGGCCGGCGAGCCACGGCGCGTCGAGCAGCGCCAGCGGCACCTGCGTGGTCTTGCCGGCGCCAGGCGGTGCTTCCAGCACCAGGCGCGGATGCTCGGACAGGCTGGCGGCGATGGCCGGCAGCAACGGGGAAATCGGGAACGTGGGGCTGCTCATGCGCGGGGAAGGATACGGGCTGCGCGCTTCCGGCGCCCATCTCCCGCCGCGCCGGGATCGGGTGCGGGCCGGCAGGCGACGTCCGCTCAGAACAGCTCGTCGAGTTGCTCGAAGAAGCGCCGCCTGTCCGGCCGATCCGGAACGCCGATCGTGGCCAGCAACGCCCGTGCCGCCTCGTCGCCGACGTCCTCGCGCAGGTTGCGATGGGCGAAGGCGACGTCCAGCCAGCGATCGGCGACGCCACCGCGGCCGAGGTCGATGAAGTGCAGCCTGTCGTGCGCATCCACGAACACGTTGCTGTCGCACAGGTCGCCGTGCGAGAACACCGGATCCTCGTCGGGCAGGTGCGCCTGCAGGTGCGCGAGCAGGGCCTGCGGCGTGTCCAGGCCTGGCCATTGCGAGAGGTCGTGGTCGGGGTCGATCAGGTCGCGGGCCAGCAGGTAGTCCAGCTCGCGCAGCCGCATCGCGGCGCCCGAGTCGAACGGGCAGTCCGAGACCGGCACGGCTTGCAGCTGTCGCAGCGCTTCGCGGAACAGGCCGGTGACCGGCAGGCCCGCGCGGAGGCGGGCGGACAAGGGCACGCCGGGCACCGCGCGCGTGACCATGAATTCCTCGCCCTCGCCCTCGCCCTCGTGCTCGGCCACCGCCACGACCTCGGCAACGGACAGCTTGCCCGCGAGCCAGTCCAGCACGCGCGCCTCGCGCCGCACGCTGTACGTGGTCGCCGCATGGACGGCGGGGCAGATCTTCAGGAAGAAGCGTTCGCGGCCGCGCCGGAACGCATGCACGCGACAGGGCGATTCGCCGATCGTATCCGGCAGCAGCGGCGCGCCGGCGACGACCTGCCGGATCGCGGCAGGCAAGGAGTCGTGCATGGACTTCGGGCGTGGTGGTGCGGGCGGAGTATGCGTTCCGCAGGTCGCGTCCCGCCCGGCTCGGCCGGCGGAACGCGATGGCGTGCGCGCAAGGGCGCCATCGGGACCACGCCGGTTCGTCGTGGCGTCCGGATGCGCCGGGCGCGTCAGTCCTTCGGCGGCGTGGGCGTGGGCGTGGAGAAGGCGATGGCGCTGGCGCCCGTGATCGGGCCGGTCTTCGCGCTGCCGTGCACGTAGAGCTTGACCGGCATTTCGAACTCGAGCGGGCCGTCCACCACGGCATTGGGGCCGATCACCACGCGGGGCGGGCGCCGGACATTGCTGTGGAACGGCTTCTTGAGGTGGATGCGGCCCTTGACGTGCGAGCCGATGCCGACGGTGATGTCGCTGCTGACGAAGGTGATGTCGCCCGCGACCTCGGCCTGCACCAGTCCGACGGCGCCGCTGATCGTGGTGATATCGCCTTCGATCCTGCTGCCGCGGTCGGCGAAGATGCTGCCGCTGACCGTGTCCACGCCGCCGTCGACCACCGCGCCGCGCCCCAGGGTGATGCGGCCGCTCACGTTCTTCAGTTCCCCGGTCTCGACGTCGTCGGCCAACTTCAGGTCGCCGCTGGTCGTGGCGATGTCGCCGACCTTGGCGCCGCGGTCGACGGTGACGTCGCCGCTGACGGACTGCACACTCCTGGCTCCGGCGTTGCTGCCCACGTGGATGTCGCCGCTCACCGTGCTCAGCCCGCCGTACTTCTGCCCGGGGGCTACCTGCACGTCATCGGAGATCTTGCTCAGGTCCTGCTGGGCCAACGCGGGAGCGGCGGCCAGCAAGGCCAGCCACAGAATCGATCTTGAAGCACGCATGGGGATCTCCTTGCTGCGATGGACGATGGCGGGGTTGCTTGAAGGCGGGCCGGGACAGGATGGGACCATGCCGGGGCGGCAGGGGGCACCTGCCTGAAGTCACTGGGCCGATCGGTTGCTGTTCGCGGGAACGGTTCCAGTCCCGACGGAGCCGCACCCGGCTCGTGGTGGATGGAGTCCCGGGAATGCACCGCTCACTGCAACGCATGCCGCAGCACGAACAGCGCGGTGATCACCCAACTGGCCGGATGCACCTCGCGCCAGCGCCCGGCCCCCAGCTTGAGCGCGACGTAGGCGAGGAAGCCCAGCGCCAGGCCATCGGCGATCGAATAGGTCAGCGGCATCGCCAGCGCGCACAAGGCGGCCGGCAGCGATTCGCCCAGGTCGTCCCATCGCACGTCGACCAGTTCGCGCAGCATCGAGGCGGCCACGTAGACCAGCGCCGGCGCGGTGGCGTAGGCAGGCACCATCGCCGCCAGCGGCGAGAACAGCAGCGCAAGCAGGAACAGCGCGGCCACGGTCAGCGCGGTCAGGCCGGTGCGCCCGCCGGCCTGCACGCCCGAGGCGCTCTCGATGTAGGCGGTGGTGCTGGACGTGCCCAGCAGCGAGCCGGCGAGGATCGCGCCGCTGTCGGCGAACAGCGCCCGGTTGAAGCGGCGCTGCAGCGCCGGCGTGCCGAGCAGGCCGGCGCGCTTGGCCACGCCCATCAGCGTGCCGGTGGCGTCGAACACCTCCACCAGCACGAACACCAGCACCACGTGCATGACCGCCGCGATGGCCGAGCCGCTGCCGTGGCCGCCCAGCGCGCCGGCCAGGTCGAGTTCGAGGAAGGTCGGCGCCAGGCTCGGCGGCCATGCGAGCAGGCCCTGCCAGTGCACCAGCCCGAGCATGCCGGCGGCCACGGTGACGGCGATGATGCCGAGCAGGATCGCACCGCGGATGCGGTGCAGGTCGAGGATCGCGATCAGGCCCAATCCCGCCAGCGCCAGCAACGGCTCGGGCCTGTGCAGGTCGCCCAGCGCCACCAGCGTGGCCGGCTGCGCGACCACCAGCCCCGCCTTCTGCAGGCCGATGAAGGCCAGGAACAACCCGATGCCGGCCGCGATACCGCTGCGCAGGGCGGGCGGGATGCCATCCACCAGCCAGCGCCGCGCGCCGGTCAGCGTCAGCAGCACGAACAGGCAGCCGGACACGAACACCAATCCCAGCGCCTGCTGCCAGCTGTAGCCGAGCGTGCCGACCACGGTGAACGCGAAGAACGCGTTGAGGCCCATGCCGGGCGCGGCGCCGACCGGATAGTTGGCGAGCAGGCCCATCAGCGCCGAGCCCAGCGCGGCCGCCAGGCAGGTGGCGACGAAGACCGCGCCGCGGTCCATGCCGGTCGAGGCCAGGATGTCCGGGTTGACGAAGACGATGTAGGACATCGTCAGGAAGGTGGTCGTGCCGGCCAGCAATTCGGTGCGCACCGTGGTGCGCGCGCCGGCGAGGTCGAAGCGGCCGATCATCGGGTCGTTCCGCGGGGGTTCGGCGCGATCGGGGCGCTTGGGCGGAAATACGGAGAACGGCTCGGTTTCATGCTTGGGCTCGCAGGGGAGGGGGCTACCCGCTTCCTGCGGGACGACGCGTGCCTATTCTGCCGGCTGCGACGGACCGGCGCGCACGCGGGAGATCGTGCCTACGGACGGGCGGGCCTCCATTGTCCCCGATGCAGTCCGGACATCCGGGTGAAGCGCCTCGTGGGAGGGACTTCAGTCCCGGCGTGCCTTGCCGGCGCCGTTGGACGATCGCGATTCCTGCTCCGTCCGGCGGCCGAACCACGTCGCCCGGAGAGCGGGGCGACGACGAACCGCTACAATCCGCGATCCCCACGCAATCGCCTTCCGCCGCATGCAGCTGATCGATATCGGCGCCAACCTCACCCACGACTCCTTCGACCGCGACCGCGAGGCGGTGCTGCAGCGCGCGCGCGACGCCGGCGTGGTCCAGATGGTCGTCACCGGCGCCAGCCGCGAGCATTCGCCGCTGGCCCTGCAACTGGCGCAACGCCATCCCGGGTTCCTGTTCGCCACCGCCGGCGTGCATCCGCACCACGCGGTGGAGTACACCGACGAGTGCGACGCCGAGATGCGCGCGCTGCACGCGCATCCGGAGGTGGTCGCGGTCGGCGAGTGCGGGCTGGACTACTTCCGCGACTTCGCGCCGCGCCCGGCGCAGCGCAAGGCGTTCGAGCGGCAGCTGCAGCTGGCCAGCGAGAACGGAAAGCCTCTGTTCCTGCACCAGCGCGACGCGCACGACGATTTCATCGCGATGATGCGTGGCTTCGATGGCCGCCTCGGCCCGGCGGTGGTGCATTGCTTCACCGGCGAGCGCCGCGAGCTGTTCGACTACCTCGACCGCGACTGGTACATCGGCATCACCGGCTGGCTGTGCGACGAGCGCCGCGGCGCGCACCTGCGCGAGCTGGTGAAGCACGTCCCGGCCGAGCGGCTGATGATCGAGACCGACGCGCCCTACCTGTTGCCGCGCACGCTCAAGCCGATGCCCAAGGACCGCCGCAACGAGCCGATGTTCCTGGCGCACATCGTCGAGGAACTGGCGCGCGACCGCGGCGAGGACGTGGCCCAGGTGGCCGCGGCGACCACGGCCACCGCGCGTGGATTCTTCCGGCTACCGCAAGCGCCTGCCGCCTAGGCGAAGACCTTGCGGGAGCCGCTTTCGTGGGAGCGGCTTCAGCCGCGATGAGGCTTTACCGCGTGCAGATCCCTCTGCAACAGCCTGCGCATCCCTGTGCAGGGGTTCAATGGGAAAGCCCCGTCGCGGCTGAAGCCGCTCCCGCAAAAAGGCTGCTCCCGCAGGATTCCATTGCCCGTCTAGGCCACCGAGCACAGCTCCCAGCCCTGCGCGTCGTACAGGCACAGCCCGGGCGGCGGGCCCTGCACGCGCACCCGTACGCCCTGCGCCCACGGCAGCCGCTTCTGTTCCGGGAACCAGCGGCGTTCGTGGTCGACCACGATCAGCAAGCCTTCGTGATCGCCGAGCGGCGCGAACACCGGCGTCGGTTCCTCCAGCGGCTGCATCCGGAAATGGTTGCCGACGCTGCGGGTCACCCCGGTGACGTTGGCGCTCGGCAGGCCGACCTCGCTGACGCACAGCAACTCGCTGCCGTGGAAGGGCCCATGCACCGGTGCCGGGGCCGGCAGGCGCTTGCGCGCGATCAGTTCCAGCACCGCGCAATCCGGGCCGGCGAAGTACACCGATTCCGAGTCCCAACCGCGCGCGAGCGGGAAACGCGAGGTGCCGCGCATGTCCTGCAGGATCGGCGCGCGCTCGCCGATCCAGCGGACGGCTTCCTCGAACCGGTCCGGCGCGACGTTGAACGCCAGGTGCGTGCAACCGACCACGCCCTGGGCGGGGACCAGTTCGATCTCGCTCCAGCCGATGCGCACGCGCGTGCCTTCCACCGGCAGCTGCAGCACGTCGCGATAGAACGCCGCGCTGGCGGCGGGGTCGTGGGTGGGCTGCTGCAGATAGACGATGCGCATCGGGCCAGTCCGGAGGAGAGGAGGGCCCTATTGCACGACCTCAACCTTGGTTGAGGTCAAGAGGCTTCCCGCGTCATCGACCGGGCGAGCCGGGTCAGGTGCTGCACCACCACGGTCTCGCGGCCGGGCAGCGAGGCCAGCGCCAGCCGCGCCAGCGGCACGTGGCCCTGGATGTCGATGTAGCGCACGCCCGGCAACTGCACGTGGGTCATCGCCTGCGGGACCACCGACACGCCCAGCTCGGCGGCGACCAGGTTGCAGATCGAGGCCATCTGCGGGGCCTCCTGGCTGACCTGGAGGGTGAAGCCGGCGAGCCGGCAGGCCTGCGCGATCTCGTCGTACAGGCTGGGGCCGAAGCTGCGCGGGAACAGGATGAACGGCTCGCCCGCCAGCGCCGACAGCGGCAGGCGCGCGCGCCCGGCCAGGCGGTGCGCCGCCGGCAGCGCGATCTTCATCGGCTCGTCGGGAAAGTGCAGCAAATTCAGGCCGACCGGGGTCAGGCTGCTGGGGCGGATGAAGGCGGCATCGAGCTGGCCGCTCTCCATCGCCTTGAGCAAGCCGACGGTGTTGGTTTCCAGCAGCACGATGGTCACCTGCGGCCAGGCGCGCTGGAAATGCCGGATCAGCTTGGGCACCACCGGGTTGAACGCCGCCGAGGCGGTGAAACCCAGGCGCAGTCGCCCGCGCTCGCCGCGCGCGGCGCGCTGCACCGATTCGACCGCGGCATCGACGTCGGCCAGCACCCGGCGCACGTCCAGCAGGAACGCCTCGCCGGCCTCGTTCAGCTCCGCGCCCTGGTGGGTACGGCGGAACAGCGGCGTGCCCAGTTCCTTCTCGAGCGCCTGGATCTGCTGGCTCAGCGGCGGCTGGGCGATCCCGACGCGGGCGGCGGCGCGGGTGAAATTGCCTTCCTCGGCGACGGCCAGGAAGTACCGGAGGTGGCGCAGTTCCATCCCAAGATGCCCGGGGTATGAGGACTGCGTGGATCATATATTGGACAGATTGTTTCAGGAGGAAAATAATTTCGCCGGCTGTTCCTTGTCCCCAGGGAGAAGGGCTCCTCATCCCAACTCCTCTCCCGGAGGGAGAGGGGCTTTGCCACCCCCTTCGATGCAGGCAGCACCCGCCACTCCTCCACGATCCGTCGCCCGTGAACACTTCCACCGCCCGTCCCGTGGACGCGGCCGCTCCCGCCCTGGCACGCATCCGCATCGCACTGTTCCTGGCCGGTTTCGCCACGTTCTCCCTGCTCTACAGCGTTCAGCCGCTGCTGCCCGAGTTCGCCCGCGAGTTCGGCGTGGATGCCGCCACCAGCTCGCTACCGCTGTCGCTGGCCACCGGTGCGCTGGCGCTGGCGATCTTCTGCGCCGGCGCAGTCTCGGAGAACCTGGGGCGGCGCGGGCTGATGTTCGTCTCGATCGCGTTGGCGGCATTGCTCAACCTGGCCGCGGCGCTGCTGCCGCATTGGGGCATGCTGGTGGCGGCGCGCACGCTCTCCGGCATCGCCCTCGGCGGCGTGCCGGCGGTGGCGATGGTGTACCTGGCCGAGGAGCTGCCGGCCGAGCGCCTGGGCGCGGCGACCGGCCTGTACGTGGCCGGCAACGCGTTCGGCGGCATGAGCGGGCGCATCGTGATGAGCGTGCTCACCGACCACCTGGGCTGGCGCGGCGCGCTGGCGGCGCTGAGCGTGCTCGACCTGCTGTGCGCGGTGGCGTTCGTGCTGCTGCTGCCGGCCTCGCGTCATTTCGTGCGCCGCCATGGCATCAATCTGCGCTACCACCTGCGCGCCTGGCATGGCCACCTGCGCGATCGCCACCTGCCGTGGCTGTTCTCGATCCCGTTCCTGCTGATGGGCGCTTTCGTCAGCGTCTACAACTATGCCGGGTTCCGGCTCGGCGGGCCGGAGTTCGGCCTCAGCCAGAGTCAGATCGGCCTGATCTTCAGCGCCTACGTGTTCGGCATCGTCAGCTCGTCGGTGGCGGGCTTCGCCTCGGACCGGTTCGGCCGCGGCCCGGTGGTCCTGTACGGCGTGCTCGCGTGCATCGCCGGCGTGCTGGCGACCCTGCTGCACTCGCTGGCGGGGGTGATCGGCGGCATCGTGCTGCTGACGATCGGCTTCTTCATCGCGCACTCGGCGGCGAGCGCGTGGGTGGGCCGCCTCGGCGGTGCGAACCGCAGCCACGCCGCTTCGCTCTACCTGCTGGCGTACTACATCGGGTCCAGCCTGATCGGCTCGGTCAGCGGCTGGTTCTGGCAGCATGGCGGCTGGGGCGCGCTGGTGGCGTTCCTGTCGCTGCTGCTCGCCCTCGCGCTGCTGGCCGCGCAGGTCCTGCGCCGCGGCGCCGACGACTCGCGGCCCTATGGCCGGTTCGGGCCGCACCCGCCGCGCGGGGAGTGAAGCGGCGACGCGCGGCGCTTGCATGGCGGGCGCGGCGCCGCCATGTTGGAAAACCATGAGCGCCTCGCCCGCCGACCTGCAGGATTTCATCGAACGCCACCGGCGCCTGTTCGTGCTGACCGGCGCCGGTTGCAGCACCGGCTCGGGCATTCCCGACTACCGCGACCGTCAGGGCGGCTGGAAGCGCCCGCAGCCGGTGACGTTCCAGGCCTTCATGGGCGAGGCGGCCACGCGCCGGCGCTACTGGGCGCGCAGCCTGCTGGGCTGGCCGCGCTTCGGGCTGGCACGGCCGAACGGCACGCACCACGCCCTGGCGGCGCTGGAGGCGCGCGGCCAGTTGGAAGTGCTGCTAACCCAGAACGTCGACGGCTTGCACCAGGCGGCCGGCAGCAGCGAGGTGATCGACCTGCACGGCCGCCTCGACACGGTGCGCTGCATGGATTGCGAGCAGCGCAGCCCGCGCGAAGCGCTGCAGGCGCGGTTGGCGGCCGCCAATCCCGGGTGGGAACAGTTGCAGGCGGGCATCGCGCCGGATGGCGACGCGGACCTGGACGGGGTGGATTTCGATGCGTTCGTGGTGCCGGCCTGCGAGCGCTGCGGCGGCCTGCTGAAGCCGGACGTCGTGTACTTCGGCGAGAACGTGCCGCGCGAGCGCGTGGCACGCGCCAACGAACACCTGGCGCGGACGGATGCGGTGCTCGTGGTCGGTTCCTCGCTGATGGTCTATTCCGGGTTCCGCTTCGTGCAGGCGGCGGCGCGCGCGGGATTGCCGGTCGCTGCGCTGAACCATGGGCGGACCCGCGCCGACGAACTGCTGGCGCTGAAGGTGGAGCACGATTGCGCGGGGGCGTTGGCGTTCTTGCTGGAGGGCGCGGCGGCGGCGTAGGGCGGCGGTGGGTGGTTTTCGTCGTGCCCGCCGTGGTCGTTCTCCGCGAGGCGCCGGCGACTTTGTCATCTCTTCGCTCTCGGCCACCCTCTGTCGTCGTCCCCGCGAAGGCGGGGACCCAGCGACTTCGACGTCATCTGTCCGGCCCGATCTGTCCGGCCCCTGCCATCCCATCGTCCTGCGTAATCCTCCACCCTCATTCCCGTGAGGGAAGCGCTTTCCAGCAGCCGAACGGCCGATCGTCCATGGACGTGCCTTGGGCCATCGGCAATAGCAACAAGGGCAACGGTCCGGGGCCTGGTCGTCCGGCACCGGAGGCGGAAGGTCGCGCGAGCGGCGTTCTACGCATGCCTCCCGTATGACGCAGTGATCCATCGCGGGCGGTTGTAAGCGGCATCTCCCCGGGGTGGAATGGCGGTTTCCCGGTCATCCGCAAGGTCGTCTCTTGAGCCAGTTGTTCTCGCCGCTATCGCTCGGTCCGCTCGAACTCGCCAATCGCATCGTGATCGCGCCGATGTGCCAGTACTCGGCCGAGGAGGGGCGGGCGAACGACTGGCACGCCCAGCATCTGGGTAACCTGTCGCAGTCCGGCGCGGGCTTGCTGATCCTGGAAGCCACCGCGGTGGAAGCGCGCGGGCGCATCAGCTGGGCCGACCTGGGCTTGTACGACGACGCCACCGAGGCGGCGCTGCAGCGGGTGCTTGAGAGCGTGCGGCGCTGGTCGCCGATGCCGATCGGCGTGCAGCTCGCGCACGCCGGGCGCAAGGCATCCACCGAGCGCCCGTGGGACGGCGGCGGGCCGATCGCGCCCGGCCACCCGCATGGCTGGCAGACCGTCGCGCCGTCCGCGCTCCCGTTCCATCCGGGCGCGCCGTCGCCGCACGAGCTGGACGCGGCCGGCATCGATGGCATCGTGCAGGCCTTCGTCGACGCCGCCCGCCGCGCCGAGCGCCTGGGCCTGGACCTGATCGAGCTGCATGCCGCGCACGGCTACCTGCTGCACCAGTTCCTGTCGCCGCTGAGCAACCGGCGCGACGACGAGTACGGCGGCTCGCTGGACAACCGCATGCGGCTGGCGCTGCGCGTGTTCGACGCGGTGCGCGCGGCGGTGCCGGACAGGATCGCGGTCGGCGTGCGCATCTCCGCGACCGACTGGGTGGACGGCGGCTGGGACCTGGCGCAGAGCATCGCGTTGGCCAAGGCGCTGGATGCGCACGGCGCGCACTTCATCCATGTGTCCAGCGGCGGCCTGGATCCGCGCCAGCAGATCGCGCTGGGCGCCGGCTACCAGGTGCCGTTCGCCGAAGCGATCAAGGCGCAGGTGCGCATGCCGGTGATCGCGGTCGGCTTGATCACCGACCCCATGCACGCCGAGGCGCTGCTGGCCGAAGGTCGCGCCGATGCGGTGGCGTTGGCGCGCGCCATCCTCTACGACCCGCGCTGGCCGTGGCATGCCGCCGCGACGCTCGGCGCGAAGGTACGCGCCCCGTCGCAGTACCTGCGGTGCGAGCCGCGCGAGGCGCGCGGCCTTTTCGACATGTGAGCGGCGGCGGGATCACGCGATGACATTGGGTTTTCTCGGTCTCGGCACGATGGGCCGGCCGATGGCGAGCAACCTGCTGCGCGCCGGTTTCGCGACGACGGTATGGAACCGCGGCCCGGCGCCCGCGCAGGCACTGGCCCGGGAGGGCGCGATCGCGGTGGACGCGCCGGCGCAGGCGGCGACCGGGCCGCTGCTGTTCTCGATGCTCGCCGACGACGCGGCCGTGCGCGAGACGCTGTTCGGGCGCGGCGTGCTCGACGCGCTGCCGGCCGGCAGCGTGCACGTGAACATGGCGACGATCTCGGTGGCGCTTGCGCGCGAGCTGCACGCGCTGCATGCCGAGCGCGGCGTCGCCTACGTGGCCGCACCGGTGCTGGGCCGCCCGGACGTGGCCGCCGCCGGCCGGCTCAACATCCTCGCCGCCGGCGACGAGCGGGCCATCGCGCGCGTGCAGCCGATGTTCGACGCGATGGGCCAGAAGACCTGGCGTTTCGGCGAGGCGCCCGAGCGCGCCAACGCGGTCAAGCTCGCCGCCAACTTCTGCCTGGCCAGCGCGATCGGCACAATGGCCGAAGCTTCCGCGCTGGTGCAGGGCCATGGAGTGGCGCGTGCCGATTTCCTGGAGATGCTGACCGGCACGCTGTTCTCGGCGCCTGCCTACCAGGGCTACGGGAAGCTGATCGCCGAGCGGCGCTACCGGCCGGCCGGTTTCAAGGCCACGCTCGGACGCAAGGACGTGGACCTAGCGCTGGCCGCCGCGCAGGCGCGCACGGTGCCGATGCCGCTGGCGGAGCTGCTGCGCGCCGCCTTGGACGACGCGATCGCGCACGGCGAGGGCGATGCCGACTGGGCGGTGCTGGCCGAGGTCGCCGCACGCCGCGCCGGGCAGGCCTGAGCGCAGCCGCGACGGTTTCGTCGGAAAGCGTCGACCGGCCGCGCCCGCGCCTTCGCTATCATTGGCCGGATGCGACCCGACTACATCCTCACCCTGTCCTGCCCCGACCGCACCGGCATCGTCTACCGCGTCAGCGGGCTGCTGTTCGAACTGGACTGCAACATCCTCGACGCGCAGCAGTTCGGCGACGAGGAAAGCGGGCGCTTCTTCCTGCGGGTGCATTTCGACATGGCCGACGGCGTGTCGGTGGCGCGGCTGCGCGAGCGCTTCGCCGCGCTCGCGGCCGATTACGCGATGGACTGGCAGGTGCACGACGCGCGCCGGCGCGCACGCCTGCTGGTACTGGTCAGCAAGCAGGGCCATTGCCTCAACGATCTGCTGTTCCGCGCGCACAGCCGGCAGCTGAAGGTGGACATCGCCGCGGTCGCATCCAACCATGCCGACTTCGCGGGGTTGAGCGCGTCCTACGGCGTGCCGTTCCACCACCTGCCGGTCAGCGCCGAGAACCGCGCGCAGCAGGAGCAGCAGATCATCGACCTGGTCGAGCGCGAAAGGATCGACCTGGTGGTGCTGGCCCGCTACATGCAGATCCTCTCGCCGCGGCTGTGCGAGGCGCTGGCCGGGCGCGCGATCAACATCCACCACAGCTTCCTGCCCAGCTTCAAGGGCGCGCAGCCGTACCACCAGGCGCACGCGCGCGGGGTCAAGATCATCGGCGCCACCGCGCACTACGTGACGCCGGACCTGGACGAAGGCCCGATCATCGAGCAGGACGTGGCGCACGTGAACCATGCGATGACGCCGCGCGACCTGGTGCGGGTGGGCAGCGACACCGAGTCGCTGGTGCTGGCGCGCGCGGTGCGCCGCCACGTCGAGCACCGCATCCTGCTCAACGGGCACCGCACGGTGGTGTTCCGCTGAAACCGGCGACCCTTGGCGCTCGACAGGGCACCGCTGCGCGACCATGCCGGCCATCGCACCAGGCTAGGGAATGGACATGGGCGCCTTCAGCATCATTCACTGGACCATCCTGCTTGGGATCGGGTTGCTGGCGGCGGCCGGGACCGGCCTGCTGGTCTGGATGATCCCGAGAATGATTAATCGCCCCGGCGCAAGCGGATCGGCGCCTCCCAGCGATTGACAGCCGCTGGGCGGGCGGTGCGCTCCACGCACGGGCTGGCCCGCGCCGCGACGTCCTTATGCGATGGCGACGCCGGCGCTCTGCAACGCCGCGCGCGTCGGTGCGTCGCCGGCCGGGGTGACCGGTCGGGTCAGCTCCCACAGGAAGCGCACGCGGAAACCGGCGGCGACCGCGTCCTGCGCGGTCCACAGCACGCAGTAGTCGCGGGCCAATCCGCACACGTGCACCTCGGCGATGCCGCGTTCGCGCAGCCAGCCGGCCAGCCCGGTGGCCGGGCGCGTCCCGTCCGGACCGTGGTTCTCGCGGAACGCGCTGTAGGAATCGACCTGCTCGCGCGTGCCCTTGCGCAGGATCAGGTCGGCGACGGTCCAGTCCACGCGCCGGTCCAGCGCGGCGCCCTGCGTGCCCTGCACGCAGTGGTCCGGCCACAGCGTCTGCGGATGGCCATGCAGTTCGACGACCTCGAACGGCTCGGCACCCGGATACTGGCTGGCGAAGGAGGCGTGCGTGGGCGGGTGCCAGTCTTGGGTCGCGACCACGGTGGCATAGCGGCGCGCCGACAGCAGGCGGGCGATGCCGGGCACGATCGCGTCGCCCTCGTGGCAGGGCAGCGCGCCGCCGGGCATGAAGTCCGGCTGCAGGTCGACCACGACCAGCGCGGTATCGGCGGGGTAGGCGGACATGGGGCGGCATCCACGGGGAGCGGGACGCCAGTCTAGTGCGTGCCGCACCGGGAGATGGGCTTTCCATCGGCAGCCGGCCCGCGGCCTCCGCCGGCGTCAGGAGGGGCGCCGCCGGCCTTCACCGCGCATGTCCGCCCCGGCGCGGATCATCCGGGCAGTGCCGGGAGAGGAGGAGCGGACCATGATCGCTGTTTCCGACGTCGCGATACGGCTGCTGCTGGCAGCGTTGCTGGGTGCGGTGATCGGCATCGACCGCGGGCGCCTGGAATGGGCGGCGGGCCTGCGCACGCACATGCTGGTCTGCGTGGGCGCCGCGCTGGCGATGATCGTCTCGGCCTACGGCTTTTCCGACATCCTGCGCCATCCGCAGGTGATCCTGGATCCTTCCCGCATCGCCGCGCAGGTGATCTCCGGGGTGAGCTTCATCGGCGCGGGCACCATCCTGTTCCTGCAGCGCGAGCGCGTGGTGCGCGGCCTGACCACCGCGGCCGGGCTGTGGGCCGTGGCTGCGATCGGGTTGGCCGCGGGCAGCGGATTGTATGCGGCGGCGATCATGGCGACGGCGTTGATGTGGACGATCCTCGCGCTGCTCAAGCCGCTGGAGCGGCGGTATCTCAACCGGCATGGCCGCATGAACCTGCAGGTGACGCTGCGGCACGGGACGCCGCTGGCCGGCGTGGAGGACGCGATGGCGCAACTAGAGCTGCCGCTCCGGCGCATCGTGCTGCGGCGCCATGCCGACGGCGAGGACACCCTCGAGATCCGCTGCGCGCCGGACATCGGCCAGGCGCGGTTGCTGGAAGCGGCCGGCCGGCTCGCCGGCCTCGAGGGCGTGGTCGCCGTGGCGACCCCCGATTCCATGCACGAGGCCAAGGAGGACCGCCGGCCGGAGTGAAGCCGCCCCTCCGCGGAGGGGCGGGTCCTTCAGGCTGCCTGCGCGAGGTCCTCGCGCAGCCGGTGGGCGGCCGCGACCATCGCCCGCAACGCCGCCTCGGTCTCGGCCCAGCCACGGGTCTTCAGCCCGCAGTCCGGATTGACCCACAGCTGCTCCGGCGCGAGCACCGCGCGCGCCTTGCGCAGCAGCTCCACCATCTCCCCGGTCGAGGGGATGCGCGGGCTGTGGATGTCGTACACGCCCGGCCCGATCGCGTTGGGATAGCGGAACCTCACGAAGGCGTCGAGCAGTTCCATGCGCGAGCGCGAGGTCTCGATCGAGATCACGTCGGCATCCATCGCCGCCACCGCCTCGATGATGTCGTTGAATTCCGAATAGCACATGTGGGTGTGGATCTGGGTGGCGTCGCGCACGCCCGAGGCCGCGATGCGGAAGGCTTCCACCGCCCACCCGAGATAGGCGTCCCGGTCGGCGCGGCGCAGCGGCAGGCCTTCGCGGATCGCCGGCTCGTCGATCTGGATGAGCCCGATTCCGGCCGCTTCCAGATCGCGCACTTCGTCGCGCAACGCCAGCGCGATCTGCCGGCAGGTCCTGGCGCGTTCCTGGTCGTCGCGCACGAACGACCATTGCAGCATCGTGACCGGTCCGGTCAGCATGCCTTTCATCGGCCGGTCGGTCAGCGACTGCGCGTATGCCGACCAATGCACCGTCATCGGGGCCGGCCGCGCCACGTCGCCGTAGATGATGGGCGGCTTGACGCAGCGCGAGCCGTAGCTCTGCACCCAGCCGAGCTTGGTGAAGGCGAAGCCGTCGAGCTGCTCGCCGAAGTACTCGACCATGTCGTTGCGCTCGAATTCCCCGTGCACCAGCACGTCCAGCCCGATCCGTTCCTGCACGCGCACGCAGCGCTCGGTGTGCTCGCGCAGGAAGGCCTCGTATTCCGCGGCGCCGAGCCGCCCGGACTTGAAGCGCGCCCGCGCCTCGCGCACTTCCCGGGTCTGCGGGAACGAGCCGATCGTGGTGGTCGGATAGTCGGGCAGCCGCAAGGCCTGCTGCTGGGCGAGCATGCGTTGCGGATAAGGGCTGGCGCGCCGTGCCGCCTCCGGGCCCAGCGCCGCCAGCCGGCGTTCCACCTCGGGCCGGTGCACGCGCGGCGAACGGCGGCGCGATTCCAGCGCCTGGCGCGCCTGCGCCAGCCTGGCCTCCGCCGACGGACGGCCATCGAGCGCGTCGGCCAACGTGCGCAGTTCGCCGAGCTTCTGCCTGGCGAACGCGAGCCAGCTGCGCAGTTCGGCATCCAGCGCCTTTTCCTGGTCGAGGTCCACCGGCACGTGCAACAGCGAGCACGATGGCGCCAGCCACAGCTTGTCCGCAGCGACATGGCCCCGTGCATAGCGCGCCAGGGTGAGCGCGTTGTCCAACGCCGCGCGCCATACGTTGCGCCCGTCGACCAGCCCGGCCGAGAGCGTGCGTCCGGCCGGCAGGAGCCTGAGGACGGCATCGAGCTGTTCAGTGCCGCGCACCAGGTCCAGGTGCAGGCCGTCGACCGGCAGGGCGGCGGCCACTTCGAGGTTGCCGCCGAGCGGGCCGAAGTAGCTCGCCAGCAGCAGCTGCGGACGCGGCCCCGACGCGAGCGCGGCATAGGCGTCGCGCAACGCCTGCTGCCAGCGGGCGTCGAGATCGAGCGCCAGCACCGGCTCGTCCAGCTGCACCCAGTCGGCGCCGGCGGCCTGCAGGCGCGCGAGCAATTCGGCGTAGGCCGGCAGCAGGCGCGGCAGCAACGCAAGCCGGTCGCTGCCGTCCACGGTCTTGGACAGCCAGAGGAACGTCACCGGTCCCGGCAGCACCGGGCGGGTGCGGATACCCAGCGCCAGCGCTTCCCGGAACTCGGCGACGGGCTTGTCGCCGCGCAGCCGGAACGCCTGGCCGGCGTGCAGTTCCGGCACCAGGTAGTGGTAGTTGGTGTCGAACCACTTGGTCATTTCCAGCGCGTGCAGGTCGATGCCGTCGCGCTGCACGCCGCGCGCCATCGCGAAGTAGCCGGCCAGCGGATCGGCGTCGGCCAGGGCGCGGTAGCGCTCGGGGATGGCGTCGAACAGCACCGCGGTGTCGAGCACGTGGTCGTACAGGCTGAAGTCGTTGCTCGGCGGCACGTCGACGCCGGCCTCGACCTGCAGCCGCCAGTGCCGCGCGCGCAACTCGCGCGCGCTGTCCTGCAATTGCGCGGCGCTGGCTTGGCCTTGCCAGTGGCTTTCCAGCGCGCGCTTGAGCTCGCGCCGCGCGCCGATGCGCGGGAAGCCCAGGTTGGTGACGATCGTCATGGTGTTTTCCTCATTGCGGTCTTGGGCATTGAGGAACGAAGGAACCGCGCACCGTGCTTCCCTGCACGCCGCGCCAGCGACCTCCGCCCCCGCGGGCGAACCGACGCCTGCGGGCACGACGGACGACGTCCGCCACGGGGCGCACGCACGTCCGGCCGCTCCCCGCGGAGCGCCAGGTCGAAACGGAGGACGCTCGTGTCCCCCGGCCCAGGCCGGTATTCGGGCTGATGGACGGGCCGTGCATGGCACGGGGGCCTACTGTCCGCCGCTTCCCAGGCCCATGCAGGCGCCCAGTGCTGTTGGCGGGGGTCGTTTCCATTCACCGCTGCGGGGCAGCTCCGGAATGGCGGCAAGGCCGCTTCACCGGATTCCCGTTTAAATGCATCGCTTCATCCGAATGAAGCGATGCATACCTCGGCGGCGCACATGGTGGCGGCAGGACGACGGCGCGTCAAGCGCGCCCGCTTGGGCAGGTTATGGGAGGAAACGGACGAAAGCGGGCGTGCGGGATATCCGGTCCGAGGGGCCGCTTCGCATCGGGCAGGGGTTCTCGGAAACAGTGAACGAACCACGCCGGTGGTCGTCGATGCCCGCACCAGCGACCTGGATGGCGCTACGTGGCGCCGGGCCTCGGCCTCAGCGTCGCGAGGATCGAATCCCAGATCTCCAGCATCTCCTCGTCGGAAGCCGGGGAGGCCGCGGTTTCGCCCGACGTGCTCAGTTCGAGCGACATGAAAGGAAACGCGAGCGAGTTCGCTCGTCCCTGGGTCTCCCACAGGAAGTGGTAGCTGCGCCGTCCGCCGTCATCGCCGCGCACCAGCAGTTCCTGTCCCTTCAGCGGCCCGATGTTCCGCTCGCCGCGACGCAACGTCTTCATCCGCGCCACGGCGCCCTCGAACCCGGGCGGGACGTTCGATGCGCGCTTCAGCAGGTCCATGTCCGGCTTGCCGGTGACGTAGGACATCAGCTTGATCGAAACGCCGGGGTATCGTTTCAGCCCGATGCCGGCGGTGAACTCCTCCTGGTTGAGTTCACGGTCCGCGATGAACCCGCGGTCGAAGCAGAACCCCGCCTCGTCCGGGATCTCCTCGTTCGCGCGATAGCGCAGCGTCCGCGTCAGGAGCTCCTGGCCGAACGCCTGCGCATCCGCGCGCGCCTGCGGCGTGGCATCGCCATCGCCTTCGAAAACGTAGAGCACCTGCTCGCCGCGGAAGTAGGCGACGTCCTGGTACCGGTACAGCCCGCGGCTGTTCGGGCTCGCCCAGGACACGTACATCCGCCGCCCGGGCGCGAACTCCACCCGGTCGACCAGCATCCCGCCGCCATGCCCGTGGCGGCTGCCCTCCAGCTCCGCTTCTCGGGCAGCCATCCTCCGGTCGAACTCTTGCTGGGTGACGCCGGGAAACGACGCGATCGTGCCGTCCGCGAACTTGTAGCGGGAGCGCAGGCTCGCGTCTGCCGGCAGGTCGACGAGGTAGCGGCCAAGGCAGTGCGTCTTCTTCCCCTGTTCACTCTGCTTCATGCGATCTCCTCCGCCATAGTCCGTTGCGATCACGCAGCCGCTCAACACCAAGGCCAGGAGGGCGAACACGTTGGCTCGCTTCGATTGGGTTCTCATGCCCAGTCGGCCTCCTTGGCAATCCTGACGATCCCATACAGGGTCGCCCACTGTGCCCGCACGTCGTTGTAGGCGGACTGGTGCTCATATCCCTTGTCCTTTCCATTGCCGTTCTTCCTGACGTATGCACCTATGCCTTGGTCGCCTTGCCTGAAGATCGCCTCCACCCCCGCGTCTCCGGGAGCGCCGCCGGACTCGCTCGGCACCGTGCCGTCCCCGGCCCCGATGGGATCGGCGAATTCCAGCCTTATGCTTCCTGCGCCGCCCGTGACCGTAAGACGCCCGTTTCCGTCGTCGTTCTCCACTTGAAGTTCGTCGGGCAGCCCGGACAAGCGGCCTTGCCATCGCGTTTCCGACCAGGTCTTGCTTCGCGTATCCGCGCCGTAGTGGCAGAAGGCGGGTTTGGCATACTTCATCGAGAATTGCCTGTGAAACGCCTGGACATCATCGATCTTGGCATCGAATGCAGTAAAGCTGCTCCTGCTCCCGCCGATGGACTTGATCTTCTGCGTGTTCGAAACCAGCTTCCCTGGCTCGATGAGGTCCTCGTTGTGCTTCGGGATGAGGCCATACCAGGCCCTGTTCTTGTAGATCTCTTGATAAGGATCCCCCGATGCCGGCAATGCGCATCCCGGCATCGATTCGGCGTCGTCGCCGAGCTTCAACCATGCACGCCCGCCTGCATAGTCGAACGTGGGGGTCAACTCCAGTGCGCCGGGGGCATTGGCGGCGACAGCCACGACTTCGGCCGCGTCCCGCCCGAGGATCACGCTCTCGATACCTTCGTACCCGCAACGGACGTGGTGATAGAAGGCCGGTGCGCCCGTGGCGGGCATGGCGCCGTGCACGACACCGAGAACCTTGTCGAAGCCATGGATCTCGGTCAGGGCGCGCGCCACGAATCCCCCCATGGAGTGGGTAACGAGGATGACCTTCATCTTTGCGCGCTGGTCTTCGGGATAGCTCGCGAGGATCTTGTCTTCGATATAGGCCTTGATGTCAGCTGCCGACTGTATGTTCGACTGCAACCAGTTGTAGCCCCCGGCCCACACTTCGTAACGATACCGGGCCGCTTGCTTCAACTCGTCTTCGGAGAGCTTCGGGTTGCCGTGTTGCTCCCCATAGTCGGAGGGTTCGCGCTGTCCTTCGGCATCCCACCATTCCATGGCTTCGCAGGCTTTCAGAATGTTATTAAGACGAAGCTCCATCTGGGCCATGATCGGGTTGTAGGCCGACCTCATGACGCTTCCCCAGCCGCGCTGGCGGGCAAGTTCCTCGTTGATCGTATCCTCGGCGTCGATCGAGCCACTTGGGTCGACCTCGACGTTCGTCGGGTCCAACTGTCGCTTGCGGGTGGCAGGCCCTTTGAACCAGAAGGCGAAGAGCTGGGCCAACGCGTCCAGAATGGATCCGACGCCGTCCATGTTCGGCGGGCGCCACACGGAGTTTCCGCTGTCCAGCGCCTTGAGATTGGTACCCATGATGCCGGGCAGGAACACGATCGGGATGACCGCGGCGGGTGGCATCAAGCACACCTTGTCGCGCGTGTCCTGGCTCGGGGTCAAGCGAGGCCTCGCGATCGGCCGGCCTTGTTCGTCCCTGTCCGATGCGTCGATGATGTGGTCGTTGCCGTTCTGGGTCATCGGATATCCGTTCATGCCTTGCCGATGATCTTGATCGCGATGTCTTCCGGACCCAGGCCTTTCTGTACCGGAAGTCGCCCTTCGCCATCCGTCACCAACTGCAGTCGCGCGCCATCCGCGCGCGTCAGTTCGACGCGCATGTTCCGCAGAGGTTCGTTGGTTGCGCGATGTCGCAGGATGTAAGGATCGTCGAATTTTGCCTGGGGCCACTCGTTCATTTCGCGGCTCAAGTGCGTAGCGCCCAGGAACGACTTCTTGGCGGCATGCACGGTGATCTTGCCCGGGCAGGCGATGCTGATGTTGCCGCCCTCGATCGTCACGCTCGCCCCGCCCGCCGTCGCCAACCGCACCCGCTTGCCCGCCGCCAGTTCCACCGCCGCGTTCGCGCTGACGACCTTCAGCCCCTGCCGCGCCTGCAGCCGCACCTCGTCGTTCTGCGCCTGCAACTCCAGCTCGCCCTCGCCGCTGACCACGCTCAGGGTGTGGCCCTGCGTGTTGCCGCCTTCCACCGCCGCCGCCAGCACCCCGATCGCCTGGCCCGCGTGCAGCCGCGCATCGCCGGCCACCGCCACCTCGCTGCCTCGCCCGCTCGCCAGCGTCAGCGTCTCCCCCGCGCTCCAGTGCAGCGCCTGGCCCGCCACCAGCCCGATCCCGGCCGGGGCCGCCAAGCCCAGCAGCGGATCGCCCGTGTGCGGCACCCGGTCCGCCCCGGGGCTGGCGCTGCGCTCGTGCGCCGCCCCTTCGGCCTCGCCGTAGGCCGTGCCCGGCACCGTCGTCGACACGCTCGTCAGCGTCG